>CAXXWW010000001.1:0-23271 GCA_963665215.2 Dehalococcoidia bacterium
CGCGCATTATCAAGACGGGATCGTGGTTCCCGACCCGTCGACGAAATACGACCGCTCCATTGAGAAGCGACACGAAAATAAGAACCCCGCTGAATATGGTTGCGGAGGCGTCAACCAGTTCGACGTCGTACCACAAGAATTTGCGCTGAATGTCCCGCTGTAGCGACAAGGGTTGCTCTTTCGCCATGGGCTCTAGCAACTCTGAAAGGACACTCTTAGCCCCAGGCTCTGCAACTACGAGGCTGTTGAATCCCCCCCTTAACCCTGTGAATTCCTCCAGAGGGTCGATAAGCTCGTCTTGGAGCGGCTTGTAGTAATCGTCGAAGCTGCGCCAGTTGGCTGCCGTATGGATCTTAGCTGCAACCGAGCCGGCAAATCTCTCACCTAGAAGGCGGAACCACAGGTACTGAACCGCCAGCTTGTATCCCTTGAACACCTTGGCGAGTCTTTCAAAGGTGAGTTCATCAGGAAGTAAGGGCTGATAGTAGCCGTTGGGATGGCCTCGGCGGGTGTCGCTAAGAAACAGATGCACCTGGCACCGACCATTGAAGTTGATCGCCGTGTCGTGATTCGGAGTGGCCTTCGGCAAGGTCAGCCTGGATACCGAAGGCAACTGGCGAAGTGGCCGCAGAACGAAGTCCGAGAATTCCGCGGCACGCGATTCCAATCGAACCCACGACCTTGCACGGAGAAGATGACGGGAAGCCTGGTGAATGTTCCGAAGGAGGATCGCCTTCTCGCAGCTGTTCGGGACTCCCGAAATAGGAACCCCGCGGTTACGAGCGCGGATCAGGACATAATCCTCACTTAGGTCTAAGCCCGAATCCACCGAAGGACGGCCTTGGGGACAGCCCCTGAAGAAGCTAGAGGGTGCTCCTCTGAATCTGGGATAATGGTTTTGGAACAGAAACCCGCCCGGAAACAAGGAGCACCCAATAGATGCTGCCACAGAACAAACCCGACCGTATCCGCATCCTCTTTGACGACCATCGCCTGGTGGCCAATGCCGGCCTGCTCCTGCCGGCCACCCTGGCCCGGCACCTGGGCCTGCGAGAACTCGTCGACCATCACCTTGACCTCGGCGGCGCGCCGGGACGGGCGAACACTGGGGACAAGATGCTGACGCTGGTCGCTTCCGCGCTGGCAGGCGGCGACTGCATCGACGACGCCGATGCGCTGCGCGCTGGTGGGACGGTCGGTGTTCTAGGCTGCGTGGTCAAGGCGCCATCCACCCTGGGGACCTTCCTGCGCAGCTTCCGGTGGGGGCATGTCCGTCAACTCGACCGCGTGAGCCGCCAGTTGCTGGCCCGGGCCTGGGCCGCTGGGGCCGGACCCGGCGACTCGCCCCTGACCATCGACCTGGACTCGACCATCTGCGAGACCTATGGACTGGCCAAGGAGGGAGCGCGCCACCACGGCTATACCGGCGCCCGCGGCTATCACCCGCTGCTGGCCATTGCCGTCGGCACCGGCGAGGTGCTGATGTCCCGGCTGCGCGAGGGCCGGGCCAACACCGCCCGTGGCGCCGCCCACTTCCTGCGTGAGACGGTGGGGCGGGTGCGCTACGGCGGGGCCAGGGGACAACTCACGGTGCGGGCCGACAGCGGCTTCTACGCCCACACTGTCGTTGCCGCCTGCCGGGAAATGGATGTCCGCTTCTCGATCGCCATCCGCCAGCGCGCCCGCCTGCGGAATCTGATCGAGGCGATACCCGAAGATGCCTGGACGCCGATTCCTTACTGGATGGACGCCGCCGCCGATGTGGCCGAGACCACCTACACCCCCTTCCAGACCAAGCCGGACGCCGCGCCGGTGCGGCTCATTGTCCGGCGGGTGAAGCCGCCGCCCGGTTCCCAGCTCGCCCTCTTCGCCAGATACAGCTATCACGCCTTCATCACCGACCGCGATGGGGAGACGCTGGAACTGGAGGCCGATCATCGCCGCCACGCCGAGGTCGAGAACGCCATACGCGACCTCAAGTACGGCGTCGGGCTGAACCACATGCCGTCGGCGCGCTTCGCCGCCAACGGCGCCTGGCTGGCGGTCCAGGTGATGGCGCATAACCTGGCCCGCTGGACAGCCCGCATCGGCCTGGGTCAGCAGACCGTGACCACCAAGACCCTCAGACGACGGGTCTTTGCCTTGGCCGGACGGATCACCCGCTCGGCACGCCGATTGACCCTGCATCTTCCCCGGCGCTGGCCCTGGGAGGAGCAGTTCAGCCGCGCCCTGGCCCGACTGCGAGCCATTCCACTCCCAGCCTGACGGCGCCCGTCCGCCACTGACCCACCAGCCAACCCAACGTCCCCGCAAACTCGCGCCAGCACAGTCCGCGAGCGCCTCTTGCCGTGTCCTATCCCGCCATCTCGCTCGCCACAGCCACTGTAGGCCGCCATCGGTGCCCCCAAAAGCGCCTGCAGACCGCCCCCCAACCTCCCGGCTACCCAAATTCGAGCCCGGATCATCGCGCCTGTAACTCCCTCACCCCCTTCCGCTGTCCTCACGCCGTCCATCCCTGTCCATCGGTGGATTCGGGGTTAGCTAAAGTCGAAATCGATGGCTTGATGCAGGAGCCTGACCACAGTTCTCAGTCCAAACACGTAGCCGTCGAAGATATCCGCCGAGGCATTCAGGCGGCGGTCGGATGCAAGCCAACTCCTGAAACCTGCGATATCGAGTGCGAGACCCACAAGATGCCCAGCACCAAGGATGTCTCCCGTTCCGGAGCGAATCCCGGGCTGGTCATCTCCAATTGGCTGGACCATATCAGTCGACTCCGAAATGCGCCCCCGAGCCTCCGCAAGGGGGGGGCCTTGGAAGCCAGGAGGGCCAGTGCAAATACTCGCGTTCCAGGTGCTAAGAATGGGCGAGTGCGAATGGCGAGTCATTTACGCGGCCAAGCACTGGCCTTGCCAAGCAGATAGCGGCAGTGCGAATCGAGGATGGTGGGTCGCCGTTGATAACAGCGAGAACTCAGCCCACCCTTGGCCTCAAGCTCCAGCTAGTGGTCTAGGCCAAGACCTACGAGAGCGAGCCGCGGGGCTCCGCCCGTGCGATCTCGTCAGACCTCGCGGAACTCGCCCTCGACCGTACCTTCAGGGGGCTCCTCGTCGGAGCCGGCATCGGCACCGGCATCAGACCCGGCATCAGGCGCTGGCCCGGCTTCGGGCGCGCCCGTCTGGCTGTAGACCATCTCTCCGACCTTCTGAATCGTCGACTGCAACTCCTGAACCGCCGCGTTGATCGTGCCGATGTCCCCTGCTTCGAGGGCAGATCGGACCGCCGCCACCTTGGTCTCGATGTCCGACTTCAGGTCTTCGGGGACCTTGTCCGCGTTGTCGCTGACCAGCTTCTCCGCCGCGTTGGCGGCGCTTTCGGCGTTGTTCCGCGCTTGCACCTCGTCAAGGCGCCGGCGGTCCTCCTCGGCGTGCAGCTCAGCGTCCTTCACCATCTGCTCGATTTCGTCCTGCGACAGCCCCGAGCTCGCCGTGATGGTGATCTTCTGCTCTTTGCCGGTGCCCTTGTCCTTGGCTGATACATCAAGAATGCCGTTGGCATCGATGTCGAAGGTGACCTCGACCTGCGGGGCGCCCCTGGGCGCCGGCAATATGCCGTCGAGGATGAACCGGCCGATGCTCTTGTTCTCACCGGCCATCGTCCGCTCGCCCTGAAGCACGTGTACCTCGACACTGGTCTGCCCATCGGCTGCCGTCGTAAACGTCTCGCTCTTCGCGGTTGGAATCGCCGTGTTGCGAGGGATCAACGGCGTGGAGACGGTGCCCAAGGTCTCTATGCCAAGGGAGAGCGGCGTGACATCCACGAGGACGATATCCTGATCGAGGTCCTGAGTGAGGACGCCAGCCTGTATAGCGGCGCCCATCGCCACGACCTCGTCGGGGTTCACCCCCTGGTGGGCTTCTTTGCCGAACAGGTCGAGGACTGTTTGTTGAACAATGGGCATACGCGTCATGCCACCCACCAGAATGACCTCGCCAATGTCACTAGACGACACTCCGGAGTCTTCCAGCGCCTGCTTGCACGGCCCGACAGTCCTCTTTACGAGCCCGTCTACAAGCTGTTCGAGCTTGGACCGCGTAAGCGTCATCACCAGGTGCTTCGGGCCCGACGAGTCGGCTGTGATGAAGGGGAGGTTGACCTCTGTCTGCATCAGCGTGGAGAGCTCGATCTTGGCCCTCTCGGCGGCCTCACGAAGCCGCTGAAGGGCCATTCGGTCCTGCTTCAAGTCGATGCCCTGCTCGCGCCGAAACTCCTCGCATATCCAGTCGATTATCTGCTGATCGAAGTCGTCGCCGCCGAGGTGGGTGTCGCCGTTGGTAGCCTTGACCTCGAAGACTCCGTCGCCCAGCTGGAGGATCGTTATGTCAAAGGTGCCGCCGCCAAGGTCGAAGACTGCCAGGATCTCGTCGGCTTTTTTGTCGAGGCCGTACGCGAGAGCGGCGGCCGTGGGCTCGTTGATGATACGAAGCACTTCGAGACCGGCGATGCGGCCGGCGTCCTTGGTGGCATTCCGCTGGCTGTCGTTAAAGTAGGCCGGAACGGTGATCACCGCCTGGGCAATCTTGTCGCCCAGCTTGGCCTCAGCGTCTTGCTTCAGCTTCTGCAGCACCATTGCGGAGATCTCGGGCGGCGCGTAGTCTTTATCGCCCATCTTGACGTATGCGTCACCGTTTGAGTGCTCGGTGACCTTGAACGGAACAAGGCCAATGTCGTGCTGGATGGTTTCTTCGCCGAACCGCCGGCCCATGAAGCGCTTGACGGAAAAGACGGTGTTGTCCGGATTGGTTACGGCCTGCCGCTTGGCGGTCGTGCCGGTGTAGCGCTCACCGGATCGCGTATTGATGGCCACCACGGACGGCGTAGTGCGTCCACCGTCGGCGTTCTCGATTACCCGCGGCTCGCCACCTTCGATGACGGCCATGCACGAGTTGGTTGTCCCGAGGTCGATTCCCAGAACCTTGGGCATCTCTTAGGCCTCCTCCTGTGTTGTTTCTGCTTGGTGTTGAGGCTCGGGAGCCTTGGCGACCGAAACCTGTGCCGGCCGAACAATTCGGTCATGCTTCCGGTATCCGTCGCGGAACACCTTGACCACTAGACCCTCTTCGCTCTCCGTTGTCTCTTCATAGAGAACCGCTTCGTGCTCCCAGGGCTCGAAGGGCTTGCCCTCCGCCTCGATTTTGGTCACGCCCTCGGCGTCCAGGAGGTTGTGCAGATTGCGTTGAACGAGCTGCAATCCTTCCAGCCATCCCGGGGCCACGGCGTCACCCGGCACAAGGTCGAGGGCCCGTTCGAGGTCGTCGACGACGGTGAGAATTCTCAAGATCAGTCCCGTGTTGGCACTGCGCCGGAGCTCCTCCCGCTCGTCCTCGACACGACGCCGATAGTTGATCAGATCTGCCTGGGCCCGTTGCGCCAGCGCTCTGAACTGATCTTTTTCCCTCAGGGCCTCCTCTAGCTCAGCTAGCTCAGTTTCGGGCAAGGTGTTCTCGCCAACCTCGGACTCAACCTGAGCCGGCTCGGGCACATCCGGAGTCTCCGGGGCCTTCTCTTCAGGCATCGAGCACGTACTCCACTCCCTTGTTAGCGGGGCGCTGAAAAACTCTTTCGACCATCCCCTTCGACGATGCTCAGGGCAGGCTCTCTGACTCCCCGCAAAGGGGCTTAGCCCCCCTGCACTCCCCTTTTTTATCAGCCTGTTGAGTCTACTCGCCCTTCATCAACGCGAGCATCTGGTCGACGCTGTCCTCTACGAAACCCTGCAGCGCGCGTCCTTCGAGCACACGTGCCGCGGCTTTCGTCTCCAGGAGCTTGTTGAACAAGCGCATCGCCAACTGGACGCCGGCCAGATTGAGACCGAGCTCAACGACGAGGTGCTTAATCAACAACAGGCGCGCAATGTCTTCCTCGGAGTAGAGTCTCAGCATGCCCCCTGTTCGCGCGGGTGACAGGAGGCCCATGCGCTCGTACTTGCGCAGGGTCTGAGGGTGCATCTCTAACATGCGCGCGACGACGCTGATGATGTATACGCCGTGAACGCGCCGCGCTGGGTTATCCGATGGGTGCAATGTGTGAAGCTTCTCCCGGCTCTGACTCAGGCGGCCGCTGCACGCCCGACCGACTGCAAGAGCTAACTTAAGTCCCGCAAAACTCGTTGTATTGAGCGGAAACAGAGTCCGTCGTAAGTTTCAATCGGCTCCCGTAGGTCCAATAATGAGGCGTAGCCCTCTATCGCATGTACGCATACACATGATACAGCTTGATATATTCCGTGTCAACCTTTATAATACTTTTATCTCATGTAGCATGACACGTGTGGATTCGACCTGGGAGGGAATCCAAATCTGTATTGGTGCATCAAACGTAGTAGTCGGCGATGGTGGTGGTGGTGAATCCTAGGAGGTAACTCTAATGTTGAACTTGAAGGCATGTCCCCGGTGTGGCGGCGACGTGCACTCGAATCGAGATATCTACGGGCATTATGAGGTTTGTCTCCAGTGCGGTCACATGGCTGACGTCGCTAAGCCGGACGGCGCGCTGTCGGTTCCACGGGCCCGCGTGAAGAGGGAGGCCGCGTAGAGACAGCCGGCGACGCTCGGCGATCAGCCTAACGGCAAGAGGCGGGCTCTGACTTCAGGGCCCGCCTCCCTGTTTCCGGCGAATAGCTGGGACTTCAGCTATCGTCAACGGGGAGCAACGCGCGGCTAGGTCAGCTCGTCCCAGAACCGCTCCTCGTTCCAAGGGTCCCCCCTCATATGGTAGCCGCGGACCTCCCAAAATCCCGGTGCATCCTTATCCATAAACTCCACGCCTGAAACCCACTTGGCGCTCTTCCAGCCGTACCTCTTTGGGACTACGAGGCGCAACGGGCCGCCGTGCGCGGGCGGGAGTGGCTCGCCATCGTGGCGATAGGCAAACAGCACGTCGTCACCGGTGACGACGTCCAGCGGCAGGTTCGTGGTGTAGCCGCCGAAGCAGTGCACCATTACATGGGTGGCCTCCGGCTTCGGGCTGACCAGCTTCATCACGTCGTTGAACGCAATGCCTTCCCACGTATTCTCGAGGCGACTCCACTGCGTGACACAGTGGAACGGAGCCTCGACCTTCAATTCGGCCAGGCCGGTGAACTGGTCCCAGTCCAGCTCGACCTCTTCCTCGACCAGACCGAAAATCTTAAAGCGCCACGTCTCGAGGTCTATCTTGGGAGTCGGACCAAAGGTCAGCACCGGGAACTTCTCGGTAACGAACTGGCCGGGAGGTACTTTCAGTCCCTCTTGATCCTGTCTGATCGTTTGCGTCCGGCCGAGCTTCCTTAGCATCCACAATCCTCCACTGATGTCGCAGGTCCGATACCAATCCTACACCAGTGTTCCGTGCGCTACGTAGGGAGTGCGTGGGGGGTGCGGCCCGCCTGGCCGCTTTCCGATCTACCCCATGACCGAGTTTGAAGTGGATGTCGGGCTGTGTTACGTTGGCCGCCTCGACATGAATGACGAGATAGACGAGATCCTCAAGGGCTCCTTCGACCTCCACGTGCACGCCGGACCGGATGCATCCCAGGAGCGGCGGCTCGACGCCATGGACACGGCACGGGAGGCGTATCAGGCCGAGATGAGTGGGTTCGTGCTGAAGTCCCACGAGTATCCGACGGCGCCCTTGGCCCAAGCGCTCAATAGGATGTACCCGGGATTGAGTGTGGCCGGCTCAGTCGCGCTGAACCGAAGCGCGGGCGGTCTGAACCCGGACGCCGTAAGGGTGTCCGCCGGGCTGGGCGCCCGGGTCGTCTGGATGCCCACGTTCGACGCCGACTTCTACCTGCGAAGCCAGGGACGCGGGCCCGGCATCCGCCTCACCGATGATAGCGAGAGACTTGTGTGGGAGGTCATGGACATCCTCGACATCATGGCCGAGCACGATATGGTGCTGGCATCGGGACACGTCTCGCCCGTCGAGGCGATTGCCCTGTTCGAGGCAGCCAAGGAGCGAGGCGTGCGGCGGATTATCGCCACCCACCCCGGAGGCATCGCCACCGACGAAGAGCAGCGGGAAATGGCGTCTCTGGGAGCCTATCTCGAGTACACCTTCCTGGCGTGCATGCCAAACGTCGCCAAAACGACGGTTGACGAGCTGGTCGCCGCCGTGAGGACGTTCGGCGTCGGGCGCTGCGTCGTAACGACCGACTTCGGGCAGTGGATGAACCCTCCGGCAGCCGAGGGCATGCGAATGGCAATCGCCTCTCTTTTACTCGTCGGGATGGCCGCCGACGAGGTGTCGACGCTGGTCAAGGCGAACCCGCTGGAGCTCATCGGGGACGTACAGGCATCTAAGCCCGAATCCACCGATGGACAGGGATGGACGGCGTGAGGACAGCGGAAGGGGGTGAGGGAGTTACAGGCGCGATGATCCGGGCTCGAATTTGGGTAGCCGGGAGGTTGGGGGGCGGTCTGCAGGCGCTTTTGGGGGCACCGATGGCGGCCTACAGTGGCTGTGGCGAGCGAGATGGCGGGATAGGACACGGCAAGAGGCGCTCGCGGACTGTGCTGGCGCGAGTTTGCGGGGACGTTGGGTTGGCTGGTGGGTCAGTGGCGGACGGGCGCCGTCAGGCTGGGAGTGGAATGGCTCGCAGTCGGGCCAGGGCGCGGCTGAACTGCTCCTCCCAGGGCCAGCGCCGGGGAAGATGCAGGGTCAATCGGCGTGCCGAGCGGGTGATCCGTCCGGCCAAGGCAAAGACCCGTCGTCTGAGGGTCTTGGTGGTCACGGTCTGCTGACCCAGGCCGATGCGGGCTGTCCAGCGGGCCAGGTTATGCGCCATCACCTGGACCGCCAGCCAGGCGCCGTTGGCGGCGAAGCGCGCCGACGGCATGTGGTTCAGCCCGACGCCGTACTTGAGGTCGCGTATGGCGTTCTCGACCTCGGCGTGGCGGCGATGATCGGCCTCCAGTTCCAGCGTCTCCCCATCGCGGTCGGTGATGAAGGCGTGATAGCTGTAGGTGGCGAAGAGAGCCAGTTGAGAACCGGGCGCCGGCTTCACCCGCCGGACAATGAGCCGCACCGGCGCGGCGTCCGGCTTGGTCTGGAAGGGGGTGTAGGTGGTCTCGGCCACATCGGCGGCGCCGTCCATCCAGTAAGGAATCGGCGTCCAGGCATCTTCGGGTATCGCCTCGATCAGATTCCGCAGGCGGGCGCGCTGGCGGATGGCGATGGAGAAGCGGACATCCATTTCCCGGCAGGCGGCAACGACAGTGTGGGCGTAGAAGCCGCTGTCGGCCCGCACCGTGAGTTGTCCCCTGGCCCCGCCGTAGCGCACCCGCCCCACCGTCTCACGCAGGAAGTGGGCGGCGCCACGGGCGGTGTTGGCCCGGCCCTCGCGCAGCCGGGACATCAGCACCTCGCCGGTGCCGGCGGCAATGGCCAGCAGCGGGTGATAGCCGCGGGCGCCGGTATAGCCGTGGTGGCGCGCTCCCTCCTTGGCCAGTCCATAGGTCTCGCAGATGGTCGAGTCCAGGTCGATGGTCAGGGGCGAGTCGCCGGGTCCGGCCCCAGCGGCCCAGGCCCGGGCCAGCAACTGGCGGCTCACGCGGTCGAGTTGACGGACATGCCCCCACCGGAAGCTGCGCAGGAAGGTCCCCAGGGTGGATGGCGCCTTGACCACGCAGCCTAGAACACCGACCGTCCCACCAGCGCGCAGCGCATCGGCGTCGTCGATGCAGTCGCCGCCTGCCAGCGCGGAAGCGACCAGCGTCAGCATCTTGTCCCCAGTGTTCGCCCGTCCCGGCGCGCCGCCGAGGTCAAGGTGATGGTCGACGAGTTCTCGCAGGCCCAGGTGCCGGGCCAGGGTGGCCGGCAGGAGCAGGCCGGCATTGGCCACCAGGCGATGGTCGTCAAAGAGGATGCGGATACGGTCGGGTTTGTTCTGTGGCAGCATCTATTGGGTGCTCCTTGTTTCCGGGCGGGTTTCTGTTCCAAAACCATTATCCCAGATTCAGAGGAGCACCCTCTAGCTTCTTCAGGGGCTGTCCCCAAGGCCGTCCTTCGGTGGATTCGGGTTAAGGTGTAGATCGGCGGATAGGTCTGGAGATCGTCTACTAGCCGTAGGCCCTTGCGTAGCTCCCCAGGCCGGGCAACATCGTGGAGTTGGCTAATTCTCTCGCCTGAAGTCATTCCGACATGGCCCCCTCCCTGCTGCGGGCGGATGCCGCTGTGAGGACCCTATCCGCGATTGGTCAGGGAACAAATCGCGTGATTCTTTCGTCTAACCCTATGGAACGCATCTGAAACGGTCATTGCTAGAGGGAGGTCGCTGGACCATGCTTTTGAGAATTAGCCGATTCCCAATCCCAATTATGCTCGTCGCACTGCTGGCTGTGACCGCGTGCGGTGGCTCGGACGAATCTGCTGGGCATCCGGGTGCGCCGGGTGTGCCGGGGGCGCCAGGTGTGCCGGGGGCGCCAACAGCCCCCGCAGCAGCAGCGGCTCTGGCACCTAGGGAAGTAGTCGTGGAGAAGGCCATGGCGGCGATGGCGGCACCTGCCGCTGCACCGGCGGCCCCCGCGCCAGCTCCGGCCCCCGCTCCTAGGTTGGTGAGAGTTTCAGAACAAGCTGCGGCGGCCGATATCGCGGCCTCATCGAAGACGCTCACCCGGCTGGTCAATCTGGAACGAATCATCGTCCGCACTGTCGAGGCTACGATCGTGGTGACGGACGTGCAGGGCTCCATGGACCTGATCACGGCTATGGCCAGAGAGCTGGGCGGTTGGGTCGTATCCACCAATCGATTCGAGAAGCACCGTGGGTTCATCTCCTTCCGTGTTCCGGCTGAAGCCCTGGATAAGGCGACCGCGCGTCTGAGGGAGATGGCCGTCGAGGTCAAAGCGGAGGTCTCCGACAGCCGAGACGTGACCGATGAGTACTTCGACCTGAGGGCGCGGCTGGACAATCAGAAGGCCACGGAAGAGGCGCTGCTCAAGCTATTGGGGCGCGCCGAGACCGTCGAGGCCGCTTTGAAGGTCCAGCAGACCTTGACCGGAGTCCAGGAAGAGGTTGAGCGCCTGCAGGGTAAGATCAAGCTTCTTGAGGAGACTTCGGCGTTTTCGCTGGTGAGCGTCAACTTAGAGCTTGAGCCAGTTGACATGGCGGTGGAGGAGATAGCAGACAAGACGACCGGTGTCGGCGAGAGGGTCAGGTTCCGTGCCTTTTTCAAGCCGCCCGAGGGGATCGAGGACTTCAGCTACACGTGGGACTTCGGTGACGGTGAGAGCATTCGCGGCCATCAGACGGCGCCAACGGAGAAAGAAGATACCCGGGTCACGGCGACTGTGACCCATAGGTACAGAGACGAAGAGGACTCGCCATACATCGTTCAGTTCGAGATACAGGGCAGCGGCGAAGCGGGTGTCGCCGAAGGCGATACGACCCTGATGGTCGAGGTCACCAGGATTCCCGACATCGTTGTCTTCGCCGGCGAGAGTATCGCTGTGGACGAGGGCGAGGAGGTAGAGTTCAGTGGGTCCTTCACTCGGCCGCCGGGTCTGAACGAGGTCGAGTACAGGTGGGACTTCGGCGACGGCTCCGAGCCTGCCACGGGAATGCTGGGAGTGGGGATCACCACCGCCGTAGCGACTCATGTCTATGAGCACCACCGGCCTTTCTCGTATCAGGCGACGCTTACGATAACGGCCGAGAGTGAGGCGGGTACTGTGGAGGACTCCAGCTCGCTCGACGTAAGGGTTAGAGAGATGCCGGGCTGGGTCATCACGGGTTTGAGCTTCAGCGACCAGGGCAAGACCTCTGTGAGGACCCTGTCCGCGGTTGGTCAGGGGGCACTGATCGGAGTCATCTGGGTGGCCATACTCAGTCCTGCGTGGCTGGTCGTTGGAGGCGGAGGCTACTGGCTGATACGCAGGTACAAGGGCCGGCGGCGTAGCACGTCCGCTGGCTCCTCCGACGTTCGCGAATCGCAGGGCGAGCAGTAGGTGGCTCTAGAGATGTGGGTTAGCAAGTTCGAGGTGACCCGAGTCAGCGAGGTGTCGCATGCTTATAGTTTTGTCACTCAACGTGATCGTGTTTATTGCGATCGCCGTTGCACTCTTCTGGAAGTACCGCCTCACTCGAGACGCCGGCTTCCTCTGGTTCAGCGCCGCGATCGTCGTGTGGCCGCTCGTTAGCGCCGGAGTAGTGTTTAGGATGGCCCGGCTGAGTTCAGAGTCGGTGCCTTTCTCCCTTAGCCCGGGCGAATTCGTTGCTGGCGGGCTATACATTCTCGAGTTGATCGAGCGGATTCTGTTCTTTGGTCGCGATCATCTACCTGTACAGGGGCCGAGTCCTCGACGTGAAGGAAGAGGACTCATCACAACCGGTCCTGGCCATGCCTGCCCTTAGGGTAGGCTGCGGAATGGAACAAGCCGACCACGCTTTTCGTCACTCCTACTGAAGATCAGAGAATAATTGGACGAGGAGCAACGGAAATGAATACGAGGATGGGGATAACCACCTCGCTGGTCGTAAGCCTTTTGCTGTTGGCGATCATCGCGTGTGCGGAGACGGCTCCGTCTCCTACACCGGCCCGTACTGAGGCTGCGGTTGGGATGCAGCCTACTCAGGGGCCGACCACATCAAGCCAACTGACCGCGAACGACCGGCAAAGTCCAGGCGTCGGCCCTATCCCAGCACCCCCACCATCTCCCCCCATTCTTGGAGAAAAGGTATCGCTGGACGAGGCGCGGCGACGGACGCCGTACACCATACCTATTCCCCCGGACGGTGTGGTTGGTGCCGACATCCAAGAGGTCTGGGCCTCGAAGGAAGGAGCTCCAACCGAGTTCAGGCAAGTCTATCTCATTTACGCCAACGGCCTGAAGATATCGATAGGTGGGCGACCCGATGCCATAGACTACAGTGCGCTTGCGGACGATCCCTTCCGAGCAGCGAACGTTCGAAGGATTCCGGCGTCAGGCAAAGACCCTGCCGTCAAAACTCTAAGCACCGGCGGCCAAGTCAATACTCCTGCGAATCTCAGTTGGTGGGTGAATCAGGTGGACATCGGACTGTACCATCCGACCTGGTATATGGAGCAACTGCTTGAAATCGGAGAGGCGATGCCTGACCCGATCTGGTCCCCCACAACGACACGAGCCTTGCCGACCTTCACTCCGGTTCCGAACGTTGGAGTTGCCACCCCAACCATCGCCAGCGTAGCCCAGCCCCCGCCACTTCCTCAAGTGTCCCTTGAGCACGGTGGCCGCTCATATCAAGGATGGAGAGGCAGCTACTGTTGGCCGGTGAGTGCGAACAGCCGCGTCTGCGCAGATAGCGTAGGATGGCAAGGATTCGACAAGGTATCGGCTGTATTGATGAAACGAGGGGATGCGTTCTCGATCAGAATCTCCGGTAGCGACCCTGCCTCAGACGAGTTCCGTGTTCGGGCATCCATCCCCCAGGAGACCAGGCTAGCGGTCAAGCCCGGCGAGGAGCTTTTCAGCAGCGATTCCCTGGAAGGGCTAAGGCTCGACCTCCCAGCAGGCGTTTACTTTGTCTGCACCTTCTATAAGTCCCAGCTATGGGGACGTTTCCTTCGGATTCAAGGTAGAGATCGTCGACTAGCCGTAGCCCCTTGCATAGCTCCCCAGACGAGGCAACATTCGTAGAGTTGGCTAATTCCCGCTTGAAGTCGTTCAGACATGTACCCATCCCCCCTGAGGGCCGATGACACTCACTCCGTCTTGAGGTTGAGAGCCCACTCGCAGAGGTATACCAAAGCTGACCAACGTTCTCTGGGCCGCCCGACTGGCCCTTTCTGACGACAAAAAAGGCCCACATGTGAGCCCGTCTCAGAAGTCGGGGAACTGGTGAATGGAACCGTGTTAGGTGTACCTTTGAGGCGACATCAACGAAGGAGAGATGGAGATGCCGCTTCGAGATATGGACCGAGAGCAGATGTGGCTATTGCCACCGTCTCTTGACGAGCTGTTGCCGTTGGATCATCCGGCGCGATTCGTGGCTGAGTTCGTAGACGCGTTAGATAGGGACGACTGGGCGGAGCTTGGCGTGGACGTAGACGGGGACCCGTTGGGAGCACCGGCCTACCATCCTCGTGCGCTGTTGAGCGTGTGGCTGTACGGCTTCATGACCGGCGTGCGCTCCTGTCGAAAGCTGGAGGCGGCCTGTCGGGACCAGATACCGTATCTGTGGTTGACCGGATGGCAACATCCAGACCACAACACCCTGTGGCGATTCTACAAAGAATATAGGCAGTCCATGAGGAAGCTGTTTGAAAGAACGGTTCATACGGCGGTGACGATGAAGCTGCTGGACCTGGCGGTGCAGGCGGTGGATGGTACGAAGGTGGGCACCAACGCATCGGTCTACAGGACCCACAACGCTGAGGAACTGCCCCAGCTATTGAACCGGGTAGAGGCGGCGATACGTGACCTTGAAGCTCAGAACGAAGCAGGAGAAGATACGGCCACTGCCCATCTGCCCGGGGAGCTGGCCAACAAGGAGATGCTGAGGAAGCAGGTGAGGCAGGCGATGGCCGACCTTGAGAGTAAGGAACGCCAGAAGCGCATTAACCTCACTGACGGAGACGCCCGGCTGATGAAGGCGCGCGGCAGCGTTTTGCTCGGCTACAACGCCCAGGCTATGGTCTCACCCTTGGAACCTGACGGGGGAGCGACCGGCATGTTTATTACGGCGGTTGACATGGCAGACGATAGTCGTGACGAAAAGCAGTTGGTTCCCATGATTGAGCAAGCTGAGGAGACGACGGGAACAAAATCAGAGATGACGTTGGCCGATGCCGCTTACCATTCCGGGAAGGGCTTGGAAGAATGCGCTCGTAGAAGCCAGTCAGTTGCGATGCCGGAGACGCGACAACAGTTGCTTGGGGACCCATATCACAAGGACCGATTGTTGTCAATCAGCAAAAGTGGGACACTTTGGGTGTAGAACGTCAGCGATAATGGGACACATATGGGAGGTGGAAAACCCGAGAGAGTCTGAGAGTGGTGTGAGCTCCTGTAGTGAGGGTAGAGTACCTCAGGAAAGGAGCAGAAGTGTCCCAGCCAGATACAGACAAAGCCAGGGTCGCACCGGCGGAGCGAGGAGACTCGTTCATTCGTCCGCCAGGTGAGAGCGGCAACGCGGCGCAAGTACACCCCTGAAGAGAAGATCCGCATTGTCTTGGAGGGTTTCCGTCGCGAGGTCACCGTGAACGACCTGTGCCGGCGGGAGGGTATCAAGCCCCACTCCTACTATGCATGGACCAAGGAGTTCATGGAGGCAGGTAAGGAGAGGTTGTCCCGCGACACCGTGCGAGATGCCACGCGGCAGGAGATCGTGGAGCTCAGGCGGGAGAACGGCGAGCTGAAACAGCTCGTTGGCGAGCTCTCACTCCAGGTGTCCCGTCTGAAAAAAACGGCCATCCCGACGCTGGTAGACGGCGCAGGTACTGCAGGATGAGTGCCCTTAAGAAGGCGACGATCCTGGCCAGTGTAGCCACATCACCACTGGCCAAGCGTCGGATGCTCAGAGACCTGGGTGTTCCCAAGAGCACCTACTACCGGTGGTTGAGACTACAACAACATCACCAGGGCCTCGAGGATCGACCTGGAGTCAGCACCCCACCGTGGAACCGCCTTAGGTCTCAGGAGGAACGGTCGATCCTGGAAGCGGCCAGGGAGATGCCGGAGCTAAGTAGCCGCCAGTTGGCAGCGTGGACCACGGACAACCTGGGCTTCGCTGTATCCGAGTCCACTGTGTATCGCATCCTGCGCAGGGAGGGTCTGGTGAAGTCACCCGAGATGCAGTTGAAGGCCTCTCAAGAGTACCACCGCAAGACCACTGGCCCTCACCAGATGTGGGCTACCGATGCCTCCTACTTCAAGGTCATCGGATGGGGCTACTACTACCTGGTCACTGTGATGGACGACTATTCCCGCTTCATACTCTCCTGGAAGCTGCAGCGGGACATGACTACCGACTCTCTCATCGAGGTGGTCCAGGAGGCTGTAGACAAGACTGGCATGACCGAGGTCCCGGTGGCCGACCGGACCAGCTTGCTCTCGGACAACGGCTCAGGATATGTGTCCCGTGGCTTCAGAGACTACCTGCGCCTGGTGGGAATCAAGCACATCCGGGCTGCACCCTTCCACCCTCAGACCAACGGCAAGCTGGAGCGCTATCACCAGACTATCAAGAGAGACGTCAAGCAGGTCCCCTACGAGATGGCTTCCGATCTGGAGGCTGCCCTTGCCGCCTTCGTGGCCTACTACAACTACAGGCGCTATCACAAGGCGCTGGGCAATGTGACACCTGCAGATGTGCTCCACGGGAGGCGGGAACGGATACTGCAGCGCAGGAAGGAGGTGCAGGCTCACACAATCGAACGGCGAAGGCGCTACAACAAGACCCTCAGGGAGCTCACCAAGCCCTCTCCCGATCTCTAATCTCTCGGGTCTCAAAGTGTCCCACTTTCGCTGGTTGCCAACACTTCATGCTGTCCTCCTTGAGCCTCCTCGTTCTATCGCAAAGGTTCCCGGCGGTTTCAGGCCGATACCTCCACAAGCGGCTCGATCCCGCTTACGTCGGTAGTGGCTCGTGCCACATCCAGGTCGTACATCCTCTGGAGATTCAGCCAAAACTCCGGAGTTGTCCCCAGGGCCTTTCCTATCTTCAGCGCGGTGTCCACTGTGATGGACCTGCGACGGTGGACAATATCGTGGATGCGTATCGGGGGCACTCCTATGGTCTTTGCCAGGCGATATTGGGTGATGCCCAACTCCTCCATGATCTCCGACAGATGCTCGCCCGGATGTATCGGTTCGGGGATGGTCATGGGTTTCCTCCTCAGTGGTAGTCGGTGATTTCTATTTCCATCGCACCCTGGTCTGTCCAGATGAAGCACACGCGCCACTGGTCATTGATGCGGATGCTGTACTGGCCCTCCCGGTCTCCCCGCAATGCTTCCAGCCGATGGGATGGCGGCACCTGAAGATCGGTCAGCGCCGCCGCGGCTACCACTCGCTGTAACCTCAAACGCGCCCTGCGCTGGATGTCGGGCGGCAATCGCCGAACCGTTTGTCCGGCGAAGAGGCGTTGCGCGTCGTCATCTCTAAATCGGTGCACTGCTGATGATGTTAACGTATACAGTTAATAATGGCAAGGGTACACACTGCTGACTACTGGGGAGAACATGATGCTCCGGCGGCAGCGGTCCTGACACAGGCTCATGCACAGGTCCCCCCTCACAGGGCACGAGATTCCCGGGGTCGTTGGTGGTGTACTACCCGTGTACAGGAGATTGCACGGGGCGGCAGGTTGCAGGTCTGGCGATCCCGTAGCTGAAATCGGGGTGAATGGGGCGGTCTGTGAAGGGCGGAGAGATAATGTACCACCTGGGCGGTCGAGCGCTGAGGTGTGGCGTTTGAAAACTGTACCGCCTGTCGCCTTCAATCAGGAACGACAGAACCTGATTGAAGGTGGATTGGATGTACAAGGTGGAGATGTACCTGCGAGTTCGCAGGGCTTGCTTTGTAGAAGGGATGAGCGCTCGAGAGGCTGCGCGGGTATACGGACTGCACCGGGACACGGTGCGCAAGATGCTCAAGTACTCGGTACCTCCAGGGTATCAACGAGACCGACCGCCTAGTCGACCGAAGCTGGACCCATACAAGGGCGTGATCGACCAGATCCTCGAGGAAGACCAGGGAGTTCCGAAGAAGCAGCGTCACACCGCCAAGCGTATCTATGAGCGGTTGAGGGACGAGCACGGGTTTCCGGGCAAGCACACAATCGTCAAGGACTACGTCCGGGAACGCCGTCGTCGGACCCGAGAGATGTTCGTACCACTGTCCCATTCCCCGGGACATGCCCAGTGTGACTTTGGCGAAGCGTGGGTGGTCATCGGTGGAGCGGAGCAGAAGGCCCACTACTTGGCCATGGACCTTCCTCACAGCGATGGGTGCTATGTGAAGGCCTACCCTGCCGAGACCACCGAGGCCTTCTGTGACGGACACGTTTCCGCCTTTGCGTTCCTGGGCGGGGTGCCCCAGAGCATTGTGTACGACAACACCACCCTGGCGGTGGCCAGGATACTTTCGAGATGGCCGCCGGCGGCGGACCAGGGTGTTCACCGAGCTTCAATCCCACTACCTGTTCGAGGACCGGTTCGGCCGTCCAGGCAAAGGGAACGACAAGGGGAAGGTGGAGGGTCTGGTGGGCTATGTTCGTCGGAACTTCCTGGTGCCTATCCCCTCGTTCGAGAGCTTCGATGCCCTCAATGCCTATCTGGAACAACACTGCGTCAGACGGTTCGACGATCGACTCCGTGGTCACAATGAGACGATAGGAGAGCGACTGGAGCGGGACCTGGAGGCATTACGACCTCTGCCAGCCGTGCCGTACGACGCCAGCGACAAGCACGCGACGCGGGTCAGCTCTCTGTCGCTGGTCAGGTACCGGACCAACGACTACTCGGTGCCAGTGGCCTATGGACATCGGGACGTGCTGGTTCGCGGATATGTGCACGAGGTTGTGATCAGCTGTGGCTCTGAGGTCATCGCCCGTCATCGGCGGTCCTACGACCGAGATGACTTCGTCTTCGACCCTCTCCATTACCTGCCGCTCCTGGAGCAGAAGACGGGAGCCTTGGACCAGGCGGCGCCACTAGTTGGATGGGAGTTGCCCGAGGAGTTCGGCATCCTACGACGGTTGCTGGAGTCTCGGATGGGCAAGAGAGGGAAGCGGGAGTTCGTGCAGGTGCTGAGACTGATGGAGAACTTCCGCAAGGAAGAGGTCCACGACGCAGTACGAGACGCACTCCGACTCGAGGCGGTGAGCTTCGATGCTGTCAAACACCTGGTTCTGTGCAGGATCGAAGGTCGGCCCCCGAGGCTTGACTTGGAGCTGTATCCGTATCTGCCCAAGGCCAACGTTGCGACAACATCGACCAGGGACTACATGACCCTCCTGGTGGGGAGCCGATCATGAGCAACAAGTCCACGATGTTGCTCGAACACCACCTGAAGGAGCTCAAGCTCCCCACGTTCTTGAGGGAGTACGACAAGCTGGCCACTCAGTGTGCCACCGAGGGAGCTGACCATCCGGACTACCTGCTGCGCCTATCGGAGTTGGAGCTGATCGACCGTCACCATCGCATGGTGGACCGGCGGATCAAAGCGGCCCGCTTCCCAACGACCAAGAGCCTGGACACATTCGACTTCCTGTCTATGCCGTCCCTCAACAAGGCTCTAGTTCTGGAACTGGCACGATGCGAGTATATCGAGCGCTGCCACAACGTCATCGTCGTCGGCAACAGCGGCACCGGCAAGACTCATATCGCCCTCGGTCTCGGCCTTGCTGCATGCCAGCGTGGACTGTCCGTAGGCTTCACTACCGCCGCCGCCCTAGTCCACGAGCTGATCGAGGCTAGGGACGAACGGCGTCTGCTCAACCTCCAGAGAAGGCTGGCCCGCGTAAAGCTGCTGATCATCGACGAACTGGGCTTCGTGCCGTTGTCCAAGGCCGGGGCTGAGCTGCTCTTTGAGGTGTTCAGTCAGCGTTACGAGCGTGGATCAGTCCTGGTCACATCCAAGTGAGCCCTTCGACGAGTGGACCGAGGTGTTCGGATCCGAGCGGCTCACTGGAGCTCTCCTGGATCGTCTCACTCACCATGTCGACATCCTGGAGATGAACGGGGACAGCTACCGCCTCAAGCACAGCAGGAAGTCCAACCAACCTCGGGCAACTGCCTAAACCTGGCTCTCACGCCCCCCGGACCTTGATGCTTCACAACGTGGCGTTCAGTGGTACGGTTTTGCTCCGCCCCGCTGGTACGTTTTCTCTCCGCCCTTGACAGCGGTCTGCTACATCGGAGCAAGCAATCTGATTCCGGTGTTCCTTCCACCTCTACAGCAACTGTGTTGGAAGTCAAGCGGAATGACAAACGACTGCCGGAGTCACGCCGCGCCAGGGGGAGCGATGCTTAAGCCCGAATCCACCGATGGACAGGGATGGACGGCGTGAGGACAGCGGAAGGGGGTGAGGGAGTTACAGGCGCGATGATCCGGGCTCGAATTTGGGTAGCCGGGAGGTTGGGGGGCGGTCTGCAGGCGCTTTTGGGGGCACCGATGGCGGCCTACAGTGGCTGTGGCGAGCGAGATGGCGGGATAGGACACGGCAAGAGGCGCTCGCGGACTGTGCTGGCGCGAGTTTGCGGGGACGTTGGGTTGGCTGGTGGGTCAGTGGCGGACGGGCGCCGTCAGGCTGGGAGTGGAATGGCTCGCAGTCGGGCCAGGGCGCGGCTGAACTGCTCCTCCCAGGGCCAGCGCCGGGGAAGATGCAGGGTCAATCGGCGTGCCGAGCGGGTGATCCGTCCGGCCAAGGCAAAGACCCGTCGTCTGAGGGTCTTGGTGGTCACGGTCTGCTGACCCAGGCCGATGCGGGCTGTCCAGCGGGCCAGGTTATGCGCCATCACCTGGACCGCCAGCCAGGCGCCGTTGGCGGCGAAGCGCGCCGACGGCATGTGGTTCAGCCCGACGCCGTACTTGAGGTCGCGTATGGCGTTCTCGACCTCGGCGTGGCGGCGATGATCGGCCTCCAGTTCCAGCGTCTCCCCATCCCGGTCGGTGATGAAGCCGTGATAGCTGTAGGTGGCGAAGAGAGCCAGTTGAGAACCGGGCGCCGGCTTCACCCGCCGGACAATGAGCCGCACCGGCGCGGCGTCCGGCTTGGTCTGGAAGGGGGTGTAGGTGGTCTCGGCCACATCGGCGGCGCCGTCCATCCAGTAAGGAATCGGCGTCCAGGCATCTTCGGGTATCGCCTCGATCAGATTCCGCAGGCGGGCGCGCTGGCGGATGGCGATGGAGAAGCGGACATCCATTTCCCGGCAGGCGGCAACGACAGTGTGGGCGTAGAAGCCGCTGTCGGCCCGCACCGTGAGTTGTCCCCTGGCCCCGCCGTAGCGCACCCGCCCCACCGTCTCACGCAGGAAGTGGGCGGCGCCACGGGCGGTGTTGGCCCGGCCCTCGCGCAGCCGGGACATCAGCACCTCGCCGGTGCCGGCGGCAATGGCCAGCAGCGGGTGATAGCCGCGGGCGCCGGTATAGCCGTGGTGGCGCGCTCCCTCCTTGGCCAGTCCATAGGTCTCGCAGATGGTCGAGTCCAGGTCGATGGTCAGGGGCGAGTCGCCGGGTCCGGCCCCAGCGGCCCAGGCCCGGGCCAGCAACTGGCGGCTCACGCGGTCGAGTTGACGGACATGCCCCCACCGGAAGCTGCGCAGGAAGGTCCCCAGGGTGGATGGCGCCTTGACCACGCAGCCTAGAACACCGACCGTCCCACCAGCGCGCAGCGCATCGGCGTCGTCGATGCAGTCGCCGCCTGCCAGCGCGGAAGCGACCAGCGTCAGCATCTTGTCCCCAGTGTTCGCCCGTCCCGGCGCGCCGCCGAGGTCAAGGTGATGGTCGACGAGTTCTCGCAGGCCCAGGTGCCGGGCCAGGGTGGCCGGCAGGAGCAGGCCGGCATTGGCCACCAGGCGATGGTCGTCAAAGAGGATGCGGATACGGTCGGGTTTGTTCTGTGGCAGCATCTATTGGGTGCTCCTTGTTTCCGGGCGGGTTTCTGTTCCAAAACCATTATCCCAGATTCAGAGGAGCACCCTCTAGCTTCTTCAGGGGCTGTCCCCAAGGCCGTCCTTCGGTGGATTCGGGCTTAGCGGACGCGTACCCCCATCCACAGGGAGATGCTACTCGGAGGCCTCTATGAGCCAAAGAGCTAGACGGGGACTCGGAGCAGGATCGAACGATACCGTGAAGACGGAGTGTCGGTGCTGGTGGCCGCCTGAACAGCGGAGCAAGGTGGTCGTGGATATCTCCAGAGCCCGACTCTAGGCCGTGTCGCCCAGGAGCGGCCAAGCAGAGAGGGCGTCCAGCTATATAACTTGCCTCGCTGTCACCAGCGCGCTCCTCGCTGCCCCGTTTACTAGCCAGTCTTCTATGACACCCACCGCAGCCGCAGCGGTCATGCGCAGCAGCTGTGCGTTAAGCTGGTGGTTGCAGACGGGGTTCTCACCCCGGGGATAGCCATCCTCCGGTACCGCGTAGCCATCGTGGTCCCACAGGCAAGACCCGCTCCCTGTCTCCGACACGCCAACGTGCAGGGTCGGCGCCTGCAGCCCTGTCAGGAGAGTCCGCGACGGGGCGTTGTCCAGGCAGTCCAGCACCAGGGCTATTCCAGTTAGGCGCCCGACGTTACCGCCGTCCAGGGTCTCGGTGACGTATTCGGCCCGGACCCCCCTCCGCGCGCAAAGCTCTGACAGTACGATGGTTTTGAACCGCCCAGCGTGGTGAAGGCTGTAGGCCGAGGCTCCAACATTCTCTTCCCCAACCCGGTCGTCGTCCCAGAGCATCAGTTCCTGCCCAGGTAACTCCAGGGTAATCCGCGACCCCAAGGCGCCGCACCCTAAAATAGCGATCATCTCCCTCTCACCAGTCCCAATCCTCGTCCATTCCCAGCCGCCGGCCCTCCTGCATCACGGCCACGATACTGGATAGATTGTGTCGTGGATCGGTACCGTCCAGGCAGATGCCGGCCGACTCCACCTGAAGGTCCCGTCGGATGGTGGCGTGGTATTCCCGTCCGTCGTGGAGCCACCGTACCTCGTAGCCCTCCCCGGCCTCGTGCCAGCCGAGAAGCTCCGCCCCCACGAAGGCCAGGTGCCAGCGCAGCCGACCCTCCAGCGAGGCGAGGCGGTCGGCCACGGCCCGCTCCCGCTCCGCCCGGCGCATAGCGGCGCCGTAGTCCTCTAGAATGGAGTATGCTCTCTTCATCTCAGGCGTAACACCACGAGCCCTCACGTCTTCCGAGTGGGTTCCGAAGGACTGTCGCACCGCTTCACCGGCCGGTGTTGCTCCCTGGCCCTCGTCCAGGCTATCGTAGAGGAGGGTGCGGCCCAGCCGCCTGGCCACCACCACGTCGAAGGGCCGGATGGCGTCCTGCACCAGGTGCATTGCCTGGGGCTCGCCCCGGGGCCATCCCCGCTGCTCGGCGTCGCTCCCGTTCCACGGCACCACCAGCCAGGTGTCCGCCCGAAGCCGGTGGACGGCGAGGACCAGAAAGCGAGGCAGAGCGGCCAGGAACCGGACGGTCTCGAACATACTGGTGGGAGCTTCAACGCGTCGCACCGCCACCTGATCGCAGTGGAGTACCCACCAGCCTGGGTCCCGGACGACCCGGTAGTTGAACTGGACTCCTCCCTGCACCGTC
>CAXXWW010000002.1:0-480368 GCA_963665215.2 Dehalococcoidia bacterium
GGGCGGGTAGATTATAGCATCTCGCCTGCCACCACGGGCACAGGGCCGTTGCGGTTTGTGGCGTAACTCGGCTATAATGCACGCCGTCACACCTCCGGCGTCGTGCGGGCATGGGCCCGGGGCAACTGCCTGGGGATTGGAACGAAGATGACCATGGACCAGGAACAAGGCAGCAAGCGCGTGTTCTCACGCCGGGACCTGCTGAAAAGGGCCCCGCTCGCGCTGGCCAGCGGCATCATCGTGGGAATCGTGGCGGGCAGGCCTTTGATCTCCCGGTTGAAACGCCGCCGCCGGCCCCCTGTCTTTCCCAAGGGCTCTATCTTCACCCCGGCCGAAGACCCCCGCGACAAGGTTTAGCCTCCTCGGTCCTCGTGTGCCAGTGCTCCCCATCCGTTACCCAGCGGTGTGATGTGCCGAGTATCCCCGCTCGGGTCGATCGAGCGACGTGAGACATGGATGTCGTAGTTCGAGGTAACCTGACCCGGTAGCTCGGAATAAATTGAGCAGGAGACGATGGAATGCAGCGACCTGGGAGAGCCACCGCCATCGCTGATGCGCTGATTCCCAGAAGCGGCGCGTGGGCCAATGTGTTCATAGATGCCACTCTAATAGTAGGGTTCGCGGCATTGACCGGTCTGTCAGCCAAGGTAGCGGTGTACCTTAACCCCGCCGTGCCGATAACCGGCCAGACATTTGCCGTGCTAATGTCGGGAGCCGTTCTGGGGAGTAAACGGGGTGCGGCAAGCATGCTGGTGTACCTGGGGACAGGGATCGCCGGAATTCCTGTGTTTGCTCCCTCTGGCGCGATTTCTGGCGCCAGCAGAGGATATCTTCTCGGCTTTGTGGCTGCGGCTCTCATCGTGGGGTTTGTCGTCGAGAGAGGGTGGGGCCGGAATCCGTTCAAGCTGGCGGCAGCGATGCTCGCGGGTGAGGTCGCAATCTACGCTTTTGGCTTGTCCTGGCTGGCCTTCTACATTCCTGCAGATGCAATGCTTGACACGAGCCGCCTTGCCGTGGTTTACGACTGGGGCTTGGAGAACTTTATCATCGGCGACTCCATCAAGCTGGTGCTGGCCGCGCTGGGTGTGCCCTTGGTCTGGGAGGGCATTCGGCGACTAAAAGGCCAAAACGTAGGAGCTTGAACACTGCCTCGGACCATCGATGGCTGGGGTCGCTCGGCGCCGAATCTGGGAATGGGACAATGAACGTATTGTTAATGGGAGGGGGCCGCGAGGCGCGCTCCGTCATCTAACAGGAAAGATGGTGTTGATGAAGACGGCGAAACCCCTAATTGTCGCGAGTATATTTCTGCCCTTGATCTTGGCCGCGGCCGCGTGCGGCACCAGTGTTGCGCCGGATGCCCAGCCCCAGACGACGCCCCCAACGACCGCCCCTGCTTCGACCATACCCGCAAGCCAGGCGGAGTCGCCTTCCGGGGTTGCTCCCGCGGCCCAGCCGGCCCAGGCCGCCGCTGCACCGTCGCCGGAGCCGACCCAGGCAGCGTCCTCAGATGTACCGCTGTCTGCCCCGTCCGGTCGCACGGGCGATGAGAAACTGGCGCCCGAGCTGGTGGGAATCAACGGCTGGATCAACACGGAGCCGTTCACTCTGGAGAGCCTGCACGGCAAGGTGGTGCTCATAGACATCTGGACGTACACCTGCATCAACTGCATTCGCACGTTCCCGTTCCTGAAGGACTGGTACGAGAAGTACGCCGACCAGGGCCTGGTGATCGTGGGTGTGCATACGCCCGAGTTCGACTTCGAGAAGATCAAGGAAAACGTTGTAGAGGCGGCGGGGAAGCACGGCCTTCTGTGGCCCATCGTCCAGGACAACGACTTCGCAACTTGGGACGCTTACGAAAACCGGTTCTGGCCGGCCAAGTATCTAATCGACAAGGACGGCTACATACGATACACCCATTTCGGAGAGGGGTCTTATTCGGAGACCGAGGAAAAGATACAGGAATTGCTCAACGAGGCGGGTTCAAGGGTGGGCGATATTTCGGTGAACCGTTCGCCCGAGCGGGAGATCGACCTCCGGGCTCGGACATCCAACCCCAATGAGAGCGTGACAAGAGAGTTGTACGCCGGGGTCGAGCGTAACTACGGTGCCGTGAGGTCGCGGAGAGCTCCCCCGTATGTCCGTCACGATGAGTTCTATGAGGAGCCCGAAGTTGACATCTTGTACGAGGACCCCGGGGTCCACACGAACCACTTCATCTACCTGCAGGGGCTATGGCACAACGGCCTGGAGAGCCTCACTCACGCCAGAGAAACTGACAGTTTCGATGACTACATGGTCATAGCGTTCATCGCGACCACCGTGAACGTGGTCATGACCTCCGAGGGCGGCTCGCCGTACCAGGTCCGGATCACAATTGACGATGATCCGCTGCCGTCCAACCATGCCGGCTCGGACATCAGGTACGACGATGAAGGGAACAGCTACGTGCTGGTTGACGAGCCCAGGATGTACCGTATCGTGGAGACCTCCGAGTTCGATGGGCACGACCTGAAGCTGAGCTCGAATTCCGCCGATTTCTCCGTGTTCGCGTTCACCTTCGGCGCATTCAAGGGCGACCCTTAGGGATGGGGACCTCGGGAGTGACCTGTTGCGCGACGAGTCCGGAGGCGGTGAACCCGTCTGGCGGAGCAGCGGACCCGTCCGGATTTGCATCCGCCCAACTCCCGTAGCTGGGGGACCGAGAGCCTCTCCCGAGCTGGCCGAGGGGTTCTGGATTGACCTATAGGCATCGCATGGCAATGAGGCGTTCGCACCTATCGACGCTGGCGGTCCTGCTCCTTCTGCTGGCCGTCGCCTGCTCGCCGGATGCCGGAAAGCCCGCCACGCCTGCCCCGGCCGCGAAGGCGGCTGTCACAGAGCCAGCGGTCAGGCCGGACAGGGCCCCCCTTGTCGAGGGCCCTGTATCGCCCGACGGCCTCAAGGCCATCCTGGGTACCGGAGACCTAGCCGTGGGTCGCAACCGCGTCGGCTTCGTGTTGACCTCTCGTAACGGGTTTGTGACCGAGCCGGCGGCAACGGTCTCGTCCAGGTACTACGCCATCTCCGGCTCAGAAGGTGATCCAGGGGAGAGCGTCGAGGCGACGTATCACCCCTGGCCCTATGGCAACCGGGGGCTTTACGCCGTCTGGATGGAGTTTGACCAGGCCGGCAGCTGGGGCGTTGACGTCGCGGTGGCCGGCCCCGACGGCCAGGTGAGGACGGCCCAACTCTTCTTTGAAGTTGCGGCTTCCCTCTCGGCCCCGGCGGTGGGCACGCCTGCGATCAAGAGCGTGACCAGGACCGTCAACGATGTGGAGACGCTTGCCCAGCTCACCACCGGCTCCATGCATGACGAGGAGCTCTACCAGACCACCATCGCGGAGGCGGTATCCAGCGGCAGGCCCACCGTGATTGTGTTCGCCAGCCCTGCCTTCTGCGCCAACGCCGTTTGTGGGCCCCAGGTGGAGGTACTGCAGCAGCTCAAGGACAAATACAAGGGCGTGGCCAACTTTATCCACGTGGACTTCTATGACAATCCCGACGAGATACAGGGCGACCTGAGCAGGTCCCGCCTCTCTCCATCGGTGATGGAGTGGGGGTTGCCGAGCATCGAGTGGTCCTTCGTCATAGATGCCCGAGGAGTCGTCTCCGCCAGATTCGAGGCGTTCGCGACGTTTGAGGAGGTGGAAGAGGAGTTGCGGCGAGTACTCTAATCGCTGCCGGGGTCTGGTCCCGGAACAAGTCGTAACTCAGCCGCCTCTCCCAGCGGGAGCGGCTTTTTTGGGTCTTACGTCCCTCAGGCTCAGGGCGCCAGGCGATACGGGTCTATATGGAGGAATCTCGGGCTTGTATGGTGTCAGGAAGTGCCATGCAGTAGCGACGCAACAGGATGGTCCTGCAGTACAACGCGAGCTGGATGAGAGGCGTGTGATGCCCAAGAGGAACCCTATCAGAGTCAGTTATGATCCGCGGTTTGACACAACAACGGACGAGTGGCTTTTGCGTGTTCCCGAAGACCGTGTGAGGTTACGTCAATAGGTGTGTAAACGACATCAGGCGGCGACCTTCTCAGCCGTTGATTCAATGGCGATTCCATCCGCATACTGTGCACCGAGATAGACGTCTTCGATCAACTCAGGGGCCTTCAGACGCCTGAAGCGCTGTTCGGCGACCATCAACATTTTCCAGATCACCGCTATCGCCCGATCGACCCTCTTGTAGCGCTTGGCGGCATCGGTCCGAAGCCTGAGGGCCGCGAAGGGTGATTCTACCGGGTTCGTCGTGCGAAGGTGCCCCCAGTGCTCCTTTGGGAAGTCATAGAAGGTGACCATGCGGTCCCAGTCCCGCTCCAAGGCCTCTGAGGCCGCCTCGTAGGAATGGTCGCCGCACCACCTGGTGAACACCGTCCTGAGCCGCTCAGCCTCTGTCCGAGTCGGCGCGTAGGGGATAGTACGCAGCATGAGCTTGGCCTGGTCCTGTTGTCGCTTTGGAAGCTTGGCGAGCACGTTTACGATCTTGTGGTTCCAGCAGCGTTGCTCTGCCGCCTGCGGATAGACGTTGCGCAGAGCTCCCCAGATGCCCAGGTGTCCGTCTCCAACCACCAGCCTCGGGCAGCTCAAGCCCCGGCGCTTGATGTCCCTGAGCACCTCGGACCAGTTCTCTGTGGACTCCCTGTATCCGGGAACAGCGCTCACCACCACCTTGCTCCCGTCGCTCAGGGCCGCCATCACCACCAGTACCGCCGCCTTCTCCTTCTCAAGACCAGCCTTGACGTAGACTCCATCCACCCACATGTAGACCACTTCCAGGTCATCGAGGGGCCGGCTGCGCCATTGGGCAAGCTCATCGTTCCACTTATCCTTCAACCGGGCCACCGAGGAGTGGCGCAAGCGGTATGCCATAAGGGCCGGGATCGAGGGAACGAACTCCGAGCTCAAGCGCGCCCACGGGCTTGGGCGCTTGCGGGTGCGAGGGGGCCGTCGGGTGCGGCTTGCCGTCTACCTGAAGACGTTGGCGTGCAACTTCAAGCGGATGGTCCATGCACGCCTGGTGGAGATGGAGAACACGGCTCAGCGGGCGGTCGGGACGGTACCTGCGGTCGCGGCCGCATGAGGGCGCCGCTCCACAGCTTCCACCGGGTGCCCTGAGCCACGGAAGGGGTACCGCAACGGGATCACGCTTGTCCTGAGCGCGGCAGATGGTGCGGTGAGCCCAGCAGCCGGCATCCCGTGGCCTCCTCCCTTCCAGGCCCCTTCGCACGCCAGGGTTCATCTCAAACAGGCCTTTTTGCGAGGGAATCAACCTTGGTGTGATGGCATCATATCCCGCCCACCCACCCTTCGGGGATATGGGGAATTCCCCTGCCCCTTGCCCTTCGACAAGCTCAGAGCCTGCCCTGAGTTCAGCGAAGGGACAGGCGCCGGGGGCTTCGCCCCCTCTGCACACGCCCTCCGCCGCCTAGTGCGGGATCAGCATGCCAGTGGGTAGGCGCCCGACTTGAGGTCCGAGCACGCCTTCGCCGCCTTCCTGCTCGGCTGGCAGTATAGCGGTCTCCAGGTCGGCGTGCCACCAGCCATGTCACCAAGCCGTCTTGCCTTCCAGGCTTACTGGCCGTACAATCCACACCGACATCGAAGCTATGGTGTCCTTTGACAATCGGGAGCGTTCAGGGAGCGGCAGCAATGAGGGCTGGATTCGGTCAGTTCAGAGAGGCTACACCGGAGTACCTCCGCTTCTGCGCGCAGTTCGGCGCGACGGATGTGCTGCTCAACAGCGCGAACCTGCCCGGCGCCGGAGGCCGCTGGCAGCTCGGGGAGCTGGTCAAGCTGCGGCTTACCGTGGAGCAGTACGGCCTGACGCTTTCCGCCCTGGAGAATGTCCCGGTGTCATTCTACGACCACATCATGCTCCGGGGCCCGGACCGGGACCGGCAGACAGAGAACATGATATTCACCATCCGCAACATCGCCCGCGCCGGCATACCGGTGTTCGGGTACCACTGGATGCCGTCGCAGGTTTGGCGCACCACCCCGGGGACCATCCGGTGCGACGCAGTCGCCTCGGCCTTCGACTACGACGAGGCCGGCAAGCTGCCCCTTACCCATGACCGGGAGTACACCGAGGAAGAGATGTGGGAGAACCTGGAGTACTGGATAAAGGTCATCACGCCCGTCGCCGAGGAGGAGGGCATCCGCCTGGGGATCCACCCCTGCGACCCGCCGGTCCCCGTGCTCGGCGGCATCCCACAGCTACTGCGCAGCTTCTCGGCCTACAAGCGTCTGATCGAGATATACCCGTCGGACTCTAACGGCATCGAGTTCTGCCAGGGCACCTTCTCGGAGATGGAGGGCGAGGATATCTACGAGATGATCCGCTACTTTGGGGAGCGCCGCAAGATACGATACGTTCACTTCAGGAACGTCTCGGGGCAGGTCCCCAGCTTCCACGAGGAGTTCATCAACACGGGCTACGTAGACATGTACCGTGCCATGACCATCTACCGTGACGTGGGCTTCGATGGGTTTTTCATCGACGACCACGTGCCGCAGACCTTCCAGGACACGCAGTGGGGGCACCGGGGAAGGGCCTTCGCCAACGGCTACATTCAGGCGATGATAGAGGCGGTGACCAAGGCGGGGAAGCAGTAGCTTTTCCGCTTTGAGGGCCATCGGTAGGAAACGCACTATTGGCCCACCTCAGGGCTCAGGACAGGCCCCCGGGCTTCGCCTCTCTGCACACACCATCCGCCGCAGGCGGACCAGCCTGTGCCAGCGAGAACCCCACGCCTTGAGTATGTCGCGGCGCGAGCGTGCGCGCCCAGGCGCCGCGTGCGGCTCCGCCTGATGGAGCGCTCGTTACCAGAGTCCGCGCGCCCAAGGGGTTGACTTGTCACCGCTTCGTGGCCCGCCTATAATCTCACCGACGCAGCAGCAGCGGGCGCAGGGTGAAAATCCGCGTTCCCGTCTTCTATCACCGTTGGGGAGAGCCGGAGGTGTACGATGGACGAAAAGGTCAACCTGGTCATCAGCACGATGCGGATGACCACCCGCGACAACGAGGGCGTGGTCATCGAGCCCCTCGGGGTTGACGACGGAATCTTGAGGATCAAGTACTTCGAGGGGACGAACGAGGAGTGCCCCGAGTGCGTGATGTCCCCGGACTCCTTCAGGGACATGGTCAAGCGGATGTGCGAGGCCAGGGCCCCGTACATCGCCGACGTTGAAATCGTGCCCGCCCGATAGAGGGACGGAAACGACGCAGGTACACAGGAGAAGATATGTATAGGCTGGATGTGCATAACCCCGTTGCCCCAGTTCTCGGCGACCTGGAGGCCACCCCAATGGCGCCGAGGCCTGACAGCCTCGAGGGAAAGACGATAGGCCTGGTGTGGAACGGCAAGGCCAACGGCGACGTGGCGCTGAGGCGAGCCGGTGAGCTGATCCAGAGTCGCATTCCCGACGTGAAGCTCAGGTTCTACAGCGGCGCCCTTCCCACTCCCGGCTTTATTCTGGAGCAGGCAAAGTCAGAGATTGACGTCGCTATTGGCTGCACGGCCGACTGAGGGTCGTGCACGTCGTGGATGATCCACGACATGGTCGAGCTGGAGAAGGCTGGAATACCCACCTGTACGATCCTGTCGAACGGGTTCCAGGAAGACGCGGCGGCCAGCGCCAAGGCCTTTGGGATGAGAGAGATCAGGTTCACCGTCGTCCCCAAGGTGTACAACAACATCACCGTCGAGGAGACCGTCGAGCAGACCGAGCCGGCAATCGGCGAAGTGATCAAGGTGCTGACGACTACCGAAGACGGCTATTCCCTGGAGTCGGCGACTCTTCGGGAGAAACACGATACGTCGTTGGAGAGCTACGAGGGAGTAGACCAGCTCGACGCCCTGGACAAGTTCAACGAGGATTTCATCGGCAACGACTGGGGGGACGGGTTCCCCCTGTATCCCCCGACGGAGGAGCGGGTACTCAGTATTCTCGAGGGGACGGCCCTGCAGCCGGACCACGTGGTGTGCATGCTGCCTCCGGGCACCGGCTATGCCACGGTGCACAAGATTGCCGTCAACTGCGCGATGGCCGGGTGCGCACCCGAGCATCTGCCGGTGGTCATAGCCGGGGCCAAAGCCCTGACTCAGCTTGACCCCCAGGAGGCGCGGGGCATGCTGATGTCCACGAGCGCCAACGGCCCCCTATGGGTGGTCAACGGGCCCATCGCCAGGGAGCTTGGCATCAACTCCAAGCGGGCTACCCTTGGGCCCGGCCGGCAGTCAAGGGTGAACATCACGATCGGGCGGGCCCTCCTCCTGACGCTCAAGAACGTGGGCCACTGGTACCCCGGCCATCTGGACATGGACACGATCGGCACGACACGGAAGTTCCCGATGCTGGTCGCCGAAAACGAGGAGGACACGCCGTGGGAGCCATTCCACGTGGAGCAAGGCTTCGAGGAGAAGTCGAGCACGATAACCGTTTTCGGCACAGGCTCGGAGAAAGACGTGGGAGACCAGGGCAACAACACCGCCGAGGGCCTGCTAAGAACCATCGCCTATAGCTGCACCATGGGCGGCGGGGAGTACATTGCCAGCCTCGCGGGGGAGTTCGAGGACCGCCCGCGCGGCAGCACGCTCATCTTGATCGCTCCCGCGCACGCCAGACCGATCGCCGCAGACGGCTTCAGCAAGCGAGCGGCCAAGAGCTTCTTGCATGCTCATGCAAAGAGGCCGGCCCGAGAGCTGATCAACAGTTTCAACGTCCCCGACAAGGTCAGGGTCGCATGGAAGTGGCTGTACAAGCTGTCTCCGATGGAGCAGGAGCAGCTCATGCTGCCGGTGCAAGAGTCCCCCGACCGCTACCACCTCGTTTGCGTGGGCGCAAACGACCGCGCCAAGGACCTTGTGTTCGGCGCGACCAGCCCCGCCACTGTTGAGATAGAGCACAGGGTCGAGGTCTAGACGGGTGCGGCGAAGGCGGGGGCGCCGTAGACAACTCTCTCTGTGTTTGATCAGCAGCCCTGGCGTATAATTCCCCTATGGTTGGCTCGTCTGGACAGACGGTCGCTACAAGCCCTCTACTTGAGACGAAGCTCTATGTCCCCAGGTGGCGTACCGGTCTGGTACCCCGCGTGCGCGACTGATCGAACGCCTGGACCAGGGGACCGAGCGCAAGCTGACCCTCGTCTCCGCGCCGGCGGGTTTCGGCAAGAGTACCGTGCTGGCGGAATGGCTGGCAGCTACCCCGGCCACCGAACGGCCCGCAGCATGGGTCTCACTTGATCAGAGCGACAACGACCCCGCGCTCTTCTGGGCCTACTTCATCACCGCACTGCAGACGGTGCATTCCGGGCTTGGCGAGAGCGCGCTCTCTCTGCTGCATTTGCCTCAGCCTCCACCCATTGAGCCGGTATTGACGACCTTGATCAATGAACTCAATGCGATCCAGGACGACTTCGCCCTCATCCTCGACGACTACCATGTTATCGACGCACAGCCAGTCCACGGGGGCGTTGCCTTTCTTCTTGACCATCTGGAGGTTACGTCAATAGGTGTGTAAACGACATCAGGCGGCGACCTTCTCAGCCGTTGATTCAATGGCGATTCCATCCGCATACTGTGCACCGAGATAGACGTCTTCGATCAACTCAGGGGCCTTCAGACGCCTGAAGCGCTGTTCGGCGACCATCAACATTTTCCAGATCACCGCTATCGCCCGATCGACCCTCTTGTAGCGCTTGGCGGCATCGGTCCGAAGCCTGAGGGCCGCGAAGGGTGATTCTACCGGGTTCGTCGTGCGAAGGTGCCCCCAGTGCTCCTTTGGGAAGTCATAGAAGGTGACCATGCGGTCCCAGTCCCGCTCCAAGGCCTCTGAGGCCGCCTCGTAGGAATGGTCGCCGCACCACCTGGTGAACACCGTCCTGAGCCGCTCAGCCTCTGTCCGAGTCGGCGCGTAGGGGATAGTACGCAGCATGAGCTTGGCCTGGTCCTGTTGTCGCTTTGGAAGCTTGGCGAGCACGTTTACGATCTTGTGGTTCCAGCAGCGTTGCTCTGCCGCCTGCGGATAGACGTTGCGCAGAGCTCCCCAGATGCCCAGGTGTCCGTCTCCAACCACCAGCCTCGGGCAGCTCAAGCCCCGGCGCTTGATGTCCCTGAGCACCTCGGACCAGTTCTCTGTGGACTCCCTGTATCCGGGAACAGCGCTCACCACCACCTTGCTCCCGTCGCTCAGGGCCGCCATCACCACCAGTACCGCCGCCTTCTCCTTCTCAAGACCAGCCTTGACGTAGACTCCATCCACCCACATGTAGACCACTTCCAGGTCATCGAGGGGCCGGCTGCGCCATTGGGCAAGCTCATCGTTCCACTTATCCTTCAACCGGGCCACCGTGCTCGCCGATACCGGTGCGTCCTCTCCCAGCAGCCCCCGCAAAGCCAGATCGAAGTCGCCTTCGGATAGACCGTGCAGGTACAGCTCGGGGATCAACTCAGCAACCTTCCTGGTCCTGTTGACGAACAGCGGCAGCAGCCGGCTCTCGAACTGCTCCTCGGTATCGCGGACTCGCGGCCGCCTCAGCTGTATCGTTCCCGAACTCAGCGTAAGCCTCCGGGCTCTGCCGTATCCGTTCCGATAGCCGGTATCTGAGTCCGAGTCGGATCTGAGCGCCGACTTCGCCCTTCCCAGAAACGCCGTCACCTCCTCCTCCAGCAACTCCTGGATCAGCCTCTGGACCTGGCTTCGCACCCAATCCTCCAACTGCTCCCACTCCGGCCTTGACTCCGACCTACTCTCAGTGCTTTCCTTCCTCATGGGCGGTCTATCTCCTCTCTTGGGCCTCGAGCCCGTGTTGTTCAGAGAGAGGGTACACCGCCTGACTGTTTACACACTTTTTGAAGATACCTCACCATCTGCCGCCACAGATGCACTTGATCATCGCTAGCCGCGCCGATCCGCCTTTGCCGTTGAGCCGCCTACGAGGTCGTGGTGAGCTGGCAGAGCTACGGGCTGCCGATCTGCGTTTCACCCTCGATGAGGCGGCTGCTTTCCTCAACGACGTAATGAGTCTGGACCTGACGGCAGGTGACGTGGCGGCCCTGGAGACGCGGACCGAAGGCTGGATCGCGGGGCTCCAGCTGGCCGCGCTCTCGATGCACGGGCGAGAGGACGTTTCCGGGTTCATAAGGGCTTTCGCTGGAGATGACCGGTACATCGTGGACTATCTGGTCGAAGAGGTGCTGCAGCGTCAGCCCGAACGTGTCCGGAGCTTCTTACTCCAGACCTCCATTCTCGACCGGTTGAGTGGCCCGCTGTGCGATGCCGTCACCGACCGGGAAAATGGCAAAGGGATGTTGGAAGCCCTGGAGCGAGGCAACCTGTTTGTCGTCCCGCTCGATGATAAGCGTCACTGGTATCGCTATCACCACCTCTTCGGAGACGTTCTCCAAGCGCATTCGATGGAGGAGCAGCCCGATCGAGTACCGATCCTGCATCGGCGTGCAAGCGAGTGGTACGAGCACAACGGTCTGCCGTCCGACGCGGTCCGCCATGCTCTCGCCGGCGAGGACTTCGAGCGAGCGGCGGGCCTGGTCGAGCTGGCAGCGCGAGCAATGCTCGGCAGCAGTCAGGAGCCCACGCTGCTTGAATGGCTAAAGGCGCTACCGGACGAGCTGGTCCGCGCCAGGCCCGTGCTCAGCGTGTACTATGCCTTTGCCTCATTGGGTGGCGTCGGGTTGGAGGCCGCCGAGACCCGCCTGCGGGACGCCGAACGCTGGCTCGACGCTACGGCAGATACGAGCGAGCGAGCGGAGGCCCCATCGACCGAGATGGTAGTCGTGGACGAAGAGGCATTTCGATCTCTACCGGGATCGATATCCATCGCCCGTGCCTATCAAGCCGGGGCTCTCGGCGATGTGCCCGGCACCGTGAAATACGCTCGGCGGGCACTCGACCTCTTGCCTGAGGGTGACTATTTCTGGCGCGGAGCTGCAGCTTGGTTCCTGGGGATCGCCTCCTGGACCAGCGGAGAGCTAGAGGCGGCCCACCGTTCCGTTGCCGATGGCATGGCTAGTATACAGATGGCCGGCAACATCCGTTTCGCAATCATGGGCACATATGTCCTTGTGGATATAAGGACGGCGCAAGGCCGTCTGCACGAGGCAGTAAGAACATGTGAGCAGTCGTTGCAGCTTGCGACGGAGCAGGGTGAGCCTGTATGGGGAACGGCGGACCTGTATGTGGGGTTGAGTGAGCTGCACCGTGAGCGTGACGATCTGGAAGCCGCCACACGGCAACTGCTGAGAAGCAAGGAGCTGGGCGAGCACGCTGGGTTACCGGAAACGCGGCATCGCTGGTACGTTGCCATGGCACGAATAAAGGAGGCCCGAGGAGACCTGGACGGAGCTCACGACCTGCTCGACGAGGCAGAGCGCCTGTACATCAGGGGCCCCGACCCCGACGTGCGTCCCGTAGCGGCGCTGAAGACGCAGGTGTGGGTTGCGCAGGGCAGGCTGGCTGAAGCCCAGGGCTGGGTGCGTGAGCGGGGCCTGTCCGTTGATGACGACCTCAGCTTCCTAGGCGAGTTCGAGCACGTCACCCTGGCGAGGGTGCTCATCGCCCGGTATAAGAGCGACCGTGGAGCAAACCGCTCCATTCATGAGGCAGTTGGACTACTGGAGCGCCTCCTGCAAGCGGCGGAAGAAGGAGGGAGGGGGAGCGTCATCGAAATCCTGGTGCTGCAGGCCCTCGCTCACGTGGCGCAGGGCAACACCCCCCTTGCTCTGGTGCCGCTGGAACGGGCCCTGACCCTGGCCGAGCCGGAGGGCTACGTCCGCGTCTTTGTGGGCGAAGGCGCGCCAATGGCGGCGCTGCTACGCCGGGCGGCCTCGCAAGGCATAGCGCCGGCGTATGTGAGCAAGCTGCTGGACGCGCTTGACGCGGGGGCCCCGACGCGTCGAGGTCCCACCGGTCCCGCGTCTCCGGTGGCGCAGCCACTCGACGAACCCTTAAGCGAGCGCGAGCTTGAGGTGCTTCGCCTCGTCGCCACCGGCATGTCCAACCGGGAAATCGCGCGAGAACTCGTCCTCGCCACAGGCACCGTCAAGAAGCACCTCAACAACATCTTTACCAAGGTCAACGTGCGCAGCCGCACCCAGGCTGTCGCCCAAGCCACGGAGCTCGGTCTCCTGTAAGTTCCGCCCTCCTCTATTGGCCTCCCCCACCTCCTTCCGGTGTCTTTGCACAAGAAGTGGCGCGGTCGTATAAATTGCCCTTCGACAAGCTCAGGGCGAACGGTCGGTTTATAGCTCCGTTCGTGGTGAGCCTGTCGAACCACGCCTCGGCATTCCGCCTTTTAGTGCAAAGCCCCTTCCGGTCTTCGCTGAAATAAACGAGGTATCTTCAAAAAGTGTGTAAACAGTCAGGCGGTGTACCCTCTCTCTGAACAACACGGGCTCGAGGCCCAAGAGAGGAGATAGACCGCCCATGAGGAAGGAAAGCACTGAGAGTAGGTCGGAGTCAAGGCCGGAGTGGGAGCAGTTGGAGGATTGGGTGCGAAGCCAGGTCCAGAGGCTGATCCAGGAGTTGCTGGAGGAGGAGGTGACGGCGTTTCTGGGAAGGGCGAAGTCGGCGCTCAGATCCGACTCGGACAGATACCGGCTATCGGAACGGATACGGCAGAGCCCGGAGGCTTACGCTGAGTTCGGGAACGATACAGCTGAGGCGGCCGCGAGTCCGCGATACCGAGGAGCAGTTCGAGAGCCGGCTGCTGCCGCTGTTCGTCAACAGGACCAGGAAGGTTGCTGAGTTGATCCCCGAGCTGTACCTGCACGGTCTATCCGAAGGCGACTTCGATCTGGCTTTGCGGGGGCTGCTGGGAGAGGACGCACCGGTATCGGCGAGCACGGTGGCCCGGTTGAAGGATAAGTGGAACGATGAGCTTGCCCAATGGCGCAGCCGGCCCCTCGATGACCTGGAAGTGGTCTACATGTGGGTGGATGGAGTCTACGTCAAGGCTGGTCTTGAGAAGGAGAAGGCGGCGGTACTGGTGGTGATGGCGGCCCTGAGCGACGGGAGCAAGGTGGTGGTGAGCGCTGTTCCCGGATACAGGGAGTCCACAGAGAACTGGTCCGAGGTACTCAGGGACATCAAGCGCCGGGGCTTGAGCTGCCCGAGGCTGGTGGTTGGAGACGGACACCTGGGCATCTGGGGAGCTCTGCGCAACGTCTATCCGCAGGCGGCAGAGCAACGCTGCTGGAACCACAAGATCGTAAACGTGCTCGCCAAGCTTCCAAAGCGACAACAGGACCAGGCCAAGCTCATGCTGGGTACTATCCCCTACGCGCCGACTCGGACAGAGGCTGAGCGGCTCAGGACGGTGTTCACCAGGTGGTGCGGCGACCATTCCTACGAGGCGGCCTCAGAGGCCTTGGAGCGGGACTGGGACCGCATGGTCACCTTCTATGACTTCCCAAAGGAGCACTGGGGGCACCTTCGCACGACGAACCCGGTAGAATCACCCTTCGCGGCCCTCAGGCTTCGGACCGATGCCGCCAAGCGCTACAAGAGGGTCGATCGGGCGATAGCGGTGATCTGGAAAATGTTGATGGTCGCCGAACAGCGCTTCAGGCGTCTGAAGGCCCCTGAGTTGATCGAAGACGTCTATCTCGGTGCACAGTATGCGGATGGAATCGCCATTGAATCAACGGCTGAGAAGGTCGCCGCCTGATGTCGTTTACACACCTATTGACGTAACCTCAAATAAACCCCCGTAAACCCCCCAAGTTACGCCTTTCGATGGCTGACGCGTTGCCTGGTTTACCAGGACACTTGAGATGCGATCAGCGTTGTCAATAATCGATTGTTGAGAAAGCAGAGACCGAGATGGAAACGACGAATCAAAGCCAAAACGCGGGAAATGTCTATCTTTGCCCCATGCATCGGGAAGTTCGTCAGCCGAGCTCCGGAAAGTGCCCAAAGTGCCACATGTATTTGGTGCCAGAAGGCACTAGGTTCGGCATGCTTCGATCCATGGTAAAGAGCCCCTTGAAGCTTTTCATCATGGCGGCCCCTCTGGTGGCGATCATAGTGGCGATCATGATCTTGTTGCGCTGATCGAAAGATTTCAAACCGCATTGCTCGGGATGAGACGCATCAAAATCAGGTTTAGGTTCACGTTCAGGAGGAGGGTATGTCGGAGTCCTACCGGATTCGAGTGAAAGGTCACCTCAACGACCGCTGGTCGGACTGGCTTGGGGGCCTGGCCATACACCTCCAAGAGGATGGTACGACTGTGCTGGTCGGACCGGTCGTTGACCAGGCGGCGCTGCATGGTGTGATCGTTCGAATCCGTGACCTTGGCCTGCCGTTGCTGTCAGTGAAGCGAGTGGTCGAACCGTACGGCATTACGTAGCAGGATAGTTCGTCTGGAGATGCGATACAGACCGAAGGAGGGAACCATGGAGAAAGTAAGCCTTGAGAAAGTCGGCGGCGCAGGAGCCGAAGCAAAGACCAAACCCAGGTATCTAAGGAGGCCCACATTGAAGCTGAATCTGTCCACAGAACGTCTGGCCCGCGCCAGCTCTCGACATCCTTGGACCACCGTCGCAGTCTGGATTGTCGTCCTCGTTGCGGCCGTAGGAATAATCGGCACCTTGCTGGAAGACGCGCTGACCACTGAGTTCGCGTTTACCAACGACCCCGAGTTCCAGCGAGCCGACACGCTGCTGGAGGAACGCCTGCGAGGGCCGAGAAAGGCAACCGAGGTAGTTGCGGTCCAGTCGGCGACCCTGACGGTCGACGACCAGGCCTTCCGGGACCGTGTAGAGGAGCTGTACGGCGAAATCATCGCCCAGGGCGATGACGTCATCGAGGGGGCACCCATCACTACCAGTCTGGGGACGAATCGCTGGTATCCGCCGACAGGCAGACGACCATCCTTCCCTTCGTCATGGCGGGGACCGTCGTTGAGGCCTTGGTAAACATTGAGAAGGTCCTGGATATAGCCCATGAGGCCAATGGGAGGGACGGGTTCCGTGTACTGGTCGCGGGCAATTCCAGCGCTGACTTTGAGTTCACCGAGCTCTACTTCAAAGACATTGCAAAAGGTGAGGGGATTGGCATCCCTGTGGCGCTCATCATCCTGGTGCTATTGTTCGGGGCCTTGCTTGCGGCATTTATACCCGTTGGACTGGCCATAGTGGCGATCATCGTGGCCTTCGGCGCAACGGCGCTGGTCGGGCAAGCCGTAGATATCAATGCTCTCGCCGTCTTCGTAATTGCCATGATAGGTCTGGCCGTTGGCATCGACTACTCCCTCATCATCGTATCCCGCTTTCGGGAGGAGCTTAGACGGGGACTGGACACGCATGATGCGATAGCGCGTATGGGCGCGACGGCTAGCCGCACGGTGTTCTTTAGCGGGGTTACCGTCGTCGTGGCGATGGCCGGCATGCTCATCGTTCCAATAAACTTCTTCCCGGCCATGGGCATTGGGGCCATCTTGGTGGTCATCTCTGCCGTGATGGCCGCGTTGACCCTGTTGCCGGCGGTCCTCGGTCTGTTGGGCAAGAGGGTCAATGCCCTGCGAGTGCCCTTCATAGGGCGCCGCCTCGATCGGCAAGTCGATGGAAATAGCGGAGGCTTCTGGAATTGGATGACTCGCAATGTCATGAGGCATCCGGTAATCAGCCTGGTGGTGGTTGCCGGGCTGATGATAGCTGCCGCTGTATCCGCCGTCGATATGAACAGCTACGGGTACAACGGCGTCGATACCTATCACGAGGGCACCCAGATCAGGGAAGCGTTTGAGGTGCTGGAAGAGAAGTTTTCCGTCGGGGTGGCTGTCCCGACAGAGATCGTCATCGACGGCGACGTGAACTCCGAGCCTGTCCAGGCAGGAATCCAGCGCCTGCGGGACGCCATTGCGACGGACCCCGACTTCTTTGGCCAGCCGAGCTTGGTGGCTAATGACACAGGAGACCTCGCCCTTATGACCACCGCGGTAGCCGGCGAACCAGCCAGTGACCAGGCACTTGGAGCCGTGAGGAGGCTTCGCGACAAGTACATTCCCGAGGCCTTCGCCGGGGTCCAGGCCGATGTCCTGGTGACTGGGACCCAGGCCGTCGTCATAGAGGCGTTCGATGCGATAGGCCGCTTCACCCCAATTGTTATCGCCTTGGTCCTGGGACTGAGCTTCATCCTGCTAACCGTGGTCTTCCGCTCCATCGTGGTCCCCGCCAAGGCCATCATCATGAACCTGCTCTCCGTAGGAGCGGCCTACGGGCTGTTGGTCCTTGTGTTCCAGAAGGGAGTAGGCGCCGATCTGTTGGGCTTCCAGCAGACCGATGTCATCGACGTTCATATACCGCTGTTCCTGTTCTCCGTGCTTTTCGGCCTGTCCATGGACTACCACGTGTTCCTGCTGACCCGGGTCCGAGAGCGATATGACCAGACAAAGGACAATGCCGAGGCGGTCGCCTACGGGCTTCGGGCAACGGCCGGCCTCATCACCGGCGCAGCGGTCATCATGGTTGCGGTCTTCAGCGGCTTCGCCTCCGGTGAATTGGTGGGAAACCAGCAGATGGGATTCGGACTGGCGGTCGCGATTTTCCTGGATGCGACGATCGTGCGCTCGATACTGGTGCCGGCTAGTATGCGGCTGCTGGGAAACTGGAACTGGTACCTGCCCAACTTCCTCGGCTGGTTACCGGACCTGCGGGTGGAGGTGGCTGAGCCTGCAGAAGCGACCGCGTCCGCAGATTAGCATCTTAGGTCATGCTGTCGGGTTAGAATGTAGGGGTGGGTTTGAACCCAACCCAAGGGTGAAACATGGCTTAGCGGAGAGACAAGGCCAAAGGGGCCAGAATAGCTGCGATTCGCCAGGATGGAGCCGTACCGCTGGCTGTGGGAATCAGGCAAAAAAGGAGGAAAAGGTACAATGAGACTTTCGGAGCAATAGCTGAGATCTTTCGAGGCTTTCGGCTTCTTGAGTTTTCCCAGACTGTTTGCCGATGAGATCGGCAAGATTACCGATGCCTCTGAGGAGGTCTGGACCCATGACGACAACCCGCCCCAAGGTGCTGTTGGTTTGTAATCAGCGGGTCCGCGACACCTACATAGAGCCGTCGGACTTGGACCGGATCAGTGATTTTGCGGACCTGGAGTGGTTTGTGTGCGAAGGGGGGAAGCGGTTTGGGCCCAACGAAGACCCGGCCGCGTTGGCGCAGCTTCTTGAACGCGTAGGCGACGCAACCGGCATCGTCGTCTGCCACGGAGCGCCGCTGATCGGTCCCGAAGTGATGGACCGTGCGCCCAAGCTCCAGATAATCGGCGAGCTGGAAGGCGATCGGTTCGCAGCCCGGATCGATGTGGAAAGCGCCTGGGAGCGGGGCATCCGCACGGTGGACACGACCAACGCCTCGTCCTATCCGGTTGCTGAGTGGGCGCTGGCGTTGATACTCATTTCATTGCGCAATGCAGGCGCGCACTTTCGCCGGATCATTGCGGGCGAACTCGACGACCGGCCGCGCGACGATCCAGGTTTTCTTCGAGGCGAGCTCACGGGCAAACGTGTTGGGCTGATAGGATGTGGCCATATCGGCCGGCGGTTGATCAAGTTCCTGCGACCCTTCGAGGTGGACATCCGCGTGTACGACCCTTATCTGCCCCGAGAGATTGCCGACGCTCTCGGCTTTCTACAGACCTCCCTCGACTACATCCTCTCACAGTCCGACGCGATCGTTTGCCTGTCGCCAATAACGCCGCGGACGCATGGTATGATCGGCCAGCGTGAGCTGGAGCTCATTCCCTCCGGAGCGGTGCTGGTAAACGTCTCGCGGGGCGCGATCATTGACTCCGAGGCCCTGATTGCGCGCCTGAAGCGAGGAGACATCGTCGCCGGCCTGGACGTTTTCGACCCGGAGCCGATCCCACCCGATAGCGAGATCATCGGGCTCCGCAACGTCTTTCTGAGCCCTCACATTGCGGGTGGGACCGCTACCGCTCAAACGCGCTTCCTGACACTGATGGTCGACGAACTGGAGCGATTCTTCCACGGCCACGAGACCCTCTTCGACCTGACGCCCCGGTCGCTGGCCAATCGGCAGGGTAGCGACCCTTTATCCCGAATCCACCGAAGGAGGGCGTCGGGTTAGCGTCCTGAGGCGGCAAGAAGGTGCTCCTGTGCTTCTGGGATAATGGTTTTGTAGCAAAAAAACGGCCCCGGAAAAGGAGCACCCAGTAGATGCTGCCACGCAACCACCCCGACCGGATCCAAATCACCTTCGACGACCGCCGCTTGGTGGCCAATGCCGGGCTGCTCCTTCCGGCCACCCTGGCGCGGCACCTCGGCCTGCCCGAACTCGTCCGGCAGCGCCTCGACCTGGGCGATGCCCCGGGGCGGGCGAACACGAGCGACAAGATGATGACGCTGGTGGCGTCTGCGCTGGCTGGGGGCGACTGCATTGACGACGCCGATGTGTTGCGCACCGGGGGGACGGCCTGCACCCTGGGCGGCACGGTGAAGGCGCCATCCACCCTGGGCACCTTCCTGCGCAGCTTCCGGTGGGGCCACGTCCGTCAACTCGACCGGGTGAGCCGCGAGTTGCTGGCCCGGGCTTGGCAGGCCGGGGCGGGACCCGGCGACGGGCCCCTGACCATTGACCTGGACTCCACCATCTGCGAGACCTACGGACTGGCCAAGGAGGGAGCGCGCCACCACGGCTATACCGGCAAGCGGGGCTACCACCCGCTGCTGGCCATCGCCGCCGGCACCGGAGACGTGCTGATGTCCCGGCTGCGCGAGGGCCGGGCCAACACCGCCCGCGGCGCCGCCCACTTCCTGCGGGAGACGGTGGGACGGGTGCGCTACGCCGGGGCCAACGGACGACTCACGCTACGGGCCGACAGCGGGTTCTACACTCATGGCGTGGTATCCGTCTGCCGCAAGATGGATGTCCGCTTCTCCATCACCATCCGCCAGCACAAAAGCCTGCACAATCTCATCGAGGCGATACCCGAAGATGCCTGGACGCCGATTCCTTACTGGATGGACGGCGCCGCCGATGTGGCCGAGACCACCTGCACCCCCTTCCAGGCCGAGGCGGACGCCGCGCCGGTACGGCTCATCGTCCGGCGGGTGAAGCCGACGCCCGGTTCCCAACTGGCCCTCTTCGCCAAATACAGCTATCATGGCTTCATCACCGACCGGGACGGGGAGTTGCTCGAACTGGAGGCTGACCATCGCCGCCACGCCGAGATCGAGAATGCCATACGCGACCTCAAGTACGGCGTCGGGCTGAACCATCTCCCCTCGGGCCGCTTCGCCGCCAACGGCGCCTGGCTGGCCGTCCAGACGATGGCCCACAACCTGGCCCGCTGGACGGCGCGGATCGGTCTGGGAGAGCGGATAGCCACCACCAAGACCCTCCGGCGGCGGTTCTTCTCCCTGGCCGGACGGCTCACCCGCTCGGCACGCCGGTTGACCCTGCATCTTCCGGATCGCTGGCCTTGGGCTGAGAAGTTCAGCCGCGCCTTGGCCCGGCTGCGAGCCATTCCACTCCCGGCCTGACGGCACCGTCGGCGACCGACCCACCCACCGGACAACCGAAGATCCCCGCAGACTCGTGCCAGCCCGGTCCGAGAGAGTTCCCTGCTGCGTATTCTCTCGCCATCCCGCGCATCGCAGCTCCCGCAGACGGCCATAGGGGCCCCTGTGCGGCGATGAAGACCGTCCGCCGACCTCCCTACCCCAAATGGAACCCAGGCTATTTCCCCTGTAGCTCCCTCACCCCCCTTCCGCTTTCCTCACGCCGTCCATCGGTGTCCTTCGGTGGATTCGGGTTTATAGAGGTCATCTGGCGTCGTTGGCATCATCCGCTCTCGTCCCACCCTGGCGAGTCTCGGGAGCCCCCAAAGGACCTCCGTGCAGGGGACCCGGCGCAACTCGGTTAGAATCTGAACTGCACACCGAGTCCGGGGCACAAACTATCTCGGATGCCGGACGTATCACCATGGTGCAAGTGAGATGTTGCTAGGCGCTCTACACAGCCTGATAGGTAAGATCTCGGCGGCAAGCGAACGACGGTGGCTGTCGGCCCTGGGCCTGGTCAGTCTAGTCCCACGGGTCGTATCTGCGCTGGTCCTCTCCACCGTGCCCATGGGAGATTTCTCCTGGTATGACGACCGGGCGGCCGAGCTGGCGGCGGGCCTCGGCTACCAGCACAACGGCGCGCCCACGAGCTTCTGGCCGCCGGGTTACCCCTTCGTGCTCTCCCTGGTGTACCGCTTGTTCGGCCATAGCTGGCTCGCCGGGATGCTGCTCAACGCACTGCTGGGAACCCTCATATGCGTGCTGACGTATCTGATCGCCAAGAGGGTTGTGGGGCTGACGCGGGCGAGGGTGGCCGGACTGCTCGTTGCCCTGTTCCCAAGCCAGATCCTGTTTACTAACCTGCTGGGGACGGAGATCCTCTTCACGGTGCTGCTGCTTCTGGTCATCTATTTGCTATTGCGGCGACCCGTCGCCCGTCAAGACTATCTGTACGTCGGCCTGATCGGCGCCACGGTGGGCCTGGCCGCCCTGGTCAAGACGCTCGTGCTGTTTCTCCCCGTAGTCCTGTTTATCTGGTGGCTGATCGCCGGAGTGCGCCTCAAGCCCGCGACATCACGGCTGACGGTGGCCTTTGTGTGCTGCTTCGCCGTAATCACGCCCTGGACGGTCCGCAACCTTGTGCGGATGGAGGCCCCGGTCCTGCTGAGCACCAGCGGAGGGCCAAACCTGTGGATCGGCAACAATCCCGAGGCAACCGGATATTTCTACTTTCCGCCGGGCAACCCACTGGAAAATCCGGGCAACTTTGCGGGAGAGGCGGAGCGTGACGCCGAGGGGTACCGCCTTGCGCTGGAGTTCGCGAGTCAACACCCGCTCAGAGTCTTAGCCCTGATGCCCAAAAAGGTCTACCACCTGTTCGCCAGCGACGTCTACGCCGCGAACACTGCCACCCGGGACCTGCGACGGGCGGTGACTCCCCTCATACGGCGAGCGATGGCAACCCTGTCGCAGCACTACTATCTCACGGTGCTGGGCCTTGCCCTGGTCAGCATATCGGTCCTGCGTGGATGGTGGCAACACCCTGGAGTACTCATCGTCCTGGTCATCGGATACTGGGCGCTGGTCCACGCCGTCTTCTTCGGCTCGGACAGATTTCACTTCCCTCTGGCGCCTCTGATGTGCATCCTGGCCACTCATGCCCTGGCCACTTTCTGGGCCGGGGCCAGACCCGAGCGACCTCTACCGCCAACTCAGAAGCACTAGGGTGACGCCGGCGTCGGCCTGGGCTTCGGGACCCAGGCAGCGGCGGCCTCCTCGGCCGTCTGCACCTCTCCGGAGACGTCACCACCCTGCCACCTGTAGTCGCGGGGATACAGGGTAAGAGACCTGTCCTCGAGGGGCAGCCTGACCGGCACATTCCCAGACACCGCCGACACCTTGGCGGCAATGGCAACCTCCAGCGCCTGCCTGAGGTCATGGCCGGAGATTCGCAGCTCACTGCCGGTGCGGACTGAGTCCAGGAACGAGCGGAGCGCCCCGGTCGTATACCAGAAGCGGTCCCACTGATAGGGCTTATATTCGGCTTCAATACGGACACGAGCACCGCTATCGTCGAAGCCCTGGTAAATCTCGGGCGGCGCCCAGTCCCACCGGACCAGTGCATCCTCACTCCAAATGTCCACCCCAATATACGGCGTATCCTCCCCAAATACGGGCACCTCCATTCCGTTGGTCATCTTGAACCGGCCGTTGACGATGAGCCCGGTGTCGGTGTCACTCTCCAGGAACTCCTGGGGCTTGCCCCAGGCGATGACCTCCGAGACCTCGGCGCCCGTAAAGAGCCTGAGGACAGATATGTGCTGGCATCCCCCACCAGAGATCTCACCATCCCCCCAACGATGCACACTGGCGCCGGTCATCTCTCCGAACTTGCCGGCCCGAATCCAAGAGGCGGCCTCCTGCACCTCGTCCATCGCGCGCTGCAGGCTGCCTCCGGAGAACACGATGCCCCGCGAAGAGCATGCCTCAACCATCTCATCGGCGTCCGATAAAGTAGCCGCGAATGGCTTCTCAGTGGAGACGCCCTTCACGCCGGCCTGGGCCGCCGCGATCACCGCGTTCTTGGCGTGCCTAACCGGCAGCACGACCGAGGCGACGTCCGGCACGATATCGCCGAAAAGGGCGTCGGCATCTGGATAGAGCGCCTTTACTCCGAAGCGATCGCCAACGATTGCGCGCCGCTCAGGGTTGTACTCCGCGATCGCTACTATCTCGGTATCGGGGTAGGCGGTGTACGCCTCTGCGTATATCTGTCCAAGACGCCCACACCCGATTATCGCGACTCGAGTACTTTCGTCTGCCATTACCTAATCTCCTTCATGTAATTTGTAGCCGAAACGCCCACGCGAGTCTGTCCAGCGAGCTGAGGAAAGCACCCCTTGTACCTCACCCCCTTGCCCCCTCTCCGCGTGCGGAGGTAAGCACCCCCTCTACCTCACCCCCTGGCCCCCTCTCCGCGTGCGTGTATAGACCGGGGACATAGCTTACACATGTTCGGGGACATGGTGGACACCATAATAGGCATGACTTCATTACAAGGAGGTGGTCATGCCATGGAAGGAGATGTCCGTTATGTCTCAGAGGAGAGAGTTCGTGGAGCTGGCGCAGGCTGAAGGCACCAACAAAAGGGGCCTTTGCCGTCGCTTCGGGATCAGCCCTACGACTGGATACAAGTGGCTTGGGCGTTTCCGTGAAGGGAGCGAGGCAGGCCTGGTCGAGCTGCCGCGGCGGCCTCACTACTCGCCTGCACGTACCCCATCGCAGGTTGAGCAGGCGGTGCTGTCTGCCCGTGCGGCCCATCCGGCCTGGGGAGCTCGTAAGCTGCGACGGTGGCTTTTGGACCGCAGGGATGTGTTTGAGGCGGACATGCCGGCCCCCAGTACTATCACGGCGATCTTGCGTCGTCATGGCCGCATTGACCCCGCCGAGGGGCCCAAGCACCGTTCCTGGCAGCGATTTGAACACCAGGCACCCAACGACCTGTGGCAGATGGACTTCAAAGGCCACTTCCCCCTTACCCGAGGACGCTGCCACCCTCTGACTGTTCTGGACGATCACTCTCGGTTTGCCTTGGGGCTGCAGGCCTGCGGTAACGAGCAGGGAGAGATGGTGCAACAGCGCCTGACGGCTATCTTCCGGCGCTACGGCCTGCCCAACACAATGTTGATGGACAATGGCTCCCCGTGGGGCCATGACCAAGACCACCCCTACACACCTTTTACAGTCTGGCTGCTGAGGTTGGGCATCGGAGTCAGTCATGGACGCCCTTATCACCCTCAGACACAGGGAAAAGATGAGCGCTTCCACCGAACCATGACCGTTGAAGTGCTGCAGGGGAGCAGCTTCACTGATCTGGCGCACTGCCAGAGAGCCTTCGACCTGTGGCGGGACATCTACAACTTGGAGCGGCCCCATGACGCCCTTGACCTTGCTACTCCGGCCACCAAGTACCAAGTGAGCCAAAGACTGTTTCCCGAGGTCCTTCCACCCTTGGAGTACGAACCAACCGACCTGGTACGCCGTGTTCACGACAAAGGTAGGCTCCAGTTGTTTGGCCGTATCTTCAAGGTACCTAAGGCCTTCAAGGGCATGCCAGTGGCTATTCGGCCGACAACTGACGATGGAGTCTGGAACGTCTTCTTCGCCACTCATCAAATCGCCCAGCTTGACCTCAGGCACGATGCCTAACATACTCAAATGTGTCCACCATGTCTCCGAACACCCGTCCACCATGTGTCCGGTCCATACAGTCGGAGAGGGGGTAAGAAGGCACAAACCGGATGCATTTCCGTCCTCTTCCGTCGAGGGAGAGGAGGTAAGCGCCGCCCCACCCGACCCTCAGGGACGAGACGCTCCCCGATTCACCCCCGTCCTCTCCCGTCGGGCGAGGGAGGTAAGCTGGGGCATTCCAAAACCAGCACCTCAGGTTATATGCCGTAGTCGCCCGCTGTCGGGGTGCCCAGGAGGTGCGGCGCGTGGCGGGCGCCGGTCCTGGCCCGGACCTGCCCGAGCCGGAACGCCGCAGCCCCGCTATGGCGAAGCGCCGCCGCCCGAAGGCGGAGTTTTTAAAGTGAGGTCCGTGCTGGCGTAGAACGTCCCGTCGGGGCCAAGAAGACCCCACTTGTAGTGGTAGACGGTGTCCGGCTGCAGCCCCCTCAGGGTATGGTAATGGTCTGTATGTCCTCCACGAGACATGGAGTCGTCGGTGGAAATCTGACCATAGTCGGTCGTTATGCCGTGGGCAATTGAGCACGTGGTGGGGAGCTTCGTGACCATTTGGATGCTAGCCGAACTCGGCTTGAGCTCGACGACGGTCGGCTGGAAAGCCATGAGCTCGTTGATTGTCACCACTACTCCGATGTCCTCCAGTGTGCGTTCGAGGACCTTTGTTTCCAGGTCCGATTTCTCTGCCTCTAACGTCTGCACCTGCGCCTGCGCGGCCTGCAAGTCACCCTGGACCGCCTGGAGCTCTTCCTCGGACACTCCTCCCCCGCAGGCGACCATCAGAATAGGAAGCGCGGCAAGCGCGGGAGACCATGCCAGTAGCCGTTTCGTAGCCTGGTAAGGCCTCATTTTTCCCTCCCTCTGCGGGCTCACCTATGCGCCTGAACACACGCTGGATTACCCGGTGGTCTCCACTACACTCACTTTGGCGACTCCGCCCTCATTGCCGACACTGACGGTGACTGTGTACGTCCCGTCTCGGAGGTACAGGTTGTCGCCGAAGTGAGGCTCGCTGGCGCGGTGATTTGAAAGCAGGCACGCCTTCACGTATGGGGTCTGGCCGGCGGGATGAACATCGGCGCCGAACTCCCTGGATTCTCCTGTTGCCGGGTCCGTTATCCTAACCGTGGGGAGCAGGTCCTTCACTTCAGATCCAGTGCTCCTATCGAAAATATGGACCTCGAGATGGTGGTTGACCGGCTGTCCCCGATCCACCGCAGTCATGGTCGCGCCCATTTGCATCACTGCCATCGATACCCTGGGCCCGGTCTTTAGCATGATCCGGTAGGACGGCGTCTGGATACTGTAATCCAGCCACTCAGTTGGGTTCTTAGACGTTTCCGTGACCGCCGACTCGGAACAGGCGAGGCCAGCGAGAGGGATCACGACAAGGGCAACTGTGGCTAGCGGCAACAACAGCGTCCAGTCTCTATACACGATCCGCCTCCGGCTTACGTCGGTGATCGCGGCCGACCTCTTCGCCGACATTCCCAATATCAAGCTACCTGGACCCAGGCAACACGCCATTCTAGACGAGAGCCATAGTATATTCCATTTCTCATCAACCGGCTCGACGAGGCCCGTGCCAAGCGGGTTGGAGCGCCCGAAGGCGGTCCGGCTTGTGGGCCGCATATCCGGCTGCGAGAGCCGGACGGCACTGTGCGTCCGCGCGTCTGCCAGGCCGTCACGGGCCGCCCCGGACCTCGCCCCCACTACCGTCGAGAACCTGCGGATCGAGTAACCGGCCCCAATCGGGGGACAGTAATGGAACCTTTATCCAACCTATACCGTCCTGTATAGTGTTAGCAGTCCGCCGAGCCTACGGCCGGGCTGCCCGAGACCGGTGATACGAAGCGACCACGGTGTCTGGAATGCTGGGAGTTGGAAGACATAGCAAGCTCCGCACGCTGCTCTCCTCGTATATCGATGGGCAGGTCGACGACGCGGAGGCCCGGCGGGTGGAGGGTCACCTGGCGTCATGCGACGAGTGCCAGCGTGACCTTGAGACACTCAGGACGACGGTTGGCTTGCTGAGGGAGCTCCCGGAGATCGCACCGGTCCGCTCCTTCACGCTCGAGGCTGCGCCCCCGGCCGTTCGAGAAACCCGTATCTACGTGTGGGCCACCGGTCTTGCAACGTCGATGGCCGCCTTGCTGCTTGCCGCTCTGGTGCTATCAGATGTGTTCGATGTCATTGAGCAGACGGGACAGGTCTCCGTGGCGCCAATGGCAGCGCGAGCCGTTCCAGCGCCCGAGATCTCGGCACTCGCACCCGCCGCGGCGATGGCTGCCCCAGCACCCGCTCCGGCTCCGGCCGCAGCGCCCGCACCCGCCCTGGCAATGGCTGCACCAGCGCCGGCTCCGGCCCCAGCGCCAGCACCCGCGCCGGAGATAGAGTCGCAGGCCGCTCCTGTGGAGCAGGCGCCGCAAGCGGAGTCGCCCACCATCGCAGCGGCCGCGCCCGCCGTGGCGATGGCTGCCCCAGCGCCCGCGCCCGCCGTGGCGATGGCTGCCCCGGCGGCCGCAGCCGAGGCCGAGGCGGTCCCAGGCGCGGCTGCGTCTGCCTCCAGTCGCGTGAGTCTGCCCCTGTGGCAGCTAGAGGTGGCTGCGGGCGTGGCATCCGGCCTCCTGCTGCTGGCCACTCTGTGGACCGGCTTGCGCGGCAGCCACCGGTACCGCTAGCGCCGGCTCCGCAATCCTGCAGCCTCAAGTAGATATCTATTCATGACCAGTTCACCATACCCCGGCCATCAGCCAGCCACTCCCGCTACCCCGTCCGCGGGACTGGAACGGGTGGACTTTAGCAACTTCGCTCAACGTAGTTGACATGCTACCGCTCTACCTCACCCCTTGGCCCCCTCTCCGCGTGCGTGTATAGACCGGGGACATAGCTTACACATGTTCGGGGACATGGTGGACACCATAATAGGCATGACTTCATTGCAAGGAGGTGGTCATGCCATGGAAGGAGATGTCCGTTATGTCTCAGAGGAGAGAGTTCGTGGAGCTGGCGCAGGCTGAAGGCACCAACAAAAGGGGCCTTTGCCGTCGCTTCGGGATCAGCCCTACGACTGGATACAAGTGGCTTGGGCGTTTCCGTGAAGGGAGCGAGGCAGGCCTGGTCGAGCTGCCGCGGCGGCCTCACTACTCGCCTGCACGTACCCCATCGCAGGTTGAGCAGGCGGTGCTGTCTGCCCGTGCGGCCCATCCGGCCTGGGGAGCTCGTAAGCTGCGACGGTGGCTTTTGGACCGCAGGGATGTGTTTGAGGCGGACATGCCGGCCCCCAGTACTATCACGGCGATCTTGCGTCGTCATGGCCGCATTGACCCCGCCGAGGGGCCCAAGCACCGTTCCTGGCAGCGATTTGAACACCAGGCACCCAACGACCTGTGGCAGATGGACTTCAAAGGCCACTTCCCCCTTACCCGAGGACGCTGCCACCCTCTGACTGTTCTGGACGATCACTCTCGGTTTGCCTTGGGGCTGCAGGCCTGCGGTAACGAGCAGGGAGAGATGGTGCAACAGCGCCTGACGGCTATCTTCCGGCGCTACGGCCTGCCCAACACAATGTTGATGGACAATGGCTCCCCGTGGGGCCATGACCAAGACCACCCCTACACACCTTTTACAGTCTGGCTGCTGAGGTTGGGCATCGGAGTCAGTCATGGACGCCCTTATCACCCTCAGACACAGGGAAAAGATGAGCGCTTCCACCGAACCATGACCGTTGAAGTGCTGCAGGGGAGCAGCTTCACTGATCTGGCGCACTGCCAGAGAGCCTTCGACCTGTGGCGGGACATCTACAACTTGGAGCGGCCCCATGACGCCCTTGACCTTGCTACTCCGGCCACCAAGTACCAAGTGAGCCAAAGACTGTTTCCCGAGGTCCTTCCACCCTTGGAGTACGAACCAACCGACCTGGTACGCCGTGTTCACGACAAAGGTAGGCTCCAGTTGTTTGGCCGTATCTTCAAGGTACCTAAGGCCTTCAAGGGCATGCCAGTGGCTATTCGGCCGACAACTGACGATGGAGTCTGGAACGTCTTCTTCGCCACTCATCAAATCGCCCAGCTTGACCTCAGGCACGATGCCTAACATACTCAAATGTGTCCACCATGTCTCCGAACACCCGTCCACCATGTGTCCGGTCCATACAGCGTGCGGAGAGGGGGGTCTGAGAGCTGGTCTCGCCATTGATCCCCGTGGGTGAGGTCTGCGCTAAGGGCCGTCCCCCGTGCTCAGCTCCACGGGTAGGTCTTTGTCCTCCAGACGGGCCAGCATGAACAGTAGGTCCGAGAGGCGGTTCAAATAGCGCAGCACCTCGGTGGCCACCAGCTTCCCCTGCTCGTCGAGCGCCACAACGCGCCTTTCGGCCGTGCGCAGAAGGCTGCGCGCGAGGTCAAGCGCCCCCGACCCCGGGGAACCACCAGGGACGATAAAGGCACGGGGCAGGTCTACTTCCGCGTCCACCTCGTCAATATAGCCCTCGAGGTTGGTCACCATGTCGGCGGTAACCACCGAGAACTTGGTCCGCAGAACTTGGTACTGAGAAGGGTCAGTGGCAAGCTCTGCGCCTACGACAAACATCTCGCGCTGCACCTTAAGCAGGAGCTCCTTAACACGCTGATTCTGGCACAGGGCTCTCGCGAGCCCCATAGCAGATACGGCCGCGTCGGCATCGCCGTACGCCTCGCACCTGGGGTCCGTCTTGGACACCCTACCTCCGAACAGGAGACCCGTCTCTCCTCTGTCGCCCCTCTTGGTGTAAATCTTCATATCCGGTGACCTCCGGCACCGGCAGATTATATCAGCAAGGGGCGGCGCCGGCACTCGCCGCTGCCGTTACTCTCGCACCTCGTACGCCACGAATATCTCGGAGATGGTCCGATCCGGGTCGGCGCGACCGGTGAAGGTGCGGGCAACTCCACCCGGCAGCTCTTGCCGCACCTGCTCCAGTATGTTCCGGGTCTCGGGTAACGAGATGTACACTGCTCGGACACCGTCTGCCGGCCGCGGTATGCGACACGGGCTACCGGGACATCGCACGTCTTCCAGGGCCAGGTCCCGACCGTAGGTGTGAAACCTAATGATGGGATGGGCGGCGTACACACCCTGTGTGCGCAAGATGTAGACTTGCGTGCCCTTCTCTTGCGAAGATAGGTAGTCGCCTATGGTGCTCATCGGCCCGATCCAGGGCCAGTAAATGACGTAAGGCGTCACCGGGTAGTCCCTGAAATATGCTTGATAGTGCCATCTGAATCCAAACAGCGAGATGACGGCAAAGGCTAGCAGGAAGGCAGGCGCCATGAGCCGTCTCGCGAGGGCGGGCGTCGATGCCAGCCTCCATGAATGTGGGACCCACCTGATGCCCTCCAGCTTCAGCAGCTCAACGGGCCTGACCAGGCCAAGCGCCACCAGGAGCGTGGTGGCCGGGAAGAGGCCCACCAGTCTCGGCACGAAAGGGGGTGTGTCGGTCAGGATGCCCCCGATGGCCAGGGTAAGCCCGAACCAGATGAGCAGGAAGGCGTTAGCCCGAATCCACCGAAGGACACCGATGGACGGCGTGAGGAAAGCGGAAGGGGGGTGAGGGAGCTACAGGGGAAATAGCCTGGGTTCCATTTGGGGTAGGGAGGTCGGCGGACGGTCTTCATCGCCGCACAGGGGCCCCTATGGCCGTCTGCGGGAGCTGCGATGCGCGGGATGGCGAGAGAATACGCAGCAGGGAACTCTCTCGGACCGGGCTGGCACGAGTCTGCGGGGATCTTCGGTTGTCCGGTGGGTGGGTCGGTCGCCGACGGTGCCGTCAGGCCGGGAGTGGAATGGCTCGCAGCCGGGCCAAGGCGCGGCTGAACTTCTCAGCCCAAGGCCAGCGATCCGGAAGATGCAGGGTCAACCGGCGTGCCGAGCGGGTGAGCCGTCCGGCCAGGGAGAAGAACCGCCGCCGGAGGGTCTTGGTGGTGGCTATCCGCTCTCCCAGACCGATCCGCGCCGTCCAGCGGGCCAGGTTGTGGGCCATCGTCTGGACGGCCAGCCAGGCGCCGTTGGCGGCGAAGCGGCCCGAGGGGAGATGGTTCAGCCCGACGCCGTACTTGAGGTCGCGTATGGCATTCTCGATCTCGGCGTGGCGGCGATGGTCAGCCTCCAGTTCGAGCAACTCCCCGTCCCGGTCGGTGATGAAGCCATGATAGCTGTATTTGGCGAAGAGGGCCAGTTGGGAACCGGGCGTGGGCTTCACCCGCCGGACGATGAGCCGTACCGGCGCGGCGTCCGCCTCGGCCTGGAAGGGGGTGCAGGTGGTCTCGGCCACATCGGCGGCGCCGTCCATCCAGTAAGGAATCGGCGTCCAGGCATCTTCGGGTATCGCCTCGATGAGATTGTGCAGGCTTTTGTGCTGGCGGATGGTGATGGAGAAGCGGACATCCATCTTGCGGCAGACGGATACCACGCCATGAGTGTAGAACCCGCTGTCGGCCCGTAGCGTGAGTCGTCCGTTGGCCCCGGCGTAGCGCACCCGTCCCACCGTCTCCCGTAGGAAGTGGGCGGCGCCGCGGGCGGTGTTGGCCCGGCCCTCGCGCAGCCGGGACATCAGCACGTCTCCGGTGCCGGCGGCGATGGCCAGCAGCGGGTGGTAGCCCCGCTTGCCGGTATAGCCGTGGTGGCGGGCGCCCTCCTTGGCCAGTCCGTAGGTCTCGCAGATGGTGGAGTCCAGGTCAATGGTCAGGGGCCCGTCGCCGGGTCCCGCCCCGGCCTGCCAAGCCCGGGCCAGCAACTCGCGGCTCACCCGGTCGAGTTGACGGACGTGGCCCCACCGGAAGCTGCGCAGGAAGGTGCCCAGGGTGGATGGCGCCTTGAGAGTGCCGCCCAGGGTGCAGGCCGTCCCCCCGGTGCGCAACACATCGGCGTCGTCAATGCAGTCGCCCCCAGCCAGCGCAGACGCCACCAGCGTCATCATCTTGTCGCTCGTGTTCGCCCGCCCCGGGGCATCGCCCAGGTCGAGGCGCTGCCGGACGAGTTCGGGCAGGCCGAGGTGCCGCGCCAGGGTGGCCGGAAGGAGCAGCCCGGCATTGGCCACCAAGCGGCGGTCGTCGAAGGTGATTTGGATCCGGTCGGGGTGGTTGCGTGGCAGCATCTACTGGGTGCTCCTTTTCCGGGGCCGTTTTTTTGCTACAAAACCATTATCCCAGAAGCACAGGAGCACCTTCTTGCCGCCTCAGGACGCTAACCCGACGCCCTCCTTCGGTGGATTCGGGGTAAGGCGCCCGTCGCACCGAGAGTAAAGCCGCGCCGATGGCGATGAAAAAAAGCCATCGCCCCGCCGGGTCCAGCACGGGCGCATCGTAGCCGTATTGATTGCTGGTGTCGCCGCCCCGGTAAAACACCTTGAAGGTGTGATAGGCCTGGAGTCGAAGGACCTCAACGGTGCTCTCTGTTCCCCACCCTTTTTTGTACCGGTACAGGTCGCTCAGGATGAATACCTCGGTGGGTCGCTGGCGAAACTCATCGGGTTTGAGGACAGGGAATGCGAGCCATGGCAGGATGGCCAGCGCGAACCCCAGCACGCCCCACAGGGCCAGGCGCCAGGCCTTCCGCGCTTCTCTGCGACGCAGCGCCAGCGCCCACACGACGAAAGCGCCCAGGATGACCGGAACGACCCAGGAGCCGAAGTAAAGGTAGAGGCCAACGCCGACCATCGCCCCTCCAAGGGCGGTCGGCAGCCGGCGCCGGCGGCTGAACCCTTGCCATAGCAGGGTGAAGGCCAGCAGTTCCACAGTCATGGACTGCTGGTTGACCAGCCCGATTCGGCTGAAGGCCAGGGCGAAGTGGTTGAACGATAGCAACGTCGCCGCCATTAACCCCACGCGCCAGGAGAACATGCTCCTCCCGAGGAAGAAAGTGAGGAGCACGGCGCCGAGTCCAAAGGCAACTTCGGTGATCCGCAGGTTCCAGACGGTGGGTCCCAAGAGCTTGAGGACAATGCCCGTGGGCAAAAACGCCGTGTTCAAGTGGTGTGTCCAGCCGTACTCCAGGACTGAACGTTTGCCATCTATGATCTCCAGGGCGTTGACGCCCTGTGCCGCCTCATCGATGTGCAGTGGTGGGGGCAGCCCAGTCAGGTCCAGGAGGCGAAGGTAGGCCGCCAGCCCCATGACGAGCATGATCGCGATGGCTATTCCGACCCAGGGGTGCCCGGCGAGTGGGCCAACGATGCCAGTGCGCATAGGCCCGGCCCCATTGGGCACCAGCGGCGGCCGCGCTCTCTCACTCGAGCTAAACATCTGGACGCCCTGTCTCCCTCCGAGCCGGGACTCCCAATATCCCCGTGGGCGGGAGACGTCGGGGAAGCCGGTCTCTCGGCAGCGATAGCGTACGCTGGCCATCCTGCTCTTTCAAGACCTGGGACGCCGTTAATGTGCTTCTCAGGAGACACACAGCGGCCCCTCCGGCTTAGTGTATGGACCGGACACATGGTGGACGGGTGTTCGGAGACATGGTGGACACATTTGAGTATGTTAGGCATCGTGCCTGAGGTCAAGCTGGGCGATTTGATGAGTGGCGAAGAAGACGTTCCAGACTCCATCGTCAGTTGTCGGCCGAATAGCCACTGGCATGCCCTTGAAGGCCTTAGGTACCTTGAAGATACGGCCAAACAACTGGAGCCTACCTTTGTCGTGAACACGGCGTACCAGGTCGGTTGGTTCGTACTCCAAGGGTGGAAGGACCTCGGGAAACAGTCTTTGGCTCACTTGGTACTTGGTGGCCGGAGTAGCAAGGTCAAGGGCGTCATGGGGCCGCTCCAAGTTGTAGATGTCCCGCCACAGGTCGAAGGCTCTCTGGCAGTGCGCCAGATCAGTGAAGCTGCTCCCCTGCAGCACTTCAACGGTCATGGTTCGGTGGAAGCGCTCATCTTTTCCCTGTGTCTGAGGGTGATAAGGGCGTCCATGACTGACTCCGATGCCCAACCTCAGCAGCCAGACTGTAAAAGGTGTGTAGGGGTGGTCTTGGTCATGGCCCCACGGGGAGCCATTGTCCATCAACATTGTGTTGGGCAGGCCGTAGCGCCGGAAGATAGCCGTCAGGCGCTGTTGCACCATCTCTCCCTGCTCGTTACCGCAGGCCTGCAGCCCCAAGGCAAACCGAGAGTGATCGTCCAGAACAGTCAGAGGGTGGCAGCGTCCTCGGGTAAGGGGGAAGTGGCCTTTGAAGTCCATCTGCCACAGGTCGTTGGGTGCCTGGTGTTCAAATCGCTGCCAGGAACGGTGCTTGGGCCCCTCGGCGGGGTCAATGCGGCCATGACGACGCAAGATCGCCGTGATAGTACTGGGGGCCGGCATGTCCGCCTCAAACACATCCCTGCGGTCCAAAAGCCACCGTCGCAGCTTACGAGCTCCCCAGGCCGGATGGGCCGCACGGGCAGACAGCACCGCCTGCTCAACCTGCGATGGGGTACGTGCAGGCGAGTAGTGAGGCCGCCGCGGCAGCTCGACCAGGCCTGCCTCGCTCCCTTCACGGAAACGCCCAAGCCACTTGTATCCAGTCGTAGGGCTGATCCCGAAGCGACGGCAAAGGCCCCTTTTGTTGGTGCCTTCAGCCTGCGCCAGCTCCACGAACTCTCTCCTCTGAGACATAACGGACATCTCCTTCCATGGCATGACCACCTCCTTGTAATGAAGTCATGCCTATTATGGTGTCCACCATGTCCCCGAACATGTGTAAGCTATGTCCCCGGTCTATACAGCACGCGGAGAGGGGCCGGGGGTGAGGTCAAGCGGTACCTCACCAGATTTGGACAGGAAGGTCTTCCAACTTCCAAACATAGGGGCTGCTGCTGTTATTGGAATCCGAGACCTCACCCCACGTGATTCAAGCACGGGACCAGCTCTCTGACTCCCCTCTCCGCTCGCGGAGAGGGGCCGGGGGTGAGGTCAACGGCACCTTACACAAACCGCCATTGACGCTGTACGGCTCCCTTCCGGATGCCGAGACCTCACCCCACGTGATTCAAGCACGGGACCAGCTCTCAGGCTCCCCTCTCCGCGAGCGGAGAGGGGCCGGGGGTGAGGTCAAGCGGTACCTCACATGAATGGCTCATTGACGCCAGCTGGCTCCCTTGTCGGAAGCAGCGGGACTCGCAAAGGGCCAGCGCGCCCTTGCGCGGAGGTCCGGGGCCGCCCCAAACCCCTCATCCTGGGCTCGCCGATGGCCCGACCGAGGTCCTGCCCCAAGAGGGTGAATTCGGCGACATTCTCCCCAAGCCGAGCGGCGCGATGTGTTACGATAACGCTGCTACAATGAGCGGCCCCACCATCGCCATAGTTGATTATCAGGCTGGCAACCTGCGCAGTGTCCAGAAGGCGCTTGAGAAGTTTGGGGCCGGGGCCGTCATCACAAGCGACGCTAAGGATATCCTTAGCGCCGACGCGGTGGTGTTCCCCGGCCAGGGCGCCAACGATTCATCCATGCGCCAGCTGAAGGCGAGGCGTCTGGTGGAGCCCATCAAGGACGTCGTGGCCAGCGGCAAGCCGTTTTTCGGTGTGTGCCTCGGGCTTCAACTGCTGTTTGAGGGATCGGACGAGGGCGTGGAGCCGGGGCTTGGGGTGTTCTCGGGGCGCGTTAGGCGTCTGCCTGCCGGCGACAAGGTCCCACACATGGGCTGGAACCAGGTGGAGTTTCGTGGCGAGCACCCCGTCTGGGACGGAGTGTCCTCAGGCGCCTACTTCTATTTCGTCCACAGCTACTACGCCGAGCCGGAACAAGACTCCGTGGTGGCAGGCACCACCACCTACGGTGTGGAGTTCTGCAGCGCCGCCGCCTGGGACAACGTTGTGGCCGTCCAGTTTCATCCCGAAAAGAGCGGGGCCACGGGCCTGAGGCTCTACCAGAATTTTGTCCGCCTGACTAGGGAGGTCCGGGAGGGTCGCGAGTGGAAGTGATTCCAGCCATAGACATCAGGGGCGGAAGGTGCGTCCGGCTGTTCCAGGGAGACTACAGCCGCGAGACTGTTTTCTCGGAATCGCCCCTGGACGTGGCCATTCACTGGGCACGTGAGGGGGCGGTACGCCTCCACATCGTGGACCTGGACGGTGCGAAAGACGGCGCTCCCGTAAACACCGGGCTCGTTGGGGACATAGCCTCGTCCGTTCCGGTGCCTGTGCAGCTCGGCGGCGGAATACGGACCCTCGAGGACGCCAGGGAGAGCATAGCGCTTGGCGTCAGCAGGATCATAATGGGCACCGCCGCGATCGAGGGGCCGGACATCATTCAAGAGGTGTGCCGGGAGCTTGGCGCCGAGGCGGTCATGGTCAGCGTCGATGCCCGGGACGGCTACGTCGCAGTGCGGGGCTGGACCGAGAACACGATGGTTCGTGCATCCGAGCTGGTCGAGCGTATCGAGACCATTGGTGTCCGTCGGTTCGTGTACACCGACGTCACAAGAACCGACACCCTCACGGAGCCGAACTTCGCCGCCATCGAGGACTTGATCGGCCGAACGGGTCTCAAGATGCTGGTGGCGGGCGGGATTTCATCGCTGGGACACCTGGCAAGAATGTCTCAGCTGGGCGTGGAGGCGGCGATCGTCGGCAAGGCGGTCTATACTGGAGATGTCGATCTTCTGGAAGCCATCGACGCCCTAGCCAGTCCAACCGAGAGCCCTGCATAGAGGTGTGACTAGATGCCAACGAAGGTGAAATTCGACCCGCAGAACATGGATGTCCTGGTATCCTCTGATAGGCGCAAGAGCCTGGATACGCACAGGCTGCTGTCATCGGTCCCCATGATGGCGCATCACGTCGTCGCCGACATCGGCTGCGGTCCGGGATATTTCGCGATACCGCTGGGCAAGTACCTGTTCGACGGCAAGGTGTACGCGTTGGACATCCGGCAGGAGATGCTGGACGCAACGAAGAAGGCTCTCGAGGCGATCAATCTGACCAATGTGGAGCTGATAAAGTCCCAAGAGAGAAGACTGCCCCTGGAGGACAAATGCCTGGACGGCGCCTTTGCAGCCTTCGTGCTACAGGAGGCCACCAGCCCCGCAGCCCTTCTCAAAGATACCTGGCGCTGCTTGAAAACATCTGGGTGGCTGGTAATTCTGGAGTGGTACAAACTTGAGATGGACGAGGGGCCCCCGCTGGAGCAGCGCATAGGCATGGACGAGATGCAGGCCATGACCAAGAAGGCCGGGTTCCGCATAAGCGGGAAACGCGACCTGAACGGCAAGCAGTACATGATGACGATGAGGAAGTAGCCGGTGCTCACCAAGCGCATCATTCCGTGCCTCGATGTGAAGGGCGGCCGGGTGGTCAAGGGCGTGAGATTCATGGACCACCGGGACGCCGGCGACCCCGTTGAGATGGCCGGCTTCTACGACGGGGAGGGCGCCGACGAGCTGGTCTTCTACGACATTACCGCCTCGGCGGATGGCAGGGCTATCATGGTGGATGTAGCGGCGAAGGTGGCGGAGCAGGTCTTCATACCGCTGACGGTGGGCGGCGGCCTCCGTTCCGTCGACGACATGCTGAAGATGCTCCAGGCGGGTGCGGACAAGGTCTCCATCAACACCGCCGCGGTGGAGAACCCCAACCTAATCCGGCAGGGAGCCGACCATTTCGGATGCCAGTGCATTGTTCTGGGCCTGGATGCCATGCGGGTGCCGGGCAGCAGTCCCCCACGCTGGGAGGTGCGTATCCGCACCGGCCACGGCGGCGGGCGCTCCGCGGGACTCGACGCCGGCGAGTGGGCAATGCGGGCCGTTGAGCTGGGCGCAGGGGAGATCGTGGTCAACAGCATGGACCGCGACGGCACACGCCAGGGTTATGACCTGGAGCTCCTGAAGTCCCTCTCGGAGACGGTGACCGTCCCCGTGGTGGCCAGCGGCGGCGCCGGCACGCCTGAGCACATGTACGAGGCGCTGGTCATGGGGAAAGCCGACGCTGCCCTCGCCGCAGGCATATTCCATTACGGCGTTCACACGATCGGCGAGGCCAAGGAGTACCTGCGCGAAAAGGGTTTACCGGTCCGGCCCATTACGCCGGAGTAGGCCCGCCCCAGCGCCGCTGCACCAGGCTGCGAAATACCAAATGCCCGGGGGTCCCGGGGGCAAAGCGGTCCCTTTACCGGGTCCGGGAGCGCCCCACGGGCGAGGCCCCGGCGGGTGGAAACGGAATGATTCAACTGGACGAGAAGGGCCTAGTGCCCGCAATCGCGCAAAACGCCGCCACCGGAGAGGTGATCATGCTGGGGTACATGAGCCCCGGCTCCCTGAAGCGTACCCTAGCGGGAGGCGACGTCTGGTTCTACAGCCGCAGCAGGGCTGACCTCTGGCACAAGGGAGAGGTCTCCGGCAACTACATGCGGGTGAAGTCGGCATCCGTCGATTGTGACGGCGACACCCTTCTGCTTCAGGTAGACCCCGATGGACCCATCTGCCATACGGGGAACCAGACCTGTTTCTTCACGCCCCTCGACGAGCTTCCCGACTTCGAACACTCGGACAAGGGCCCGGGAATTATCGAGGAGCTCTTCGCCGTGATTCAGGACCGCAAGAGGGAGATGCCTGAGGGCAGCTACACGGCCGAGCTCTTCAATGAGGGCGCAGACCGCATTGCCCAGAAGGTGATCGAGGAGGCCGGCGAGACGGCCATCGCGGCCGTGAAGAGCGATAAAAACCAGCTCGTCCGCGAGGTCGCCGACCTCATGTACCACACTCTCGTGCTGCTCGCGGCGTCCGATGCCACACCGGAGGACGTGTGGGCCCTGCTAAGGGAGAGGCGAAAGTAGGGGCAGACGCCCTGCCTAAGCGTACACGGAGACCACAGTGAGGGAAGGTTTACAAACTCGGACCCTCTGTGGTCATGTTATTACTTCTCGGCGCGCGTGCGGTTGCCGCTTCATTTGATTGCGCCGCGGCGCGCCCGCAAGGTCCCCCCTGCTACCCCAGCCACTCGGGCCCTCACCGCATCAGACGGCGGCTCGCCCTCAAGTACCGGTTGGCGGAGCTCAAGGACGTGGCCGGGTTCTATGAGCGCGAGCTCCCGGGCCTGCTTGAACGCTGCGAGCTCCCACGGAGCGCCCGCGAGGAGATGAGGCAATGAGCGCTATAATTCAGACTCACGACCTCAGCAAGTCGTACAACGGCCATCTGGCCGTCAGCAACGTCAACCTCGAGGTCCAGGAGGGCGAGGTGTTCGGCTATCTCGGCCCCAACGGCGCCGGAAAGACCACCACCATTCGCACCCTGTTGGACTTCATAAGGCCCACCAGCGGGAGCGCCTCGATATTTGGGCTGGACTCCCGCGCGAACAGCCGCGAAATCAAGCGACGCCTTGCTTACCTCCCCGGGGATATCATGCTCTACGAGAAGCTGACCGGCCGGGAGGCATTGACTTACACAGCGAACCTGCGAGGCGGCGTGGACTGGCGATTCGTCGCGGACCTCGCTGAACGCCTTGAGTGCGATTTGACTCGGGAGATCCGCTCGCTCTCCCGTGGCAACAAGCAGAAGGTGGGTCTGGTTAAAGCGTTCATGACCAAGCCGGAGCTGCTTATCATGGACGAACCTTCAACCGGGTTGGACCCCTTAATGCAGCAGGAGTTTTACCGTCTGATCGAGGAGGTCAAAGCCGAGGGGCGCACGGTGTTCATCTCATCTCACAACATGCCTGAGGTCGAGAGGGTCTGCAACCGAGTTGGGATCATACGCCGGGGAGTGCTCGTCGCAGTAGAGGATGTCGCCGCCTTGAGAGAGCGCGCGCTCCATGAGCTGGAGTTCCACTTCGCGGCTCCCGTGGCGACGGCGGATTTCGCCAATCTGCCGGGGGTGAGTGACGTCACGGTGGAGGACGACGTACTGCGCTGCCGGGTCATGGGGAAGCCGGACGCCCTCATCAAAGCCGTTGCCCGGCACGAGGTCGTCAAGCTGGTCAGCCGCGAGCCGCACCTCGAGGATGTTTTCCTGTCTTACTATGGTGAGGGGGAGAGCCATGCTACGTAACGTTTTCTTGAAATCACTAAGAGACCAGCGCAGGTCTCTCACGTACTGGGGAATCGGGTTTAGCGCGCTAACGATCATCACCGTCCTGTTCTACCCTTTTATGAGCGATGTTCCGGAACTTAGCGAGCTGCTAGAGCAAAACGAGGCCCTGGTGAGGGTGTTCGGCGGCGGGTTCACCGACCTGACGTCTCCAGAAGGTTACCTCAACAGCCAGCTCTACTCCCTTTTGGTGCCCATCCTCTTCCTGATCTTCGCTATCGCTCAGGGCAGCGGCGCCATCGCCGGCGAGGAAGAGCGCGGCACCCTCGACATCTTGCTCTCCAACCCTACGACCCGCCTCCAAGTGCTGCTACAGAAGTTCGCGGCGATGGTTACAGGCATATTGATGCTGGGTCTCGTTCTATGGGCGTCTGTGCTTATCGGAGCCGCGATCGTCGATATGGATTTGAGCATCGTCCGAGCGGCAGAGGCTACCCTGAGCGGTATGTTCCTGGGCACCGCCTTCGGCACGCTGGCGTTGGCTCTGGGGAGCGCCACGGGCAAACGCGGACTGAGCATCGCGGTAGCGGGCGCTGTGGCCATCGCGGCCTATTTCATAAACGCCCTGGTGCCGCTTGTGGAGGCTATTGAGAAGGGCGCTATGGTGTCGCCTTTCTACTACTATATTGAGGCGGACCCCCTGTCTAACGGACTATACCCGGCACACGCCGCAGCCCTTGTCGGCATGTCCATCGTGTTGGTGGCCATCGCGGTCTTCACGTTCGAGAGGCGCGACCTGGCGGTGTGAGGGCCAATCCGTACCGCGACGGAGCAATGCCGAGGCAGCATGCCGGCAGCCGGTGGCGCCGCGGTGGAGTCCTTGACATGCCTCTGAACATGCTCCCATACTGATTCCCATCGAACACCGACACATCGATGTACGCAGACCCCGATATCGCCAGGGTTAGGTCGCTAACGCGAGAATGGAGACCAGGCCATGAAGCGCGACGAGCTGAAAGAGCTGATCAAGGGGACCTTGGCAACGCTACCGACTCCTTTTGACGAGGAGTTCAGGCTGGACCTGGCCAGGGCCGCCCAGCTGACCGAATGGTGGGTCGAGAACGGCTTGGGCACCAATGTGGCCCCTCTCAAGGTCGCGGCGGCCATGGGCCAGGGACCTGATCTCGGCGACGACGAGTGGCCCCATCTACTGCGTACCGTGGTCAACGCGGCGGGCAGTGGCGCGGTCGTCATTTGCGGCCTCAAAACCAAGGACACCCTGCACACCATCGAAGACGCCAAAAAGGCCGAGGACCTCGGCGCCGTCGGCCTACAGATCGACCTCCCCCTCTTCCACCATCCACTTCAGCACGACTACGTTCGCTACTTCACGGACATCTCCGACGCGATTAACATCGGCATCATGATCTACAACACTCACTGGTTCGGCTGTGAGTCGATCACCGCCGAAACGATGCTCCGGCTGGCCGCGGCCGAACACGTGGTGGCGCTCAAATGGAAGCCGGGAGAGGGGCAGGACTACGACGACATGCGCAAGTTCTCCCACATATTCAACGTCATCGACAACTCCGGCCAGCCCGTGCGCTGCCACAAGAACGGGGGCCGGGGCTACATCAGCGCTGTGATTCCCGCCTACCCGCAGCACGACCTGGAGGTCTGGCGGCTGCTGGAAGAGCACCGCTATGAGGAGGCCCAATCGAAGCTGGACTACGTCAACAATGCCATCAAACCGTGGAGGGAGAGTGCCTCCAAGCGGTCAGGTGGATACCGCCATATAAAGGGTATGATGGCCGCGGTCGGCCAGCCGGCCGGACCCACACGCCCGCCCACGCTGCCCACGGATGATGGGGAGGTGGCCGAGCTTCGGGGCATACTGAAGGGGATCGGCTGGCCCGTGCCGGGATAACGTGAATACGGCCGGTGCGAGGAGCCTGGCCCTGGAATCAGCCGCAAGCTTCCCCCGCGTGCATTGGATTCTTTGCTCAGATATGAGGGACGGACAACGGGATCCGTCCCTGTTTCTTTGGCCCCAGACCGTTGAGAGCCAAAAGGGGTGCGGACCCGACGGGGGCGCCGCGTGCGCGGATATTGGGTTGGAACTCCGTGCAGGGCGTTGGGAAACCCAAGGGTACACCCTTCTCCCGCTGGGTGTACCATAAGTAGAGTGTCTGAGTGCCCTGCCAGAAGGAGTGTGGATGCTGCTGACCAAGTCGCTTGTTGAGAACACGGATGCGCTGGTGGACGAGGTCACCAGCGCGGTGGTAGCCCGGCAAGAGGTGATCCAGCTCAGCGTGGTCAGCCTGCTGGCAGGAGGACACCTGCTGCTCAACGACATCCCAGGAGTAGGCAAGACGCTCCTGGCGCGCTCCCTGGCCCACTCCCTGGGCGGGACCTTCAAGCGCATCCAGTTCACCCCAGACCTGCTACCCACGGACATTACGGGCTCCTCAATATTTCGCCAGGGTGAAGGACGTTTCGAGTTTGTTCCAGGCCCCATATTCGCCAACGTCGTGCTGGCAGACGAGGTAAACCGGGGCAGCACACGCACCCAGTCAGCGCTCTTGGAGGCGATGGCTGAGGGACAGGTCACCGCCGACGGCACAAGCTACCCGCTCCCTGATCCATTCTGGGTGGTCGCGACGCAGAACGAGGTGGATACGTACGGTACCTTCCCACTGCCCCAGGCCCAGCTCGACCGGTTTATCCTTTCGCTGAGGATCGGGGACCCGAGCGCCGAAGACCAGGTCACGATCCTGGAGCGAAATCAAATGGGTGACCCGGCGGTGGAGCCCGTGCTGAACGGAGACGACATTCGGGACATGCAGGCGCAGGTACGGGAGGTCGAAGTGTCACGCCCAATGAGGGAGTATCTGGCCAAGATTCTGCTGGCCTCACGGAGACACCCACAACTGGTCCTGGGGGTCAGCTCCCGGGGTGGCGTGCACCTGCAACGCGCTGCGCAAGCACTGGCCGCCCTACGAGGGGAAGGCTTTGTGGCGCCGCAGCACATCAAGACGGTCGCCGTCGCCGTGCTCGCCCACCGCGTCATCACGGCCCCAAACGCACCCCTTTCGCCCCAGGACCTCATAAGCGAGATAGTCGACGGCGTCCATGTGCCCTTGTAGGAGACCCCACTGACACCCACAACCCGCGGCGTGGCCATGGCGGTGGTATGCGGCGTGCTGTATGCACTGGCCTGGTTTACGCACATCGGCTGGTTCTACGCGGCGAATGCCCTGGCCGTGGCGATCTTCCTGTTGAACATCCCCCTTCCCTGGCTCATCCTGCGGGGGCTCTCGGCGGAAAGAAGCATGATAGCGCGAGCCGGTGGCAGGTCTAAGGACGTTTTCGAAGAAGACACCATCAGCCTTGCCGTAGAGCTCCGGAACCGCACACGATTTCCCACATTCCTCTTCAAAATTCAGGAGGAGTGCCCGCTCATAGCCCCGGACGAAGAGCAACCCGGGTTTTTCGTCGGGATGGTGGCGCCTCAGGGCAGCATTACGGCCAAATACGACGTGCGTTGCTACCGGCGAGGGGTGTACTCACTCGGGCCGATCCTGGTTGAGACGGCGGCACCCTTCGGTCTGTTTCGCGCCCAGCGTATGCTCGATGCGACTCTCGAGGTGACGGTGTATCCCCAGGTGCTTGCCATGGAGACAAACGTCAACCGCGGCTCTCTGGAGGGGCGCACTCCCGACGCGAGCCCACCCGTCCACAGCGGAGAGTTTCGGGCCTCACGAGAGTATCAGCACGGCGACTATGTTCAAAACATCCACTGGAGGAACTCGGCGAGACGGGGACAACTGATGGTGAAAGAGTTCGATAGAATCCCCCAGGGAGAAGTGAGGCTGGCCTTAAATCAGGACATAGACGTGGGCGAAGGCCGCACAAGCACATTGGAGTACGCCATCAAGATCGCGGCGTCTGTGGCCCAGCGGTGCTTCCTAGAGGGGAGGCCGTTCCAAATGTGGCCCCGCGCCCAAGAAAGGCCGCTGTCCGCCTGGCATCTGGTGCTGGAGCACCTGGCGCGTCTGCCAAGCAGGACTCCCGCCTCGATAGCGGAATTCCTGGACTATGGCACAGCACCTGGGATCTCGGTACTGATCGTCTCCGCCGCCGACCGGGAGAGCCTTGCCAAGCTGATGGAGCGTCGGTCCCCGTCCCCCAACTTGACGGTGGTCTTGTTGCGGGACTTTGGCCCAGGAGAGGACCCCAATGCCGCCGAGAAGCTCTTCAAGATGGGGTTTTCGGTGTTGCCATGCGGGAGAAGCGACCTCCGTGCGACGCTGGACTCGTTAAGCCGGCTGATGTCGATGTCGGAACCGCCGGCCCGCACCGCAAGGGCCGGCGTTCGACAGGCGGCTTCGGTGTGATGTCACGGCCGGCCGATGCCGGGAGGCTTTCGCCGAGCCCTCCTGGCCCGCCACCGTGATGAGAGGAAGGTCAATAAGCCGGTAGCGGCTCGTTGGCAGGAAAAGGGGTGAGGACCACCGTGGAATTCGGAGTGTCTACTACGCCTACCGCGCCGTCGAAGCCCGACGCCTCGGAGAGCACGTGGTGGCAGGGGAAGGCTAGTCTTCACACCCTCTCCTTCGCGGCAATGGCGGTGTCCCTAGCAGCCGCGGCGTGGACTAGCGAAGACGTCCCGTATTTCGCTGCGCTGACGGCAGTTGTCGCGCTTGGACACGTGGTATCCGGCCTGCCCAAGAAGGGCAGATTCCGCCTGACCTATGCGATCTACCCCGCCGCGTTGATTATGGCTTACCTCATGCGTGGCGAACTAGCGACGGTCTTCGCCGGCGGGTCTCTGTTCGCCCTGGTGAAACTACTGACCATTGTGCAGGCCATAGTCAGCTTCAATCTGCGCAGTCCACGCAACCTGTACGATTCTATGCTGCTGAGCCTGACTGTCATACTCCTTGCCGGCGACGGGGCTCTCTCCGCGCAGTTCGCCTTCTTCCTGCTTGCGTACGCGGTCGTAGCACTAGCCTTCCTGACTACTGCCTACTCGGTTGGAGAGGCCGACAAGCTCAGGGTGCTGCGATCTCCGAGGCTGCTGGGGCTGGTCGTGCCCGTTGTTGGCACGGTGGCGTTGACCATGATCGCCGCCGTGGTCGTTTTTGCCGTATTACCACAGAGCAACCGGGGAATGGATGCCCAACCCTTGCCCAGCCGGCTGGACCTGACGGTGGGCCGTCCCGCTCCCCCATCACTCAACTCCGCCGGTGACCCCGCGCGCTGGAGCCGGTTCCTTCCGTCCCGCGAGGAGACCGGTGTCGAGGCAGACGATGGGGGACCTGCCGGGGACGCGACGGAGGAGAACGCACCCGGCGCAAGCGTGCTGTCGCCTACAAATGGCTCCGGCGGGGCAGGCAGGCAGGAGGCTGGGGGTCAAACAGACGGAGAGGGCCCGGCCGGTGAAGCCGTCGCCGGCTTCGACAGCGCCGCCGCGCTTTCTCTGGAGCAGGCCGGCTATACCCCCCTTGGGTACCAGGGAGACCAGGGCAGAGACGTGGTCATGCACGTCCGCAGCTCTCTTGCCAGCTACTGGCGAGGCCAGATACTCGACGAATACGATGGCAGAGGCTGGAAGACGTCCGCGGGCAGCGCGCAGCTTGTGGCCGACCGTAGAGGCGGGCTTAAATTCAGCGACGTACCCTGGTGGGCCAACCGCGTCCGGAGCTATGATCAGTCCTTCTACCTTAAGGTGAGACAGCCGGACGCGGTCTTCACAGGATACAGCCCGGGATTCATCGCCGCGGGCAACCCCGACGAATGGCGCTCGGGCGCAAGCGTCGCCGAGAAGGTCGAGAGTCTACGTCAGGCCGATAGCTACAAGGTAGTCTCCGCCGTCCCCCTGTTGACTCCGCAGGCCCTTCGTGGCGACTACGCCGACCGGGTATACGCCCGCGGCCTGGGGCCTTCCAACGAGAGCCTCCGAGTGTGGGCGCTCACGCGGTCCATCATCGCGGGTGCGCGGACGGATTACGACCGGGCGGTATTCATCGAGCGCTACCTGCTCGAAAACTTCGACTATGACCTGCGCGTGTCGCCCTTGTCGCGCTCGGGTGACGTCGTCGAGAGCTTTTTGTTCGACCGTCGCGCCGGATACTGCGCCCAGTTCGCAACCGCCATGGCGGTAATGGCCAGGTCTGTGGGCCTGCCGGCGCGGGTGGTCACGGGATACCTGCCCGGCCAATACAATAGCCTGACCGGCGTCCACACGGTGCGGCTCTCGGACGCCCACGCCTGGGTGGAAATCAAGTTCAGGCGGTTAGGGTGGGCACCATTTGATCCGACGCCGCGACCAGACTCGCCGTGGGCCCTAGACGTCGGCCACGGCGCAGCCACCAGGGGACTTCAACAATCTCTGCGCGAAGGACTCAGGGGCGTGTTGGTGAGCGGCTCGCCAAATGCAGTCGACGCCGTGACGACTACATTTGGCGGCCACGGAACGCTGTGGCTTACGGCGGCGCCGTACGCCGCAGCCATGGTGGCGCTGGCCCTTGGCGTGTTCAGTCTGCGGCGGTATCGCAACGGCAGGCGCCTTCGGAGCACCGAAGGCTACTCGCTACTGCACGGCGCCGACCGTGACAAGGTGAGATCCGTTTACAGGATGGCGCTGAGCCGCCTGGAGCGAAGAGGGTATCCGCGACGGCGGCCGGGCCAGAGCCCCGACGAGTACGTCGCCTACCTCAAGGCGCTACATCTCCCCTTGCCGCAAGGCTTCGCGCAGATAAGCAGGCGGGCCAACAGCGCGCTCTACGACCCCAGGCCGCTCGATCTTGGCGTGGTCCAGGAAGTGCAGAGAACCCTGAAGTCTATGGGAACGATTCCCACACCGCTGCGAATGCTAACGGCATACCGCTAAGAGTCGGCGGCCACTCGGCCCTGAACGCGGCCCACAAAACCCTCGCGACCTGCGGGGAACGGGCAGTGTAGTATTCCGACCAGCGGCATTCCCCCCCCTGCGCCCCAGGCGCGGTGCTGACACGATCAGCTGTAGTGGCCACAGTGCGTGGAATAAAGAGGCGCCCCTGACCGGCGAGCAGCGCCGCTCCGAAGGAGCGCCCCGAATCGTTGAACTGAGCGGCCTCGGGCGTCGTGGAGTGGGGACGCGGCCCGGCAGGCTAGGCCCGGTTTTCGCTCGCCTTGGCCATGCTCTCGTCGCCGGCCACGGCATGTTTCATCGCGGCGATGGCGACCTCGATCTGGTCGTCGTCCGGTTGCCTGGTTGTCAGCCTCTGGAGAGCCAGGCTGGGCGCCGCGATAAGGCGCACCAGGGGATTGCCCGAGTGAAATCCGCTGAAACGAATGGTCTCGTAGCTCACGGCCGCGACGAGCGGGATGAGCACTATTCTTGACGTGATTAGCCACCAGAAGGGGTCCCGCCCCACAAAGGCGAACACCACGATAGAGACGACCATGACCACCAGTAGAAACGCCGTGCCGCAGCGCGGGTGCGCGGTGGAGTAGCGGCGCACCGTCTCGACCTGCAGGGGGACCTGATGCTCCTGGGCGTGGACGGTCATGTGTTCGGCCCCGTGGTACATGAAGACGCGATAGATCTGCCCCAGCCTGCCGATGAGAACCACGTATGCGAGGAATATGGCCAGCCTTATCAGTCCCTCAGCGAGATTGCTCACGAAGTCCGACCCCAGCGGTCCCTCCAGGGCACGGCTGGCCAGGACGGGCATCAGGAAGAACAGCCCGATCGCGAATAGCAGGGCGAACGCCAGGGTTCCAGCCATGGCGCCTTTGCTGATCTCCTCTCCTTCCGCCTCCGCAGCGACGTTGGCCGAGTAGATGAGCGCCTTCATGCCTAGCGCCATCGTCTCTATCAGGACGATGATGCCCCTGACCAGTGGCGCGGACCGCAGCCTGCCCGTGAAGAGTGTGCTGATAGGTTCCGAGTGAAGAGCGATGGTGCCGTCGGGGCGGCGGACCGCGACACTCGCGTGCCGTTGGCCGCGGATCATTACACCCTCCATCACCGCTTGGCCTCCGTAGGTGAGACTCCCTTTCGAACCCATGTCAATCTGGCCGCCTGGTCAAAATTAAATAGGGGTGAGAAATCTCACCCCTATCTTTGCTCGCCCCATAAAGCCGACTTCACGCCAAATTGAACCGCCTCTTCAACCTGTCGACCCTGCCCTCAGTATCAACGATCCGCTGCTCACCCGTGTAGAAGGGGTGACACTGATTGCATAGCTCGACTCGAAGCTCGGGTTTGGTGGAGCCGGTAGTGTACGTCTCCCCACATGAGCATGTGACCCGCGCCTCTGGATAGTACTCCGGATGTATTTTGGCCTTCATAATAGATTCAGCCCCCGCCAACGGGATACACGCTGGCACGCCTTTTGTCTCGGCGGACATGCTCGAACTTTACGCTGCCGTCGATGAGTGCAAAGAGCGTATGATCCCTCCCCACACCGACGTTGTTGCCGGGTTGAATCCTGGTGCCCCGCTGCCGGACGATGATGGTCCCCGCGGTCACCAGTTGTGTGTCGTACCGTTTAACGCCAAGCCGCTGTCCCGGGCTGTCCCGCCCGTTTCTGGTACTGCCGCCACCCTTCTTATGCGCCATTCGACTACCCCGCTATTTGCTCTCGCTTAATATGATGTCGTCTACGGTCAGTTCGGTGTAGGACTGCCTGTGGCCGGTCTTCCTGCGGTAGCGGGTCTTGGCCTTGTACTTGTACACGACTATCTTCGTCCCCCTGCCATGACGCACCGCCCTTGCCGACACCTTTGCGCCGGGCACCGTAGGAGTCCCGAGAGTGATCTCTCCATCCCGGGACACCATTAGCACCTCGGCCAACTCGACAGAATCCCCCTCGTTTAACGGTAGAGATTCAACGCGGATGGTGTCACCCGCCTGTACGCGGTACTGCTTCCCGCCCGTCTGGACTATCGCATAGGTCGACAAACCTTCACCCTAGTTTCCAATTGTAGGCTGGGGCGGACTGCACGGTCAAGCTGCCGCAAACTCACGTAAGCTCACATCAGTGCGCCAAATGAGCGTGTCACCCCCGTCCGAAAGCTCAAGATCTGCGCCTGAGGTGTGTTCAGGACGGCGGTACACCTGCCGCTAGGCTTTTCCGATCCGGAAGACTCTGGTCCCGCAAACGGGACAGGTGCCTCGGGTCGCCGACCGCCCGTTCTTCAAGGTGACGGCTTGAGGATTGCCGATCTCCCGCTTTGTCCTGCACTTGAAGCAATATGCCTCCACTTAGGCACCTCCTAGATTTGCACGTAGAACATATAATGGACGCCATAGTCTGTCAATAGGAAATATTGAAGACCTTTTTGGGCTGCCACTGCCCTAGCGACGTGTCGAATGTCATCATGGCCACGAATCTGCCGTCAGTACCGTAGATGCGACAATGCTGGCCGGGCCTCGAGGAGGGGATGATGCGTAGCCCCGGGGGCAGAGGCCGCCCACGTCTGATAGTCTCCTCCAATCGCCTACCGACTATGGCCGCGCCCATGTGGCTCACCACCGCGTCGGGCGCGTGGAGCGAGTCCCGCCAGGTGCCGTCGGCCAGGCTCTGCTCAGCATCCTCAAGCGTCATGGCCTCGGACACCTTAAAGGGGCCGCTCCTGAGCCGCACCAGGGACTTCAAGTGGCCCCCACAGCCCAGCGCCTGCCCGAGGTCATGTGCGAGGGAGCGCATATAGAATCCCCGGCCACACGTAACCTTGAGCTCAACTACCGGCGGAGTCCAGTCGAGCAACTCGATGCCCAAGACCTCAATCCTGCGGGCCACTCTCTCGACCTCGATACCGGCCCTGGCCAGCTCGTATAGCCGCTTTCCATGTCTCTTGAGTGCACTGTACATGGGCGGTACCTGCCTGATAGTGCCCCTGAAGGCCTTCAGCGCAGTCTCCACGTCCTGCACCGTCACCGACGACGCGTCACCCGTGGCCGTCACCTCGCCGACATTGTCGTACGTATCGGTCTCAACGCCCAGCTCGACCATCCCACGGTACTCTTTGGTGCCCTCGATCAGGTAATCCATCATTCGAGTCGCCTGGCCGAGGCATATGGCGATTACCCCAGTGGCGATGGGGTCTAGCGTACCGCCATGTCCCACCCGCTTCTGCCGGATAGCACGTTTGACCCGGCGCACCACGTCCATGCTCGTCATGCCTGGGGGCTTGTCGATGTTGAGTATGCCGTCCACATGGCCGTTGCGGGGACGGCTCAGGGAGCTGCGCTCGCGCAGTTCTCCGGACATGGCTACTTGGTCCCGCTGTCCTCGGGCCCAGGTGCGACCTCATTGATGAGCTTCAAGACGTCAGCCCCCTGCTCGATTGACTCATCGATGTAGAATGCGATCGACGGCACGCTTCTAAGCGTTACGTGCTGGCGTATGCGCCTGCGGACGAAGCCCGACGCCGACGTCAGGGCTGTCAGCGTGCCGCTCTTCTCCTCCCGATCACCCAGTACGCTGACGTACGCCTTGGCCGACCTCAGATCGGCAGTGGCCTCGACGCGAGTAACGCTCACCAGTGAAGAGAGCCTGGGGTCCCTTAGATCAGTGGCCAAGACGCGGCTGATTTCCTGACGCAGCACAACGTTCACACGTTCCATGCGGCGGGTCATGGGGAGGTCCTCTACGGGGTCTGGCGTTGGTGCGGAGACCGCCTTATGCGGACTATTCCGACTGCTCGGTAACGTGGGATTCCAAAATATCGCCTTCGGCGTAGTCCTGGAACCCTTCCACGACGATGCCGCCTTCCAGGCCGGCTCTGATCTCTCTCACGTCGTCTTTGAAGTGCTTCAGGCTACTCACAGGTCCGGCGAAGACACGACGATCGTTCCTAAGGACGTGGATCTGGGCTCCGCGCGATATGATGCCGTTATTCACATAGATGCCGGCCGCTTTCATCCCGCGACCCAGGCCGAACACGGCTCGCACCGTCGCAATTCCCTCCACGACATCCTTTGTGACGGGAGCCAGCAGTCCCTTGAGGGCCTTTTCGACGTCATCGACAAGCTCATAGATGATGTCGTAGGAGCGTATGTCGACGGCCTGCTGGTTGGCCAAAGTTGCGGCCCCAGGCTCGGGGCGGGTGCTGAACCCGATTATGATGGCCTTGGAGGCTACCGCCAGCAGGACATCGCTCTCCGTTATGCTGCCGCTGGCGGCGTGGATCAGGTTGACCCGGGTCGTCTCCGTGTTCAGATGCGCCAGCGCGGTACGCACTGCGTCGACGGTACCCTGGACATCAGTCTTGAGGATCAGGTCCAGTGCCGTGACCTCGCCCGACTCTAGCCTTGAGTATATCTCCTCAAGGCTCACCCCACTACCCTGCCCACTCTCGGCCAGCCTCTCGCGTATCCTCTTCTCGGCCATCTCTCGCGCGGTCTTCTCGTCGGACACTGCGCTGAATGTATCGCCGGCCTCGGGAAGACCGCTGATGCCCAGTATCTCGACGGGCTTGGAGGGTCCCGCGCGCTTTATGCTCTCCGCCTGGTCGTTCAGCATGGCCCTCACACGGCCCCTCACCTCCCCAGCAACCACGTTATCGCCAACGCGAAGGGTGCCAGTCTGCACCAGTACGGTGGCGACGGGCCCCCTGCTCTTGTCCACGCGAGCCTCGACGACGACGCCCCGCGCGAGCCGGTGCGGGTTGGCTCGAAGATTGCTTACCTCGGCCAGGACCGTAATGTTCTCGAGCAGATCGGAGACACCTTCGCCTTTTAGTGCGGAGACTGGGACAGAGATCACGTCGCCACCCCATTCCTCGATCAGCAGGTCGTGTTCTGCGAGCTGCCGCTTGATGCGGTCTTGATCGGCGTCGGGGCGGTCAATCTTGTTGATGACAGCGATCAGAGGCACTCCTGCGGCCTTGACGTGGTCGATGGCTTCCACAGTTTGGGGCATTATGCCGTCGTCGGCGGCAACTACCAGTACCGCAAAGTCGGTTACCCGCGCGCCTCTGGCCCGCATGGCGGTGAAGGCCTCGTGTCCCGGGGTGTCCAGGAAGGTGATCGGGGTCTCTTTGAACAAGACCTGATAAGCGCCGATGTGCTGGGTGATGCCCCCGACCTCTCCGGCAACCGTGTTTGTATTTCGGATGGCGTCCAGGAGCGTCGTCTTGCCATGGTCGACATGGCCTAGGATCGTCACTACCGGGGGGCGCGGCTCCAGGTGCGCCTCCTCCTCCTCATCCGGTGAGATGACCAGGGACCCTGTCCCACGCTGAGCTTCCTCGGTGGGTTTCACAGGAAAGCCGAATGACTGGGCGATCAGAGACGCTGTCTCGTACTCCACCACATCGTTAAGGGTCAGCATTTGACCGATTCGCATTAACTGCTTGATCACGTCTATGGGGTCGGCCCCCAGAAGCGTGGACAGGTCATGAACAGTCAGAACGCCGGGGATCTCCAGAGCAGTGGGCGACGATGTCTTTCCGAGAGACGCAACACCAGTTGGGGCCTGCGCCTCCACGGCGCCTCCTCCATTCGCGCTGCCTTGCTCCTGTACAGGTTTGTTTGCCATGTGCCTCAACAGTCCGAATATTAGAGCGAGTTACTCTGAGTCACCGCTAATTCGACACCATCGCCTCAATCGAGGACGTAACCCCTGCCCACTCTTCGTCAGTGAGCGGCTTTCGGAGCGCATACTCGACTCGGCTCTTTCTCAGCTTACCTCGAGCGCACTTACCGTCGGCGCAGACGTATGCACCTCGTCCGGGAAGCCTTCCCGTATGGTCTACCGCCACAGCGCCCTGTGGGGTAGCCGCCACGCGAACCAACTCACGCTTTGTGGTCTTATTCCCACAGACAACGCAGCTTCGCAGGGGCTCGTGCCCTTTGCCGCACTTCATGGCGTGCGACCCTTTCTAGCGTCTCCTGCCGGCCTTGGTCCTTCCGCCACGGGCGCCCGGCGCACCACCACGTCGGGCCCCACCACCCCGGCGGCCACGCCTCGGGCCGCCCCCGCGCCGCAGGTCCTCTATGTCCTCGGCGAACCGAATGGCCCCCGGCGCCGTTGAAGAGACACCGCGGAGAGCCCAGATATCCTTCGGCAAATCCTGTATGGAGACGGAGGGCTCACCGGCGAGAACGGGTTCTGCTTGGCGCTGCTTTTCCTCTTCCGCCAGGAGCAACTCTTCCGGTGTCAATTGCGCGGCGGCCGGCTCCTGCGCGGCCTCCTGCTCTGTGGGCTGATCCGCCGCCTCTGAAGTCTCGGCCTCTGCGACCGGCGCCTCCTGCGGCTCCTGTTCGGCGGCCGCCTCTTCGGTCCCTGCCTCCACCACCACCTCTTCGACCTCCGCCGCCGCCACCACCTCCTCTACCTCTACCTCTACCTCTACCTCCGTCACGGCTATCTCCGGCTCTGCCTCGGGGACGGCCGCCTCTGCAGCGGCCTCCTCCGGCTCCGGCTCAACCACCGCAGCAACTTCTGCCGTCGCGGGAGCGGGAGTTTCAGGCGCGGCAGCCTCCGCGGTCTCGACTCCCTCCTCCGCGGCAGCCTGGACCTCGACATGGCTCTTTATGTCAACATTCAAGCCGCTCAGCCTGGCGGCGAGCCTGGCGTTTTGCCCTTCTTTGCCGATGGCAAGGGAGAGCTGACGCTCGGGTACAACTGCCACAGCCGACCCGGCATCCTCATCGATGTCCACGCGCATGACCATGGAGGGGCTAAGGGCACTGGCGATGAACTTCGCGGGGTCTTTGTCCCACTGCACCACGTCTATCTTCTCGCCGTGCAGCTCGTTCACGATGTTTTGGATACGAATTCCGCGGAGCCCGACGCAGGACCCCACGGCATCTACGCCGTCTTGTTTCGCCCAGACCGCGACCTTGCTGCGCGAGCCCGGTTCCCTGGCGATGGCCACGATCTCCACCGCGCCGTTGTAGATCTCCGGGACCTCCATCTCAAACAACCGCTTCACGAGCAGTTTATCGGCCCTGGAGACGATGATCTCCGGCCCCTTGTTTGACGGGCGTATTGACTGGAGGAGCACCTTTAGCCTTTGGCCCACGCGGTACCGCTCATAGGGGGCCTGCTCGGATGGTGGGAGTATCGCCTCGGCGCGGCCCAGCTCGACAATGATCTGCCTAGGCTCCATCCTCTGGATGGTGACCGTGAATACGTCACCTTCCTTGTCGGCGAACTCCTGTAGGACCAGCTCGCGCTCAGCCTCCCTGAGCCGCTGAATCACCACCTGTTTTGCCGTCTGGGCAGCAATACGCCCAGCGCTGTGAGTGAGGGCCTCCGTGGCAACTTCATCCCCAATCTCGGCATCGGGCTGCAACTTCCGGGCTTCGCCGAGCGCGATCTCCTGCTGCTCGTCCTCAACCTCATCAACCACAGTCTTGACGATTGAGACGCTCACATCTCCACTGGCAGGGTCGAGCTTGACAGAGATATTCTGGCCGGCGGCGGTGCTATCCCTCTTGTACGCGGAAACCAGGGCAGCCTCGATGGCCGACAGCACGATTTCTCTCGGCAGGTTGCGCTCGGATGCCAACTGTGTCAAAGCGATGATGAAATCGCTCTTCATGTCTTTGGCTACCTCCTTACCCGCCGCGTTAATTGCTCTGAACAAAAAAAGTGGGCCGCCCCACTTTCAATGAAACCCACCTACCCCCCCTTCACTGACATTGCAGGGAGAGGGCCGGCCCCATTATACCATCGCCGTGCTTTCAGCACAAGCGCCTCAAAGGGTAGCCATGCCTCCCCATTCTCCACCCAAATTCCCTACTGAATAGCTCTAAAAGCGTGGTTACCGGTGGCGGCACCACGACCAGGGCAGACTACCCGAAGCTACAATCCCGGTCTGGGTTCGAGACGCAACGTACGGCCCAGGTTGTTCGAGTGCCCATTATTGAAATTCCGGCGGCCGAGCCATCGGACTGAGAGCCGACGACTGGTTGCGGCGGGGTGTTGCCGTGGGGACGGCGGGATTGCCAGGGCGTCAAAGAGCATCCATAATATCCCGCTGAGGCCAGCAATTGTGGGCTGCGTAGTCTAGCCCGGACCTGGGACCGCCGGCTCCCGGCATTTGTCGCCGTGCGCGCCCACAAGCGAAGGCTGGAGGCAACTGCTGTATCTGGCCGAACGCAGGCGCGCTCGGGCGTGCAGTATCTCCGGCCCGCCAATGGCCAAGATCTGGGCCAGACCGGCGAGGGCATGCCACGTGCTGAGAAGGATTAGCCGGCTAATCTGGACCGTAGCCCTCCTGGGGTCACTGGCCGGATGTTCGTCGGGAGACGAGCATCCGGAGGAGTTGCTGGTGTTTGCGGCCGCAAGCCTGGCCAACGCCATGGACGAGATTGAGGATACCTTTGAGGCGCGCAGCGGGGTGAAAGTCGCGGTTAGCTACGGGGGTTCGCAGATGCTGGCGCAGCAGATCGCCAGAGGAGCCCCGGCAGACATGTTCATCTCGGCGGGAGAATCTCCGGTGGGATTCCTGGCCGGACGGGGACTGCTGGAGCCTGCCGTGGCCGATCTTCTCACCAACAGGCTGGTCTTGGTCGTCCGGCCGGCGGCAGCTTCTGACGTAACTTCAATGGATCTGCTGAACGCGCCGGTGTTTGAACGGATCGCCCTTGCCGACCCAGAGCTCGCGCCGGCCGGCCGCTACGCGCGTGAGTCCCTCACCCGGCTGGGGCTCTGGGACGGGCTACAGAAAAAGCTGGTGTTTGGACCGCACGTACGGGCTACACTGGCCTACGTGGAGTCCGGCAACGCAGACGCCGCGTTGGTGTACGCCACGGATGCCAGAGCCGGCCGGAACATCGAGATCCTGGACATCGTCCCGACCGACAGCTACACACGGATCGTCTACCCCGTGGCCGTCGTCAGGAGGGAGGAGCAGCGGGCGGCCACGATCGAGTTTTTCGATTTCCTCAGGAGTGCAGCGGCTCGGGAGACCTTCGTCAAGCACGGGTTTGAGGCAGCGGATTAGCTGTCCCCCACCCCGGCAAAACCGAGAGGCCGACGACGCCCAACGCTCCTTTCCCTCGGGGGCCGTGTCGGCGGCTGATCAACCATACTCTCAAGGTGGAGGACTAGACTTACCGCTTTGGACCTGTCACTGCTGGCGCTGACCCTGTGGATCGCCGTGGTCGCTACCCTGATCAACCTGCCGGTTGCCCTCGCGGTGAGCTGGCTGGTGGTGAAGAGGAAGGTCTGGGGGAGCTTCGTCATCGACATGCTGGTGTCTCTGCCCCTGGCGCTCCCCCCAGTGGCCATAGGCTTCTTTCTCCTCTTGATATTGGGGCGAGAAGGCCCCATAGGCGCGTTGGTCCAAAGGGTGCTGGGGGTCGACATCGTATTTACGTGGGTGGCGGCTGCGCTGGCGTCGGCAGTGGTCTCCTTCCCTCTGATTGCCAGGACGATTATGGTGGCCATGGATGCGGTCGACGAGCGGCTGGAGATGTCGGCCCGAAGCCTCGGCGCCGGCCCGTGGAGAGTGGCGGCCACTGTCACCATCCCATTGGCGTATCGCGGAATCGCCGCGGGGGTGCTACTGGGCTTTGTGCGGGCCCTGAGCGAGTTCGGCGCAACCATCACAGTCGCAGGCAACATCGCCGGCCGAACGCAGACGCTGCCTCTGGCGATCTACACCAGCGCCTTACTCGGAGAAGACGCCAAGGCGTTAGCCCTGGTGTCGGTATCCATGGGGCTTGCCATCATCACACTACTGGCGCACAACTGGCTGCTGAAACGGGCCAGCAGGCGGACCGGCACCTGATCGGGAACACGGCGGGCAAGTCCGAATCTGTCTGCGGCGGCCGACCCGCTCATAGCCCGGGTGGATGGAGACTGAGGTCCTAGATAGGAGAATATGTCGGAGTCTAGCGGTGTAATGAGAAGCCGTCGAGTCGGTCTGGGACCGGAGGGCCACCCGTGGGCGTGAATGAGCCACTGCTAGCGTTCAGCCTCACCAAGCGGTACCCGGGCTTTTCTCTCGAGTGCAAGGCCGAATTCAATTCCGGTTTGACAGCGATCTTCGGCCCGTCGGGGAGCGGCAAGACAACGCTGCTAAACTGCTTAGCCGGGCTGACGAGGCCCGATGAGGGGGAGATAGTGGCGCTTGGCGAGACGGTCTACTCGTCGGCGATGCAGAGGAACCTGCCACCGGATAGGAGGCGCTTTGGCTACGTGTTCCAGGACGCAGCACTATTTCCTCACCTGACCGTGTGGGGCAACATCCGGTACGGCTACAGGCTGACCCCACCCGCCCGCCGCAGGATCGAGCCGGAGCAGCTCGTGCAGCTTTTCCGGCTTGAGGCGCTGCTGGACAGGGGCGTCGGCAGCCTGTCAGGGGGTGAGCGGCAGAGGGTGGCCCTGGCCAGGGCGCTGGCCACCTCCCCCAATGTGCTGCTCCTGGACGAACCGCTGGGCTCGCTGGATGTCGCCTTCCGAGGTATCATCATCCGATACCTCAAGCGCATATGGTCCGAGCTCCGGACCCCAATCCTCTATGTCTCCCATTCGATCTCCGAGGTGATGGCCATTGCCGAGGACATGCTCGTGCTGTCCGAAGGCAAAGCGGTCATCCAGGGGAGGCCGTCCCAGGTGTTGGTCCACCCCGGCGTCAGCGCCATGGCCGACTACGCGACGCTGGAAAACGTTCTGGAAGCCGAGGTTGTGTCGCGCGAAGACGGCGGAGATCTGTCCAAACTGAGGGTCGGCCGGGTGCAGCTACGGGCGCTGGAAGTGCGCTCCGAGCCCGGCGACGTGGTAACCATCTCGCTGCGGGCCGGGGACATCATCCTGGCGCTGGAGGTGCCATCGAAGATCAGCGCGCAGAACATCCTGCAGGCCACCGTGGAGGAGATCCACACGACGGGGGCGCGCGTTCTGGTCTACGTCGACATCGGCACGCGGCTGGTCGTGGAGATTACGCCCGGCGCACTGAGGGAACTTGGGCTACGTGAGGGCCAGCAGGTGTACCTCATCATAAAGAGCACCAGCATCTTGGTGATGGACGCTGCGGGGAGCGCCGCTCCTACCCAGTAACCTCCAGCGTACCCTTCATGTCCCCGTGGCCCGGTATCTCGCAGGTGTACTCGTAGGTGCCCGCAGCTGCCGCTGGCAGTTCGATCAGCTTTTCACTCCCTCCCACAGTCGTTAAGTCAATATCCAGTTGCTTGATGGTGAAGGTGTGAGTCAAGAGGTCACTATTCTTGACGACGAATCTGGCGGGCTGGCTGGCTGACACCAGCAGCGTGGTCGGATGGAATTCCGTACCTTTCATATCCACCTCAATAGACCCGACTTTGTCGGACGCGCTGACAGGTGTCAGCTGTGTGAGGTGAAGCACGCCGGACAGCGCCATAAGACCTACGACGACCACGGTAATAGCCACAAAGGACCTCCGCTCGCCCCCAGTGGACACCGTACGAGCGGTCCCGCGGCGACGCTGGACAAAGGCGACGATTCCACCTACCGTCGCCACGATCAGCGCAACAATCAGCGGCAAGCCAAGGCCGAAGTCGAAGAAGCTGTTAACGTGCCTCAGCGCGGGGATGATGAAGGGGGTGTTGAGGAGGAGGTTGAGCAGCGACCAGACCGCAGCGGCAATGAGCGCCCAACTCCCAAACCGCCATGCCAGCGCGGCGAAGGTAACAGTGGGGACCGCGAATATGGTGGCCAAGACGATTACAAACGCTTCACCCCCCAGAGCTAAACCCGAATCCACCGAAGGAGGGCGTCGGGTTAGCGTCCTGAGGCGGCAAGAAGGTGCTCCTGTGCTTCTGGGATAATGGTTTTGTAGCAAAAAAACGGCCCCGGAAAAGGAGCACCCAGTAGATGCTGCCACGCAACCACCCCGACCGGATCCAAATCACCTTCGACGACCGCCGCTTGGTGGCCAATGCCGGGCTGCTCCTTCCGGCCACCCTGGCGCGGCACCTCGGCCTGCCCGAACTCGTCCGGCAGCGCCTCGACCTGGGCGATGCCCCGGGGCGGGCGAACACGAGCGACAAGATGATGACGCTGGTGGCGTCTGCGCTGGCTGGGGGCGACTGCATTGACGACGCCGATGTGTTGCGCACCGGGGGGACGGCCTGCACCCTGGGCGGCACGGTGAAGGCGCCATCCACCCTGGGCACCTTCCTGCGCAGCTTCCGGTGGGGCCACGTCCGTCAACTCGACCGGGTGAGCCGCGAGTTGCTGGCCCGGGCTTGGCAGGCCGGGGCGGGACCCGGCGACGGGCCCCTGACCATTGACCTGGACTCCACCATCTGCGAGACCTACGGACTGGCCAAGGAGGGCGCCCGCCACCACGGCTATACCGGCAAGCGGGGCTACCACCCGCTGCTGGCCATCGCCGCCGGCACCGGAGACGTGCTGATGTCCCGGCTGCGCGAGGGCCGGGCCAACACCGCCCGCGGCGCCGCCCACTTCCTGCGGGAGACGGTGGGACGGGTGCGCTACGCCGGGGCCAACGGACGACTCACGCTACGGGCCGACAGCGGGTTCTACACTCATGGCGTGGTATCCGTCTGCCGCAAGATGGATGTCCGCTTCTCCATCACCATCCGCCAGCACAAAAGCCTGCACAATCTCATCGAGGCGATACCCGAAGATGCCTGGACGCCGATTCCTTACTGGATGGACGGCGCCGCCGATGTGGCCGAGACCACCTGCACCCCCTTCCAGGCCGAGGCGGACGCCGCGCCGGTACGGCTCATCGTCCGGCGGGTGAAGCCGACGCCCGGTTCCCAACTGGCCCTCTTCGCCAAATACAGCTATCATGGCTTCATCACCGACCGGGACGGGGAGTTGCTCGAACTGGAGGCTGACCATCGCCGCCACGCCGAGATCGAGAATGCCATACGCGACCTCAAGTACGGCGTCGGGCTGAACCATCTCCCCTCGGGCCGCTTCGCCGCCAACGGCGCCTGGCTGGCCGTCCAGACGATGGCCCACAACCTGGCCCGCTGGACGGCGCGGATCGGTCTGGGAGAGCGGATAGCCACCACCAAGACCCTCCGGCGGCGGTTCTTCTCCCTGGCCGGACGGCTCACCCGCTCGGCACGCCGGTTGACCCTGCATCTTCCGGATCGCTGGCCTTGGGCTGAGAAGTTCAGCCGCGCCTTGGCCCGGCTGCGAGCCATTCCACTCCCGGCCTGACGGCACCGTCGGCGACCGACCCACCCACCGGACAACCGAAGATCCCCGCAGACTCGTGCCAGCCCGGTCCGAGAGAGTTCCCTGCTGCGTATTCTCTCGCCATCCCGCGCATCGCAGCTCCCGCAGACGGCCATAGGGGCCCCGGTGCGGCGATGAAGACCGTCCGCCGACCTCCCTACCCCAAATGGAACCCAGGCTATTTCCCCTGTAGCTCCCTCACCCCCCTTCCGCTTTCCTCACGCCGTCCATCGGTGTCCTTCGGTGGATTCGGGCTAACGCACGGCAGCGCGATTCCACTTATCAAACCGGGCAGCGCTGTTCAGACAAACGAGACCACCTCTCCCTGCTAGGCAGCCATTATATTGGGTCCTCTCGAAAGCCCTATAGTAGTGCATTCATCTTGACACTTCAGCCGCCTTCTCGACTGGCCGATCAGAGATAGGCGCAGCCTATCCCACGTGCGTCCCATCGGCGTCGTAGAGTCACCGGACCGCCCAAGTCCCGTCAGTCCCGTCGACGAGTGATTCTGGGGACATCTGCCGCGAACGTCTTAGCCGAAGCCATAAGGGATAGAGCTTGGCGCGAACTCGCCTTTCCTGTGACGACAGACGAGGTATCGCACTCAATGGACAGGGCCTGCCAGATTGCGAGGCTGGGCCATGCGTCGGTGGGGTTCACCCTGCAGGTCTACGGTCACCTGATGCCGGGGATGGACGAGGCCCTTGCAGACGCGACGGACGCCGTGTTCGATCCTGACTCTATCAAAATTCTATCACGAGCGGGCGAAATACCAGACCGAGACGGCGTTGCTGAATTGAGCCCAATATGGGACACCGACGCGCAAGCGCTCGCAGGGACAGACGCTCCGGACTCTATCACGATCCTATCACGAACTACGCGCCCACGACCTCCATTCCATAGAGGAAGCCGCCGAAAGTGAGGTTAGTTCCTAATGTCTTTTCGCCCGTCAGTGTAGCAACATATTCCGTATCGGCAGATACCAATTGAAAGTGCCGGAGTGATCCCGACCACTTGCCGTTGCTAACATTAAACGAAGAGGTTTCTACGGTCGAGTTGTTGATCTTGATGCGCATCGTGACGCGCGCGGTGACACTTGTGGACACGCCTCCTGGGCGGACGTACATATATCCGCCCAGCGCCCACGCAGCGTCGGCCGCAGGGGTTTGGGTAACCGAGGACAACGTCTTCTCAGTGGTTGTTATGTACACGAAGGCGAAAGAGCCGGTGACGTAACTCGATAGCGCGACCGCGTGCGTGTGGTCGCCCTGAGCTACCTGGTCTGCCCCGGTACCCACATCGCCGTTGGTGTTCAGGGCTTCGAACGTGAACCCACTGGTAGGTCCCGTGCCACCCGGCGGCCCGGTTGGGCCCTGCCGTGCCAGGAGCTTCCAGCTCGCGTTCGCGGCGTCGGCGACCGGGTCTACCCTGGTGCTGTCGGCGACCGAGACGTAGACCTGGCCGTCACTGCCCATCACGACGGCGGGGTGCTGGTACGGCACAGAGGCGTGCCATTCCAGCAGGCCGTGGGTGTTGAGCTCGACGCCTAGGCCCGACCACTCACGGATTATCTGGTTGATGACTTCTCGCTTGGGGAGATCGCCGCCGGACTGTGAGTAGCTGGCGGGCCATCCCGTAGCCCGCACCAGGCCCTGGGACTCCGGCGTCGCAACGTCGCCCGACTCGGCCCACTTCCGTATCTTCAGCGCGTCTGCGTCTCGTGGCATTGCTCTCTCCTAGTGCGTGTGGTCGCCCTGCGCGACGTCGTCAGCTCCCGTACCGACACCATCGTTGGCGTTCAGGTTCTCGAAGGTGGCGGCCTCTGCGCCCCCCCGGAGGCCGGGTGGCCCTGGGAGTCCCACCGGCTGGAAGAGCGTCCAGCCGGCCTCGGTCGTGTCGGTCACGGGATCCACACCGGTGCTGTGATAGACCGAGACGTACAGCCAGCCATCGCTGCCCATCACCATCGCGGGATGCAGATAGGACACCCGCGAGTCCCATTCCAGGAGGCCGTGCTGGTTGACCTCGACACCCAGAGCGGTTAGCTCCCTGAGTAGCTCATTCAGGACTGCTCTTTCCAGCGTGGGGCCGCCGGGCTGGGAATAGGTGGCATCCCAGCCGGTCTCGCGGTCGATCCCGGTGTCCTCCGGGTCCTGCACGTCCCCGGTGGCCGCCCACTTTTCGATCAGTAACGCATCTGGGTCTCTAGCCACTACGATTCGCTCCTGAAGCCAACGTCGTCCCAACAGACCACATGTGCCGCAGACCGATCAGAGATTCTCAGCGCCAGCCGGATAACCTCGCAACTGGCCGTGGGTGTGACCGTTGCTTCGAGGTACTCCCACGTATCGAAGGCGGACGGACTCTCCGATTCGTTGCTCTCCAGTGTCAAATTGCCTTCGGCGTCCTCATCCCCACAGACCAAGTCGAGGTAGACATCAGATAGGTCCAGGTCGTCAGACGTACCGGAGTCGACATAGACCCACGCGCCGAACTCGAGCTGAGTCAGGGGCATGAGATCGGTGTACAGCAGGTCGTAGCTTGGGAAGACATCGGCCCCATCATCCGAGGCGCTGTCTTGCTCGACCGTGATCTTCCAGCTGTAGTCGCCGGAGTGGGCCTGTTGGTCACTCCGTTCGTACGCGGATACGTTCGTCTCCTGAGCGGTCTGTCCGACCACCACGGGGGAGTCGGTCCCTTCGCAGTCGCCGCCCACCATGTACTCCCAGATGAAACTCGAAAGCTCCACTCCAGCGGGAGACGGTAGGCCCCCTACCGTGTCCAGGGCCGCCAGGATGTTCCGGTAATCGAGGTCGCGATGCTCGCCCCGGATCGCGAAAGTCATGTCTCCGCCGTCCCGGTACCGGATACCGGGGAACACGTGGTCGATGGCGGCCTCCAGGCTGCCGACGGAGCTGTCAGACAGCAGCACTGCCGCACGCATCATGAGCAGCTTGCGGTAGAACTCGTCGCCGACCGGGACACGAGGTGTCAGGGCTGGTGTCACCGAGGCCAACGGCCCCTGGTCGAAGCCCACACCGCCACTGCCGTCGAAGCCAAAGAACCCGAAGTCTGTCGACATCGTGGCTGGGCGCGGCAGGTCCAGGAGCTCTCCGATGCAGTCCAGCCAGAAGCCGTTGGCGGTATCGATCCGCTGCCGGCGCTCCAGATCGGCCAGCGGATCGACCAAGTGCTCCTCGACCACACCCAGCAGCGCCTTGGTCAGGGCCAGCATACGTGGCGCGCGACGCCACTGCTGGGTCAGCAGGTCCCCGTTAGCGGCCGCGTCTATCCGGTCCGCGATAGCGCTCATGACGCCGTCACCGTGACGTCTTCGGCCGTAACGGTCAGCCGCGCCGTCAGGTCGATGTCGTCCTCGCTCGTGACGGAGCCCTGGGCCGTATCGTCGGTATCGAGGCCCAACTCGTCGGCCGTGTCGCCGGTCACGCCGCCCGTCACGGTCACAGGGCTGCCGCTGGAGTCCAGAGGCACCGTAACGACGAAGCGCTCGCCGTCGTAGGCGACCTCTACGTTGTCCAGGTCCGTGGAACTGGTGGCCCTGAGCGCGGTCTGGAGCGTGGAGGCCACCCCGTCGTAGCCGGTCACCGCAGAGAAGTCCAAACCCGACGCCGTAGCCCCCTGCAGAGTGACGCTGCCCGACGTGATGGCGTCCACGCCATTGACGATCGTGGCCGTGTCCAGGCCCAGCTCGTCGGATTCGCTTCCGGTGAAGGCGGCGCTTGCAGTGGGCACAACCCCGCTGCTGGAGTCCAAGGGCAGAGTCACGACGAACGCCGAGGCGGTGCTGTCGTAGTCGACCTCTACGTTGTCCAGGTCTGTGGAGCTGGTGGCCCTGAGCGCGGTCTGGAGCGTGGAAGCCACACCGTCGCGGTCGGTGTCCGAGGAGAAGTCGAGCCCGGTCAATGTCTGGCTCAGGAAGGTCACGGTCCCGCTGGTGATGCCCTGAAGCGTCGTCAGGGACGCAACCGTCCCCGTGCCGGTGACTACGGTGGCGCGTCCATGGAAGTTGACCAGATCAGCAACCGTCCCCGTGCCGGTGACTACGGTGGCGCGTCCATGGAAGTTGACCAGATCAGCAACCGTCCCCGTGCCGGTCAGCACGGTGGTGCGACCATGGAAGTTGACCAGATCAGCCACCGTTCCCGTGCCGGTCAGCACGGTGGTGCGACCATGGAAGTTGACCAGATCAGCCACCGTTCCCGTGCCGGTCAGCACGGTGGTGCGACCATGGAAGTTGACCAAATCAGCCACCGTTCCCGTGCCGGTCAGCACGGTGGTGCGACCATGGAAGTTGACCAAATCAGCCACCGTTCCCGTGCCGGTCAGCACGGTGGTGCGTCCGTGGAACGTATCCAGCGACGCCACAGTACCGCTGCCCCTGACCACGGTGGCGCGTCCGTGGAATGTCTCTAAAGACGCCGGGCTGCCCCCGGTCAGCCTAGCCGACTCCCTTGTGTTGATCCAGCGGCCTATCACCAGGTTCCGGGGATAGGGAACCTGAGAGAAGTAGACCTGGGCGGCCTGGTAGGGACCGGAGTCCGCAGCAAATGTCCGAGCCACCTCGTCCATGCTGGCAAAGACCCGTACCCTGCCCGCACCAGCGTCTAGGGTGGGGTCGGTGGTGAACAGCAGCGTTCTCCCGAACTCTCTGCCCCCAGCGCCACGAGGCGTTATCTGCGCCTTTACTTCTACGATGTCCTGTATTCCAAGAGTCATTGTCTAAACCCGAATCCACCGAAGGACACCGATGGACGGCGTGAGGAAAGCGGAAGGGGGGTGAGGGAGCTACAGGGGAAATAGCCTGGGTTCCATTTGGGGTAGGGAGGTCGGCGGACGGTCTTCATCGCCGCACAGGGGCCCCTATGGCCGTCTGCGGGAGCTGCGATGCGCGGGATGGCGAGAGAATACGCAGCAGGGAACTCTCTCGGACCGGGCTGGCACGAGTCTGCGGGGATCTTCGGTTGTCCGGTGGGTGGGTCGGTCGCCGACGGTGCCGTCAGGCCGGGAGTGGAATGGCTCGCAGCCGGGCCAAGGCGCGGCTGAACTTCTCAGCCCAAGGCCAGCGATCCGGAAGATGCAGGGTCAACCGGCGTGCCGAGCGGGTGAGCCGTCCGGCCAGGGAGAAGAACCGCCGCCGGAGGGTCTTGGTGGTGGCTATCCGCTCTCCCAGACCGATCCGCGCCGTCCAGCGGGCCAGGTTGTGGGCCATCGTCTGGACGGCCAGCCAGGCGCCGTTGGCGGCGAAGCGGCCCGAGGGGAGATGGTTCAGCCCGACGCCGTACTTGAGGTCGCGTATGGCATTCTCGATCTCGGCGTGGCGGCGATGGTCAGCCTCCAGTTCGAGCAACTCCCCGTCCCGGTCGGTGATGAAGCCATGATAGCTGTATTTGGCGAAGAGGGCCAGTTGGGAACCGGGCGTCGGCTTCACCCGCCGGACGATGAGCCGTACCGGCGCGGCGTCCGCCTCGGCCTGGAAGGGGGTGCAGGTGGTCTCGGCCACATCGGCGGCGCCGTGCATCCAGTAAGGAATCGGCGTCCAGGCATCTTCGGGTATCGCCTCGATGAGATTGTGCAGGCTTTTGTGCTGGCGGATGGTGATGGAGAAGCGGACATCCATCTTGCGGCAGACGGATACCACGCCATGAGTGTAGAACCCGCTGTCGGCCCGTAGCGTGAGTCGTCCGTTGGCCCCGGCGTAGCGCACCCGTCCCACCGTCTCCCGCAGGACAGTGGGCGGCGCCGCGGGCGGTGTTGGCCCGGCCCTCGCGCAGCCGGGACATCAGCACGTCTCCGGTGCCGGCGGCGATGGCCAGCAGCGGGTGGTAGCCCCGCTTGCCGGTATAGCCGTGGTGGCGGGCGCCCTCCTTGGCCAGTCCGTAGGTCTCGCAGATGGTGGAGTCCAGGTCAATGGTCAGGGGCCCGTCGCCGGGTCCCGCCCCGGCCTGCCAAGCCCGGGCCAGCAACTCGCGGCTCACCCGGTCGAGTTGACGGACGTGGCCCCACCGGAAGCTGCGCAGGAAGGTGCCCAGGGTGGATGGCGCCTTGACCGTGCCGCCCAGGGTGCAGGCCGTCCCCCCGGTGCGCAACACATCGGCGTCGTCAATGCAGTCGCCCCCAGCCAGCGCAGACGCCACCAGCGTCATCATCTTGTCGCTCGTGTTCGCCCGCCCCGGGGCATCGCCCAGGTCGAGGCGCTGCCGGACGAGTTCGGGCAGGCCGAGGTGCCGCGCCAGGGTGGCCGGAAGGAGCAGCCCGGCATTGGCCACCAAGCGGCGGTCGTCGAAGGTGATTTGGATCCGGTCGGGGTGGTTGCGTGGCAGCATCTACTGGGTGCTCCTTTTCCGGGGCCGTTTTTTTGCTACAAAACCATTATCCCAGAAGCACAGGAGCACCTTCTTGCCGCCTCAGGACGCTAACCCGACGCCCTCCTTCGGTGGATTCGGGCTAAACCTCCACTGTAATGGTCTCGGTGCTACCAACTGCGCCGACCTCGATGGGTGCGGCCTTCAGGTAGTCCACCGTCTGGTCGATCCTCTGCGTGTAGCCAACGTCAATGTCCAGCCCGGCTCGCTCCTCCCAGGCTCCCGATATCACGTCGTCGAGCTGCCGAACGTCCGATACACGCAGCACGGTCAGATTAGCCTTTTGAGCCTGCGCCACCCCTTCCGGTGACCAGGCCCACACCGACAACCTCGTGGCCACGTCGTGTGCTCCGGTGCGGAACCACTGAACCGAGTACCTCCCTCGAACCATCGCGATTGTCGGAGCGTTCAGGTCGGCCTCGTCTGAAGCAAGGCTCATCACGGTTGCCGGTACCCCCTCGATGGCCTGGTGAATCAGCACCAGTGACGCGAACAACCCGTCCGGCACGAGAGTACCTTTGTTGCCGGACAGCACACTGTTGTAGTCAACGCCCGACCCTGCCGCGACAAGCTCCGCCACGGCATCCTCAAGGCTGGCTGTCGTTGGCGCGATCACTGGCCCTCCCCCCAGACTCCCAGGACCTCAACAAACCCCGGCCAAGCCTCGACGTGCTGCGCCCTGTAGGAAACACCTACGTACTCGATCACGTCTCCCCCAGAAGCATTCGCGCCCACACCGACCGGCTCAACCTTCACTCCCTCGATCCAGAACGTCCTCGATTCAGTGAGACGTGTGCCTTCAGTCAACATCTGACGCATTTTGGCCGCGTCGGGCGGTGCGCTCACCACGGTTATGTCAGTCCGCTTCTCTGCGCCTTGCACCGGCCTGCGGTTGACGATCTCATCGGGGCCTCTCTGAATCAGCGTGGCCGGTTCCTGGAGCCTGTTGGCAAAGAGCTTTCTCACCGTTCCACTTCCCAATCAACGGAGTTACGAAGGGTGCCTGTGTCCAAAAGCGGGTCGCTGCTACCCTTACGCCTCACGGTTTCAGGCGCATTCGGCGGCTCCTTGAGAGCGGTGATGCTATCTCGAATCTTTCCTTGAACATGCGCACCCACTCGGCCCGCAAGCTGCTCACCGACCACCATCTTCTTGGTGTCAAGGCCAGCCTGGAGAATCCTGCCTACGCTGCGCTCAGACTCGGCCAAGGCGTTGCGGAAGAAGGGCCGTTCCGGGATGGTCTCCGTCCCGAACTCGTTCCAGGCCGCGACCGCAGCCACAGGGGTGCCATCCTCGTACTTGGCCGTCGAGAAGAACCCGACTTTGACGCCTGAGACGCCGCCCTTGCCAGCCTCCCTGAGCAACCTGCGAAGCTTCTTGCCCCCGCGCTGTTGGACCTTCACGGTCACTTTTGCCATTGCTACGCTCCTCTCCAGACAGCCCTTATCCTGGCCCAGAACCCCTTGGGCGTCACCAGCCGATAGGCCAGCTACAAGGCTTCCTGGGCTTCTTCCTCGGTGTCGTAGCTGGTGGGAGACATGGACCCGGTCATGCCCTGGGTGTCTCTGACGAACCAGCGGTACCGTTCCCGTTGTGGCTTGCGTATTACGATCATCTAGCTATCTCCACCACGATGCTGCACCTTGACCTTGCTCGCTCACAGCACCCCCAGCAGCTCCAGCAAATTGGAGCCGACTACTTCGCCCAAAAGGACGAAGAGCACGACGTCCCGCACCTTCAGTCCCAGGGGCAGCTTCACGGCCCGTTCATCAACTACTTCTCCGTTCCCGGTCAGGCGGTGCGTGTGCAACGATGTACGCAGCTCATCCATCTTGTCGTCAATCGACTCGACCTTGCCCCGCAACTCCCGAAGGTCCTGGGCTAACTGCTTGGTGAGCTCTAGGGAAGCGTTCGTGGACATTAGATTGGCACTCCCGTAGAGATCTGCTTAAGGATGGCCTCCCGCTCCTTCGCGTAGTCGAGGCTCTAAGCGCTGTATGGACCCACACTCTCTGACTTTAGCCCTGAGTATTGGAGCCCCAACTGGACCAGGCGGATGATGGCCATCTTCCGCTGCGCATCGTCGTCCACCGGAGTGAACTCCAACTCAACTCGCTCACCCCAACACGAGCGAGGATGGCTGCCGTCCGCCAGCCGTTGTAGCATCCTTCCGCTATACCAACTCCGATAGTCGTCGTCTGAGAGCACAACAGAGACGTTCCCGTCCGTCTCGGTCACCTTGGCTATCTCCTTGACCACCCTATGCGGAAACAGCCTGCAGGTGCCTCCTCCGTGAACCTCGGTCACTGGCCCGTCGATGCTGTGGGGACCGTAGCGGCTGACCACCTCGGCGTCAGCCTCCTCGATGAGCCGCGTTAGTAGCTCGTCTGTGTCGGTCGAGTTGGACCCGATGTGCTCCCGCACCTGATCGGCGGTAACCAAGCGCGGACGCGCTGGTCCAACAGTCATGGTCACCGTCGGGCTAGGCTCTGACACCATAGAAATCGACTCCTTCACCATCTACATCGGCATCGACGTAGATGTCCTTCAAGTCCATCCAACCCTCTGCCTCAAGACTAATAGAGTCCGAGGTGGCAAGACCACCGTTGGTGGTAGAGGAGACATCGGCCCCGCCCAGGTACAACGGCTTGGTGTTGGTGGACAGGGCAATGATCTGCACCCGCTTTACTCGCTTGGTGCTCGCTACCAGGGCTTCCGCCGTCCCCGCTGTGGTGACGAGCTTCTGTCCCGACAAGAGCACCGGCCCCTCGCTGTTTGCCATGCCTATGATCCCTTAGTAGACCGCCGCCGTCCGCCCCGCTGGGCGCGGTCAACGGCCTTCTCCGTAATGTCCTCGGCCATATCCGAAGCCTCATCTGTAGTGTCCTCAGACACCTCTACAGGCTCCTCAGTGGGCTCCTCGAACACCTCAGCGGTAGTCTCGACGGGCTCAGGCTCCGGCGTCGGCAGGACAAGCTCCATCTTGGCTGGCTGGGCCTGGCAGACCTGCTGGGCTACGGCGTGGGGTACGTCCCTGACCTCCCCAGGAGCCCAGACGACGTATGCCTTTCTCCCGTAGTCGTAGTAGCGGTGGGGAACCTCAGACCTGTTTCTGACCAGTGGCATCGCTCACCTCCTAATAGACGCCGGTGATGTTGTACTGGAGGGCTACAGCGGTGTCCGAGGCGTTGTCCATCCGGCCCTCGAAGGCAATCCTCATGCTGGCCACAAGAACGGTCTGCCTCTTCTGGATGTCCCGCTCGCTCTCGATCATCAGCTCCCGCTTGAACCCCAGTCGGTACATGTTCCGGTTCACCGCAAGCACCCGGCCCGTGTCCGTCACATTGCCGCCTGAGCTGACCTTCCCGTCGATGTCTGCAAGCAACATCTGCTCCGAAATGATCACGGGCATCCCCTCGATGTCACCTAGCTGGCCGGTCAGCAGCGTAGCGTTGGGTCCCAGCTTCTCTACCGTGCGGAAGTTCTCGATGGACAGAGACCGGATGTAGGTGTTGATGTCCATGACGAAGGCGCACTCGGAGGGACGGACGCCATACTTGCCCAGCTTGGCCCTGGCCTCGTTGAACATGTCGTCGGAGGCGGCCGCGTTGTGGTCGTTCCCCTGGTTGGTGTTGTCCACCAGGGGAATGTGGATCAGCCCGTCGAAGACCAGGTAGTGGTCCAGGCCTGCGCTGCCGGCCAGCGAATCCGCCGTGGCTCCGTCCGCGTTGATGTTGGTGGCGTCGTCGGAGGTGTCTCCGTTGAGCACCACATCGTCCAGGACCTCGGCTGCATTCCGTACCAAGGTCGCCCGTAGCTCCGGCAGTACCGCGATCACCGCGTCCTCGTCCAGGTCGTAGGACCACCCAATCATGGCCCCAAGCTCGGCGGACGTGAGGGTCTGCCTTCCCGTGCCCGGAGTGGACGAGCTGACCGCAAGATTGGACGTGCCCCTGTACCAGCTCACATCCCCAAAGTCATAGGGAATCCGGAACGGGTCCGTGGGCATCATGATGCTCCCAAAGAGGCTGACCACCGAGGTGGCCAGATGTACGTCCCGCCACATCTCGCTGGTCTCTCCGGTGAAGGTGAGCTCGTCGCCTGCGCCTGGTGTGTTCGCGTCCAGGGCGCGTCCTATAGATTCGTACAGGTCCGCCCTCGCTCCCTCCAGGTTGCTCCGCCACTCGACAGCCATTCGAGGGTCTACGGGTCTCCTTCCGTCAACCCCGCCGCGCTCGGCAATCCGCAGCACGGCGCGGGAGAGCATCAGGTCAAACTCGTCGAATCCCCGGTACTTGCCGGACAAGACTCTGGCCCCCTGGGTCGTGGACTCTACCTGCCTGAGCAGGGCAGCCCGCTTGGAGGCCCGCATGGACTCCGTGATCTGCGCCGACAGGCGCTCCACCTCCTCCTTCAGGGGCGTGTGTTCCTTCTCTTTGAACGTCTCCGTAAAGGCGCGGACGGCGGCTACGTTCTCCATTAGCTTCTCGGTATCTGTGGTCATGGTTACTTCTCCTCTATGATCTGCCGCATGGCGGCGAATTGGGCTCCTATGGCTGCCAACATAGGGTCCTGGGACCCCTCCGGTTCCTCCGGTGAGGGAGCCAACTCCCTAAGCTCCTGCTCTAGGGCGTCTACGCGCGCGCTCAGCGCTTCTATGGGGTCATCCTGGTTAGGTTCAGGCTCCTCCGGCTCAGGTTCAAGCCCCCGGAATATCTCCTCCGGCAGGTTCAGGGCGCGGGCACCGGCCTTCACCGCGTCCGGGTCGGCGGGGATGGGCACCAGGCTCCACTCCAGAAGGTCCGATTCCTCGATGCGCAGCCGGTCCACCCGCCCTTGCTCGTCCAGCATCTCCACGACCTTCGTGGGCATGAAGCGGATAGACGCGGCCCGAATGAAACCGCCGTTCCAGGCGTTCTCCACACGGGCTGCGAACTCGTCCTCGGAGTTGAACTGGAAGTCGGCCACGATCCGCCCCTTATCATCGTGGTCGATCTCCAGCGTCTTGCCGATGGGAATACCGCCGAACGAGTCGTGGGACCACAAGACGACGGGGTTCTTCAGGTAGTTCTTGAAGTCCACACCGCGCAGGTTCAGCTCGTCGCCGTTGCGACTGCGTTCCCTGGCGGCTATCACCATCTGGTGCGTGTCTTCTCCTTCTACCTGACGGGCTTCAGCCACCATCACTCGGCACTGCTTTCTATAGGCTGTGCTTACCATCGACACCTCCTCTTGAACGCAAAAAGCCCCCAGGGGGGGCAGTCACGCTGCCTCTGGGGGCTATCTAGTAGCCTCGGGGGACGGTCTAGCCGTCTACACCGGCCTTTGCCGGTGGACCTGCGGAGTGACCCGCATCGATATCAACTGTAGACCGTCGCGGACTGTCTGTCAACTACACCGTTACCTGCCCATCTGGGCGGCAAGGCGGACAACCTCCTCTACATAGGATTTTCTTGAGATGCCTCGGCGCTTTGACTCCGCGTTGATGGCGTCGGCCACATCTGCATCGAGGTGCAGATTGACTCGAACGGGGGGCCTATGACGGCCTGAGCGGACCAGCAGGATAGAGGTCAACGTGCTACCCTCCGGCACCTCTACGTCTTCCAGGGCGCTGGGCGCTGGAATGGGACGCCCACCTTCCTCCATGACCTCCATCCAGACAGGCATCGCATCTTGGGCGTCCTGAACAGCCTCTTCGATGGTGGAGCCCATACCATTGCATCCGGGCAAATCAGGGAACACGACGCCATAGGCACCCTTCTCCCCGTCTATTAGTGCTGGATATCTCATCTCTATACCTCCCAACCTGCGACTTTGGCAATGTCGCGGGCCACCCACGGTGAGACCATACGGTGCCGGGGAACCTTGATTGCCATCCTTATCTCGGCGTGCCAGTAGATATCGTGTCTGCGACCGTGGCGAGCCAAGTACCACCCCTCCCTTTCAAGTCTCTGCCGTATGCGCCGTGTGTTTGACTCCATTACGTGCTATATTATAACACTATAATGGGTCAGTTGTCAACACGCCTCACTCTTGTGCACTGAACACCCGCCACGTGGAACTTCCCGTTGCGCCTGGTCTTGATGACAATGGCATCCTTCACCCGTTCGGCCAGTATAGCTGTACCGCAGCAACGGCAGTAGATCGGCTCTCTCACCGGCGTGGGTTGCAGGTGTGGCTCGACCACACTGTTGTTAGCCATCGGCTTCCTCAATGACCGGGATGGCGACACAGCGGCAGAGTATGTCCGATCCAGGGTGACCCACTCCGGGCCCGGAGTCCCAGCTTTGACGGGTGCCGTTGAGGGCAACATGAGTAGCCCTGACCCGCTCGTCCTCTGCGGTCCGCCAGGTGTACTTCTGTATCCCTAGCTGCCGGTGTCTCGCATGGGTAAACTGACCAACGGCCTTTGAGGTCTGGTCCCTGGTGATCCGGCGCAGGTTGCTGCCCGATACCTTGAACTCTCGGTTCAGCACCTTCGAGAGCGCCTGCTGGTCAAAGGGCTGCTGCGCGAACGTCTCGCTCACCCGCTGGGACAGCGCCCCGTGGAACCGCTCAGGAACCGTCCGAATGAGCGAGATGTTCTCCTGACGCCACGCCGACATCAGCGGCTCGATAGCCGAGTCCAAGAGCCTGGGCCGGATGTCGATACCGAGCGCCGTCCTGAAGGTCTGAATCAGCCTTCGTTTATGGTAGCCCGACAGCCTGGCAGAGTGGGCCGCGACCTCCTCTGCGACCAATCCTCCGGTGTGCCAGCGACGGAACACCCCGTCGATGATCTCCAGGGCCAACGACGCGGCTGAAGCCTCGGACAGGCCAGAGCGAAGCTGGGCCATGAGGGGAGTAAGGACAAGTCTTCGCAGGGTTCTGTCGTACACCCGCTCGTCGAGACGCCGTGGGCCTACACCGTTGATTGGCCGTGGCATCGACTATTCCATCTCCTCAAGCTCGCCAAAGATCGGGTCACCACTCAGAATGACGCGGCCCTCGTTCTCGTCGATGATGCCCCCCTGAACCACAACATTCACCGCCTCGGCCCTCGTTTTGGCCGCCGTCGCCTGGGCCACCTCCCGGTTCGAGCGGTCGGTGAGCGACTCCTGCATCTCCGCTATCTCAGCGGTGTCGAACCTCAGCACCACATCTCGGTAGGCCCTGGGCAACGTGGGGACGAACTGCTCCTGCATCTCTGAGGCCAGCAGGTCCCACTCCTGCGTTACCGTGTTGGCGTAGAAGTCCTTGATGGCCGCCTCACGATTGCTGAACGTGGGGTGCTGTGCGCCGGCCATCAGCTCCTCCGGCACCCCTAAGCCCGAATCCACCGAAGGACACGGATGGACGGCGTGAGGAAAGCGGAAGGGGGGTGAGGGAGCTACAGGGGAAATAGCCTGGGTTCCATTTGGGGTAGGGAGGTCGGCGGACGGTCTTCATCGCCGCACAGGGGCCCCTATGGCCGTCTGCGGGAGCTGCGATGCGCGGGATGGCGAGAGAATACGCAGCAGGGAACTCTCTCGGACCGGGCTGGCACGAGTCTGCGGGGATCTTCGGTTGTCCGGTGGGTGGGTCGGTCGCCGACGGTGCCGTCAGGCCGGGAGTGGAATGGCTCGCAGCCGGGCCAAGGCGCGGCTGAACTTCTCAGCCCAAGGCCAGCGATCCGGAAGATGCAGGGTCAACCGGCGTGCCGAGCGGGTGAGCCGTCCGGCCAGGGAGAAGAACCGCCGCCGGAGGGTCTTGGTGGTGGCTATCCGCTCTCCCAGACCGATCCGCGCCGTCCAGCGGGCCAGGTTGTGGGCCATCGTCTGGACGGCCAGCCAGGCGCCGTTGGCGGCGAAGCGGCCCGAGGGGAGATGGTTCAGCCCGACGCCGTACTTGAGGTCGCGTATGGCATTCTCGATCTCGGCGTGGCGGCGATGGTCAGCCTCCAGTTCGAGCAACTCCCCGTCCCGGTCGGTGATGAAGCCATGATAGCTGTATTTGGCGAAGAGGGCCAGTTGGGAACCGGGCGTGGGCTTCACCCGCCGGACGATGAGCCGTACCGGCGCGGCGTCCGCCTCGGCCTGGAAGGGGGTGCAGGTGGTCTCGGCCACATCGGCGGCGCCGTGCATCCAGTAAGGAATCGGCGTCCAGGCATCTTCGGGTATCGCCTCGATGAGATTGTGCAGGCTTTTGTGCTGGCGGATGGTGATGGAGAAGCGGACATCCATCTTGCGGCAGACGGATACCACGCCATGAGTGTAGAACCCGCTGTCGGCCCGTAGCGTGAGTCGTCCGTTGGCCCCGGCGTAGCGCACCCGTCCCACCGTCTCCCGCAGGAAGTGGGCGGCGCCGCGGGCGGTGTTGGCCCGGCCCTCGCGCAGCCGGGACATCAGCACGTCTCCGGTGCCGGCGGCGATGGCCAGCAGCGGGTGGTAGCCCCGCTTGCCGGTATAGCCGTGGTGGCGGGCGCCCTCCTTGGCCAGTCCGTAGGTCTCGCAGATGGTGGAGTCCAGGTCAATGGTCAGGGGCCCGTCGCCGGGTCCCGCCCCGGCCTGCCAAGCCCGGGCCAGCAACTCGCGGCTCACCCGGTCGAGTTGACGGACGTGGCCCCACCGGAAGCTGCGCAGGAAGGTGCCCAGGGTGGATGGCGCCTTGAGAGTGCCGCCCAGGGTGCAGGCCGTCCCCCCGGTGCGCAACACATCGGCGTCGTCAATGCAGTCGCCCCCAGCCAGCGCAGACGCCACCAGCGTCATCATCTTGTCGCTCGTGTTCGCCCGCCCCGGGGCATCGCCCAGGTCGAGGCGCTGCCGGACGAGTTCGGGCAGGCCGAGGTGCCGCGCCAGGGTGGCCGGAAGGAGCAGCCCGGCATTGGCCACCAAGCGGCGGTCGTCGAAGGTGATTTGGATCCGGTCGGGGTGGTTGCGTGGCAGCATCTACTGGGTGCTCCTTTTCCAGGGCCGTTTTTTTGCTACAAAACCATTATCCCAGAAGCACAGGAGCACCTTCTTGCCGCCTCAGGACGCTAACCCGACGCCCTCCTTCGGTGGATTCGGGTTTAGGAAGTACCAGTTCGTGACCGCTCTGCCGAACAGGTCAGCGGCGCTCGTGACCTTCGAGGCGCAAAGCAACTCGATGTCTTTGACGTGGGGCTTCTTGCGGCGGATGGACCCTGCCACAGCGATCCGCTCGCAGTGGGGAGCGAGCAGGCGCAGCAGGTCGTCGCCGACGAACCTAGCCACCGATAGTTCGGTTGTCACAGCGCCTTCCCTCCGTGCCGGTACTCCACCACGTCTGGACACCAATCCCAGAGTCCCTGATGCCCCACCGCAGGAACCCGGGGGTTGCACGGCTCCACATCCATGAGGAACCACAACCACCGGCCAGTGGAGAAGTCGCCGTAGGGGTCGGGTTCTATCCACCCTGTATAAGACGGCGACGAGGCCAGGACTCTCCCTACGTAGCGTTGAGCCCACACCTGCCGGGCATCTATCAACAGAGCCGTAGCAACCACTGAGCCCTTGGGGATGTCCTTTTCCCATTCCTCCCCGAACAAGCGGGCGATGGCCTGCCGGGTATTTCCGTTGAGGCTCTGGGGACCAACTACATTCTTCCCGGCGTGTATGGCTATTCGTTGTCCGATCAAGCTCTGTGGTGGAGCCCAGGAGCGGGTCTCGATGCTCTTGACACCGTGGGCGATCAGAGACGCCCAGGGCTGATGCAGGGTAAGGGCTTTCACAGCGCCTTCCCTCCGCCCTTCGCAGCCTCATGGGCCTGCCGCAGTAGGTCGCAGTAGGTCATGTACTCTGCCACGGTCATGGCCTCGAATATCAGGTGCTCTCCGCACTCGTCGCATGTGTAGCCAGCTCTGCTGTGGATATCGACGGAAGGCTCGGAGGTTACGTCAATAGGTGTGTAAACGACATCAGGCGGCGACCTTCTCAGCCGTTGGCTCAAAGACGATTCCATCCACGTATTGAGTGCCGAGATAGACGTCTTCGATCAACTCAGGGGCCCTCAGACGCCTGAAGCGCTGTTCGGCGACCATCAACATTTTCCAGATCACCGCTATCGCCCGATCGACCCTCTTGTAGCGCTTGGCGGCATCGGTCCGAAGTCTGAGCGCAGCGAAGGGTGACTCCACCGGGTTCGTCGTGCGAAGGTGTGACCAGTGCTCCTTGGGGAAGTCATAGAAGGTGATCATGCGGTCCCAGTCCCGCTCAAGGGTCACAGAGGCCGCCTCGTAGGAGTGGTCGCGGCACCATCTAGTAAACTCCGTCCTGAGCCGCTCAGCCTCCGTCCGAGTCGGCGCGTAGGGGATAGTACGCAGCATGAGCTTGGCCTGGTCCTGTTGTCGCTTTGGAAGCTTGGCGAGCACGTTTACGATCTTGTGGTTCCAGCAGCGTTGCTCTGCTGCCTGCGGATAGACGTTGCGCAGAGCTCCCCAGATGCCCAGGTGTCCGTCTCCAACCACCAGCCTCGGGCAGCTCAAGCCCCGGCGCTTGATGTCCCTGAGCACCTCGGACCAGTTCTCTGTGGACTCCCTGTATCCGGGAACAGTGCTCACCACCACCTTGCTCCCGTCGCTCAGGGCCGCCATCACCACCAGTACCGCCGCCTTCTCCTTCTCAAGACCAGCCTTGACGTAGACTCCATCCACCCACATGTAGACCACTTCCAGGTCATCGAGGGGCCGGCTGCGCCATTGGGCAAGCTCATCGTTCCACTTATCCTTCAACCGGGCCACCGTGCTCGCCGATACCGGTGCGTCCTCTCCCAGCAGCCCCCGCAAAGCCAGATCGAAGTCGCCTTCGGATAGACCGTGCAGGTACAGCTCGGGGATCAACTCAGCAACCTTCCTGGTCCTGTTGACGAACAGCGGCAGCAGCCGGCTCTCGAACTGCTCCTCGGTATCGCGGACTCGCGGCCGCCTCAGCTGTATCGTTCCCGAACTCAGCGTAAGCCTCCGGGCTCTGCCGTATCCGTTCCGATAGCCGGTATCTGAGTCCGAGTCGGATCTGAGCGCCGACTTCGCCCTTCCCAGAAACCCCGTCACCTCCTCCTCCAGCAACTCCTGGATCAGCCTCTGGACCTGGCTTCGCACCCAATCCTCCAACTGCTCCCACTCCGGCCTTGACTCCGACCTACTCTCAGTGCTTTCCTTCCTCATGGGCGGTCTATCTCCTCTCTTGGGCCTCGAGCCCGTGTTGTTCAGAGAGAGGGTACACCGCCTGACTGTTTACACACTTTTTGAGGGTACCTCAAGGCTCGACCGTCTGAGCACAAGGATCACCACATGACGGGCAAGTGAAAACGAATGTGGCTTCCCTCACAGCGCCTTGCTCCGTGCCAAAAGACGTATACAGTTTTTGCAGTAATCACTCGGATCGTCGCTAGGCACATCCATAGTGCCATCCCGCATTCCGCACAGTGATCGCTCTAGGTCAGGCCACCAATGGGCCTTGGCGCGAATACCAAAGCCATATCGCCATTCCTGTGGTGGCTGCTCGCCATCAACGTAGAATGCTATGTGTACGCCGATTACCTCGCTCACAGTGCCTTCCCTCCGTGCCGGTAGGGGCGACCACGGTTGTACTGCATCTTGGCCTCGATCGCGGCGTCCAGGTCGATGCCGTAGTGGGCGGCCATATCATTCACGAGACGCGCGCGCGCTGTCGGCGCGCCCGCTGCCTCCTGTTGCCCACGCTGAACACCCTGGCCGGCGGAGCGTTCATATCTGCTAGGCTGGAGATTGGATGTCCCTTCACGTGGTCGCCGGTGTACGAGTAGTCCTCCCAGCCGCACATGAGGCACGAGGGGAAGTCCCTGGGGTCGCCCAGGATCGGCGCGCCGCAGCGCTTACACTCATGGCGGGGTTCCTCCTCGATCCGCACTAGCTTCCCTGTCACACTCTGCATGTGACCCTTGAGCGATCAGCAGTCTTGCGCCTAGCAGTCATCCCACGCAACGTGCGTCTGTTGGAGCGTTCTCTAGACGATCCTTGTCTATAGAGATGGACTCGTTTCCCCTTCCTGGGCATCTTCGCCTCTCCTAGCACCTAACCCCTTTCCTAGGTGGTGAGGTCGTATCTTCAGGGCGTAGTGCGACCAGCCCCTGACGACCCAGTGGGTCTCCGTGGGTAGTCGCTCGCCCAGTCTCCTAGTTTGGAGCCGGCCTGTAGAGCCTCTGAGGTATCTTCAAAAAGTGTGTAAACAGTCAGGCGGTGTACCCTCTCTCTGAACAACGCGGGCTCGAGGCCCAAGAGAGGAGATAGACCGCCCATGAGGAAGGAAAGCACTGAGAGTAGGTCGGAGTCAAGGCCGGAGTGGGAGCAGTTGGAGGATTGGGTGCGAAGCCAGGTCCAGAGGCTGATCCAGGAGTTGCTGGAGGAGGAGGTGACGGCGTTTCTGGGAAGGGCGAAGTCGGCGCTCAGATCCGACTCGGACTCAGATACCGGCTATCGGAACGGATACGGCAGAGCCCGGAGGCTTACGCTGAGTTCGGGAACGATACAGCTGAGGCGGCCGCGAGTCCGCGATACCGAGGAGCAGTTCGAGAGCCGGCTGCTGCCGCTGTTCGTCAACAGGACCAGGAAGGTTGCTGAGTTGATCCCCGAGCTGTACCTGCACGGTCTATCCGAAGGCGACTTCGATCTGGCTTTGCGGGGGCTGCTGGGAGAGGACGCACCGGTATCGGCGAGCACGGTGGCCCGGTTGAAGGATAAGTGGAACGATGAGCTTGCCCAATGGCGCAGCCGGCCCCTCGATGACCTGGAAGTGGTCTACATGTGGGTGGATGGAGTCTACGTCAAGGCTGGTCTTGAGAAGGAGAAGGCGGCGGTACTGGTGGTGATGGCGGCCCTGAGCGACGGGAGCAAGGTGGTGGTGAGCGCTGTTCCCGGATACAGGGAGTCCACAGAGAACTGGTCCGAGGTGCTCAGGGACATCAAGCGCCGGGGCTTGAGCTGCCCGAGGCTGGTGGTTGGAGACGGACACCTGGGCATCTGGGGAGCTCTGCGCAACGTCTATCCGCAGGCGGCAGAGCAACGCTGCTGGAACCACAAGATCGTAAACGTGCTCGCCAAGCTTGATTCCCTCGTAAAAACCCCTCGTCCTCCGGGGGCAATGGGAGGATAATGTGGGGAAAGGGCGTTGGGGCAGCGCCCGGGCGAGGGAGGGGAGGATGTTCCGAGCGCGAGACCCGCAAGAGAGCCTCTGGCAGTCCCAGTTCCTGGTGACGCCGAAGAAGGCTAAGCGCCTGGAGGGGAGTTGGGCCGAGGTTTTCCGAAACGAGGCGCTCCCCCTGATTGACGAGGAGCTCTTTGCTCCGATGTACTGCGCGGACAACGGCCGTCCCAACCGAGCGGTGCAGACCGTCCTCGGGGTCCACCTTCTCAAAGAGATGTTCAACCTCACCGACGGTGAAGCCCTGGAGCAGCTAGAGTTCAACCTGCTCTGGCACCACGCCCTGCGGCTGGACATCGAGGAGACCCACCTGCCCCAGAAGACCCTCCACAACTTCCGAGTTCGCCTGATGCAGCACGATGGTGGCCGGCTGGCTTTCCAGGAGACCACGGACCGGATCATCCAGGCGCTGGGCATACGCACCGGAAAGCAACGGCTGGACTCCACCCACATCATGAGCAACATCGCTACACTCACCCGGCTGGGCCTGTTCTGTGAGACGATGCGGTTGTTCCTGCGGGCCTTGCGCTGGGAGCACCCAGAGCTTCGCCCTGTGGTTCCGGAGGGCCTCCTGGGGCGCTATTTGAAGGAAGAAGACGAGGCGACCCACTACGAGGACGCCCGCACGGGGGAGGGTCGGCGACGCCTTTCGGTCTGTGCCCGGGACCTCTACCGGCTGGTGGACCGGTTCCGTGGCACGACTGCTGCCCAGCTGGAGGAGTACCGGCTGCTGGAGCGGCTGCTGCGGGAGCAGTGCCATGTGGGCAAACACCGGGACGGGCGCCCGGGGGACGATGATGACGATGCTGGGGAATGCAAGGTGCCCGTGGCCCTGAAGGACCCGAAGCAGGTGTCCGCCGACTCGCTGCAATCGCCCCACGACCCGGATGTGACCTACAGCGGCCACAAGGGGAAGGGGTACGAGGTGCAGGTGGCGGAGACCTGCCACGAGGAGAACGCCACCCAGCTCATCACCCACGTGGAGGTGACCCCCTCGAGTGGGAGCGACACCGACGTGAGCGTGCCGGTCGTTGACGGGCTCGCGGAGCGGAAGGTCCGACCGGACGAGCTCTTCGCCGACACGGCGTATGGGTCGGGCCGCAATGCCTTCGAAGCCTCGCGCCGGGGAACGGAACTGGTGAGCCCGGTGGCGGGGTCGGCGCCGGGGAACTCGCACGAAGGAGAGGGTGACGGACCACCGCCGCTCACCGCCGCGGACTTTCAGATCGACGTCACAGGGGAGCAGGCCACGGTGTGCCCCGCCGGCCACCCGTCCATCGAGGAGTACGAGCTGAAGGATGCGCCGGAGCGGGTAGAGGTCCACTTTGCCGGGACAACATGCGAGCCCTGCCCCTTGCGACCCCGTTGCCCAGTGAAGCTGGACCGGCGTGCGGGGGCCTACGTCCTCAAGGCGGACCTGGTGAAGGTGAACATCGAGCGGCGCCGGAGGGCCGAGGCCACCGAGGAGTGGCGCAAGCGGTATGACATAAGGGCCGGGATCGAGGGAACGAACTCCGAGCTCAAGCGCGCCCACGGGCTTGGGCGCTTGCGGGTGCGAGGGGGCCGTCGGGTGCGGCTTGCCGTCTACCTGAAGACGTTGGCGTGCAACTTCAAGCGGATGGTCCATGCACGCCTGGTGGAGATGGAGAACACGGCTCAGCGGGCGGTCGGGACGGTACCTGCGGTCGCGGCCGCATGAGGGCGCCGCTCCACAGCTTCCACCGGGTGCCCTGAGCCACGGAAGGGGTACCGCAACGGGATCACGCTTGTCCTGAGCGCGGCAGATGGTGCGGTGAGCCCAGCAGCCGGCATCCCGTGGCCTCCTCCCTTCCAGGCCCCTTCGCACGCCAGGGTTCATCTCAAACAGGCCTTTTTGCGAGGGAATCAAGCTTCCAAAGCGACAACAGGACCAGGCCAAGCTCATGCTGCGTACTATCCCCTACGCGCCGACTCGGACAGAGGCTGAGCGGCTCAGGACGGTGTTCACCAGGTGGTGCGGCGACCATTCCTACGAGGCGGCCTCAGAGGCCTTGGAGCGGGACTGGGACCGCATGGTCACCTTCTATGACTTCCCAAAGGAGCACTGGGGGCACCTTCGCACGACGAACCCGGTAGAATCACCCTTCGCGGCCCTCAGGCTTCGGACCGATGCCGCCAAGCGCTACAAGAGGGTCGATCGGGCGATAGCGGTGATCTGGAAAATGTTGATGGTCGCCGAACAGCGCTTCAGGCGTCTGAAGGCCCCTGAGTTGATCGAAGACGTCTATCTCGGTGCACAGTATGCGGATGGAATCGCCATTGAATCAACGGCTGAGAAGGTCGCCGCCTGATGTCGTTTACACACCTATTGACGTAACCTCACTGCCCCCAGCGGCATATTCATACGCTACTGCTTGGAGGATAAACAAATCTCAGCCGGAGTGCGCTTACCATCCGCAGTGGTGGGCGTCTGGAGCGGCAGCGAGACCCGGGAGCATAACCTAAGCACTCGAGGCAGGATACACGGATGACCAACACTGAGATCTCGGCCGTCCTCATCGGCCCGCGCCAGATAGAAATTCAGCGGTTTGCCATACCGGAAGTCGGCCATGACGATGGAGTACTCGAGATCGAAGTGACCGGAGTCTGCGGAAGTGACGTGCAGCATTTCAAGTTCGGCTACGCACCGGTCATCCTGGGCCACGAGATTGTTGGTCGTATTGCCGATCTGGGTCCTGGCGCTGAAAAAGTCTGGGCCGTCAGGCGGGGCGACCGAGTCGTCGTCGAGACGACGTTCGGTTGCGGTAGCTGCGGAGAGTGTCGCGGCGGATACTATCGTTTGTGCAAGATCATGCGAGGCTACGGCGGCCGCATCAAGTGCGACCGACCACCATATCTTTGGGGCGGCTATGGCCAGTACGTATACCTCCCCTGCACTGCCCGGATCCACAAGATCCCGGACACGCTGTCTGCGGAGGTTGCGGTCCTGGTCTGTGCGGTCCTGGGCAATGGTATACGCTGGCTGAGGACCGTGGGGGGTGTGAGCATTGGCGATACGGCGGTGGTGGTCGGCCCCGGCCCGCAGGGGCTTGCTGCGACCGTGGCCGCCAAGGAGGCTGGGGCCAAGAACATAGTCGTCGTCGGTCTGGCTAGGGATGAGGCACGGCTGGCGATGGCCAAGCGTCTGGGCGCCACGCATACGGTGGCCGCTGACCAGGAAGACCCCCGGTTACTGGTGGCCGGGCTCACGGACGGCCAGATGGCGGACGTAGTAATAGATGTTACCAATAGCGCCACGTCGCCTGCCTTGGCACTCGATGTGGTCAGAACGATGGGCACGCTAGTCTTGGCCGGCGGGAAAAGCAACGAGCCGAGCCTGCTCATGACCGATGAGATCACCGCCAAGGAGATAACGATTCGGGGCGTGAATACTCACGACAGCACGTCGGTAAGGCAGTCCCTGAGCATCGCCGAGAGCGGGCGCTACCCGCTCGACGAAATCGTGTCCCATCGGTTCCCCCTGAGCGACGCTGAGAGGGCGATTCTTACGCTGGCAGGCGAGATCCCGACCGATGGGCTCATCAAGATCGTGATGTATCCGAAATCCTAGGAGGACGACGGAGAATGGCCCAACTAACACTGATACAAAGGCGTCTCAAATACGCGGAGGCGAAGCGGAAGGGCGTCCAGTACCTTCTTGACAAGATGAACCCGGACGGCTCTATCGGGCCGGTAGAAGATGGGTTCTACTTCTACCGGCTCCCCTGGACGTTTACGGTGGCAGGAGAGACCGAAGCGGCTCTGAAGGTCTGCGCGTGGGTCCGCGAGAATATGTTGACGCCTGAAGGCGACTTTGATCGCGGCCTTCGTAAGGTCACCGACGCATACGCCTACCGGAACGCAACGTTCATCTACGGCGCCCACATGGCCCGCCAGTACGACCTCAGCTACGGGTGTATGCCCTTCCTGCTGTCCCTTCAGGACCCGTCGTCGGGAGGATTCGCCAACGATATGACCGACCATGGCCCGAGCGACACCATGGATGTGCCCTACTCCGTTCGGCTCCGGCCTGGCATGTATAGCGACTGGCCACCTGGAGCAGGCGCGAAAGGTATACGGCTACTTGACGAGGGTGTGGGAGCAGCAGGACGAGCTCCCACACCGGCTGTACTACAACTACTCGAGGGCCGCTCAGAAGGTGGTGCGGGAGTTTCCGCCAGAAGATCAGTTGTTGCACGTGGTTGTCTCCCAAGAGGCGGTGAGACAACGGTGGACGGTAGGAGGAATAGCTTCAGCCTTCCTCTGCCGCCTCTATATGGCTGACCCGCGGCCAGAGTACACACATCTCGCGCGCCAGTACATGAAATTCTCAATGGAGAGCACCGACGGGCAGTTCAAATTTGCCCCGGTCTGCAAGTCCGGATGGGGCTCAACGTTGCTCTATCAGGTCACTGGAGAGACCCAGTACCGCGACTGGACGATCAGGATGGGCGACTGGTTTGCCGACACCCAATCGGAAGACGGCAGCTGGATGGGCAGGTTTCCAGGGGATGGGAAGCTGTCAAGCCAAATCCACCTAACAGCCGAGTTCGTCGCACACGTTGACAACATTATCGCCGGCCTCTCATCGAGGATGTAGCACGATATTAGCGAAAACCATTTTCGGCTGGGGGGCGTCCATGACACCAGGCGGCGATGGGCATACCTGTAGGCGGCCGGAACCGCTCATTGACACCCTGGGCCCCGCTCCATAGACTGGCCCCAGTACCAGTCGCAGGCAAGGCGCAACGCAATGGGATTCAGGCTGCTCATCATGGCCCCCGGGGTTCTTGGCGAGGAAGGGGGCAGCTATCCGGCCGAAGACTGGCCCCAGAGGCTGAAGGAGGCCGTGCCGGGCATTCGGGTCAGCTTCTGCCGGTCGGTAGGCGAGGCGATGGGGCCGATCGAAGATGCGGATGCCGCATTTGGCGATATCGTGCCCGAGCTATTTGAAAGGGCCAAGAAGCTCCGCTGGATCGCCTGTCGTCAGGCCGGGCCGCCGGCGGGATACTACCACCACGCGCTGATCGATAGCGACGTCGTGGTGACCAACGTCCGCGGCGTTTACAACGACCACATAAGTGCACATATAATGGCCTTCGTGCTCGCCTTCGCCCGGGGGCTCCACCGTTACATCCCGCAGCAGCTCAGCCGCAACTGGAGCGCCGGACCCGGCACGGTGTACCTGCCGGCGGCCACGGCCGTTATCGTGGGCGTGGGTGGTATAGGAGGCGAGACGGCGAGGCTCTGCGCTGCGTTCGGCATGGAGGTGATTGGGGTCGATCCCCGCGTGACAGACCCGCCGCCTGGTATTGCCGAGCTGCGCCCGCCGCAAGCCCTGCCTTCGCTTCTGCCCCGCGCCGATTTTGTCATCGTAACGGTGCCGGAGACCCCCGAGACGCAAGGCATGTTCGCGGCCGCGCAGTTCCGGGCCATGAAGGCCAGCGCCTATCTGATCAACATTGGACGAGGGGCCACGGTACTGCTGGACGACCTAACGGATGCACTGCAAAAGGGCGAGATTGCGGGAGCCGGCCTTGATGTATTCCAGGATGAGCCGCTTCCCGCCGACCATCCCCTGTGGACTACGCCCGGCGTGCTGATTACGCCTCATGTGGCGGCGTCCGGGCCCTATCTGGACGAGCGGCGGACCGAGCTCTTCTTCGAGAACTGCGTCCGGTTCAACGAGGGCAGGCCGTTGAAAAACGTAGTAGACAAGGCCCACTGGTTCTAGCGGGAAGCGCCCCCGGCGGGACTCGAACCCGCGCGCCTGGCTCCGGAGGCCAGAGCTCTATCCGCTGAGCTACAGGGGCAAGGGCCACCAATATAGCAGGCGGGGCCTCCCGCAACAAGCTCTGGCCGCCCTGATTCTGGTCGTGAGGGTGCTGTTCCTCGGCCTATTTCCATTTGCCGCTCTTGAAGGGGCTTGACATCCCAGGGTGGCGTGAATATCATAAGGCCGCCGCACAGGAAGCGTCGCTCCGGTTCCTGCGTGGTGTCAGTGTGGAGCGCGTGCCAAAGAGCGTGCTGCTCGGAATAATTGGCACAGTATAGGACATTTCATCAGAGGGGGGCAAATGAGCAAGTATCTTATGTCGCGTCGCATCGCACTCGGGATGCTAGTCACCATGGTCTCGGTTTTGTTGCTGGCCGCTTGTCAGGGCGACCCAGGGAAGCCGGGTAACACTGGTGCTGCGGGTAACCCTGGTTTTCCAGGCGAGCCGGGGCCGCAAGGGGCTCCGGGTCTGCCTGGTTTTCCAGGCGAGCCGGGTATAGCGGGCAACTCCGGCGCACCGGGCAACCCTGGCAAGCCGGGCGCCCCCGGAAAGCCGGGTTTTCCCGGACCAGCGGGCCCACCGGGTGAAGCCACTTCACCGGGAGCTAGCATAATGGTCGCCAGCCCGGTCATTTTCCTGGACAAGGGCCTGATGATTGCGGGTTCCGGGTTCCGGGCCTTCGAGGCCGTTGAGGTCTTCTTCGAGCTTGGCGGCGTGCAGCCGAGCCTTGGGTTCGCCCAGGCCGACGCGGGCGGCGCGTGGACGCTAACGGTGACGAGGCTTGACGAGATTCGGAAAATCAAGACAGCCGTGACGAAGCTAACCGGCTCGCCAGTCGTCACACTCATGGCCGAGGGCGTGGACGGCAGTAAGGGGAGCACCCCTGTGATGGCGGTGGCCGAGTCGCCGCCGGTGGCGGTGGTTGAACCTCCGTCCGTCGGGGCGAGTGTGGTGGCGGGCACGGTGGAGCAAGGTGGCACTATCACAGTGACGGTGGCGGGCTTCGGGGACGGGGAGGGAATTACATTACTCTTGACCACCGGCGTCAACCAGAAGCCGCGGATCGGGGTAATCAACGCCGGTCCCACCGGTGCCGCTACGAAGGACATATTGCTAAGGAGCATTTATGGTCCAGGCGTGTATACCCTCGAGGCGATTGGGTCCAGCGGCACCCTGGCTACGGCGGCAGTCATCATAGTCGCGGACAAGTAGCAAAGGGTCCCTAGGAGCCGTCGGCCAAGAACTTCGCAGATGAGCAGGTGGTTTCTAGCGCTGATCTGGAGAGGTGAAGTAGCCCCGTGCGAACCAAGCGCACGGGGCTACTATTTGCCAGGGCTCAGGCGCCTTTCCTTCTGCGCGGGCGCGGATGGATTTCCAAGCGCCCAGGATATGCGACGACGGGCTCGGCCCGGCGAGGTCCGCTTCCCGCGCAACGCCTGATACCGCTTAAGCGGCCTCGGGGTCTTCCGCAAGCCGGGTCACGCGGAGCCGCTTGAGTCGACGACCGACCGTTGATACGACCTGGATCTTCAGGCCGTCGTATTCGACCTCATCTCCCGCGCTTGGGATCTTTCCCAGACGCTGATACACGAAGCCCCCAATTGTGTCGAAGCCGTTGCCCTCCACGGTCATGTGCAACAGCTCATTTAGCTCGTCAATGCTTACGCGAGCGTCCATCAGGAACTCCCGGTCGCTGACCGGCTCGATATCCGGCCCACCGACGTCGAACTCGTCATTTATTTCGCCAACTATCTCCTCAAGCAGGTCCTCGATAGTTACCATGCCGGATACCCCGCCGTACTCGTCGATAACTATCGCGATGTGGACCTGCTTTTCCTGAAACTCGTTCAGCAGCTCCTCAAGTGTCTTGGACTCGGGTATGAATAGAGCGGGCCGGACCACGCGGGCCGTCAGCGAGCCGGGGTCCCCCTTGTTGCGGCTGAGATGGCCCAGAATGTCCCTGGCGTAGGCGATACCCTGGATATGGTCCAGGCTGCCCTCGTAGACCGGCACCCTGCTGTGACCCGACTGGACCAGTTGCTCTGCCAGGTCGTCCAGCGGCGTGCCGAGCTCGGCCGCTACTATGTCGACACGCGGGACCATTATCTCTCGGGCCGCGGTCTTATCCAGCTGCACCACACCACGTATCATCCTGACCTCGCGCTCGTCCAGAGGCTCCCCGTCGGCGTCCATGGAAATGCCCAGATCTCCTGGGGGTACCTCCGCCAGACCGTCGGCGCGATCGGCGTGGTCCCGCCCCACCAGCTTAACGGCGCGGGCTTCAACGGCCAATACCGGTCTGAAGATGAGCGCCGGACCGCGCAGCAGAGATGCGATCCTTAAGGCGGTCCCCTCGCCCAGCGCCGACGCCAGGGCGGCGGCGGCGGCGTGGGCGACACCCAAAAGCGCCAGGACGGCCAGAGAGACCAGGGAAATCAGTCCCCATTGGGTGTCCCATCGCGATATTACCAGCGCGGCGCCCGACAGCATGCTCGAGGCGAGGAACAGGTACCTTAGCAGAGAGAGTGCGCCGGCCGGCCCGAGGGGTGTAGAGTAGAGGCTTTCCAGGGCTTGGGCGCCGCGGACCTCGCGGGCGGCGAGCCACTGGACTCGCTCTTTCCGGACCGAGACCAGGCTGGCCTCACCGAGAGACGCGAGGGTGAAGCAGACCACGGAAATGGCCCAGACCACCCACGGTAACGTACTGTCACTCTCCAATTCTAGAAACCCTATCCCTGATCGGAGATTGCCGGCCATTGACCGCCGGCGATGCGGCGTTTCCGATCATCGTCTGTTGTTGCCGCTCTTTTTGGGACGCACCTTTGCCGGGGCGCCTATCGCCATGGAGTCCGGTGGCACATCCTTGTTGACGACGGCGCCGGCGCCCGTCGATGAGCGGGCGCCTATGGTGACGGGGGCAATCAGCATCGAGTCGCTGCCGATAAAGGCGTCGTCTCCTATGAGGGTGCGGTGTTTCTTGACGCCGTCGTAGTTGCACGTGACGGTACCCGCCCCGATGTTGACATTGGCTCCAACCACGGCGTCACCAATGAAGCTAAAGTGGCCGGACTTTGTACCTTGTCCCAGGCGGCTCTGCTTGACCTCCGCGGAGGTCCCTATGTGAACGCCCTTTCCCAGGTGGCTGCCCGTCCGGATGTGACTGAAGGGCCCGACCTCTACCAGGTCCTCCAGCGTCGAGCCTCTCACCACCGACGCGATGATCCGGCAACCGTCGCCAACCTCGGCGCCGTCGATGATCGAGTTCGGCCCAATCTCGCACTGGCGACCGATTCGCGATCTCCCAATTATATGGGTATTGGGGAACACGACAGTGTCCTGCCCCAGCTCGGCGTCCAGGTCTATGTATACCGATGATGGGTCGGGCAGGGTTACCCCCGACAGCATCCAGCGCTCACGCAGGAACTGCCGCAGCGCGGCCTCTACCTGGGCTAGCTGCACTCGCGTGTTGACACCCAATATCTCTTCTGGCGTCTGCGCGGGGACGGACTCGATAGCCAGGCCCTGCCGGGACGCCTCCGCCACCAGGCCGGTCAGATAGACCTCGCCTCGGGGAGATGGGGCGAGGGCCTCCAGGTGGGGCCACAGCCACGAAGCGCGGAAGCAGTATATGCCGCCGTTGACCTCTGTCAGAGACCGTATGCTCTCATCGGCCTCGCTCTCCTCGACGATGGCGGTAATTCGCCTCGACCCGTCCCGGACCACCCTTCCCATGCCATGGGGGCTGGGGTGGTCCGCGGTGAGCAGCGTGATGCACGCGTCGCCCGCCAGGTGGCGGCGCAGCATGGAGGCGAGGGTCTCGGGGCGGATAAGGGGTACGTCGCCGTGCAGCACGGCGACTGTATCGACGGCCTCAAGGAGCCCTCGGGCCTGGAGCAGGGCGTGGCCCGTGCCCCGCGGCTCCGATTGCACTGCGTAGCCCACGCCGTCCCCAAGTGTCTTCCTGATGCCGTGGGAGTCGGGAGCGACGACGACGACGGTGGTGTCGAAGCCGCCGCCCTTGGCCGAGTCCACGACGAGGCTGACCAGCTCTCGCCCGCAGACCCGGTGCAGCACCTTGGGCAACAGCGATCTCATGCGGGTGCCTTCACCCGCGGCAAGTACGACGGCTGCCTGAAGAGCCATGTCTGCCAAAAACGTCAGACGCCTTACGCAATTGGCTACGCAGCCGTGCGCAAGGCGTCCCGATACCTCTCAGTTTCCTGCGGAAATGTCCACCTTTCGTCCTATCCTACCAGCGGTAGCGACGAGGTGTCAAGGCGGCGCCCACCCTCGCGGCGCTGCCTTTGGGACTGCGGCATCGTTCCGGCCTGTCGCGGGCCTGTGACATGTGAAATGCGGAGCGGACGCGGCCACCTATGGACAAGGCCCGTACCCTGCCGTATCCTATCGCCGTGATTCCAGGGGCGCCCCGGTGACGGGACCCCCTGCGCAGCGCCAAATGGGAGGGCCAAGGTGGAACGAATTTTCAAGGTGGTGACCAATCGGCCCGCTGGGGCCGGCGACATCGTGGAAGGCGCCTACGACCTGGAGATGGAAGCGCTCGGCCCAATCGGCGCGGAGATCATTGGGGTCTCAGCGCCGACCGAAGACGACTTTCTGGCTGAGGCGCGGGACGCCGACGCGATCATTGGGGGAAAGAGCCCGATTACCAGGGCCGTGATCGACGGACTCGAACGGTGCAAGGTGATCGCCGTTGGCAGCGTGGGCACCGACACCGTCGACGTGCCGGCGGCCACCGACCGCGGCATCCCGGTCACCAATGTGCCCGACACCTTCATCGACGAGGTCGCCGACCACACGATGACATTGATACTGGCGACCTTCCGGAGGCTGACCCTCATGGACCGGATGGTCAGGGACGGGCGATGGAGCGAGGGGCGGCCCTTCCTGTATAGCTTCCCCCGCCTCATGGGCCAAACACTGGGCTTCATATCCTTCGGCCACGTGGCCAGGGCCGTGGCGGTGCGGGCCGCCCCCTTCGGCCTCCACATGCTCGCCTACGACCCCTACATTGAGGAGCTCACCATCTCCGGGTACGGTGTCGAGCCGGTGGGACTGACCGAGGTGCTCCAGCGCTCCGATATCGTCTCGATGCACGCCCCGGGAACAGACGAGACGGAGCACATGCTGACCGAAGAGCATTTCAGGTTGATGAAGCCCCACGCGCTGTTCATCAACAACGGTCGGGGCTCGACGGTGGACGAGGCGGCGCTCATCAGGGCCCTGGAGGAGCGGTGGATCGCCGGGGCGGGCCTGGACGTCCTGGAGCAGGAGCCGCCGGAGCCGGAAAACCCTTTGCTTCACATGGAGAACGTCATCCTGTCTCCTCACGTGGCATCCGCCTCGGCCCGCTTTGACCCTCAGCGGCGGCGCCGCGTTGGGCAAGAGATCGCGTTGGCGCTCACCGGCCGTTGGCCGATGGCCTGCGTCAACCCCTCGGTGCTGGAAAAATCGGGGTTGAGACGCTGGCAGCCTTACTCGATGGAGAGGGGCCCTGCCCGGTAGCGAGCGTTCCCAGGCCCCATTCCGGCTCACCGGGCCGAGTAAGTCATCACTGAGCCTCGCCTTGTGTCACCCTGGCCGAGATGCTACAATCTGCCGAGGTTCAGGGGCCGCCCCCAATTTGCCGGACCGCGTCCATTATGTCTACTTGGGCGCATGGGTCGCGCCGGAACGAACACCCACACGCGTTAGATGAGTTGCCTGAGGTTGTCGGGCACAAACGTGGCGATCATCGGGGTATGCAACTGCGCGTCGGCCCCGTCGCGGGGGGACGATTGGAAGACCGCTCCGTTGAGACTCCTTTAACGGGAGGGCCGTGGGCTCCGGTCAGGGCGCTGATATGGACCGTCCCATCAAGATAGCCCTGGTGTCGGCCTTCGATTACGCTACTCACGGCGGTGTCAACGACCACATCCGCAAGCTGGCCACCCAGTTTGAGACCTGGGGGCACTATGTGCGTGTCATAGCGCCGTGCTCGAACCCCCAGCGCGTCTCCGACAGGAACTTCATTCCCATGGGCAGGCCGGTCCCGGTGCCAAGCAACGGATCCATCGCCCGCGTCTCCCTGTCGGTGTGGCTGCGTCCGCGGATCAAGAGGCTATTGCAGGACGAGGCCTTCGATATCATCCACCTGCATGAGCCTTTTGCAGGATTCGTTCCTCTAGGCGTGCTGAGCGTCTCTGAGACCGTGAATATCGCGACCTTCCACTCCTATCGCAGCTCCCGTTTCTACCGCATCGGCGGCACCAGGCTGACCATGCCGTACTTTCGCAGGATCCACGGACTGATCGCTACATCGCAGCCGGCCCGGGATTTCATTAGCCGCCACTTCGCCGGCGACTACGAGGTCATTCCCAATGGGATCCAGGTGGAGGACTTTGCCAACGGCGTGGCGCCATTCCCACATCTGCGGGACGGCATGATGAACCTGCTGTTCGTGGGGAGGCTTGAGAAGCGCAAGGGCCTGAAGCACCTGCTAGGCGCCTATAGCATGCTCAAATGGGACTGGCCCAATCTCCGCCTGCTGGTTGTGGGGCCGGGCAAGCCGGACGAGGACTCTTACCGGATCATGAGCGAGCGTAACCTCCAGGACGTCGTGTTCGTCGGCGCGGTGTCCGAGAAGGACAAGGCCCGGTACTACCGAACGGCGGACATCTACTGCTCTCCGGCCACCGGCAGAGAGAGCTTCGGGATAGTGCTTCTGGAAGCCATGGCGGCGGGCAAGCCGATAGTGGCCAGCTCTATAGAGGGATACTCCAGCGTCATCACTCACCGGGTGGAGGGCCTGCTGGTCCCTCCCAAGAACGACGAGGCCCTGGCCCACGCTATCGCGGAGCTCCTGGCAGACTCCCGCCTTCGGAGCGCCCTTTCGGCCAACGGCCAGCGAAGGGCTGAAGGGTTCCGTTGGGAGCGGGTCGCAAAACGTGTCATGGACCATTACATGCTGTTCGCGAATGGCGCCGCGGCCCGAGCCTGACGAGGCCCGGCTGCCGGCAAGGGCGCTGTGTCGCCGGCACTCGCCCTCGACTGGAGACCGGTTGGCGGTAATCGACGCGCGTCTAGACCCCGACCTCTACGCCTCGCATTTGCGGCCCATACGGGGGAATTAGTGGGCAGGGCCATAGCCCGAACATTCGTCTCCACCTACCTGCAAGGGCCGGCTGCCACGCTGTTAACGAGGCTCGGTGTCTCGCCCAACGCGATAACGCTGTCGGGACTCCTGGTCGCCGGAGCGGGCGCGTACCTGTTGAGCCTGGGCGAGCTCGCGTTGGGGGGCGCCGTGCTTCTCCTGTCTGGGGCCTTTGACCTTCTCGACGGCGCCGTGGCCCGCGCTACGGGCAGAGTGACCCGCTTTGGCGCGTTATTGGACTCGGTGGTCGACCGCGTGTCTGAGGCGGCCATACTTCTGGGTCTCCTCGTATTCTACCTCGGCCGGCCTTCATCGTTCGGCTCGGATTTGGGAGCGGCCCTGGTATTCATAGCGCTGGCCGGCTCCATCATGGTCAGCTACATTCGGGCGCGGGCCGAGGGTCTCGGGGTGGAGTGCAATCTGGGGGTTATGACCAGGCCGGAGCGGGTCGTCATCCTGGGAGTGGGACTGGTCATCGGCCAGTGGTGGCTGCCCGCGGTGTCGGTGGCGCTGGGGGCCATCGCGGCGCTGACCATGGTCACCTCGCTCCAGCGCGTCGCGCACGTCCGGCGCGTCCTGGGAGACCGGGAGCGGGTCGACTCCTCACAACACCAGGACGGATGAGCAGGGGCAGTTCGCGATCCGCCTCTACTTTAACCCGACACGCGGCTGCGCTACAATGGGATATGTGTGGCCCTGATTTGGGGGGCCGGCACGCCCGGGCACACTGACGCGGGAGGCGTAATGCCGATACTCCAGCAAAAGGACCGCGAGGCGGTGCAGCGGAGGTTCGACACAGAGCTCAAGCGAGACGTCGACATCACGCTGTACACCCAGGGCAACACAGGGCTCTATATCCCTGGGCGCGAGTGCCGTTACTGCGGTCCGACACAGGAGCTGGTGGAAGAGGTGAGCGTCCTGTCGCCCAAGATCCACCTCGAGGTGGTCGATATCTACAGGGACCAGGAGAGCGCGGCCAGCCGCGGCGTCGATAGAATCCCCGCGCTGGTCATCGGCGGCGACAACAGCGGAAACGCCAAGTTCTTTGGCATGCCATCGGGCTTCGAGTTCGCCCTCCTCCTGGACTCCATCGTTGCCGCCTCCAGTCGACGAAGCCCGCTGCAGCTTGAAACGCGTCGCCGGCTAAGGGCGCTTGAGGAGGACGTACACATCCGGGTGTTCGTCACGCCCAGCTGTAAATACTGCCCTACCGTTGCCCGTGTCGCCCACTTAATGGCCTTGGAATCCCCCAGGGTGAAGGCAGACGTAATAGAGATACAGGAGTTTCCCGATCTGGCGGGTTTGTACAGAGTGATGGGCGTCCCGAAGACGGTCATCAACGACAGCGTTCAGTTCACTGGCGCGGTTTCCGAGGAGGTGTTCGTCCGGCGCGTCCTGCAGGCCGTTGGGGCGGAGGAGCCAGACGTAGACGAGGTCGAGGCGGTCTCGGACCAGACGACCCCGATTGCGTGATATCGTTTCGGCCCAGATCTCCCTCCCGTGCCCGTTTCTGGCGCTGTGGGGCGTTCTATTTTGGCCCCCGCGGACCGGCGGCGGCTTGTGCGCGCGGCCGTGGGCAAGGGAATGCCTCCCGGCCGCCTGTGCAGGGCAGAGATCACTTTCATTCGGAGTAGCTACCACAGGATGGGCGCTCTATTAGGCTGATGAAATATTGGGTGTGCAGAGGGGCGAAGCCCCGGCGCCTGTCCTGAGCCCGCCGAAGGGCTGGGAGCCTGAGGGTGTCCCTCAGAAATAAATTTTCCCCTCTTCTTAAAAAGGAAGGGGGCCAGGGGGATGGTCGAAAGTGATTTTCAGCACCCCGCTAGGTATGCGCCCAATGACGCGGAAGATGGGACTCGGTCCGGCCGGATATCTGGCGCCGCTGCTGGCTGCGGCGTTTCTGCTGTGGCTCGCCGCGCCGGTCTCCGCTGACGAGGAGGCCGGCGAGGAGACGATCAAGATAGTGGCGTCCAGCGTGATCAGCGAATTCCCCGAGGGCATTCGGTTCAGGGTGGAGGCGACCGGCGAAAACGAGATCGCCTCGATCGCGGTACAGCTCAGGATAGGGGAGCAGACGAGCGACGTTTACGACTATCTGTGCGAGGTCAGCGGTGGCGTTTCTGGGGCCGATTGGCGGTGCAACGACCTGGAGGTCGGGAAGGTGGTGGACGGGGAGCTGTTCTGGCGCACCTTTGTCGGGGGGAAGTACATACCGCCCGGAACCATCATTAAGTACAGCTTCGAGATCGAGGACTCAGAGGGCACGGTCCTCAAGACTGAGCAGCAGGACTTCATATTTTACGACGCTCGGTTCACATGGGAGGAGGTCTCCGACGGCCCGGTGACCGTCGCGTACCACGGCCCGGTCAAGACGCGTGCCGGGATAGTCCTGGATGCCATAGTGCAGACCCTCGAGAAGATGGGACCGCTGCTGGGCGGCGGCACAGAGGAGCCCATAAGGGTCACGATGTATAACAACGTCAAGGAGATGCTAGAGGCGCTGCCGCCCAGGAGCGCGAGAATCAGCCGGGAGCTGATCACCGAGGGCCAGGCGTTCCCAGACGTCGGGACGCTGCTGGTGCTGGGTGGAGGCAGGCTGGCCAAGGGCACCGCCTCGCATGAGGTGACGCACATCATCGTCCACCGGGCCGGAGATAGCATCTTTCGACGGGTCCCCCCCTGGCTCAACGAGGGACTGGCGGAGTACGGCAACATCGACCCGGGATTCTCCTACGAAATTGCCCTGGACTTCGCGGTGGCCACCGACCGGCTGCTCCCCATCACGTACATGAACGCGATGCCCGCCACCCCGGAGGACGTTATCATCTTCTACGGTCAGGGCAGAAGCATGGTGATGTTCATGGTCAGCCGGTTCGGGGTCGACAAGATGACGGAGCTGATGGCGGAGATGAAGAATGGAAAGAGCACTGAGGACGCCATTCAGGCAGTGTACGGGATCGACATTCAGGAGCTGGACGATATGTGGCGGGACAGCATAGGAGCGCCTCACTACGTGCCACCTGAGCTGGGTGGCGTGCGGCCCACGGCGGTCCCCGGGCGCGAAATCCTTCCGTACAGCCTGACGCCCCAGCCTGGGTCCGAGACCATCGGCGACAAGAGCGACGAGCCGACGCCCACCCCGGAGCCTGAGCCGACGGCTACTCCCACGCCGGAGCCCACATCGACCCCGGTCTCGGCCTCCCCCCCACCTGCGCCGGCGGCGGCCCCCGCCCCCGCGGGGCCGGAGACCACGGCGCCCGTTGAGGGCGAGGCAGAGCCTCCTCCACCGGCCGGGACCGGGTGCGGCGCGCCGATTCACGGGGTCGATGCCCCGGTCGACGCGGTCGCGGCAGGCCTCCTCTTCGGCCTGGTGGGACTGGGGGCACGGCGACGGAGAAGAAGGGGTAAAGGTTAAAGGGCGAAGAGCCAAGAGTGAAGGGATGGGGTACAGGCGTTGACACCGACCGAGTCACTGAGCGTACGGTAGCTTTGAAGGGGCATGGCGTGCCTGAGGGCACCTTCCCCCTGACCCCCCACCCATTCACCTTCACCCCGCTTCCTATCGCGTTCGCGGGTTGAGCACGTCGTTGAGGGCGTCTCCCAGAAGGTTCCAAGAGAGTATCATCAGCCAGGCGGCGATGCCCGGAGCCAGGAGCATCCACGGCTCGGTGCGGAGGACGCTGATGTTGCCTCCTTCGAACAGCATGGTGCCCAGGCTGGGCCTGGGCGGCTGTATTCCCAGGCCCAACCAGCTGAGGACGATCTCCACGCCGACCATGTTGCCCATCCCCATAGTTGCCGTAACGATGATGGGACTCATGGCGTTGGGGAGCAGATGTCGAAAGAGTATGCGTGGGGTGGAGGACCCGATAGCCTTGGCGGCCTCCACGTGTTGGGTCTCTTTTATATAGAGTATCTGCCCTCTGACCAGCCGGGCCATTCCGATCCAGCCGAAGCTGACGAGAGCTAACGACACCACGACGTAGTCTGCCACGCCCGTACGCACCAGCCCCTCCAGGAAGGTGTTGTCCTCCAGCCACCGCATCCCGTCGCGGATCCGGTCACCCAGAGTGGCGACGAGTATGATGATGAGGAGGATGTCCGGAAAAGAAGAGAATACCTCGCCTATCCGCATGATAAGGTCGTCGACTCTCTTGCCGGAGTAGCCGGAGACCAGGCCCAGGGTGACACCTATGACAAGCCCACCGGTGAGCATGCCAACGGCAGTGAGGATGACGGTGTTCTGTATGCCCCACAGCACCCTGGTGAACAGGTCGCGGCCCGCCCGATCGGTGCCGGCCAGATGTTCCAGGCTAGGCGGTTTTCTGATAACCGTGTAGTCCTGGTCCGTATATCCGTAAGGTGCGATCCCGGCGGCAAAGATGCCCCCGGAGTAGACCACCAACAGGGTGAGGATGCAGGCCACGGCGATCTTCTTGCGAATGAGCCGGCTCCACGCGCGGGACAGGTGTCCCCGCCCGCTATAGCCGCGCCCTGCGCCGAGGCTCAGCTCCTGTACTGCCACTGGCTCCGGTCCCTCGCTATTGGTAGCGGATTCTTGGGTCGACGAACGCGTATGTCAGGTCCGCCAGCAGGTTGGCCAGCACAAATGCTAGCGCCCCAACCAGCGTGATAGCCATTATGGACGGGTAGTCCCTGTTGAAGATTGACTCGACGGCGAATCGCCCAATGCCCGGGATACCCATAATCGTCTCGGTGATAAATGCGCCGCCGATCAGCCCCGCCAGAGCGAAGGCCATTATGGTAATAATGGGGATTATAGCGTTTCTGAAGACGTGCCTGGTATCGATTCTGACCGCGCCCAGGCCCTTTGCGTGGGCCGTGCGGATGAAGTCCTGGTTCATGACGTCCAGGGTGCTGGCCCGCATGAGGCGCATGAGGCCGGCTATGCCAGGCACCCCCATCGTGATCGCCGGGACGACGATTCGAGGGTCGATAAGCCCACCCCATCCGGAGCACGGGACCCAGTGAAGCTTCAGGCACAGGAGCCACAGCAGCGCTGGCACGCTCACCATGATGGGAATGGACATGAGGACGAGTGATAGTGCAACGGCGGCCGGGTCTTGCCACCTGCCCTGCCTGTGGGCGATGAAGAATCCCAGCGGCAGACCCAGCGCTATGCTGATGGTCATGGCCGCCAACGCCAGTCGCGCTGATACCCACATCTTCGGGAGGATCAGGTCCCTGACAGGTTGCCCCCGGTATCGAAGGCTCTCTCCGAAGTCGCCCCGGACGAAGCCCCACATGTAATCACCGTACTGGACAAAAAAGTGACGGTCCAACCCAAGCTCTTTGCTGATAATGGCCGCCCTCTCAGGATCGTACCGGTTGCCCAGCATCACCCGGACGGGATCTCCGGGTGCGAAGCGGCCGAGGCCAAACGTGATAAGTGAGACGGCGAACAGCAGAACGGGCAGCCATAGTAGGCGTCGGACTATGTAATTCCACATCGCTACCGCTCCTCAGCAGGCATCGTCAACCGGGCGACCTGAACGTCTAAGCTGCCCCGGCCTTGGGACGGGGCAGCTTCCAGCGGTAACGGACGCGGGCCCCGCGGGCTAGCCTTCGACGCTCACCTGGTGCAGCTTGGGAACGATCATGGGGACCATTCGGTACCCCTGGACGTGTGGCTTGATAAGCACATACCGGTCGCCCGTGAACCAAAGTGGGACCCACGCGGCGTCGTTGATTATCAGCTCTTCGGCCTGGTGGTAAAGCTCGACGCGCCGCACCACGTCCTGCTCGATCCTGGCCTCTTCGAGGATCGTGTCCACCTGCGGGTTGGCGTAGGCGCCATGATTTGTGCTGCTCTCGGAATGGAACAGGATGTCCAGGAAGTCTTGAGGGTCCGGATAGTCCGCCGACCACCCCAGACCCGCGAAGGCCTGGAATGCCTGGCGGTCCAGGTCCTCCAGGTACGTGGCCCACTCCACCTGCTGGATCTCCACCTCTACGCCCAGCACCTGCTTCCACATCTCGATTATGACCTCGAGGTCCAGGCCTATGGTCCCGCCCGAGCCCGGCACGGTCACCGTGATGCGCGGCCGCGTCGCGGGGTCGCCGTAAGCCGACTCGTTCAACAGTTGCGTTGCCAGGCCAGGGTTGTAGTGCAGTCCCGTGATCTCAGGGGTAAAACCCGGGAAACCGGGTGGCAGGACCGAATATGCGGGCTGCACCAGCTCGGAGAGCACCTCAGACGCGATCAGCTCCTTGTCGACGGCGTGATTTAGCGCCTGGCGGAACTTCGGGTCGTCGAAAGGCGCCATGCTGGTATTGAACCCGATGTAGGAAACGCTGAAGCCGGGTGGTGCGACGACCAGCTCCTTGTTCAGGGGCTCATCTGGGTCCAGGACCCGGTCCAGGTCGAACAGGCCCACGCCCGTGATGTCTATCTCGTCGTTCTCGTACATCGCCATGGACTGGCCGCCGGCCAGGTTATTGTAGATCCTTTCGAGCTGGGCCGGTTCACGGTAGTAGTCATCATTGCGCGCGAGGATTATGCGCTCGCCTATGCGGTACTCATGAAGCTTGAAGGGGCCCGTCCCTACAGGGTTGTCGACCCACCAGTTGCGCCCGCCGTCCTCGACGGTCTCTCTGTCCAGGACGTAAGCCGTGGGGTATGTAAGCTTTGCCAGGAAGTAGGCCTTGGGGGCGTCTATCGTTATCTGGAGCGTCAGATCGTCGATGACCTTTATGCCGCTGATCCCCGTCGCATCGCCGTCTATGTAGTCCATGGCGCCCACGATGTCGTTAAGGTACGTGTCGGCAACGGGCGACGCGGTTTTGGGGGCCGCGGCCCTTTCGATAGACCACTTGAAATCGCTCGCGGTCACCGGCTTGCCGTTGTGGAACCTGACCTCTGGCCGGATCTTGAAGGTGTAGACCACCCCGTTGTCTATCGACCAGCTTTCGGCTATGTCCGGGACCAGCTGCAGGTCGGTGTTGAGAGCTACCAGTCCGCTGAATACTTCAACCACGATGCCCGCCGAGGTGGTATCGCTGGTTAGGTGGGGATCGAGGGTGGGTGGGTCTGACCAAAGCCTCGTAAAAACGCCTCCAGGCAACGGTGCTGTGATCTGAACGGAGGGCGCCGGCTCGGCCGCAGGGGCTGCCTGGGGCGCCTCAGCCGCTTTGGGCTCCTCTGATAGGGCGGCCGCAGGTGCAGCAGGGTCGGGTGCCGCCGCGGGGGCTGGGGCGGGCGCTGCGTCCGCAGCACGGGCCGCGGCCTCCGGCTCCCCCGCCTGCTCCGTGGCGCCGCATGCGACGGCCACGGTAGCGATAAGGACGAACAAAATCAAAACTAGCTTTTTCATAACGCGCATCCTGTACTCAGGGGTCCGATGTCTGATAGGTAAATCCCGCTTCACGTATCTCTAGGTCGCCGAGCCTGCATCCCCATCTCGCGAATCTCCCACGGTGGAAGCGAGATACGAGCTGATAAAGCCGTCGATTCCGCCGTCCAGTACCGCATCGGCGTCGGACGACTCGAAGCCGGTCCGGTGGTCTTTGACCATGTGGTATGGATGGAGGACGTAGCTGCGGATCTGATTGCCAAATTCCGGCGAGATATGGTCTCCCTTGAGTCTGGCCATCTCCTCAGCCCTGGCCTGCGTCTCTCGCTCCATCAGGCGGGCCAGCAGGATCCTCATGGCGATAGCCTTGTTCTGATATTGGGACCGCTCGTTCTGGCAGGTTACCTTGAGTCCTGTGGGCAGGTGAGTGATTCGCACGGCGGTGGAGTTCTTCTGAACGCTCTGGCCTCCGGCCCCACCCGCGCGAAACACGTCTATCCGGAGATCGGCGGGGTCTATCGTAACGTCGACCCCTTCCTCCGCCTCGGGAAGTGCCTCCACCAGGGCAAAGGATGTGTGCCTGGCATGGTCGGCGTCGAATGGGGAGAGGCGCACCAGCCTGTGCACGCCGCGCTCCGCCTTCAGATAGCCGTAGGCGTACTCCCCCGAGAGCTGGAAGACCGTACTCTTGATCCCCGCCTCCTCCCCGGGCGAGACATCCATGATACTCCTCTCGAACCCCCGCCTCTCTGCCCAGCGGAGGTACATTCGCATGAGCATCTCCACCCAGTCCTGAGACTCCACCCCACCTGCCCCCGCGTGGATGGCGACTATGGCGTTTCTTCGGTCAAATCTCCCCGAGAGTGTGAGCCTGAACTCAAGCTCATCTACGGCGTCGGTTATCTGAGAGAGCTCGAGTGCGAGGCCATCCAGGAGCGACTCGTCGCCCTCATCCAGCGACAGCGTGAGCAGGTCGTCTATTGACTCAGCCTGCCGCTCGATTCCCTGCCACTCCTCGATCTCCCCCTTCAAAGCGGACAGCCTCTTCATACTCTGCTGCGCCCGCCTCGAGTCGTCCCAGAACGCGGGAGAGCCGGCCTCCCGCTCCAGCACGGAGACCTCTCTCTTCTTGCCCTCCAGGTCAAAGACGCACCATCATGTCGGATATCCTGCCCCGGACCTGCGCCACTGTGCCTTTTAGCTCATGCATAACTATACGGCCTCTGCCTTGTGGGTGGTTTCCCTATAGGTTGAAACGTTCCAGCAACGCGTCGGGTTAGCTTACATCCAGCGCTCAACTCCCGTGCGCATCGGAGCTGGGGTTCGCGCCCGCCAGCGTGACAGGTCATCGAGCGGCTGCGAGGTGACTATTTGCAATTATATCAGGACGGCGGTTGCCGCGGGAATACCGCGCGTACAGCACTCACCGGCCGCAGGGGCATCCCCTCGAGCGGACGGCGCGCGCCCGCGACGGAAAGAGTGGAGGCGGTTGGCCTGTGTGCCTCCGGCATGTAGAGTCCACTGGGCCGTTCGCGACACGGCTGAGGTGACCGATGCTAGACCTGCCGATAAGGAACGGGCTGATCATTGACGGCACCGGAAGCCCCGGCTACTACGGCACGCACACCGGGGCGCTGCCCGGCCGCGCCCTCAAACACGGGCGGCCGTCGACGTGAGCCTGCAACAATTGTCATTCTGAGCCCTTCGGCTAGGTCAGAATAGACTCCGCGAAGACACTGAAGCCTCCGCCCACAAGAACTGAAGCCTCCGCCCACAAGAAAGGAGACACGCTTGAGAACCGCCTTAGATTCCTCAGTCGTCCCGAAGCGTGGGGACCCCTTCAGAATGACAGTTAACACAGCTTCATGGACTTGGCACCGCCTCATCTTATGGCACCTGCAGCGGCAGGATGACGTGGGAGGCGCGTTCGGCGTCGTGGAAGACGGTCTGGGTGGCGGGCTGGTAGGCCTGCTCCCTGCCCAGGGGCCCGCCGGTGTTGGGGTTCACGTCGAAGCGTGGCCAGTTGCTGCTGCTCACGTCCAACCTGATCCGGTGGCCCGCGCGGAAGATATTCGAGGTGGGGTAGAGCTGGAAGACAAGCTCGTACGGCTGGCCCGGCGTCATCAGCTCCGGCCTCTCCCAGCCGTTGCGGTACCTGGCCCTGATGATGGAGTCGGTGATGTTGATGGCCAGCCCCTCGGGATAGTCGTCGCTGGGCGGGAAGACGTCCACCACCTTCGCGGTGAAGTCGGTGTCCACGGCCGTGGACGAGGCCCACAGGCGCATCTCGATGGGCCCGGTCACCTCCAGGTCCTCGTCCAGCGGAGGCGTCTGGAAGCTCACGACATCAGGTCGGGAGCTCAGGGGCAGCGTGTCCCGGCAGCCGTGAAAGTCGGGCCGCCCGCGCTGGTCGAAAGCGCCCGGCCTGATCACGTTGTCCGCCGCCGATATACCGCCGCCAATGGTCGGCACCGGGTCCCTCGGGTCAAAGGTGAACCGGGTGTGTGAGGGCGCGCCGTCTCCCGGTCCGTCGGGGGACAGGGAGCCGTCCCCGTGCAGGTAGTAGGGGGTGTGCCCGGTGCCCGGCAGCGGCCAGTCGGGCGCGTCCCGCCAGTAGCCGCCGTGGTCCAGGCGGCCGTCGTTGTCGTGCCGGTTTCGCCTCTGGCCTCCGGCGCCCATGGTGAAGATCCGCACGGGAGACCAGTCGGCGGCCTCCGTATGCAACCCCTTCAAGTAATGGTCGAACCACGCCAGGCGCAGGTCGTTGTAGTTGATGTGCGATTCTGTGCCGAAGTCCACGTCTCCTGAGTAGGTCACCTCGTACTGGCCGTGGGTCCACGGGCCCATGAGCAGACGCTGCGGCGATGTCTTCATCTTGCTCAAGGATGAGTAGCTCTCGCACGTATTGCGGGCGTAGGAGTCGTACCAGCCGCCCAGGTAGAGGGTCGGCACGTCGGCGTGCCCCTCGTAGTAGTGGGACATGGCGTAGCCCCTCTGCCTCCAGTAGTCGTCGTATTCCCCGTGGGTGAGGATGTCGATTGCCCACCGCTCGTAGGAGGGCAGCCTGCGCAGGACCGTGGCCCCCTTCTTGAGAGGGAACCGGTTGACGATGTCGGGCATCTCCTGGTTGAACGCGTGCTCCAGCGCGGCCTGAAGGCCGCGGTCTCCCTGCGCCTCCTTGCTGGTCATACCCATGCGGAAGACGTATATGAGGAACCGCTGCTCCAGGGCGCCGTTCTGCCGCATAGAGCTGTGATAGTAGTTGGAGGCGCCCACGGCCACGATCATGGTGGCGAGGTGGGGCGGGTCCAGCGTCGCAAGGGCGCTCTGGTCGCTGCCCGCGTACGAGCTACCCATTGTGCCAACTTGCCCGTCGCTCCACGGCTGGACTCCCAGCCACTCGACGGCGTCGAAGCCGTCGGGAGCCTCCTTCGCGAAGGCGTACCACTCGCCCTCCGATTTGAAGCGGCCTCGGACATCCTGAATGGCGCAGACGTATCCCCTTCGCGCGAAGTGCTTCCCATTGGTCACGTTGGTGGGCGACCGCTTGTCGTAGGGAGTCCTCTCCAGGAGCACTGGGTACCTGCCCTCAGCGCGGCGACCTCCAAGCGCCGGCAGGTAAATGTCCGTCGCCAGCCCCACGCCGTCGCGGGTGCGGACCATCACGTCACGCTCACATACGACGTCATACTGCTGGTGCGAGCCTGAGTAGGGCGTTGACATGTGGGATCGATCCCTCTCCGACGAGATGTTTATACAATACGGGGTAAAGGAAATGTATGGATTGGCCAGTCAGATGCAACGGGTAAAGGGTAAAGGGTAAAGGGTGAGGGGAGGAACGACAGAATGACGATCAGAAGTTTCCGAGATCTCAGCGGTATGGCGGATGGGAATGGATCTGGTAGAAGAGGTCTATCAAATATCACGGACCCTTCCAAAGCACGAAATGTATGGATTGGCCAGTCAGATGCAACGCGCATCTATATCTGTCCATCAAATATCGCGGAGGGGTATACCCGCCAGCATCGCAAGGAGTACCTTCAACACTTATCGATGGCCCAGGCTTCCCTTGCGGAGCTCGATACTCAGCTGTAGATCGCTGTGCGGTTGCGATACTTTCCCGCAACGAAGGCCACTAAGTTGAACGGGAACGTTGCATCTCTGGCCAGCCAGCTGTATACACTGAGGCGCAATCTATCTGCACGCAGATCAGAGAGCAAAAGCCAGTAGGGTAGATCCCATCAATGCTGATCAGCACTCGATTCGAGTCTGTTCACCCTACACCCTTCACCCTTCGCCCTTCACCCCTATGAGAAGGAAAGCACCCTTCTTCAGCACCTGGCGAGTCTCGGCGGCGGCGGCGATCCGGTCCCAGTCGTAGAGCATGGGAATGAGGTCCATCTCGCCCCAGATGGGCGCCTGGTCCGCGTAGTGCGGGCTGCCTGGGTGGCCCGATGCTCCCAAGGGGATTATCCAGGCCGAGTTGTCCCAGTCGTCCGTGTCGAAAACGTAGCGGGCGACCGAGGTACCGGTGATCGTGAACGGGTCAGAGGGCCGGTAGGACCCTGACAGGGGGGTGTCGCCGTCGCCGCCGAGGGGCAGTGACGGTGGATCCAGCAGGGGGGCGATGTCGGGGAATAGCTCCGATAGCATGTGTCGAGGCTTCGTGGTGTGCACTCTCCCCCAGGTCCATTCGGCGATATCGTCGCCCAGCCGGTCCCTGAGGTACGCCACCCCGTCCGCCAGGGCGCGCGCCATAAGCGAGCCCCAGTCGCTCCCTGCCGGCAGCATAGACGCGTCGTCCTCATCGGCCATGTCGACGAACCTGGCCTCCAGCAGGCGCAGGTGGAGGGGAGCGCCCCTGCCGGTCGCGGCGAGGGCATCGTCGGCCAGGGGACCTGGCCTCCAGCAGGCGCAGGTGGAGGGGAGCGCCCCTGCCGGTCGCGGCGAGGGCATCGTCGGCCAGGGGACCGAGAGCGTGTTGCAGCAGCCGGCGGTTGAGGCGCCACCTGAAGGCGTTGTATATGGTCGGCTCCACGGCGTCCCTGTCCATCGACCCATCCCACCCGGCGAGCCTGTCCCGGGCCTGAGACGACAGCTCGTCCAGCGGTGTCACCCGGGACAGCAGCCGCACGTAGGTCCTTGCCGGCACGGAGACCCTTTCGGTGTGGATGGCGGCCATGTCTCCGGCTGTGGCGTCGCCCAGCGCCTTGAGCCTCTCGGTGATCCGACGGGCCCGGTGCTCCGGTGTGAAGTTTAGCCCGATGTATTGCGGGTAATCGTCTCCAACGATCTTGTTGTTGGCGGTGACGATGTAGCCGGTCTCTGGATTGCGGGACCTGGCCAGCTCCTCGAAGGGGACGTACCCCCGCCACTCGTGCTCGCCGGTCCAGCCCGGCACCGGCAGCCACGCGTTCGCCATGGAGCGGACGGGCAGCCTGCCGCGGTTGAGGTAGCCGATGTTGCCGTGGATATCCGCGTAGACGAAGTTATTGGAAGGGTCGACCCAGTCCCTCATGGACTCCTCGACCTCATCGGCCGACGCGGCCCTCAGCATCCGAGGAATCGCCTGAAACCCCTGGTTTGGCCCGGCGGTGCCCGTGTACTTGAAAGCGACGCCGTGACCCGAGTCCGGCCCGCCCAGGATTACCGGGCCGTGGTGCGTGACGGTGACCTCGATCTCCACCGGCTGCCCTCCCCGGACCTGGATGACCTCGGGGCGTACATCTGCCTTTTTCCACTCGGCCTCAAACTCGTAGAGCGGCTCGGGGCCCTCCTTGAAGCGCTCCAGGTACAGGTCTTGATAGTCCGCCTGCGCGTGCGTCACGCACCAGGCGACATGGGCGTTGTGCCCGAAGTGCGGAAAGCCCGGAAAACCGGGGAATGAGAGGCCGACGGCGTCGAATTCCGGACATGCGATATGGTTCTGATAGTAGACGTTGGGCGTGTCCAGGGGCCGGTGGGGGTCGCCGGCAAGCAGGGGCTTGCCCGAGGCCGTGCGACTCCCGGACACCGCCCAGTTGTTGCTTCCGGCGTCCTCGCTCCCAATCCAGCCAATCGCGTCGGCCCCCTCGCTGAGCCGGGCCATCGCGTCGCCGTCGGCGCCATGGTACGACGCGCCTGGAGGGACGATCAGCAGGTGCCCCTGAGCGTAGTCCGGCTGGACCTCGGCCGCCCTCCCGGGCCCCAGGGCGTTTACCAGGCGCGCCCGCCAGAGCTTGGACTCGAACATACCCATCAGCATGTGTCTGGCTTTGAACACCGCGATGCAGTCCCATGGACGCCAGGGCTCGGGGTGAGCCCCCAGCAGGCTGTACTCGACGGGCAACGGGCCGTTGCTTTCGAGGAAGGCGTTGACCCCAGCGGCGAAGGAGTCGAACATCGCGCGGGTCTCCGGGTTCACGGCCTCATAGTCGCTCCGCACCGAGGCGAGTACCTGGAACCGTCGCATCAGCAGGTCCTGGGCCAGGGCGGCCTCCCCCGCGTACTCGGCCCACCGCCCGTATGCCACGCGCCGGTCGTGGTCCATGTGCCAGAGCCGGTCCTGTGCGGTGGCGTAGCCCTGCCCAAAAAAGGCGTCGTGGGTGGTCCGGGCCTTGACGTGTGGTATCCCATACGTGTCGCGGTAGATCTCCAGCGAGGAGTCCAGGCCCTTGACATGCAGAGTCCCGGACGTGTCGGGCAGCGCGGCTTTCAGGTCTTCCTTTGTATTGACCGTTGCGGCCATCAGGCGCCTCCGTGACTACAAGCCATTTAGCCGGTAAACGCCTTCAGTCTTATGAAACGGGTTGTCGGCAATTCTGGTATTGATAAGCGCGGCGCCAACGGTGACGGCGATGCCGCCGCCGAGGTCCGCCGTGTTGCCGGTGACGGTAACGTTGGTCATGGTCAGCGTGCCGCTGTTCACGATGCCGCCGCCGCTGGAGACCGCCGAGTTGTCGCTGACGGTAACGTTGGTCATGGTCAGCGTGCCGCCGTTCACGATGCCACCGCCGCCGACATCCGCTGTGTTGCCGCTGACGGTGACGTCGGTCAGCGTCATTGGGCCGCTGTTGGAGATGCCGCCGCCGTTGGAACCACCACCGTTCCGGACCGTCACGCCGGAGATGGCTACATTGTTATCCTTACGAACCCGGAACACCCGGTCGAGGCCGCCACCGTCGACGATGGTGGTCTCCGCACCAGCGCCTTCGACAATCAGCTCGTCGGTGATGTTGAGGTCGCCCGTTTCCGCGCCATTCGGGCCGGCCGCGGCAATTGTGAGGGTGTAGGTGCCGGCTGGGAGGGTGATGGCGGCGGCGCCGGCCGTGGCGTTGGCCTCCATGATGGCCGCCCGCAGGGTGCAGTTGCCCGCGCCATCGTCGCAGGCGCCATCGCCGGGGTTCGCGTCAACGGCGTCGGCGGTCGAGTCGACTAAGATGTCGGTGAGCGCGAGTACAGCGTCGGGCGCTGGCGTTGGTGTGTTCACGGTTAAATGGGGATCCAGGACCACTGCTTTGGCCTTGGGCCTGGGCGTAGACGTGGGCCTGGGCGTGGACGTGGGAGCGGGCTCGGAATCCTCCTCGCCTCCCGAGGGTGTCGGGCTTGAGGTAGGCGAAGCAGCTGTCGCTTCCGTGGCTGTCGATGGAGCCGGACTTGAGGAAGGCGCAGTTTCTTTCCCTGGGAGGGGTGTCGCTCCCGTGCCTGTAGAGGGTGTCGGACTCAAGGCAGGCGCAGTATCTTCTGTCGTTGGGAAGGATGCCGCCCCTGAAGCGGCGGGCGGCGGTGTCGCCGCGGGCGTGTCACTCGGCGTCGACGCGGTCGCCGCCGCACCTGGCGGGATAGTGGGAGTAGGCTCTACACATGCCATCGCCAGGACCGTCACAGCGATAGCTACACCTGAAGGAATCCAACCCTTCTTCACTATTTCCTCCATCCGTCGCCGGCTAAGCACATTCGGATTGATTCTTTTGGACCGGCCCTATCGCTCAGCGTTCGTGTCACCCTGAATCCTTCTGAGAAGGAAGAAGGGTCTAAGGCCTCGCCCTACACAACGGCTTTGAAGGAGCACAGCGATCCTGCGGCTCCACTCGGGACAGGTCTTAGATTCATCGTCGTCCTTCCGCCACGGAAGGACTCCTCAGAATGACAGGTAATCAAAGGTTCTTGCCTGATTGTACTTAGCAGTACGGCGGGCGCGGAGGTACCCGGCGTCGGCCCGCGTTGGCCCCAAGCGCTCCCACCAACGCGACGCCGTTACCCCTGGCTGAGGACCGTCCATACTACTACGATCGAAAACAGCACGAGGATGACTACCAGCACATATAGGAACTTCTTTATGAATGGGTCCACCGCGCGACTCCTGACGTCGAATGAGTGTCCGGACACTCACGCAGTATAGAAGCGGGATTTTATCCAGTCAAGCAGGCGTTATCACTATGCAAGACGTGCTATATTGCGAGCGAGTGAGGCGACAGCCCAAGGCAGGAGTATTGACGATGCCTTCCGTCGAATCGGCCGCAGCGGAGGTGCCCGGCGTAGTCGGCGTCTCGGCCAAGCATCTCGGGTCGGGCGCAGAGATACGCCTCCGCGACGACGTGGTTTACTTCGCCGCCAGCACAATAAAGGTCCCCCTGCTGGTGGAGCTGTACCGCCAGGTTGACGCCGGCGAGATCGACCTGGAGCGGCGAGTCGAGCTCAGCGACCAGATTCGCGCTCCGGGGTCGGGCGTCCTCAAAGAGCTGGCAACGGGCCTCCAGCCGACGGTGCGAGACCTGGCGCTCCTGATGATCATCATAAGCGACAACACCGCGACGGACTATCTGTACCATCTGGTCGGTCCGCGGCGCCTCGACGAGACCATGCGTAGGCTCGGCCTCTCGAAGACCCGAATCCCGATGTCGACCCGCGAGCTGCTCTACAGCATAACGGGCGTCGATACCGACGACATCGCCCTGGGAAACAAGCTGGCCAAAGAGCGGCTGTCCCGGCAGGAGATAGACGCCGAGTCCGACGCGGTGTCGGAGGAGCGTTCTGACGTCTCGTCGCCGGCCGACATGAGCCGCCTGCTGGAGCTGGTCCAACGCGGCGAGGTGCTGTCCCAGACTTCTCGTGAGGCGGTGCTGGACATTCTCAAACGCCAGCAGTTGAACTCGATTATCCCTTGTATCTTGGTTTGGTGTGTAACAATCACTTCACTTAGGTGGATCGGGGTGCGGCAGACCGACTATTCCTAGGTCGTAGCAGGCCGTGAGAAAGCGAGGGTCGCCGCACCCCCCAGAGTTAGAGCCCGAACAGTTGCCTGGGCCAACCAAGCCCGCATCTTGCAAGGACGGGCCAATAATTCGCAGGAGGTGCTGATGGAACAGGAAGCGACCTACGTAGGCATCGATGTAGCTAAGGCCCAGGTGGACGTTGCGGTGCGTCCCACGGACGAAAGATGGGAGGTCTCCCATGACGATGCGGGGATCCGGCAGTTGATCTCCAAGCTGAAGACCCTGGAACCTGTCATGGTGTTGCTTGAGGCTTCGGGCGGCTTGGAGCTGCCTCTGGTGGCTGCTCTGGCAGCCGAGGCGGTGCCGGTGGTCGTCGTCAACCCGCGCCAAGTGCGGGACTTTGCCAGGGCAACGGGGAAGCTGGCCAAGACCGACTCGCTTGACGCGGCGGCTATTGCTCACTTTGCCGAAGCGGTCCGACCTCCCGTGCGCCCTTTGCGGGACGCCGAAACCCAGGCCCTCAACTCCCTGGCTGCCCGAAGGCACCAGGTGATGACCATGCTGGTCTCGGAGAAGAACCGCCTCGGCACCGCCACCGTCGCCGTCCGTCCCCGCATCGAAGCCCACATTGCATGGCTGGAGCGGGAGTTGGACGACCTGGACAAGCGTCTGCGTCAGACTCTGCGCCAGAGTCCCGTGTGGCGGGAGAAGGACGACCTTCTGCGCACCGTCCCCGGCGTGGGCGAGCAGCTCTCCCTCACTCTTCTGGCCTACCTGCCGGAGCTGGGCACCATGGATCGCCGGCAGGTTGCCGCCCTGGTGGGAGTGGCTCCCTACAACCGGGATAGCGGCACCCTGCGTGGTAAACGCACCGTCTGGGGCGGACGCGGCCGGGTCCGCGCCGCCCTGTACATGGGAGCGTTGGTGGCCAGCCGCTACAATCCCGTCATCCGAGACTTCTACCAGCGGCTGTTGGCCGCTGGTAAGCCGAAGAAGCTGGCCCTCACAGCCTGCATGCGCAAGCTGCTCGTTATCCTCAACTCCATGCTCAAGCATCGCTCGCCCTGGCACGACATGACTTCCACATTCGTTGTTCATTCCTCTTGACTTTCAAGACAGTTGCTTTCTACCTGCCGCCCGGCACCATGGTCGCGCACAAGACCGGCGGGGTGCCCACCGTGCGGTGCGACGTCGGTATCGTCTACGGGCCGACAGGCCCCTACACAGTGGCGTTGATGGCCAAGGGCGTCACCGACATGCGGGCGATCGACACGGGCCTGGCGGCGGTCTGCAGGGCCATCTACGACGAGTTTACGGCATAAGGATAGGGATGGGGCGGCGTGTCCTCAGCCGGGCGGGGACTGACATGGAGGCCTTACCGCGCCACTATCTGGTCAACTGGACGAAAGGCACGGGCTGCCGATCTCAAGCCGGCCGGATGCGGGAAGCTCAGGCGGTCCCGAACACCCCCTGGGCAGTCTTCCCCATCACCCACTCTCTGTCGTCTCCGCTCTGGAACGCGGGGTGCTCCAGGACTCCACCCAGAGCGTTCCGGTAGCCTTCGCGCATGCTGACAGGGGGGTAGTCGCTGCCCCACATCATGCGCCGGGCCCCGAAGGCCTCCAGGGCCATCTCAAAGACGGGCGGCGTGTTCTCAAATCCAAACCGGCGGCCGAGGACCGGAGGCCGTGCGCTGATCTCGCCGAGGCCTGGGACCTTGATGTACACATTGGGGAATCTCGCCAGCTTCAGCGCCTTCCGAAATGCGGTGTAGGGCGGCCCGGCCCCCAACCCGACTCCGGCGAGGTGCTCTACTACCACGGTCAGCTCAGGCAGCTCGGCCATGACGCTTTCGAGATCGTCGGACGCGAACTCGCCGACCTCACCCTGGCAGCTTACGGGGAGACCCAGCTCCGCGGCCTTGCGCCACACCGCCAGCGGGTCCCCGCCGGTCGACCTTTCCGTCGGCGGCAGGCGCACCCCGGCGGCGCCCCGGCCCGCCCAATCCTCCAGCACCGATGGGGCGTCGGCCCTTGAGGTGTCCACAATCACGACCACCGCAAACCGCCCCGGATGGTGGGCCGCGCACTCGAAGAGGTAGCTGTTGTCGTATACCCCCCGGTGCTGTATCAGGACGGCCCTGTCCACGCCGTTGGAGCCCATCTGGTGCACAAAAGCATCTCGATGGGCTCCAACCAGCTCTCCCCGGCGTGGCAGTGGGAATCGACTTTAAGCATTGGTCTCTCTCTCGGCTCTGGCGCCGCCAGATGTCATGCCCGGTCTCGCGGCAGTGGCAGAGCTATCTCCTCGTTCCTGGCCGCGGAGATGTACCCGGCCAGGAGCACCTCCAGGAGCGAGGCCGCGACCTCGGCGTTGACCTGGGGCTCACGACCCCGCTCGATGCAATCGATGAAGGCGGCCACGTCGGCTGCCATCGTGCTGCGCTCCTCATACGGCCCCACCCAGCGCCGCTTTGGTGGAGGCTCGAAACGAGGGTTGCTGGCCCCCCACATGCCCATGGGGTCGAGTGGGTCCAACAGGGGCGTCGCGAAGTCGGGCTCGTCGTTGTAGACTTCGATCCGCGGATGAAAGCCGTCAAATGTCATAGTACCCGCCGTGCCCATGACCACGAGTCGCTGCGGCCCCGACTTGGGGTGGCTCATCCACCCAAAGCGACCGCCTATTGCCGTTGCGGTTACCCCACCCTCCAGTTTCATTGCCAGGGCGCCAAAGTCCTCGACGTCCACGCCGACGTGCTCGGCGAAGAAGTAGTTGCCGGTGTGGGCGAAGACCGACTCGGCCTTGAGTCCCGTGACCGCGTGAATGAACCCGAGGCTGTAGACCGCTACGTCGAACATCTCGCGTTTGGCCTCCACGAAAGTCCATCGCTCGACGCTCTCTTTCTCGCGGCGCACGGTTGCATCGGGCACGCTCCCGGCCCTTCCCTTGGAGAACAGAGTCTCGGCGTGTACCGCCTTGATCTCGCCGACACGTCCCTCCTGGACAGCCCGTCTGGCGGCCTTCACCCAGCCGGCCTCGTTCTGCGTGAACATCTGGGCGCGGCCGACGGCCCGCCGGGACGCGGCGACAATGGCGTCGGCGTCTTCCACGCTGCCGGCCAGGGGCTTGTCAAGGTAGACGTGCTTGCCGGCCTCGAGGCAGCGCACCGCCACCGCGCCACGCCGCTCGACGGCCGGTGTCGAGCTTACGATGTGAACGTCGTCGCGTGCGAGGGCTTCGTCCAGGTCCGGTATGAAGGGCAGGTTGAGCTCATCGGCGAGCTGCTGGTACTGGTGGACGCGTCCCTCTGGGTCCCCGGCCTCGGCGGCCACCGCCACCAGGCGGCACCTCGGCTGGGCCGCGAACACGGCCGCGTGGCTTTCCTGATGAGACCTCTTGCAACCCACCAGCAGTACCCCGTAGTCGGTCAACTGGCTTGTGCTCCTTCGCGAGATTATGCTGAATGGGGCTCGTCGTGATATAGCGTGCCCCGGCTGCCCACCAGCATCAGGTCGAGGGCCGGCGGACCGTCAGATGCAGCCAGGCTTACGGTAAGCAGAGCGCCCTGGCCCTCCGGCCACTTGATGAGCTCGGTAAGGTAGGCTCCGCCCTCCTCCCCCAGTCTATATCGCTGTCGAGGGCGGGAGCCGAACCAGGCCTCTGCCAGCGCGACCAGCTCGTCCAGGGAGGACGCCAGCTGGTGACGGTCCCGCGTCCGCGCCAAGCAGCGCAGGAACTTCGGGACGCCGATGCGTCCTCCGTCTATCGCGGCCTGGACAACTTTGCGCAAGGCTGCGGTGTCAGTGTCGGCAATCAATTGGGCGGCCCCCCAGCGCAGTCGTTTCGGGATGCACCTTAGCACAGATATTTGGACCCGTCGAGCCATGCCGGTTGACGGCATCTAGGGGTGCTGCTAGACTCGCTCTCCGGGTGCGAGAAGACGCTCGTGGCGCGCACGAGCAGGGGGTGACCATGAGCTGGAGCGGCGACAATGACAAGGTAGTTCTCATCACGGGCGCTTCCGCTGGAATCGGACTGGCAACGGCGTTCTACCTGGCCGAGAGGGGTTACAGAGTGATTGGCACCAGCAGGGCCATACGGCGCCTGGACGGGCTGCAGGAGGAGGCATCGAGGAGAGGGCTGCCTATCACGGGGTTGGAGGTGGATATCAACACCGATGCGGGCGTGGACGATGTGCTGCCGGGCCTGATAAGGGAGCACGGCGGGATCGACGTACTGGTGAACAACGCCGGCTACGGCCTGTGGGGGCCCGCCGGGAGCCTCTCCGTGGAGGAGCTAAGGGCCCAGTTCGAGACAAATTTCTTCGCCGCCTTTCGCCTTATCAAGGCGGTGCTGCCGGGGATGATTGAAAGGGGGAGGGGCGCCATCATCAACATCAGCTCGGTTGAGGGAAGGCTCGGGACACCGCTCAGCGGAGGCTACGCAGCCAGCAAGTTCGCGCTGGAAGGTCTGAGCGAGTCTATGCGAGTGGAGCTCTGGCCCTTCGGCGTGCGGGTGGCCCTTGTGGAGCCAGGCCTCTTTCGCACGGACTTTCAGGCCAACCAGGTGATCGCCGAGGAGGCCGGGTCCGCCGATCTGCCCTACTATCCCTACGTCGAACGGTACAGGGCGAGGCGAAAGAGGTATGACTTCCTGGCCGGCGACCCGGTCAAGGTGGCCAGGGTCATCCACAAGATAGTGCGCTCCCGGCGGCCGCGCTTTCGCTATCCCATCGGGCCGGAGGCTAGACTGGGAATGCTGGCGGCCAGACTCCTGCCGGAGCGGCTATTCCAGGCGCTCCTCAGTCGAGCCACCCTGGGGTAGCTGGATCACCCGCGCCGAGCGCCCGTCGCTCTCCTCGACCTGCCGGGCGTAACCAGATGCATGAACTCGGCGCTCTTTAGCTCTCGGTCCAGGACATACCTGGTGTAGCTCCCCAGGACCCGCTCGAGCTCGTCCCCCAGGGCCTGGGGTACCGTGAGCGTCGCCGCCTTGGCATACTCCTCTCGCTGCAGGTACCGGAGCACCTTCATGCCGTTGAGAGAGAGGGGAAGCAGGGCCTCGCCGGACTGCGGTCGGCACCGCTGACACAAGACGCCCCCCTTGGCGGAGCTGAAGAGGTGATCGCCCGGCTCAATGTCGGAGCGGCACTCCACGCACCGCAAGAGCTCCGGGCCGAAGCCCGATTGCCGCAGAAGCTGGACCTCGAAATACCGGATGAGCTGCCCGGACCCACTGGGTTCTTGCAGCCGGTGCAGCGCCTCCAGCAGCAGCCGGTACACGTTGGGGCTGGGCGAATGCTCGGCGGAAAAGCCATCCACCAGCTCCGCCACGTAGATCGCGCGGGAGACACGCCCGAGGTCTTCTCTCAGACCCCGGAAGCTGTGGATGGTCTCAGCCTCCGCGATGGTGTCCAGAGCCTTCCCGTGGGCCACCGAGACGGAGACGTGGGTCAGCGGCTCCAGGTGGCCTCCCATCCTGCTCTTGGTCCGCCGCACCCCCCTTGCGACGGCTCGCAGCTTGCCCATGTCGGGTGTGAAGAGGGTGAGGATGCGGTCGGCCTCGCCGAGGGGCATCTGCCGTAGGACAACGCCCTGGGTCTTGTATATCCTTGGCCTGGCCATGGTTGGGGTAAAGGGTAACGGCTAAGGGGCGTTCAGAACTCCTGGCGCCCCTCGATGGCGCGTCCCAGGGTCACCTCGTCTGCATACTCCAGGTCGCCGCCCACGGGCAGCCCGCGAGCGGGACGCGTTACCTTCACGCCCAGGGGGGATATGAGCCGGTGAATGTACATGGACGTGGCCTCCCCCTCCAGGTTCGGGTTGGTGGCGAGGATGATCTCCTGGACGGCGCCACCCTTGAGACGCCCCAGGAGAGGCTGAATCCTCAGGTCGTCGGGGCCGATACCGTTCATCGGCGAGATCACGCCGTGCAACACGTGGTACAGGCCCTTGTAGGCGCCGGTGCGCTCCAGCGCGAGAACGTCCATGGCCTCCTCCACCACGCAGATGCGGGCCTGGTCACGGCCGGGGTCGGCACACAGCACGCAGGGGTTGGACTCGGTTATGTTGTAGCACTGGGAGCAGAACACGATGCGCTCCTTGACCGCCAGGACCGCCTCGGCCAGCAACCGGGCCTCGTCCTTGGGCATGCGCACCAGGTAATAGGTAAGGCGCTGCGCCGTCTTGGGGCCTATGCCGGGCAGCTTGTGGAACTGCTCCACCAGCCTGCCGACGGGCTCGGCGCCTGAGTATGAGGGAGAGGTTATGCTATGGCTCCCGAAAAATGTGTCCTATATCAGCCCCGGTATGTTGAGGCCACCGGTCAGGGCGCTCATACGGCTGCTGGCCATCTCCTGCGCCTTCTCCATTCCCTCGTTCACGGCGGCCAGCACCAGGTCCTGCAGCATCTCGACGTCATCGGGCGACACCGCCTCGGGGTCTATCGTCAATGACTCGAGCCTCATCTTGCCGCTGACGACGGCCTTGACCACCCCGCCGCCAGCGGTGGCCTCCACCGTCGCATCCTGAAGCTCCTCTTGCGCTTTCATGAGGTTCTTCTGGAGCTGCTGGGCCTGCCGCAGCATCTTCTTATTCATCATGCTCTTCATCCTCCTTTTCGCCCACGACCCTGGCCCCCATGGCCTGCGCCGCGCGCACCAGGTGGCTCCGCTGCGACGCGCTCTGCCTCGGGCCGTTCCCACGCCCCTCGACCACCGACACGACGATGTTGTGGGGACCGTCCAGGGCTTTCGCCAGCGCATCCTCCAGCACCTTGCGGGTCTGAGGGTCTTCCAGCTCTTCCTGCATGCGCTCCATGTGAGACCTGTACGAGAATCTCAGCGTGACGGTCCCATCGGCGACCTCGCGTTCCCGGCAGTCTCGCAATAGCGCGCCGAGGTTAAACCGCTTGCCCTTATAGCGGCTTAGCGACCTCAGAATATCGCTCCATTGGCCTTCCAGCCCCGGCAACGGCTCCGAGGGCTCTTTGTCCGGAGGACGGCCCGGTGAGTCCGCTGAGGCGGGCCCCTCGGCTGGTCGTCCACCGCGCCCCGGCGGCGCGGCTACAACGCGAGTTCCAATCGAGACGGGGTCTGGGCCGCCGCTCTCAGCAGTCCGGCCCTGCGAGGGTGCCGCGCGGGACGCGGTGGTGGCGGGTCCTGTCCCATGGCTCACCGACGCTTGCGCCGGCGGCTGCCGCGGCCTGGTCGCCACGGCGTCGTCCTCCATACTGGACTCCATCAGCGCCAACTCCAGGGGCAGAGGCGACGAGATGTCCCGCCTCAGGTCGGCGCCGGCAAAGCGCTTCAATGCCCGGACCACGAGTGTGAGTGAGGCGCCCTTCGCCATCGACCTCAGCCGGGCCTTGGTGTCCTCCGGATAGCCCAGTGATGAGTCCGCGCCCGACTTCATCAGCAGGACGCCTCTGAGGTACTCCATTACGCCTCGGTGGAGCTGGCGGAGGTCGATTCCCTCGTCCGCGACCTCATTGATTACCGTAAGGCCCTCTCGCACAGAACCGCTGACGACGTGTCCCACCAGCTCCAGGGCCCTCTCATCGCTTCCGAGCTCTAGGAGGTCACTCACCTGGTCCTCGCTCAGAGGCGAGCCGTAAGATATCAGCGCTTGCTCCAGCAAGTTCTCGGCATCGCGCAGGCTTCCGGCCGAGGCCCGGGCGATCAAGCGCAGCGCCTCCTGCGGCGCCTCGATCCCCTCGTCCTCGCAAAGCTTGGTCAGGCGGGCCACCGTAGTTTCCAGCGGGATCCGCCGGAAGTCGAACCTCTGGCACCTGGAGATGATGGTCAGCGGCACCTTGTGGACCTCGGTCGTGGCCAGGACAAATATGACGTGTTGCGGTGGCTCTTCCAGGGTCTTCAGGAGGGCGTTGAAGGCCTGCTCCGTCAGCATGTGGACTTCGTCGACGATATAGACTTTGTAGCGGGCCTGGTTGGGGCTGAAGTGCACCTTTTCCCTGAGGTTCCTGATGTCGTCGATGCCCCGGTTGCTGGCGGCGTCGATCTCGATGAGGTCCAGGGCGCGGGCCTCGTCGATGGACCTGCATATCTCGCATTCATCGTCGGGCTCGCCGTCCTGGGGGTGCAGGCAGTTGACCGCCTTCGCCAGAATCCTCGCCGTACTTGTCTTGCCCGTGCCTCGGGGGCCGCAGAAGAGGTAGGCGTGGGCCACTCTATCTAGGGCCACGGCGTTGCGGAGGGTCTGGGTCACGCCCTCCTGTCCGACCACCTGGTCGAGCCGCCGCGGCCGCCACTTTCTGTAGAAGACTTCGCTCACTATGGCGCCCTTCTCACTCCCGATCTTGGATCCCGGCAAGGGCCCTGGCCTCCGCCCTTTTCATCGCCGCCTGCTCCTCCGCCCCTTCGTGATCGTGGCCTAGCAGGTGCAGGACGCCGTGTGTCAGAAGGACCGCCAGCTCCATTTCAACCGAATGGCCGGACTGCTCCGCCTGGCGCTGCGCCTGGGGGTAGGAGATGATGACCTCTCCCAGCGTGAGTTCCTCACCAGGGGGCACTACGAAATCGAGCTTCAGGTCCGACTCGGGGGCCGCGCCTCGCTCTCCATAATATTCCCCCTGGTGGGTAAAAGAAAAGGAGAGCACATCGGTGATTTCGTCCAGGCCCCGGTGCCGCTTGTTCAGCGTCCTCACTACGTCGTCGCCGGCTATCACGACACTTATCTTTGCATCCGCGCGCTGCGACTCCGCCGCGAGGGCGGCCTCCACGATTTGCCTGAGCCACAGGTCTTTGACGAGGCCGTCGAACTCTTCAAGTACCCTCACGCTTACGTCGAAAGAGGACATCCGTGTCAGCCCCTCGGGACTCCGTGCCCCTCAGCTATTATACCCCTCCTGGCAGGCGAGGATGGGCGGGTTTGGACCGCTGAGGATGCTATAATGCCCCGCGATATGCAGGCGCACGGTCTCCGGTAGCGGAGGAGTCGAGGAGCGCCCCGGTGGTCAGTGCTGACGGCTATCATGGAACGCGCCGCTCCCTCGTTTGAGCGGGCGAAGGCAACGCGTATGCCAGCGTGGGCTTTGGTCGCCACAGCTCCCTGGATTCACGTACAGGACCCATGAGAGGATCGGACCATTCGGGCTCATAGGGGAGAGGGACGGGTAGGGGGCCACGGACTTGACTGCATCAGATACTGAGAACTCCCACGACTTTGTCCGGGACCGTGTCGCCGAGGACCGGAGGACGAACAGGTACGGCGGACGCGTCGTAACGCGATTCCCACCGGAGCCGAACGGCTACCTTCACATTGGGCACGCTACGTCCATATGCCTCAATTTCGGCGTAGCGGCCGAGAACGGGGGAGTGTGCCACCTGCGTTTCGACGACACCAACCCGACCAGGGAGGCGGCGGAGTACGTCGAGTCGATAATTGAGGACGTGCGCTGGCTGGGATGGGACTGGGGCGAGCACCTCTACTACGCATCCGACCACTTCCAGAAGCTGTACGAGTTCGCAGTTCGGCTAATCAAGGCGGGCAAGGCATACGCCTGCGACCTCACTCAGAAGGAGATCAGGGAGTACCGCGGCACCTTGACAGAGCCCGGCAGGGACAGCCCGTACCGCAACCGTTCGGTCGAAGAGAACCTGGACCTGCTTGAGGGTATGCGGGCGGGAGAGTTCGAGGAAGGGTCAAAGGTCCTTCGGGCAAAAATAGACATGGCGTCCGGCAACCTTAACATGCGGGACCCCGTCCTCTACCGCATTCTGAAGGCCGACCATCACCGGACGGGCGACAGGTGGTGCATCTATCCCATGTACGACTTTGCCCATGGCCAGTCGGACTCCATCGAAGGGGTCACCCACTCGATCTGCACCATGGAGTATGAGGACCATCGCCCGCTGTATGACTGGCTGCTTGACGCACTGGAGATCCATCATCCGCAGCAGATCGAGTTCGCCCGCCGCAACCTCAGTCACACCGTGATAAGCAAGCGGAAGCTTCTGCAGCTGGTGGAAGAGGGCCATGTGCCGGGTTGGGACGATGCACGGATGCCGACCCTGGCTGGTATGCGGAGGCGCGGCTACACTCCGGAGGCGATCAGAAGCTTCTGTGATCGCGTCGGCGTGGCCAAAAGGGAGAACACGGACGAGTTCGCCCTGCTCGAGCACTGCGTCCGCGAGGACCTGAACAAGCGCGCTCCCCGCGTCATGGGAGTGCTGCGTCCGCTTCGAGTGGTCATCGAGAACTATCCGGAAGGTCAGGTCGAAGAGCTGGACGCCGTGAACAATCCGGAGGACCCGGGCATGGGGACGCGGAAGGTCCCGTTTTCCCGCGAGCTTTACGTCGAACGACAGGACTTCCGTGAGGACCCGCCGAGGAAGTTTTTCCGCCTTGGCCCGGGCCGAGAGGTAAGACTGCGGTACGGCTATCTGATCACCTGCGTGGGAGTCGTGAAGGATGAGAAGACCGGCGAGGTGGTTGAGCTGCGGTGCACCTACGACCCCGAGACGCGAGGCGGTCAGGCCCCGGACGGTCGCAAGGTCCGGGGGACCATACACTGGGTTTCCGCCGCCCACTCCCTCGAGGCCGAGGTACGCCTCTACGATCACCTTTTCACCGCGGAGAGGCCCGACGATCCGGCGGATGGCGCCGACCCGCTGAGCTATCTGAACCCCAACTCACTGGAGACGTTGACCTCGTGCCGGGTCGAGCCGAGTCTGGCCGGCGCCGAGCCGGGAGGTAGATACCAGTTCGAGAGACAGGGCTACTTCTGCGTCGACTCCGTCGATTCTTCCCCCGGCGCGCTGGTCTTCAATCGAACGGTGTCGCTCCGGGACTCATGGGCCAGGATCGAGAGAGGCGTCCGCAGATAGGTGATAGGGTCTTCGCGCGTCTCCCAAGGTCGATGAGCCCCGAGACCGCCCCCGCTTCGGAAAACGTCGGTGAAGACCCGCTAACGCAGCCCCTTCCGCTGGCTCGGTTGAGTCAGGTCTGGGTTGGTTTGGTAGCGGTTGCCTCCACAGTGGTGTACGATTTGCCGAGAGCGATGGCGGCAACTGATGGCCGAGAGTTCAGGAGCGGACTGTTGGTTACGAGGCTAGCCCTTCTGTCAATCCTCGCACTATTGTCAGTCCTGGCCGGCTCGTGCAGTGAGGGCCGGGACATCCCGGACGAAAGGGGTCCGTCATGGTCTCCCGACGGCGGCAGGATTGCTTTTGTATATGACAACGACATCTACGTGAAGGCCGCCGGTGGCGGGGAGCGGGCCAACCTCACCAAAAGCCCCGATGACGACGATGGACCGGCCTGGTCGCCCAACGGCGACGTGATCGCCTTCTTGTCCTGGGGCAACGCAGGCTCCGACATCCACGTGATCAGTCCCGACGGCACCGGCAAGACCAATCTCACCAACCTCCCCGCGGTCTATGCCGACCTGGCCTGGTCACCCGATGGAACGAAGATCGCTTTCGCGTCCAATCGCGACCTGCTGCTGGTCCCGGGTTTGAGGCAAGGGCCGGGGACGCAGTCGCCTGGAAGCCGGCCGTTACCGCTAAGGGGACCCAAACCAGAGCTCCACATAATGAACGCCGACGGCACCGGGAAGACGCGCCTGACCTTCGACGAAGCCTTCGATGGCAGTCCGACGTGGTCGCCCGACGGGACCAGGTTGGCCTTCCAGTCGGACCGCGACGGCGACCACGAGATATATGTGATCAACGTGGACGGCACGGGCCTTACCCAGCTAACGGACAATGATCGCGTCGATGCTCTCCCCGCCTGGTCACCGGACGGAAGGCACATCGCCTTTGCGTCGAACAGGGTGGATGCCGCGTTCGCTCCGTTTCTCAACTTGGACTACGACATCTACATAATGAACTCCGACGGCGCCGAGCAGACCAACTTGAACAACAGCCCCGAGATAAACTTCACCGCACCATCCTGGTCGCCCGATGGCAGGTACCTCGCCTTTGACGGCAGAGACACCTTTGCCACGGCCAACCTGGCAGGGCGCCGTCTGGGCAACAACGATATATACCTGATGGACCTGGAGGCCCCGGACTCATCGTTCTTTCTCGTGACAAGCAATCGGACCTTCGATCCGGACCTGTTCCTGGGCCCGGTCGTCTGGTCGCCCAGCGGCGAACACATCGCCTATACGTCTCGTGTGTCGGGAACGAGGCGTGTGGTCCTGATTAAGGTGAGAGCCCCGGATGTGGCCACAAGTTTGAGTGAGAGATAATCGTCCTCAACGGCACCCCGCGCCCCTATGAAGCGCTAGCCTTCAATATCTTCGCTGCGGTTATTGGACCCGCCTAACCCAGCTACCTGAATTCTGCACGGGAAGGAGTACTCAATGCTAATGGTCGGCGAGAAGGCGCCCGGTTTCTCCGCGCTACTGGATGATGGCAAGGTCTTCCGAATGTCCGACTGGCTCGGAAAAAAGCATGTCGTCCTCTACTTCTATCCGAAAGACTTTACTCGGGGCTGAATGGCTGAGGCCTGTGGCTTCCGTGACAACTACGAAGCCATAACGTCGATGGAAGCCATCGTGGTGGGGGTCAGCCTCGATTCGATGAAGAGCCACCGTCGTTTCAAGGAAGAGCATGACCTGCCGTTCCCCCTGGTCGCCGATACCGAGCGGAGGGTCATAAGGCTCTACGATGTTAATTGGGGTCTCTGGACCTCCCGGGCGCAGCGCGTCACGTACCTCATAGACAAGGCAGGCCTGATCAGAGACGTCTTCCGCCACGAGCTGGCTATTGTGAGACATCAAGATGATGTGATGGAGGGTCTGAAGAGGATCAACCAGACACCCCGGCAACCCTAGCTGGCACTTGCCGCGCAGAGACTGAAGTGGAGCGCGTTTCTATCGCAGGGCCGTTCGGCCGCCGTATTGGGGGTGCCGGGACTCAGAATTGTCCACCGTTGATGCCTCCGGCACCCTAACAGGATGAAAAAAGCTTATTTCGTGGGAAGTGTGTAGTAAAGTCCCATTGGCGTACGGAAGCGCGCACGGTTACGGAGCGGACGGGTGCCGAGGTGGCACAGGGAATCGAGTCCCGAGGTCATGAAAGCCTTAGAGACATTGCAAGAGACCGTCGTGTCTTGCACTCGTTGCCCGAGGCTGGTGGTGTACCGGCAGGCAGTGGCCCAAAAGAAGCGGCGGATGTATATGGACTGGGAGTACTGGGGCAAGCCTGTGCCTTCTTTCGGAGACCCAGATGCTCGTCTCCTGGTCATCGGCCTGGCTCCGGCGGCTCACGGCGCCAACCGCACGGGGCGGGTATTTACGGGGGACCGGAGTGGGGACTTGCTCTACCGAACTCTTTACATGTTCGGCTTTGCCAGCTCGCCGTTCTCGGTCCGCCGCGACGATGGCCTGACCCTCCGAGGCGCCTATATTACCGCAGTGCTGCGGTGTGCCCCGCCGGCCAATAAGCCTCTCCGTGAAGAGCTGGGCAACTGCAGGCCCTACCTGCTTGAAGAGCTCTCCCTGCTCAGTAAGGTCGAGGTCGTGGTGGCCCTGGGGAAGGTCGCTTTTGACGGCTACCTTGCCACGTTCCCCGAACGTGGCAAGGCTCTACCCTCACCAAGGCCCCGCTTCGGCCATGGCGTCACATGCACTCTGGCCGGGGGCATCCAGCTAATCGCGTCCTACCACCCCAGTCAGCAAAACACGCAGACAGGCCGGCTGACCCCTTCAATGTTTGAAGAAGTGTTCAGAATGGCGAGGCAAAGGCTCGTGGCTCGGTGAACGGGGTTACAGGCAGGCGGTGGGCGCCATCGAGCATTCTCATCAGGATACCCTCCCTGTGATGGCGTAGCCGGTCCCGAACATCATGCAGCAGGGTAGACGGCCATTGTGGGCGGGTTGCTGTCAATCAGCAAATTGGGGTCACTTGAGCGGCGACCGGGGGCCTATCTGACGGGTATCTGGTCGGGTTACTGGATTCGAACCTGCGCCCCCCTGCATCCACCGCCCGTTCATATCTAGCGCCATGCCCTCAGCAGGTGGTGACTTAGGGGCGTCTTGGGGGTGAACAGGGTATCCGCACACCTAAGCGCGAATACACTGGGGCTCGCAGAGCAGGCGCTTGCTGAGGTCGCCTAGATGGCTGAGTCTGCCGGCGAAGCCGAGGCCCTTACCTAAAGCCGCTCCCTCGCCCCGCCAAACTTCCCACATGCCCGGGTCGGGTCCTGCAAGTATACGAGCAGGCCCCAGTGCTCGAAGTCGATGACGAGCTTACCCCCGCCGCCCCGCAGCTCATCCAGGCGCTTCCAGGGGATAGGCATCTCGGACTTGCTGAACATGTACATGCCCATTAGCTTGTCATCGGCATTGTACATGAGGAAAAAGGGCTCGCCCTCTCCCGCCGGTCCCTTCTGAAAGTAGCGGCCCCTGCCCACCGAGCAGAATATCGGGTCGGTCCAGCCTTCCGCGACCGCCGCGGCGGCCGTGAGTGGCAGGGTCATCTCCACGGGGACCTGAGACGCCATAATCCCATAGAACGAGCCGCTAAAGCCGCTTATTTGCACGGTGCCGCCACTGGTCAGGAACACCCTGTCCCCCACCGACGTGGTTGAGGAATCCCCGGTCAAAACCGATACTACCAATGCGGCGAGCAGGACAGCCGCGACTACGTACCCCGAAGTTAGCAGGATCCACCGATTTTGCACCAGGCCAGCCATGCCTACCTCCCATGATGAGAGTGGGGTTCACCTATTTATACACCCCTGGCCAGACGTCGCAGAACCTTCGGTACGAGCGGCCTTCCACTAAATTTATCCTCCAGGCAGTAGCATATGGGTATGCCTCTTGGGGCAGTACAGCCTAGGGGGGGTACCCGAGATCCTTGGCCTTCGCGAAGTCCCGCTCTGCTTCTATTGACTTACCGATGGAGCCGTAACCCGCACCCCTGTTGTAGTAGGCCTCAGCGTGTTGGGGGTTGAGGCGGAGGGCCTCGTCGAATTCCTCAATGGCACGTTCGAACTGGCCAAGGTTGCGGTACGCAAAACCCCTGTTGAAGTAGGCATCGGCCTGTGGGTTGAGCCTGATGGCCTGATCGAAGTCCTGTATAGCACTCTGGTATTGGGAAATATTGCTGCCCGCCCGGACCATCCCCGAGCCCGTTACTCCTTGGGCAATCCTGTTGTAAGCAACGCCCCTGTTGTAGTAGGCGATGGCGTCCTGCGGATCTAACCTGATGGCCTCGTCGAATGCTTCAATGGCCATGCTGTAATCACCTTGCTCAAAAAAGGCCATGCCTCGGTCGATGGCTGGCACTTCTTCAGAGCAAGCTGCGGTGACCGCGACGAGCAGCACACATCCCACTGACAGTGCCGCTGTATGTCTTATCCCTGCAAGCATGAGCGTGCCTCTGGGGACAGTATAGGCAAGGGAGCCATAATCCAATGGCCTACAATGAGCCTGAGAATATCCTATTCTGCGCGCCTAAGCCGAAATTACCCACATCAAGCTGCCTGGGCCAAAGCCAGCACTATCCTCGACGAGAGCCATGGTAGTATCGCTCACGAACACTGTCAACCATGCTATCGAGCGCATGGTCAGGTGTACCACTACCGGTGTACGCTGCCTATTAACGCGCGCCACGCAGAGAACGCGGCGGTGAAGGTCAGCCCTGGAACGTTGCCCTAGTCGAAGAGGAGGGGTAGCCACCCGGGGACCTGAAACCGACCCAACGGTTGTTCGGAGGTTGCAGGAGTCCCCACCCCTTGACGGGACTCCTAACCCGTTTTCTCTGGCGGGCATCTCCGTTTTGGGCGCGCCAGGGCTACCGCATGCCCCGTGACGAAGCACCAGACTATGCCAGGCGGAAGGAGCTGCCGGCGATGTGGCGCGTCCCTCCGAAATTGTTGCCATCTTCCTCCATGAAGTAGTAGGCTGTGAAGATACGCCCGTCATCTACTTGGGTCGCCACCGGGTAACCCAGGTCCCAATCGCTGGCGTCGGCGCGGATGACCGCTTCGGTTGACCACGTGGCACCGTCGTCCTCGCTGACAATCAAGCCCATTCCGAACGGGGCTCTTCTTCGACCGAAGATCACGACAATGCGTCCATCGCGCAGTTGTAGGGGCCAGGGCGAACGATAGCGGACACTCTGCGTGGCCCCTGACCAGGCGTATTGACGGCTCAACGACGCCCACGGCGAGTGGCCCCACCGTACGATCGATTCGGGACGGCTCCAAGTATATCCGCCATCGTCAGAATATGCCATCACTATTACATTGTTTCTCCTGCCCGTAAGGTGAAGCATGTAACATTGCAGGCGGCCACTGGGTAAAAGCAACAAGCGGTCGTAGGCCGTGCGTCCGACGTCTGGGTCCGGGTCCCGGGCTATCTCGGCCATGTAGTCCCAGGTAAGTCCCTTGTCATCCGACCCGTACAGGGTCGAGACGTCCCCATCGTGAGCGCCAGCCCCTCCTGCTACCACAAGCGTATCGTCGGGGAAAACAATGGGCGGCATGGCGTCCACTAATAGCGACTTGAACGGCGGCGGCGGTTGAACGCGGGTAGGCACCTCTTCCCAGTTGCGGCCACGATCGGCCGAGCGGAAGGCATAGCTCGCGATAATCGGGCGTGCGCCCGGGTCTTCTCCCTCCGCGAAAGGAGAGCGCTTGAAGAAGACAACTGAGTCGGGGCTGGTCAGGTCGATCTCTTCGCGTACCACGCCGGGCTCGTCAGCACGGCTGTAAATGGCCATCTTTTCTCTAACCGACATGGTGTTATCCCACACGGCCACATCGTGCTCTCGGTCCCACGTTTCGCCATGGTCGAGAGACCGCTGGAGCAAGAAAACACCGCGTTTCATGTACTCGCCATGGCTCACGGACAGCCGGTCCGCGTAGGTGCAGGGGGCGTGACAATGCTGGACCACAATCTCGCCATTGCCGAAGTTCCGAATGACGTGTTGGCTGGTATGGCCGCAGTACCTCTCCTTGCTGTAACAGACCTTGGTGTGGTGTATATCTGTGAGTTTTGGTGTTGTGGCACGGTTCATGTTGATATCTCCTATTCGGTCACGGCTTCAGCTTGATGGGCAGAACGATACTACCGTTGTCACGACTTTACCAGGCACGCCTGGTGTTGGGTGAGCTAGCCCGCCTGGCATGACCGTGCCTCTGGGGTCAGAATAGCCTCGGGGGTCAAGGAAGCCGGAGGGATGGGGCTTATTTCAGACGTATCAGGAAGAGCAGAGATACCTGCTTACTAGCTACTGGTAATTAATGGAGACATCCACATCGAAGAGTGGCACGGGACTCCTGGTGTTACGTTCAATTTCCCACACTAATCTCTACTCTAGTCTGAACGTGGTGCCGTAAATTTGCCGTATGGCAGACCACGCCGCCATGGAGCCTCCGCTGGGGTGACCGCTGTCTCGGTCTTGCCTTACGCTCGGGACTCGGCCCTGACTGTCAGCGACTGCTATGTAGTAGGCAGTGAAGATGCGTCCGTCTTCCAACTCAGTGATAACTGGATAGCCGCAGTCAAGGCAAGCTCCGTCGGCTCTGAGCACGAACTCTTGGCTCCATGTTTCACCGAGGTCGTCGCTGACCACTCCGCCGATGCCGTAAGGAGGTCTGCGCCTGGCAAATACGATGACGACGCGTCCGTCGCGTGTAACCAGCGCAGCGGGCGACCGGTAACTGCTGAACAAAGAGCCGGTGGGCTTGCCGTCCTTGTTGAACCAGTTGTGACTCTCGAGTGGCAATTCGAAACTCCCCGGTCTGGGAAGGGCCTGCGCCGGTACGCGGTCAGGCCGGACAATATATCTGGGTTCGCTCCATGTCATGCCTCCGTCATCAGAGGTGGCCACGCAGGGATAGTCGCCGAGGGGGATGAGGAGTCGGTGCATGCTACAGAGCAGGCGGCCGTCGGGAAGCTGGTGTAAGCCGGCATACGTGTAACTGTATTGGCCGCTGGGGTCGTGCGCGATAGTGCTAGCGAAGTCCCAGGTGAGACCCTGGTCGTAGCTGACATAATAGGCGATGTCTCCGAGGCCCGCGGCGATGCCCAGAACGCCGTTGGGAAACTTTACGCTGCCAAGGTTCGCCACGATCAATCCGTCTGCGTGGGGGGGCGGCGGGATCGGAGAGGGGGTGGCCTCCCAGGTGCGGCCCCGGTCCTTGCTTCTCAGACAAAATGCGAATTTGTGGTGAATCTGCTTGGGGCCAGACTCGGTCCCCTTCCTAATGTAGTGAGTCAAACCGAAGTGCATGATGGAGTCAGGATGGGACATGTCGATACGCTCATGCTGATCCGGGCGCTCGTAGAGCCAGTTGTGGATATCTTCCACGGGCCTGTCGTTGTTCCAGATCCAGCTTTTCTCATCCTTGGGCCAGGTCTGGCCTCCGTCGTAGGATCGATTCAGCATGACGCCCGCACCCGTGTTGGTCGAATACCCGTGGTGGACGCCCTCACCTGTACTGTAGTCAACCGGTTTGAGCATGTGAGCGACTGCTATCTCGCCATTTCCGAAATTCCAGATTCCTCCTCTGTTGGGATGGGCAGCGTACATTTGGTCATCGTAGTAAATGCTAACGTGGCCAACATCGGTGAGGATGGCCGTCTTTAGGCTTGGTGGTGCCATGGTTACTGGCTCCTGTTTTCATTCGTCTCGGACAGCGTATGGGCCCAGTATAGCCCAAGGGGTCAAGGGGGGATACTGTCAATACCATCTGGGGACTTTCAACGCTTACAGGGGCTGGTGTCGTCTGGCACAACGTTACATAGCTATGGACTAGTACCTATTCCAGGTGGATTTAACAACCTGTCGTTCTGAGCGGAGCGAAGAACCTGGTGGGGTCGGGTACCAGGATAGCCAGACTAAGCCCGGCGGTGACACCACCCCAGGTTCTTCGTCGCGCGGCTCCTCAGAATGACAATCAAATCTAGCTGGACAGAGTACTAGCAGGGGCCCAGGCGGCAAGCAGGGGAGGCGCTGTAGCAGGTGCCGGATGTATCGTTATAAAGTCGAATCACCGTTCTGGACCATCCTTCGAGGGCTTCTTTCAGACAGAGCGGTATGTCCTTCGAGGCGACGGCGGCGTTGACCCGTATCGAGTGGTCGTCTATAATCCCGCCGAGACAGGCACCCCCCCATCCTCGACAGCGAAGGAGACAAACTATGCTGAGAGCGGCATTCATAGGCGCGGGCGGACGGGCCCAGGGCGCCCACTACCCGAGTGTCAGTCGCCTGGACGACACGTCCATCGAGGCTGTCGCCGAGTTGGACGAGGAGCGGATGGCGACCGTCGTGGACGCCTACAACATTCCCCGAGCCTTCGGCGACTACCGGGAGATGCTGGAATCGATCGACCCTGACGTGGTCTACGTAATCATGGGCGAGACGTTCGTGACCCCCATAGCCATAGAGTGCATGAACGCGGGCAAGCACGTGTTTATCGAGAAGCCTGCAGGCGCGAGCCCGGAAGAGAGCCAACAGCTGCTGGAGGCGGCGACGGCCAACGACGTCTACTGCATGATTGCCTTCCAGCGCAGGTATGCCGCGGTCACCCGGGAGGCGATGCGGCTGGTGAAAGAGCGAGGCCCCGCGACGCTGGCGATTGGAGAGTTTCACAAGCACATGCTGGGGGCAAAAGCGCCCCCTCGGCACATCCACCCTCGGACCCTCATGTGGAGCGACATCAGCCACGTAGTGGATCTGGTGCGCTACATGGCGGGCAGCGAACCTGTTGAAGTGAACGCCTATCAGGACAAGCGGCATTCGGTACAGACTAACGACTACAACTCCCTGTTCCGGTTCGCCAACGGCGCCGTGGGGATCATCACCGCCAACCGCTCCTCCGGAGGGCGCACCCTAAGAGCGGAGTTGCACGGCCTGGGAATCGGCTGCTTCATGCGCATCCCCGAGGAGCTGGAGATCTACGAGGACGGCGACGGACCGCGGACGCTCTCAGGCGCCGAGATCGTAGGAGCGGAGATAGGCGACACACGGGCCTACGACGGGACCCTGACGATGCACCAGCACTTCGCCGAGTGCGTCCGCACCGGCAAGACGCCGATCAGCGACATTCGCGACGTGATTCACACGGCGCCGCTGGTAGCGCAACTCGAGGGCGATAGCAGGTAGCGCTCTGTCAGCCGTGGACTGAGATCTTTGGCAACTATCTCAAAAAGGCATGGTGGGTTCTCCACACCGCCCGCCCCTGGGTGTTTTTCTATCTGGGGGCACATACCCAGACCAATTGCCAGAGGGGATGACCCATCTAGAGACGGTTACGCTCGCTAGTCGATCAATTCGTCTGGGACTGCGATATCCTCCGACGGAACGAAATAGACCGCTTCGCCGGTCGGGTCGGGGAACTCGGTTGGATGTAGTCTGAGATCGGGCGACTGCTTTGAGTCGCGATCACCATACCGGGCCAGCACACTGCACTTCAGCCCACCAGGACGGACAGTATCGTCCTCCGTCGGCGCCTCAAGAGACGCAAGATCAATCGTAATCTTGATTCCCTCGTAAAAACCCCTCGTCCTCCGGGGGCAATGGGAGGATAATGTGGGGAAAGGGCGTTGGGGCAGCGCCCGGGCGAGGGAGGGGAGGATGTTCCGAGCGCGAGACCCGCAAGAGAGCCTCTGGCAGTCCCAGTTCCTGGTGACGCCGAAGAAGGCTAAGCGCCTGGAGGGGAGTTGGGCCGAGGTTTTCCGAAACGAGGCGCTCCCCCTGATTGACGAGGAGCTCTTTGCTCCGATGTACTGCGCGGACAACGGCCGTCCCAACCGAGCGGTGCAGACCGTCCTCGGGGTCCACCTTCTCAAAGAGATGTTCAACCTCACCGACGGTGAAGCCCTGGAGCAGCTAGAGTTCAACCTGCTCTGGCACCACGCCCTGCGGCTGGACATCGAGGAGACCCACCTGCCCCAGAAGACCCTCCACAACTTCCGAGTTCGCCTGATGCAGCACGATGGTGGCCGGCTGGCTTTCCAGGAGACCACGGACCGGATCATCCAGGCGCTGGGCATACGCACCGGAAAGCAACGGCTGGACTCCACCCACATCATGAGCAACATCGTTACACTCACCCGGCTGGGCCTGTTCTGTGAGACGATGCGGTTGTTCCTGCGGGCCTTGCGCTGGGAGCACCCAGAGCTTCGCCCTGTGGTTCCGGAGGGCCTCCTGGGGCGCTATTTGAAGGAAGAAGACGAGGCGACCCACTACGAGGACGCCCACACGGGGGAGGGTCGGCGGCGCCTTTCGGTCTGTGCCCGGGACCTCTACCGGCTGGTGGACCGGTTCCGTGGCACGACTGCTGCCCAGCTGGAGGAGTACCGGCTGCTGGAGCGGCTGCTGCGGGAGCAGTGCCATGTGGGCAAACACCGGGACGGGCGCCCGGGGGACGATGATGACGATGCTGGGGAATGCAAGGTGCCCGTGGCCCTGAAGGACCCGAAGCAGGTGTCCGCCGACTCGCTGCAATCGCCCCACGACCCGGATGTGACCTACAGCGGCCACAAGGGGAAGGGGTACGAGGTGCAGGTGGCGGAGACCTGCCACGAGGAGAACGCCACCCAGCTCATCACCCACGTGGAGGTGACCCCCTCGAGTGGGAGCGACACCGACGTGAGCGTGCCGGTCGTTGACGGGCTCGCGGAGCGGAAGGTCCGACCGGACGAGCTCTTCGCCGACACGGCGTATGGGTCGGGCCGCAATGCCTTCGAAGCCTCGCGCCGGGGAACGGAACTGGTGAGCCCGGTGGCGGGGTCGGCGCCGGGGAACTCGCACGAAGGAGAGCGTGACGGACCACCGCCGCGGACTTTCAGATCGACGTCACAGGGGAGCAGGCCACGGTGTGCCCCGCCGGCCACCCGTCCATCGAGGAGTACGAGCTGAAGGATGCGCCGGAGCGGGTAGAGGTCCACTTTGCCGGGACAACATGCGAGCCCTGCCCCTTGCGATCCCGTTGCCCAGTGAAGCTGGACCGGCGTGCGGGGGCCTACGTCCTCAAGGCGGACCTGGTGAAGGTGAACATCGAGCGGCGCCGGAGGGCCGAGGCCACCGAGGAGTGGCGCAAGCGGTATGACATAAGGGCCGGGATCGAGGGAACGAACTCCGAGCTCAAGCGCGCCCACGGGCTTGGGCGCTTGCGGGTGCGAGGGGGCCGTCGGGTGCGGCTTGCCGTCTACCTGAAGACGTTGGCGTGCAACTTCAAGCGGATGGTCCATGCACGCCTGGTGGAGATGGAGAACACGGCTCAGCGGGCGGTCGGGACGGTACCTGCGGTCGCGGCCGCATGAGGGCGCCGCTCCACAGCTTCCACCGGGTGCCCTGAGCCACGGAAGGGGTACCGCAACGGGATCACGCTTGTCCTGAGCGCGGCAGATGGTGCGGTGAGCCCAGCAGCCGGCATCCCGTGGCCTCCTCCCTTCCAGGCCCCTTCGCACGCCAGGGTTCATCTCAAACAGGCCTTTTTGCGAGGGAATCAAGCTTCCAAAGCGACACCGGTGGTGAGTCCATTGTTGTGGGCGGGACCGAGACAATAGAGGACCGGACCCCGCATCAGTGCGACACGGCCGGCCTGTCTCTTTCTGCCCCGGATGAACCGCCAAGGCATGGGCATATGCAGCGTAACGAGATCGCCAGCCTCCCAGTTGCGCGTGATCCCAATAGACGTCCCACCCACAACGGGGCCGTCCTCGGGTTCGCCGTTCACCAGGACCTGGCCTTGCGAACACCAGCGCGGAATCCGAAGCCGAAGCGGAAACGTGATCGATTTAGAAGGCGTCAGGTAGATCTCAACGTCCCCGGAGTTAGGGTAGTCCGTCTTTTGCTGCACGGCTAGGGATACGCCCTCGCCGAGGTCAATCTCCGCTGCGGAGGATGTGTAGAGGTTGATCGCCAACCCATCGGCCGTCCTGTAATAGACCTTGGAGGGGAGCTCGGCCATGATCCTTCTGAAGTTGCCAGGACAGCAATACGTATCGTATGAGTTTAGTCGGACTTTTGGCTCGTCCGGGTTCTTCGCGGAACGTTCTTCGTCAAAATAGGTCCGTCCTCCTTCGAACGCGGTGTAGTACCGGAGCCGGCGTCCGTCCGTTGACTGTGCACCGAACAGGGCATTGTAGATCGAACGCTCCATGATGTCTCCATAACGCAGATCACCCTCCAGACGGATCAGACTGTCCAAGAGGCGAATCAGGTACGCCGTAGCGCAGCTCTCGCCCAAATGGCCAGAACCGTTCTGATCCCCGTGCCATACCTCCCCGTAGCTGCACGTCCCTGTTATGACCAGTCCATCACTGGAGGTTAGGTACTCGACCGCTCTCCGTGACTGGTTGAGCAGAGAGTCCTGAGGCTGAACGCGATAGAGATCCTGCTGCGCCAGACAACGGGCAAGATACCTGTACGTGTGCCCCTCGACCGGACGCTGCCATTCGCGCAGCGTCGCATACCCGATCCTCTTTCCCATCTTCGTATCGGCAGAAAAATCCGAATAGGCGCGGTCCCCCGTCACATTCGACAGGGCGATGAAAGCCTGCTCCAGCCCGCATGTTGTGAGTTTCTGATTGGCGCCGGCCCAGTTGTCCATAATGTAGTTGGCCAGTCCAACTGCCGCCTTAACGGATGCGTCATCTCCAAATTGGCCATAATTGCGGGCCAGTCCTAGTGGTCCAACATCATTGAAATGAATACCATGATAGTCATTGTTCCTCTTGGGGGTTCAATCGTAACGTTGAACCGAGGAGGAACCATGATGTCTACCAAGAAGTACCGTATCAGACTGACTACCGACGAACAACAGGAACTCAACGCCTTGGTCTCACGCGGTCGGGCTGCGGCGTACAAACAGACCCATGCGCGCATTCTGCTGATGAGCGATGAGTCACGCTCGGACGGGGGAATGAAGGACGCGGACATCACCAGCGCGCTCGGTGTGGGACAGTCAACGGTCGAGCGAATACGCAAGCGCTGTGTGGAGGAGGGGGTCGAGTCTGCGCTGAATCGCAAAAAGCAACTGCGTCGGCGTCAAAAGAGACTGGACGGCGAAGGTGAAGCACGGTTGATAGCGATGGCCTGCGGGGAACCGCCGGAGGGGCGTGCCAGTTGGACCCTGAAGCTGTTGGCTGACCAGTTGGTCGAGTGTGAGATAGTCGGGACCATTAGCACCGAGACGGTTCGCCAGGCGCTTAAACCCGAATCCACCGAAGGAGGGCGTCGGGTTAGCGTCCTGAGGCGGCAAGAAGGTGCTCCTGTGCTTCTGGGATAATGGTTTTGTAGCAAAAAAACGGCCCCGGAAAAGGAGCACCCAGTAGATGCTGCCACGCAACCACCCCGACCGGATCCAAATCACCTTCGACGACCGCCGCTTGGTGGCCAATGCCGGGCTGCTCCTTCCGGCCACCCTGGCGCGGCACCTCGGCCTGCCCGAACTCGTCCGGCAGCGCCTCGACCTGGGCGATGCCCCGGGGCGGGCGAACACGAGCGACAAGATGATGACGCTGGTGGCGTCTGCGCTGGCTGGGGGCGACTGCATTGACGACGCCGATGTGTTGCGCACCGGGGGGACGGCCTGCACCCTGGGCGGCACGGTCAAGGCGCCATCCACCCTGGGCACCTTCCTGCGCAGCTTCCGGTGGGGCCACGTCCGTCAACTCGACCGGGTGAGCCGCGAGTTGCTGGCCCGGGCTTGGCAGGCCGGGGCGGGACCCGGCGACGGGCCCCTGACCATTGACCTGGACTCCACCATCTGCGAGACCTACGGACTGGCCAAGGAGGGCGCCCGCCACCACGGCTATACCGGCAAGCGGGGCTACCACCCGCTGCTGGCCATCGCCGCCGGCACCGGAGACGTGCTGATGTCCCGGCTGCGCGAGGGCCGGGCCAACACCGCCCGCGGCGCCGCCCACTTCCTGCGGGAGACGGTGGGACGGGTGCGCTACGCCGGGGCCAACGGACGACTCACGCTACGGGCCGACAGCGGGTTCTACACTCATGGCGTGGTATCCGTCTGCCGCAAGATGGATGTCCGCTTCTCCATCACCATCCGCCAGCACAAAAGCCTGCACAATCTCATCGAGGCGATACCCGAAGATGCCTGGACGCCGATTCCTTACTGGATGGACGGCGCCGCCGATGTGGCCGAGACCACCTGCACCCCCTTCCAGGCCGAGGCGGACGCCGCGCCGGTACGGCTCATCGTCCGGCGGGTGAAGCCCACGCCCGGTTCCCAACTGGCCCTCTTCGCCAAATACAGCTATCATGGCTTCATCACCGACCGGGACGGGGAGTTGCTCGAACTGGAGGCTGACCATCGCCGCCACGCCGAGATCGAGAATGCCATACGCGACCTCAAGTACGGCGTCGGGCTGAACCATCTCCCCTCGGGCCGCTTCGCCGCCAACGGCGCCTGGCTGGCCGTCCAGACGATGGCCCACAACCTGGCCCGCTGGACGGCGCGGATCGGTCTGGGAGAGCGGATAGCCACCACCAAGACCCTCCGGCGGCGGTTCTTCTCCCTGGCCGGACGGCTCACCCGCTCGGCACGCCGGTTGACCCTGCATCTTCCGGATCGCTGGCCTTGGGCTGAGAAGTTCAGCCGCGCCTTGGCCCGGCTGCGAGCCATTCCACTCCCGGCCTGACGGCACCGTCGGCGACCGACCCACCCACCGGACAACCGAAGATCCCCGCAGACTCGTGCCAGCCCGGTCCGAGAGAGTTCCCTGCTGCGTATTCTCTCGCCATCCCGCGCATCGCAGCTCCCGCAGACGGCCATAGGGGCCCCTGTGCGGCGATGAAGACCGTCCGCCGACCTCCCTACCCCAAATGGAACCCAGGCTATTTCCCCTGTAGCTCCCTCACCCCCCTTCCGCTTTCCTCACGCCGTCCATCGGTGTCCTTCGGTGGATTCGGGTTTAGTAATGCCCTATCCCCTGGTAGTAAACGACGTGGGAGTCATAGAACCTCGGCCTGTTGACCCAGCTGAGAAATTCGTCAACGCAGGAGATGGCCACCTTGGCCAAAAGTGCATCCTCGATTACTGGGTATGGGCATACTCTGACCTCGTAGGCAACACGGAAAGGGGGGTGCTGGCTGAATATCTGGTGGCCGTAGGGCTGGGTGCCAAGCCACCTGTACGTACCTCATAGGGCGCCTATGACATAGATGCCCCCGATGGCACGAAGATAGAGGTAAAGTCGGCCGGTTATGTACAATCCTGGCACCAGAAACAGCCGTCTAGCATACAATTCGGTATTAGGAAAACCTATAAATGGATACCGGAGAAGAACGACTTCGGGAAAGACCGGAAACGCCAGTCAGACTTATACGTGTTCTGCCTGCTTACTCAGAAAGATAAAAGAAAGGTTAACCCTATGGACCTAGACCAGTGGGAATTTTACGTGGTCCCCACGCCTCTGCTTAACAGGGAGTTCGGTGATAGACAAGGCATATCACTCAGCCAGGTAAGAAAGTACAGCCAGACATATAGGTTCCATCAACTTCGAGATGCGATAATGCGAAGCGGCACTTGATATACAGGCAATCTAATCTTAGCTCCGAGCGCCTTGGTTATGCCGAGCTCCCTGCTCCAGTCGACGAGGCGGGTAGCCACCCGGGGAACTGAAACCGCCGCATCTTTGGTCGCAGACCTTAGGAGTCCCCATACCCTGACGGGACTCCAAAGCCGTTTACTCTGGCGGTATCTCGCATCTGGGCGCGCTCCTATATGTGCGCGCTTATCGGAGGCAAGGGGCGCAGTGAGTAGGTCAATCAACAATGCAGTGAGTAGGATCGAAGGATAGGGAGTGGCCAGCGTTTTGGGGTCACATCAGAAGCGGCGGAGGGCCTATCTGAGGCATATCTGGTCGGGGTGACTGGATTCGAACCAGCGACCCCCTGCACCCCATGCAGGTGCGCTACCAAGCTGCGCTACACCCCGGCCACGGTCAGCATAGCATAGGGAATTGGCCCGTTCAAGGAGAGTGCGCCGAGCCAGTGTAGTAGCCCGCGTTTAGCTCCGCGCGGGCGCCGCCACCGGGGTCAAGATCTCCTGCAAGAGCAGCGTGGCCACCGCCTTGTCCAGGGGCTGGTTGTTGTTCCCACACTTTGGGGAGTGGATGCAGCTGGGACATCCCGAACGGCATGGACACTCCGATACAACGTCCAGCGTAGCGCGCCAGAGATCCTCGATGACCTCGTAACCATGCTCGGAGATTCCGACGCCTCCGGGATGGCCGTCGTGAATAAATACCTGGGGCTTGCCGGTATCCGGATGAAGAGGCGTGGAGATACCCCCTATGTCGCTGCGGTCGCAGAGAGCGAAGAGGGGTAGCACGCCGATGGCGGCGTGTTCCACGGCGTGGAGCCCACCTGCCAGGTCCATTCCCTCCGTCAGAATGCGTGCCAGGGTCTCCTCGGGTATGTCGAACCAGAGAGATACTGTGTTGTAGCTCTGGGTGGGAAGGCTGATGTGCTCCTCGCCCAACACCTCGTTGGTGAGATGCGCCCTTCGCCTGAAGCCGACCACGGTAGTTGAGACGGCGACCTCGCCCAGGTACACGGTGGTCGCCGCGGCCCGCTTGTGCTTGAAGGTATTGAGCAGCCTGGTCTCGGTCAGGTCTCTGACCTCCGTGTAATAGGGCGCGTCGGTCCTCTTGGCGTATGCCGTGTGGGACTCGAGGTCAAGGTCGGTAATGAGATAGGCGTCGCCCTGATGAAGGTAGACTCCCCCAGGATGCCACTGCAGGTATGCCGACGACTCGTCCATGGTCTCCAGTATCACACCGCTGTCCTTTTCGACGAGCGTGTAAAAGCTGCCAGAGGTGGACCTGATGTTGACCCCCTGGGCCGGATACGTTACCTCAGGCGCCAGGTGCCACCGGCCGTGCCGGGCATGAATGAAGCCATCGTCCGCCAGCTCCTGGGCGAGGAGGGACAGGTCGGCGTCGAACAGGTCGGCGTCCTGAGCGGTGAGGGGCGCCTCGTACGCGGCGCAAAGAAGCTGTGGCTTGAGGATGTACGGGTTGGTGGGTGAGATGCGGGCGCTCTCGTGTGGCTTGCCGAAAAACGCCTCCGGGTGCCGCATGAGGTACTGGTCCAGGGGGTTGTCCCGGGCCACCAGCATGCTCAGGGCGCGCTCTCCCCGCCGGCCGCTGCGGCCGGCCTGCTGCCACGTGCTCGCTATGCTCCCCGGATAGCCGCTCATTAAGCCCGAATCCACCGAAGGAGGGCGTCGGGTTAGCGTCCTGAGGCGGCAAGAAGGTGCTCCTGTGCTTCTGGGATAATGGTTTTGTAGCAAAAAAACGGCCCCGGAAAAGGAGCACCCAGTAGATGCTGCCACGCAACCACCCCGACCGGATCCAAATCACCTTCGACGACCGCCGCTTGGTGGCCAATGCCGGGCTGCTCCTTCCGGCCACCCTGGCGCGGCACCTCGGCCTGCCCGAACTCGTCCGGCAGCGCCTCGACCTGGGCGATGCCCCGGGGCGGGCGAACACGAGCGACAAGATGATGACGCTGGTGGCGTCTGCGCTGGCTGGGGGCGACTGCATTGACGACGCCGATGTGTTGCGCACCGGGGGGACGGCCTGCACCCTGGGCGGCACGGTCAAGGCGCCATCCACCCTGGGCACCTTCCTGCGCAGCTTCCGGTGGGGCCACGTCCGTCAACTCGACCGGGTGAGCCGCGAGTTGCTGGCCCGGGCTTGGCAGGCCGGGGCGGGACCCGGCGACGGGCCCCTGACCATTGACCTGGACTCCACCATCTGCGAGACCTACGGACTGGCCAAGGAGGGCGCCCGCCACCACGGCTATACCGGCAAGCGGGGCTACCACCCGCTGCTGGCCATCGCCGCCGGCACCGGAGACGTGCTGATGTCCCGGCTGCGCGAGGGCCGGGCCAACACCGCCCGCGGCGCCGCCCACTTCCTGCGGGAGACGGTGGGACGGGTGCGCTACGCCGGGGCCAACGGACGACTCACGCTACGGGCCGACAGCGGGTTCTACACTCATGGCGTGGTATCCGTCTGCCGCAAGATGGATGTCCGCTTCTCCATCACCATCCGCCAGCACAAAAGCCTGCACAATCTCATCGAGGCGATACCCGAAGATGCCTGGACGCCGATTCCTTACTGGATGGACGGCGCCGCCGATGTGGCCGAGACCACCTGCACCCCCTTCCAGGCCGAGGCGGACGCCGCGCCGGTACGGCTCATCGTCCGGCGGGTGAAGCCGACGCCCGGTTCCCAACTGGCCCTCTTCGCCAAATACAGCTATCATGGCTTCATCACCGACCGGGACGGGGAGTTGCTCGAACTGGAGGCTGACCATCGCCGCCACGCCGAGATCGAGAATGCCATACGCGACCTCAAGTACGGCGTCGGGCTGAACCATCTCCCCTCGGGCCGCTTCGCCGCCAACGGCGCCTGGCTGGCCGTCCAGACGATGGCCCACAACCTGGCCCGCTGGACGGCGCGGATCGGTCTGGGAGAGCGGATAGCCACCACCAAGACCCTCCGGCGGCGGTTCTTCTCCCTGGCCGGACGGCTCACCCGCTCGGCACGCCGGTTGACCCTGCATCTTCCGGATCGCTGGCCTTGGGCTGAGAAGTTCAGCCGCGCCTTGGCCCGGCTGCGAGCCATTCCACTCCCGGCCTGACGGCACCGTCGGCGACCGACCCACCCACCGGACAACCGAAGATCCCCGCAGACTCGTGCCAGCCCGGTCCGAGAGAGTTCCCTGCTGCGTATTCTCTCGCCATCCCGCGCATCGCAGCTCCCGCAGACGGCCATAGGGGCCCCTGTGCGGCGATGAAGACCGTCCGCCGACCTCCCTACCCCAAATGGAACCCAGGCTATTTCCCCTGTAGCTCCCTCACCCCCCTTCCGCTTTCCTCACGCCGTCCATCGGTGTCCTTCGGTGGATTCGGGTTAAGGTGGCATCGAGGTCGCCAATGTCGACCCCCAGCTCCATGGCGTTGGTGGTGGTCAGGCCAAGTAGGCGCCCATCGAAGAGGTCCCGCTCGATCCGGCGCCGGTCCTCGGGCAGATAGCTGGCGCGGTAGGGGGCCAGCCTGCCCGCTATGTCCGGGCTCACCTCACGCAGCAGGTCGCGTACGAACACGTAAAGCAGCTCCGCCATGCGGCGGCTGCGCACGAAGGCCAGCGTCCGGACCTTTCGTTGCAGCAGCTCGCCCAACAGCATTGCCGACTCGCTGTTGGTGCTCCGGCGGCTGCCCTGGGCCATGTCGATCATCGGCGGGTTCCAGAAGACAAAGTCCTTCCCCCCGCAGGGTCCCCCGTCACCCTCGATCACGCGAAAGGGCAGGCCGACGAGCTCCTGGGCGTGGTCTGAGGGGTTGGATATGGTCGCCGAGCACAGGATGAACTGAGGGTCGCTTCCGAACCGTAGGCACAGGCGGCGCAGCCGCCGGATTACATTGGCCACGTGGGAGCCGAATACGCCCCGGTACACGTGGGCCTCGTCGATGACCACGTATCTGAGCCCCCGAAGGAGCTTGTGCCACGACCGATGATTGGGCAGCACCCCCATGTGCAGCATGTCGGGATTCGATAGGACGATCCGGGCGTGCCGCCGGATATCGGACCGCTCGTGTGTCGGCGTGTCACCATCGAATATGTCGTGGCGGACCCGGCTTCCTTCGGGGACGAGCGCGGCGATGCTCCTGGCCTGGTCCTGGCTCAGCGCCTTGGTGGGGAACAGGAGCAGCGCGTGGCCGGAGCGGTCCTCCAGCAGCGAGTCCAGCACCGGGAGCTGATAGCAGAGGCTCTTGCCGCTGGCGGAGGGCGTGGCGACGATGACGTTCTCGCCGTTCCTCGCGGCGTCGATTGCGGCCGCCTGATGCGAATAGAGGGCGTGGATGCCCCGCGATTCGAGGGTGCGCTGGAGCTCAGGGTTCAGGGGCCGCTCTGGCTTGGCGTAGGCCGGCGACCTGGAAGGGATGTCCTCGCGGTGCACGATCTGGTCACGATACCAGGGTAGTCCACTCACGTGGTCCAGGAACGCCGAAACATCCATACACTCGACACCCTATCCCCTAATTCAAAATCCCGAGATCGTCTCCCGCTCCTCGGCCACGATATCGATGTCGTCCCTGCTGCGGGAGATAAAGGCCACGACCTCTGAGAGCACTTCGTCTGTGTGGCGGGCGCTGTTGCTGACGCATGTGATGCCCAGCGTCGCGACCTGCCAGGATTCGTTGTCTTCCACCTCTGCGATGGATACGTTGAACTTGCCACGAATGCGCGAGCAGAGGGAGCTGACGACCCGCCGCTTTCCCTTGAGGCTCTGGTTCTCGGGAAGGCGAAGGGTGAGCTTGCAGACTCCGACGTTCATCTGACTCCCAGGGCTAGGTCGCCGCGCGCTTCAGCCGCCAGGCAAATGCGGCCGCCATCAATGCTGCGAGCGCTAACAACCCCAATGGGATAGGCTGAGAAGGGGTGTCGCAGCCCGGGCCGTGAACACATCGTTAGCCTCCATCTCGCAGGCAAGACGTCTTCTTCCCTTTTTCGCTCCCGTCCTGCTTAGGTGCCCGCACCGGCAAACGACACACTAATCATACGCAGGGGCCGGACCCTGTCAACCCGATGTTAGGGGAACGCCGCACGCCTTCACCCTTGACACCGGTACCTGGCAAGACTAGCCTTGATTCATGGAAAGTGAAGGCGACTGGAGGCGAGCCATCGAGCGGACGTGGGTGGTCAGGTTCCCAAAGCAGAACCTGGCAACCTTCGGCTCGACCAACATCTCCTACTATGTGGTGACGGAGCCTATATACCAGGAGCCGTCCACAGACAAACAAGAGGGTGTCGTGCGAACGGGCAGGGTCATCGCAGAGCGCCCGGCCGTTGTTACGCCGACCTACGCCATGAACCTCCAGGGCTTCAGCCCCGAGGCGTACGAATACTTCAGCCACCTGGCCCGTGAGGCCGGGCCTCACAGTCCTGGAATACTGTACCGTTACAAGAACGTTGCGGATAAGATGGAGATCGTCAGCGGCGCCGCCGGCGAGATCGCCCACAAAATCAGACACGACCTGGACCGTCGCAAGGAGGACCTGTCCGTCGTGATGGTTGGGGTGGACGAGCTATGGGATGTGGCGCTGCTGAAATTTATGTACGAGTTCACCTCGTCCTCGTTTGCCGGCAACGTGCACGAATTCCAGGCGAGGGGGTTGCTGGACCCTCAGTCCGAATTCGGCGGGGTGCCGCGGGCGGCCATCAGCCAGATCGACCGGCTCTTTCGGGAGGCGGAGCGCGGCGGTAGCCCCGAGATGCTCAAGCTGGAGCTGGACAGGTGGGGCCTGTTCGACCGCTACCAGGACCGCTTTCTCAACCTCTTTCGCGGCAATCGCGGAGACCGGTAGCCGGCCCCGGCTCTAGCCTCGCGAGGGCATTCCGTACCTCCGCGTCTTGTTAGCCCGCGCCGCCTCCGTGACCCGATGTGAACCGGTCACCGATCGTGAACAGGTCTCGCCCAGCGGGTTGTGCTTCTCCTCTAAGCGCTTATACGGCGCATGAAATGGTATTCGATGTGCTATCCGGACTAACCCCATCGGGCGGGACCGGAACCCTTGACCGGCATCTGAGTAGCCGGTATATTAGCCTGCGGGCAATGGCGCGGGGCTGCCGGGGACGCGCTCACCTGCCGACGAGCCCGATGGCAACAGATTAGTTCCTACAGGAGGCACCAAATGCCGTTCGGAAGTGGCGACTTTACCTACGAGGTCCAGGAGGGCTGGGCCAAGCTGCCTGAGGGGTATGAGTTCCGCGAGGTGGCCGCTGTTGCGGTGGATGAACACGACCAGGTCTACATGTTCAACCGCAGCGACAACAAGATGGTGGTCTTCGACCGGGACGGTAATCTGGTCAGGACCTGGGGGCAAACATTCGTGCATCCCCATGGGATGCGCATCGGGCCCGACGGAAACATATACTTCGTGGATCAATGGGCCCACGTGGTCCTGAAGTACAGCCCTGACGAAGAACTGCTGCTCACCCTTGGCACACGGGACCAGCCCTCTGACACGGGATACACCCTTGAGCGCAAGGTAGTCGAGCGGGCCGCGGGGCCTTTCAACAACCCCACCGGCGTGGCGATCGCCGAAAACGGTGACATCTACGTGTCCGACGGATATGGCAACTCCCGTTTGCATAGGTATGATGCAAGCGGATCGTTGATTACCTCCTGGGGCGTGCCCGGCAAGGTCAACCCCGGCGAGTTTCACGTGCCCCACGGCGTGGGAGTGCACCCCGACGGCAGGGTGCTCCTCTGCGACCGCGAGAACGACCGAATCCAGATATTCGATCAGGAGGGCAAGTTCCTGGGCATGTGGACCGGATTCACGATGCCCTGCTCGGTCACAATCGGGCCGGACGGAACGGTATACGTGCCCGAGCTCAGGAGCAGGCTCAGCATAGTGGACGCCAACGGTGAGGTACTGGCACGCTGGGGTGGTGAGAGCAGCCACGAGCCCGGCCAATTCGTAGCGCCGCACTGTGTTGCCGTCGACTCGCGCGGCGACATTTACGTCGGCGAGGTGCTTGAAGGCAAGCGCCTGCAGAAGTTCATCAGGCAGTAGCCGGAGCGGGGGCGAGGTTAGCACTCAGCAGACAAGCAATGAACGGCGACACCGTGATTCCCAAGATCCTGAAGGCTGAGGGAGTGGCTCGGTGTCAAGCTGAGGCGCTCACCCCTCGACCAGCCTGCGTATCTCCTCCACGTGGCGGCCCACGTCTTCGAATGTGCCAAAATCGCGGACGGGCATCGCGTTGTCATTGAAGTGCCGCTTCAAACTGCTGCGCGCTATCACGAAGTCGGCCTCGGTGGCGGGGGCAATGTCGGACAGGCCGTCGCCTATGTACACCACGGTGTGGCCGCGCCCCTTGAAGTAGCTGAGGAACGACTCCTTGAACCCTCTGGTCAGCCGCCGGCCCCCGGGGTCGTTGTACTCCACCCGGATCCCCGAACCCGTGATATCCGCTGTGCCAGAATGCACGACCACGTCCCCGAGCCCAAGTCTGCTCATGATCGGGTTGATATAGATGTCGAGGCCGCTGCTGACGACGGCCAGCCCTATTCCATCGCTCCGACACGACTTCACAAACCGCTCGAATCCTTCCCTGACGACGACCCGGGCCGCAAGAAGCTCCTCGATCTCACTTTCCGTGGCCCGGACGAGAGCGAACTGCCTGATATTGCTCTCCTCTACGCTGTACCTGCCCGACAAATACTGCTCCTCCATTTGCCGCCAATCGTCGCTGACGAACGTCTCCCGGATCAGTACGCTCACGTTCCCGACGGTAATTGTGTCGTCGAAGTCACACTGCACCAAGAGCACCCGTTGCCTCCCACATGGCGTACTTAGAGCCCCTATCAAAACACACGTCAAATAGCTCAGGGCCTGCCCTGAGTACACCGAAGGGACAGACCTAGTGGAGGACGCTCAGTCGCGGGCAAAGTCCGCGTTTTGGGTGAGGCGGAATGGCGCTGTCATAGGTACGAGTGCCGTGTGCGGTTTCTCCGCGCCTCACGGGCTCATGGGAGTGAGACAGCGACTTCGGCGCCTTCCTCCGCCGAACGGTAAGCCGCCAGCACCACCGCCAGGTCCCTCAGCCCGTCCTCGCCCGACATGGCCGGCTCACGGCCTTCCCGTATGCAGCTCCGAAACTCCCGGACCATTCCCCGAACGCCCCTGCCGCTCTCAAGCAGCCGGATCGTGCGCTCCCCATGGCGTGTGCTCAGCGATACCTCGGAGCCAAAGGGCTCGAAGCTTAGCTGTCCCCGAGAGCCCGTTAGGTGAGTCCTATGACGTCGCCCGCTTATGGGGGTGGCCGCGGAGTAGTTGATCAGCCCCACCGCGCCGCCCGGTAGGTGAGCGGTGACCACCATTCCGTCCTCACCTTCGCCGCCCTCCAGCACTCGAGGCGGTACGGCGGCGTAGACCCTCTCGGGGAGGCCACCCAGATGCACCATGGTGTCGACCGAGTGGATGCCGCCGTCTATGAACCCCCCGCCGCCGGTAGTCGCGGCGCTGGTCCTCCAGCCGGAGGTCTCGGCATATGTCTCGATCTGTATCAGCCTCAGGTCCCCGATGGATTCCTGCTCCATAAGCCTCTTGCACTCCTCCACCGTGGGGAGGAACCGGTAGTTCTCCGCCACCATGAGCTTCACTCCTGCGTCTCGGGCGGCCCGGACCATCTGCCGGCCCTCCGAGATCGTGCGTGCGATGGGCTTTTCGACGAGCACGTGCTTCCGTTGGCGCGCGGCCAGCAAGGTGTTTTGCAGGTGGAGGTCGTGGGGGGTCAAGAAGTAGAGCGCTTCCACGCGAGGGTCGCCGGCCGCTTCCTCGTAGCTGCCGAAGTAGCTGGCGCCCCAGAAGGTGTCCAGGTAGCTCTTTGCCTTTTCAAGGTCGCGGCTGGCATAAAAGAGCGCGATGTCCTCGGTCATGTCGTGGATGTCCTCGAGGACGCTCCTGGCGTAGGTGCCGTAGCCGACGATACACAGCGCAAGTGCCATGGCCTCGAGTATACATTGCTGCACCGGGGCCTGCCAGCGCCCGGTTCGGCGCTGAGATATGATAGGCGCCGGGCAGGCCGAAGGTGGAGAGCTCGATCGGGGAGTCGATGGGGGACCACATGTTCCTGGTGCTCATCAAGCGCCTGGTGCTGGCGCTGCTGATCCTTTCTTTCCTGGTCGCCTACGCAGACGTCATTCGACTCAACCCGGCCCAGCGGGTCGCCTTGCCCTACCGGTACAGCCTCCTCGGATGGGAGGCCGACAACCTGCTGAGCAAGTGGACACACCGGCTGGTGACCGCTCTCCCCTGGAACACACGGTCTGCCGCGGATGGGCGGTCGCAGGTCCTCGAATACTTCCGCCTGGGAACGGAGACCAGAAGGCTAGGCGACGAGCTGTCCGAGGCGTCGGCAGAAGCCGACAAAGTCGGACGCGATCGGGTGAAGATGCTTGAGTCCGAGCTGGACGAGGTTGAATCGGTTCGCATCCGACTTAGGAACGACGTGGAGGAAGTGCTTGAGGCGACGATCAGCGCCGTGCTCGCCGATGAAGGCATCGCCTACTGGCGCGGACTCGTCTTCCCGCCCGTCGACATCCGATTGAGCGTGCCGCCCAAGCTCCTGGTGACCTCGCCCAGAGACCGGATCCAGCGTACCCACAACGTGCTGCTCGAGCCGGGTATCAACGTGGAGCAGATTGGAGAGATCGAGCGTTCTCTCACGGACCGTTGGGACCTCTCGGGTCTGGTGACGCAAATAGGTGGAGTAGCGACCTACCCGGCGTCGCTGGTCAACACGTTGCCGCTGCAGGCGACCCTTCAGCTAGCCTCTCACGAGTGGCTGCACCACTACCTGGCATTCCGTCCGCTGGGCCGGAACATGTTCAGCAGCCCCGAGATGCAGACGTTGAACGAGACGCTGGCGAATATCGTGGGGCGCGAGATCGGTGGGAGCGCCTTTGCGAAGCTGGGCGGGACCCCCGATATGCGCTCGCCCGGCGAGGAGGCAGACCCAGCAATTTCCAGTCCAGGGGAGACGCAGGGTTTTGATTTTGACAGGGAGATGAGAGTGACGCGGCAGCGCGTGGACCAGTTGCTGTCCGCCGGTAAGATAGACGAGGCCGAAGCCTACATGGAGGAGCGCAGGGAGCACTTCTTGGCCAATGGGTTTCACATCCGTGTGCTAAATCAGGCCTATTTTGCGTTTTACGGCACCTACGCGGAAAGCCCCACATCCGTTAGCCCTATAGCCAGCGAGCTGCACGAGTTTCGCGACCTGGTGCCAGACCTCCAGAGTTTTGTCGCGACGGTGGCGGATGTGTCCGGCTACCGCCAATTCCTTGATGCGCTGAGCCTGCTCAAGGCCGAATCTCGGAACTGAAGAGCTGGGCGGCAGGACGTCTGTCGCTGTACGGGCGTTTCTGGGTTGTGATAACATGACGTGTGGCGAGAGCTAAGATGAGCTTCAATAGACAAGATGAGCCGGAAGTAAATCTAGACCAGATCCTCGAGCGGCTGCGCAGCTTCTTCGGGCGCTTCCGATTTGGAGGCGGGGGGTCGTTCGCGTACATCGTCATTGGGCTTCTGCTGGTCGCGGCTGTTGTCTGGCTCGCAACCGGCGCCTACACCGTTCAGCCCGGCGAAGTGTCTGTGCTGCGGTTGTTCGGGAAGGCCCAAGTCGAGCAAGGTGATCCGGGCCTCCACTGGTTTTACCCCGCGCCCATCGGCAAGAAGACTATCGTATTCGTCGATGAGGTGAAGCGGCTGGAGCTGGGGTTCAGGGGCGGCCAGACCATCCCCGGTGAGTCCCTCATGATTACGGGCGATGAGAACATCGTGGATGTCCAGCTGCTGGTCCAGTTCAACATCAAGGACGCGCAAGACTTCGTGTTTAAAGTCGTTGACCCGGCCGGGGACGCCATAAAGGACGTGGCGGAGACGGCCCTTCGTCAGGTGGTGGGGAGCGCTACCATAGACGACGTCATCATCAACCGTGAGGAGATACAGTCCGCTGCCAAGCTGAAGATCCAGGAGCTGCTGGACAAATACCAGACCGGGATAAATGTCACGGAGGTGAAGCTGCAGGCCGTCAACCCACCGGACCCCGTCCAGGCCGCCTTCGCCGACGTGGTCATCGCCAAGGAGGACAAGGAGAGGATCATCAACCTGGCTGACGCCTACAAGGAGGAGATCTTGCCCCAGGCCAGGGGTGACGCGCGAAAAGTGATCGAGGAAGCGAGGGCATTCAAGGCGCAGCGGATCAACGAGGCAACAGGCAAGGCCGGCCAGTTTACCGCCATCCTGATCGAGTACAGGAAGTCACCGGATGTAACCAGGCAGAGGCTGGTCCTCGAGGCCATGGAGGAGATACTGCCGGGCGTCGTCAAGTTCATCGTGGACCCCGATACCGGGGTATTTCCCTTCTTGCCCCTCGGCGGCGACCAGGCATCGCCCATCCCCTTGGCGCCCTAGCAAATAAGCTTGGTCTAGAGGCTAAATGAAAGCGCTCGCAATAATCCTGATAGTGTTCGTCGTCGTGGCGGTCGTCGTCGGTCCCCGGACCCTTTTTGTGGTGGATGAGACAAACACGGCGGTCGTTACCCGTTTCGGCGAGCCCATTAGGTCGATCACATCGCCGGGTCTCTATGTCAAGACCCCATTCGTAGAACGGGCCGTCTACTTCGATAAAAGGCTCCTGGTCTTCGACGCGCCCGCCGACTCGCTACTGACGAAGGACAAGAAACAGCTCGTAATCGACGTCTACGCCAGGGGCCGGATCACAGACCCGCAAACATTCCTTGAGAGAGTGTCCACCGAAGCGAGGGCCGCGAACCGCGTCATCCCCCTCGTCTCCGGCGGGCTGCGCAGCGAGATCGCGAATGATGACCAGTCGGACATCATCAAGGCCAACCGCGAGGAAATCATGGTTCGGGTGACGGAGGCTGTTAAACCCGAGCTCGAAGAGTTCGGCATAACCCTAGTGGACGTAAGGATCAAGAGGGCGGACTTTCCCAGTGCGATCGCCGACAGCGTCTACCAGAGGATGATCGCCGAACGGCGGCGCATCGCGAATCGCGAGCGTGCCCAGGGCGCAGAGGTGGACCTGGAGGTGAGGGCCACCGTAAACAGGACCGCCATCGAGATACGGTCCGATGCCGTCAAGGATGCCGACATCATCCGCGGCTGCGCCGAGGCTAAGTCCATCGCCATATTCGCCGCTGCCCTGGAGCAAGACCCCGAGTTCTTCTCGTTCCAGCGCTCTCTGGAGGCGTACAAGTCCTATCTCGTCCAGAACACGACGGTTGTCGGCTCCGCGGTGGATCTGGGTCAGATGTTCGCGGATATTCGACGTGGCGTCGACATAGCGGCGTCGGTCCCCGAGGGAGGCATTAGTGGCACGACCGTCGCGGCTGAGGGGCCGGTGCCCCTCTGCGACGAGGTCGAGGTCAGGCGCGCCGCCCAGGAGCTGCTGTCAAAAGAGCTGGGCGTGGATGCGGTTGCGCTACCGATGATGAGTATCGAGGTGGCCGAGTGGCCTGACACCAGCCTCGGCTGTCCAGTGGCGGGAGGGGACTACCCCGAGCTGACCGTGGTCGGCTACACGTTGTTCCTCACCAACCAAGACACCACCTACGAGGTCCACAGCAGCAAGGATGGCACCCAGGTGGTCCGCTGCCCCTAGCGGCCGTACAGGAGGTCGACCAGTCCCTTGGGTGGGCCTCGCCGGGCGAATTCTGAGCTAGCAGGGCGCGACGGTCACTGCCGCAGGTATGTCCCCATTAGCTGGCCCTTCGCCAGTATATTGCCCTTCATGGCCTTAAGCACGTCCTGCTTTGTTCCTCCAGCCTTGAGGCCGATCTCGGTGTCGAGCGCATAGACCTTGAAGTAGTATCGGTGCGGTCCATGACCAGGTGGAGGACATGGGCCGCCGTATTCGTTCCGCCCGAAGTCCGTGACTCCGTGCCTGGCGCCGCTGGGTAGCTCATCGGTTTTCGGGAGGCCCTCAGGAAGCTCCGTAGTGTCTGGGGACAGGCCGTAGAGGACCCAGTGGACCCAGGTACCGCCGGGAGCGTCCGGGTCGTCGGCTATGAGCGCGATACTCTTGGCCTCTTGCGGCACGCCCGTCCACTTGAGCGGGGGCGACGCGTCCCCACCGTCACAGGTGTACTTGGTCGGGATGCGTGCCCCCTCCGTAAACGCTGAGCTTGTGATCTCGATGCTCAAGGCGGCGACCTCCTGCTCTATGATGGCTTCGTTTTCACCTCCCGAACAAGCCGAGAGGGCGAATGCAATACAGATAGCCGTACCCGACAGGCGTGTGACAGAGCGAAGAGGGGGCATGGTTCGACTCCTGCCAGGCTGCCTGGGCGCGGCCCGGATCACTCCTGGCGCACGGTCGGGAAGAGCGCCAGCCATGGCCCGTGGATACCTTATGGCAACAGCCGTTGGGTGTCAACGACATGGACGGGCCTGGTACTCTCTGTCATGAATCATAGGTGATGTCCTCGGACAAGCATTCCCCGTACCCCGACGCAACTTGACTGTCCAGGCGGCGTTACGCCACCTGGCGCCCGGCGAAGCAGACCATCTTCCACGACCGCGCCAGGCCCTCCAGGATAAATCTGCCGGTCATACCGTGACCCGCTTTTGATAAAGGACCCTGGGTTCCATTACAATAGATGAGCGGGCTTCAGGGGCGTCGGCGGAGCGGACACGGGGGAAACACTTGGAAAATACACTTGTCGTCTATACCCACCCGGAGTGCACCTATTCCGACGCACTCAAGGAGGAGCTCCAGACCGGGGGCATAGAGTTCGAGGAGATCGACCTCGCGCTGAAGCCGGAGGAGTGGGCTAAGCTGGAGCAGCTGACTGGCGGTGAGCGCATCACGCCGGTCTCGGTGGAGGGCACCCTGGTCACCGTTGGCTTCCATGGTGTCGGTTGAAGCTTTTGACCGGAGCCGTTGGCTCCGCGCGAGACGGCGAATTGCAGCTAACATTGAGCGAGTAAAGGCATGACAGTACACACCGGCACAACCGCCACCGTAGGGGAAGAGGCCCCCGACTTTAGACTGCCCTCTCTCAGCGGGGGCGACGTAAGCCTATCTGGCTACGCGGGCAAGAGGCTGGTTGTTTTCATTTGGGCCTCCTGGTGAGGCTGCCGCGGTCAGCTGCCTGTATGGCAGCGATACTACGAAGACCACCGGTCCGACAGCCGCGAGCTCCTATCGGTAGCCATGGACGCGCAGGGCGCCGATAGGGCGCGGCCGTATGTGGAGGCGGCTGGGGCCACCTTCACCACCTTGGTGGACGAGGGCAACCTCCTGGGCCAGCTCTATGGCTTTAAGGCCATACCCAACGGCCTGTTGATCGACGAGCGCGGGGTGCTCAGGTACAAACGGCTGGGCGGCTTTGACATCCGGAGGGCTGAGACCGCGGCGGTACTCGATAGGTGGGCCGCCGGCTCCGACCTCTCGGAGCCCTCCGACCAGCCCGAGGCTTCGCGGGGCTCGAATCGTCCGGACGCCGGCGATCTCTTCCGCAGGGGACAGGACCTCTTTCGCCGGGGCAAAGCGGATGAGGCGGTCGGCCTGTGGCGCCGGGCCCTCACCCTGGACCCCGACAACTACATCATCCGCAAGCAGGTCTGGGCGGTCCAGCACCCTGAGAGGTTCTACGAGGGGGACATCGACTACGCCTGGCAACGCGAGCAGATGGCGGGTGAGAAGGGATAGCGCTCAGAGGGTGTGTGAATTCGACCCCCATACCCTTCGACAAGCTCAGGGCGAACGGAGTTGTCCGTTCGTGGTGAGCCTGTCGAACCACACTTCCACATACTTCTCACACACCCTCTTAGGGACCAGGACCTGGGGCTACCCCGGCGCCGGCCCGCCCGACGGCGGACGGGACGACGGGCGGGGGTACCGCTAGAGGCCCATGACGATACATGAGCTTTTCGACCTCCACGGCCGCGTGGCCATCGTCACGGGAGGCGGGACACACCTGGGGCGCGCCATGGCGGCGGCGCTGGGCGAGCTGGGGGCCTTCGTGGCCATCGCCAGCCGGCGGCGGGACCTGTGCGAGCAGGTCGCCGCGGAGATGCGAGAGTCCGGCATCGACTGCGTGGGGCTGCGCTGCGACGTGACCTCGGAAGAGCAGGTCAACTCGCTGGTCGAGGGGGTCGTCGGGGAGCGCGGGCGGCTGGACATCATGGTGTGCAACGCCGGGGGCTCCGTCGCGCCGCCGACCTACATCCCTCACGGATCCGTCGACGAGTTCATGCGCGCCTTCGAGCTCAACACCAAGAGCGTTTACCTGTGCGCCCAGGCGGCGGCCAGGGCTATGATCCCCCAACGCTCGGGGTCCATCATCACCGTGGGCTCGATTCACGGCTTCCTCAGCAGCAACAAGCGCTTCTACGAGGGCCTGGACTTTCGGAGGGGGGCAGCGGCGTACCAGGCGGCCAAGGGCGGCGTCATCAACCTGACACGGCACCTCGCGGCGGAGCTGGGCGAATACGGCATCACCGCCAATTGCATCAGCCCCGGGCAGGTGCCGAAGCCGGACACCGACCCGGAGTTCGTGGAGCGCGGCCGCCTTAACATCCCCCTGGAGCGCGTGGGGACGCCCAACGACCTGAAAGGGGCGGTGGCCTTGCTGGCCTCCCCCGCCGGCTCATGGATCACCGGTCACAACCTGGTGGTAGACGGAGGATGGAGCGTGTGGTGAGCGGCACGATATAGGTTCCACATCCCAAGTGTCTTGCCTACGAAAATAGTGTGTCGCAGATCGGACGTGCCATCGTCGCGAGGTGCGCTGTGTAGGGGTGCACGGCCGTGCACGCAGGTTACTTTGGGGTGCGGGAGGCAACCGACATGGCAGTTCCTGCGCCGGATGAGGGTTCTCGGCAGGTGGCGAGGTGCGTGACGGCCACCCGGCCCCCGGTTCAGTCCAGGACCGCGGTCGCGGTTATCTCGACGTGCAGGCCCGGCTCGGCCAGCGCGGTGACTCCAACGTAGGAGTTCGTTGGCCACTCCCCCTGGAAGTACTCGTTCCAGACCTCTACCTGCTCGCCCTCGATGGGCCAGAAGTCGGCTATGTTGGTCAGGTAGGTGGTCATCATCACGACGTCCGAGGGCCTGCCGCCCTCCGCTGAGACTATTCGCGTTATCCTGGCCAGCACGACGCGAAGCTGGGCCATCGGCGGGCCGCCTTCGGCATCGGAGTGTCGCGCCGTGACGCCGGATAGATAAAGAGTATCGCCTGCCCGTATCCCCCTGATGTAGGTGGGCCCCGCGGGGTAGAAGTCATCGTAGTTCCTGCGTACCTTCTGCATCGGGGACCTCCGCAACGTAGTTCCAGATTGGCCGGCCCAAGCCCGTCAGCCCGTCGACAAGGTCAGACCTGCCCTCAGGCAGGCCGCCCGCTCACTTTCTAGCCTTGAGCGAGAACATGAGCGGCACCGATTCGCCATGATGCGGAAGCCTCCACCAACCGTCGTCGCCGCGCTCCATGAACGGGGGGCCTGCCTTACCGCGATCACTGGCAAGGCTACCCCGCCTGGGGTCGTATTGGGACGACGACGCGGATCTCGGCTCAAGTCCCCCAGTCCATCCCAGCTATGGCATTGGAACCGCTGAGCCATCTGGCAGCCCGTCTCGCGGCTAATGCCAAACTGTCGGCACAGCTCTACGGAGCTCACCTCCCCTCTTTGTCATCGATCAATGCAATGGGGATGTTATCCGGCGGGCCTGATCCCGAATCAGAATTGGCTAAGACTCTCAGCTTTTTCTTGCGCCCGGTTCATGGCTTCACCGCGGACCCCAACATTCCAGAGAAGGTACATGAGCCCCGTATCGACCTCTTGGGTGAACTTGTATGGGTCACCATTCTCGTTATTGCAGACCTTATGGACTACCTTTGCCACACTCCCTTCCGGATCCCAGACAAAAAGGGCTGCTGAACCCTTATCAATGAATTTGCTGCAAAACTGACATATTAGTCGAAGACCGGTTCGATCTCTGATCTGGTGCATCCCCAGACCCTCAACCTCCAAAATCTCTGTCGTTACCATTCAAACCTCCTGTTGCCCCTGCAAACATCCATTGGGTCTCGCAACTAGCGATAAGAGCCTCCTTAGCTTGCAATAATCCCAAGATTTGGGGAGGTATCTTCAAAAAGTGTGTAAACAGTCAGGCGGTGTACCCTCTCTCTGAACAACACGGGCTCGAGGCCCAAGAGAGGAGATAGACCGCCCATGAGGAAGGAAAGCACTGAGAGTAGGTCGGAGTCAAGGCCGGAGTGGGAGCAGTTGGAGGATTGGGTGCGAAGCCAGGTCCAGAGGCTGATCCAGGAGTTGCTGGAGGAGGAGGTGACGGGGTTTCTGGGAAGGGCGAAGTCGGCGCTCAGATCCGACTCGGACTCAGATACCGGCTATCGGAACGGATACGGCAGAGCCCGGAGGCTTACGCTGAGTTCGGGAACGATACAGCTGAGGCGGCCGCGAGTCCGCGATACCGAGGAGCAGTTCGAGAGCCGGCTGCTGCCGCTGTTCGTCAACAGGACCAGGAAGGTTGCTGAGTTGATCCCCGAGCTGTACCTGCACGGTCTATCCGAAGGCGACTTCGATCTGGCTTTGCGGGGGCTGCTGGGAGAGGACGCACCGGTATCGGCGAGCACGGTGGCCCGGTTGAAGGATAAGTGGAACGATGAGCTTGCCCAATGGCGCAGCCGGCCCCTCGATGACCTGGAAGTGGTCTACATGTGGGTGGATGGAGTCTACGTCAAGGCTGGTCTTGAGAAGGAGAAGGCGGCGGTACTGGTGGTGATGGCGGCCCTGAGCGACGGGAGCAAGGTGGTGGTGAGCGCTGTTCCCGGATACAGGGAGTCCACAGAGAACTGGTCCGAGGTGCTCAGGGACATCAAGCGCCGGGGCTTGAGCTGCCCGAGGCTGGTGGTTGGAGACGGACACCTGGGCATCTGGGGAGCTCTGCGCAACGTCTATCCGCAGGCGGCAGAGCAACGCTGCTGGAACCACAAGATCGTAAACGTGCTCGCCAAGCTTCCAAAGCGACAACAGGACCAGGCCAAGCTCATGCTGCGTACTATCCCCTACGCGCCGACTCGGACAGAGGCTGAGCGGCTCAGGACGGTGTTCACCAGGTGGTGCGGCGACCATTCCTACGAGGCGGCCTCAGAGGCCTTGGAGCGGGACTGGGACCGCATGGTCACCTTCTATGACTTCCCAAAGGAGTACTGGGGGCACCTTCGCACGACGAACCCGGTAGAATCACCCTTCGCGGCCCTCAGGCTTCGGACCGATGCCGCCAAGCGCTACAAGAGGGTCGATCGGGCGATAGCGGTGATCTGGAAAATGTTGATGGTCGCCGAACAGCGCTTCAGGCGTCTGAAGGCCCCTGAGTTGATCGAAGACGTCTATCTCGGTGCACAGTATGCGGATGGAATCGCCATTGAATCAACGGCTGAGAAGGTCGCCGCCTGATGTCGTTTACACACCTATTGACGTAACCTCGATTTGAGTGCGGCATCATACAACTGTTCGATTAAACTGCGGAACCTATTCTTTGGGCGGGCGATCCCTGTGACCCGCCCACTCTTGAGCCAACCAGTTCATGAAATCCCGCAGGGCTGCAGCAGTGGGCTCACGTGCCACTTCAAGGGCCAATTTCGTTTCGTGGTACCCGGGCTCGTCCTCATCCATGGTATCCAGCGCCCTCGACAGATTCTCGTCGGCGAGCGCGCGAAGTTGCTGTGTAGTGTAGCCCAAATCATCTGGTGTCAGGTCCGGGAGATTGTATTCCCCAGTGGGCATTGAAATGATAGGAATGTCGACCTAAGCAATCTCATTCGACAAAGCCTCAAGATAGAGCCTCCCGAGGTAGCGATAGTTTCTGGACGGGCTTATTGCCTCTTTGGTTCCTATTCTGATGGCCTCACTGAAAGCGTGTTGCGCGTCTTTGGGTCGTTGATCCCTCACATAGAGGAGTCCAAGAACCTCCGAGGTCCACATGTCCTCGAGATGCGCCTCCAGGCGCGCCTCGGCCTCTTTGAGCTGTTGCACCAGCCTCTGTCGGCTATTTTCCTCCCTGACCTCTCTGATAGGCAGACCCGGCCATGTTCCGGTGGTGTTGAATTGTTCGATCGCCAGCTTGAGGGTTTGAAGACTCGTTGCGTTGACCTCCTCTTGACGACTTGAACAGGCCAAGAGGTAGTCGGCGATTTCAATAGTTGGCTCAACAATATCGGAGAAGCGCCGGTCCCAGACATCTCGATCGAACTTCTTGACCTGCCACTTGCCCCCCTCCTCCTGCCATGCGTCTAAGCCCGAATCCACCGAAGGACACCGATGGACGGCGTGAGGAAAGCGGAAGGGGGGTGAGGGAGCTACAGGGGAAATAGCCTGGGTTCCATTTGGGGTAGGGAGGTCGGCGGACGGTCTTCATCGCCGCACAGGGGCCCCTATGGCCGTCTGCGGGAGCTGCGATGCGCGGGATGGCGAGAGAATACGCAGCAGGGAACTCTCTCGGACCGGGCTGGCACGAGTCTGCGGGGATCTTCGGTTGTCCGGTGGGTGGGTCGGTCGCCGACGGTGCCGTCAGGCCGGGAGTGGAATGGCTCGCAGCCGGGCCAAGGCGCGGCTGAACTTCTCAGCCCAAGGCCAGCGATCCGGAAGATGCAGGGTCAACCGGCGTGCCGAGCGGGTGAGCCGTCCGGCCAGGGAGAAGAACCGCCGCCGGAGGGTCTTGGTGGTGGCTATCCGCTCTCCCAGACCGATCCGCGCCGTCCAGCGGGCCAGGTTGTGGGCCATCGTCTGGACGGCCAGCCAGGCGCCGTTGGCGGCGAAGCGGCCCGAGGGGAGATGGTTCAGCCCGACGCCGTACTTGAGGTCGCGTATGGCATTCTCGATCTCGGCGTGGCGGCGATGGTCAGCCTCCAGTTCGAGCAACTCCCCGTCCCGGTCGGTGATGAAGCCATGATAGCTGTATTTGGCGAAGAGGGCCAGTTGGGAACCGGGCGTCGGCTTCACCCGCCGGACGATGAGCCGTACCGGCGCGGCGTTCGCCTCGGCCTGGAAGGGGGTGCAGGTGGTCTCGGCCACATCGGCGGCGCCGTCCATCCAGTAAGGAATCGGCGTCCAGGCATCTTCGGGTATCGCCTCGATGAGATTGTGCAGGCTTTTGTGCTGGCGGATGGTGATGGAGAAGCGGACATCCATCTTGCGGCAGACGGATACCACGCCATGAGTGTAGAACCCGCTGTCGGCCCGTAGCGTGAGTCGTCCGTTGGCCCCGGCGTAGCGCACCCGTCCCACCGTCTCCCGCAGGAAGTGGGCGGCGCCGCGGGCGGTGTTGGCCCGGCCCTCGCGCAGCCGGGACATCAGCACGTCTCCGGTGCCGGCGGCGATGGCCAGCAGCGGGTGGTAGCCCCGCTTGCCGGTATAGCCGTGGTGGCGGGCGCCCTCCTTGGCCAGTCCGTAGGTCTCGCAGATGGTGGAGTCCAGGTCAATGGTCAGGGGCCCGTCGCCGGGTCCCGCCCCGGCCTGCCAAGCCCGGGCCAGCAACTCGCGGCTCACCCGGTCGAGTTGACGGACGTGGCCCCACCGGAAGCTGCGCAGGAAGGTGCCCAGGGTGGATGGCGCCTTGACCGTGCCGCCCAGGGTGCAGGCCGTCCCCCCGGTGCGCAACACATCGGCGTCGTCAATGCAGTCGCCCCCAGCCAGCGCAGACGCCACCAGCGTCATCATCTTGTCGCTCGTGTTCGCCCGCCCCGGGGCATCGCCCAGGTCGAGGCGCTGCCGGACGAGTTCGGGCAGGCCGAGGTGCCGCGCCAGGGTGGCCGGAAGGAGCAGCCCGGCATTGGCCACCAAGCGGCGGTCGTCGAAGGTGATTTGGATCCGGTCGGGGTGGTTGCGTGGCAGCATCTACTGGGTGCTCCTTTTCCGGGGCCGTTTTTTTGCTACAAAACCATTATCCCAGAAGCACAGGAGCACCTTCTTGCCGCCTCAGGACGCTAACCCGACGCCCTCCTTCGGTGGATTCGGGCTAAGTACTTTCTGAACTTTCCGCCCGCTTGCATCCGAGTCAATGTGCCTGCTTTCCTTTCTTGCACATACAGATCCAGGCCATTGACCCATCCTCGAAGATTCCACGGGAGCATACTCTTGTAGTCGGCTATCCAGCCCAATTGGTTCAGCAGTTCATCTAGCTTCACTGCAGCCCCCAAGCTCCTCCAGTTCAATCGATGTGAGGGTGTTCTTTCCCGCCTTGAACCCTTTAACATCGTAGAAGTCCGACCGGGCGTGGACCGGCGTCACCTCGTTCCAGTGATGCCGGTTGGTCTCCAGGTACTGCGTCATGCGGTCATCGCGACTGCTCTCATTTGCCATCAGGTCACCACGTTCTGCGGGCGGCCCTCGAGGTAGGCCATCACGTTGCTCACCACGCCCTCGTTGAGGAGCTCCATGCCCTCCGGCGTCTGGTCGCCCAGGTGCGGGGTCAAGACCACCTGCCGGCACGAAAGTATCGGGTGGTCCGCGGGCAGGGGCTCGACGTCGTAGACGTCCAGGGCGGCCCCCGCCAGCCGTCCCGAGTTCAGGGCGTCTACCAGGGCGAGGGTGTCCACCAGCTCGCCCCTGCCGCCGTTCACCAGCAGCGCGCCCTGCTTCATAAGGGCCAGCTCCCGTCTGCCGATCAACCCCCTGGTCTCATCGCTGAGGCGCACGTGCAAGCTCAACACGTCGGACTGGCGCAGCAGGTCGTCCAGCTCCACGAAGCGTACCCCCAGCGCCGCCGCGCGGTCCGGGGAGGGGTGGAAGGTCCAGGCGACCACGTCCATTCCCAGGGCGTTGGCCAGCCTCGCGATCTCGCCGCCGATGTTTCCCGTGCCTACGATCCCCAGCGTCTTCCCCTGCAGGAACACGTTCTCCATCCTGGTCCATCGGCCCGCCTTCAGCTCCGCCGTCTGGAACGCCGCCCGCTTGGCTACGGCGAACATGAGGCCAAAGATGTGCTCGGCGACGACCCCGGCCGTCCTGCCGGGCTGGTTGCTGACCACGATTCCCATCTCAGAGGCCGTCTCCAGGTCGATCATGTCGGTGCCTACGGAGCAGGTGGCGATCACGCGCAGTCTCGGTAACGCCCTGAGCGCCTCCCGTGGCCATTTGACCGCCCCACGAGTGTTGATGATGACCTGCGCGTCGCGGACCCGGTCTAGCTGCTCCTCCATCGTCCGGGGCCTGTCCGTGTAAAGGACCACCTTGCCGTGCGGTCTCAACCGGTCCAGGTGGGGCGAGCCCTGGACCTGAGGGGGGTCGTCGCCGGGCACCACGAATATCAGACGCTCTTCCGAGGTCATCTCCGCCTCCCTATGCGACACGCCCGTGGGGTGGGAATATGTGTCGCCGCGCATGCGGCGAGGCTATCGCCGCAAACCTTCAAAGTCAAGGCATTGCCTAAATTGCAGAGGGGGGCTACAGTAGCACATTATGCTCATTATCGGCAGGATGATCAGTATCCCGCTAGGGGTGGTATTCTTCGTCCTCCTCCTGCTGACATTGATGTTCTTGCAGGTCAACGACACCTTCCTGGACCCCGACTTTTACCCCGAGGAAATGAGGAAAGCCGACGTGTACGAGTTCGTCCTCGTCGATCTCCTGACCTCAGCGATTGATGAGCGGAGGGAGCTGGAAAGGCAGAAGGTGGGAGAGGGGTTGGAAGAGACTCCGTTAATCACCTCCGGCCTCTCCACTCAGGACATCGTGTTGTCGGTAAATAGGGCGGTCCCGCCGGTGTGGGTGCAGGGCCTGGTGGAGCAGTCCTTTGACCAGGTCGGACGGTACTTGACCGGGGAACGCGACGAGTTTGAGTTCACCCTCAGGGCGGGTGAACAGGCCAAGATATTGGTGGACGAGCTCGAGTCTCTTCTGCGAAAGGCCGACGCCTACGAGCTGCTGTTCGAGCGGGTGGTGGACCCTGCAATCGAGGACGCCCTGGCGGTTGGGGAGCTGCCCCTCGGCGTAGACATACCCAGCGGCAAGCTGGTGGAGGCGGTCCGCACGACCGTGCCCTCTGAATGGCTGCGGGAGCAGGTGGAAGCCGCCATTGACGAGGCCGAGCCCTATTTCGTCGGCGACAGGGACACCTTCGAGATCAACGTGCAGCTTGGAGACCGGGCAGAGGTGGCGCTGGCTGAGGTCAAGAAGCTGCTCGGGGAGTCCAACGTTTACGACCTGCTCTACGGCGAGGTCGTCGAGCCAGCGCTGACCGATAAGCTGGGCGAGAGCGTCCAGCTGCCGCTGGGCGTGACCCTCACCAACGAGGAGGTGCTATCCGCGCTGCGCCGGGTCGCGCCACCGGAGTGGGTGCGGGAGTAGGCTGAACGCGTGATCGACGACGCGGGCCCGTACCTGACCGGCAAGGCGGACCGCTTCGCCACCGAGGTCTCGTTGGTGGACAACAAGCGCCTGGCGGAAGACGTGCTGGCCGAGCTAGTGGGAACCAAGATGACCGGGCTCGTCGAGCGCCTGCCAAGATGTACCTCGGCTGCCCAGTTGCGCGACGCCGTGAACCAGGCGCGGCAAGGCCTGGGGCTACCGTCCTGTATCCCGGCAGGCGTGCCCACTGAGCAGTTGCTGGAACGGCTGGGAATCGATGTGATCGGCCAGGTCCAGAGCTCTGTTTTGGGCCCGGTGCCCGACAAGATTAACTTTACCGATGCTCAGCTGCGCTCGGCGCTGTCCCTCGCCGGGGCCGGCGCCAACCTTGATCAGGTGGACACCGTGCGGGAGATTCTCAGAGACGGCTGGACCTACACACAGGACGACCTCAAGCAGGACCTCCGAGAGCAGGCCGACGACCGAGAACAGGGGGACGAGCTGGTCGAGACGATGGAGGATGTCCGCGCCTTCCTGGCCGATGGGTGGACGTTTACCGAGGTGGACCTGAGGGAGAAACTGTCAGGGGATGAACCGGTCACGGAGCCCCTCAAAGGCCTGTTTTTCGCGCCGGAAACCTCCACTGATATCCTGGACATTTCTCGCAACTGGCTCAAGTTCGTCCGCGACAACAGGCTGGTGGCATACCTTCCTCTGATTGTGCTCCTGGTGATCATTGCGTTCCTGGGTGGCCGGGGCTGGTCGGGCCGGGTAGTATGGGGGGCGGCATTTCTACTGGTCTCCGCCGGGCTCGTCTTCGCCGCGTTCGGGCCGGGATATAATACGTTCGCGAAGACCGGCCCAATCTATGACGCGGCGGGAGTGTCCGATCTTGACGGCCTGAGGGCAGAAGCCCTGAGTGAAATCTCTGAGACCGATTACCCCGAGACCTCAGGGCTGGTCGCAAACAAAGTTTTCGACATCATCGAGTCGTTGGGCGACGGCTTTTCGGCGGGCATCGCCCGGTCCAGCCTTAGTCTCGCCATCATAGCGCTGGTCGCGATTGTAGGCGGCATATTCTGGGCCGTCATCGTGGCGACCGTCCGAGGTCTGCTACCTCGAAGAGGCGGCTAGCGCTAGCCCCCTACCGGATGACATCTGCCGCCCTCTTTGGCTTATGTGGCTCCAAGCGCCGATCATGAGGACCGCCCTCCTTGACTGCGAGGAATGAGCGAGCGGCGCCGCCATGCTATCACCAGGGCGAAAACGCCCGCCAGCGAGACCAGATACGGCCAGCCTGTGGCCGGAACCGGTGTCCCCACAGGGACAGGCGTGGGACCGGGCGTCGGGGTAGGAGAGAGCACCGCGGCCTGGTGGGCGTCGATCACGGTGGCTCCGTCCGCGGCGTAGAAGGCGGCGGTCACCACATCCCCCGGCTGAACCCAAACGGCCCCGTCCCCGGGGGCCAGCGCGGCGTCGTCCCCGCTCAGGAGCACCTGGCCGCGGAACAGGGCAGATGTGGGGCTGGCGCCGGCGTCGGTCTCGCTCACAACCTCGCTGATGGACACCCACTCGCCATCGCTGTCGGAGGCGCTGCTTACATTCACGCGTTGCTGTCCGGCGTCGTAGATGTCCGGCACGTCGAATGGGAAGCTCACCTGAAGGGTGCTGCCCGCGTTGACGTCGTTCGCCAGATTGAATTCGCCCGTGAGGGCCCTAAAGTCATTCAGGAGGGTGGGGACGCCGTTGACCGCGGCGGTGGGAACTCCCTTCAGAGGGGTGTCGGCCGGAGTGGCCGGGTCGTACAAAAGCTACCGGGGCTGAGAGCATAAACGGCAGGCTCCGGCGCGCCCGTAGCCAGGCTCCACCACGTGCCGGCCTCCACCAGTGCGCCTATCGTCGTCCACGTGGCAGTGCTGGTGGCGACAATGGCCAAACTGGCGTCTCGGACGTAGAGGACCGCGACCTCGCCGGTGGTGAAGGACTGCTTCGCACTGCCCGCCCCGTCCTGGAACTCGACAGTCCCCTCCGGGAGGGCTGCGGACGAAGACTCCGGCCCCGGTACGAGAGCTGCCGCAACCACGTACAGGGCGGCGGCCAGGGTTAGTGCGGGGAGTCGAGCACGCAGGAGTTGGCCTCCCATGTGAGCATCGTCGCGACAAGGCAGGCAATTCAGTAATTCGCGGAACGAATACTTTAGCCCGAATCCACCGAAGGAGGGCGTCGGGTTAGCGTCCTGAGGCGGCAAGAAGGTGCTCCTGTGCTTCTGGGATAATGGTTTTGTAGCAAAAAAACGGCCCCGGAAAAGGAGCACCCAGTAGATGCTGCCACGCAACCACCCCGACCGGATCCAAATCACCTTCGACGACCGCCGCTTGGTGGCCAATGCCGGGCTGCTCCTTCCGGCCACCCTGGCGCGGCACCTCGGCCTGCCCGAACTCGTCCGGCAGCGCCTCGACCTGGGCGATGCCCCGGGGCGGGCGAACACGAGCGACAAGATGATGACGCTGGTGGCGTCTGCGCTGGCTGGGGGCGACTGCATTGACGACGCCGATGTGTTGCGCACCGGGGGGACGGCCTGCACCCTGGGCGGCACGGTCAAGGCGCCATCCACCCTGGGCACCTTCCTGCGCAGCTTCCGGTGGGGCCACGTCCGTCAACTCGACCGGGTGAGCCGCGAGTTGCTGGCCCGGGCTTGGCAGGCCGGGGCGGGACCCGGCGACGGGCCCCTGACCATTGACCTGGACTCCACCATCTGCGAGACCTACGGACTGGCCAAGGAGGGCGCCCGCCACCACGGCTATACCGGCAAGCGGGGCTACCACCCGCTGCTGGCCATCGCCGCCGGCACCGGAGACGTGCTGATGTCCCGGCTGCGCGAGGGCCGGGCCAACACCGCCCGCGGCGCCGCCCACTTCCTGCGGGAGACGGTGGGACGGGTGCGCTACGCCGGGGCCAACGGACGACTCACGCTACGGGCCGACAGCGGGTTCTACACTCATGGCGTGGTATCCGTCTGCCGCAAGATGGATGTCCGCTTCTCCATCACCATCCGCCAGCACAAAAGCCTGCACAATCTCATCGAGGCGATACCCGAAGATGCCTGGACGCCGATTCCTTACTGGATGGACGGCGCCGCCGATGTGGCCGAGACCACCTGCACCCCCTTCCAGGCCGAGGCGGACGCCGCGCCGGTACGGCTCATCGTCCGGCGGGTGAAGCCGACGCCCGGTTCCCAACTGGCCCTCTTCGCCAAATACAGCTATCATGGCTTCATCACCGACCGGGACGGGGAGTTGCTCGAACTGGAGGCTGACCATCGCCGCCACGCCGAGATCGAGAATGCCATACGCGACCTCAAGTACGGCGTCGGGCTGAACCATCTCCCCTCGGGCCGCTTCGCCGCCAACGGCGCCTGGCTGGCCGTCCAGACGATGGCCCACAACCTGGCCCGCTGGACGGCGCGGATCGGTCTGGGAGAGCGGATAGCCACCACCAAGACCCTCCGGCGGCGGTTCTTCTCCCTGGCCGGACGGCTCACCCGCTCGGCACGCCGGTTGACCCTGCATCTTCCGGATCGCTGGCCTTGGGCTGAGAAGTTCAGCCGCGCCTTGGCCCGGCTGCGAGCCATTCCACTCCCGGCCTGACGGCACCGTCGGCGACCGACCCACCCACCGGACAACCGAAGATCCCCGCAGACTCGTGCCAGCCCGGTCCGAGAGAGTTCCCTGCTGCGTATTCTCTCGCCATCCCGCGCATCGCAGCTCCCGCAGACGGCCATAGGGGCCCCTGTGCGGCGATGAAGACCGTCCGCCGACCTCCCTACCCCAAATGGAACCCAGGCTATTTCCCCTGTAGCTCCCTCACCCCCCTTCCGCTTTCCTCACGCCGTCCATCGGTGTCCTTCGGTGGATTCGGGTTTAGCCCGAATCCACCGAAGGAGGGCGTCGGGTTAGCGTCCTGAGGCGGCAAGAAGGTGCTCCTGTGCTTCTGGGATAATGGTTTTGTAGCAAAAAAACGGCCCCGGAAAAGGAGCACCCAGTAGATGCTGCCACGCAACCACCCCGACCGGATCCAAATCACCTTCGACGACCGCCGCTTGGTGGCCAATGCCGGGCTGCTCCTTCCGGCCACCCTGGCGCGGCACCTCGGCCTGCCCGAACTCGTCCGGCAGCGCCTCGACCTGGGCGATGCCCCGGGGCGGGCGAACACGAGCGACAAGATGATGACGCTGGTGGCGTCTGCGCTGGCTGGGGGCGACTGCATTGACGACGCCGATGTGTTGCGCACCGGGGGGACGGCCTGCACCCTGGGCGGCACGGTGAAGGCGCCATCCACCCTGGGCACCTTCCTGCGCAGCTTCCGGTGGGGCCACGTCCGTCAACTCGACCGGGTGAGCCGCGAGTTGCTGGCCCGGGCTTGGCAGGCCGGGGCGGGACCCGGCGACGGGCCCCTGACCATTGACCTGGACTCCACCATCTGCGAGACCTACGGACTGGCCAAGGAGGGCGCCCGCCACCACGGCTATACCGGCAAGCGGGGCTACCACCCGCTGCTGGCCATCGCCGCCGGCACCGGAGACGTGCTGATGTCCCGGCTGCGCGAGGGCCGGGCCAACACCGCCCGCGGCGCCGCCCACTTCCTGTGGGAGACGGTGGGACGGGTGCGCTACGCCGGGGCCAACGGACGACTCACGCTACGGGCCGACAGCGGGTTCTACACTCATGGCGTGGTATCCGTCTGCCGCAAGATGGATGTCCGCTTCTCCATCACCATCCGCCAGCACAAAAGCCTGCACAATCTCATCGAGGCGATACCCGAAGATGCCTGGACGCCGATTCCTTACTGGATGGACGGCGCCGCCGATGTGGCCGAGACCACCTGCACCCCCTTCCAGGCCGAGGCGGACGCCGCGCCGGTACGGCTCATCGTCCGGCGGGTGAAGCCGACGCCCGGTTCCCAACTGGCCCTCTTCGCCAAATACAGCTATCATGGCTTCATCACCGACCGGGACGGGGAGTTGCTCGAACTGGAGGCTGACCATCGCCGCCACGCCGAGATCGAGAATGCCATACGCGACCTCAAGTACGGCGTCGGGCTGAACCATCTCCCCTCGGGCCGCTTCGCCGCCAACGGCGCCTGGCTGGCCGTCCAGACGATGGCCCACAACCTGGCCCGCTGGACGGCGCGGATCGGTCTGGGAGAGCGGATAGCCACCACCAAGACCCTCCGGCGGCGGTTCTTCTCCCTGGCCGGACGGCTCACCCGCTCGGCACGCCGGTTGACCCTGCATCTTCCGGATCGCTGGCCTTGGGCTGAGAAGTTCAGCCGCGCCTTGGCCCGGCTGCGAGCCATTCCACTCCCGGCCTGACGGCACCGTCGGCGACCGACCCACCCACCGGACAACCGAAGATCCCCGCAGACTCGTGCCAGCCCGGTCCGAGAGAGTTCCCTGCTGCGTATTCTCTCGCCATCCCGCGCATCGCAGCTCCCGCAGACGGCCATAGGGGCCCCTGTGCGGCGATGAAGACCGTCCGCCAACCTCCCTACCCCAAATGGAACCCAGGCTATTTCCCCTGTAGCTCCCTCACCCCCCTTCCGCTTTCCTCACGCCGTCCATCGGTGTCCTTCGGTGGATTCGGGCTTAGGAGAAGCATGCCCAATCGCAATTCGTGAAAGCTACTACGTGGTCGCGGTAAACTACCGGGGGCCTCAGACCGGCTCGGGCCGGGCCACCAGCAGCCCCTCTCTCCTGCGGACCCTCATCGCGAAGGGAACGCTGTCTATCCGGAGGGCGATCTCGCGGTCCTTTGGGTGGTAGTGTGGGAGGGCAGGGTCGTCGAACCTCTGCGAGTCCGCTCCGGCGAGGACCAGAGCTCGGACGGCATCGTGGTCGGGTGATCGCCCCTCCAGCAGGTTTCTCAGGTAAAGGGCGCACAGCTCGTCCTCGTCGGTGCGCGCCTTTCCCTCGGCGCCCATTGCCACAATGGTCACAAGGGCCGGGCGACCGCGCAACACGGCCTCGGCCGTGGCCCGGGCGACCACGAGTGACGACGCATATATCCGCCGGGCTTTCTGGGCCGCGCTCACCCCCACGGTCCCGGCTCGCGTGGACTGTATGAGCGTCTTTCCCATGACATCAGCCTTGGACACCTCGTAAGGCGAGTTCCCCAGGTCGAAACCCTCGGGTCGCATGCCCGCGACCTCGCCCATGCACAGGTCCCCCTTGCCCTGCCGCCGCAGGTCCAGCGCCTCATCGACTTCGGCAACGAGGATGATCTTCTCCGCCCCTCGGGCGAAGGCCACCGATGCCGTGGTGAAGGCCCGGAACACGTCTACAATAATGACCGTGCCCTGCGCCCTTCTGGCGCCTTCGACCAGGCTGTCCAACTGGACCTTCATTTGTACATCCCGCGATGCGGTCCCGAGGACCGAGTGGACATCAATTCGGCTGACCATGCCTCGGCCGGCCGGGGACATGTGCCGCCCTGGGGCTGAGCAGAAAGGGGGGAGGGGAGACCTTCGTCACCGAGGTCTGGCCCATGCCGGTCCGGATCTTCACAGCAGAGGCGTCTGATGTTGCGCGCGGCGGCGGAAGTAGCGCTCGGGCGGCGCCGGATCGCGCAGACCGGACACGCGCCGCAGTAATGGCGCAACCCTGACAAGGTCCGCGACGAACTCCAAGACTGGCCAGGCAGGGCCCAGCCTTCGTTTCACGGTCAGGTATGTCATCTCCCCTCGCAGGAGGTGGCCCATCGCACCCATCAGCATCGACGTGCGACGCTCGATCCCCAGAAACAGGCCGGGCCAGAGGTGGAACACGTCGTGGAACTGGCGCGATACGTGGAGCTCGGGAAGGAGCTCCAGCTCCAGACCTCTGCGGTAGCCGTCAAGGTCCGGGGCCTCCCCCTCGAGGTATGAGGTGATTTGCTCCGCGGCAATGCGCCCACTCAAGATGCTGGCGAAGATTCCCTCGCCGGTCAACGGATCGAGCAGGCCGGCGGCATCGCCGACCAGCAAAACGTTACCGTCAACAAGTGGGGAGCCCGGTTGCCGCAAGGGCAGGTGGAAACCCCGCCGGCCCCAGATGCCGGCCGGGTCGAAGCCGTAGAAGCGCACCAGCTCATCGAGTTTGTCACGCAGCGTGGGGCCTATATGCCGCCAGCCTCCCACCCCGATGTTAAGGTGGTCCCCTTTTGGGAAAAGCCAGCCATATCCGCCAGGGAGGCCGCCGAAGTCAAACCCAATCGTCTCTTCCCACTCCGGCGGGACACCACCCGCTGGAGTCACGTTTGCCTCCAGGGCAATTCCATGTAAGAGCTTCACGTCTAGGCCCGCCAGCCTGGCGGTCTGTCCGTTGGCGCCATCGGCCGCGACCAGGGTCCGCCCCTCGAAGCTGCGGCCGCTAGTGCTCACCACTACGTGGGTCGATGTCCGGTGGACCTGCAGGACCGTCTCGCGCTGCCGGAACGTGACCCCCGCCTCTACGGCGCGCTCGGCCAGAAACGCATCCAGGCGAGACCGCTGCGTGAGGTACGTCACCCTTTCAGGGGCACAGCGGGTGAATCCGCGCGACCGCCGCTCGGTGAAATGCACCTGAGAGATTACGCGCTCCACCACAGGAGTCAGCTCGAACGGCAGGAGGGCCGCCGAGCGTATGCTGACGGCGCCGCCGCAGGGCTTGTCGCGGGGGTACTCGGCCTTGTCCAGCATCAGCACGGTAAGGCCACGAGCCGCGGACTCCCGGGCGGCGGTGCTGCCCGCGGGTCCAGCCCCGACGACTATGACGTCGTACCGCATGGCCTAGCGCAGCTCCCGAGGAAGAACGAAGCTGACGTCTTCCTCCGCACCCGTAATCGGGACGACCTCATCGGGCTCAATGGCGCGAATGACGGACTCAACCAGCGACTCGGGAGTCGACGCGCCGGAGGTTATGCCGACGTTCTCCACGCCGTCGAGCCAGCTCCAGTCAAGCTCCTGCGGGCCGTTGATGAGGTAGGCGTTCGCGCCGTGGGCCTGGGCCACCTCACGCAGCCGGTTACAGTTGGAGCTGTTTGGGGCGCCGATTATCAGCACAAGGTCCACCCACCGGCACAGCTCCTTTACCGCCGCCTGACGATTGGTGGTGGCATAGCACAGGTCGTTACGTACGACGACGTTTGGAAAGCGCCGCTTGATCGTGTCGATTGCGTGCTGCGTGTCGTCTACCGAGAGGGTGGTCTGTGTCAGCACCGCGACGGGGACATCTGTGTCCCAGTCGGGAAGGTCAAACCCGTCCCGATCGTCGACTAGGTGCATGGCCCTATGACCCATCGTGCCCCGTACCTCCTGGTGGCCGCGGTGCCCGACCAGGACCAGACTCCGGCCCTCTTTGGCGTACTTGTGTGCCTCGTTGTGGACCTTGGTCACCAGGGGACAGGTGGCGTCGATAACGTGGAGCTGTCGCGCCTCGGCCTTCGCGAAGTCGTCTGGTGCGGAGCCGTGCGCCGAGAACACCACCGTGGACCCACGGGGGATGTCGTCGACGTCCTCGACGGTTATCGCGCCCTTGACCTCCAGGGACTTCACTACGTAGGGGTTATGGACGATCTGGTGTTTGACGTAAACGGGGGCGCCGAACCGCTTCAGGGCCAAATCCACCACGTCGATGGCCCTGACGACCCCGGCACAGAAGCCTCTTGGGACTCCCAGATACACCTTCATGCACTCGCTCTCTCGCGATCAGACGCGGGCCCCGTTGCGCTGAGATTTTATCACATCCTCATGAAGGCAACATGCGAATGCCGCAACGGGGGAGAGGCCGGCGCGGGTTTGGGCGCCGGGCCGCGTGCGCAGCCCACGGTGTATACTACCTGGCAGTCGGCAATCTGCGGGAGGTAGCCATGAAGCTGGCCGAGCGCATGGGACGCCTGGGGACCGAGACGGCCTTCGAGGTCCTGGCCAAGGCCAGGCAGTTGGAGCGCGAGGGTAAGGACATCATTCACCTGGAGATCGGCGAGCCCGACTTCGACACGCCGTCCAACATAGTCCAGGCCGGAATCAAGGCGCTCAGCAGTGGGCACACCCATTACGGCCCGTCGCCGGGGCTCATGGAGGTCCGCGAGCGCATCGCCCAGGAGGTCTCCCAGACCAGAGGGATCTCGGTTACGGCCGACAACATAGTGGTCACCCCTGGTGGCAAGCCCATCATGTTCTTCACCATGCTGGCTCTGGTGGACAGGGGAGACGAGGTGCTCTACCCCAATCCGGGGTTCCCCATATACGAGTCCATGATAAATTTCGTCGGCGGCGTGCCCGTCCCCATGAGGCTCCTGCCGTCGAGAGACTTCAAGGTCGATGTGGACGAGGTGGCGGGCCAGATCACGCCCAGGACGAAGCTGATGATCATCAACTCGCCCAATAATCCCTGCGGGAGCCTGATCGAGAAGCCCGACCTAAAGGCGCTGGCGGACCTGGCCAGAGAGCACCGCATCACCGTGCTGTCCGACGAGATCTACAGGCGGTTCCTCTACGAGGGGGAGCACCACAGTGTGGCCAGCTTCCAGGGGATGCAGGACCAGACGATAATCCTCGACGGCTTTTCCAAGACCTACGCCATGACCGGGTGGCGCATAGGTTACGGCGTGATGCCCCTTGAGCTGGTCGAGCCCATGTCCCGCCTGTCCACCAACAGCGTGTCGTGCACGGCCAGCTTCACGCAGGTCGCCGTCCTCGAGGCTATGGACGGTCCCCAGGACGATGCCTACAAGATCGTGGCCGAGTTCAAGAGGCGGCGCGACATCATTGTCGACGGGCTCAACGGGATCCCCGGGATACGCTGCTCGATGCCCAAGGGCGCCTTCTACGTCTTCCCCAGGGTCGAGGGCACCGGGATGACCAGCCGCCAGTTCGCCGACAGGCTGCTCCAGGACTACGGCGTGGCCAGCCTCGCGGGCGAGTCATTCGGGGAGTACGGCGAAGGCTGCGTCCGGTTCTCCTTCGCCAACTCCGCGGAGAACATCGAGAGGGCCCTGGAGCGGATCAGCAATATGGTCGCGGACGCGGCGTGATGCGAAGGGTGCGGGAGCGCCCAAGCAGGGCACTCCAGACCCCCTATGCTATACTTTTTCTACCCCACCTACTGGAGCGGACAAAGGCTCGATGCGCACCCTCCGCCTGGCCATGGCCCAGATCAACCCCACCGTCGGTGACCTGAAGGGCAACACCAGGAAGATCATCGAGTACATCGACCAGGCCCGCTCGCTCCAGGCCGACCTGGTCGCCTTCCCCGAGATGGCCATCCCCGGCTATCCTCCCGAAGACCTTCTGTTCAAGCAGCAGTTCATCCAGGCGAACATGGAGAAAATGCGGGAGGTCGTGCAGGCCTCGGCGGGCATCTCCGTGGTAGTCGGATTCGTCGACGCCGACGCCGACATACACAACGCTGCGGCCGTGGCCTGCGACGGCGAGCTGGTCGGCGTGTACCACAAGATGTACTTGCCCAACTACGGCGTTTTCGACGAGGAGCGCTACTTCAAGGCGGGGGCCGAGTGTCCCGTCTACGTGATCAACGGCACCCCGGTTGGAGTCAACGTGTGCGAGGACATCTGGCACGCGATGGGGCCCACGGTGGTGCAGCGTGACGCCGGCGCCGAGGTGATAGTGAACATAAACGGCTCCCCCTTCTACGCGGGCAAGGGAAGCCTCCGCGAGAAGATGCTTGTCACGCGCGCGGCCGACAACGAGGTCTTCGTAGCGTACGTGAACATGGTGGGCGGACAGGACGAGCTGGTCTTCGACGGCGCGAGCATGGTCGTCAACCCCTTGGGCGAGGTGGTCGCACGGGGAGGCCAGTTCGAGGAGGAGCTGATAGTCACAGACCTGGACGTGGAGTCTGTGTTCCGGGCGCGGCCGCGCGACTCCAGCCCGAGGAAGGAGAGGGCCGGCGACCCGAAGGAGGTCGGCTCCCCCAAGCTGGTCTCCGTTTCGCCATACACGGCCACCTCCAGGCAGGCACTGACGGAGCACCATCCCGTTCGCTACGATGACATCGGCGAGGTGTATGCCGCCCTGGTGACGGGTACTCGCGACTACGTGAGCAAGTGCGGGTTTAGCAAGGTGCTCATCGCCCTTTCGGGAGGGATCGACTCAAGCCTGGTGGCCGCCGTAGCCGCGGACGCCTTGGGCGCGGAGAACGTGGTGGCCGTCGCAATGCCCTCACGCTACTCTTCCGAGGGTAGCATCCTGGATGCAATGGCGGTGGCGGGTAATCTCGGCATAGAGCTGCGGACCATCTCGATTGAGGACGCCTTCTCAACCCATCTTGATACCCTAGCCCCTCACTTCCGGGGCACCGAGCCCGGCCTCGCCGAGGAGAACCTTCAGTCGCGAATCCGGGGCGTTCTCATAATGGCGCTGTCCAACAAATTTGGGTGGATGGTGCTCGCCACGGGTAACAAGAGCGAGATGGCGGTGGGTTACGCCACCATCTACGGCGACATGGCGGGGGGCTACGCCGTCATCAAGGACGTCCCCAAGACCATGGTCTACAAGCTGGCGGAGCACCGCAACGCCCAGTCCGGCAGACCCGTGATCCCGCCGGCTGTGCTCGAAAAGCCCCCGAGCGCGGAGCTGCGGCCCGACCAGGTGGACGAGGACAGCCTGCCGCCCTACGCGGTCCTGGACCCCATCCTTAAGGCGTACGTGGAGGAGGACAGGAGCTTCGATGAGATCGTGGGCATGGGGTTCGACGAAGAGGTGGTCAAGCGCACCATAGCGCTGGTGGACCGCAGCGAGTATAAGAGGCGCCAGGCCCCACCGGGCGTTAGGATTACGCCGCGTAACTTCGGCCGCGACCGCCGGATGCCCATCGCCAACCGCTTCTCGCCGTTCTAGGGCATGATACAGGCACGTTGGGGGCGCACAGCTTGAGATGGCGTGACGACACTCCTATAAGGGCAGAGAGCGCGTAGGACGCGCGGGAGGCCTCCTGAAGTGCGGCAACTGATGGCAGCACAATATCACTATCAGCCGCGACCGTGTCGTCCTGCGCCCGCTGACCGAGGACGACTGGGGGCTGGTGCACAAGTGGTGGAACGACCCCGAGATCGGGTATTATTCCGACGCCCTCGACAACCCCGATTATTACACCCTTGACCAGCTGAAGGACATACTCCGCTCCATCTCGGCCAAGGCCTTCTGCTTCGTCATCGAGCACGACGGAAGCCCCATCGGCGATTGCTGGCTTCAGCAAATGAACCTGGAGAGGGTCCTGGAACAGAATCAGGGCCGAGACTGCCGTCGCATCGACCTTGAGATCGAGAAGGAGTTCTGGGGCCGGGGCATCGGCACGGAGGCGATCCACCTGCTGGTGGAGCTAGGGTTCCGGAGGGAGAAAGCCGACGCGATCTTCGGGGTCGAGATTACAGACTACAATCCTCGTAGCCTGAAGGCGTTCCAGAAGGCGGGGTTCGAAATCTGCGAGACGATCGCCCGACCAGAGGGAGGCGAGTCCGGCGTGAGCTACGACGTGGTCCTGATGCGGGAGGGATTCGACCGTGCCGAGGGTGCCGGTCCGGCGGCACTGGCCCGCCTCCGCATGGCGCTCCCGCCTGTCTCGCCTGCCCGAAAGCCCTAGCGTGCCAGGCGGCGCAGTCCCGCCGACGCCAGGTCCACCCCCACGACAAGGACCAGGTAGCACACCAGCAGCAGGCCGACCTCGTCGTAGTGCAAATAGCTCATGCTCAGCCGGAACTCCCTCCCCAGGCCGCCCGCCGCGACGAACCCCACTACCACCGTGGTCCGGATTATTACCTCCCACCGGTACAGGAGGTACGTCAGGAGCTGGGGTAGCGCCTGGGGGATGATCCCGTACAGCAGCGTCTGGGCGTTGCTCGCCCCCGCCGCCCGCAGCGCCCTTGCCGGCCTGGGGTCCAGGTTCTCGACCACCTCTGCCGACAGCTTCCCCAGGATTCCATAGTTGTGCAGCGCCAGGGCCAGCGCCCCGGCCAGGACCCCCGGCGAAAAGACGAAGATTATGAGCATGGCCCACATCAGTTCCGGCACACCACGTGTGATGGCGAACAGCCCGCGGAGGGCAACGTACGGGGCCCCTGCCGCAACGGACCGGGCTCCTCCCAGCTCGCCCAGTGCGAAGTTCCGGGCTGCGGGCAGGAAGGTGAGCAGCGCCCCGGCGCCCGCTATGCCAGCCGCCAGCACGCTCATCGCCAGCGTATCGATCGAGAGTCTGGCGGCGTTCGTCCAGGAATCGGCTTCGAGATACGCCGCCGTGCCGCTGGAGCCGGTCCCCACAAGGTCCCTCACGAATCCGCCCGCGCCGCGCCACGTTTCCTGGCGAAAGAGTCCGGCCAGACCGCTGTCCCCGCCCCAGAGGATGTAGGTCCAGGAGCCGGCCGCCAGAATGGCGAACCCTAGCACGGAAGCGGAGACCACGTCGAGGCGGGGCCGAGAGCTCCGTGCCCCGTGGTGTGCCGTGGGCTTGTGGCTCATGAGACCAGCCTCCTGCGCACCGCGCTGCTCCAGAGGTCGACCAGGGCCACCAGCCCCACGAGAAACAGCAGCAGCGTCCACACCTGGCCATACAGCAGGTCGTCCAGAGAAAGCTGGATCTGGTAGCCGAGGCCGGCGATGCCCACGAAGCTGAAGATGGCCGCCGAGCGGATGGCGCACTCAAAGCGATAAAAGGCGTAGCTCGCCATGTCCGGCAGGGCCATCGGCAGGCGGCCGTAGAGCAGCACCTTGAGCTCGGACGCCCCGGAAGACCGCAGGCTGCTCAGCGGCTCCTGTCGCACATCGTTAAGGACCTCAGCGAAGATCCTTCCCAGAATCCCCGAATAGGGGAGCGCCAGCGCCAGGACGGCCGCTATGGGCGAAAACCCGATGGCCACGACGAACAGCCAGGCCCACACCAGCTCGTGGACTGAGCGCAGAGACCCCAAGATGAACCGCACGCCCGATACGCTTGCCCACCGCGCCCAGCGGGACTCCGCCAGAACTCCGGATGACAGTATGCCCAGGGGCAGGCCCAGGCCCAGGGCCAGAGTCATACCGGCGACCGCATAGGCAACCGTGGTCCACGCGGCCTCCGCGGCCAGGCGAAGAAAGGGTGGTGACAGGTCGAGAGAGAATATGGCGCCCAGAATCTGAGCGAGCGCCCGTGCGCCCCCGGGGTGGAGGATGTCCCGGCTCCAGGGAACGGAAGTGAGACTCCACGCCACCGCACCCAGAAGCAAAAGGGTGAGAAGCCCCCGTCCCTCGAGTAACCTGAAGCTAATCAGCGACATCGACCTCGAGTCCACGCAGCTCGTAGAGCTCCCGCAGCGCATCCTGGGACAGCTCGTGGACCGGCGTATCGAATAGCAGAACCCCGTTTCTCAAGCCCACCACCCGCGAGAAGTAGTCTCGGGCATGCTCAATTGAGTGGAGGCTGGCGATCAGGGTCTTGCCCGTGTCTCCGGCGATGCTGGACAAGAGCCCCATCAGGTCCGTGGCCCGCGCCGGGTCTAGGGACGCGACCGGCTCATCGGCGATGATCACCCTGGGGTCTTGGACCAGGAGACGGGCGATGGCGACCCGCTGCTGCTCACCGCCCGACAGCCTCGACGTGCGCTCGAAAAGCCGGTCGGCGAGACCCACCCTCTCTATCGCAGCCGCCGCCAGATGACGGTCTCTGGGCGTCACCAGCGACACCAGCGAGCGCAGCAGACCCCACTGGCCCAGGCGACCCGCCAGCACGTTGTGGACCACACTGAGATGGGGTACCAGGTCGAGCTGCTGATGGATGACGCCCACCAGGCTAGAGAGCTCTCTTCCAGGCCCGAGCTCGGACAGAGCCTGTCCGTCCAGGGATATACTCCCAGCGCTGGGCTGAATGATGCCGGCCATCAGATGGAGCAGGGTCGTCTTGCCGCTACCGCTGGGGCCCGCCACCGCGACGGCCTCCCCCGCCCCTATGGTGAGGGAGAGCGGCGCCAGGGCAACCCTCCCGGGATAGGACTTGGTGACCGACTCCAGGCGGAAAATACGCTCACTGTTGGCCTGCTGACTCACTATTCGATGATCCCCAGGGCTTCGGCCACGTCCTGGATTGCCCCGTAGTTGGCGTTCTCGGTAGGTATAAATCGGTCGGCGGAGAAGAGCTCCAGGATCTCAGGTCGCTCGGTCTCTGCGGAGACAAGGGCCTGAAGGACCCATTCCTTGAACCCGGCGCCAAATCGCTTCTCCACGTCGCCGCGAATGGTCCAGTTGTAGTCGTAGTATGCGGGAGTGATGTGAATCACCCCCACCTTGCTCGTGTCCACCCTGCCCTCGGTGATCGCCGCCTCCCAGACGGCCTGGTTGAGCGCACCCGCCTGGAACGCCCCGCTCTCCACCAGCTTCCACGTCTTGTCATGTGATCCCGAGAAATTAGGCAATGACCTTAGCTCGGTGTCGGGGTCGACTCCCGCCATCAGAAGGAAGTGGCGCGGCATCAGATGTCCAGACGTCGACAGCTCGCTGCCGAAGGTGAAGGTAAGCCCTTTGAGCTCCCCCAGCTCGTCGACGTCCAGCCCGGACTGCACGATGAACACGGAGCGGAACGCTCGGTCCCTCGGCCTCTGGGCCAGCGCCACCGAGCCGGGGACCTCCCGGCGGGCCATCACCCCGGTCAGACCGCCGAACCACCCAAGCTGGATAGCATCCTGCTTGAAGGCGATGACGGTGGCGGCGTAGTCAACGGTAGGCACGTACTGGACGTCCACTCCGAGCTGCCGGGCAAGGTATTCGGTGAGCCCATCGTATCTGCGCGCGAGTCTGGTGGCGTTCTGGTCCGGTATCCCCGCGACGTAAAGCGTGTGTTCAGAGCCGTCCCCACCCCCGCAGGACGACGCAAATATGGCGGCCGCAACCGCGGCCAGGGCCGTGGCGACGCCCGCGTTCATGTCCGGGCCTCAAACGTTTCTTCACCCACGTCTATTAAATATCTTAATTGGGGTCATATCCTGAGTCAATACATCGCCCCTTCGACCGGGGCCGCGCACAACGTTGACAATGGCACAGATTGGGCCGAGAATCGCAGGAACAAGGGGATTGATGACTGCTGCCCGCGGCCAATCGGGGAGCAAGGAGTGGGACCATGCGGCTGGGCGTTGTGTTTCCTCAGAACGAAATAGGCGCGGACCCGATTGCCGTGCGGGACTATGCTCAGGCCGCCGAGGCGCTCGGCTACCACCACCTCCTGGCCTACGACCATGTCCTCGGCGCTAACACGGACAGCTGCCCCGGGTGGCGAGGGGCGTACGGGCACACAGACATGTTCCACGAGCCGCTGGTGCTTTTCGGTTATCTGGCCGGCGTTACCCAGAGGCTGGAGCTGGTCAACGGCATCCTGATCCTACCCCAACGACAGACCGCGCTGATTGCCAAACAGGCCGCGGAGATAGACGTCTTGAGCGGAGGCCGGCTGAGGCTGGGCATCGGCATCGGATGGAACGACGTGGAGTTTGAGGCCCTGGGCGAGGACTTTCACAACCGGGGGCGGCGCTCGGAAGAGCAGATCGAGGTGCTTAGACTGCTGTGGACTCAGGAGCTTGTGACCTTCCACGGAAGGTGGCACAAGATCACCGACGCCGGAATCAACCCCCTGCCGGTCCAGCGCCCCATTCCCGTTTGGATCGGCGGGATGGCGGGCAAGGTCATTCGGCGAATCGCCAGGGTAGGCGACGGTTGGATGCCTCAGGGAAGGGCCGACGACCGGTTTCGCGCGCTCCTGGACAGTATGCACGCCCACGCCCGTGAGGCGGGCCGGGCCCCGAACGAGATTGGCGTCGACGGTCGAGTAAATATTGCCCGCCGGTCCCCGGAAGAATGGGCCGCGGACCTCGCCGCGTGGAGGGACGCCGGGGCGACCCATGCCTCGGTGACCACCACGGGCGCGGGGCTGGCCTCGCCCGACGGCCACATCGACGCAATTCGCGCCTTCAAGGAGGCGACGGCAGATGTCTAACCTGTAGGTGGGTGCGGCACATGGCGTTTCAGAAACATCTCCTCGCTGACGGGGGGCTCCTTTGGGCAAAGGGCGGCGGGAAAGTCTTGCATCTAACATGCGACTCTTGTTACAGTCATCCTCGACCCCACCCCAGGTGGATGGAGATCAGGACAGCTCTTCGACTCCCCTGTCCGCTTGCGGAGAGGGGCCAGGGATGAGGTCAAGTGGCGTTTCAGGAAAACCTCACTCCAGGTGGATGGAGATCAGGATCAGCTCTCCGACTCCCCTGTCCGCTGGCGGAGAGGGGCCAGAGGTGAGGTCAATTGGCGTTTCAGGAACACCTCATCCCAGGTGGATGGAGATCAGGAACAGCTCTCCGACTCCCCTGCCCGCTGGCGGAGAAGGGGAGGGGGTGAGGTCAAGTGGCGTTTCAGGAACACCTCACCACAGGTGGATGGAGATCAGGATCAGCTCTCCGACTCCCCTCTCCGCTGGCGGAGAGGGGCCAGGGGTGAGGTCAAGTGGCGTTTCAGGAACACCTCACCACAGGTGGATGGAGATCAGGACCAGCTCTTCGACTCCCCTGTCCCGTTGCGGAGAGGGGCCAGGGGTGAGGTCACAGTGGCGTCTCTAGCCACGGCAGGCCCTGCGGCCCTCGACCCTTATTCCGCCGCCGGTCGTCGCCGGGGCAACTGTACTTGGAGGTAGCGGGTCGGTGGAGATGGAGCGTTCCACGCAAATGAAGCGTACCCCTCTCTTCGAGTCCCACGTTGGCTTGGGCGCGCGCATGGTCCCCTTTGCCGAATGGGACATGCCGGTCCAGTACGCGGGCATCCTCGACGAAGCCAGGGCGGTCCGGACGGGCGCTGGTCTCTTCGACGTGTCCCACATGGGCCGGGTAAGCATAGAGGGCCCAGCTGCGGCGAGCTTCTTGGACCGTGTGCTCAGCTCCGATGTCCCCGGCATGAGGGTGGGACGTGCCCGCTACGGCTTCATCTGCAACGAGGAGGGCGGCATCATCGACGACTGTATCATCTACCGCAGGGACCGGGACCGGTTTCTGCTGGTACCCAACGCCGGCAACACAGCAGGGGTCCTGGAATGGCTCTCAAGGTGGAGTCCGTCGGAGCGAGAGGTGCGGGTAGAGGACGTCACGTCCGGTCTGGCGATGATCGCGAACCAGGGCCCGCGGGCCGCGGAGATGATGGAAGGCCTGACTCCCGACAATATATCGTCGTTGAGGCCCTTCTCGGCCGTGGAAATGCGGATCGGCGGCGTCGAATCGCTGGTGGCGCGCACCGGCTACACCGGAGAGGATGGATTTGAGCTCATCGTGCCTCGGGAGAGCGCGGCCGAGGTTTGGCGTCTCCTGATCGAGAGTGGGGCTACGCCCTGCGGGCTCGGCGCCAGGGACGTCCTGAGACTGGAGGCCGGCTTGCTTCTCCACGGCAACGATATGGACCCCGCCACCAACCCCTACGAGGCGGGCCTGGACAGGTTCGTGGACCCAGACCGCGGAGGATACATAGCGGGAGAGGCGTTACGGCGCGTCCGCGACCAAGGTCCAAGCAGGGTCCTGGTGGGCTTCAACATGGTCGGAAGGGGCATCGCCAGGCACGGCCACCCCATCATGGACGGCCCGGACCAGATCGGCTCGGTCACCAGCGGGACCTACTCGCCCACCCTTGACAGGAATATAGGTTTGGGCTATGTTCCTACCGGCTTCGCTCCACCAGGGACCCGGTTCGAGATCGACGTCAGGGGCCGGCGCGTTGAGGCGGAAGTGGCCACCCTCCCATTCTACTCGCGGAGAAAGAGCGCATGAATCCGCCCGACCTCAAATACTCGGAGGAGCATGAGTGGGTACGCGTCGAATCGGGTGACCTGGCTGTAATGGGAGTTACCGCGTTTGCCGCCGAAAGTCTCGGCGACGTCGTGTTTCTGGAGTTGCCTCAGGCGGACACCGAGCTCACCCAGTCCGAGAAGCTGGGCGAGGTCGAGTCGGTTAAGGCGGTATCCGACATCTACTCCCCCATCAGCGGGCGCGTGCTCGAGGTCAACCAGCAGGCCGTCGACAACCCCGAGCTGGTCAACGAAAGTCCCTACGACTCCGGATGGCTTCTCAAGGTGACCATCAGCGACCCCGCAGAGCTGGACAAGCTGATGACCTCCGAGCAGTACGAAGCCTTCCTGGCTTCCCAGGAGAACTAGCTCCGCCCCATGCAGAGTGCCGGCTTCACATCGCCTTACAGCCCGCATACCGACGCTGACCGCAGCGTGATGCTCAAGGCGATCGGCGTGTCCTCGGTGGAGGAGCTCTTCCAGGACATACCACCCCAGCATCGCAGCCCCATCCTGAACATACCCGACCCCCTGCCTGAGCTCGATCTTCGCCGCGAGATCGAGGCCATGGCCGGAGAGAACGTCGTGCCGGGCGACTACCCCTGCTTTCTCGGCGGGGGCACATACCGCCATCACGTGCCGGCCGTCGTCCGCCAGATAGCCGGCCGCGGCGAGTACATGACCTCCTACACCCCCTACCAGCCGGAGGTTGCCCAGGGGACCCTGCAGACCACCTACGAGTTCCAGTCTCTGGTCAGCCAGCTTACCGGGATGGAGGTCGCAAACGCCGGAATGTACGAAGGGGCCACCGCCCTTGCAGAGGCCGCCCTGATGGCAGCACGCATTACCAGGCGCGAACGGATAGCGGTCCTCGACTCGGTCTCCCCCAGCTACATGCAGGTGCTGCGGACCTATTCGCAGGGGCCCGGCCTCACGCTGGACAGCGTAACCAGCGCCACCGACCCTCTGAGTACCGAAACAGCGTGCCTGATCGTGCAACAGCCCAACTTTTATGGCTACTTGGAGGACCTCGAGGGGCTGGCCGAGAGGGCCCACGCCCAGGGTGCGCTGCTGGTGGTGTGCTCCGACCCGATAGCCCTGGGGATGTTCAAGCCGCCCGGCGACTACGACGCCGATATCGTGGTGGCCGAGGGCCAGTCCCTTGGGGTAGCGCCCTCATACGGCGGCCCGTACGTCGGATTCTTCGCCTGCAAGGAGCGGCACCTGCGCCAGATGCCGGGGCGAATCGTCGGCAAGACGGTGGACACTCAGGGAAGGACCGGCTATGTCCTGACCCTCCAGACCCGCGAGCAGCACATCCGGAGAGAGAGGGCCACATCCAATATCTGCACCAGCGTGGCTCTCATCGCCCTGGTGACCACGGCCTATATGGCGGCGCAGGGCAGGCGCGGGCTGAGGCACGTCGCCGAGCTATGCTATCACAAGGCCCACTATGCGGCCTCCCTCATCGAGCGTATTCCAGGCTACTCGCTGCCCTTCGATGGCACCTTCTTCCGCGAGTTCGTCGTGACCTGCCCGCTCCCGCCGGCCGAGACCAATGAGCGGTTGCTTGAGCGAGGCATTATTGGCGGCCTGGATGTAAGCCCCTCGGTCGACAACGGGATGCTGCTTTGCGTCAGCGAAGCCAACTCCCGTGCTGAGATCGACTCTCTCGCCGAAGCGCTGGCCGAGATAGGTGTGGGCTAGTCGTATGTGCACAAGGCGCTGGTGGACAACGGAGTACATGGGGGAGTGCAGAGGGGGCAAAGCCCCCGGCGCCTGTCCTGAGCTTGTCGAATGGCAAGGGGTATGGGGAATTCCCTATACCCCCAAAGGGCGGGCGGGATATGATGACATCATACCAAGGTTGACTTAGCACTAGCAGGCTCTGAGCTTGCCCATGGAAATGCGCCGCCGCGCAGAGGAATTGATGAGACCGCCAACGGCCCAATGATGACCACAACACGACAATTGGACACGAGACGCCGTCAGCTCCTGATGGACCGCAGCGTTCGCGGGAGAATGGGGACAACGCTGCCTTCCTTGGACGTGCCGGAGGAGCCCCTCCCTCCAGATGGGCTGCTTCGGGGCGACCTCGAGCTCCCCGAGGTCAGCGAGGGTGAGCTGGTGCGCTATTTCTCCCAGCTGAGCCAGCTAAACTTCTCCATCGACACCAACTTCTATCCCCTGGGCAGCTGTACCATGAAGTACAACCCCAAGCTCCACGACGAGATGGCCTCGCTGCCGGGCTTCTCACAGATTCATCCCCACCAGCCGGAATCGACCGTGCAGGGTGCGCTCAAGCTCGTCTACCAGCTCCAGGGTCTGCTCTCCGAGCTTATGGGCATGGCGGCGGGCAGCCTCGCCCCACTGGCCGGGGCCGGGGGGGAGCTGGCGGGAATGCTGATGACGCGCGCCTACCACTTGTCGCGAGGAGACACGGCGCGAAGCAGGGTGCTCATTCCGGACAGCGCCCACGGCACCAACCCGGCGTCGGCCACGATGGCGGGCTTCGAAGTGGTGACCCTTCCTTCCGATGCAGACGGGAACACCGATCTCGACGCGCTGAGGCGGACCGCAGGCGATGACCTGGCCGGGGTCATGCTGACGCTTCCAAGTACGCTGGGCCTCTTCGACACCAACATATTGGAGGTCTGCCGCATAGTAAACGAGGCAGGGGGCATCGTGTACGGCGACGGGGCAAACCTGAACGCGCTGCTGGGTCGCGCCAAGCTGGGCGAGCTCGGCTTCGACGTGGTACATTCAAATCTCCACAAGACCTTCAGCACCCCCCACGGCGGTGGCGGGCCGGGGGCGGGCCCGGTGATGGTGGCCGAGAGGCTTGTGCCTTTCCTGCCGGCCCCCGTGGTCGAGCGTCGGGAGTCGAAGGAAGGTGGTGAGAGCTATACGCTCGCCACGCCGCCACAGACCATCGGCAAGATGGGGGCGTTTCACGGCAACTTCGGCGTCCTCGTCCGGGCGTATACCTACATAAGGCTGCTGGGGAACGCCGGGATCTCGCAGATCAGCGAGGATGCCGTTATCAGTGCCAACTACGTCCTCAGCCGGTTGAGACACGACTACGACCTGCCATACGACCGACACTGCATGCACGAGGTTGTGCTGTCGGCGAGAAGCCTCAAGCGCGACCACGGGGTAAGCGCGCTGGACGTGGCCAAGCGTCTCATCGACTACGACATTCACCCGCCGACTATGTACTTTCCCTTGATCGTGGACGAGGCGCTGATGATCGAGCCGACCGAGACCGAGAGCCGCGAGACTCTCGACTACTTCATCGACGTGATGAAGACCATTGCCCAGGAGGCGCAGGACGACCCCGCCCTCCTGCACGACGCGCCGCACGACACCCCCAATACCAGGCTGGACGAGGCGCGCGCCGCCCGCCGCCCGGACCTGCGCTGGAAGCCGGCATAGCACGTTGTGAAGAGTTCCCCAGACCCTTCCTAGAGACCTCTTATCCCTACTGCTGCGCGGCCACCTCCGAAGGCCAGAGCATGGGCGTCAGCGCACTGGTATAATGCGGCGGTGGGAAAAAGGGAGGGCACGATGGCTGAAAGGCGCTACGCAGAGGTGACGTATGCTGGCTCAAACGAGTATGGCGGGAACCTCGATGTGGATGGCGTTTATGCAGAGGCATCATTGGTTGATGGCGAGATCCGTACCATCCACCTCAGTCTGTGCGGCTAGGGTAAACTCGGCAGTTGTGGTCTGTGGATGTCCAAAGATTTGGCGATGTCTATAGCCCGATCTGCGTTGGCCACGACTGAGAGTAAGGGCGTTCAGGATGCAGAAGTACGAATGAGATAAGCCAACAAAGTACCAGGAGGTCCACCGCATGGTAGAAGAAGGCCAGCCCGCACCTGACTTTACGCTGATCGACCAGAACAGGCAGGAGGTCACCCTTAGCCAGTACAGGGGGGAGAAGAACGTAGTCCTGTCCTTCCACGTCTACTCCTTTACCGGCGGCTGAACGGACCAGGTCTCCTCGTTTCGGGCCGCGGGCTCGAGTTTCGAGGAGAGAGATACCCAGGTGCTGGGTATTAGTACGGACGCGCGCGCCACACAGAACGCGTTCTCGGTCGCCATGGGCAACATTTCATACCCGTTACTCAGCGACTTTTACCCGCATGGGAAGGTGGCACAGCTCTACGGCATCTTCAACGAGCAGCAGGGGACCTCCTTCCGCGCAGTGCTCGTGGTCGACAAGCAGGGCACAGTCCGGTTCAAGCGGGTGTACGCGCAGGCGTCCGACATCAAGATAGCCGACATTCTGGCCGAGGTCGACAAGCTCCAGGGGTAGGCGGGCCCACATGCTTTCTCTGGAGTGTCCTAAGAAGGTGCGTGACATGCAAGCGGAAGAGTGGTTCGACAAGGTCCTCCTGAGTTTACCGAAGGGCTCACCACGGTGGTTCGATACCGCCTGCGGCGTACTCACCATCGGCGGAATTTGTCCCGTTCGCCCCGAGTAGTCCCGACGAGTCGGGACGTATCGAGGGGAGTCCGTCGATGGTGAGTCCTGATCGTGTTCACACTTCGTTTATGACGCGTACATCGCGTCGAGGAATGGCTAACGTCGAAAGACCTCAGATTACCGTCCGTGAGGCAGAGGAAAGCGACATCACGAAACTGGCTGCCGTCCTGGCGCCGGAACTGAGCGCAGAGCAATTGAACCGTCGCTGGCAAGAGAATAAGGACGGCCATCGTGAGATGCTGATAGCTGTGCTGGGCCGGCAGGTGGCAGGCACGGTCAGCACAACTGGACATCGCTTCCAGCGGCCGGACTCCTTGCGTCTGTTCGCCCTGGACGTGGGGCCCGCGTTTCGTGGTCAGGGCATCGGCACCGCGCTGACCCATGCGGTGGAAGAGAGGGCGCGTCGTGCGGGGTTGATGAGCGTGAACCTGGAAGTATCAGTGGAAAACACGAGCGCGATGCACCTGTACGAGCGGCCGGGATACCGAATCTCGGGTAAACCCGTAATGGACCGCTGGGAGCGGCCGACGGACCACGGCGGCTGCGAGCAGGTGGAGGACCTCTCCTGGGTAATGACCAAGGCCTTGGGAGCGTCCTCGAAAGGCTGAGCGGTCCAGGTTGTGTCCGCACACTCCGTTTGGTGAGGGCCCACTCGTGTCCGAGACCGATACCCCCAGGCACGTCTTCCGCGAGGGCGACCAGGCCCTCATGATCGACCGCAGGGGGCGGCGCTACCTGGTGAAGCTCGACTCCTCGAAGACATTTCACTCTCACCTGGGCGGCCTGCCTCACGCCGACGTTATCGGCCGGAACGAGGGCGCAAGGTTCACCACCTCCAAGGGCCACGTGATGCTGGCGCTCAAGCCCACCATGGCCGACTTCACTCGTCAGATGCCCAGGATCGCCACCGTCATCTACCCCAAGGACCTGGGAGCGATCATGACCTTTGGGGACATCTTTCCCGGTGCCAGGGTGCTGGAGGCCGGAACGGGCTCGGGCGCGCTGACCATCGCATTGACTCGCGCGGTGGGCGAGCGAGGCCGTGTGATATCGTACGACCTGCGTGCCGACATGATCGAACGCGCGACGGCCAACGTCGATACGATGTTGCCCGACCACTCCTGGCTCGCTATCAAGCGGGGAGACGTCTACCAGGGATTCGACGAGAACGGGCTGGACAGGGTCGTGCTCGATCTGCCTGAGCCGTGGCAGGTGGTCCCCCATGCGTCAACGGCCTTGGTGCCGGGCGGCATCTTCCTGAGCTTCCTGCCGACAGTCCTTCAGCTCCACGATCTGGGGCAGGCGCTGAGGGCGGAGAAGACCTTCGACATGATCGAGTCGATGGAGGTGCTGTTGCGCCCCTGGTCGGTCGGCGGCCGCAGCGTCCGCCCCGCCCAACGCATGGTGTCGCACACGGGGTTCATAACTACCGCGCGAAGGTGCGATCCGCATGAGAGCGGCCCCACGGCTAAGGCGGACGACGCACAGCCCGTGTCCTGATGCATCGGCCGTCAGGCGCGGGGGAGCTCCCCATCCCATGGCCAGAGATCTTCCCACCGCCACGCGGCGTGGGGATAGCGCCCCTCCATCAGGGGGACGTGCTCAGGCCGAAGCAGGGGGATAGGTAGGCTGTCGGCCAGCTCCTCGGCCTCGCCATCGAGCTCCCCCAGGGGCGGCAGCCGGCTCAGCCCGGCATTTCCGAGGCCCTTCTCCTGCACCAGCACCTTGAATCCGCCCAGGCCGTCCGGCCTGACCAGATCGCGCATCGCCATGGCATTTGACTCACGCTCCCTCTGTGGTAGGCCCTCGACCCTGAGCCGGCCCAGCCACCGGTCGAGACCCAGGCCGCGCAGGTACTGCGCCTGAGTCGTCAGTCCCAGCGGTCTCAGCCCCACGGCCTCACCCTCCCGCACCACGGACGAGAAGTCCACGTGCGCCGTAATGTCCTGTACGCCGACGCGCTGGTAGGGGCTGGCCGTCTGGGTGTGGCGATAGTAGGTCTGGACGCTGCCGCCGTCCCTGTGGGCAGAGTACATCTCCGCCTCGGCGTATCCGTAGTCCACGGTCAGCACAAACCCCTTGTCCAGAGAGCCTGCGACCCCCGCCATCCACGGGCCGATGCCCAGGTTCACTTCGCCCCGGTACCCTTCCGGAAGCGAGGGGCTCAGGCCCTCCAGCCGCCGGGCCAGTTGAGGTGTAGAGGGATCATCCAGGGCCTCGACAAGCCGATCATCCTCGAGTGACAGGTAGACCTCTTTGGCTTCGCCCCCCACGATCTTAAAGCGGTGAACGGGGAAGGAGTCCACCAGCTCGTTGGAGATGAAGCAGCCGACAATGCCGGCAACCGGCGAACCAGCGGCGACGATGCGTTGGTACGCGCCGGACGCGGCGTCCCTCGTCCCATGAGGTGTGGACCGATCGAGGGCGACGTAATGGAGCGCATCGCCAAAGGGACGCGTCAGCCTTTGGGCGAACTCAACCACTTCCCGGGCCAGCAGTCCATCTCCGGCTCCCATCTCCACCGCATAGAAGGCTGAAGGGCGGCCGAGCGCGTCCCACATTCGGAGAAGGTAGATGGATATTAGCGCGCCGAAAGCGGGGTGGGCCGCCGGGCTGGTGAAATAGTCGGCGTGAGCGCCGACGTAGGGCCTGCGTGCGTAATACCCGCCGGTGGGGTGATACAGGGCCGTCTCCATGAACTCGGCAAATGTGATCTTGCCGAGCCTGGCGATACGCGCCCTTATCTCGCTTTCCGACGAGGTACCCACAGCGTCTGATCTATCCATAAACTCGAAAGGGGCGCTCGCCAGGAGACGCCCCTTTCCGTGTCGTGCCGTTGCCGCTGAGTGCCGCTCGCTACCGTCGGGCCTGCCTTGCGCGGCTCTTGGAGCCATCCCGGTCCCATCCAGAGATGGGCATGGAGTTCCTGAACTCTGACCGCTCTCCGCACAGCTTGCAAACGCCCCGGCTAGTGGGCCCGTTAGGGCTCTCGATAATCCAGTGATGGCGACATTCCGATACAATCTCTTCGGGGTTGGTCACGGTCCGCCCTTTCTAGTCGAGTGCTGAATTCGACCCGCAGGTAAGCTTTTGGCGTTAGCTCCGTTGCTCTATTGGCAAATACTCCAGGTCAATAGGTCCGTCGTATAGCAGTCTAGGCCTGAGTATATCCTTCCTGGCGTATTGCTCCATGAGGTGTGCCGTCCATCCCGGGATGCGTCCCAAGGCAAATATGGGGATGAACAGGTCGTCGGAGATATCTAGCAGGGAATAGATCGCGCCGGACCACAGATCGACGTTTGGATGATGACCCCTTTTGGCGTATGGCTCCATGACGGTTGTGACCGCCTGGAGTATGGAGAACCACTTCGGCTGGCCCTTTCGCTCTCCCAGCGACTTTGCGTCCGCTTTCAGGTGAACAGACCTGGGATCGACGGCCCTGTAGACGGGATGGCCAAATCCCATGACCCTCTCGCCGCCCTTCCGCAGGTCCTCTATGTAGCGCTTCGCATTATCCTCGCTTCCAATTCCAAGCGCCATCTTCTTGGCCCCTTCCGCGGCTCCGCCATGCCTGGGCCCCTTCAGGACCGCGATTGCTGCCGTCATAGCTGCGTAGAAGTCGGCCTGAGTGGCCGCGGCCACACGCGCGGCAAAGGTAGATGCGTTAACGCCGTGCTCGGCATGTAGCACCAGGTCCTTGTCCATTAGCCTGGCGTCCCGTGGGTCCGGTTCCTCGCCAGAGAGCATATATAGGAAGTTGGCGGCATGAGCTAGGCCACTGTTGGGCGGCACCACCTCTCCGCCATCCCGAATCCGGGCGTGCGCAGCCACGATCGTCGGGGCGGCTGCGGCAAGCCGGAGCCCCTTGCTTGAGACCGCTGCAGGGGACTTGTCTAGAGCATCAGGGTCGAAGCCACTCATCGCGGAGACGGCGGTGCGCAGCACATCCATGGGGTGGGCGGACTTGGAGAGCCGGATTATCTCCAGGATCTCGGATGGGAGCTCACGACTGGCCCTGCACCGAGCGTCGAACTGCTCAAGCTGAGTGCGGGTGGGGAGAGCCCCATTTAGGAGGAGATAGCTAGTCTCTTCGAACGAGGAGTGCTCAGCAAGATCGTGGATGTTGTAGCCGCGGTAGAGGAGTACACCTGCAGGGTCTACTGAGCCCGTCGCCGTCCGGTCGAAGTAGACATTCTTCAGCCCTTTGCTTATCTTGACCTTTTCCTTCACCGGCATCTGTCGTCCTCTCTGACGAGACCCCCCTTCAGAGCCCCGCGGGCGGGGATACAAATAAGGGAGACGCTCGGATGCGGGTCTGCCTCGCTGGGTACGACGGGTGCGCCTCTAGCCAGCCAACACTTGCTGTGGGGCAGGAAGAATTCTAGCACTGCCGCTACCTAGTGTCAAGAAATCGAGGCGTGTGCTGCGGGGGCTCTAGGGCGGCACGAGGCCGTTGCTCTGAAAACGGCTGCCGCGGTCATCGCCAGTAGTGAGGGACGGTGACCTCCTCCTTTGTGATCATCTCCAGGACCGCGGGTCTACCTGTCCGGTTTGCCGCTATGGCATTGCGAATGGCCGGGGCTATCTTGTCGGGAGTATCGACGCGCTCGGCGTAGGCCCCCAGCCCGTCTGCCACCTTGGCGTACTCGCCGGACAGCTTGTGGCTACCCCAATGCTCTGCGGCGTACGGCATGTGGTCGGCGTAATGCGTCATTACGCTGTTGTTAAGGATCACCGTGAGAATGGCGATCTCAGACCTGACGGCCGTCTCAACATCCATGCCCGCCATGCCGAAGGCCGCGTCGCCCATGACGTTGATGACCTGCTTTTCCGGCGCCGCAAGCTTCGCCCCCATTGCCAGACCCAGGCTGTAGCCCAGCTGGGTGGACTTGCCCCACCCGATATACCCCCAGGGCTTTACGGTCTGCCAGAAGGGGACCAGCTGCTCGCGGGGATACCCCGAGTCATGGGTTATGATGGTGTTGGCCACGTCCACCGCCCTTGCCAGCTCGGTGAACACCCTGTAAGGGCTGATGGGCACCTCGTCCGAGGTGAGTCTCGGCTCCCACTCGGCCATGAACGAACTCCTGACCTCGGCGATCTCGCCCACCACGCCGTTGACGTCGCCACGGCCGTGTTTGCCTACCTGCCGCTTCACCTCCTCGATCGCCTGCCTGAGCACCACTTTGCAGTCGCCGATGGCGCCATAGTCGATCCTATAGTCCTTATTGATGTCCTCGGGGCAGTTGGTGGACTGCGCCAGCGTCACCCCGGGCGGCATGGGAGCATTGAAGTTGGAGATAGTAAAGCTGGTGCCCATGCCCAGCACGAAATCGGTCCTCTTCAGGAAGTGGTCCACCATCAATGTCCCCGACGAGCCGCCAGTACCCAGGGCCAGTGGGTGGTTCTCCGGGAACGCGCTTTTGCCCGTCAGGGTGGTCATCACGGGTATGTTGGTCAGCTCGGCAAACTCGATCAGCTCCTCGGTGGCCTCGGCATAGAGTGCGCCCTGCCCAACGTACATTACCGGGCAAGATGCCTTGAGAATTGCTGTCACAAGCTCGCGCACGTCGTCCGGGTCGGCGCCCGACCGGTACTCCTTCACGGGCGTGTAGTGAAACGAGCTGGCCGGGTACTCTTCCTCGGCAACGTCACTCGGCAACTCCAGAAGCACCGGCCCTCGGCGGCCATGCCTTAGCTGGCTGAAGGCCCGTCCCATGAGCTCGGGTATGCGCTCAACCATGTTGATGTGTCCGCACCACTTCGTAATGCCGCCGTAGTTGTCCACCGCATCGAAGCCGGGACGGACACCGATCCTGCTGCGCGAATGGCCTCCGGGAAGGAGCAGCAACGGGACCGAGTCCGCAAATGCCTGCGCCACCCCACCGAACGCGTTCTCGGCGCCTGGACCCCGTTGCATGCAGAAGACGCCGATCTTCCTTCCGCTATTGATCCTGCTGTACCCGTCCGCCATGTTGACGCCCGCGCGCTCTTGGCGGCAAAGGATGGGCCTGATCCCCTCCCTGGCCGCCCTGTCGATAAGGGATTGGGCGGGGAAGCATGCCATCCACTCGACGCCCTCAGCCTTGAGAATCTTCGCGACGATCGTGTCTCCGTCCATGCAGCCTCTCCTCTAGTGATTGATGATCAACCGCGGTCCCGCACACCTGGTCAAGATTGATCTGCGCCGACAGTCGGCCCCACCCTTCCTCAAGCTCATAGACGTGTGGGCCGGCCTGGTACCGCAACCTCATTCTCTCTCCAGTCAGCACTGCGGCGCCCGACAGGACCTGACCAGCGGCTTCGCGGGGCGGACTTGTTGAGGTGTGGGCGTCAATAACCGGAACAGGTCTGGAGAGGGATGCCCGAGTCTCGTTACCCGCTCAGCCTTCCAGTGGGAGCCGCCGTGGCCGGAGCTGGGCTCGTGGGTAATATACGTTCTGAGACTCGGCGGGTCAAGGCGCATCGAAGAGGGGGGCGGCCGCGCGCACGACGGGCAGGCGGACTCAATCGCCCATGCTGGCAACCGCCTCATCGATGGGGCGCTGGATGCAGGTGAAGATCGGGGTGTCGCGCAGAGTATACCGGCTGGCCTCCGTCCCCCTGAGGTCCATCACCAGGTCCAGGAAGTCCTCGGGGATGTCGGTCTCGAAGCCTACCATGAACTCCTGATCGTCCAGTCCGAAAGAGTAGCTGGTGTTTATCTTGACAGAGGGGTACTTGTGTCCAATGCGGAAGTGGTCATTCATCATGCGCTGTCGCTCCTCTTGCGGCAGCAGGTACCACTCGCGCGTTTTCAGGAACGGGTATACGACGAAGTATTTGGCATTCCCCGGATGCAGCCTCTTGCCCGTCCCCTCCTGGCCCTCGTGCCGGTGGTCGCCTATGTACTGTGAGCGCCGCGTCATCGACAGGTATGAGTACGGCAGCTCCATGTACCTTCCCAGCGCGGTGCTCCGCAACCTGGTGGCCCCCTCCTGGAGCTGCTCAAGGGAGGTTGACGCCCCCCACAGCAGAATATCGGCGTCGCCTCGAAGCCCGACCAGGCTGAAGCTGCGGATGAACATCCCAGACGCCAGCTCATCTACGACGGCGCAAAACTCTCGCCTGTTGTCCTCCCGTTCCTCCTGAGGCAACCGGCGCCACAGCGGGTCTACCCTGTAGAAGTCGTACTTAACGAACTCCCTGGAATTTGACCCCGCCATTCGATTACCCTTTCTCGATGCGTCGCAGCCAGTCGATATTATAGCACGGGGCATAGCCGTCGAGGCGCTGGCCTGGCCCGATTTCACAGCTTGACACAGTGCTCGATTCCCAGTTAGGATTCAAGTATCGGCGGTGGCAGGTTTTCGACCTCCAACGGCTGGTCCCCGGGGTGAAATCCTTGGGGCGTCGTCCGATGCGGGGCGCTGCTTGAAAGGTGTGAGGATGCCGGAGCGGTACAAGAGAGAGATAGAGGAAATTCTACAGCAGGCCGGTGAGCTAAGCTCAGGCGGCCGTTCCCGCGGGAGCAGTCCCAGATCCCGCGGGAGCAGCCAGATTACTGCGGCTTCTCTGGCTTAGCCTGGTCCATTCCCTCGGTGGCAGGACCTGGTCTCTCACCCCGGGTCGGGTGATGCTCATAGGGCTGGTGCTTCTGCTATCGGCCCTAGTGGTGCAGGTGCCCTTGCTCCCGTGGGCGGGCCTGGCCTTGTTGCTCGTCGGTTACGCCATGGTTATCGTGCGCCCGCCCAACTGCGGCTTCTCTGGCTTAGCCTGGTCCATTCCCTCGGTGGCAGGACCTGGTCTCTCACCCCGGGTCGGGTGATGCTCATAGGGCTGGTGCTTCTGCTATCGGCCCTAGTGGTGCAGGTGCCCTTGCTCCCGTGGGCGGGCCTGGCCTTGTTGCTCGTCGGTTACGCCATGGTTATCGTGCGCCCGCCCAAGATAGAGAAGCGGTGGAGGGGCCAGAGGATCGATTACGACGAGACGTGGTGGGACCGGCTGCGTCGAAGAATCAGGTAGTCTCAAGCAGAGGACACTTCTGAAACATGTCAGGGCCCCGTCCATCTAAAGCGGACGGGGCCCTGACCGTCTGACGCGCTTTCGGGGCATGTGCCGGCTATATGGCGCACTCCCCTTCGCCACGCTCCGTCTTATAGATCACCGTCTTGTCCCAGTCCATGTACGTGTCGATGGTGTCCCTGTTGAGCTCCCCGATCTCCCCCTTGAACCCCTCCAGAAGCGTCTCAAAGCTCTTGGCACCCACTCTCGCGACGAACTCCTTGAACACCTCGCCGTCGTGGCGCTGCTCCTGGTAGTAGGTAAACATGCGCTTCAGCGCCTCCGGCATCAACTTGGCCGGCACCCTTGCCCTGACCCGCTGGCCGATGCGCGAGTCGCCCTCTTCGTAGCTTCCCCCCAGGAACAGCTCGTAGGCCGGCACTTGTCCGCCGGGGGCCTTCATCGCCGCGCCGTGGAAGCCGATGTCGGCGATGTGGTGCTGGCCGCAACCGTTGGGGCAGCCGCTCACCTTGACGTGCATCTGCTTGATGAGAGGGTCCTGAATGTCCATGTCACGAAGGGTATCCACTATGGCCCGGCTGACCCCCATTGAAGAGGTGATTCCCAGCTTGCAGCTATCGGTGCCGGGGCACCCAACGACGTCGGTGATTTGATGGGCCCCCGAGTCTCCCAGGCCGATCTGGTTCAGCTCCTCCCACACCTCGTACAGGGCCTTTTCCGGAACCCAGCGTAGGGTAAGGTTCTGCTGGTGGGTGATCCTGGCTCGCCCGCCGGCATACCTGCGACTCAGGTCGGCGAGCTGGTGAAACTGCTCGGCCTGAATGTCTCCGAGAGGCAGCTTGACCGTAACCGCCTTGTACCCCTCCTGCTTCTGAGCGTGCACATTGGTCTCGACCCAATTTTGAAAGTCGGGCAAATAGCCGTTGGTGTGATAGCCACCGAGGGGCTCGCCCGGCGCGTCCATTGACTCGTCCTCGATAAAAAGCAGGGGCGTCGGATCGAAGGACTTATGCGTCCAAGGCTCCTTCAGCTCTTCCTCGACCATCTCGCGGAACTCATCGATACCGATGCGGGCGATAAGGAACTTGATCCGCGCCTTCATCCGGTTTTTGCGCAGCTCGTCCGAGCGATGGAAGATCCGTATGACCGCCTCGGTCACCCTCAGGTACTCCTCCATCGGCACGAATTCGTAGAGGGTCGGCGCGATCTTCGGCATGATGGAGGTCCCGCCCCCGGTGAGGACCTTGAACCCGCGCTTGCCGTCCACGATCTTCGGGATGAAGCCCATGTCGTGAATTGACGTGATGGCGCAGTCCCGCTCGCAGCCCGAGAAGGCGGTCTTCAGCTTGCGAGGCAGGGCCTGGGTAAAGGGGTGGCGCACGAAGTATCGGGCGTAGGCGGCGGCGTAGGGAGTGACGTCGAAAGGCTCGTCGGCACACACTCCGGCCAGCGGGCAGCCCGTCACGTTGCGCACCGTGTTTCCGCACGCCTCCCTGGTGGTGAGGCCCGCCTCGCCGATGACACGCATGAAGTCCGGCGTATCTTCAATATTGACGTGGTGGAACTGAAAGTTCTCCCGCGTGGTGACATGGCCCTTGGTCATGGGGGCGTACTTGGCCGCCACGTCGCCCAGCGCGTCCAACTGGTCTGCGGTGAGGCCCCCGAAGGGGACCTTGACCCGCACCATCTGAGCGTCCGCCTGCCTCTGGCCATAGATGCCCTGCTTCAGTCTAAACGCCTGAAACTCAGTCTCTTCCCACTCGCCGGCCTTGAACCGCTTGACCTGCCGCTCGAAGTCTTCGATCTCTTCCTGCCGGACCTCAATTATCCCTTTTGTGCGGGGCTTCCATGCGGTTGTTGTCATTCTCGGGCTGCCTCTCTGCTGGGGAGTTACTCTACCGGGAGCTCTACGGACCAAAAATATACGCCCCGCTCACAACGTGGTCTGAGCGGGGCGCGGCTTTCTCGCGGAGAAGGGGTACCGGCCCCTATGGGCCGTTCATACAAACGCAGCTAATGCTGGAAGCTAGGTACTCCATGGCTTATCGATCAGTGTAGCAACCGCGGCCACGGCTGTCAACGGTTTCGCCACCCACCTCTCACGCCTTTTGCCTTGACACTTTGGCGGGGGTGGCCTTACCATGAACAGCAAGGAGCCTAAGTTCACTAGGTTCAAAAATCTAGTTGAGGGGGTGTGTGCGTTGGACACCGCAATTGTCGCGACGCTCGCCATCCTCGCTGGCCTAGTAGTAGGCGCACTCAGTGGTTACTTCGTACGGAGGGTATTAGCTGGTAGGCGTTACGAGGCGGCGAAGCGAGAGGCTTCGCAGGTCCTCGACGAAGCCGGAGAGCAGAAGCGGAGCCTCCTGCTGGAGGCGAAGGAGGAAGCCCTCGGAATACGCTCTGCCGGCGAGGCCGAGATCAGGGAGCGGCGTTTCGAGCTCCAGCGGATGGAGACCCGTCTATCCAACCGCGAGGAGAATGCAGACGGTCGCGCACAGAACTTGGAACGGCGTGACCGGGATCTGGGCCAAAAGGAGCAGGCGGCGGCGGACTTCCAGCATGAGCTGGATGAGATGAAGGAGCACGAGGTCCACCGTCTGGAGGAGATCTCCAATCTCTCCATGAGCGGCGCCAAGGACGAGTTGATGCGCCGCGCCGAACAGGAGATCGAGCACGAGCTGGCGGTCCGGTATCGTGACATGGAAGAGGTGGCGCGGGACGAAGCAAATCACAAGGCGCGCGACATCCTGGGCCTCTCGATATACCGCCTGGCTTCTGATGTAGTTTCCGAGGTAACACTAACCACTGTGCCCCTACCTTCCGACGACATGAAGGGTCGTCTGATAGGCCGCGAGGGTCGGAATATACGAGCGATCGAAAAATCTACCGGAGTAGACTTAATCATCGACGAGGTCCCCGAGGTTGTCACCCTATCCTGCTTCGACCCGGTCCGCAGAGAGGTGGCGAGACTCGCCTTGGGGAAGCTCATAGCGGATGGCAGGATTCATCCGGCCAGGATAGAGGAAACGGTTGCCAGGACCGAGAAGGAGCTTGAAGAGACCATAAGGAAAACCGGCGAGAAGACGGTCATCGACGTCGGCGTCCGGGGGGTCAACCCCGAGATTGTCAGACTGCTGGGCCGGCTCAAGTACAGGTTCAGCTACGGCGAGAACGTCCTGCAACACAGCGTCGAGGTCGCCCGCGTGGCCGGCATGATTGCCGGCGAGCTGGGCGCCGACGTAAAGGTGGCCAAGTTGGGCGGGCTGTTGCACGACATCGGCAAGGCCCTGACCCACGAGGTGGACGGGCCCCACGCCGAAATCGGCGCTGACGTGGCGTCCAGGAACAGCATAGCGGCCGCCGAGTGTGCCACCATCCGGGAGCACCACGACGACGAGCATAGTAGCGTCGAGTCCTTTATTGTCTCCGCGGCCGACGCCATCAGCGCCGCTCGGCCCGGATCTCGCAAGGATACTGTCGAGCACTACGTCAAACGCCTCGAAGCACTGGAAGAGGTTGGGCGGGCCTTTGACGGCGTGGAGAAGTGCTTTGCCATTCAAGCCGGCCGTGAGATACGCATCATGGTGAAGCCACAGAGTGTGGACGACGTGGCCGCCACCAAAATGGCCAGGGACGTGGTCAAGAAAATCGAGGAAACGCTCGCATATCCCGGCCAGATAAAGGTAACCGTAATCCGGGAGAGCCGGTCCGTCGAGTATGCCCGATAGCCGTTGCTGACGCGCTCTGTCGTCATTGCAACCTGTGGGGGCGGTCCGCGGACCGCCCCCACAGTCTTGATGGACACCTCGGTCTTCGCTGATCTGGGCAAGGGCACCTTTCTCGCCAAGACCCTCGACCCGGTCGGCGGGGACTGCCCCCGAGGCCTCTCAAGGGCCATGGGATGCCTGACCGCAGAACCAGCGATGGCCTCTCAGACCGAGGATAGCCCGTGCGAGTCTTGATGATAGGGGATGTTGTTGGCAGACCTGGGAGGAAAGCCGTCCAGGCCCTTCTTCCCGAGCTGCGCCGGGAGCTCCAGCTGGACCTGGTCGTGGCTAACGGGGAAAACGCCGCCGGCGGGTTCGGCATTACGCCGGATACCGCGATGGAGCTGGTGTCCGGGGGCGTGGACGTCATCACCTCGGGCAACCACGTCTGGGACAAGAGGGAAATTCTCCCCTACCTGGACAACGAGCTTCCCATATTGCGACCCCTCAACTACCCACCGACCGCGCCCGGCCGCGGATACATCGTCACGGATGCAGCACTGGTGGTCAATCTCATCGGCCGGGTCTTCATTGGGACCTTCGACTGCCCCTTCAGGGCGATGGACCGCCTTCTGGAAGAGATCGGCGACCGTCCGGCCCCGATCATATTGGACATGCACGCCGAGGCCACCTCCGAGAAGGCGGCGCTGGCCTGGTATCTGGACGGCCGGGTGAGCGTGGTCGCCGGGACCCACACCCACGTAGCCACCGCCGACGCCCGCTTGCTACCCAAAGGGACGGCGTTCGTGAGCGACCTGGGCATGGTTGGGGCGGTGAACTCCATCATCGGCGCGGAGCCCGAAGATGTGCTGGCCCGCTTCCTGACGCAGACCCCCAGGCGCCTCGCCGTCGCACACGGAGGGCCTATACGCTTCAACAGCGTACTGGTGGATATCGACGACTCTACCGGCGTAGCCATCGGCATCGAAAGGGGGGACAGAGAGCTGAGCTGACAGATCGAGATGATCGAAGTCGACCTCCACCTCCATACGGTCTACTCTGACGGAAGACTCTCGCCCGCCGAGCTCGTGCGGCTATGCGCCCGCCGCGGTCTCAAGGCTATCGCCATCACTGACCACGATTCAACGGAGGGTATCCCGGAGGCGCTCAGCGCGGCGGAGGACCTGGGCGGTTTGGCTCTGGTCCAAGGGGTCGAGCTGGGCACGGACATCGCCGACGGCGAAGTGCATCTGCTGGGCTACTACGTCAACTGCCAGGACCTTCAGTTTCAGCGGGCCATGGCGGAGATGAGAGACGGGAGGGACGAAAGGGCCCGCCAGATGGTAGCGAAGCTGAATGCCATGGGCGTGAACATATCCTGGGACCGCGTCCGCGAGCTATCAGGCGGAGGCGCCATCGGGCGGCCCCACGTGGCCCAGGCTATGGTGGAGGGAGGCTACGTCCAGTACCCGCGCGACGCCTTCGACCGGTACCTTGGGCGTAACGGCTCCGCTTACGTCGAGCGCGTCAAGCTTACTCCGGTTACCGCCGTCGAGCTGCTCGTCAGCAACGGGGCGTTGCCGGTGATGGCGCATCCCATCTACTACATGGCCGGTTCCGGTCCTTCTCAGGTGGCCAAGCTAAAACGGACCCTCGCTGGTCTGAAAGAGGTCGGCCTGGTGGGAATGGAGGTCTACTACGGGCAATACTCCTCCGAGGAGGTCGACTTCCTTGCCGGATTGGCCAACGAGATGGGACTGATCCCTTGCGGGGGTAGCGACTACCACGCCTCCGGGAACCCCGGCGAACCCGAGCCCGGATCGGCGGGCCCCCCGATGGCTACCGTGGAGGCCCTCATATCCGTCAGGAAGCAGATCGCTGCTACATCAGGACAAGTATGATTCTCTCGTAAAAAGTCTGTGCAGGTCGAATTAGAACAACCGTACCCTTGCCTGGGTACAATATACAGTCTCTGTTCCGTGTACTACCCCAACATACGGTAGCGCTCACATGTGCTAAAGCGCTGGAACTTCCTCAAAACGGGTTTTTACGAGGGAATCAAGTATGATCAGGTGGCGTTGTGCGCCCGCCGCTTGTACGGCCTTGAAGAACGCCTTGGCCGGGTCAGAGGCGCCTGACGCTTTGGCCGCCTAAAGCTCAACCGGCCTGACATGGAGTGATGCTCGCCACAACTCTGATCGTGATTGCGGCCTATCTGTGGGGAGCGGTACCTTCGGCGTATCTCGCGGGCCGGTATTTGAAGGGAATTGACATACGCCGCTATGGGTCGGGGAATCTCGGCGCTGCCAACGTGATGGACCACGTTGGCAGGTGGACGGGATTTGGCCTGGGCGTGTTCGACACCGTAGGCAAGGGCACGCTGCCCGTCATCGCCGCCGGCCTGATGGGCCAGAGCCTTGCAGTGCAAGCGTTGGCCGGACTTGCAGCGATAGCCGGACACAACTGGTCGCCATATGTAAGCTTCACGGGGGGCCGCGGTGTCGCCACATCCATAGGCGTGCTTCTGGGCCTCTCGATGTGGTGGGAGATGCTAACCGGTGCGCTTATGATCGGGATCGTGGGGAGGCTGCTTACGCGCGAGACCGCTGTATGGACCCTGATATCGGCGCTCGCCTTGCCCCTGCTGGCATATCTGTACGGGGAGCCACACGAGTTAGTCTACATGAGCGCTGGCATCGCCGCACTGCTGGCGGTCAAGCGCCTCACTGCAAACTGGGAGCCGCCGCAGGACGAATACAGCTTGCTCCGCGTTCTGGGGAGCCGTCTCCTGTGGGACCGGGACGCGCCTCACAGGGCGCAGTGGACGAGCAGGCGTCCGCCGTCGGATGAGGAGGGCTAAAACGGGCATGCGGGAAACGACCTACTGCCCCAATCATCCCGATACGCCGACCAACTTGAGGTGCAGCAGATGCGATGAGTTGGTCTGTCCGCGCTGCATGGTCCAAGCTCCCGTTGGGGTCAGATGTCAGGAGTGCGGCAAGGGGACGCGGCTGCCGACATACGACGTTTCAGGCTCCTTGCTGGCGCGTGCCATTCCCGCGAGTCTGGGCGTTGGACTGGCGGGAGGGGTCGCTATTGCGTTGATCGGCAGGCCGGGCCTCTTTCTGCAGATCGCCGCTATGGCGGGTCTCGGGTACCTGCTGGCTGAGGTTGTCAGCCTGGCCGCTAACCGGAAGCGGGGCAGGGCGCTGCAGTTCGTGGCCTTTGCAGGTATTGCCGCGGCCTACACCGTTCTCGTCGTCACCAGCATCTATTTCTACGGAACCATAGGCCTGTTCGACCTGATCGGTGCGGGCGTCGCATCATACGTCGCCTACATCCGCCTTCGATAGCTCTCTCAACAGCCTACGGTGATTCTTCGATTAGAGCCTCAACCCTCCCGGATGTCGTTGACAGATTTCGTAGGAAGGAGTATCATCTAGTACGATACCAAGTATTGGCAGGTAGAGCATACATGGACGAATTAGACACGCACATCATCAAGATTCTCCAAAAGGACGGCAGGGCGTCCAACGCCGGCATCGCGCGAGACGTCGGTGTGAGCGAGGGTACCGTGCGACGTCGGCTCAAACGGCTAGTGCAGGAAGAGTTCATTCAGGTGGTGGCGCTGCCCGACCCCGCCAAGATGGGCCTGGAGTCGCAGGCGCTCGTAGGCGTCCAGGTGGACCCAGACAAGGTGGACCAGGTGGCTGATGACCTGTCCAATTTGGAAGAGGTCAAATGGGTGGCGGTTACGACCGGTTCTTACGATGTTTTCGCCTGGTCGGCCCTTCCGTCAGCCGAGGCGCTGGGCATTTTTCTTCGCACGAAAGTGGGCATGATTCCCGGAGTGCGCCACACCGAGACATTCGTCAACCTCAGCAACAAGAAGCGCGGCTATGGAGTGGTCATCTAGCCCAGGCTTCCGGGGGCTCGCCAGCGTAGACACCGTTCCGGTGGGCCGGACGTATGCCCTCCACCCCAGCGGATTTGACCTCCCGAGCGCCACGCCCCCGCACCCGACGAAGCTATACGCTCCGGTGCCCATTCCTCTATAATCATCCAGTGGTGGATACCGCTAATTTTCTCGGATGGCGTCCGCGGCAAATCGCATCGCGGTCCCGCGGCCCCTTGGACTCGGACCGGCCGGTGTGTGGTGTCTAGCACGCTGGATATTGGCCACGTGATCCGGGCGGCACGGTACGCCTTCGACGGTCTCCGAAGCGCCGTCAAGCATCAAAGGGCGTTCCGGCAGGAGCTGGCCTTGGGTGCCATACTCGCGCCCGCCGCCGTGTGGCTTGGGGACGACGGGCTCCAACGCGCCGTGCTGCTCGTGTCGCTGGTTCTGGTGCTGATAGTCGAGCTATTGAACTCGGCGATCGAGACCGTCGTGGACCGCATTGGCGCCGAGCGCAACCAACTTTCAGCCCAGGCCAAGGATCTGGCATCCGCCGCGGTGTTGCTGTCCCTGGTCAACGTGCCTGTGGTCTGGGGCTTCGTGCTGCTCGGGTAGCCCGTGTCCTCTGCCCCGCACCCAAGGGTCCCCGGGGTTACGACTGAGGAGGGTGGGCAGACGGACGTATCGGGTTCTCAAGGGAAAATGTGCTGAGGGAGAGCGCCTTGCTTAAAACGATCAGCTGCGGGGACCTGCGGAGCGAACACATGGGCGACAAGGTCTCGCTGGCAGGCTGGGTGGACCGCCGGCGCGACCACGGCAATCTGATATTTATCGATCTCCGAGACAGCCGCGGCATCGTGCAGGTGGTCTTCAACCCGGAATCGGCCCGTGAAGCCCACGGCGAGGCAGGACGGCTCAGGAGCGAGTGGGTCGTTCAGGTCGCCGGGCGAGTCAGAGCCCGCCCCCAGGGCACCGTGAACACCGGCCTGGCAACTGGAGAGATCGAGGTCCTGGCGGACGGGGTCGAGGTCCTGAACGAGTCCAAGACTCCGCCCTTCTACATCAACGAGGAGAGCGAGGTCGACGAGCTGCTGAGGCTCAAGCACCGCTACCTGGACCTGCGCAGGCCGAAAATGAGGGACATGCTCGTTCTCCGGCACCGCGTGGTCAAATTCATACGCGACTTCCTGGACGAGCGTGGCTTCCTGGAGATCGAGACCCCGATCCTGATAAAGAGCACGCCCGAGGGCGCAAGGGACTACCTGGTGCCCAGCCGCCTCCACCCCGGCAAGTTCTACGCCCTGCCCCAGTCGCCCCAGCAGCTCAAGCAGCTCCTGATGGCCTCGGGTGTGGAAAAGTACTTCCAGATCGCCCGTTGCTTCCGCGACGAGGACCCGCGCGCGGACCGGGTGGTAGAGCACACTCAGCTCGACCTGGAGATGAGCTTTATCGAGCAGGACGACGTGCTCCACCTGATCGAGGAGCTCTACACCTCCCTGGTGGAGACGCTTTTTCCCGAGAAGCGGCTGCTCAAGCCCTTCCCCAGGCTAACGTACGCCGAGGCCATGGACGCATATGGCACGGATAAGCCCGACCTGCGGTTCGATCTGAAGATGGCGGACCTGTCAGACATCGCGGGGGGGACGCAGTTCCGGGTTTTCCTCTCTGCATTGAGCGGCGGCGGAATCGTCAAGGGGTTCGCGGCGCCCGGCTGCGCCGACTATCCCCGCAGGCAGCTCGATGAGCTGGTTGAGTTCGCCAAGTCTCATGGGGCCCAGGGCCTCGTCTGGATCGCTCTTGGCGGCGAGCGGGGTCCGATAGACGGGCTGGCCGAGGAGCAGGTGAAGTCGCCGGCCTCCAGGTTTCTGCCCCTGGAAGACGTCAAGGCCATGGCCCGCCATACGCACGCCGAGGTCGGCGACCTGGTGCTGATCGTCGCCGGGCCGGCCAAGACGGCAAACTTTGCCCTGAGCGCATTGCGAAACGAGATGGCCCGGCGTCTGGAGCTGCGAGACCCGGACCTGTTCGCCTTCTCCTTCGTCGAGGACTTCCCCCTATTCGAGTGGAACGAGGATGAGAGTCGCTGGGATGCCGCCCATCATGCCTTCACGACCCCGAAAGAAGGCTATGAGCAGTACATCGAGAGCGATCCCGGCCGGGTCATCGCCCGCTCCTACGACCTCGTGTGTAACGGCGTCGAGTGCGCCAGCGGGAGCATTCGGATCCATAAGCGAGAGCTGCAGGAAAGGGTCTTCAAGGCCCTGGGATACACGCAGGAGCAGATAGTGGAGCGATTTGGCCAGCTCCTGGACGCCTTCGAGTACGGGGCGCCGCCTCACGGGGGCATTGCGCCGGGGATCGACCGCCTTATGATGGTGCTGACCGGGACCGATAATATCAGGGACGTCATAGCATTCCCCAAGACTCAGACCGGGGTCGACCCGCTGTTCCAGGCCCCCGGCCCGGTGGATGATTCCCAGCTACGGGAGTTGCACCTCAGGGTTGTCGACGAGGCTTGATACCGCACACCAGCGGGCAGACCGGGTAGCACACATATGACGGGCGGTGCGGCATGGCCTAAAGGTGACACCCCTATTATGAATGACATGCATGAGGCAAATCGGCGATTCTGGGACGCAACAGCTGCCGAGTGGAGACTACGGGATCGGGATGAACTGTGGCGCAGGTGTCCCGAGGAGCCTGAAGTCGCCTTCGAAGGCGAAGCATTGGAGACGATCCGCGAGTTCCTCGGCGGGCTGGAAGGGAAGAGCGCTTGCGTAATCGGAAGTGGCGACAACTACGCTGCGTTTGCGCTCGCTGGCCTAGGGGCGACTGTGACATCGACTGACATCTCTGAACGGCAGCTTCAAGTTGCTGGAGCTCGTGCAGATCGCCTCGGCTTAGAGATAGATTTCATCCGTGCGGATGCGGCTGATCTTGAGCCATTTCGTGACGGTATCTTCGATCTGGTGTGCTCCACAAACGGGTTCTTTGTCTGGATTGCAGACCTGTCCAGGGTATTCCAAGAGGTCTCTCGCATTCTCCGATCGGGGGGATACTACATCTTCTACGACATCCATCCCTTTCAGAGGCCGTGGAAGGAACAGGTTCAGCCAATCGAGATGGCAAAGCCATATTGGGATGTTGGCCCATACGAGTCTGACTCTGGCGACGAAGTCTATGAGTTCAACTGGACGCTTGCCGACATCCTGAATCCACTTTCTGAGTCAGGCTTGATTGTAAGAAGGGTTGTTGAGTCGACAGCAGTAAACTCCCGATTTTGGCAGGGATTCTCATATGGACCAGGCACTGACAGCAGTCTTATGAACTGGAAGAACAACCCTCGAGCAGGACTTCCCGCATGGCTCACCATAGCTGCAGAGCGGCCGTAGCATAGGCAATACGGCACACTTACGCCCCATGACAGACCGCTGCACCCGATTGCTAAGCACACGCTGAAGAGGAGCCGGCAATGTTTGACGTGATTATTACAGGCGGGACCGTAGTGAACGGAACCGAGTCGCCCGGCTTCCGCGCTGACGTTGGCATCACGGGCGAGGTGATCGAGGCCATCGACAACCTCGCCAATGCTGGCGCCCGCCGCGTTGTCGACGCCACCGGCCTCACCGTGGCTCCCGGTTTCATCGACACCCACGTCCACTCCGACGGCGTCCTGCTGGTTGACCCGCAGCACGCGCAGGGACTGCGACAGGGGATCACGACCGAGATCCTGGGACAGGACGGCCTCTCCTACGCTCCGCTGTCGGCGGAGAACTACCGCACCTATCGCCGCTACATGGCCGGTATATTGGGAGAGCCGCCCGAGGACCTGGACATGAGCAGCGTCGCCTCCTTCCGCTCTCACTACCATAAGAAAACGGCCATTAACACGGCATACCTGGTCGCTCATGGCGCCCTTCGCCTGGAGACGGTGGGGTTCCGCGACGCTCCCATGACCGGCGACGCCCTGGAGCGCGCCCGGCGGCTTATCCGGGAGGGAATTGAGCTGGGCGCGGTGGGATTCGCCACCGGCATGTCGTACCATCCCCAGTCGTGGAGCGACACCGAGGAAATGGTCGAGCTGTGCAGGGCCGCTCACGAGGCCGGCGGCGTGTATGTTACCCACCTGCGTGACGTCAACACCGAGCGCGCCTTTGGAGGCGGCGGTATCCCCGAGGCATTGGAGATCGCGCGGCGCTCGGGCGTGCGCCTCCACTTCTCACATTTTAAGACGGCGGCGGAGAACGCCGGTAGGGTGTCCGAGCGGCTGGAGCTGATCGATAAAGCCAAGGCCGAAGGGGTCGACTGCACGCTGGAGCTCTACCCGTACCCCACCGGCAGCTCCTTCCCACTCAGTCTCCTGCCCAGCTACGCCCATGAAGGCGGCCCCGACGCCCTATTAGAGCGGCTCAAAGATCCGGGCCAGCGCCCTGGACTGGTGGACGCTCTGAGTCGGGCCAGCCGGCTGCAGGGGGCGGTGCTCTCCTACGTGCCCCGGCACACAGACCTGGAGGGAATGGCGCTGAGCGAAATAGCCCGCAGTAGAGGCGCGTCGCCGGAGGATGTCCTCTGCGACCTGCTTGTGGAGGAGGACCTGCAGATCGGCTACTGGCGCACACCCCCCGACAGCGTGGCCGTGTGGCGACAGCTTAGCCGCGACTGCCTGGAGTTCCTGTCCCGCCCCGACTACATGGTCGGCAGCGACTCAATTCACGTGGGAAGCCTGCCCCACCCCCGTGCCTACGGCACCTTTCCACGGTTCCTGGGCCGCCTACGCCGCGAGTTCGGTGTCCTCACCCTGGAGCAGATGGTCCAGCGCATGACCGACAACCCGGCCCGCCGGTTCGGACTTACCCACCGCGGCCGCGTCCAGAAGGGCTACTTCGCCGACATCGTCGTCTTCGATGACGAGCGCATCATCGACAACGCCACCTACGACGACCCGCACCAGTTTCCCACTGGGATCCCCTACGTCCTCGTCAACGGCCAGGTCGCCGTCGACCAGGGGCGGTGTACCGGCGTGCTGGCCGGCCAAGCGGTGCCGTGACCCCCAGGCCCGCGGAAAGATAGTCCGTAGATTCGGCTCGCTCGTGGTCCCAGCCGCTCTGGGCCGACCGATGGTCCCACCGGGCCAGTCCCTTCGTGCAGGGCAGGCTTCTTGGCCCCCCAACCACCGTCTGAGCCCCTCGTGCCGAAGCCGCTGAGACGAGGAAGCTCACATGTCCTGGGTGAGAGCGCCGTGTGGTCCGGGCCGGTGCTCAGCCAGAGGGTGGAACGGGTCTGTCGCTAACGCGTTCGTCACGAGGACTATTTGGACACCCTCGACGCCCCTCAATTCGCCATAGTCTCACTGATTGTGCTGGCCGGCTCCACCGTGCTCAGCACCGTCGGCTTCGGGATTGCGGTGACGACCTCTCCCGTGCTTTTGTTGTTCGTGGACCCCCAGACGGTGGTCATCATGCTCAACACCGTCTCCGTGGGGCTCTTCATACTGGTGATTATTCAGACGAGGCGCGCGCTCCGGGTCCGCGAGATGGCGCCGGTGGCGATCGCCGGAGTCCTGGGCGTGCCCGTGGGGGTGTGGGTGCTGAGCTCTATTAGCATCTCCGGGCTGCGTATCGGAATTACCGTCCTCATCATACTTATGACACTTACTCTCCGGCTCAGGCTCCATGTCACCGGCGCGCGGGCCCGTCTCGTGGGGCCGCTGGCAGGCTTCATCGTGGGCATCTTGCTGGCCTCGCTGGGGATTGGTGGGCCGATTCTGGTGCTATTCCTCCTTGCCCGCGACTGGACAAGCCACGCCATACGGGCGTCGCTCTCCTTTTACTTTCTGCTTGTCCAGGCCGTCTCAGTCGTGGGCTACGGAGTGGTCGGCCTTTTCACGCCGGAGAGAATCGTCCTGATCCTGATCGTGGCGCTGCCGGCCCTGGCCGGGTTCAGCATCGCCACTCAGCTTGTCCGCCGCATGAACGAGCGCAGGTTTCGCCAGGGCGTGGTCGCGGTAATAATGGTCTCCAGCGTGATCGTCCTGGGCCGGGAGCTGCTGAGGTTACAGGGCGCTATCTAGCGCCGCGGGCGGGCGGACCTCAGGTATCATGTATGCGGCGTCTCTGATGCCGGCCCGGCTGCGCTGGGGGGCCCCTCCGGCCCGTGGGCAGGGTACGACGTGGGGCGTTGCGACGGTCGTTGAAATGCGGCCCGGGCCAATGGACCCAGGACCGACACATACAGATAGGGGGAGGAGCAATGAAGATCACTGCTGTCGAGGCGATTCCCGTCGACCGGTACCTGTTCGCCAAGGTGCACACCGACGAGGGGATAACGGGCCTGGGCGAGTCCGGCGCGTGGGGTTTCTTGGAGGCGTCGGCGCCCGCGATAGAGAAGTTCGGCCGCTATCTGGTAGGACAGGACCCGCTACGCATCGAGCACCACTGGCAGTACATGTACAGGTTCAGCCACTTTCGCGGCGCGGCGATAATGGGAGCGCTCAGCGCCCTTGACATAGCCCTGTGGGACATCGCCGGGAAGCACTTTGGCGTTCCCGTCTACCAGCTCCTGGGAGGGAAGACACGCGATAAGGCGAGGGTCTATTATCACGTGAGTGGCGATACCAGGGAGGGGCTGGTCCGCGAGGTCAAGGCCGCGAGAGACGCTGGATTCTCCGCCGTGGGTCACCTGACCCCATTCCTGGATGAGCCCAGGGACATTCCGTACTTCAAGACACACGTGGAGAAGATGCGGGACGCCATCGAGGCGGTCGGGGCGTACCGCGACGCGGTGGGCGACGAGGTGGACCTTTGTATCGAGATTCACCGGCGGCTCACTCCGTCGGAATCGATCACGCTGGCCAGAGGAATCGAGCCGTATCACCCCTTCTTCTACGAGGACCCCATTCTGCCGGACAACTTCGACGCCATGGCCCTGGTCGCCAATCACATCTCCATACCCATCGCAACCGGCGAGCGGCTGCACTCAATCCACGAGTTCGAGATGCTGCTCAGACGAGGCGCGGTCCAGTACGTGCGGCCGGACGTCTGCCTGGCGGGTGGGCTGAGCCATTGCAAGAAGATCGCCGCCATAGCCGAGGCCCACTACGTCGGCGTGGTGCCCCACAATCCCCTCAGCCCAGTCAGTACGGCCGCCTGCCTTCAGCTCGCCGCGTGCATTCCCAACTTCGCCATTCAGGAGTACCCCACCGGGGAGCTCGAGCCACCGAAGAGCGAGATCGTCAAGACCCCGCTGCGGCTCGAGAACGGGTTCCTCATCATCCCCGACGCGCCGGGTATCGGCATCGAGTTGGCGGAGGACGCCCAGGAGAGGTACCCTCCCGTCTCGAGGGAGGTCGAGACACGCCTCCACGTGGACGGCTCGGTGGTCGACCAGTAGAAGGATCGCGCCATCATGGACATCGAGCTTAGGAGCATCGGCGAGGACGAGTACGAGGACTGGACGCGGGCCGCCGCCGACCTGGCCGCCACCTACCTGGGCACCGTGCCCTTTACGACCCTGTCGCGGGCCGGCCGCGTCGAAGAGCGGACGCCGGGGGCGCTGCTGAAGGCCAACGCCATGTTCGCCACGGGGCTAGAGCCCTGGTGCCCCGTCGAATTCTAGAGGCCATATGGCTTTGTTGATTTCCTGCCATTTTGTCCCGCCCACCCTTGAACCAGACAAAGGACCACCCCCCTCTCCACTCCCCCACGTCCTTGTGCTCTTCGATTCCCCAGAAACCCTTTGCCTCAATGATGTCAAAAAAGCTAGACTGAACCGAGAACCTCACCCCAATGGACACGATGGTGAGCCCGCCGTCCTTTCCCCCCTCTCCGCGTGCTGTATGGACCGGACACATGGTGGACGGGTGTTCGGAGACATGGTGGACACATTTGAGTATGTTAGGCATCGTGCCTGAGGTCAAGCTGGGCGATTTGATGAGTGGCGAAGAAGACGTTCCAGACTCCATCGTCAGTTGTCGGCCGAATAGCCACTGGCATGCCCTTGAAGGCCTTAGGTACCTTGAAGATACGGCCAAACAACTGGAGCCTACCTTTGTCGTGAACACGGCGTACCAGGTCGGTTGGTTCGTACTCCAAGGGTGGAAGGACCTCGGGAAACAGTCTTTGGCTCACTTGGTACTTGGTGGCCGGAGTAGCAAGGTCAAGGGCGTCATGGGGCCGCTCCAAGTTGTAGATGTCCCGCCACAGGTCGAAGGCTCTCTGGCAGTGCGCCAGATCAGTGAAGCTGCTCCCCTGCAGCACTTCAACGGTCATGGTTCGGTGGAAGCGCTCATCTTTTCCCTGTGTCTGAGGGTGATAAGGGCGTCCATGACTGACTCCGATGCCCAACCTCAGCAGCCAGACTGTAAAAGGTGTGTAGGGGTGGTCTTGGTCAGGCCCCACGGGGAGCCATTGTCCATCAACATTGTGTTGGGCAGGCCGTAGCGCCGGAAGATAGCCGTCAGGCGCTGTTGCACCATCTCTCCCTGCTCGTTACCGCAGGCCTGCAGCCCCAAGGCAAACCGAGAGTGATCGTCCAGAACAGTCAGAGGGTGGCAGCGTCCTCGGGTAAGGGGGAAGTGGCCTTTGAAGTCCATCTGCCACAGGTCGTTGGGTGCCTGGTGTTCAAATCGCTGCCAGGAACGGTGCTTGGGCCCCTCGGCGGGGTCAATGCGGCCATGACGACGCAAGATCGCCGTGATAGTACTGGGGGCCGGCATGTCCGCCTCAAACACATCCCTGCGGTCCAAAAGCCACCGTCGCAGCTTACGAGCTCCCCAGGCCGGATGGGCCGCACGGGCAGACAGCACCGCCTGCTCAACCTGCGATGGGGTACGTGCAGGCGAGTAGTGAGGCCGCCGCGGCAGCTCGACCAGGCCTGCCTCGCTCCCTTCACGGAAACGCCCAAGCCACTTGTATCCAGTCGTAGGGCTGATCCCGAAGCGACGGCAAAGGCCCCTTTTGTTGGTGCCTTCAGCCTGCGCCAGCTCCACGAACTCTCTCCTCTGAGACATAACGGACATCTCCTTCCATGGCATGACCACCTCCTTGTAATGAAGTCATGCCTATTATGGTGTCCACCATGTCCCCGAACATGTGTAAGCTATGTCCCCGGTCTATACAGCAGGCGGAGAGGGGCTGAGGGTGAGGTGCTCCATGACTGACGGAAACAGCCCTGAAGTGGCTAAACTTGACGTGGCGGAACAGACGCAGTCCGCGGTGGGTGGGAACAATCGCCTCCTGAGAGGCGCCCCTCGTCCTGAGCTGACTCGCGCTGAAATAGCTCTTAGGAGGCTGGTCCAATGGACGTTCAGCATATCAGGCGAATAGCCGTGGTAGGGGCGGGGACCATGGGCCACGGCATCGCCCTGGAGTTCGCCCTCGCCGGCTACCAGGTCCACCTCCACTCTCGCACCGAGGCGAGTCTCGACCGCGCCCTCCGGAACATCCGCGACAACCTCGACCTGCTCGCGAGCCTTGGAGTGGTGACCCGCCAGGAGGCCGGTTCCGTACCGGCTAGGCTCCAGACCAGTGCGGATCTGGAAGCGGCGGTCGCGGACGCGGATGTGGTCATCGAGTCGGTGTACGAGGACCTTGCCCTGAAGCAGCAGGTATTTCGGCAGCTCGACGAGATGTGTCCCGTCCGCACCATCCTTGCCAGCAACACCTCCACCCTGATGCCCAGCAAGCTCGCCTCGGCCACCCGGCGGCCCGGTAAGGTGCTGGTGGCCCACTACGTCAACCCTCCCTTCCTGATGCCCTTCGTGGAGATCGTGCCCGGCGCTGGGACCTCCGACGAGACCGTGGCCACCATGTCCGAGCTTCTCAAGTCCATGGGAAAGCGGCCCATCGTCGTGAGGAAGGAGGTGCCGGGTTTCGTCGCCAGCCGCCTTCAGGAGGCGCTTCTAAGGGAGGCACTTTGGCTGGTGGAAAACGGCGTTGCCAGCCCACAGGACGTGGACGTTGCCATCAAGACCAGCATCGGGCGGCGATGGGCGGTCGCCGGCGTCTTCGAGGTGCTCGAGATAGCGGGATGGGACCTGCTGGAGGCTATCGCATCGGACCTCTTTCCTCATCTGGCGTCTTCGCCGGCGGTGCCGGCGGTGCTGAGCGATAAGGTCCGGAGGGGCGAGCTCGGGGTGAAGACCGGGAAGGGCTTCTACGAGTGGACGCCGCAGTCGGCCGAGGCCCTGAAGAGGAGAATCGCCGCAGCCCTGGTCGAGATTGAGCGCTGGTCTACTTGACCGCCGCCAGGGGTCAAGCTAGAATATCTGAAGCCCGAATCAGGAGGAATAGGCTTGGGGACTGCATAGCAGATCGAGGACGCAACCGATACCTGACTACGTAGCCTCCCGTGTTTTTTTCACGCTGCGCGGGAGGCTTTCATTTGTCCAGGAACCCCAATAGACGGTGCACGCTCAGCCCCTCCCGCCCATTCCCGTCCCGGCGTATTGCGGTGCCGTGAGCGCAACACGAGGTATCTTCAAAAAGTGTGTAAACAGTCAGGCGGTGTGCCCTCTCTCTGAACAACACGGGCTCGAGGCCCAAGAGAGGAGATAGACCGCCCATGAGGAAGGAAAGCACTGAGAGTAGGTCGGAGTCAAGGCCGGAGTGGGAGCAGTTGGAGGATTGGGTGCGAAGCCAGGTCCAGAGGCTGATCCAGGAGTTGCTGGAGGAGGAGGTGACGGCGTTTCTGGGAAGGGCGAAGTCGGCGCTCAGATCCGACTCGGACAACGATACCGGCTATCGGAACGGATACGGCAGAGCTCGGAGGCTTACGCTGAGTTCGGGAACGATACAGCTGAGGCGGCCGCGAGTCCGCGATACCGAGGAGCAGTTCGAGAGCCGGCTGCTGCCGCTGTTCGTCAACAGGACCAGGAAGGTTGCTGAGTTGATCCCCGAGCTGTACCTGCACGGTCTATCCGAAGGCGACTTCGATCTGGCTTTGCGGGGGCTGCTGGGAGAGGACGCACCGGTATCGGCGAGCACGGTGGCCCGGTTGAAGGATAAGTGGAACGATGAGCTTGCCCAATGGCGCAGCCGGCCCCTCGATGACCTGGAAGTGGTCTACATGTGGGTGGATGGAGTCTACGTCAAGGCTGGTCTTGAGAAGGAGAAGGCGGCGGTACTGGTGGTAATGGCGGCCCTGAGCGACGGGAGCAAGGTGGTGGTGAGCGCTGTTCCCGGATACAGGGAGTCCACAGAGAACTGGTCCGAGGTGCTCAGGGACATCAAGCGCCGGGGCTTGAGCTGCCCGAGGCTGGTGGTTGGAGACGGACACCTGGGCATCTGGGGAGCTCTGCGCAACGTCTATCCGCAGGCGGCAGAGCAACGCTGCTGGAACCACAAGATCGTAAACGTGCTCGCCAAGCTTCCAAAGCGACGACAGGACCAGGCCAAGCTCATGCTGCGTACTATCCCCTACGCGCCGACTCGGACAGAGGCTGAGCGGCTCAGGACGGTGTTCACCAGGTGGTGCGGCGACCATTCCTACGAGGCGGCCTCAGAGGCCTTGGAGCGGGACTGGGACCGCATGGTCACCTTCTATGACTTCCCAAAGGAGCACTGGGGGCACCTTCGCACGACGAACCCGGTAGAATCACCCTTCGCGGCCCTCAGGCTTCGGACCGATGCCGCCAAGCGCTACAAGAGGGTCGATCGGGCGATAGCGGTGATCTGGAAAATGTTGATGGTCGCCGAACAGCGCTTCAGGCGTCTGAAGGCCCCTGAGTTGATCGAAGACGTCTATCTCGGTGCACAGTATGCGGATGGAATCGCCATTGAATCAACGGCTGAGAAGGTCGCCGCCTGATGTCGTTTACACACCTATTGACGTAACCTCAGCCAGATCCCACGGCCACGCCAGAGCCGACACCGACCCCGGGCGCCGGTGGCACCATGCACGTGGGGGACCTGGACGGCGTGAGCAAGTCAGTGGGCCCAAACGATTGGAAAGCCACGGTCACCGTAACGGTACATGACAGCAACGATACCGACCTGTCAGGTGCGACAGTCATCGGGACATGGAGTGCTTCTGGTAACGGCGCGAGCGATACGTGTACAACGAATGGAGACGGCACCTGCGATGTAAAGTCGGGGAAAGTGTCCAATACTAGTACGAGTTCGACGACTTTCACGGTGGACAACGTGACTAATGGCCTAACGTATACTGTGGGGGACAACCACGACCCCGAGATTGACAGTGACGGCACGAGCATCACTGTCTCCCAGTAACCTCTCGGAGGTATGGCCGTAAGCTTCATTGGGGCATCGAAAGTTGAGAGCAAGTGAGTAGAGAGGGGCCGGCAAAGCCGGCCCCTCTCTACTTCCCGTCCTGGAACTTGGCGAGTCCTAACTCGTAGGGGGGAGAGGGCACGGTCCTCTTCCCTGCTTTCTTGAGGTTGACGCAGACAATCGAGTGTCATTCAATGACAGGCACGTTCCGAGAATTGGCGGCCGTGGCTGGACTGCTCTTTTTGTTCGGCGGGGCAGCAGGGTGCAGCCACGAGGGAGCAGCGAAGGTGGGTGAGGAAAGTCCATTGCCTGAGAAGACGATTGAGCAGGTGCTCAGTGAGCACACCGATAGCCTGATGTCGCTCCCCGGAGTAGTGGGCACCGCCCAGGGCGAGTGTTCGGGAGAGCCATGCATCAAGGTCTTCGTCATCAAAAAGACCACCGATCTACTCGACCAGATCCCTGACTCCATTGAGGGATACAAGGTCGAGGTGCAGGAGACTGGGGAGATAAAGGCGCTTGACGCCGACTAGACCAAGGCCCGTGGGGCCGCTCGCGGCCTCTCAGCGCCGCCGCTCTTTGCTGAAGACAGCGTTTCCCCCTACTATGGCCCTCACAAACCCTCCTCCCTGGAGATGGCGCGCAGGTCCAGCCTGCCCACGCTGCGATTGAGGACATATAGCGCGGCCGTAAAGATCCCCAGCAGGGCCGCATAGGTCGGCAGCATCAGGCTCCAGTCGGTCATGAGAATGAATGGGGGCACCACCTGCTCGCCTCTCTCCGTTATCGCCAGGGGCGAGACCATCAGCGCGCTTAGCTGGAGGCCTGCCCAGGTGCCCAGCCCCAGGCCTATGACCGCGATGGCGAGCTGCTCAAAGCCCAGCAAGCCCCATAGCTGGCGGCGTGACAGGCCCATGGACTGCAAGAAGCCCATCTCGCCCTTGCTGCGGCTGGCGAACGATAGCAGGTATGTGACGTACCCCAGGCCGGCCGACAGCACGACTATGCCCAGAGAGAGCAGGACGATCGAGTTCCATCCGGCGGTTGAGAGTGGGTTGCCACGGACTGAGTCAAGCTGTGTACCCATGTGCTCAACCTGGGCGAGCCCCAGGGTTAGAGCGCTCACGGCCTCTCGGACGTTCTGTCGAGCTGTCGGCGCCTCCTTGAGGAAAAGCTCGTTTGGCGTTACCGAATAAAAATAGTTCAAGACGTTCAGGTGCCCAGTCAGGTTGTCCAGGTCGGCCAGTATGAAGCCGTTTCCCCCCGGGACCATCGTGGGAAAGTAGTCCACCGTATCCCTGATCACCATGGGTACTCGCCGGCCCGAAATGTTGGCCACGAAGGCATCCCCCACTCGCACGCCGGTGGTCTCGACAAAGGATGAGCTGACAACAACCGGCACCGGGCCCGCCGTGGGGCTCACGTAGATGCCGCGATAGCCATGCTCGCTTTCCGGGCCGAAGCTAAACACCCCTATTCGCTGGCCTCCAAACGCGTCTAGGCCGGGTAATATGCGGTCCGGAGCAAGCGGCGATGTGACGATGGCAGTCCATCTCATCTGACCCTCGAAGTCCTCCAGCACCACCTCTTCGTTCGACGGACCCACCGCCACCATGATGTCGTCCAGGAGAAGCGTGCCGGGCGTCTTTATTTTGCCGCCCGCCTCATAGATCTGCATGGACACCAGATGGAGAGGTCGCCTTAGCCTTTGCGGGATAACCGAGCCCATCAATCGCCACTCTGGAGGCCCCCCCAGGTCGCCCAGCGAAAGATGCTCAATGTAACCTGAGGCGGTTTCAATCGCCACCCACATCGAGAGACCGGAATACGCCTCCGTGGGCCTTGCCCAAACGCCGATGGCCGTGGCCCCTTCGGGAATCTCCAGCTTTTCCACCTGGGAATTGGACCGCAATGCGTCCATCAGGCCTCCCAGGGAGCTGGCGGAAAAGTCGTCCCGGTACCATGACATGTAGGGGAACTGCCGTGACTCCAACGCCAGCACCTGCGCGGTGGCGTGGGCCACGCCAGCGGTCTCGCGCAACGCCACGGTCCCTGAGGTCACTCCGGGTATTCTCAAGGTCCTCTCCTTGAGCCCCCGCGCTCCACCGAGCACGAGCCTGGGAACCCCAGTCACATGGATGTCCGCGGCCATATCGTACTGGATGCGGTCCTCCCTGCTCCTTTCCAGCGTCCCGCCCACCGTCGTCGACAGGATACCCACCCCGGTTACCAGTACCAGCAGCAGCACCAGCCAGGTGTACTGCAAGGGGTTTCTCGACATGTGCCACATGCCCATCGACAGCCACACGGGGCTCCTTCTCGTCAGCGCTACCAGCAGCAGGAACAACACCTGCGCCGGCACCAGCATGATCAGCACGATTGCCGGAGCGAACAGCGCATCGCCCAGCACCGGCCGCTCCATTATCACGAATCCACCGACCAGCACGCCCTGAAACACCAGACCACCCACCCGCAGCGCTACCCCACGGGACCGCTGCGTGGCCCAGTAGAGCACCGCGAACGACACCAGCACCGCCACCGGACCCACCCACCCAGCGACATTACCTTCCCGCGTCTCCCTCAGCGCAACTCCCGCCCCGAGAACCAACACCGTGGCCACCACCCCCAGATGCACCACGGCAGGCGACTCACCGCTAAGGTAGCGAACCACCAGGGGGAAAAACCGGATGAAGACCAGCGCCACAACGATCAGAAACAGCACCGGCGCAATTAGCAGCGTCTCGTTTACCTCCACCTCATTGAACAGACCTCCCGATATGAACTGGCCCCTGGAGCTCAGCTCCCAAAAAGTGAGTCCCCCGAGGACCAGCAGCGCCACATCCAGGTAGTAGCGATGGAAGAAGGGAAGCGTTGGAGGGCGCGACGAACGGAGCTTGTGGGTCAGCAGGCCGCTCCTCGCGCCCAAGACACCGGGCACGACAAAGATGACCAGGCATAGCAACCCGGCGCCGGCCGCCATCAGGAATGGGGCGACCCCGATCTCCACGGGCAGAAAGCCGCCGCCGGTCATGCCGCTGAAGGACGGCAGCTTGCCGGCCAGGGCCACCATCGCAATGGCCAGAAACGGGGCCAGCACCACGGCCAGGGCGGTCATGACCAGGCCCTCCAGGGCGTACAGCCGCAGGATCTGGAGCGTGCCGACGCCCCGCGTCCTCAGCATCACCGTGTCGACCTCCCTGCTCTGGACCAGGTAGGAGACCATCATCGACAGGAAGAACAGGACGGTCACTACCATGATGGCCAGCAGGAGCAGCATCGGCACCCTTGAGAAGAAGCGTGCCTTCTCAACGTTGCGGACGGTCTTCGTGATGCTGCTGAATACGTCTGATCCGGGCATAGCCTTGCTAATGTCGGACTCAAACTCCTCGAACCTGCGAAGCGTCTCTGCTACGGACCAGTCCTTCAATCGCTCGGTGTCTGTGAAAATGAACCAGAGCGAGTCGATCAGCGTGCCTGGATAGGCCCCGCCGACGCCTTCGACCAGCGCCTCCTGGGTAACGAACAGCGGTATGGCCACCACCTCCCCTTCGGACTCCAGCTCAACCTCTCCGGGGAGCTCTGGGCCTTCCTCGGGCGGGTCAAGAAAGAGGGACGCATGAGGCTTCCAGTAGTCCTCCGTGGGATTGGTGGCCTCTATTACTCCGACGATCCGTGCCGACACCAGGGTGGCGATTCCGATATCCGGGGTCAGGGTGACCACATGTCCGGCTTTGAGTCTAAACATATCGGCGGTGGCCACGCTCACGACCGCCTCCAGCACGGGGCCGCGGGGCCCGCGCTCGACCGTGTCGCCGGCCATGCGTCCATCCAGTATCGTCACGTGCTGTTCCAGGTTCGAGAATGACCTGAAGTAGGCGAGAAACACCATTCCACTCGATCCGCCCGACGCCGGCAGCGGACTGCCCGGAAGCCCCGCAAGATAGGTGTCGACGGCCAGGTACCTTTCGCGACTTTCGTAAATCGGGGCTATGTGCCGCTCGATTGCCCCCTCCAGCGACAGCCTGGTGTCTCGCAGGTCGTCCCGTGTCAGCGGGGTATTAAAGGCGAAGACGTTTATATTGGAGAGCGGCCTTTTCAGCCCGTCAATCTCCAGGTCCAATGCGAGCCGCTCCAGCGAAGCGAGATAAATGGGGGCCGCCGCGATCACGGTCGTGGCGACGACAATTCCGAAAAAGATGCTCACCAAGGGCACCCAGCCATCCGCCAGACGCCTCAGGACTAGTCTTGGCATGGAAAGTGGTTTCATAACCTGCACGCGGCTGAAGCTAATACGCCGTCCTACTACGCCGCCGGGTCGCATCGAAGGGCCATAGCTCTACTATAGCGAATACGCCCTGGACGCGTCGGCGCCTCTCAAGCTACTACGCCTATATTCCGCTTGCGGTTCCGGCCAGACCTCGATGGCCCCGTGATGAGGGGCCCCGGGACGCCCCACCCCTTCAAGCAGGAGGCCCGCAGTGTACCTCACACGTAAGGGCCAGACTGGTCGCCCCGAGGCCGCGGCTCCGCGGCAGAGACTCCCGCGGCTGGTGCGAGACGTAAGGTGGCCCGAGTCGTCCTCCTGAGCGCCTCCGGCGACCAGGCGATGGGCACGCCCTCGCCAGCTCTCCAGAGAGGCAGAAGATCGTCGTAGTGGGGAGAGAGAGGGTTCCCCGACTGGCCCCCGGGCAGTGAGAACCGGCCCTCGTCCCAGTTCCCCACGTCGACGACCATGCGAAGCGACGCGATGGACAGTGGATTCACAATGGGGTCAACGGGGTCCGGCGCCGACACCGACACCGTGTTGACATCGCCCCCCCAGGGGAACGGGCCGCGATTGAATACGCGACCCAGGAGAGGGCGCTCCCCGGAGGCGTGACGTAGCGTCAGTGTCCTGATGTGCCCCCAGGCCCACCGCCCACTCCCGTCGCCATACTTTGCCCTGAGGGTCTTGATCACGGTGGCCAGCGCGTCATCCACTTCATCAGCCCACGGCCTGTCGAACCAGCCCTCGGGCCGGTCCCTTATGAGACGGACCAGGTGGCCGACGCGCCGGGCCGCAAATAGCGTGCGCGGCACCCCGGGGTACGAGCCTTTCCCAACCGCCCATGCCCAGGAACGCGGCGCTTTGGCCTGGGCGATCCTACGCGACATCTCAGATACGAACAACTCGAAGACCGCCGCGCCGGGCGACTCCACCGCCACCAGCCCATCCCAACCACCCAGCAGCTCAAGCGCCTTTCGGGCGTCATCGCTCTGAGCGGAGGCGCCCAGTACCAGACCGCGAATCTCGCGCCACGGCACGGAGACCTCGTCCCTCTGCAGCGCCTGGGCGCCCGCCACGTCCCAGGAGTCATGGGAGAGCACCTCTTCCGAAATCCTGGCCTGGCGGTAACCGTCTATCCAGTCGACCCCCAGGAATGGGCCGTCGCCTTCGGGGACGGGCTGGTTGTTAGCCGTGGCCAAGGCCCCCTGTGGCGGGTCCTCCACAAAGGGCATCTGGTCGAATGCTACAGGCTCGTCGTACCATCCGGCGTCTGGGGCCCAGCCCGGCAGCGGTACCGTGCCCCAGCCCTTACGTCGTCTGGGCACCTCGCCCACGAACTGCCACCCGATCTTGCCCCGCGTGTCCGCGTACAGCATGTTGAGCGACATCAAAGGCCATTCCTCGAAGGCGCGGCGGAACTCGTCGAATGACCGCGCCATGTGGACCCTGAGCAGACCCCTTATCGGCCGTGGCGCCAGCCAGGTAGCCTGCATGGACATGGCGCAGGTGTCGCCGCCCACCGACGGCCCGATGACGGGGCCCCTCGGGGTGACGACAACTTCTTCCACCACCTCCGGCAGGCCCTTGACTCGAATAATTTCCGTGCGGACCTGGCACGGGACAAAGCGGTCGCCATCCCGAACGGTACGGCCATCCGGGCCCAGCTCCTCTATGAACAGATCGGTGTTGTCGGCAAGACCGGCCGTCAGCCCCCAGGCTGCGACATCGTTGTGGCCTGCGGGGAACACCGGGACCCCAGCCATGGTGGCCCCTGAAACAGCCCAATTAGGCGTGCGGATGTGGGCAAGGTACCAGTGAGGGGGGAGCATCGGTGGCAGGTGAGGGTCGTTGGCCAGGATGGCCCGTCCGGTGACGGTCCGAGCAGGGGAGATCACCCACCCGTTCGACCCCTGGCCCAGGCCGGCGGTCGCCAGGAGCGCCATCAGGTCCTCCGCGAGCCGGTCTATCGCCGGGCCGGCCGGTGCACCCGGAGGGTCCGTCACGGGGAGCCACTGCGGGTACGCCGGGTCCAGCGCCGCCAGCGCCTCAGGGCCGTCCTCGTTCAATATGTGATGCCGCGCGATCTCGATGTCCCAGTTGGACGCGAGTGAGAGGGACAGCAGCTTAGACACGGCCACGATATCGACGGCGGAGAAGGGCGTAGGCTTTGCCCGCAGAAGAGTAAACTCGTGTGCCGGCCGCCTACAGCCCAGGCTGGAGCCCTCCGTGACCCCCCGAGCGAATGCCTCCAGCATACCGCGTATCTCAGGGTCCAGCACTTCGATCTGGAGCCGGGCGGCGTGCAAGAACCCGATGCGCCTGGACAGCCTGTCAACGTTGACGCCCCGGCGACCCACAAGCTCCGCCAGCGTGCCCCGGGCCACCCGAAGAAGCGTCTCCAGCTTGAAGGCGCGGTCCTGGCCCTGGCAAAATCCCAGGCCGTACCACGCGTCCTCGTCGACCTCGGCCTCGATGTAGGGGATGCCGTAGCCATCGCGCCGCACCACCACGGCGCGCCTCACGCCCGGGACTTCGAGCGTTCCAGATGTGGTGGGGAACCGGCGCCCCAGCGAGAGCCTGAAGAGGAGCCGGTGCAGATTCATCTATGGCGCTCTGAATTTGGCGCCGGCCATCTCTTTCCCCGCGAGGACCCTGGCGGCGTCCGGGGAGAGCGGGTCCCGCAAGGAGCGCCACTCCATAGCCCAGTTGAAGACGCCCCCAAATTGGCGAGCCAAGACCGGTATCACCGAGCTAACATCCGCGACGCCGGGGCGCTCGGACCGCAACGACGTCACCTGGCCACCCGGCGTGCCGCATGGCACGATGTGATCGAAGAGCGACAGGTCCGGGTCCACATTTAGCGCGAAGCCGTGCATGGTAACACCTCGGCTCACCTTTACGCCGATGGCGGCGATCTTCGAGTCCCCCACCCACACTCCGGTCGGCCTCTCACCGGTGTGGGCGGCAACGCCAAGTTCGGCCACCGTGGCGACGATGACCTTCTCCAGGGCCCGCACGTACCTCAGCGGTCCTCCGCCCCAGCTTCGCAGGTCCACGATGGGATAGCCGACCAGCTGGCCGGGTCCGTGATACGTAACCTCTCCGCCCCTGTCGACGTGGTGCACCTCCACGCCGAGCTCCGACAGGGTTTCCGAATCTACCAGAATATCCGACGTGCTGGCCCGCCGGCCCAGAGTGTAGACGTGGGGGTGCTCCAGCAAGAGCAGCAGGTTGGGTAGCGCACCCTCAACCACCCGCGCGTGCAGCTCCCTCTGTAGCCGCCATGCGCGGAGATAGTCGATTCTGCCGGGTGATGCTACAACGCAAGTCTCCAGATGCGTGCCCCTAAACTTCCATGTCCGGGCGTATGGCCTCGAGCCGCCGCTTGACGTCGGTGACAAAGGCCCCGGCCTCCATCCCGTCCAGGATGCGGTGGTCGAATGTGATGCACAGGTTCATGATCGAGCGTATGGCGATGGCGTCGTTTATCACCACCGGCCGCTTTACGATTGCCTCGGTGTTCAGAATGGCGGCCTGTGGATGATTTATCAGGGCCTTGCCAACCACGGAGCCCAGAGGCCCCGTGTTGTTCACTGTGAAGGTACCGCCCTGGACGTCCGTCACGTCCAGCTTGCCCCGCCGGGCCCTGGTGGCCAGGTCGTGGACGGCCTTCGCCAGCCGCGCGACACTCAGAGAGCCGGCGTCGTGGACCACAGGCACAACCAGCCCATTCGGAGTGGCTATCGCCACGCCGATGTTGATCCGGTGCTTGAGGATGATGGCGTCCCCGGCCCACGTGGAGTTCACCAGCCGGTGCTCCTTGAGGGAGTCGGCCACCACCTGCACGACGAAGGGCAAGTAGGTGAGATTCACGCCCTCGCGCCGCTGGAAGTCGGCCTTGGCCGCCTCCCGGAGCCGGACAAGGCCGGTCACGTCCGCCTCCACCATGGTCCAAGCCTCTGGGATCTCTGTGGCGCTCCTGACCATGTTCTCGGCTATCATGCGCCGCACGGGCCGCAGGGGCACCCGCTCGTCACCTTCGGCAGGGGCGCGAGCCTGGGCCGTGCCGGCCGTGGCAGCCTCCGAGACCCGGCCCTGGGCGGCTTCTGCACCCGCATCGACGTACGCCTGGACATCCTTCCGGGTCACGCGCCCACCGATTCCGCTGCCAGCGACCATGGAGAGGTCGACGTCATGCTCGGCGGCGAGATGCTGCACCACAGGAGAGTAGCGCGGCTTGGACCGGGGCGCGCCATCGCCATCGTCCACGGCGGGGCCACCCGAGCCCGTGGGGCCCACCGGCGCGACGTCCTTCAGAAGTGTGCCGATGCGGTCAATGACGTCCGGGGCCCGGTCGCCAGCGGAGACCGGGGGAGAGGCTTCCCCACCGGGCGCCTCCTCCTCTCCCTCCACCTTGATCTCGGCGACCACGGTACCCATCTGTACGGTCTGCCCCTCTTCGACGAGTATGCTGGTCAAGACGCCGGATACGGGTGAGGGCATCTCCATATTCACCTTGTCCGTCACCACCTCGGCCAGCGGCTCGTACTTCTCAACGAGGTCGCCGACCTTCTTCAGCCACTTGTCGATAATGGCCTCGGCGACCGACTCTCCAACCTGGGGCAGCAGTATTCTCATAGGAGCTATCAGTAGCCGGCCAGCTTGCGCATGGCGCCGGCTATCCTGTCTTCGTCCGGCAGGAACATGGCCTCAAGCGGCGGGCTGAAGGGCATCGCCGGCACCTCGGGCCCGGCCAGCCGCATGACGGGGCCGTCCAGGTGTTCAAATGCGTGCTCAGAGACGATGGCGGCAACCTCGCCGCCGATGCCGCCGGCCTTGGTGTCCTCGTGGACTATCAGACACTTCCCCGTCTTCCTGACGGATCGAAGAATGGCCTCCTCATCCAGCGGGCGGATGGTCCTCAGGTCAACCACCTCCACGCTCACCCCTTCCTCGGCCAGGGTGCGCGCCGCTTCCAGGCAGTGGTGCAGCATGAGCCCGTAGGTAACAACGCTCATGTCGTCGCCCTGCATCTTCACGTCGGCTGCGCCAATGGGTAGGGTGTACTCACCCTCGGGCACCTCGCCGCGCACCAGGCGGTAGGTCCGCTTGTGCTCCAGAAAGACCACGGGGTCATCGTCTCTAATGGCGCTCTTGAGCAGTCCCTTGGCATCGTACGGGGTCGCCGGTGTAACCACCTTCAGTCCCGGCGTATGGGTGAAGAAGGTCTCGACGCTCTGCGAGTGGTAAAGGCCTCCACGCACGCCGCCCCCGTAGGGGGACCTGACCACCAGAGGTACGCTCATCGAGCCCTTCGTGCCGTACCGCACCCGGGCGGCCTCGCCGACGAGCTGGTTGACGCTCGGCCATATGAAGTCGGCGAACTGGATCTCCGCGATGGGACGCATGCCGTTCAAGGCGGCGCCCAGGGCTATGCCGGCAATGGATGACTCCGCAAGGGGCGTGTCTATGACGCGCTCCTCGCCGAAGCGCTCTGTGAGCCCATCGGTGGCCAGGAACACCCCACCCCTGGCGCTGACGTCCTCGCCCATGACGAAGACCCGCGAGTCCCGGTCCATCTCCTCGCTCATGGCGTCTCGCACGGCTTCGAGCACTGTCTTTACGGCGATGGCGGCCCTCCCGACTCTGTCCCGACCACGCCGGAGGGCGAGGCGTAAACGTGCTCGTAGAAGTCCGCGGTAGACGGATAGACCGCACCCTCGACGAACTCAGTAGCCTCGTCAACCTGCCGCTTGGCCTCGGCTTGGATAGACCTATCCAGCTTATCGGCAAGGGCGCCGGACCCGGCCAGGCGGTCCCTGAGCAGCTTCAGCGGGTCCCGCTTGCGGGCCTCCTCTATATCCTCTTTCGACCTGTAGCGACGGTCGTCGTCGTCGCTGGTGTGCGGGAGGTAGCGCTCGACCATCGCCTCGACGAGCGTTGGCCCCTGGCCGGACCGCGCCCGTGAGGCCGCCTCCGAGGTTGCCTCGTAGACCGCGACGACGTCGGCCCCATCGACCACCAGACCGGGCATGCCGTATCCCTCCGCCCTGGCGGCCACGCCGTCTACGGCCATCTGTTTGGACAGGGGCACAGAGATAGAGTACCGGTTGTTCTCGCAGAGGAAGATGACCGGCAGCTTGTGAATGGCAGCGAAGTTCATCCCCTCATGGCAGTCCCCGACGCTGGAGGCGCCGTCGCCGAAGTAGACGATGGTGACCGCATCCTCGCGGCGCATCTTCGACGCCAGGGCCGCTCCCACGGCCTGGGGTATCTGAGTGCCCACCACATTGGAGAGGTTGACGATCTTGAGCCTGGGGTATGCCCCGTGGGTCGGGAACTGACGGGCCCCGCTCATGGGCTCGCCCTCCTTGGCGGTGAAGCCAAGCATTATCTCCTTGGGCGTCATCCCCAAGCTGACTAGGACCGCCAGGTCACGGTAGTAGATGTAGAAGTGGTCCAGGCCCGTCCGGAGAGCCCACACACTTCCTATCTGGGCTGCTTCATGGCCCTGGGCCGAGGCGACGATGGCGGCCTTGCCCTGCCGGTTCATCAGCCAGACCCGCTCGTCCAGCGTCCGGCACAGCACCATCTGACGGTACATGTCCAGCAGCTTCTGGACGTCTAGGGATGCCGTGTCCCCGGGGCTTGAAGCGGCCTTCAGTGTTGCGGTCTCGCCTTGGTCACCGTCCATGGGAGCCTCGCTAGGCCCTTATCGCGGGCCGCAAGCCGGCCTGAGCTAGGGTAGGCTAATTATATGTGGGCGGCCTGTAGCGAGTCAAAGCGGCAGGGAGCGCGGCCCATGGGCAGGGTCCCTCGCGCGGCGCCCGGGCGAGTGACGGCCCCCCCTTCACGGCCCCCCCTTCAAGGAGGACGCCGGCGGCATTAAAGGCCGCGAGACCCCTGGAACGGACGAACAGCCCACCTGTGGCGCTAACGACTGCACTCAGTACGCATCATAATAACGGAAGCTTGGCGCGAAGGGTTCTGACGCCACGCCGGCACGGGGTTTGAGGGCCCTCCTCAGGAGCCGCGCTCGACGTCCCTGAAGCGGTAACCCACGTTCCAGACCGTCTCGATGAAGGAGTGGTCCGCGTCCTCGATCTTGCTGCGCAGCCGCCTGATGTGGACGTCCACCGTCCGGGTGCCGCCCAGGTAGTCGTAGCCCCAGATCCGGTTGAGAAGCGTCTCCCGGCTATAGACTCTTCCGGGGCTCGTAGCCATGAGAAGCAGCAGCTCGTACTCCTTGAAGCGCAGACTTGCCCGCCTGCCTTTCACAGAGACCTCGTAGTTGGCGGCGTTGATGACCAGGTCCCCGACTCGGATCAGGTCGGCCCCATCACCAGGCCCCGTCCGCCTGAGCACCCGCCTGGCGCGTGCCACAAGCTCATCGGGCCGCGGAGGGCTGACCACAAAGTCGTCTACCTCCATGGCCGGATCGACGCCGGGCACCTGTCCGTCCGGCACCAGGGCGATGACCGGCAGCTTCAAATCTGAGCACTGGCGCAGGCAGTCACCAACTTCGGACCCGGACATCGACCCGAGGTTAATGAGGGCCAGTGCCGGCATCTGGTCCGCGCCGAGGGAGTCCAGGTCCGACTCGCCGGTGACCAGCAGGGGCTCGATGCCGTGGCCCCTGAGTACGGCCAGGAAGCCGGTCTCTGAGCGTTGCTCATCCTGGATAGGAGTGGGGCCAATGACCATTGAAATCCTCGATAGAAGCTGGCCTGGTCAGTATACCAGAGGGGTGTTAGAGGTGAGCAGTGCTGGGCCGGAACTCCGGACGTCTATCCGATGTTGTCCCCAGACGACTCAGCGGCGCCCGACTCGAAACAGACGCCCTGCGTAGCGGCCCCACCCGCTCGGCGGCCCTTTACGCGGGGGCGGGGATGACAATGACACCCGGCAGATTCAGGCATGAGGCGGCGCCGGCGACGTGTCTATCTCTATGGGCAATCCCGTGGAGTTGCCCCACTCGGTCCAGGAGCCGTCGTAGTTGCGCACCCTTGGATAGCCCAGCAGGTGGGTGAGGACGAACCAGCTATGGGAAGCCCTCACACCAAGACGGCAGTAGGGAATCACCTCGTGGGCCGGGTCGAGCCCCTTTGCCGCATACAGACCGCGCAGCTCCTCGGCTGGCCTGAATGTGCCGTCCTCGGCCGCCCCATCGTCCCATGGCACGTGGACGGCTGTGGGAATTCGCCCTTTCCTGTAGATCTCGGGCTGAGGGGTGCCGGGCGCCGACGTGAGCTGCCCGGAGTACTCCTCGTGGGTCCGCGTATCCAGTAGCTTGACTGCCGGGTTACCGATGCTCTGTACGACGTACTCCTTCGTCGCCCTGAGAGACCGGTCCGGCGCCGACGCCCGGTATGTCTTCGTGGTGGGGACCGCCGCCTCCTGCGAGAGCGGGCGGCCCTCGCCTATCCATTTCGTCCGGCCCCCGTTCATGAGCCGCAGGTCCTTGTGTCGGTAGTACTCCAGGACCCAGAACGCCCATGTGGCGGAGCGGTTGTTCCCGTCGCCGTAGAGAACAATCGCCGTGTCGTTGTCGATGCCCGAGCGGCCTAGAAGGCCCTCCACCTGTGCGACGCCCGGCACGTCTCGCCGCACCTGGTCCTCCATGTCGGTGTGTAGCCCCCAACCGACCGCGCCCGGTATATGGCCCTGCAGGAAGCCTGCCTGAAGGTCGGAGTTGACCTCCACGACCACGACGGATGGGTCTTCCAGGTGCTCGGCCACCCACTGGGTGCTCACGAGTACATCGGGGTGGGCGTATGACTCGTTCAAGCCGGGCCTCCTACGGCATCCATCAGCGCCTTGATATAGCCCGTGGCGTAGGCGCGACTGCGAAACTTCTCGTGGTCACCAGACATGGCGGGCACATGGTCGTCAACCACGGTGCCGGCGCCTCCCCGCACATCGTCGCCAAGCCGCATGTCAATCCACCTCTATGGCGCCTACACGCCGGCCTGCCCTACGAATGCGAGCCGGACCGCCGGTTGCGACGAGTATATGCAGAGCAGGGACCTTCGTCAACACCAACGGCGCACGGTGATTATCGCACGGACCACTTCTCCACTGCGTAGGGGTCCAGCTCCAGACCGAGGCCGGGCCTGTCGGGGAAAGGAGACCACATCCCGTCCTTCTGCGGGGGTAGCTCGGTGTACCACACCCGATCGCCCTCCATCTCGGTATTCAGAGACTCGACCACCTTGAGATTGGGCGTGGCACATGCCAGGTGGAGGTGGACGACCTGCACCGCATGGGGCGCCACCGGCAGGTTGAATGAGTGGGCCAGGTGGGCCACCTTCATCCACTCGGAGACGCCGCCAACCCGTCCGACGTCGGGCTGCACTATGTCGGCGCCACCGCCAGCTATCAGCTCCCTGAACCCGTACTTGGTGTACTCGTGCTCGCCGGTGGCAACAGGAATGCTGGTGGCCTGCCTGACTTCGGCGAGACCCTTGATGTCATCGGCAAGCACCGGCTCTTCGAACCAGCCTACCTGGTACTGCTCGAACTCCCTCGCCATGTAGATGGCCTGCTTGGGGTAGTAGCCGTTGTTGGCGTCGACGTACAGGGCGACGTCGTCGCCCACGGCCTTGCGCACCCTGGCGACGCGCTCGACGTCCTCCCTCTCGGCCCTGCCGAAGTCCACGCCCACCTTCATCTTGACGCGCCGGAATCCCTGCTCCACGAAGCCCACCATCTCCTCCGCCAACTCTTCCATGGAGAGATTGGTCCATCCGCCGCTACCGTACAGGGGGACCGACCCCCTGTAGGGCCCAAGGAGCTTATACAGCGGCAGCCCCAGCGCTTTCGCCTTCAGGTCCCACAAGCCGATGTCTACCGCCGACAGGGCGCAAAACGCGACGCCTTTTCGCCCGTACCCGCGCACTCGCCAGAACATGTCGCTCCACAGCCTCTCGGTGTCAAAGGGGTCCTGGTCGATTAGCAAGTCCTTTAGGCCTGTCTCGATCACCTCGCGCACCCCTGGAGACGCCTCGCCGACCCCCAGGCCCTCCAGCCCCTCATCAGTTTTGATGTGAACGAACAGCCGGCGACGGCCGCTCGCACCAGGCGGGGGGATCGTGGCGTCCTGGACGGGCCTAGCGTCGGGGTAAACAAGCACCGTGGTCGTGAGATCGACTACCTTCATCGGCGTCTCCTGTTCGAGCCGTCCGCGCAAGGCGGCAAATAGGACCGGTGGGCCCTGCTTCCATGAGGCCCCCATCCCGGGGTGTCGAGACCGTCATGGGACTACTACTGAAACCTGCGAGCCGGGGCACCACGGCACATCCTGAGCGTGGCAGGTGGCCTGAGCGCGCCGAATGGCGGGCGCCGGACGCCCGGAAGTATATTTCGGGGTCCGCAAGCGGTCAATGCGCTTGGACTTCGCACCGGCCGCCGCGCGGTCCCGGCCGAAGGGCCGGCCTGCCTGGAAGGGCCTCTCCCACGGAGGCCGCCAGGTCTCCTGCCGGGATCCGAGGACATCCCGACAGCCCGAGCTCAATGTGGATGTTATACTATGATCGCGCTCCGGGGGAGGTGGCCGAGCGGATTAAGGCGCTGGTCTCGAAAACCAGTATGGGAGCAATCTCATCGTGGGTTCGAATCCCACCCTCTCCGTGGCAGCTGCGCAGCCCAATGCCGGCGGGTCCCCAGGGCCGCTCGGGCTCGTTTGCCCCCGGCCTCGTGTCCTCGGACACTCTATACGAGAACACCGCCACATATACACCGGAGAGGTGCCAGAGCGGCCGAATGGGCGCGACTGGAAATCGCGTGTCCCGTTTACGCGGGACCATGGGTTCGAATCCCATCCTCTCCGCCACCCGCTGTGTACAGCCCCTCGGATAGCCACCGGCACCTGGCAAGGGGCCACTTCCTACCGTCACCGAAACCTCCGGCCCTCCCGCTGGGACAGATTCCGCTAGTGATTCGACGACCAGACTGTGTAGTAGTTTTGCCCTGACACGACCGCGCCCAGCTCCGCTTTCTCCAGCCGCCTCAATTCATCGAGGACCGATGCGCAATCCACGACGGCCTCATCGTGGCCGGAATCGGCCAGGCGCCTCACGATTCGGTCCCAGACCCCCAGCGTCACCAGACTGTTGACGTACCTCGGCCAAGGAATGACGGTCAGGGTATTCACCCGAGGGAACGCTGGCCTCAAGCTCCGCAGGCGCTCCCGGGGGGAAGCCACCATGGGCATGATTTGGACCAGCGGGCCCTGATCGCCGAAAGATCGCGTATCGATTATGACTGCCTTGCCAAACATGGTGAAGAAGAGCGAAACTACCTCCGCGCTGTCCGCGCTTTCCATCACCTCCTGCAGGTCTAGATAAAAATTGCCATTCATCAGGCTAATTTTGCTGCCTCCTCAAAATTGCGCCGACGCATGGCCACTAGCTGACCAGCTCCCGAACGGTCTCTATGAACGTCGGCAGAATCCTCTTCCAGTCGCCTACCACTCCGTACGTGGCCTCCTTAAAAATGTTGGCATCGGGGTCACGGTTGATAGCCACGATGTGCTTCGCCCCCGAGCAGCCGGCCATGTGCTGGCTCGCCCCCGAGATCCCCACGGTAATGTACAGGTCCGGCGTCACCGTTTTTCCCGTCAGGCCGACCTGATGGCTGTGATCGAGCCAGCCCGCGTCGCAGGCCGCCCTGGAAGCTCCCACGGCGCCTCCCAACAGCCCGGCCAGCTCCTCAAGCTTCGCGAACGGCTCGGGCCCTCCCAGTCCCCGACCCCCGGCGATGACGACGTTGGCATCCTCGAGCCTGACGCCCGCTCTCTCCCGAAGCACTGTCTCCACGTGCCTGACTTTGACGACCGAAGGGTCCAGCCGGGGTGTGACCGAGACCACCTCGCCCGTTCGAGACCGGTCCGGCGTCAACTGGTCGTACGCCCCGCCCCTGATCATCGCCACCTGCGGGTCGACATCGGCGAATGTAACGGTCGCCACGGCGTTTCCCCCGTACACCGGCCGCGTGGCCACGACCCGGTTGGTATCGGGGTCGAGCCTTACCTCGGTGCAGTCCTGCGCCAGACCGACGCCCAGCCTGAAGGCCAGGCGGGGGCCGATATCGAGCCCGGACCCGGTCCTGCCGACCAGGACCACCCTGGGAGTCGTTTGCCTGCAGACATGTTCAAAGGCGGCCACTCGAGCGTCAATCGAGGGTCCGGCCAGCAGCGGGTCCTGCAACAGATACGCGATGTCGGCCCCCAGGGCAAAGGCCTCACTGGGCTCGCCGTCCATGCCGGGGTCCGGAAGCGCAACCCCCACCTCACCACCCAGACCCCGTGCGGCCGCCAGCAACTCCCCCGTTACCGGCTCCAGTCCGCCGTCGGCCAACTCTCCCAACACCAGTATTTCAACCATTCGCACCCCTCGTCAATTGCCCCGCGGGTAACTTTGGCCGCCATCGAGGCGTCCCGCGACGGTAGTCTCAGCCGGACTCACCTTCAGAAGGCGGCGCCGGCGCGCATCAGCTAGATCAGCTTGTCCTCGCGCAGCTTCAACGCTAGCTGCCGGCCGGCGTCGTCCTCATCCACCCCCTCGATGAACTGACAGCTCTTCTCGCTGACGGGGACGAAAAGGTCTGTGACCCGCACCTTTGGCTCCAGCCTCGCTTGTTCCAGCCCCAGTTCGTCCGCCGTCCACACGGTCGGCGCCTTGCGACCGGCGGCCATGATGCCCCGGAGGGTGGCGTACCTGGGCTCGCCCAGCTCGTTGCTAACGGTGACCAGAGCCGGTAGCTCGGCCTCCACCACCTCGTATCCGTCGGGCAGGGCCCGCTGGACGATGAGGCCGCTGTCCACCACCTCCACCTGTTGGGCGATGGTGAGGCAAGGCAAACCCAGCAGCTCGGCAATGCCGAGGGGGACCTGAGCGTTGTCCCAGTCGGAGGCCTGGCGACCGCAAAGGACAAGGTCGTATCGGCCTATCTTCTTGATCGCCTCGGAGAGAGCGTATGCGGTGGCGGAGGAGTCGAGGTCCGCCAGGGCGTCGTCCTCAACCAATACCAGCTCGTCGGCGCCCATCGACAGCGGCTTTTTCATCACGTCCATGACAAACTGCCTCCCGAGCCCCAGGACAGTTACGGTGCCACCGGAGGCCTCCTTCACGCGCAACGCGGCCTCCACAGCATTCTCATCGAACCCGTTGAGCACCGGAGGTATCCCAGGGGGCTCGACGACTCGCCTGGCGTCCGGGTCTATCCGGAACGCCGAGGCTGGCGTCTCAGGGTCCATGACCTGCTTGACACAGACGATCATATCCACCGGCATGGCTGCCTCCTGAGAGCGAGGGTACGGGCCCACTCACGCCGCCTTCGATTCTCTGCGTCTCGTCCGCGGATAGCGCGCGACGGCCCAGGCGGGTGGAGCGGGGTCAGACAGGGCGCGCTAATTGTAACCGCTGTCCCCCATCCCGTCTACTGGGATAGGAGCGGGCCGCGCAGGGGTGGGCAGCGGCTCGCGAGAGCGGGCATTCACCGGCAACGAATCCGATGAGGCCCGCCACCCCCCTCCGGTATTCAGGGTCAGCATCCAGAGCGTGGCGTGGGTGCACCTAGCCGGTCCTGCGCATGAGCACGCAGCCTCAGGTGGGTGGCTGCACCCAGAGCTGGGCGGTGCGTGAAAATCATCACGAATTTGAGAGGCGGCTCGACTTCTTGACATTTCTTATACTTATGTTAAACAATGTCCTTGCTTTGGGGGTATGCATCCAGTTCCTGCTGGGGTGCACACGCATTCTCCACTTGGGGCCAGCACCCAGGCGCTCGCGGGCCAACCCGCTCCTGAACCGTTGACCCCGGCCGCCGCCAGCGGCCAGGAGAAGGCCGCGTCTTGGCATACCTTCCATCATCGGCTCGTGCTCGGACAGACGTTGATAAGGGAGGACCGCCATGGTCATATCGGCCGCTACACCCGACGTCTCTACCACGCCTTACGCGCCTTATGCGCCCCCCACCCCGACGCCGGAACTTGAGGTAGTAGAGAGGGAGAGAAGCGACCCACGGGGCGTCGCTTCCTCGGCACCACCCACTCTGTGCCGCAGGTGCGACACGCGCCTGATGAGAGGGTACGATGAGCCACAGTGCCCCACCTGCAGCTACGTAGACTACTCCCAAACACTCGTGGATGCACGCGTCAGGGCGAGATGTATCATAAGTTCCGCCACGCTATATGTGCTCAGATACGTCGGCGATTTCCCGTCCTTGAGTGACACGCTGACCCACGTCAAGCTGATTCGTGTGCGCAACAGGGTGACGTACGCGGTCAACTGCCCCTTCTGCGATAGGGCGATGGACCAATCGTCGCTGTCAGGAAAGCGGCCTGACGTCCGGGAGCAGCGGTACAAGTGCATGGACGGCCACAGGGTGTCGCTGGTGCCGCGCAAGAATGGAGCGCTGGGCTGGAAGTAGCCGCCACGCACCGCGAGCGCGCATGGAGCGGCCACGGGCCGTGTCGACCTTCCCGAGCATGTCATCCGACGCTTCAGGAGCCCCTCGCCGAGTCCCGGCCTATCCCTAGCACAGACTCAAATACCCGCCGCCCGGGGTGACCACAATGGCGACGATCGTTGAGACACGCGCCCAGGATGAGGCGGCCGTCCTGTTCATTTGCGACTTCTCCCCGCCTCGCGGGCCCGACCCCCGTCTCCTTGAGCCTGCCCGACACCTAGACGCCGACTTCATCTCGGTCGCGTACAATCCGGGCAGGTCCATCAGAGTCAACTCCGCCTTCGCAGCCTACTGGATCAGGGAGCACACCGGCAGAGACGTGGTGTTCTCCCTGGCCACACGGGACATGAACAAGCTTGCCGCTCAGAGTCTGCTGCTCGGTGCGGACCTCCTGGGCCTGGAAAACGTCGTAGCCCTCAAGGGAGACGCGTTCACCGAGGGAGACCTGGCCGCGGTAAAGCCTGTTGACGACTTCAGGCCGACGGGACTGGTCAGCTCCATCAGGTCGATGAACGAGGGCATCGACTTCAAGGGGGCGAAGCTCCGGTCCCCGACCGGATTTTGCGTGGGGGCCACCATCGATCTGGGGCATCAGATTGAGGGCGAGACGAGGCTTACGCGGAGGAAGGTCGAGGCCGGCGCGCAGTTCTTTCTGCTGCAAGCGCTGTTCGACCCGCTGCGGCTAAAGGAGTTCCTGGCCGGCTACGCCCAAAGGTACGGTGAAGGGATTGGCGCTCCCGTGTTCTGTGGGGTCCAGGTCATGACCGAGGACAGCCTTGTCTTCGGCGAGGTCCCCAGGTGGGTGACCGACGACCTTGACAGGGGCCGGTCCGGCGAGGATATCGCCCTCCAGGTGTTGCAAAACTACGTGGATGAGGGATTCAGGTCCATTTACCTGGTCCCGCCCATAATGCGGGGCGGACGCCGCGACTACGAGGCCGCTCAGCGCGTGATCAAGGCCTTCAGGGCATAGCCAACTCCGGCCTGTGCCTCCAGGCGCCCTAGGTATCCGCTTCCCACTCGGTTACGCACAGTGTAAGCTCTGGTGGAAACCCTTACCTCTTAACTACTGGGAGGCATCAGGTGACTCAACAGGGCGACCAGGCTGAGGAACCCGCTCGCAAGACAGATTTTTTCGTCGACTCTGGGAGCATTCGGCTGGCTGTGCGCGACTACGGTGGCGCAGGGCAACCGCTCATCTTGGTGCACGGTGGGCCGGGACCAAACCTCACTTCATGGGACAGCTTCGCACCGCGTCTGGCTGGCCAATTCAGGGCCGTTGCGTATGACCAGCGCGGCCACGGGCAGTCCGATAGCGCTGAGGATTACTCCTACAGCGTCCTCTCAGGCGACATTCAAGCCATTATCGAAGCTCTGGCCTTACACAACCCCATTGTGGTCGGGCATTCATGGGGCGGGTGGATTGCGCTCAACTATGCCGCCCAGTACTCGTCCTGCGCAGGTGTTGTGTGCGTAGACGGTCCCATAACAGGAGAATACACGAAGCTTTCAGAAGATGTCTGGATCCGGATGGAAGAGCAGATCAGGACACATCCTGTTCTATCTCGTGTGCTCGATTTCGCCGGAACGTCCGCCGATCTGGAGGAGCTTCTCGCCTGGATTCGAACGTCTGACCCAGAGCACCAGGCTGAGTTTTCGGAAGCAGCCTTTCGCCATAGCCTCACAGCGGGGGCTGACGGGCTACTCCGCAGCCGACAGTCGCTTGACCACTTCATGGCCTTGAACCGGGCCGTCGATGACGCAGAACCTCCATCGGTTGAGACGTACGAGCAAATCACTTGCCCAGTGCTGCTAGTAATGGCCACCCAAGGCACGCAATTCAGTCGACAAGCTGTGGAGGAGGTGCACCGGAGGTACCCGAAGCTGCAGGTCGAATGGCTCGACTGTGGCCACGCTATCCAACAGGAGCGGCCGGACGAATTGGCCGCCTTGATTGCCGACTTCTCTAGCTCGTCGAACTCTCCCAGCCGTTAGGACGCCTGCTGCGTCACCCCCACCGGTGAGCTAAAGCGGTAGCGTTCAGAGTCTCACACGGCGACGGCCGCCGTCGCCGCTGCGTGCTGCTCGTCGGCATGGTACGAGCTTCTCACCAGGGGACCCGACGCCACGTGCCGGAACCCCAGGGACCTCGCTTCGACCGCCAGCTCCTCGAACTCCTGGGGCGTGTACCACTTGGCCAGGGCGATGTGCTTTTGTGAGGGCCGGAGGTACTGGCCGATGGTCAGGAGGTCGCAGTCCACCGCCCTCAGGTCTCGCATCGTCTGGATGATCTCGTCCCAGGTCTCCCCCAGTCCCACCATCATGCCCGACTTGGTGACGGCGGTGGGGTCAAGGCCCCGGGCCCTCGACAGGAGCTCCAGTGACTGGTCGTAATCGCCCCTGGGACGCACCCGGTGGAACACCCTGCGCACCGTTTCTATGTTGTGGTTCAGGGTGTTGGGCACGGCGGCCATCACGGTGGCCAGCGCGTCCCAGTCGCCGCAGAAGTCTGGAATGAGGACCTCCACCTTGCACGCGGGCAGCCGCTTGCGTATCTGACGGATGCACTGGGCGAAAATGAAGGCACCGCCGTCCGGGAGGTCGTCGCGGTTCACCGACGTTATGACCACGTACTTGAGACCCATCCGGACCACCGTCTCGGCGAGTCGCGCCGGCTCCTGAAGGTCGAGGCCGGTGGGCACTCCGGTGGTCACCGCGCAATAGGCGCACGCGCGCGTGCAGATGTCCCCCAGGACCATGAACGTGGCGGTCCTGCGCTCCCAGCAGCCGCCAATGTTGGGGCAACGTGCCTCCTCACACACGGTGTGAAGGCCATTGCCTCTGAGGAGGTCCCTTAGCTCCAGATAGTTGGGGCCGCCGGGCATCCTCACCTTCAACCATGGGGGAAGTCTTCGTTCTTCAGGCATGTCCCGTCCGCTATACGTGTACGGCTCAAATCATAGCAGATTCCACCGGCAGCGTCTCCCGCTCCCCCGCTACGGCTCAAGGGCAAAACAACGGGACGCACCATTCCTCTCTTCATGCCGCTCTTCATGCCGCGGGCGGAGTGGGGAAAGAGGTGAGGACCTGGGTGCGCTCAGGCGCGATCCGCATGTGCTATATTGGCCCTTGATGGTGTGAGGCCTCCAATGACCGCTCAGATACGAATAGGGGAGCCGGAGCAGGCCCCAGAGCTCGCCAATTTTACTCTGGGAGACATGGGTCCCCAGGGCGATACCCTCGCCGAACTCGACGGCGAGCAGATCAGCGTATTTGGGGGCATACCGGGCGAGGAGGTCGTAGGCCGGGTCCTACGCTACCGGCCACGTCGCAAGCGCAACAGGCGCGTCTGGGCCGTGGTCGCAGAGGTGCTCGAGGCGTCACCGCACAGAGTAGCGCCACCGTGCCCGTACTTCGGACCGTGCACCGGCTGCCAGTGGCAGCACATCGAGTACGGCCACCAGCTCGAGCTGAAGCGGGAGGCCGTCGGGCGCGAGCTGCGGCAATTCCATGAGCTCGAGGACGTCACGGTATCTGACACCATGCCGAGCGAGCAGGTCTACGGCTACAGGAACCACGCCCGGTTCACCGTTCGGCACAGCGGCTCTCTCGGGTACGTCAACAGGAGTAGCCGACGCTTCGTCAAGATCGACGAGTGCATGTTGATGAGCCCGTGGATAAATGAGACGCTCCAGAAGCTGCAGGGCCGCTGCGAGGAGACCAGCCAACTCTCGGTACGGTACGGCGTAGCCACGGGGGACTGGCTGGTCCAGCCGACGCTTCGCAGCGAGCGTATCCCCATCTCGACCGGGCAGACCCACTATCGAGAGGAGCTTCTCGGCAAGGTCTTCCGCATAGCGTCGCCCTCATTCTTCCAGGTCAATACCAGGCAGGCCGAGAGGCTGGCGCTGCTTGTACGCGAACGGCTGGAGCTGGATGGCACCGAGACCCTGATCGACGCCTACGCGGGTGTCGCCACATTCGCCGTCTTGCTCGCCCCGTCCGTCAAGCGGGTGATCGCCATCGAGGAGTCGGCGGCCGCGGTGAAGGATGCGGCGATCAACACCCTTGGGGTGAGTAACCTCGAGTTCCGACAGGGTAAGACCGAAGAGGTGCTGCTAACGCTGGACGAGAGGCCCGACGCCGTGATTCTCGATCCGCCGCGGGTGGGCTGCGATCCCGCCGCCCTGGACGCCATCGTGCAGTGGGCGCCCCGCCGGGTCGCCTATGTGTCTTGCGAGCCGGAGACCCTGGCCCGGGACCTGCACATTCTGGTACAGGGCGGCCTCCGCGTGGAGACCGTGGAGCCCGTTGACATGTTCCCACAGACCTATCACGTCGAGTGTCTTGCAACGCTTTCCTCCACACCTTAGGCCACCTCGCCACAAGTGCGATAGAATAGGCATATATGTGGAATGGACGCAGACGCCTGGTGCTGGCGTCCGGCTCTCCGCGCAGGCGGACGCTGATCGCGGACTTCGTGCCGCCGGTCGAGGCGATCACCCCCGCCGGCGAGGAGGGCCCGCCGCGCCCTGGTGAACCGGCGGAGGAGTTCGTGCAGCGCCTATCGCTGGCAAAGGCGGTGGAGGTCGCAAAAACTTCCCGGAGATCAATAGTACTGGGCGCGGACACCGCCGTGGTCTTGGACGGCCAGATCATCGGCAAGCCGGCGAGCGCGTCGGAGGCGACGGCGATACTTGGCCGCCTCCGGGGCCGCACTCACCGCGTCGTCACCGGTGTGACGGCCCTCGATGTCGAGTCGGGACAGCGGCTGACCTCGGCGACGAGCTCCGAGGTTACCATGCGCCGGTACTCCGACACCGAGGTGGAGGCATACGTGAGGTCGGGAGAGCCCTTCGACAAGGCCGGGGCCTATGCAGTCCAGGATAGCCTGTTCCACCCCGCGGAGGGCCTGGTCGGCTGCTATCTCAACGTCGTGGGGCTCCCGCTATGCGAGGTAGCGTCGCTGCTAAGGCGGCTGGGAGCGGCCGTGCAGATGAGGCCCGACTGGCAGCCTCCCGTGCAGTGCGTGGACTGCTCCCTTCGCGGCGAAAGCGAGGACAACCTGCCGTGAACATCCTGGGCATGGGGACGCTCGAGATTCTGGTCATCCTCCTGGTCGCGTTCATAGTGATGGGGCCGGACAAGATGGTCGACGCGGGCCGCCTGCTGGGCAGAGCGGCGAGAGAGGCGAGGCGGCTGTCAGAGGGGCTGCCCAACCTGATTCTCGATGAGGCGGAGGTCGATCGAACGGAGAAACAGCCAGAACACCGTGACGCCGGCCCTTCCTCTTTCTCGCCTTCCACAGCGGCCGATGCCCGGGAAAGCGCTCCAGACCACGATGGGCCGGTGGCGTTCAAGCCCTCGGAGTCCGCCGCGCCGAATGACGAGACCGGCGGGACGAAGGAGTCAGAGAGGTCGTGAAGGAAAAGCAGTTCACTATAACGGAGCATATGGTCGAGCTGCGCAGGCGACTGACCTGGTCGGCCGCCGCAGTACTGGTGTGCACCGGCATCGCCTTTGCGTTCCACAAGCAGATCCTCTCCTTCCTGCTGCTGCCAGCCCAGGGCTTCGCGGGGATTCCCAACCAAAAGCCCATCTACATCGACCTTACCGAGTTCGTCGGCACCGCGATGAAGGTCTCCCTCTTGGGAGGCCTGCTCCTGTCCCTGCCCTTCTTGCTGTACCAGATAGTGATGTTTGTCGCGCCGGGGCTGACGCCGGGCGAGAGGCGGTACCTGTTCGCCCTGCTGCCCATAAGCCTCCTGGTCTTCGCGGCAGGCGCCGTATTCGGGTACCGCATACTCTTTCCGCCGGCTGTGAGGTTCTTGATCTCATTCGGAGGAGACGTCGCCACGCCCGCCATCCGGATTGGCAACTACGTCAACCTGATGCTCACGCTGCTGTTCTGGATGGGCATCATCTTCGAGACGCCGCTGGTGATGTTCTTCCTCTCGAAGGTAGGGGTGGTAAGCCACAGCTTCCTGGCCAGGAACCGGAGGTACGCGATAGTCGCCGCCTTCATACTGGGCGCCATCATCACGCCCACCTTCGATCCCGTCAACCAGTCTCTGGTGGCCCTGCCCATCATCGTCATGTACGAGGCGGGGATCTGGCTGGCCAGGCTGGGCGGAAGGAGACGGCGGTCGGCGACTCAGGAGCTCGAGCTGGACACCAAGCAGAGATAGAAAAGAGAGGCCCCCGGATGTAACCGGGGGCCTCTGAACGGTCGATCGCCTGCTGAATCGCGCAGTCGGACGAGCCACTACTCCTTCTTCGTCTCGGCCTCCACCTCCGCCCTCTCTTTGCGCTCTGCGTCCCCACTCTGGGAAGTGCGGAACTCCCGTATCGCCTTACCCATAGCGCCGCCTATCTCCGGCAGCCTGCCAACGCCGAAGATGATCATCACGATGACCAGAATTATGACCAGCTCGATCCAGCCTACACCATGAACAAACGGCATAGCTGCCCCTCCGTGTCCCCAAAATTCATACCCCCATCTTACCGTTCGGGGCTACGGGCGTCAATCTAAACGCGGCGCTTGGCCCGGTTGCCGGCCCCACGCTCCAACGTTAGCATGATGTCATGAGGTCGCCGCTGGCTCGCAACGCTTACATTGCACCGATGGCCGCGTTTCTGCTTATGGCCTGGGGCGGACCCGAGGCGGCTCGAAGCATCGCGCGACCCACGGTAACGCCACACCCAACGGCGACGCCCTCGGCGTGGAGCCGCCGGACCGAGTGAAGGTCCAGTTTGGTCCTCCCGCGCCCCTTACGTCGGACAGCCCTCGGTACTGCCCACCCCGCGGGCTGGCCGTGCCGGGGCCGCCCCACTACGCCAGCCGCATCGCGGCGGATGTCGAGACGCCGCAGGTCCAGGTCCTGGCGGTGGCCGCTCACGAGCTCGGGCATCAGGTCGCGTCTGTCAGATTCGCGGGGCGTCCGGCTGACGGCCTGCTCAACGAGGGGGTGGCCACGTTGTGGGCGCAGGAGTACGTCATCGCCTGGCTGGGCTGGCCGTCGCTGGACGAAGCGGTGCGCACCTTTGTTATCGAAGGCACGTACATACCCTTTGACCAGCGGGGCGACCTGGTCCCCTGGGCGGGGCTCACCGCCGACGAGTGCTGGGCGAGGCGTGATACCCTCTACGGCCAGTACGGCTCATTCGTGGGTTTCCTTAGCCAGGAGTACGGGATGGAGGCGGTCGGGCGGCTATGGGCCAGCATGCCTCCACCCCCGGGCCCTCCTCTCGGGCCACCGTCGCCGGACTACGAGGGGGTGTACGGCAAGTCGCTGGAGGCGCTGGAGCGTGAGTGGCTGGGCCGCCTGGGGACGCAGGACGAGTGATGCAAGTGAGCCATGGCGGGCAGAATAGCCGCCACCGGCGGTCCCACACCACAGTCTACGCCGTAAAACAAAAGAGCCGGGCCCAACGCCCGGCTCGATGCGACGCCTCAGAGGAGTGCACTGTGGCTACACCGTTCTGACCACTCCGACGACCCGGCCCTGCACAGCCACGTTCTCCGCGGGCACGCTTATGGGCTCCATGGCGCTGTTAGCCGGCCGGAGGGTTACCATCCCCCCCTCCAGGTGGAAGTGTTTCAAAGTCACCTCTTCTCGGTCCGTCAGATATGCCGCCACCATGTCGCCGTTTTGGGGCTGACTTATAGGCTCCAAGAGGACCAGGTCGCCATCGGTGACCAGCGCGTCGATCATCGATTCGCCTTTCACCCTCACGGCGAATACATCTGGCTTCCCCTTGGTGAGGAAGGAGGGCAGGTCGAGGTTCTCTACCGCCTCGGTCCGCCACGAATCTGATCGCGGTATCGGGAGCGGCTCCCCCGCAGCTATACTGCCCAGTACCGGGACCTGCACCATGTTTAGCCTGGAGCCCGCAGGCCTACCGGTAAGGAGCTCGATTCCGCGCGACACTCCGGCCTCCCGGTGTATGTGCCCCTCGCGCGCGAGTATCTGCAGGTTATAGTCCACCACAGACGTTGAGCTAATGTCGCAGCCGGCCTGGATATCGCGGATGGTCGGTGGGAAGGGGTTATCATCCACAAAACGACCGATAAACCCCAGGATTCGCTGTTGCTTATGTGAAAGTTTCCTTTTCACAGGCTCCCTCGCTGACTCAGTTCACGCACGAAACGCCCAGTACGAATGTGCGGAACAAATGTACCACGCCGGGGGCGGCATGTCAACCCATCGGACCTGGGTACTGTAAATAGCCAGCCCCGCAGCAGGCCCGGCGGCTGCCTCTACCCACTGTGGGGGGCCTGGCTCGCGCCGGGTATGCGGCGGCCCCGCTTGATGCGCGCCAAAGGGCGCCGTCGGCAGCGTCGCCTACCGGCTCTTTGCCGCGTTCAGGCTTTTCATAAGCCTGGACTTGCGACGGGCCGCGTTCTTTCTATGAATGGCCCCTTTCTGGGCGGCCTTGTCCAGTGCCACCACCGCGTCCTGGAGGGCCTTTTCGGCCGCCTCGAGGTCGGCGGCGGCGATCAGCCGCCGTGTGGTGGTCACGAAGGTCTTGGCCTTGGACCGGAGCGGAGCGTTTCTCGTGCGCCTTCTTTCGGCTACTCGGCCGGACTTTGCGCTAGGCAATTACCACAAACCTCCTCGTTCCACGCGACATCGAGATCAAAGCATGTCATCCCGCGGGACGTAACGGGCCTTGCGGGCCACGTTCTCCTGGTCATGATCTGGCCCTGTCGACTTGCATTACCCCCTCGACACCCTCCAACCTAGAGAAAAGGCGGCTAAGCTGGTCGATGCCGACGATGTACACCGTGAGCGAGATGACGCTCACGTCATCATACTCCTCCGACACGCAAGAGGCGATATTCACTCGCTCGTCAGACATCAGGGAAGTGATGTCGCGCAGGAGACCGACCCTGTCCCATGCCTCGATCCGTATTCGGACCGGGTACAGGGTCTGGGTCTTCCCCCAGCTTACCTGTACCAGCCTCTCCACCTCGCTCTCGCTCAGTACGTTGGGGCAAGACATGCGGTGCACCGTTACGCCACGGCTGCGAGTAATGTAGCCTGTGATCTCCTCGCCGCGTATGGGGCTGCAACAGCGGGCCATCCTGGTGAGGAGGTCGCCCACGCCCAGCACCTCGATACCGGAACCCGGGCCAATTGTGGGCAGGGCGACCCGCTGGTCTTCCAGAGGCTTGACCTCCTGTGAGGCCAGCCCCTTGACGACCTGTGTGGTGGTGATGGACCCGCTACCCAGCGCCGCAAGGAACTCCTCGGTCGTGTCGAACTTCATCAGCCTGGCCAGCTCTAGGTCATCCAGGTCGGTATTCAAGCGTCGCAACTGCTTGTGGAAGATATCGCGCCCTCGCCCTATGTTTTCCTTTCGGGTCTGGCGGTTGAACCACTGGCGGATCTTCTCCCGGGCCGAGGCGGTCTTGACGTAGTCCAGGTTTGGATTCATCCAATCAAGGCTTGGCCCGCGGACTGTCTTGCTGGTCAGTATATCGACGGTGTCACCGTTGTTGAGCTCATACTGCAGGGCGACCAGCTTGCCGTTTACCTTGCTCCCTATGCAACGGTGTCCCACATCGGTGTGGATACGGTACGCAAAGTCCAGAGGTGTAGCTCCGGCCGGGAGCTCCTTCAGGTCCCCTTTTGGGGTGTAGACGAACACCTGGTTTTTGAAAACATCTGTCTTGAACGACTCCACATATTCCTGAGCGCCGCTGACGTCGCGCTGCCACTCCAAAAGCTGGCGCAGCCAGGTCATCTTCTCCTCGAAGCGCACATCGGAGGCCTGGCCCTCTTTGTAGAGCCAGTGGGCGGCGACGCCATACTCCGCCAGCCGGTGCATTTCGTGGGTCCTTATCTGCACTTCCACCGGAGAGGCGTCTTCACACAGCACCGTCGTGTGAAGGGACTGGTAGAGGTTGTCCTTGGAGTTGGCGATGTAATCGTCGAACTGGCCCGGCAGCGGGCGCCACTTGGAATGGATGACCCCCAGCGCCGAATAGCAGTCCGAAACATCCTTGACCAGGACGCGGAGGGCGAAGAGGTCGTATATCTCGCCGACCTGCTTGTTTTGCGAAGCGTAGTTGTGGATCTTCTTGTAGATGCTATAGATGTGCTTGGGCCGGCCGGTGATCTCCACCTCTATCTTCGCCGCGTCCAACTCGACCCGCAGCAGGTCGATGACCCGCTGAACATACGCCTCTCGCTCGGCCCGCTTGGAGTTCAGGAGCTTGGAAATGTCTCGGTACGCCTCGGGATTGATGTGTTGAAATGCAAGGTCCTCGAGCAGCCACTTCATCTCCCAGATACCGAGCCGGTGCGCCAGGGGCGCGTAGATGTCTAGGGTTTCCTGGGCGATGGCGATGCGCCTGTGCTCCGGAAGGGGCGCCAGCGTCCTCATGTTGTGAAGGCGGTCGGCGAGCTTGATGAGCACCACCCTGATGTCCTCGGCCATGGACATGAGCATCTTGCGCAGGCTGGCCGCGCGAACCTCCTCGTCCTCCGAGCGAATACTCAGCTCGGGGGCTCGCTCCTCCGTCATCAGCTCGGTCCGAGTCAACTTGGTAACGCCCTCCACCAGTTTGGCGACCTCATCGCCGAATAGCCGGGCAAGCTCGTCGGAGCGCACGTCACAGTCTTCAATCACGTCGTGCAAGAGCGCGGCGGCCAGGGCGTTGGAGTCCAATTTAAGATCGGCCAGATAGAGCGCGGTCTGTAGCGGGTGCTCAAAGAAGGGCTCGCCAGACAGCCGCGCCTGGCCGTCGTGCGCCTGCTCGGCGAACCGGCTGGCGTCCGCGATGAGAGCTATCTTGTCCTGTGGCAGGTACTCCGATGCCCTGTCCAGCAGGCTTTGCGCCGAGGTCACATTTCCTCCATCAGCTAACGAGTCACGCCCTTCGGGCGCTCTCTCTGGCACAAGTATAGCACGAGCCCTCCGGAGAGGGTACGGGGTATGGGGTTGGCCGTCGGACTTGTGGTATCATCCGATGTGTTCTCGTAGTCCCCTTGTGTCGCCACGCGCCATACCTTACCCGTGATGTCGGCACGTCGTGCGGAACTTTCGCGATCATGGACACGACCGCCGTAGGGCTAAGGAAGAGCCGACACGAAAGATGAGTCCCCCACTGTTTCAGGCGCCGAGAGGCACGGCAGACATTCTGCCCGCACAGCACAGGTACTGGGGCCATTTCCAGGCCATGGCCGAGAAAATGGCCGTCCGATTCGGATACGAGCGCTTGGACACCCCCATATTCGAGGACGCCCGCCTCTTCGTACGCAGCATCGGAGAGGTCACCGATATCGTCGAGAAGGAGACCTACACCTTCGAGGATAGGGGTGGCGATCTCGTGACCCTGCGTCCAGAGGGTACCGCGCCGGTGTGTCGCGCCTACCTCCAGCACGGGATGCACAATCTACCACAGCCCCTGCGCTTGTTCTACATCGGCCCCTTCTTCCGATACGACCGGCCCCAGGCCGGGAGATACCGGCAGCTCCACCAGTTCGGCATCGAGGCGATAGGCGAGGCCGAGGAGTCCATGGACGCGGAGGTCATCGAGCTTGCCTGGCTGCTGTTAGAGGCGGTAGGCATCAGCGAGATTACTCTGCTGCTGAACTCCATCGGCGACCCCCAGTGCCGGCCGGGATACATTGACAGGCTGCGGTCGTACTACCGTTCCCGCTCGGACGAGCTGGTGCACGGCGATTGCCGGCGCCGCCTCGAGACCAACCCCCTCAGACTCCTCGATTGCAAGAACGCCGCCTGCCAGCCGCTGATCGCCGAGGCCCCCGGCTCCGTCGACAACCTGTGCGACGCGTGCAATGAGCACTGGCAGGGCCTGCTGAGGCACCTCAGCGCTCTGGGACTGCCCTACCAGATCGAAAAGCGGCTGGTCAGAGGGTTGGACTACTACACGCGCACAGTGTTCGAGATCGTGCCTCCCGCCGCGGGCCAGCAAAGCACACTCGTCGCGGGCGGCCGGTACGACGGGCTCATGGAGGTCCTGGGGGGGAGTCCGGCCCCGGGCATCGGGTTCGGCATGGGTATCGAGCGCGTCCTGACCAGCATCAAAGACCGGCAGGGGCCTGTCGCCAGAGAGCCACGCACCAAAGTCCTGGTCGCGCACACGGGCGAGGAGCCGAAAGCGGCCGCCCTGGCACTGTGCTCGGAGCTCCGTCGAGGAGGTGTGGCCGCGGTCCCGGCTCCCTCGGGGAGAAGCCTGAAGAGCCAGCTACGCTACGCCTCGGCCATCGAGGCAAGCCACGCGGTTATCATCGGTGAGGACGAGCTCAGCAAACACACCGTTACCCTGCGAGACCTTGCCAAGAGCGAGCAGCAAGAGGTGAGCCGCAACGTATTGCTCACCATGCTCGGCCCCACACCCACCTAGTGCGACACCAGACAAGGTGTTGGGGAACGTGTTACGCGCCCACGACGAAACCGTACCGTATGGGCAGGTTTGAAACCTGCCTCTACCCAGGCCGGCATAAGGCGTCGGCACCCTATTCCCTAATGCGTCCGTTGATCATGCACTAGGTCCCCCATTTTACTCGCCAGAGACCGCACCGTCAGCCCAACGCGCCCCTCAGTGTCGTCATATTGCAGCCCCCATCAGCTGCGCTCCCGGTGCCCTTGTGGCCCAATTGGTATACTAGGTGGGACCGGTGCGCGACGCACCACTCATCTCATACAATACTTCTAGCTAAACGTGCAGCGATGTTAGAGAGACTTGCTTCGATAGAACAGCGCTATGACGAGATAGAGCGCCTCCTGGCAGATCCGGAGGTGTCGGCCGACTACTCGCGCGTCCAGAAGCTGGCCAAAGAGCACGCATCGCTTAGGCGCCTGGCCTCCCTGGCACAACAATACCGGACGGTAACCACGGACCTGGCGGAGACCCAAGTGATGGCGCACAACGAGTCCGACAGCGATCTGGCAGCCCTTGCACGGGATGAGCTAGTCCAACTGGAGGAGCTCAAAGAGCGCATTAAAAAGGAGCTGCGACTGGCCCTGGTGCCCAAGGACCCTAATGACGAAAAGAACGTGATCATGGAGATCCGCGCAGGTACGGGGGGGGAGGAAGCGGGCCTTTTCGCCGCCGTCCTGTACAGGATGTATTCGCGCTACGTTCAGGGACAGGGATGGGGGATCGAGGTGATCAGCACCAACGAGACTGGGCTGGGCAGCATCAAGGAGATCGTTTTCCAGGTCAAGGGCCAGGGAGCGTACAGCCGCCTCAAATATGAGAGCGGGGGCCACCGCGTCCAACGAATACCGGTCACCGAATCCAGCGGACGAATCCACACGTCGACGGCGACCGTTGCGGTGCTCCCCGAGGCCGAGGAAGTGGACGTGGAGATCCTCCCCGAAGACCTTCAGATCGATATTTTCCACGCCAGTGGCCACGGCGGCCAGAACGTCCAGAAGGTGGCCACCGCGGTCCGAATCACGCACACACCCACCGGTATCGTCGCCATTTGCCAGGACGAGCGCTCCCAGTTCAAAAACAAAGAGAAGGCGATGGCCGTTCTGCGGTCTCGCGTGTTGGCTCGAGAGGTCCAGCGCCAGCAGGCGGAGCTCACAGAGACGCGCCGCTCGCAGGTCGGCTCGGGCGACCGCTCAGACCGCGTCCGCACCTACAATTTCCCCCAGAACCGGGTCACCGATCACAGAGTGTCTCTGACCAGCCACAGCCTTGAAGGGGTACTCGACGGCGAAATCGGCGAGTTCGTCGAGGCATTGACCGCCGCGGACCAAGCCCGCATTATGGAAGAAGCAGGACTATGAGAGTTGGGGAGTGGTGGGCGCGGACCACCGAGCGACTGAGGAAGCACGTCATCGCTGACGCCGGAATCGAGGCCGAGGTGCTGCTCAGGCACGCCATGGACATGGGGCGGGCCGATTTCTTCGCTGCGTTGGACGTTCAGCTTGACCCCCCGCGAAAGGAGCTGGCCGACCGGCTCCTGCAACGCCGGGTGGCTGGAGAACCCCTCGCCTACATTTTGGGGAACCGCGAGTTCTACGGCCTCGACTTCTGTGTGAACCCCAGCGTGCTGGTCCCCCGCCAGGAAACCGAGCTTCTCGTCGACGCGGTCCTGGAGCATTACAAGGAAAGGCCCGATCAAGAGCCGGTGATCGCGGACGTGGGGACGGGCAGCGGGGCGATCGCCATCGCCATCGCCCGCCACCTGCCGCGGGCGGCCATCTACGCCACGGACTCGAGCCACGAGGCATTGATGGTAGCCGACGTCAACCGGCGAAGACACTCGGTCACAGACCGGGTGCAACTTGTCCAGTGTGACCTGCTCGAAGCGCTCCGGGAGCCCATTGACGTGATAGTATCGAACCCACCTTACCTGACGACAGAGGAGCTCACACGCGGACAGCCGGAGATCAGGCGTGAGCCTCCGCACGCCCTCGACGGTGGCAAGGACGGCCTCGACATCACCCGCCAACTGCTTCGACAGGCGCGGGGCCATCTACGGCCAGAGGGCCTGATAGTGGTGGAGATCGCGCCACAGCAGCTGGGGCCGGTGATGCAGATGGGAACGGAGGCGTTCCCCGCCGCGGCGGTGTCATTCTCCCTCGACCTGTTGGACGAGCCAAGAATTGTGAGTATAATGTTCCCTGAAAGTACATCGCGTCTAACCCGTCGTCGGCAGGCGAATGACGACCACGCAAGCCCCGATGCTGCCGGCGAGGTTCACGCGTTGATGCCTGGATAGCCATCGCCCCACGGCTGGGCCATGGGGCTGAACTACTTGATTCTCAGCTCGACGGAGGTGAGATGTCGGAACAGCAACAGCCGGGAACACAGCACGACCCAATCATCTGGTCCATCAGCGGGGCGCCGGAAACAGAGCCTGACGGAGACTCGCAGGGGCTACCCAACTACGGCGTTCTGGTGCGCCAGTACGGAGAAGCTTTGCTCAGAATAAGCCAGCTGGAATCCCAGGTGAACCAACTGGCCAAACGGCTTGAGCCCAGCGACCGACCGGAGGGGTCCGCTGCCGCCATCAACCTCTTACAAGAAACGCAGGGGCTCAGGCAGCTGGCGGACTGGATCGATTCGCTGCAGCAGCTTTTCGTGGATACGCCCTGGACGACCCCCGACTCGGCGGAAGAACACACTGGGCGGTCGATCTCCCCGGACGATAGTGGGATCAGGCTCATACAGGAAGATGAGTTGCGTCAGTTGAGGGTACAAGTCGCCACCATGGCCCGTCAGATGGCGCGGTCCGAGCAGAGCGGGGAGACGAAGCGCGCGGGGCGCCCCCCTAATACGCGGGCGAGATCATCGCAAGGCGGTGTGGAAGAGGCTCGCGCGCAGGCTGGGCCTGCGCATCTCCCATTAGCGTCGGCGCCCCGGCAACGCGTAGAACGGTGCGGCGGGCCACGCCGCCAACAGGCCCTCGCTGAAACCCCATCAAAGCGCCGCCCGGTAACTCGCCGGATGCGGCGCTCGCGTATGACACGGCGGCCGCCTTCCAACGCCTGGTCTTATTGAGATGCCCTCAACTCGCTTGACACCCGACGACGATGATTGGACAGACAGACGGCACGAAGCCTAGCGAGGTCCGGGCGCTCTTCCCGACATGGAGCACAGGGTCTACCTGTTCAGTGGGGGGTCAAGCCGCCGGCTCCAGCCTCACTCGGGCCGCTGTGGAGCGCCTGGCAGGCCAGTGGAGCGATGATGTGGGCGACCTGTGGACGCCTGTACAAGGACTAAGGCGACGCCCCGCTTGTCTTCAACAACCGCGAGGACATTGACCGGCTCCTGGTCGGGCTCGACGCCCACGTGCACCGATAGGCGAACCGTGCTCCGGCGGGGTGGTCGGTGATACATGGGAGAGGCGTCCGCATGTACCCTGTCCCTCAAGAATGCCGGGGAGCCGCTCACCGTTGACGACTTTCAGAAGGCCGGCGTCAAGCCTGGCGACATACTTATCGCGTGGGGCGACGCGGCCTACGGCTTCTTGGTGGGAGTGCGATAATCATTGCGATGGACAACCTGGGAAAGAGAGACCCAAACAATCCAGGGCTGACCTACCAGGAGCTGATACGCTGCGTGGACGCTGGCAGGGTAACGGTGGTGGACCAGACCAACGGCGGCCCGGGGGGCAACGATCACGACCTGCTGCCGGGGCTGCTGGAGCAAGCAGTGGCGACGGTCGAGCAGCTTAACACCGTAATTGTGGATAATCCTCGACGGTCGCTGAGCGGCCAGGCGCAGAGTACGGGCCTTTGTGGCGAGGCCGGCAGGCTCTGCCGCAGTGGGGCGGGTAAATGAGTCCGCGCTATGACGATGAGTGGGTCGCAGGCCTGCTCGACGCCGACGGCCGACTCGGTGGCACAAGTCCCCAGGACTTGCTGGCCAGGGTCGGATTGCGCCGTCGCCAGACCGTTATCGACTATGGGTGCGGGCCCGGCTTTCTCACTCTGGCTGCTGCGGCCATCGTGGGCCCGCTGGGCCGAGTATACGCCGTCGACATCGAGAAGAAGATGCTCGACCTGGTCGACCGCAGGGCCACAAGTGCCGGGCACCGGAATATCCTCACCGTCTTTAGCTCCGGGCAACGGGTTCCACTGTCGGACCAGATCGCCGACTGGGCCATTTGTGTGCAGGTGCTGCACTACCCCCAGCAGCTTGCCGGCCGAATCGACATGGTAGGGGACATCGCTCGTCTGCTGGCGCCGGAAGGCCGGGTACTGATCGTCAACTGGATTCCACAGACCGGGGACGACGGGTCGCGCCTGTCGGCCGCAGAGACGCAGGGGATGTTGCGCCAAGCCGGGTTCGAGCCCGACGAGCCGCAGCCGCTGGGCGAGAAGCAGTACACGATTACCGCGAGGCGGCTGGCCGCACAGCGCGTCCCCGGCTGAGGCCTCCGCGGGTGAATGTGACTACGCCCTGCCGGCCGACGACGACGGAAGGACCCACCGCCTCCTGCCTGGGTGACCGGCAAATGCACTACTCTTCTCGGCTGGGCATGTTCAGATGCGCCGCTCAGGGGCCTGCCAGCGAGCTAGTCCAGGCCAAGCTGGAAGTGCTTGCCCTCGGTCTTCATGGAAGGGGCGACAACAAGCTCTGCGCGGTGCATGTCGCGTATGGTGAATGCGCCCACCATGCCCATGCACACCGCCAGCGCCCCCATAAGGTTCTGGGTGCCGTCGGTCTTTGACGTGGGGCCGAACAAGATCTGATCCAACGAGCCCCTCACCCCCACATCGACCCGTGTTCCCCTCGGCAACGCAGGGTGAGGGCTGGCCATGCCCCAGTTATACCCCTTGCCGGGCGCCTCCTCCGACTGAGCGAGGGGCGTCCCTATCATGACCGCGTCGGCCCCGCAGACGAACGCTTTGCACAGGTCTCCGCCGGTCCTGATGCCGCCATCGGTGATGACGGGCACGTACCTTCCCGTACGCCGGTGGTGCTCCTCCCTGGCGGCAGCGCATTCCAACGTGGCGGTAACCTGGGGCACGCCGACGCCGGTGACCTCGCGGGTGGTGCACGCGGCGCCCGGGCCCACGCCCACCAGCACCCCGTGGATGCCGGTTTCCATCAGCTCCAGGGCCACATCGTATGAAACACAGTTGCCAACCAGCACCGGCACGTTGATCATCTCCAGCAGCTCGGGAAAAACCAGGCCTCGGACGCTCTTGGAGGAGTGACGAGCAGTGGTGACGGTGGACTGCACAACCAGCAGGTCGGCGCCGGCATCAACGGCTATCGGCGCGAGGCGCTTGGTGTTGGCCGGGGTAACAGAAACGGCGCACCTGGCGCCGCCTGACTTGACCTCATCGATGCGAGCTCCTATCAGGTCCTCCCTGATAGGAGCCGCGTAGAGCTGTTGGAACAGCGCTGTGACTCCCTCCTGTGGCTCCCGCGCAATCCGGTCCAGCACCTCATCGGGATCGTCGTACCTGGTCTGGACCCCTTCCAGGTTCATAACCGCAAGGCCGCCCAGCTTGTCGAACGCCACGGCGAACGACGGCGAGACTATTGCATCCATGGCCGATGCCAGGATAGGCATGGACATGGTGATGCCATCTATCGAAAACTCAGTGCTGATCTGGTCCGGATTGATGGTGGCGACGCCGGGAACGATGGACACCTCGTCGAAACCGAAGGCCCGCCTAGCCTCCTTGAGTTGGGGTACTCCCATTGCCACCTCCTGGCGCGATTATTGCGAGATTATAGAAAATGCTGTGCCCCAAGTCAAGCGAATTTTTAGCGGGCCGAGTCGGGCCTACCCGCACTGCACACGACAGCCCTTGACGTCTAGCCTACCACACCCACGCGTCAGGCTCCACAGGCGGGTGTGCCGCGCGCGCGCCGGGCTCATGGACCAGATTGGGCCACCTCGAGCGGGTGCCGCCTCGCCCAATGTGGATACGCGCCGGGGAGGCTGTCTCGGAGCTCATTGCGGGAGTCGTGCCGTCCCTTTCCTCTCCCTTCAAGCGAGGGGGGATTGAGGTGAGGGTCATCCGGCCAACGGCCGGAAAGAGTCATCAGAGGCATCTTGATTCCGACTATGGTCGGCGCCCCCTCATCCCTTCGGCAAGCTCAGGGCAGGCTCTGACTTTCTCCCTCCAGGGGAGAAGGAGCTAATGATACGCGTGCCGGGCCTCTGTGCCATAATGAAAGCCATTATCCTGGGACGCTTGTCCAGAGAGAAGACCTGGAGCATCGAGCAGCGATGGCGACGCTCGAAGAGTCCATTAAAGATTACGCCCGGGGCCTTGGCTTCGACATCGTCGGCATTACCACGGCCGAGCCCTTTCTGAGGGATGAGCGCGCGGCCACCCAACTTGTGCGCGACGGCCTGATGGACGGGCTCCCCTGGTACACGGAGGAGCGCGTACACCAGGCCAACCACCCAGAGCTTCTCCTGCCTGAGGCCAGGTCAATCATATCCCTGGCGATGAGCTACCTTACCGGCGAGCCCGCGAGCAGCGGCCCCGGGCCTCACGGTAAGATCGGCCGTTACGCCTGGGGAGACGACTACCATGGGCTGATAAAGGGCCGCCTCAGAGAGTTTGTGGAGGGGCTGTCAGCTCGGGTGGGACGGCAAGTGAGGGCGCGCATCTTCGTGGACGACGGTCCCATGAATGACCGGGCCGCCGCCGAGCGATCGGGTGTTGGGTGGTTCGGGAAGAACACGAATATCCTGACCCGCAGCCACTGCTCGTGGGTGCTGCTGGGACAGGTCATTACCGACCTTGAGCTGAGGCCCGACGCGCCATTGGCGAAGACGTGCGGCAGCTGCGTAAGGTGTATCGACGCCTGCCCCACGGGGGCCATCGTCGCCCCCTACGTCATCGACAACACCCGGTGCATCTCCTTCCTGACGATCGAGCTACGCGGCCCAATTCCCAGGGACATGCGCACCCTGGTCGGGGACTGGGTGTTCGGGTGCGACATCTGCCAGGATGTTTGCCCCGTCAACCGTAAGGCCGCCCTCAGCCTGGAACCGGCCTTCCGCCAGCGGCACGATTTCGCCGCGCCGGCATTGCTTCCACTGCTGGAGCTGACGGACGCACAGTTTCGCGAAAGATTTCGCAACAGCCCCATCAAACGGGCCAAGCGTGTGGGCCTGCAGCGCAACGTCTGCGTCGCGCTGGGCAACATCTCCGACCCCGTTGCCGTACCAGCATTGACCAGGTGCCTGGGGGGTCCTGACGCCGTCGTCCGCCTTCATGCGGCCTGGGCGCTGGGCCGAATTGGTGGGCGGGAGGCAGCAGAGGCGCTTCAAACGGCCCTCGCGTGCGAAGAGGACCCGTCGGCGCGTGAGGAGATCTCGTTGACCCTGGCCGAGATGGGAGTCGCGGGCGGGACCCGATAGGTGCCGGACCGCATCTATCTGGCGAACGTTGGGGCCAGCGGCCCCCAGGGATTCCCCGGACCCATCCTTGCCGACGGCACCTTCGATTTCCACCGCACACCCGAGGAAAAGGACCTTCCAGGGGACAACTGCGCGTGCAGTCCCCCCGGCTGCCCCCATCAGGCGCGCGGCGGCGGGCCGAATAGCTGTTGCAGTGGGTCGCCAGGCAAGCCGGCTGGCCCACACCGCTGGCTGATTTCCAATGTCGCAGCGGTGGGGCAAAAGTGATAGACTCGTCCGAGTTTCGGCAGGAGGAGGCCCCATCGATGAAGATCGTCATGACCAGGACACCCAGCGAAGAGGCGGCTGAGGTCGAGTTCGTTAAAGAGCTCCAGGCCGATTTTCCGGCTGTGACCTTCGAGGCCGCGCAGACCGTCGAAGAGCAGATGCGCCTGATTCGAGACGCCGACGCGTACTACGGCTGGCCGTCCCGAGACGTTTTTCTGGCGGCGGAGCGGCTCCGCTGGCTCCACTGTCCGGGCACGGGAATCGACCGCATCACCGCGATTCCTGAGCTGATCGACAGCGATGTAGTGCTCACCAACGCCCGCGGTCCTCACGCCGGTCCAATGGCCGACCACGTCTTCGGCATGATGATAACCCTTACGCACCGGCTGCGCGAGCAGTGGGAGGACCAGCAGGCCCACCGCTGGGAGCCGTTGAAGTACTACGGGCGGTTCGTGGAGCTGAGCGGCAGTACGATGGGCATCCTCGCGCTGGGCGACATCGGTATGGCCATCGCGAGACGGGCCCACGGCTTCGGAATGCTAGTATACGCCGTCGACACGCGCCCCATGCCAGCGCCTGCGGAGGTCAGGGAAGTGTGGGGGATGGAGCGGCTGGATGAGCTGATGCAGATGTCAGACTGGTTCGTCGTCACCGCGCCACTGACCGAGGAGAGCCGCGGGCTCATAGACAGGCGCCGTGTAGAGCAGCTCAAGGATGGCGCCTACGTTGTCGTGATCTCGCGGGGCAAAATCGTCGACGAGAAGGCGCTGGTCGACTCTCTGCGATCCGGCCGGCTGGCTGGGGCCGCTCTGGACGCGCTGGCGGAAGAGCCCCTTCCCAGCGATAGCCCACTGTGGGACATGGACAACGTCGTCGTGTCGCCTCACGCCTCGGCGTTGACGCCGGATATGTCCGAGGGGCGAAGGCGGATTTTCAAGGAGAACCTTCGCCGATTTCTGGCCAACGAGCCCTTCCTCTACGTGTGCGACAAGCGCGCGGGCTTCTAGCGCCGCGCGAGGCGTCGGTCCGTCGGTGCGGTGGTAGCCGCCGTGACATGCAAATACCCCGGGCTATATAATGATCGACGACGCCACTGGCGCGCCGTGGGGAAGTGTCGGAATTGGTAGACGAGCGTGGTTTAGGACCACGTGCCGCAAGGCGTGGGAGTTCGAGTCTCCCCTTCCCCACTCACCCACTTCCGGCTCCATGTGTAATCGTGTCGCCGTTGGGAACTGCGCTCGACGGTTGTGCTGTATCCAGAACGGTCGCAGACGTTGGTTTAGGTGCAAGACGATGTTGTCCCGGAAACGCTGACAGCTACTCGTCTCAATAAGCGAGGTCTCAATGAGTGCTACCGCTGGCTCTATACGAAAACCAGAAGACCTGCTTACAACCTCATCTGCCACTCGCCATGGCTTCCGAAACCAGGCGAATGAGAAAATCAAGAGGGCTGATCCCTTTGTTGCCCAAGCACGGCAACTTGCTACGAATCTGGAACGAGCAAAAGATGCCCGAGCGGCTGTAGGCATCACGAAGATTCGAGAGGAACTGGTCGCTGCCGTTCCATACGGGAAAGCTTTCCAACTTTCCCCAACCGGGACCCAAGCTGTTCTTCACGGCAGCGGCTATCGAAAAGTCGATGGCAACCGAGATCTTCTCGCAGCTTCGGTCGGGTGAGCTGGCTTTTGCAGCCAATTTGACTGACTCGGGGCAGGTCTCGGAACTGGCGCAGTGGCTAACGGCCCTCTAAATTCTCCACACGTAGACACCTTTCCTCACCTCCTCCCTTCCGTGCACACCCATTTGCTGGCTGCTGTTACCCTTACCCTTGGACAGCACCCAAATCCTTTCCACCTGAAACCCGGCCATTTCCGCCATGTCTGACAAGATGAGGTCCACCGGGATATGAACTCCATGGTAGCGCACATTGTCATTGACCATGACTAGAGGCGCGTCCGGTTTTAGCAACCTAGCGCAGTCAAAGATCACAAGAGCCATTTCCTTAAAGTAATTTCGGATCATGCGAGGGATTCCGACATTGTTCAACAACCCCTTTTTCCCGCATTGCTCCAAGTGGTAAAGTATCAACTGGAGTAAGACCTGAGACTCAAACGCGTTCATCGCCCTTTCGTACAGACGCGAGCCGAACTTCTCTTGTAGGTCCTCTTTTTCACGATTCTCGACTGTACAACTCAGCATGGCCTGCCGTATCGTCTTAATTAGTTCGTTGTCGACTCCTAGAATTGCCAGTTCTAGCGCATACGTACGCGTATAATCGTACCGATTGCAGTAGGGCGGAGACGTGATCAACCCATCGAAAGAATTGATTCCCTCGTAAAAACCCGTTTTGAGGAAGTTCCAGCGAGTTAGCACATCTGAGCGCTACCGTATGTTGGGGTAGTACACGGAACAGAGACTGTGTATTGTACCCAGACAAGGGCACGGTTGTTCTAATTCGACCTGCACAGACTTTTTACGAGAGAATCAAGAATTGGATTCTAGCTGAGGCAAGACATCAAGGCATGACCCGGTTATGATGTGGATTTCTCCTCGCCTCTCGGTCGGCAATCCGCTGAGTCCCCGAGGGGGGTCATCACTAATATCGACGGCAATCTGGTCCAGCTTTTCTGTAATCGCCTCGCTGAAATCCGCAATCTTCCCCTTATCGAACGGTGTCCTACCGTGCCGCCGCCTCGCACGGGAATCCCACCTTAGGTACACGCCATCCTTCCGCGTATAGCTCACCGACTCAAGAACGCACATGGCAGCAAATAATAGGATCCCGCGCAGCCGTTCATCAGGAACCCTCTCCGCTTCATGCAAATAGCGACCAAGTTCGGCTTCAGTCTTTCCAGGAAATGCCCCCTGAGTGATAGACAAATGACGAAACGGATGGCCGATGCCCAAGAATTTCCAGACGGCAGCATCCTTGAAATGCCGAATGGCTTTTGCCATCGCATGGCGATCGGTGGCATCAACCAGTTTTCGCACCTTAACGATCTGGGATGCGTTGGGCAACAACTCTATTCCCGTCGAGTCCAAACCAAATTTGCTTGCTGCGAAGAGAGGTGGTCTCGTTTGTCTGAACAGCGCTGCCCGGTTTGATAAGTGGAATCGCGCTGCCGTGCGTTAGGCCGCCGCGGACTCGGCAGGCGCTCTGTCAAAGAACTGGTCCGGCGTCATTCCCCCAAGGCTCGAATGGGGCCGTCCGGCATTGTAAAACTCGAAGTACCGCCCGAGTCCAGTTCTGGCTTCCGGGACCGATTCGTAGGCTCTCAGGTACACCTCCTCGTACTTGACGCTCTTCCACAGTCGTTCGACGAACACATTATCCTTCCAGCTTCCCTTCCCGTCCATGCTGATCTGGATCCCATTGGCTTTCAGCAGGCCGGTGAAGGCATCACTTGTGAACTGGCTTCCCTGATCTGTGTTGAATATCTCCGGCGCGCCGTGGCGTCCCAGGGATTCTTCGAGCGCCTCCACGCAGAAGTCTGTGTCCATTGTGACCGATACCCGCCAGGCCAGCACCTTGCGGCTATGCCAGTCCATCACTGCGGCTAGGTACACGAACCCCCTGGCCATCGGAATGTACGTGATATCCATTGCCCACACCTGGTTGGGCCTGCTCACCTCAAGCCCGCGCAGCAGGTACGGATACACCGTATGGCCGGGCCGTCGCCGGCTGGTGTTGGGCTTGCGGTACAGCGCCTCGATGCCCATCCGCCGCATCAGTGTGGCGATGTGTCTACGCCCGGAGGAGAGTCCCTCCTGGCGGAGCAGGCCTCGCATCATCCTACTGCCTGCAAACGGATACTCAAGGTGCAGCTCATCGATGCGGCGCATCAGCCCGAGACCGGCTTCGCCCACCGGCCGTGGCCGGTAGTAGATGCTCCCGCGGCTGATGCCCACTGCCTTTGCCTGGCGGGCGAGAGGCAGCTTGTGATCGCGGTCGATCATCGCCTTGCGCCCGGCAATCCCGCCTTCGTGAGCGCGGCCTCTAAAAAATCGTTCTCCAACGCAAGCTCACCGATCTTAGCGTGAAGGACCTTCATATCTACCGGCTTTTCAGCCTGCCCTGTCCCGGCCCCAAATAACTGCGCCGCCCGATCCAGCAACTGGGTCTTCCATTGCGTGATCTGGTTCGGGTGCACATCGAACTGGCTTGCCAGCTCCGAAAGTGTCCGGTCGCCGCGCACTGCGGCAAGAGCCACCTTCGACTTGAACTCTGCCGAGTGGTTACGGCGGGGTCGTCTGCTCATCTCTCGCTCCTGTCTCCGAGAGCACTATCATGCCCTCAATCAGGCAGCGATTCCACTTATCCCCCTGTTCAGATTTCCGGAGCCACTTCTAAGAGTGCCGTACCCGAACCCGCGAAAGGATCGAGGATACGCCCAGACGTCAGCTCTGTCTGTCTGAGTATGTATCGAATCAGCTCAGCGGAAAACCCTTCTTTGTATTTGCACCAACGACTAACCTTCTCAGACTTGGCGACCTGAAAGCTCACAAGTGTACGACTTAGGTCGTAGTTCACCTGCAATGCTTGGTCAAATCGTTTGAGAAGCTGCTCGTCGGCGCTTCGAAGAGCTCTGGTGATTTCTGCTAGTGGTTCAACGTTTTTGTATTGATGGGTAGAGTGACTTTAGCTTGATGCGCGCATCCTCGGTAGTGAAGCGCCAATCCACTCGTATCACATCCCGGTTGCGTTGATTCTGCCAAGCATTGACCTCGCCGCGCAGGATGTCTTGATTGGCAATCCGTCGGTCCAGGCACTGTCGAGCCAGCACACCGATCTCTATCTCCGCCATATTCAACCAACTCCCGTGTTTGGGAGTGTAGTGTATCTCCAGTCGCTCAGCTATACGCCTCGCCTCAGCAGGCTCGAATGCCTCGTATAGCGAGGACAGCTTGTGAGTGTTGAGATTGTCCATTACCAGCACGATCCGGTCTCTGTCAGGGTAGTCCTCGTCGACCAGTTCCTTTATCACATGCGCCCAGTCCACCTTCGTGCGACGCTCTCTGACCTCGACTCGGCGCCATCCGTCCAACGGTGCAAACAGCATGAACAGGCTGCTCACTCCATTGCGCTCGTATTCGTAGTCGTATGCCGCCGATAAGCCGGGCGCTGCGGGACGCGGCACTCGCGTCTCCTTGACTTGCTGTTTGCTCGTCTCATCCATGCACACCAGAACCTCATTCCCATCGTACGGCCGTTGGTAGACCTCCAGTACGTCTTCCATCGCGCACACAAACTCCGCGCTCTGACCGGGCGGGATGCACCAACTCTGCTTCAGCCACGGCTTCAGTTCGTTTTTTTTTAAGCGCCTGGCGAACCGTCTCGGTGCTAATGGTCCCGACTATCTCACACTCGACCAACTGGTCAGCCAACAGCTTCAGGGTCCAACTGGCACGCCCCTCCGGCGGTTCCCCGCAGGCCATCGCTATCAACCGTGCTTCACCTTCGCCGTCCAGTCTCTTTTGACGCCGACGCAGTTGCTTTTTGCGATTCAGCGCAGACTCGACCCCCTCCTCCACACAGCGCTTGCGTATTCGCTCGACCGTTGACTGTCCCACACCGAGCGCGCTGGTGATGTCCGCGTCCTTCATTCCCCCGTCCGAGCGTGACTCATCGCTCATCAGCAGAATGCGCGCATGGGTCTGTTTGTACGCCGCAGCCCGACCGCGTGAGACCAAGGCGTTGAGTTCCTGTTGTTCGTCGGTAGTCAGTCTGATACGGTACTTCTTGGTAGACATCATGGTTCCTCCTCGGTTCAACGTTACGATTGAACCCCCAAGAGGAACAATGACTATCATGGTATTCATTTCAATGATGTTGGACCACTAGTACACCCGCCACATTCTTCCCCTCTGCGTCCTCATCGACACTCTGTCACGAATCTAAGGAGCCAGACCTTCCCCAAACATAGTACATGCGTGCGCCATATGTCAACCCTCTGGCGTAGGTTAACAATACCATACAACGTCTGGCTTTAGCCCGAATCCACCGAAGGACACCGATGGACGGCGTGAGGAAAGCGGAAGGGGGGTGAGGGAGCTACAGGGGAAATAGCCTGGGTTCCATTTGGGGTAGGGAGGTCGGCGGACGGTCTTCATCGCCGCACAGGGGCCCCTATGGCCGTCTGCGGGAGCTGCGATGCGCGGGATGGCGAGAGAATACGCAGCAGGGAACTCTCTCGGACCGGGCTGGCACGAGTCTGCGGGGATCTTCGGTTGTCCGGTGGGTGGGTCGGTCGCCGACGGTGCCGTCAGGCCGGGAGTGGAATGGCTCGCAGCCGGGCCAAGGCGCGGCTGAACTTCTCAGCCCAAGGCCAGCGATCCGGAAGATGCAGGGTCAACCGGCGTGCCGAGCGGGTGAGCCGTCCGGCCAGGGAGAAGAACCGCCGCCGGAGGGTCTTGGTGGTGGCTATCCGCTCTCCCAGACCGATCCGCGCCGTCCAGCGGGCCAGGTTGTGGGCCATCGTCTGGACGGCCAGCCAGGCGCCGTTGGCGGCGAAGCGGCCCGAGGGGAGATGGTTCAGCCCGACGCCGTACTTGAGGTCGCGTGTGGCATTCTCGATCTCGGCGTGGCGGCGATGGTCAGCCTCCAGTTCGAGCAACTCCCCGTCCCGGTCGGTGATGAAGCCATGATAGCTGTATTTGGCGAAGAGGGCCAGTTGGGAACCGGGCGTGGGCTTCACCCGCCGGACGATGAGCCGTACCGGCGCGGCGTCCGCCTCGGCCTGGAAGGGGGTGCAGGTGGTCTCGGCCACATCGGCGGCGCCGTCCATCCAGTAAGGAATCGGCGTCCAGGCATCTTCGGGTATCGCCTCGATGAGATTGTGCAGGCTTTTGTGCTGGCGGATGGTGATGGAGAAGCGGACATCCATCTTGCGGCAGACGGATACCACGCCATGAGTGTAGAACCCGCTGTCGGCCCGTAGCGTGAGTCGTCCGTTGGCCCCGGCGTAGCGCACCCGTCCCACCGTCTCCCGCAGGAAGTGGGCGGCGCCGCGGGCGGTGTTGGCCCGGCCCTCGCGCAGCCGGGACATCAGCACGTCTCCGGTGCCGGCGGCGATGGCCAGCAGCGGGTGGTAGCCCCGCTTGCCGGTATAGCCGTGGTGGCGCGCGCCCTCCTTGGCCAGTCCGTAGGTCTCGCAGATGGTGGAGTCCAGGTCAATGGTCAGGGGCCCGTCGCCGGGTCCCGCCCCGGCCTGCCAAGCCCGGGCCAGCAACTCGCGGCTCACCCGGTCGAGTTGACGGACGTGGCCCCACCGGAAGCTGCGCAGGAAGGTGCCCAGGGTGGATGGCGCCTTGAGAGTGCCGCCCAGGGTGCAGGCCGTCCCCCCGGTGCGCAACACATCGGCGTCGTCAATGCAGTCGCCCCCAGCCAGCGCAGACGCCACCAGCGTCATCATCTTGTCGCTCGTGTTCGCCCGCCCCGGGGCATCGCCCAGGTCGAGGCGCTGCCGGACGAGTTCGGGCAGGCCGAGGTGCCGCGCCAGGGTGGCCGGAAGGAGCAGCCCGGCATTGGCCACCAAGCGGCGGTCGTCGAAGGTGATTTGGATCCGGTCGGGGTGGTTGCGTGGCAGCATCTACTGGGTGCTCCTTTTCCGGGGCCGTTTTTTTGCTACAAAACCATTATCCCAGAAGCACAGGAGCACCTTCTTGCCGCCTCAGGACGCTAACCCGACGCCCTCCTTCGGTGGATTCGGGTTTAGCAATAGCAGATATCCAAAGCCTAGGATATTTGGTATTCTGTCAGCGTTAAGGAGATTCAGGAGAAGTTAGCAGAATTACAGGCAAAAGGCTGGACCCTGGCAGCCCTCGGCGATCAGTTGGGTAACCATGTCAACACTTTGGAAAAGTGGAAGGCCGGCGACAGGTATCCAGCCAATGCACGGTCCGTGCTGGTAGCTATGCATCGATTGGCCAGCAGGAGGAGGGTCCCGAAGAGGAAGCGCTACGAGAAGAAGCGCGTCCCCCCTAAGCCCGAATCCACCGAAGGACACCGATGGACGGCGTGAGGAAAGCGGAAGGGGGGTGAGGGAGCTACAGGGGAAATAGCCTGGGTTCCATTTGGGGTAGGGAGGTCGGCGGACGGTCTTCATCGCCGCACAGGGGCCCCTATGGCCGTCTGCGGGAGCTGCGATGCGCGGGATGGCGAGAGAATACGCAGCAGGGAACTCTCTCGGACCGGGCTGGCACGAGTCTGCGGGGATCTTCGGTTGTCCGGTGGGTGGGTCGGTCGCCGACGGTGCCGTCAGGCCGGGAGTGGAATGGCTCGCAGCCGGGCCAAGGCGCGGCTGAACTTCTCAGCCCAAGGCCAGCGATCCGGAAGATGCAGGGTCAACCGGCGTGCCGAGCGGGTGAGCCGTCCGGCCAGGGAGAAGAACCGCCGCCGGAGGGTCTTGGTGGTGGCTATCCGCTCTCCCAGACCGATCCGCGCCGTCCAGCGGGCCAGGTTGTGGGCCATCGTCTGGACGGCCAGCCAGGCGCCGTTGGCGGCGAAGCGGCCCGAGGGGAGATGGTTCAGCCCGACGCCGTACTTGAGGTCGCGTATGGCATTCTCGATCTCGGCGTGGCGGCGATGGTCAGCCTCCAGTTCGAGCAACTCCCCGTCCCGGTCGGTGATGAAGCCATGATAGCTGTATTTGGCGAAGAGGGCCAGTTGGGAACCGGGCGTCGGCTTCACCCGCCGGACGATGAGCCGTACCGGCGCGGCGTCCGCCTCGGCCTGGAAGGGGGTGCAGGTGGTCTCGGCCACATCGGCGGCGCCGTCCATCCAGTAAGGAATCGGCGTCCAGGCATCTTCGGGTATCGCCTCGATGAGATTGTGCAGGCTTTTGTGCTGGCGGATGGTGATGGAGAAGCGGACATCCATCTTGCGGCAGATGGATACCACGCCATGAGTGTAGAACCCGCTGTCGGCCCGTAGCGTGAGTCGTCCGTTGGCCCCGGCGTAGCGCACCCGTCCCACCGTCTCCCGCAGGAAGTGGGCGGCGCCGCGGGCGGTGTTGGCCCGGCCCTCGCGCAGCCGGGACATCAGCACGTCTCCGGTGCCGGCGGCGATGGCCAGCAGCGGGTGGTAGCCCCGCTTGCCGGTATAGCCGTGGTGGCGGGCGCCCTCCTTGGCCAGTCCGTAGGTCTCGCAGATGGTGGAGTCCAGGTCAATGGTCAGGGGCCCGTCGCCGGGTCCCGCCCCGGCCTGCCAAGCCCGGGCCAGCAACTCGCGGCTCACCCGGTCGAGTTGACGGACGTGGCCCCACCGGAAGCTGCGCAGGAAGGTGCCCAGGGTGGATGGCGCCTTGAGAGTGCCGCCCAGGGTGCAGGCCGTCCCCCCGGTGCGCAACACATCGGCGTCGTCAATGCAGTCGCCCCCAGCCAGCGCAGACGCCACCAGCGTCATCATCTTGTCGCTCGTGTTCGCCCGCCCCGGGGCATCGCCCAGGTCGAGGCGCTGCCGGACGAGTTCGGGCAGGCCGAGGTGCCGCGCCAGGGTGGCCGGAAGGAGCAGCCCGGCATTGGCCACCAAGCGGCGGTCGTCGAAGGTGATTTGGATCCGGTCGGGGTGGTTGCGTGGCAGCATCTACTGGGTGCTCCTTTTCCGGGGCCGTTTTTTTGCTACAAAACCATTATCCCAGAAGCACAGGAACACCTTCTTGCCGCCTCAGGACGCTAACCCGACGCCCTCCTTCGGTGGATTCGGGCTAAGCCACCAGCTCCGCCTTGACGCTCAACTCGACGTTGCCCTTGAGGGCGCCGGAGATGGGGCAGCCGTTCTTGGCAGCCTCAGCTGCGTCCTGAAATGCGGACTCGTCGATCCCGTGCACGTGGCCTTTGACCGTCAGCGCGCTGGACGCGACCTTCCAGCCGCCCTCGACCTGCTCGAACGTCACGGTTGCGCTCACCTCTAACTCCTCCGGCGGCGTGCCGGCGCTTCCCAGGCCGTTGGACAGCGCCATGCAGTAGCACGCGGCATGGGCGGCGGCGACGAGCTCCTCTGGGCTGGTCTTGCCGCCCGAGTCCTCGGTCCTGGACGCCCACGTCACCGGAAGATCGGTAAACAACCCGCTGCTGACGGCGCTTACTACGCCACTCCCCGACATCAGGTCTCCCCTCCAGGTGGCTTCGGCTCGACGGACTGCTGCTGGCATTTTTCTCTCCTATAAGAAATCGTGTGGCGCGAACATCGGTGAGACCGAATCTTAGCACATCGACCGGACGATGGCGCGGAAACCGAGACCAGGTCCCCCAATCCCCCGGTCCGCCAACAGAGACGTGGCGATGTCGTCCGATGCGGATTCCTCAGGCACCTGGGCGAGTTTTGGGGACAGCGCTTGACGCCCAGCCCGGCGATTGACCGGGTGCGGCCGTGTCCGGATGTGCCCGCGGCAGCCCACGTTCGCCTTGAGCACCACATTGGGCCATGCTACCATCGATGTATGGACCCCAAGCTCATTCGGAACTTCTGTATCATCGCGCACATCGACCACGGCAAGTCGACACTGGCCGACCGCCTGCTGGAGGCCACCGGAGCCGTGGGTCCCCGTGAGATGGTAGAGCAGGCCCTGGACACGATGGACCTGGAGCGGGAGCGCGGCATAACCATCAAGGCCAAGGCGGTCAGACTCAGGTATCGTAGCCTCTCCGGCGACGAGTACCAGCTAAACCTGATCGACACGCCGGGACACGTGGACTTCACCTACGAGGTGTCGCGGAGCCTGGCCGCCTGCGAAGGGGCGATCCTGGTGGTGGACGCGACGCAGGGCATTCAGGCCCAGACCCTGGCGAACGTCTACCTGGCCATCGAGTACAACCTGGAGATCATTCCGGTTATCAACAAGATCGATCTGGCCGTCGCCGAGCCGGGCCGCGTGAGCGAGGAGGTGCAGAGCGCCTTCGGGTTCAAGGAGGACGAGATCATCCTGGCGTCGGCCAAGGAGGGGGAGGGAATCACCGACGTGCTGGAGGCCATCGTGCACCGGATACCGGCGCCCACCGGACTCGAGTCTGACCCCCTCCGGGCGCTGATATTCGACTCCAAGTACGACCCGTACAAGGGCGTCATAGCCTACGTGCGGGTCTTCGACGGGACGGCGCCACCGAACAGCCGCCTCCGGCTCATGTCGCGGGGGACCGAAAGCGACGCGCTGGAGATCGGGTGCTTCCAGCCTGAGCCGGCCAGGGTGGACGGCCTGGCAGCCGGCGAGGTGGGCTACATCGCCACGGGGCTCAAGGCCGTGGGCGACGCGCCGGTGGGAGACACCATCACGCTGGCCCACCGCGGGGCGAAGGAGCCGCTGGACACCTACAGGCCGCTAAAGCCGATGGTATTCGCGGGGCTCTATCCCGCGGACGGCGAAGAATACCTGGCCCTGAGGGACGCGCTGGAGAAGCTGAGGCTGAATGACGCGGCCCTTACGTTCCAGCCTGAAAGCTCCGTCGCGCTGGGTTCGGGCTTCCGCTGCGGCTTCCTGGGCCTGCTGCACATGGACGTGGTCCAGGAGCGGCTGGAGCGGGAGTATGAGCTTACCCTTCTGGCCACCGCTCCCAGCGTGGCCTATGAGGTCGTCTCCTCCGACGGGTCTGTGGTGGAGATCGACAACCCGTCCAGGCTGCCGCCGACACAGCGCGTAGACGAGATAAGGGAGCCCTGGGTAGACCTCACAGTGCTGGCGCCGTCGAACTTCATCGGGACGGCCATCGAGCTGGTCACCAACCGTCGCGGCGAGTTCAAGCGAATGGAGTACCTGCAGTCCGGGGCCTCATCCGAGGGCGGCGAGGGCGAGACCGCAGCCGGCTCCACGACGCCGGGGCAGCCGGCGGACCACCAACGTGCCCCCGCCAGGACCAGGGTGATGCTGGAATTCAGCCTGCCGCTGTCGGAGATGCTGGTGGACTTTTACGACCAGTTGAAGTCCCGCACCCAGGGCTACGCCTCGATGGACTACAACCTGGCCGGCTACCGGGCCGGCAACCTGGTGCGTCTGGACATCCTGGTCAACGGCGAGCCGGTAGACGCCCTTTCTACGATAGTGCATGGGGACGCGGCGTATGACAAAGGCCGAGACCTCGTCTCCAGGCTTCGGGAGCTGATTCCCAGACAGCTCTTCGAGGTGCCCATACAGGCGTCGGTGGGTAGCCGCGTCCTCTCCAGGGCAAACATCAGGGCGCTGCGAAAGAACGTCCTGGCCAAGTGCTACGGCGGGGACGTGACGCGGAAGCGGAAGCTCCTGGAGAAGCAGGCCGAGGGCAAGAAGCGGATGAAGCGAGTGGGGCGGGTCGAGATCCCGCAGGAGGCTTTTCTGAGCATCCTGAAGGTGGAGCGATAGCCTCTTGTCCCTTACCTCTTACCCTGTACCCCAGCTCCCAGACCCTTTCTTCGCGTTGACACCCGTATCACCGTCCACTAACATGAATCTGGGCCGTGCTAGGTGGGGAGATAGCGGTGCCCTGTACTCGCAATCCGCTCTAGCGAGGCTGAATTCCTCCTGGAGGTCCGCTTCGGAGACCTCTGGCGGCGGACGTTGGTGTTGAGAGCCGGGTCCCACGCGGCGGAGACCTGTGAATCCCGTCAGGTCCGGAAGGAAGCAGCGGTAAGCAGTGGACTCCGGGCGCCGTGGGCCAGCCTGGCTTGAGCCGCGTTCGCCCGTCACGTCTTCGGGGGAGATCGAAACGGGGGTGCACGGCCTGTTCTCTGTTTCCGCCCGCCCAAGGGGTTATGGGGACACCCCATAACCCCGCAAGAGGGGCGTGGCCCCTCTTGACTCCCTCGATTTTTCCACCGCCACCATGAGACCAACCTGATCACCGGAACCAACGTTTGTTTGGCCATCGAGCCCGCAACGTTTCTACGCAGGCGCACCGTAGGCAAGACCAAGGGGCGAGCCCATCACTACAATACACTCTCCGGATACCAGGCGCCGTGCCGGCTCCGCAAAGGCTAAGAAATCCCTCGGCCAGAACTTCCTGGTTGACCGGCGGGTCCTGGGCCGCATCGTGGAGGCGGCGGAGCTGTCGCCCGCGGACGTGGTGGTCGAGGTGGGGCCGGGGCGAGGGTTTCTTACCGGCGCCCTGGTGAAGCGCGCGGGCCGCGTGGTTGCCGTCGAGCTGGACAGCGCGCTGGCCGGAAGGCTGGCGGAGTCCTATCGCGACCGACCGGCACTGACGGTGGTGGCCGCGGACGCCAGGGAGGTGGATTTCGGCTCCCTGGTAGCCGAGGGGGAGCCGTACAAGGTGGTCGCCAACCTTCCGTACTACGCCGCCTCTCCCATCATCCGGCGGTTCCTGGAGGCCGAGCGAAAGCCCGTCCTCATGGTCGTCACGGTGCAGCGGGAGGTGGCGGACGAGATGGTGGCAAGGCCGGGCAAGATGGGCCTGCTGTCGGTGGCGACGCAGCTCTACGGCAGACCTCGAATCGTGTGCTCCGTGCCGCCGAAGGCATTTCGGCCCGCTCCCAAGGTCACGTCGGCCGTCGTCCGCATCGACGTCTACGACCGGCCCGCCGTTCGGTTCGATTCCGAGGAGCGATTCTTCGACTTGGTAAGGGCCGGGTTCAGCGCGCGCAGAAAGCAGATACACAACTGCCTGCGACGCGGGCTGGACCTCTCGCCCGACGCGACGCAAGCGATGCTGTCGCAGGCGGGGATAGACCCCACGAGGCGGGCACAGACCCTGAGCATGCCGGAGTGGGGCGCGCTGTACCAGGCCAGTCTTCGGGCTGAGCACCTGGGCGGTTAGGCAAACCGAACTCTCCGATGCTAAGGGCAATACACCATACCTCGCTCACACCCTCAAAGCCTTTCACCATGGATAATACCCGGTACGGCTGGTGTTCCCCTACAGCGGCGGGGGGCCTATCGTTGTTGGGAGGGCCGCAATGACAAGACCCCACACACGTGAAACGCTTGCCCGCGACCTGAGGGACCTGGGCGTCGAGCCCGGGGATATCCTCTTCGTACACTCGTCGCTCAAAAGCCTGGGCCCCGTCAACGGCGGCGCCGGCACGGTGATAGGCGCCCTGGAGGACGCCGTGGGACCGGAGGGGCTCGTCCTGATGCCCTCCTTCAACCTGGTGGAGTGGGACAGGCGGCCGGAGACCTGGGACATCGAGACGTCGCCGTCGACTGTGGGATGGATCACAGAGTACTTCCGGCTTATGCCCGGCACCTACCGCTCAGACCATCTCTCACACTCGGTGGCGGCCCGCGGAAAGGGCGCCAAAGAGTTGGTGGCCGACCACCTCAGCCGCGAGGGCTATAAGGCGCGGTGGGACCGGGAACCGTGGGGAAGGACCTACGGGTCGCGCTCACCCATGTACAGAGCCAACGAGGCCGGGGGCAAACTTCTCATGCTCGGCGTGGACTACGAGTCCTCGACCTACGTTCACTTCGTGGAGACCATGCACTGGAACATGCTGCTCGATTCGGGCTCGGATGCGGAGTTCGCCTTTCTGGACCGGCCACTGTTGGGAGAGTTCTGGGACCGGGTCGGCAACCTGAGCCGGGGACCGGTCGGCGACGCCCACTGCCGGCTCTTCCGAATCCGAGAGTACGTCGACACCCTGCTACGGGAGGTCATAGACAACCCCGCCCCTTACTGGCAGTGACGGTCAGCGTCCGCTCCCAGGTACGCCATGGACTCTATCCCCCATACTGAGGACCCCCTTGACCGCTGACAACGCGGCGCAATGGAAAACATCAGCATAAAGGCGCGCGCGAAGATCAATCTCACCCTGGAGGTGCTGGGGCGACGCAACGATGGCTACCACGAGGTCGCAGGCATCATCCAGACAATCGACCTGCACGACACCCTGAGCGTGCAGCCCTCGGACGACACCACCCTGGAGTGCGACCGTCCCGAGCTGGTGTCTTCCGACAACCTGGTGCTCAGGGCGGCAGCCCTGCTGAGAGAGCAGACGGGTTGCGACAAGGGGGCCCGCATGGTGCTCAGGAAGGTAATCCCCGTCTCGGCGGGCCTCGGCGGGGGGAGCAGCGATGCCGCCGCCGCGCTGACGGGCCTCAACCTTCTGTGGGAGCTGGGGCTCTCCAAGCGGGAGCTGGCCAACATGGCCGCGGAGTTGGGTTCGGACGTGCCGTTTTTCCTGTACGGCGGCACTGCCATGGTCCAGGGGCGCGGACAGCGCGTCCGCCCGCTGCCTCCCGCGGGCCTGAAGTGGGTGGTTGTGCTGAGCCCGGCCATCGATGTTCCGGACAAGACGGCGACGCTGTACGCCAGGCTATCTCCCACCGATTTCTCCCCAGGAGACCTGACTCGCAAACTGGAGGCGCGCATCAGGGGAAGCGGCGACGTTCCCCCGGACTTGCTGTTCAACGCCTTCGACGATGTCGCCCGCGACGCCTTTCCAGGCCTGGATGACTACTGGAAGACCTTTCTTGCTCTGGGAGCGAGGGAGGTCCACCTCGCGGGCAGCGGGCCCTCATTGTACGCGCCGGTCTCGGGCAGGGAGCAAGGCGCGGCGCTTGCGCTGACGCTCCAGGACCGCCACGGATGGGAGTCCCACCTTGCCTCGCTCTGGGAGCCCCCCGAGGACCAAGAGGCGTGAGCTACGTCATAGCGGGAGCCACTATCGGGCTGCTCATGGCCTCGGTCGTTGTCGGCGTGGGGCCGATCATGCTCTTCGCCCTTGCCAGGGACCCATCGCCATTTCTGCGGTCCATGCTCGAGAAGGTGTCGCCCATGGCACTGATAATGGCGCTGGTGGTCCTGGCCTACCCTACGTGGGGCGTCGTCGGCGCGGCGCTCGGCCTGCTCTACAGGGCAAGCACGGTCGAGGCGCCGGGGGGCGGGCTGGGGAGCCCCAATCTCGTGTACACCCTGGCTATCGTCGCGGTGGCCCTGGTCATGGCGCTACCGATTGCGTTCCTCCTGAGGCGCGTGGTCGTTGGTGTAGCGGCCTTGACGCTCACCTTTGCCGGCCTCTTCGGATGGCTCCTGCCGTTCTTCGCCCGGTAGGGTGCTGTGTCCGCCTCAGCGGTATTGATTCTCGTTGATGGGACACGTGGAGGAGGGCTTACAACCATGCGCCACTAATGAACCGTATGGCACAGGGCTCCTGTCGCTTTTTGGGAGACGAATCACTAGAATGTACACGACCTGCCCTCGTCCGGCGGCCCGCCTCGACCGCCGCGCAAGCGCCGGACCTCAGAGGAGAGACGCGCGATCTCATCGGATATGACAATACCTGGCCGGCCCGGCTTCAAGCCGCCATTGCCTCTAATGGTCGAAGACAGCCGGCCCCTGGACGGCGTCTGGGTATCGCTTGACCTGGAGACGACCGGGCTGTCCGCCGACGATGACCAGATAATCGAGGTGGGGGCAGTCAAGTTCCAGGGGCGCCAGACGCTCGACACGTTTCAAAGGCTGGTCAACCCGCACCAGAGGCTCAGCAGCTTCACCACGCGGTACACCGGCATCACTCAGGAAGAGGTAGACGCGGCCCAACCCTTTTCCAAGGTGGCCATCGACCTCGTACCCTTCATCGGGTCCGCGCCCATCGTCGGACACAACATCGCCTTCGACCTGGGATTTCTCGCGAGCAAAGGCGTAAGGCTCTCGAATCCGCGGTCCGACACGTGGGACCTGGCGTTCGTCCTCCTGCCGGGGCGCCCGGAATACGCCCTCGCCAAGATTGCCGCGTCCCTCGGTATAACCCATCCCCGACCGCACCGGGCGTTCGAGGACGCCCAGGTGACCAGGGACCTCTTTCTGAAGCTGGCGGACCTGGCCGCCGGCCTGGATGTCTCGACCCTCGCCGAGATGGAGCGGCTGGCTGCCCGGTCGTCCTGGGTATTGTCGTACCTGCTTGGAGGGTTGCAGAGCCACGGCGCCACCCGCGGCACCCGATCTCTCCCGCTCTCAACAGGGAGACAGGCAGTAGGCACAGAGGCGCCGTCCTCCCAGGTCGGAGTAACCGGACTCGACATCCAAGCCCTGAGGGAGAGGTTTAAGCACACACGGGCGCTGCGTGCGAACCAGACGGTACGCAAGATAGACGTGGGCCAGGTGGACGCCCTGCTCAGGGAGGGGAGCCCGCTGGCCGGGGCCATGGCCGGCTTCGAGCAGCGGGAGGAGCAGATAGCCATGGCGCGCGCGGTGGCAGAAGCCATCAACCAGGGGAAGCGTCTCATAGTGGAGGCGGGCACCGGGGTCGGGAAATCGATGGCCTACCTCCTTCCAGCGGCGCTCTACGCGCTGGCGAACAACGCACGGGTCGTCGTATCCACCAACACGATCAACCTGCAGGACCAGCTCCTGACCAAGGACGTGCCCGCCCTGGTAACCGCCCTGGCCGGAGCGGAGGACGTAGCGGCCGGCGAGCTACGGTACACGCAGCTCAAGGGGCGGGCCAACTACCTGTGTCTGAGGCGCTGGTCCCACCTTCGCGCCGGCGACACCCTAACCGCGGACGAGGCACGCCTCCTGTCCAAGGTCCTGGTGTGGCTGGGCTCCACCGCCACGGGGGACAGGGGCGAGTTGAACATGGCCCACCGCAACGCCGCCGCGCCTTGGGACCGGCTCTCGGCCCAGGGGGCCCAGGGCTGCGACGGAGTGAACGGCGTATGCTTCCTCCGTGCGGCGCGAGACAGGGCGGCGGCCGCACACCTGGTGATCGTAAACCATGCGCTGCTGATGTCGGACCTGCTGGCGGGCCGGGCACTTATCCCCGACCACGACATCCTGATAGTCGACGAGGCGCACCACCTGGAGGAGGAAGCCACAAGGCACCTGGGCTTCGAGCTGGGCCAGGGCAGGTTCGACGACCACCTTCAGATGCTGGGTGGCGAGCGCGGCCTTCTCGGCAGGGTGGCGACCGCCTTCAGAGTGGCCTCTGTGGCGGACACGCGCCGGGAGACCGCGCTGGACGCAGTCGCCCGCATCACCAGCCTGCTGCCCGCGCTCCGCGACCGCATTGCCGGAATGTTCGCCGTACTCGGCGGCCTCGTTACCGAGGCTGCGGCCGATAACTCGAGGGCGCGACAGGAGACCCGCATTACCTCGGCAACCAGACGGCAGCCGGGGTGGTCGCGGCTGGAGATCGAGTGGGAGAACGTGGATGTGTCGCTGGCGCAGCTCCACAAGGAGCTTGCCGCGCTGAGCTCCTCGCTGGAGGGCCTCGAAGAGGCCGACCTGACGGACTACGAAGGCCTTCTGATCGAGACGGCCAACATCCTCCAACAGAACGAGGAGCTGAAACAGCGTCTCACCGAGTTCATACCGCAGCCGGACGACGATGGAATTTACTGGGTGCGTATGGCCGGCAGGAGCGGCGGCCTGACGCTGCACGCCGCGCCCCTCCATGTGGGCGAGCAGCTCGAGAAGCTCTTGTTCGGGCAGAAGAAGACAGTCATACTGACCAGCGCGACGCTGAGCACCGACGAGACCTTTGACCACATACGCGCCAGGACGGGGTTCGATGACGCCGATGAGCTGCTGCTGGGGTCGCCATTCGACTACCCCAGGGCCGCCCTGCTCTGCGTCCCCCAGGACATGCCGGAGCCGACCTCGTGGGCCTACCCAACGGCGGTGGAGCAGGCGATTACGGACTCAACGGTGGCCGCAGGAGGGCGCACCATGGCGCTGTTCACATCCCACGCCTCCCTTCAGGCGGCGGCCAGCGCCATTCGGGGCGACCTGCAGGCGCGGGGCTTCAACGTGCTGGCCCAGGGTGTCGATGGGCCACCACACCGGCTGCTGCAGACCTTTCTCGATAACCCCCGCTCGGTCCTGCTGGGGACCGCCAGCTTCTGGGAGGGGGTTGACCTGGCGGGCGACTCTTTGAAGGTGCTGCTGCTGGCACGCCTGCCCTTCTCGGTCCCCACCGAGCCAGTGTTCGAAGCTCGCTCCGAGCAATACGAGGACTCGTTCAATGAATACGCGGTCCCCCAGGCCATCCTGCGAATTCGCCAGGGATTCGGCCGTCTGATCCGGACCAAGACCGACAGGGGCGTCGTGGTCATTCTCGACCGGCGCATCGTGTCGCGAGGGTATGGGAAGAAGTTCCTACGCTCGCTCCCGAGGGTCACGTTCAAGACCTGCAACCTGCACGAGCTGTCGCGGGAGATCCAGGCCTGGACCACCGCCGCACACCCATGAAAGCTGCTCACCCCTTCATCTCCGGTAGCCACCCAGCTCAGCGCCGGGCCGCACTGCCTCGCCGGAGCCCCGGCCGGACCGATGGCCGTCGAACGCCGGCCCACGGCCGTGCCGGGAGCTAGCCGGTGTTCATATCGATAGACGTGCCACTGGACCTGGGCAACACGCTGCGGAGCGGACAGGCGTTCCGTTGGCGTTACGACGGTGGGTGGCACAAGGGCGTGGTATTCGACAACGTGGTGAAGATACGGCAAAAGGCGAGGGGGTTAGAGTTCACCACCCACCCCGATGACGAGTCCTACCTGGAGCTTCTGCTAAGGGACTACCTGGGGCTCGGCGTCGACCTCGACCGCGTCTATGCCTCGCTATCGTCTGACCAGCGGCTGAGGCGGGCGATCGCCCAGTACAGCGGAATGCGCATTCTGCGCCAGGACCCCTGGGAGTGTCTCGTCTCCTTCATCTGCTCCTCGGCCTCTAACATTCCCAGAATCACCAGGAACATCGAGTCAATATGCGCCTCTTTCGGGCGGCGGCTGGGAACGGGCGGTCACGTGCGGCACACCTTCCCGACTCCGCCGGAGCTGGCCGATGCGGGGCCGCGGCGGTTGCGCCGGCTGGGTCTCGGCTATCGGGCCGAGTATCTCGCGGGTACCGCGCGCACCATCGCGGAGGGGCGCCTCGACCTGATGACGCTGCGCGAGGCCTCGTACGAGGACGCGTTGACAGAGCTGACGGCGCTGGCCGGGGTGGGCGACAAGGTGGCCAACTGCGTGCTCCTGTTCTCCCTCGACAAGCCCGAGGCATTTCCCGTCGACGTCTGGGTCCAGCGCGCGCTTCAGGAGTGGTATCTTGACGGCAGTGAGAGACGGCTCTCCAAGCTGAACATGCGCCTGTGGGCGCGGGACCGTTTCGGCCCGCACGCCGGCTACGCCAACCAGTACCTGTTCCACGCAAGACGCCTTCAGGGGCGCGGGCGTGGTAATGTGGCAAATAGTACACTGTCGTAGGGGAGATTCTCGTGCCCATAACTAGCGAGCGACTGCGCGCGATAGTAGTAGAGCTGGCTTCGCGTCCTGGCCACGAGAAGGTGCGCACGCATATCCACCACCTGCTTGTAGATGGTCTGGGTGCCAGCAGCACCGAGGTCCGCTTCGAGCGTCCCGTGCCTGAGGTGCATGGCCGTATTGACGCACTTCTTGGCCGAACGGTGTTCGAGTTTAAAAGCGATCTTCAACGCGATTCGGGGGACGCGGAGGAGAAGCTGACCCGCTACGTCGGCGATCGGCAGGCCGAGACTGGAGAGCGCTTTGTCGGCATCGCCACCGATGGTGCCACGTTCGCTGCGTACGAGTTGCGAGGGCAGAAGCTTGATTCCCTCGTAAAAACCCCTCGTCCTCCGGGGGCAATGGGAGGATAATGTGGGGAAAGGGCGTTGGGGCAGCGCCCGGGCGAGGGAGGGGAGGATGTTCCGAGCGCGAGACCCGCAAGAGAGCCTCTGGCAGTCCCAGTTCCTGGTGACGCCGAAGAAGGCTAAGCGCCTGGAGGGGAGTTGGGCCGAGGTTTTCCGAAACGAGGCGCTCCCCCTGATTGACGAGGAGCTCTTTGCTCCGATGTACTGCGCGGACAACGGCCGTCCCAACCGAGCGGTGCAGACCGTCCTCGGGGTCCACCTTCTCAAAGAGATGTTCAACCTCACCGACGGTGAAGCCCTGGAGCAGCTAGAGTTCAACCTGCTCTGGCACCACGCCCTGCGGCTGGACATCGAGGAGACCCACCTGCCCCAGAAGACCCTCCACAACTTCCGAGTTCGCCTGATGCAGCACGATGGTGGCCGGCTGGCTTTCCAGGAGACCACGGACCGGATCATCCAGGCGCTGGGCATACGCACCGGAAAGCAACGGCTGGACTCCACCCACATCATGAGCAACATCGCTACACTCACCCGGCTGGGCCTGTTCTGTGAGACGATGCGGTTGTTCCTGCGGGCCTTGCGCTGGGAGCACCCAGAGCTTCGCCCTGTGGTTCCGGAGGGCCTCCTGGGGCGCTATTTGAAGGAAGAAGACGAGGCGACCCACTACGAGGACGCCCACACGGGGGAGGGTCGGCGACGCCTTTCGGTCTGTGCCCGGGACCTCTACCGGCTGGTGGACCGGTTCCGTGGCACGACTGCTGCCCAGCTGGAGGAGTACCGGCTGCTGGAGCGGCTGCTGCGGGAGCAGTGCCATGTGGGCAAACACCGGGACGGGCGCCCGGGGGACGATGATGACGATGCTGGGGAATGCAAGGTGCCCGTGGCCCTGAAGGACCCGAAGCAGGTGTCCGCCGACTCGCTGCAATCGCCCCACGACCCGGATGTGACCTACAGCGGCCACAAGGGGAAGGGGTACGAGGTGCAGGTGGCGGAGACCTGCCACGAGGAGAACGCCACCCAGCTCATCACCCACGTGGAGGTGACCCCCTCGAGTGGGAGCGACACCGACGTGAGCGTGCCGGTCGTTGACGGGCTCGCGGAGCGGAAGGTCCGACCGGACGAGCTCTTCGTCGACACGGCGTATGGGTCGGGCCGCAACGCCTTCGAAGCCTCGCGCCGGGGAACGGAACTGGTGAGCCCGGTGGCGGGGTCGGCGCCGGGGAACTCGCACGAAGGAGAGCGTGACGGACCACCGCCGCGGACTTCCAGATCGACGTCACAGGGGAGCAGGCCACGGTGTGCCCCGCCGGCCACCCGTCCATCGAGGAGCACGAGTTGGAGGATGCGCCGGAGCGGGTAGAGGTCCACTTTGCCAGGACAACATGCGAGCCCTGCCCCTTGCGGTCCCGTTGCCCAGTGAAGCTGGACCGGCGTGCGGGGGACTACGTCCTCAAGGCGGACCTGGTGAAGGTAAACATCGAGCGGCGCCGGAGGGCCGAGGCCACCGAGGAGTGGCGCAAGCGGTATGACATAAGGGCCGGGATCGAGGGAACGAACTCCGAGCTCAAGCGCGCCCACGGGCTTGGGCGCTTGCGGGTGCGAGGGGGCCGTCGGGTGCGGCTTGCCGTCTACCTGAAGACGTTGGCGTGCAACTTCAAGCGGATGGTCCATGCACGCCTGGTGGAGATGGAGAACACGGCTCAGCGGGCGGTCGGGACGGTACCTGCGGTCGCGGCCGCATGAGGGCGCCGCTCCACAGCTTCCACCGGGTGCCCTGAGCCACGGAAGGGGTACCGCAACGGGATCACGCTTGTCCTGAGCGCGGCAGATGGTGCGGTGAGCCCAGCAGCCGGCATCCCGTGGCCTCCTCCCTTCCAGGCCCCTTCGCACGCCAGGGTTCATCTCAAACAGGCCTTTTTGCGAGGGAATCAAGCTTCGTCAACTCGACGAGTACAGGCCCAGAACAGATGAACCGCGTGGTCTGCTGTCCTGGCTCAGCTCTGCCGTCTCGGTGTCGGCCGACCTAGACCCCACCCCTGAGGTGGTACAGCGTGAGCTCGGAGGACAAAGCTTGGCGTGGCATATTGCCAGGGCGGAGCTTGCCGCCCTTTGGACTGAGGTGGAGGGCCGCTCCGGCATAGAGCTCAAGCGCGACCTCTGGGCGCAGTTGCTAGAGCGCGTCTATGGCGCGCCGGTGGCCGCGGATGACCTGTTCCTTCAGCACACATACCTGACCATCGTCGCCAAGACCATGGCCACCCACGTTCTCGGAATCGACTTGCCGATCCCAGCTGACCTGCTCGCTGGTCGGCCCTTCCAGGAGGCCGGGATCACCGGCGCTGTGGAGTCGGACTTCTTCGACTGGGTCCTCGAAGCCACGGGAGGGGCCGAATTGGTGCAACGTATCGCCCTGCAGGCCGCCCGCTTCCGACTGCGCGATGTGCAGGCCGATGTCTTGAAGGGGCTGTATGAGTCCCTCATAGACCCGGAGCAACGCCATGACCTGGGAGAGTACTATACGCCGGATTGGCTCGCGGCGCGGATGTGCGAGCGCGCCATTAATCAGCCGCTGGCGCAGCGAGTTCTCGATCCCGCTTGTGGTTCGGGCACATTCCTCTTTCACGCGGTACGCCGACTGCTGGCCGCAGCGGACGTCGCGGGCCTGCCAAACCGCGAGGTGTTGTCGCGCTGTTGCCGACAGGTGATCGGGGTAGATGTCCACCCGGTCGCCGTACAGATCGCGCGAGTCACCTACCTACTGGCCATCGGAGAGGACCGCCTGCGCGACCGCCCACCGCTGGCAATCCCTGTCTACCTCGGTGACTCCCTTCAGTGGAACACCCAGGGGTTCCTTGCTAAGCCCGAATCCACCGAGGGAGGGCGTTTGGTTAGCATCCTGAAGTGGCCAGAGGGTGCTCCTCTGAATCTGGGATAATGGTTTTGTAACAGCAAAACAGTCCCAGAGAAGGAGCACCCAATAGATGCTACCACGCAACCACCCCGACCGGATCCGTATCGTCTTTGACGATCACCGCCTGGTGGCCAATGCCGGGCTGCTCCTTCCGGCCACCCTGGCGCGGCACCTCGGCCTGCCCGAACTCGTCCGGCAGCGCCTCGACCTGGGCGATGCCCCGGGGCGGGCGAACACGAGCGACAAGATGATGACGCTGGTGGCGTCTGCGCTGGCTGGGGGCGACTGCATTGACGACGCCGATGTGTTGCGCACCGGGGGGACGGCCTGCACCCTGGGCGGCACGGTCAAGGCGCCATCCACCCTGGGCACCTTCCTGCGCAGCTTCCGGTGGGGCCACGTCCGTCAACTCGACCGGGTGAGCCGCGAGTTGCTGGCCCGGGCTTGGCAGGCCGGGGCGGGACCCGGCGACGGGCCCCTGACCATTGACCTGGACTCCACCATCTGCGAGACCTACGGACTGGCCAAGGAGGGAGCGCGCCACCACGGCTATACCGGCAAGCGGGGCTACCACCCGCTGCTGGCCATCGCCGCCGGCACCGGAGACGTGCTGATGTCCCGGCTGCGCGAGGGCCGGGCCAACACCGCCCGCGGCGCCGCCCACTTCCTGCGGGAGACGGTGGGACGGGTGCGCTACGCCGGGGCCAACGGACGACTCACGCTACGGGCCGACAGCGGGTTCTACACTCATGGCGTGGTATCCGTCTGCCGCAAGATGGATGTCCGCTTCTCCATCACCATCCGCCAGCACAAAAGCCTGCACAATCTCATCGAGGCGATACCCGAAGATGCCTGGACGCCGATTCCTTACTGGATGGACGGCGCCGCCGATGTGGCCGAGACCACCTGCACCCCCTTCCAGGCCGAGGCGGACGCCGCGCCGGTACGGCTCATCGTCCGGCGGGTGAAGCCGACGCCCGGTTCCCAACTGGCCCTCTTCGCCAAATACAGCTATCATGGCTTCATCACCGACCGGGACGGGGAGTTGCTCGAACTGGAGGCTGACCATCGCCGCCACGCCGAGATCGAGAATGCCATACGCGACCTCAAGTACGGCGTCGGGCTGAACCATCTCCCCTCGGGCCGCTTCGCCGCCAACGGCGCCTGGCTGGCCGTCCAGACGATGGCCCACAACCTGGCCCGCTGGACGGCGCGGATCGGTCTGGGAGAGCGGATAGCCACCACCAAGACCCTCCGGCGGCGGTTCTTCTCCCTGGCCGGACGGCTCACCCGCTCGGCACGCCGGTTGACCCTGCATCTTCCGGATCGCTGGCCTTGGGCTGAGAAGTTCAGCCGCGCCTTGGCCCGGCTGCGAGCCATTCCACTCCCGGCCTGACGGCACCGTCGGCGACCGACCCACCCACCGGACAACCGAAGATCCCCGCAGACTCGTGCCAGCCCGGTCCGAGAGAGTTCCCTGCTGCGTATTCTCTCGCCATCCCGCGCATCGCAGCTCCCGCAGACGGCCATAGGGGCCCCTGTGCGGCGATGAAGACCGTCCGCCGACCTCCCTACCCCAAATGGAACCCAGGCTATTTCCCCTGTAGCTCCCTCATCCCCCTTCCGCTTTCCTCACGCCGTCCATCGGTGTCCTTCGGTGGATTCGGGCTAAACGAGAGGTGCTAATCGAAGTTCCCAAGGATGGCCCCCTGTTGGAGTTTCCTGGCGGGGTTACGCATGACCCGTCTCTTTTCGACGCCGTTATTGAGAGAATGTTGTACCTCAGCGACCGCGGCTCGCCATTTGAGGCTTTAACGGGCTGGTTGAAACGCGAGCATGCCCTTGACGAGCATGACATGGCCACACTTGGTCGCACGTATCAGGACCTAAGTGCTCTCCAACGGACAGGGCGTGACCACATCTGGGGCTTCGTGGCTCGGAACCTAGTTCGGCCAGTATGGCTCTCGCAGCCGGAAGAGCGCGCTGACGTAATTGTCGGCAACCCGCCTTGGCTGGCGTTCAACCGAATGTCATCAGCCACCCAAGGGTCATTCAGGGAGGAATGCAAACGGGTGGGAGTCTGGGTTGGAGGGCGTGGCATCACGCCACACCAGGATCTTGCAGCCTACTTCTTCGCCCGCTGCGTTGAGCTTTATTTGAAGCCGTCTGGAACCATCGCCTTCGTGATGCCGTTCGCCACAATGTCCCGCCGCCAGTTCGAGGCGTTCCGATCTGGTCAATTCGCAACCCGGAAGCGACGCCGTGTTGAGCATTTCGTGGCTGCGGTGCGCTTCACACAGGCATGGGCTTTCCCCGACGATGTGCAGCCACTCTTCCCGGTCCCATCCTGTGTCCTATTCGCCCACCAGCGGTCGGCGGATGAGCGAGCCAACGTCCTCCCAGACCGAATACTTATCGCATCTGGTACTTTAGCACGGCGCGACGCGACGACCGCTGAAGCTAGTGGAACCCTTAGCTGGCGCACCGCGCCCTGGCCTGAAGCCGTAGGAGTTGGTGATGGGTCATGGTATCGCGATCTCTTCAGGCAAGGTGCCATCATCATTCCCCGCATCCTGTGGACCGTAGAGCCGGCGCTCGTTGGAATGTTGGGTGGAAATCGATCAGCTCCAGTCGTGGAAAGCCGGAGAACCAGCCAAGAGAAACGGCCGTGGAAGGACTTACCGCCACTGCATGGCAATGTAAAAGCAAAGTTTCTGCGACCACTGTACCTAGGGGAGTCCGTAGCACCATTCCGCCTTCTGAAATCGGTGCTCGCCGTGATTCCGTGGGACGAGCGGTCTGGCCGCATTCTTGACTCCGAGCAAGCACACAAGAATGGTTATCTCCATCTTGGAGGCTGGCTGGCGGGGGCAGAACAGCTTTGGGAGCAACATGGACGCGGGAATCGAACGCTGACTGACCAAATTGACTTCTATAAGCAACTGTCCGCTCAATTTCCGCTCGCGCCGCTGCGAGTAGTGTACAGCAAGGCAGGGACGCTACCCGCAGTTGCTGTCGTCACGGACCGCAACGCAGTTGTTGACCACAAACTTTACTGGTATGCAGTCAATAGTGAGATCGAGCCACGCTATCTGCTCAGTGTGCTCAATAGTGAGACTGCGCGGGCGCGGGCAGCACACCTCCAAAGCCGGGGGCAGTGGGGGGCGCGCGACTTTGACAAGGTGATGTTCTCACTCTCCATTCCTCGCTTCGACGCGTCGGTTCAGTTGCACCGAGAACTGGCGGACACTGCAGCCCATGCGGAGGAGGTAGCAGCCGCGGTTGACCTGAAGGAGGGCACGCACTTCGTGACGGCGCGGCGCCGCATCCGCGAGGCGCTGCGGGACGATGGTGTAGCCGACCGCATTGACGGCGAGGTATCTTCAAAAAGTGTGTAAACAGTCAGGCGGTGTACCCTCTCTCTGAACAACACGGGCTCGAGGCCCAAGAGAGGAGATAGACCGCCCATGAGGAAGGAAAGCACTGAGAGTAGGTCGGAGTCAAGGCCGGAGTGGGAGCAGTTGGAGGATTGGGTGCGAAGCCAGGTCCAGAGGCTGATCCAGGAGTTGCTGGAGGAGGAGGTGACGGCGTTTCTGGGAAGGGCGAAGTCGGCGCTCAGATCCGACTCGGACTCAGATACCGGCTATCGGAACGGATATGGCAGAGCCCGGAGGCTTACGCTGAGTTCGGGAACGATACAGCTGAGGCGGCCGCGAGTCCGCGATACCGAGGAGCAGTTCGAGAGCCGGCTGCTGCCGCTGTTCGTCAACAGGACCAGGAAGGTTGCTGAGTTGATCCCCGAGCTGTACCTGCACGGTCTATCCGAAGGCGACTTCGATCTGGCTTTGCGGGGGCTGCTGGGAGAGGACGCACCGGTATCGGCGAGCACGGTGGCCCGGTTGAAGGATAAGTGGAACGATGAGCTTGCCCAATGGCGCAGCCGGCCCCTCGATGACCTGGAAGTGGTCTACATGTGGGTGGATGGAGTCTACGTCAAGGCTGGTCTTGAGAAGGAGAAGGCGGCGGTACTGGTGGTGATGGCGGCCCTGAGCGACGGGAGCAAGGTGGTGGTGAGCGCTGTTCCCGGATACAGGGAGTCCACAGAGAACTGGTCCGAGGTGCTCAGGGACATCAAGCGCCGGGGCTTGAGCTGCCCGAGGCTGGTGGTTGGAGACGGACACCTGGGCATCTGGGGAGCTCTGCGCAACGTCTATCCGCAGGCGGCAGAGCAACGCTGCTGGAACCACAAGATCGTAAACGTGCTCGCCAAGCTTCCAAAGCGACAACAGGACCAGGCCAAGCTCATGCTGCGTACTATCCCCTACGCGCCGACTCGGACAGAGGCTGAGCGGCTCAGGACGGTGTTCACCAGGTGGTGCGGCGACCATTCCTACGAGGCGGCCTCAGAGGCCTTGGAGCGGGACTGGGACCGCATGGTCACCTTCTATGACTTCCCAAAGGAGCACTGGGGGCACCTTCGCACGACGAACCCGGTAGAATCACCCTTCGCGGCCCTCAGGCTTCGGACCGATGCCGCCAAGCGCTACAAGAGGGTCGATCGGGCGATAGCGGTGATCTGGAAAATGTTGATGGTCGCCGAACAGCGCTTCAGGCGTCTGAAGGCCCCTGAGTTGATCGAAGACGTCTATCTCGGTGCACAGTATGCGGATGGAATCGCCATTGAATCAACGGCTGAGAAGGTCGCCGCCTGATGTCGTTTACACACCTATTGACGTAACCTCAAGAGACTGGACGGCGAAGGTGAAGCACGGTTGATAGCGATGGCCTGCGGGGAACCGCCGGAGGGGCGTGCCAGTTGGACCCTGAAGCTGTTGGCTGACCAGTTGGTCGAGTGTGAGATAGTCGGGACCATTAGCACCGAGACGGTTCGCCAGGCGCTTAAAAAAAAACGAACTGAAGCCGTGGCTGAAGCAGAGTTGGTGCATCCCGCCCGGTCAGAGCGCGGAGTTTGTGTGCGCGATGGAAGACGTACTGGAGGTCTACCAACGGCCGTACGATGGGAATGAGGTTCTGGTGTGCATGGATGAGACGAGCAAACAGCAAGTCAAGGAGACGCGAGTGCCGCGTCCCGCAGCGCCCGGCTTATCGGCGGCATACGACTACGAATACGAGCGCAATGGAGTGAGCAGCCTGTTCATGCTGTTTGCACCGTTGGACGGATGGCGCCGAGTCGAGGTCAGAGAGCGTCGCACGAAGGTGGACTGGGCGCATGTGATAAAGGAACTGGTCGACGAGGACTACCCTGACAGAGACCGGATCGTGCTGGTAATGGACAAGAGGTTACGTCAATAGGTGTGTAAACGACATCAGGCGGCGACCTTCTCAGCCGTTGATTCAATGGCGATTCCATCCGCATACTGTGCACCGAGATAGACGTCTTCGATCAACTCAGGGGCCTTCAGACGCCTGAAGCGCTGTTCGGCGACCATCAACATTTTCCAGATCACCGCTATCGCCCGATCGACCCTCTTGTAGCGCTTGGCGGCATCGGTCCGAAGCCTGAGGGCCGCGAAGGGTGATTCTACCGGGTTCGTCGTGCGAAGGTGCCCCCAGTGCTCCTTTGGGAAGTCATAGAAGGTGACCATGCGGTCCCAGTCCCGCTCCAAGGCCTCTGAGGCCGCCTCGTAGGAATGGTCGCCGCACCACCTGGTGAACACCGTCCTGAGCCGCTCAGCCTCTGTCCGAGTCGGCGCGTAGGGGATAGTACGCAGCATGAGCTTGGCCTGGTCCTGTTGTCGCTTTGGAAGCTTGGCGAGCACGTTTACGATCTTGTGGTTCCAGCAGCGTTGCTCTGCCGCCTGCGGATAGACGTTGCGCAGAGCTCCCCAGATGCCCAGGTGTCCGTCTCCAACCACCAGCCTCGGGCAGCTCAAGCCCCGGCGCTTGATGTCCCTGAGCACCTCGGACCAGTTCTCTGTGGACTCCCTGTATCCGGGAACAGCGCTCACCACCACCTTGCTCCCGTCGCTCAGGGCCGCCATCACCACCAGTACCGCCGCCTTCTCCTTCTCAAGACCAGCCTTGACGTAGACTCCATCCACCCACATGTAGACCACTTCCAGGTCATCGAGGGGCCGGCTGCGCCATTGGGCAAGCTCATCGTTCCACTTATCCTTCAACCGGGCCACCGTGCTCGCCGATACCGGTGCGTCCTCTCCCAGCAGCCCCCGCAAAGCCAGATCGAAGTCGCCTTCGGATAGACCGTGCAGGTACAGCTCGGGGATCAACTCAGCAACCTTCCTGGTCCTGTTGACGAACAGCGGCAGCAGCCGGCTCTCGAACTGCTCCTCGGTATCGCGGACTCGCGGCCGCCTCAGCTGTATCGTTCCCGAACTCAGCGTAAGCCTCCGGGCTCTGCCGTATCCGTTCCGATAGCCGGTATCTGAGTCCGAGTCGGATCTGAGCGCCGACTTCGCCCTTCCCAGAAACGCCGTCACCTCCTCCTCCAGCAACTCCTGGATCAGCCTCTGGACCTGGCTTCGCACCCAATCCTCCAACTGCTCCCACTCCGGCCTTGACTCCGACCTACTCTCAGTGCTTTCCTTCCTCATGGGCGGTCTATCTCCTCTCTTGGGCCTCGAGCCCGTGTTGTTCAGAGAGAGGGTACACCGCCTGACTGTTTACACACTTTTTGAAGATACCTCATTCTTCACGCGGGGCCATGCACGTGAGTATAGGGGGTGGCTCGCTAGGTGGGACTTCCGCCAGACCCCCGATGAGGAGGCTCGGCAGGATGCTGGTGTAGAGGCTCCCTGGACCGATAAGGACCGCGTCCGCCGCGCGAATCGCATCAATGGCCCCGGGACCGGAGGCTCTCACCGCCTGCGTGGTATTGCCTGGCTGAACCCTAAATCGAAACCTCCCAGCGAAAAGTTCGCAATGCGGTCTGCTTAGGCCCACCATTTCCGGGCAATCTCAATAATCACGCCCCTGTCTCTGCACGTACATCCTGCGGACGGTATGATAGTCTGGGTCAAACGATATGCTATTTGCATCCGACATCAGCAAAGCCTACTCAACCATGACCCTGTTCAGCGGGCTCACACTGAGCATAGCCGCCGGGGACCGTATTGCACTGGTAGGCCCAAACGGCTCCGGCAAGACCACTCTCATGGATATCCTGGCAGGCGAGACCGCCCCGGAAACGGGGAGCGTCTCCAAACAGCGCAACGTTACTATGGGCTATCTCAAGCAGGAACCAGCGTCGTTTACCGGCAAGCCTCTGCTCGAAGAGGTGTTGGACCCCCGCTCCGAGGCGAACGCCCTCGTCGTTGAGATTTCAGACACACGGGAAACGCTGTCATCGGAGACCGACCCCGTGCGCCAAGGCTATCTGCTGGACCGCCTCAGCAAGCTTGACGTGGCTTTGGAGGCCGCTGGTGGGGACGACCGCGAGCACGAGGCTAAGGCGATCCTCTCAGGCCTTGGCTTTAAGCAGGGTGACTTTCTCCGGCCAATGCGCGAGTTCAGCGGTGGTTGGGTCATGCGCGCAGGCCTGGCCAGAATTCTGTTCAAGAAGCCCAATCTCTTGCTCCTTGACGAGCCAACCAACCACCTGGACCTTGATGCGAACTTGTGGTTTGAGAAATACTTGGCCAATTTTCAAGGCGGCGTGCTCGTCACATCTCACGATCGCGCTTTTTTGGATCAGACCGCGACCAAGGTTCTTTCCATAGAACCGGATGAGGTGGCGCTTCACACGGGCAACTATCACGATTACCTCGTTGCACGCGAGAGCACACTTCAGAACAAGCTGACAGCCGCCGCCAGGCAGCAGCGCAAAATAGATAAGCAAATGCGCTTTGTGGAACGGTTTCGCTCCAAGGCAACGAAGGCCAGCCAGGTGCAAAGCCGTTTGAAGCAACTCGAGAAAATACAGATCATCAAGTTGCCAAGGGCCACCAAGAAGGTCAGCTACTCCTTCCCGGAGCCCCCGCGTAGCGGTTCCGAGGTCATAACACTGACCAATGTAAGCAAGTCCTACGGCAATATCGTGGTCTACCGAGGCATAGACCTGACGCTTTCGCGCGGCGACCGTGTTGCACTAGTCGGACCGAACGGCGCCGGGAAGACCACCATGTTGAAGATACTTGCAGGCGTCGTTCCGGTTGATGAGGGGGAAAGAAAGACCGGGCACAAGGTCGTCACTACCTATTACGCCCAGCACGTACTCGAACTCCTCAACCCGAACAATACACTCATTGAGGAATTGCAGCAGTCCTCGCCAACGGAATCGGAACAGAACCTGCGCACGACTCTCGGCGGCTTCCTGTTCAGCGACGACGACGTGCGCAAGCCTATTTCCGTACTGTCCGGCGGTGAAAAGGCCCGGGCGGCCCTGGCTAAGCTGCTCCTTCAGCCAACCAACCTGCTCCTCATGGATGAGCCGACCAATCACCTTGACATCGCTTCCAGGGAAATTCTCGCAGACGCCCTTGGCGATTATCACGGCACTATCTGTTTCATAACCCACGACCGCACTCTGATACGTCAGGTTGCAAACAAGATTGTAGAGATAGACGGCGGCCGGCCCACGGTTTTCCCCGGAGACTACGACAGTTATCTCTACCGAAAGCAGACTGAGACCGATAAGAGGAGCGCCAACGCAAGGGCCAATGGAACGGCCGGAGATGCTGCAGAACGAGGCCAGGCTGTTCGCCGCTCCGGTCAGCCGACCAGCGCCGAGGAGCACCGGTCGCTTACAAAAGAGGCCCGCAGACTCGCGACGCAGATAGAGAACATAAATGTCTCCCTGGTTGACCACGAGACCCGCATTGCGGAGTTGGAGGCCATGTTCTCCAGCCCCGACCTGTTTGACGAGCCCACTCAGATTGTCTCCTCAGGAGAGCAATACCGTGTGCTCAAAGAGGAGGTGCAGTCCCTCTGGGATGAGTGGGAGAGGTTGACATTGGAGGCGGAGGACGTCGACAGCAAGCTGACGGACCTGAAGGCCGGCTCGACCCGTGCCAAGGGTGTCAATGCCGGGTGAAAGTGCCCGTGTGCGTAGCACGTCGCTGTTTGGGGGAATGAACAACGTCTCTGCGCGCTCATAGCTCCGCCTAACACATAGTTGACCTACAATAGATCGCAGGATGTGCGTAGCTGGCTACAGCATATTGTATTTCGTGGTCCTGTCGTACAGATATCAAGCAGCAACCCTAGTACTCAGTCACCCCTTAATGGTGGCTGTCGTCCGCAGCCGGGACTTGCCGCCGGGACTTGCCAATGAAGGAACCCGACAGGCTCACAAGGAGAACCAGACGCTGGGGGCTCGCCTCTCGAGGCTGAGCCATGCCAGCCACCGCATCACCGGGAGCCTTGATCTCGCTACCGTCCTGCAAAAGGTCGTAGACGATGCTCGCTCGCTGACGGGCACGCCCGGTATGATGTTTGAGCCGAGTGCTTCGGCGGGCTCACAGGCCGCCCAGCCACATCTCGAAGACGGTACCACCTACCGTCCACTCAGGCCCACAGCGAGGGACTCGAACTCCCTCAGAGCGTCAGCTGAACCGACAGTTCCCAGGTTCTTCAACGTCGCAACACAATCGTAGCATTGAGTTGACATTGGCCGAGGTCATTGTCCAGGCAGACTCGATTACGACATACAGTCGGGTGGTGACAATCTTATCCCAAGAGAAACTTGGGCGCCACTTCCCAGCCGACAAAAAGCCAGGGGCCAGACACACTATTCGCGCATAGTGTCTGAAGTTCAAACGTGACGCTCTACCAACTCGAACGCTTGACGGGTCTCGCCAAGTAGATCCAGCGCGTCGGCTTTTGCCATGTCCACCAAGAAGGCAACCTGCTCTCTGGCAGACCCTTGGACGGTCTCAACCAATCCAGCCAGGTCTATCGTGAGTGGAGATTCATCTTGCCCGTCTCCCGTCTCCATTAACAGCCTTTCCGAGCGTTCAATGTCCCCCGCCAAGGCCTCGTTGTAAATATTGACTAATTTCTCCACCAAGGCCAACAGTTGACCAAACCCATCAGACACTTCGGAGAACAGAGGGTCCTGCCCTTCAAAGTACCGTTGGCTGATTGAGTTAATTGCTCGGCTCAGAATGTATATCTCCGGAAGAAAGCCTAGGGCCGATATCTTCCAGTGTTCAACCCGCTGACGGAATCGCTCATCATTACTGCTGTCTGGTTCCCAAACCTTTACAGATTCTAGCAACGACTCACGTCGGCTTACTTCTTCCGCCAACTCCCCGGCATCCTGACAGACGCGGTATCGATAGCCATCAAGGTAGCAACTGAGCTTTGCCACTTCCGTTCCGGCCAAGAATGCCGCACCTTCGCAGCCATGCTCCTCCACCCACTGGTTCCATGTGGACACCACCAGGCCCGTGCGCATGGCGGACTTCAAGTCTCCTTTGGCACGACGACCCCGCCACTTCAGATAGTCGGCGAAGCTCAGGTATTGCCGCTCGTCTATTACCCTGGTGCGGCCGGGAAATCCAGCCAAGTGTTTCCTGGTCTGTTGCCATAGTTTTATCGCTACCGCAGCGTCGACTTCGGACCCATCCTTCGGGTCGATAATCCCGTGCCAGGCCATAGGGTGGTTGTCTTCGGGTTCCTCCAGCAGGAATTCCCTCTCCCTTATTCTCGCGCCCCACTCGGCCAACTCCACCATGTAGTTGTCGATCCAGTCTGGCGCCTCTCTCAGGAACTGGTGGGGCACGCTTGGCAGGTCCACGACAAGGCCAGCCGGGATCAGGCACTTGAGGGCTTCCACTAGTGCCTCATAGTGTTCGTCATACTCCGCGTCCGGCACATCCGCCAGGCCGTAAGAGTAGTCCTCGCCATCAAGGAACTTTTGAAAACTCTCTGCGTCCTCGAATAGTGGCCGCACCTCATCCTCGGTTGGCACCTTCGAATAGAGGTGTTTTGCTCCGCTCATCATCCCGTAAGCGCCATCAGGCAAGGCAGTATTGCCTTTGGCGAGAAAGCTCTCTAACAGCCATTGGCCCAGGTCGTCGCCTTCTTCCAGCAATTCCCAGGTCATAACGTAATGCTGCTTGGCCGCTTCCACCGCAGCCGCTGTCTCTGAGTCCAGGGGATACGGCGTCTCGATCCCTACCCGAATCTGGTTCCACCGCATTCGCCGGCCGAGAGCCTGTTCTCTCAGCAGCGATTTCAACTCCGCTATCAAGAACCTGCCTTGGGTCCAGAAATACCGTTCCTCCGAGATCAGCTTGCGGTTAACCTGCTGGTGTAGAAAGAACAGGAACAGGACGTCCTTGTAAGCCTGGCGCACTGCTTTGTCGATTTCCTCCCGAGGGTGTCCCTTAAGCGTTTGCTTAACAGCCTCGGCTACCTGGTCTGTTAACCTGGGTATCGGCGCGGCGCTGTCCGGCTGGCTCTTCAGGTGATGGATATATTCAAAAATGGTATTGAAGCCGTGTGCTTCTTGAAACCACAGCAGGATGGCCTGCTTGGGAGTTAGGCCAGTCTCCAGCTTCGCGACCCTTTGTATGTTCTTGCTCACGAGTCAACCTCGGCGCTGAAACCTGTGTCGACGGGTTCAGCGTCGAACACCGACTCCGGCAGGGTTTTCTGACCATGCGCCGCTTCCAGTGCAGCTAGGCGTTCCTCCAACTCCCCGGTCTCCAAGAGTTTACCCGCCACTCCGACCAGGTAGCCCAGGGTGCGGGCCCGGGCGATGGAGTTTTCCAGACCCAGGGTGTCCAGGGAGGCAATCACTAGCAACCGCCGCAGGTCGCCCACTGTTTCCAGCCCATTGACCTCGTAGGCCCCGGACACCGCCACTTCACGTCGCCGTCTCAGTCCTCCCAAGCGCCGTGCCTCGGCCACATCTTCGGCATACTCGGGGGAGTGCCAGAAGCAGTGATCCCCGTCCTTTACGGGAGCCGCCTGGCACATCTGCCCATCCTCCTTCCGAAATGCGCACTGACGGCCCATTACCTGTGATTACCTCTGCTAGTTGACCAGTTGGTAGTCAGATGCAACAGAGCAAAAGGCAGGCTCCATTGAGAAACCTGCCTCAAGCAAATGAAATTATTCGAACCAGCGCTCAGGCTTCTGTGGTTGCCTCTTGCACCCCATTCGATGTGTGCCCTTCTGGACACTGCTCTGCAGGTGCGCCCACCGGCGCCGTGAAACTCTTCTGGCAAGCGTCGCAGTAGAGTCTCACTTCTCCTTCCTCGACGCCCTTTTGATTTGGCACTCGCCGGAACCCAGCGGTGGGCGTTTGCTCCCCAGTCTCCGTTTCTTCCGATGGCTCGCCCTCGGGCTCCTTCGCTTCGCTGGGGGCGCCGCCGGCCTCGACGCTCCAAAAGGCCCAACCGTTGCAAGCCTTGTTGGTGATGGCGGTACCCGCCGATGAGGGACTCTTGAACTCTCTCCCGTCGGCCAGCCGGTACTTGACCTTCCCGTCCTCTCCGGCTATCACCTCGGCTTTGTATTCCTCCTTCTTGTATTTGGCAATCAGCTTCGTACCCGGTTCCAGGTTGCGGTCCTCGATGGCCATTTGCCACCTCCTCACGTTTAGAAGATGGTATATACCTCACTCTGTCTTCGCCGGAAGTCAAGGGATATCGGCAAAGTGGAGGTAGCTGACCAATGTTCTCTTGGAGACGACGGTCACTACGTCGCCATAGTGTTCGCTCCGCTTGGGCTATCATTGGTTCTCCTTCACGGCCTGCTCTCCGGTGAATGACTCCCACCGCTTGACCGCCACATCAACGTACTGAGGCTCCCGTTCCAACGCATAGCAGACCCGACCAAGCTTTTCCGCCGCGATCAGCTGAGTGCCGCTGCCCAAGAAGGGCTCATAGCAGAGGTCCCCAACCTCGGTGTGGTACTCGATTGGCCGCAAGAAGAGTTCCAACGGTTTCTGGGTAGGATGGATGTTCATGCTGGAACCCTGCTGGTCCAGCTGCCAGATGGTCCTCTCGCTAGCCGGGGGCTTCTTAGAGGGTTGGTAGCCTTCAACCCAGCCGTAGAAACATGGCTCGTGGGCCCACAGATAATGGCTATGAGTCAGTACCCCACGGGCCTTGGCCCAGATTATTTGCTGATGCACCAACAAACCGCTCTCCCGCCAGGCCTGCTCCACCAAGGCCTGCCTACGGTAGGCGTGCCACTGATAGATGGCTGAGTTTGGCTTAAGGTGTCCCAGGCTCAATGTCAAGAACTTTCGGTAGAACTCCACCGACGCCTCTGGGTCCACGTATTCGTCCCAGTGCTTGTCTTTGCTCGGCTTGCCCTGGTTACCCTTCGAGGCTGGATGGTTGCCGCCCGTGTAGTCCACAAGATATGGCGGGTCCGTCGCCATCAATGAAGCTTTCTCCCCGTTCATCAATCGCCCTACGTCGCCACTGTCAATGGAATCGCCACACAGGAGCCGGTGGTCGCCTAGCAGCCATAAATCGCCTGTACGAGCCACAGGGGTCGTCCGTGCGGCTTCCATTGCTTCATCCAGGTCGAATGTCTCTAAACGCTCACGTTTCTCCCTCGACTCCAGGCTCTTTAGATGCTTCTGGAGTTCATCCTCAGAGAAGCCGGTCAATGTGATGTCTACATCCGGTAGGTCCTTCAATTCACCCAAGAGCCGGGCCAGGAGTTCTTGGTCCCAACTTCCGGAGATTTTGTTGAGGGCCAGGTTCAACAGATGAGCTTGCTCCTCGGGTAGGTCCACCAGGACCACAGGCACTTGCTTCAGTCCGAGCTTCCTGGCCGCCAGCAGACGCTGATGGCCACCGATTACGACCTTGTCCTCCCGCCTGGCGATGATTGGGTCGATCAGCCCAAACTCTCTGATGGACCGGGTCAACGACTCCAACTCCTCGTCGCTTATGCGCCTCGGGTTGGCTGGGTCGGGACGCAGGTCGCCGATGGGCAGGTGGGTGATTTCTAGCTCTTGGATTTGTTGCACGGCTCTACCTCGCTTTGTCGTTTCCTTTCCCAGCCTCGACACAGTGACGGGAGTGACGCAATGAACCCCCTTTTTCACAAACATCCTTTATAAAGAGTAAATTGAAAATAGTTTGTGAAATTGACCCCTCGCTGCGTCACTTATGTCACTGGTTGGCTTTCAATCCAATCCCCAGAAAATAGCGTTTCCCATTCGAAGATACGGAGTCTCCGAATCGCTCCCTGATGCGCGTGCCGAAGGAGCGGGACCCCAACCTGTGGCGCTCCAGGATTCCTTGCTCCTTGGACCAGCGTTGGTATTCGGAGAAAAGGTGCCCCGGCTCCGCCCTAACGCCGTCGGCCACCACGCAACAGTCCGCGACGAAGCCGTCCAGTTCGTCGTTGTCCTTTCTGTAGGCTTGGGTGGCGGTCATTACCGCCGAAGGGGGCGCTAGGCCAACCAGCCGCCAATTCAGTGCTCCCTGTACTCCCCAGTTGAGTATCCCCGGCAACTCTTCTAGCAACTTGAAGGGAAGCCCTTTGTCCGCATCATCCCCCGTAAACTGCTCATTGAACGGCAGCACTCGTACTCTACGCCAGAACCCATAAGAGTCGTCCCTCACTCGAGGCAAGTGGTTCACCGCCAGCCAGAACTTGGCCACTGGCTCGTAGGTGAAGGATTCGCTATACAGAAAACGTGCGGTGATGGGATCTCCTCCGGTCAACGCCTTAATGCGTGCCTCGTTCAACCGTGTGGACTCGTTAGTCTCTGAGGAAGTCACAAGTCTTCTCCCTGCCATCGAGGCTAGTGGTTCAACGTTTTTGTATTGATGGGTAGAGTGACTTTAGCTTGATGCGCGCATCCTCGGTAGTGAAGCGCCAATCCACTCGTATCACATCCCGGTTGCGTTGATTCTGCCAAGCATTGACCTCGCCGCGCAGGATGTCTTGATTGGCAATCCGTCGGTCCAGGCACTGTCGAGCCAGCACACCGATCTCTATCTCCGCCATATTCAACCAACTCCCGTGTTTGGGAGTGTAGTGTATCTCCAGTCGCTCAGCTATACGCCTCGCCTCAGCAGGCTCGAATGCCTCGTATAGCGAGGACAGCTTGTGAGTGTTGAGATTGTCCATTACCAGCACGATCCGGTCTCTGTCAGGGTAGTCCTCGTCGACCAGTTCCTTTATCACATGCGCCCAGTCCACCTTCGTGCGACGCTCTCTGACCTCGACTCGGCGCCATCCGTCCAACGGTGCAAACAGCATGAACAGGCTGCTCACTCCATTGCGCTCGTATTCGTAGTCGTATGCCGCCGATAAGCCGGGCGCTGCGGGACGCGGCACTCGCGTCTCCTTGACTTGCTGTTTGCTCGTCTCATCCATGCACACCAGAACCTCATTCCCATCGTACGGCCGTTGGTAGACCTCCAGTACGTCTTCCATCGCGCACACAAACTCCGCGCTCTGACCGGGCGGGATGCACCAACTCTGCTTCAGCCACGGCTTCAGTTCGTTTTTTTTTAAGCGCCTGGCGAACCGTCTCGGTGCTAATGGTCCCGACTATCTCACACTCGACCAACTGGTCAGCCAACAGCTTCAGGGTCCAACTGGCACGCCCCTCCGGCGGTTCCCCGCAGGCCATCGCTATCAACCGTGCTTCACCTTCGCCGTCCAGTCTCTTTTGACGCCGACGCAGTTGCTTTTTGCGATTCAGCGCAGACTCGACCCCCTCCTCCACACAGCGCTTGCGTATTCGCTCGACCGTTGACTGTCCCACACCGAGCGCGCTGGTGATGTCCGCGTCCTTCATTCCCCCGTCCGAGCGTGACTCATCGCTCATCAGCAGAATGCGCGCATGGGTCTGTTTGTACGCCGCAGCCCGACCGCGTGAGACCAAGGCGTTGAGTTCCTGTTGTTCGTCGGTAGTCAGTCTGATACGGTACTTCTTGGTAGACATCATGGTTCCTCCTCGGTTCAACGTTACGATTGAACCCCCAAGAGGAACAATGACTATCATGGTATTCATTTCAATGATGTTGGACCACTAGGTCGTTGGTCAATGAAGGTCTTTGCTGTAGCTCTAGTACCGTGAATGGAATGTTCATGGCATAGTCCCCTAGCACGTTTCTCAACATGTCCAAGAACACGCTTTTGCCGTTGGACCCTGTGCCGTAGCAGAGGAATAGAACCTGTTCCCGAACCGAACCCGTCAGGGAGTACCCCAGGGCCCGCTGCACAAACCCAATAAGTTCTCCGTCACGCTGGAACACCTGGTGAAGAAATTGCTGCCATCTCGGACACTCTGCCTTCACGTGGTATTGCACCGGCACCTGCATCGTAAGCCGGTCGTCGGGGTGCCCGGAACGTATCATTCCAGTACGCAAGTCCACTACTCCGTTGGCCACGCCAAGCAGGTAGGGGTCGGGGTCCCAGGTCATACCTGAGTCGGCTATTGGGTGTTCGCTACGGGCCAGGGCAAGACAAGCATCCAATCTCTGGCGTGATTCAGACCTTACAGCAGAGCTGGCGGTCTTACCGCGCAAATCCAGGTCTTCGATATCCAATGCGGTCCGGTAGCGAACACGGGCTGCTTTCTTGGCCAGACGGCGTACCTCGCCATCAGAATCAGGCGCCCACCGGTGCTCTTCCCAGATGAGCCACCGGTTTCTGGCATGGTCGAAGCGCAGGATATGGCCGTAGAGGGCGGCGAATAATTCAGCGTTGCCGGCGTCAGTCAAAGGAAACGGGCCGTTCTTGTCTTTAGGGTTGAGACTTTGGCCATTTTTTGAGAAGGTCAGGCCCAGCGCCACCTTCCACTCCTGCCAGCCCCTCGGCTCCGTTTCGGCATGAAAACACTTGCCAGCGTAGGGCCCGTCGGGCAGCTTTTGCCCTACGCCGCACTCGAATGGATGACACTCGTCATAATGGAATGGGCACTTTTCCACGTGGTACCAGGTCACGCCGTTCCCATCCAGCGGCTGTGTCCTGTACTCGATGTGCCGGGATTGGAGCAATTCCTCTAGTAAAGGTGTTGACCCATTAAATATGGAGCCATCTTTAGGTAAATTAGCTTCTGGTTGCGATTGTTCGGCTGCAAGTTCGGCCAGCAATTCCTCGCTGATTACTGCTAACTGCTGAGGAACTGACTCCAATTGGGACCGCCGGTGGGGCCTATCCGTTAGAAAGTCACCCTTGACCTTCATGCTGCCGATGAGCCCGGCGAGGCGCGCTGCGTTGCAGACGGTGGTGTCAATGTGGACGGCCTCGTTGTTGAATCGAGTTGCCAGCGATACCAGAACCCCTTGAACCAATTCCAGGGAGGACGGATCGTTGGGCAAGCTGATGGGATAGAGGAGATACCACCCGTTGCCAGACATGGCGACGATAGGTTGGGGCCAGTCTTTGTTGTCTAGGAAGGACACAACCTCGTCTAACACCAGTCGTGCTGCTTGGCGTTCATCCTCAGTGCTGCTGATGCCAGAGGGCCGGTCCGGGTCGATATCTATGAATAGCGAGCGCCGTCTTATCACGTCGACATCGGCGGAGGTGGTCTCTGCCTTGTCGGCGATTCGGTTGGAGGCCCGCGCCATAAGGGCCGGGTTCACAGGGTTCAGTGTAAAATATAGATTGGCCTTGCCGTCCCACTTGGCAGCAGATTCGGCTAGTGATTCCGGGCTATCGAAGTAGCCGGAGGCGGTGTGGCCGTATTTGTTATACTTGGGAATGCGAACTTCGCGGACGTCCCCGGGCCGCCACAGCAGCTCGACAAAGCGCAGGATGTCTACAGTGACGCTTTCAAACTGAGGCCTGCCAGTCACGGTTTCTTTCCAGAGCCGCGGCCTGCCGCAATTTCAAGCGTCCTGGAGACGGTGTTGTAGTTTAGTTCTCCACGGATGCCCGTGCGGAATGTGATCGCGAACCAGTTTCTGGTTCAGCCCACATAGCGACGTAGCAGCCACTTGGGACGGGCGCAACCGCAAACAAGATGGAACTACCTGCGCAGGAACTTCGACGAGATCGTGCCTGTTGAGCTCAACGTCGAATCGTACTGTAAAGGCTCTAACAGTCGCGTCAGGCTCCAATTCGACTGACGGCTGCGCCTGAAGTTCCACCGTGCCATACCCACGCAAAAGTCCCAGCCGTGGCGCTTGCACTCACATTGTGACCGGCGACCACCGGCCCGCCGGGACGCACGTGCCGGCTGCTTCCCGTTCTAGGCTGTGATTGGGGCTCTACTCGCCTCCCGCGATGGTGACATTGCGGGCTAGGGCGCGGCGATGAGCGCCACGCGCCGTTAGCCCGGCGATCAACAGCGAGGGGAGAGCCAGCCCCAAAATCATCAACACGTAGGCCCACCACGGACGCGGGCACGCGGGTGAGAATACCGCGCCACACTCGGAGGCGATTGATGCCGACACGCCGTCAACAATTACCGGTCCGATAATGACACCCATGAAGGGCGCCGCTATTCCCAGGAGTAACGTCCGGAGGAATTTTGTCCATGCGCCCAGGTACCAGTAACCCAACCCCAGCGGAACAAGGTTAAGCGCCGCCGCCAGCCAGGGCTTCTTCAATACGCAGCCCCCTATTTCGTTGTGGTGCAAGTCTACGCGAGACGACACAGGGGCGCAACGCTATTCGTACGAGGCCTCGGAATAGACCTTCACCATGTAGCATTATCGTGTATCCGTGAGACTGCCCTGCGAGCCAGGCGCTGGCGCCGCCAACGGCCTTACCGGTTACCAAGACGTTCCACCACAACCACAGAGAGCGCAGAGGAACGGAGTTTGCAAATCTCATCTCTCCGTGTACTCTATGGTGAGATTTGACAGGGGCACTAGTGCTAGTAGATCGCACGACGCAAAGCGTCAGAAAGGGGTCGTATGTTTCTCGTCAGGCGGGTGTTTAAAGTCAAGCCACGGACCGCCAGGAAGGCGGCAGAGATAATCACGCAGATGGGCAAGAAGTACGAGGAAGCGGGGCAGCGGTCGACTTCTCGGGTCTACATTAGCGGCGGCTCCGTGCCGGGCCCCGCAAACACGGTCTATATGGACTGGATTGAGGAGGCGCTGCGCTCTCCATATCGTGAAGATAATCAATCGCCCGACATGGGCGACCTGTCGTCTCAGCTCCGCGAGGTCCAAGAGGAATCCTACATCGAGTTCTACGAGCTGTTCAGCCCGCGTTAGTCCCGCGGGGCTTTGCACAAGAAGTGGCGCGGCCGTGTGAATTGCCCTCCGACAAGCTCAGAGCCTGCACTGAGCCTGCCGAAGTGGCGAACGGTTGGTTTATAGCTCCGTTCCTGGTGAGCCTGTCGAACCACGCCTCCGCATTCCACCTTTTGGTGCAAAGCCGTCCCGCGGCCTCAGGGGGCGACCTTATTGACGAGGTATTCAACCGTCGTGACGTGATCTTCAGTGGCAACGGCTCTGGCGCCATAATTGCGCCGGAGTAGCGGTGCTGCCAGGCGACGGGGGAGAGGGTGGTGCGGTGATGTACATGCGGATAGGGCCCCCGGGCGACTGCCGGGAAGCGGGACGGCCGGAACCATCATGCGTGTCATGCCACCGATGGCGGACCAGGATAGCACAGAAAGCCGGTGCTATGGGTCTTTAAACGTGACAGGACAAGATGATCGCCTACGAGGGCGGCTTCCCCCGAGAGCTATCGGCCATCTACCGCGCCTCAAACAGCAGCAGCTCGGAGTGCTGCTCATGCCTCAAGGTGACCGAGAGCCCGTCCCGGTTCATGCTCGATCCCTCCAGCGCCTCCGTCCTGCGGGTGTTGTCAAATGTCACGTTGTACGTTCTCCGCTCATCCAATCCCCTGGGCTTGAACAGGTACCTGCGTAGGCCGACTTCCCAGAAGCGGATGATGACTGCCCAGGCCCTCTCGCGATCCGGGGCCGCGAACTCCATCACGAGCCAGCCGCCGGAGTCGACCCCGCCGGTCGCGTTCACAGGCGCATGATGATAGACCTTGCAGGTCGGGAGCAATGACCGAATGAACGTCTTATAGATGTCAGCGTAGTACAGGAACCTCTCGAGTTCCCCCGGCTCGAACTCGTCGACGCTCCCGGGCAGCATTCCGTTGAAGATCATGGGCGTATTGCCCAGGGCATAGGCTCCGCGCAGCATCGTATCGAGGTCCGGCTGATTGTTCCCGCCCATCCCGTTGGGGGTGACTACTATCTCAGGCGGCAAGGAGACGCTCATGCCACTTGCCATCTGGTACACATACGGATGAGAAGCCCGATCACTGCTGTAGTGCTCATGCCACCGTGCGACGGAGCCCATGTCCAGTCGAGCGCCCCCTCCGGAGGCCTGCTGCAAGATCAGGTCCGGATACTTTGCGTGGACGCGTTCAAATATGGCGTGCAGAGCGTCGTAGTGACGCCAGCAGTCATTCTCCACGAAGCCATCGCGGAGTGTCTCGGAGCCCTCCCCGCCCTCGCACCCGTTCATGTCATGCCGGTACATATCCAGGTCATGGCGATCGATGATCTGGGCAAGCTCGGACTCCATGTACGCGGCGGCTTCCGGAATGGCCATGTTGAGAAAGTTGGGGATGGAAGCGTTGGGCCCGCGCGGCCCAAACCACTCCCGATGCTCTTGGAACTGCCCGGTCTTGCTCCAGTCGCCGCGTCCTCCTTCAAGCTCCGCATACAGCCCAAAGAGCATGCCCTTGTCGTGGGCGTGTTGCCGTACCGGCTCCAAGCCGCGAGGGAACCAGCTCTTCCTCGGCGACCAGTTGCCGTAGAAGCCCGCTTCGAATGCGGTGGGCGTCGTGTCTTCCGCCCACGTAGGACCATCCAAGATGAACACCTCGCATCCGGCGGCCGCGGCGACGTCGATGCATTTCATAACGGTCGTCTCATTGAAGTCATCCCCGCGGTAGACGGTGTGAGGCTGGTCCTCCGGGATGAGGTACTGCACCAGGTAGGACTTCTCCGGGGTGCGATTGGGCAGAACGGAGCGTCGGACGTGGTCGTGCATGGCTTGCACGGCGGCGTCGAAGTCCTGTTTTACGTGGCCCAGGTGAACGGCGGGGGTCGTGACCGTCTCCCCGGCGGAGATGACCCGCAGCGCGTTGACCGCCGAAGGGCCGATCTTGAACGACAGGCCTCCTCCTACGTGAAACTCCATCCTGTAGTTGACCGGCCATGCGAGCTGGCCGAAGAAGTACTCGCCATTGGACTCGTTGCGCAGGACGAAGTAGGGCTGGTCCCACGTAACGCCCCTATTGTTCTCGAACAGATTGGTCCCCATGTCCAGCGGCGTCCAGTCGAACCACCCCTCCCAAGGGAACTCCCACTTGACTGAATGGCCCAAGACGACAGGGGCATCTATCGGCCAGAGGCGGCCCGACCAGGGAGCCACGGCGGTCAGGGCGACGGGCCTGTCGGAGCTGTTGGTGACCTCGAGCCAGCGGGCCAGCACCGGGGTACCGTCCAGCAGCGTGTGGACCTTTACCCCTATGGAGTGGGGCGCGTTAGAGAGCTCGACGACGAAGTGGTGGGTGCCCTTCACGTTCCCGGGAGCCTCGGACGAGGACTCCCAGCGCCAGCCTTTCGACAGTGCCGCGCCCGCAGCAGCGGACGGCTCGCTCTTGATCTCGAGCTCGAATGCGGGGTTTGCACCGCTTCGCGACCCAAGGTCGATCTGGCCGTCGGCGGCCCATTGGCGTCCCACCCACTGTCCCGCCACGAGCGCCTCAATGTAGACGGTCTCGCCCGAAGTGTAGCGGACCTCGTGCTCGGGGGCCTGGCCCACGGCGACGCCTGTATATCCGGCTTCAGAGCCGTTTTCCTGCTCCAAGCCGCCTTGGTCCATGGCGTTGCTCCTAGGTAACGTTCCGTTCGCGCAGCATGATTCGCTGGGAGCAGAGGTCCACGGGGTCGTCGGAGCTCCCACCGGTCGTCCGCTTCCGAGCGATGGCCGGTCCACGACGGCCTGCCAGACACGAAAAGGCTATCAACGCCCCACCGGAAAGTCAATCCGGATGCACCCGTTGGATCGGCAGCCCGAGGGAGTCTGGAGCTAGCATCGATTTACCCCATGAACAGATCCTATGTACTGCTCGATGGTGTTCTGATAATGGGAGCTTTCGACCGCGGACGACACAATGAGGGTCTTAGACGCCGACATCGTGCGAGGCCTTCCTTCCGTCTGGAACGTCTGCGCCTTCGGGCCGCTTGTTGATGTTCGGGACTCCGGTTGACACCGCATCGGGGTGGGCGTATAACGGCTGAGACTTGGAGGTGAGGCGTGTACCGGCCTTGGAGCGCGCCCTGGGCTCTACGGCCTCCCTTTGCGGACAACACTCGATGACACTGGAGGTGCGAATTGAGACTGATCCTGACAGGAATCGAGTATGTAGGGAAACACACTCTGGGATTCCAGATAGAGAAATGGTGGGACGAGCAGACCGGCCAGGAGATCAAGTACGAGCCGCCTCTTCTCAATATGTTCCACGACCACTTCACGGTCCCCTACGTGGTGCACGTAGTGGGCCACGAGGCCCACATCGAGCAGTCGGAGAAGGCCATGCTCACGCTGCCTCCAGGGCTGATGGAATACTTTCAACGCTACAATATAATGAACAAGCTCTCGCTGGGTTACGCAATAAACTACATCGAGTATCCCGACCTGTTCCTTATCGACTGGTACTACTCCGACGCCGTCTACGCCCCGCTGTACTACGGATACGGCGACGTGGGACAGTATGCCGACCGCAGGCACCTCGCGAGGGTCCTCGACAAGAGTGTACTGAAGATAATACCGGACACGGTCCTGGTGCTGATGAGGGCGTCGCCCGAGGCGATCAGGAAGCGCTTTCGAGGGAAAGAGTCCCTCTGGCCGAACAGGCACGGGGCCACCATGTTCCAGGAGAAAGACACGGAGTTGGTGCTGGAGCGCTTCGAGGAGGAGTTCCAGAATTCGCTGTTAACCTACAAGTTCGACCTGGATACGACCGACGCCTCGGTAGAGGAAACGCTGTCGGAGTTCGTGCGCAAGATGACACGGTACATTACCGCCGACGACCGGCTGCGGATGCTAAGCCGCGGGCTGCCGGAGGGAGCTGGCAGCTTTTCCTCGACTTCAGAGGAAGGGCGTCCCTGGGCCGGTACCGGCTCGCGGTAGCTTGCAAGAGCTTAAAGGAGGATGGAACAAGTGAGTCCAGAAGTATATGGCCTTGTTCCGGACATTTCCGGAAGAGCCGTTACCGTCTCGGGCCCCGTGGACCCCGAGGAGCTCGGTTTCACACTGTCGCACGAGCACATCTTCATCGATCTCAGGAAGACTCACTTGCCCCATCGCAAGTTCGTCGTCGTCGATGACCGGGTCGTCCCGGACCCGCCGGACGAAGACTTACCGGCCACCGATCTCTCCCTCTGGGAGGCAAAGGTAGACCTTGGCAATCTGCACCTGGCCAGACGCCTGGCCCCTATCGCGGACAACTACGTCCTGTCCGATGAGGACACGGCCATCGAGGAGGTCCTGGAATACAAGAGACATGGCGGCAACACCATCGTTGATATGACGAGTATCGGTATCAGGCGGGACCCAATGGCCCTTCGCAGGGTCTCGGAGAGTACGGGCGTCCACATCATCATGGGGACCGCGTACTATCAGAGGGTGTATCATCCAGATGACATGGACCAGCGAAGCGTCGAGGACCTCACGGCGACGATTGTCAAAGATGTCGTCGAGGGTGTCTACGATACCGGCATCCGTTCTGGAATCATCGGCGAGGTCGGGATAAACGGAGACCCTCTCATCACCAACGAGCTGAAGAGCATGCGAGCGGCAGCACGAGCCAGCAGGCTTACCGGGGCGCCGATCTGCATTCACCTGGGGGGCAAGGGAGCCGAAAAGCACACGGTCCTGGATATTATCGCCGACGAGGGAGTGGACCTAAGTCACGTCATACTCGGACATTGCGATGGCATCGCGACGGACCGGCAGTTCATGCTCGAGCTACTGGAGCGCGGAGTCTACGCTGCGTTTGACAATCTGGGACGCGAGCCGGAGATAGTCGTGCCGAGCCGCACCGCGCGTATCGCCGAGGCCATCCCGCCACTTCTCGATTCCGGCTATGAGGACCGGCTCCTTCTCTCACAAGATATCTGCTTCAAGATAAGCCTCAAGGCATACGGGGGCCTCGGATACACTTTCCTTCAGGAGCAGTTTCTGCCGCGCCTCCAAGAGCTTGGCGTGACACAGGCCCAAATCGACAAAATTATGGTGGAGAATCCCAGGAGGATCTTGACGTTTGTGGCACCAAGGAGCTGACGCCTGGTCCGCTTCTCGGAAGCAAGAGACGGCTTTGCCGACAGCCTCTTTGGAAGACAACCCATAGGTACGACTCGTTCCGTGGAGGAGCAAAATGGTGGACGCAGAGTTTGAAAAATCGCAGACTCGTCCGGAGTTCTACATGCCACCGCCGATGCCATTCCCAGATCAGGGTTTCTCCGATGGCGAGGTCCTGGCTGGAGTGAGGGACCTTCTCGACCAGAACCCTTACGAGATCGAGAACAACTTCGGAATCAGCTACGTCGGGCCGCCCCATCCCATCACCAGGCAAGTCTCAGAGCTGGCAGTTGGGACCTTCTTCGTAGAGTGGGCGCGAGAGATGCAGCCCGGCCCCTACGAGCTCGAAAAGCAAGCCGTGCGAATGATGGCCTCGCTCCTCGGCAAGCCCGACGCGGTGGGTTTCATTACCAACGGTGGAACTGAGTCCGACATATCGGCGCTGCGGCTGGCCCGAAACCTCTCGTCGTCGGTCCGTGAGCCGGAGGTGGTAATGCCCGAAACCGGTCACTACGCCCTCCGCGTCGCCGCCGAGCTGATGGGTATACGGTTGCGAGAGGCGCCCCTGGGCGATGACCTGAAGCCCGACATGGACCAGGTAGAGAGCCTCATCAACCGCAACACGATAGCACTGGTGTGCTCGATGCCAGGAGGCAACTTCATGATCCTAGACCCTGCGGAGGAGTTTGCCGAGTTGGCGCGACGCCATGGCAAGTTCCTTCATGTTGACGCGGCGTTCGGTGGGTTCATTCTGCCGTTCATGCGTGACCTTGGCTACGACGTCCCTCGCTTCGACTTCAGCCTGGAGGGGGTGAGCACTATAATGACCGACGGGCACAAGCTGGGCTTGATGCCTGTTGCCACGAGCTTCCTCATTGTCCGGGACGAGGAGATGCTCAAGGCGGTCCCAACGGAACGGACGGTCATTCACAACCTGACCGCCACCAAGCACGGAGAGCGGGCGGCGTCCGCCTGGGCGGTATTGCGTCGCATGGGGCGTCAGGGCTACGTAGAGTCCACACGCCGTGTCCTGGCGGTTGTAGACTTTATCGCCAGGGCCATAAAGGATATTGAAGGCCTGAGGCTGGTGGTCAATCCGGACATCACCCTCGTCAGCTTCACGTCGGACACTCACGACATGCAGAAGATCCATCAGGAGCTACTCGCGCGCGGTTGGGGGCATAGCTTCGGGTCCTACCACGGCATGAGATACATTCGACTGTCGATTCACCCATATCGCGACATGGACCACGCCCGAGGCTTCGTCAACGGCCTGAAGGAGTCTGTCGACGCCGTGCCTGCGGCGAACGTGGTGCCGACAACTTAGCCTGTCATCGATTTCATATCTGAAATCACCCTCGTCCCCGCCCAAACTGTAGAAGATGACTTTTGCAGCTACATCGGTAACGATACCTTTCGAGAGACCCGCGCTAAATGGCGACCAGGTCGTGATTAACGGCATCGGAGTCTGGTAGTATGGTTCAGCGCATCATCGACGCCCCGTGAGTCAGTATGCCGTCAGTCTTGTAGTGGAAAACGTCGGCCAAGAATAACTAAGTAGCTACAAGGGGGTAGTTATCAGGACGATTCTAGTGGGCTGCGAATATGCAGGCACAACGACCTTAGCAATGGCGATCTGCAAGTGGGTAGAAGAGACCATGGGTGAGACGATAGGGTTTCACGACCACTTCAAGATACCGGGTAGCTTCGGCCACCTGAGCGCTGACAGCGATTCGGGGTACTGGGAGGACGACGAGCTCGATTCGCTCCTCGGGATGTCGGTACGGCTCAAGGAGAAGTTTCAGCGCTACCTTTTAGACTACCATCTCCAGCCCGCGTTCTACGCTGAGCCGCACCACATGATGATCGGGCTCCACATCGACGAGGCGATCTATCCGCTGCTCTATTATGGCTATGGCAAGGAAGGTGACTACGGCGGCGACCGCGAGAAGGCCGCCCGCTTGACCGAGCGCACGATCCTGGAGCGCGCGCCCGATACCGTCCTGGTGTTGGTGAAGGCCTCGCCAGAGGTCATTGCAAGGCGAATGAGAGAAAACCCCCACCGCTTCGGCCTCGTTCAAGAGAAGGACATCGAACGTGTCCTGGCAAGGTTCGAGGAAGAGTACAACAAGTCGCTCATTCGCAATAAGTTCGCCCTAGACACCAGTGCGGCCACGATCGACGAGACCCTGGCCGAGTTTGCGCGGGAGATGAAACCGCACCTGACCGAGGCAAGATGATTGCCCCTCGGAGCTGGCGGTAGAAAATTAGCGCCAGGAGAGGCCCCGAAGCGGGGCTTCAACTCCCTGACCACCCCCTGGCGGCTTTGCACAAGAAGTGGCGCGGTCGTGTGAATTGCCCTTCGACAAGCTCAGGGCGAACGGTTGGTTTATAGCTCCGTTCGTGGTGAGCCTGTCGAACCACACCTCCGCATTCCATATTTTGGTGCAAAACACCCCCTGGCGGCGCGCGCTAGGAGATTCGATACGAAGGGCCCGTCCACCAGCTGGGGACGAGCCAGCCTTCTCGTGCCAGCTCGACATCGCCGGGTATCTTCGCCTCTAACCTCACTTCGATGACCTTGCCGGACAAGTCGATCGGCGCATCGATATTGATCCCGAGCCAGTTGCTCGGACCCCAGACCCGCCCGGCTGGCACCGTAGTGTAAGCCACCGGCTGCCCTTCGATCGAGGCGCTGAACTCTATCCGTTCGTTGATATAGTCGCCTCGCCAGGGTGCGCCACGCTGCCAGAATCGAAGGACGAGGCCGATCGTCGATTCCTCCTCGATGGCCGGCAGGTCGATGCGGCCCGTGAATCTCCGTCTCCCGTCGGCGACGCCTCCCTCCGACATCGCCCAGTGGACCGGACGTGACAGATTGGCCGGCGGCTCCGATGGGTCGATCTGACTTGTGCTCGGCTCGAGTTGGTTGCTACCGCGCTCAAGCTGCAGCAACGCAACCTCGAAGGGTCTCAGCCACCAGTGGAGCAAGTCTCCCTCCCTGTAGCCACCACGTTTGGCGAACTCGGCTCGGTCCGGGTATATCCGGCTGACCTGCCAGGCGCCGTCATGATTCAGACCGACGCTGCCATCCAGCCGGAGCGCGACCGATCGATGCTCGTATGTCGGATTGTGCGCGATGATAAACGCCCGGTCCGGTCCGACGTGCAGATTGCCATAGGGCTCTCCGAGCCAGGGATCCCCCAGTATCCGGAGGGGTTTGCCGAGAATGTCCGCGTTCTTGCGGAACCAGGCAAGCGTTTCGCCAAGGAACTGAGCATCGTCGTCGTCGAAAAGAAAGACGTTGCCCCAGAGTTGGGCTATGACGCTGCCGCGACACAGATCGGCGATCCAGGCGTTTCGCCAGCCGTCCTTGCCCATGAAATTCGCCCACTGCACATTACCGATCCAGACGCCGAGGCTGTCCTTGACTATAGGTGGAATCTGGTCGGCGAACCAGGTCCCCTCATCCACGTGGGTGGTCACGCTATCCCTGTAGAAGATGTTTGGATAGTCTGAGACGTTTGAGGCCTCCATTCGGACTCCCGACTCGAAGATGGTGCTGCCGAACAGCGCCCAGAACGGCGAGGCGTGGCCCCAGTACCACATGACGAAGATGTCCGGGCAGGTTTCGCGGGCGTCATCGACGATCCCGATCACCGCGTCCATCATTGACTCGGTCGAGTACTTCCCGGGCAGATGGTCGTGGGAGCTACTGTGGCACACGTAGTGCGCGTTGTCGATCTTCAAAAGCCGCATCTCATTTTCGCGGAAGTGGTGGAGGATCGCATTTCGAAAGATGCTGCGGTAAGGCTCAGAGGCTGGGCAAAGCTGCGGGTGCGAAAAGGTGCGGCCGGGGGGACCAGCTTCCGGCACGAATGTGGGCAACGGCATTTCGTTCTCAAGCCCGGGAGCGAAGGAAGGCTTGACTGCCGAGTTATCCTGGCAGGACCAAATATTGGTGCAAGCAAACCAGAGCCCAAACTTCATTCCCAGCTCTCGGACTCGCTGCACGACTCTTGCCGGCCCATTTGGCCAGAACTCCTCGTGGAACTTGGTCAGGTCGGCGGAGTGATCCTGCCAGCCAACGTCCAATATGAAATAGTCGAACAGCTTGCCATACTTACGCTGGGCTGCCTCCATCCAGTCCAGCACCCGCAGCATCTCGTCTTCCCTTACAACCTGCTCTTCCCAGGTCGGCGCCAACGGAAAGTCATTAAGACCATGGCTATCCCAGAAGGCGTATGGATCCGGTTTGCGCTGACCATTACGCAGGAGGTGTTCGAGAAAGGCCTGACGCGCCTCGCCGGCCGCTGAAGCGCCGACCACGACGTCTTTGCCGCGCACTCGCTGGCCGGCGCTTACCTGTTTTCCAGGGCAGTGCCATAGCCGGACCGACGATCCTGTCCCCTGGTTGATGCCGGCCGGATGCTCCACGCCGGCGAATAGCTGCCCATCTATGTACACCGGATAGCCGCGATCGCCTGTGTCGGTCCCGCCGTTGGTGGTGAACTCGAGCACCACTACATCAAGCAGGAGGCGGGATTCGACGCCGACGTTCTCGATCTCAATCCATTTTCGGAAGACCGGCTCGTCATCGCGGATCTGGTAGTGGACCACGATGGCCAAGTCATGCTCTCGGTTCTGAAGCCTTCCTCGGATCTCGGCGCCCCCGCCGTCCTCCTGAGTGCTCCAGTCGAGAAGCTCGAATTCGCTGACCCGATGATATGGCGGCCCGATCGTGACTAGCTGGTCGGCCAGCGAGCTATTGAACATATAGCGCGCGACATCATCGTCACGCATATCCGGCCTCGCTCGGTCCAGATTGCAGGTCTGAAGCGCGATCAAGTTTGGCTGGCCGAAGCGCAGCGCAGCGTAGACCTCGTCATCAGCTTTCAGCTCGATAACCGCCGGCTCCCGCCAGTAAGAGTCTGCCAACCGGTGGCCGATCAGCTCGCCGTTTAGATAGATCCAGTACTCGTTCCAGTCGTGCTGGTCATAGCCGCCGATGAGGAATGCGATAGTTTCGGCCTCTCCATCGGCCGGCAAATCTACGAGGCGTCGGAACCATGCATAGCCTTCGTAGCGGTGTGGGACGCCCCGCACTCCATAAGGAAACTCGACTTCGTACCAGTCATCATCGGTCGATTCCGGACGGTGGAAGCCGGCCAGGTAGCCACTCTCGTGAAGGTGGTCGGTCTCGCGGCTGGGTGAGGAGAGGTTCATTCGCCAATTGACAATTGGGATGCGCTGCCTGGCGGCCGACAACACGATGGTCGCCGGCGACGGCTCGCTGATTTCGTAGTAGCGCCCGGTAGCCTTGTTCTCAATGGCCCGCAGGGAGAACCGTTGCGACGTTTCCACTTCCAGACCGATAGTCTCGTTCTCTATTCGAACATAGCCGTCCTTATGGGCGATCATCTCCTGTCCTTTCCTGGGACAACGCCCGGCCTGCCAACTGGCACGTCAGCCGGCGTGAGTGCATATTACGGCGTCGCTGGGACGTGCAAGTCAACACGATCGAACGTGCGACGACGCCACAACAGTACCGTCAGGGAGCTCACACAGCGGTTTCCATAGCAGACGGGGCACACTTCGGCAACAACATGTGGCCACTCCAAATCCGCCGCCTGGCTGCCGGCAGAAGCCTTTAGGGGTGTGCAGCGGCCTCTCCCGCCGGAATGAGAACGGGCTACAACCTCCCCGGGCGCAGGATTAGGGGCTTGATGGGCTCATTTGTCCCTCAGGAGCTCATGTCATGGCGTTTTCGCCCGAAGGAAGACGTGGCCGCCGAGCTCGGACGGTGGCTATTATAGAGCAACACGGCGGCCGGGCGTCAGGAATCTCAGGCACTTCGCTCGGCGCTGAACGATTCGTGCCAGTCGCCGCACCATAGGGGACCGGCGACATCGTGCGAGGCCTTCCTTCCGTCTGGAACGTCCGCGACCGTCGGGCCGGCTTTTAATGTTCGGGACCCCGGTTGACACCGCATCAGGGAGGGCGTATAACGGCTGAGACCTCTAAGCGGGGCGCGTGCCGGCCTTGGAGCTCACCCATACGCGCTACGGCCTGACTCCGTGGACGACACTCGAACTCTGGAGGCTCGACTTGAAGCTGATACTGACCGGTTGCGAGTATGCTGGCAAAAGGACGCTCGGGAGACGAATCTGGAAGTGGTGGAGCGAGCAGACGGGGGCAGAGTACCGGGACCCACCCCACACCCACTTCCACGATCACTTCACCGTCCCCAACGTTGTCCATTCGGCGGGCCACGAGGAACACAAAGAGCTGTCAGAAAAGGACATCCTGAACATCAACCCCGGGCTGCTGGAGCATTTTCAGCGGTTCCAAATCTCGTACCACTTCTCCAGGGGATTCACCAGTAGGCCGGACCACTGGCTAATCGACTGGTATTACGCCGACGCCGTCTTCGCCCCGCTCTACTACGGCTACGGCCGGCCCGGAGAGTACGGTGACCGCCGCGTGATGGCCCGCCACCACGACAATGAGGTAATGGAGCTGATGCCGGACACGATACTTGTGTTGGTCAAGGCCTCGTCGGAGGTAATCCGGCGACGAATGCACAATGTCGAGCACCCCAAGAGCCTCTTCGAGGAAAAGGACATCGAATTCGTCCTGGCCCGGTTCCAGGAGGAGTTTGACAACTCGCTGATCCGGCAGCGTTTCGCGATCGACACGACCAGCGCAGCGGTGGATGAGAGCCTCGAGGACTTCTCGCGGAAGGTGGACTACTACATAACGCCGGAAGACCGCCAGCGTATGGCGAGCCACCAGGCCAAATAGACGCCTAATCATGATCCCTGACTGTCATGTGTACTGCGTCGAGCCCGTGGAACGCCCGGCCGGGTACGCCAGTGGGAAGGAGCACCTCAGGTGGGTCCAATCCTCTCGGTCGGGATGCCTTTGGACAGTCCAACCGAAACGAGGTGGCGCATCGAAGGCGCTGAGAGCCTAGAACAACTTGACCGAGGACCCATGACGGGCAGAATCGTGATGCTCCCACCACCGCCGAGCGCTACGGCGGCGGGGACATCATAGAGGCGCTCGCTCAAAGACGAGTATCCGCCCAATTCATTGGATCACCAAGTTTAGGATATAGCGCCCAACGCCCATCCCCAACGGAGTGAAGAACAGCCATGGTACGACAAGAGGTTAGAGTAGACCCAGGAGAGCTACGGAGATTCACAAAGGAAGTCTTCGAGAACGTGGGTATGCCGCCAGAGGATGCGGAGACCGAGGCGGATGTGCTGCTATGGGCCAATCTCCGGGGGGTGGACTCCCACGGCGTCCTTCGGATCCCCTGGTACGTGCAGTGCGTGGACGATGGCATCTTTAACCTCACGCCGAACATTCAGATCGAGAGCGAGACGCCTGCCGCTATCGTGATCGAAGGAGACCGTGCCTTTGGACCCGTCGTGACAGTCTTCGCGATGAACAAGGTCATCGAGAAGGCGGCGCAGGTGGGCGTGTGCTGGGGCATCATCAGAAACACCACCCATCAGGGCGCAATGGGATACTACGTTCTCATGGCGACCCAGGAAGACATGGCCGGAATCGCATCTGTGTGCAGCCCGCCCAACATGGTCCCGTTCGGCGCGAAAGCAAAAGGAGTCCATAACAGCCCGATTGCCATTGCGGTGCCCGCAAAGAACCGCAGTCCCATAGTCCTCGATATGGCGACCAGCGTCGTGGCAGGAGGGAAGCTCATGTTGGCGAAGGACAGGGGTGAGTCGATTCCAATTGAATGGTCGCTGGACCCTCAGGGCAACCCGACGACTGTGCCCAGCTTCGAAAACATGCTTCTGCCGCTGGCTGGGCCAAAGGGGTCCGGCCTTGCCCTTATGTTCGAGACCTTGTCCAGCTTGATGGTCGGCAACCCGCTCCTTGAAGTCAATATCACCGGTCGAAAGACGACTCCACGCGGCGTTCAGAACAGCTTCCTCGTCGCCATTAACATAGCTGCCTTCACCGACGTGGAGAAGTATAAAGAAAACATCGACCTGCTCATCGAGGCGCAGAAGTCTCTGACTAAAGCCGAAGGCGTCGAGGAAATCTTAGTGCCCGGCGAGCCGGAGTACCGCAATGAGCAGAAGCGCTCCAAGAACGGCATCCCGCTGCCTGCCGGTACCATCGACAACCTCCGGGCCGTTGCCGAGCGGTTTGGCGTAAAGATGCCGGCGGGAACATAGCCAGTCTCGACCACATGCCCGGCCATGACAGGCTACGTTTAGCCCGAATTGAAGCCACCGCCAGGCTCGGTGGTATGGTGCAGCTTTCCGGCCAACCTAGCGCTTGGCTTGATACAGCGCGTTGTCCGGTTTTACCACCCCTCCAGATTCTTCGCCCGCCAGAGGCGAGCTCAGAACGCCATGCATTTGAGAACCTTCTTGCGTAAAGCCCCCACGAGGTCATCGCAACCACACGGGGTTTGACGCCGTCCTACGCCCCGAGCTTCTCATCAAAATACTCGGGCGACGGGCTCCAAAGGAGCCAGCAAAGCGGCCACTCTTGCGGGAGCAATTTGTACTTGGGATTCTTCTGCGGGTCCGGCGACAGCATGATGTATATTAGCGCCGCAATGGCAAGTATCATCCCCGGAAGGAAGAGAAACGGCCTCGCCACCGGGTACTTGAGCCAGAGCCAGCTACTGCCCACCAGCATCCCCCAGATTGGCAGCCAGATTATGTCCAGGATCATGAGCATAAAGAAAGCTATTACGAAAATAAATGGTATGTACAGCAGGACGCGCCCAATTAAGCGCATCGCCTTGTCAATAGGGAACAGGAGCAGCATGAGTATCGAAGTTATCGCGACTACGATGAACCGGGCTGCCGCTGTCAGGGTGTCCGCCGGGCTCCCCATACGGGCGAAGGTTATTCGGAGGTCCCAATCTGAAATATCCCAGCGATATGACACGCCAGCTTGCCTCGCGAGCGCCAAGCGTCGGTCTCGGTCATGTATCGGTGCTCACATGTTCCGCCCTAGCACCGACGATTACCCATTCTATCATCTCCTACGCGCTCAAGGTCGATGCAGATTGTGACACATCTTCTACCTTGACCCTCCTACTGGGCGACGGTATACTGACGCCACCCTTTGAGGGCGGCTGGGCCGGGAATACGGGGAGGCGTACTCGGCATACCCGAACACCGAGATCGTGGACGGCCTGTCGTTGGAGCCCAGGCCCGGAGGTGATGTGACTACGAAATGATTACCCGCATGAACCACACCGGCTTCGTCGTGCGAGACTTGCGAAAGGCGATCGAGTTCTACCGAGACGTGCTGGGACTTGATCTCCTGATGGAGAGGGAGCGAAGCGGTGGCCCCATATCCCAGGTGGTAGGGTACGAAAACACCCACCTTAAGGCGGGCAACATGGGGCTAAAGGATGGGCACGTCCTGGAGCTTATAGAGTACATCAGTCCGGTCGCCGCTGAGCGTCCCACCGAGGAGCGGAGTGTTCTCGGCGGGGGACACCTGGCTTTCGAGGTGGACGATATCGACCGGACCCACCAGGAGCTAGTCAGCAGGGGCGCAAAGAAGCTTAACCCACCGGTCGAGGTAGTACCGGGCAGGAAGGTCTGCTATCTACAGGACCCTGAGGGGAACTGGATCGAGCTCATGGAGCTGAGGGAGTAGACTCGACCCCAAAGACACTTCGTCTGTCAACGGATGCGCGCTCCGATGTGCTCAGGCCGGCACGGGCCGGTCCTGGGCGGCCGGCCTACGGGAGTAGTGGGCGCTGAGCCAGACCGCCACGGCGCCGAGTAGCAGCACCGCCCCGATCAAGCGAAAGGTGGCCGTGAAGTCCAGCCAGTAGATGAGGACCCCGGCTACCACCGGCCCCGCGATCTTGCCGGCGTTCTTCATCGTGCCCACTAGTCCCATTCCGAGGCCGAGGTTGTCCTCGTCCACTCTGACCGACACCAGCGCGAGGGTGGAAGGGAAGACCAGAGCCTGGGAAACGCCCATAACGACGGCCAGCGCCATCAGCGACGTTCCCGTCTCGGCGATAGGTAGCATGGCCACGGCGGCGCCCAGCACCGCCATTCCCAGGCCCACCGCGTTGAGGTGGCCTACCCGGTCGCTGACCCTGCCTCCCAGAGGCACCAGCACGATGTGCGCAGCCTGCTGAAGCGCGAAGAACCCTCCCACCGAGAGCATGCTGGCTCCTGATGAGAATGCGTGGAGCGGCAGGAAGGCCCTGGTCGCGTACAGCGCGAGCAGTACCTTGGCGTCGAGCCCGCCGGCCAGCCATACGGCGGGCGTCCTTGCGCCCTTCCATAGCGCGACGAGCGCCTGCCGTCCCAGCGGCTTTCCAGGTCTGCTGTTGCCGGCCGTCGTCTCCGGCAGGAGCAGTATGGGAAGAAAGGCGGCGCTGCTGAGAAGGCCGATCACCGTAAAGATGGAAACGGGGTCCATTGACAGGAGCATCCAGCCCGCGGCCAGAGGCCCCACGACGTAGCCGGCGTTGCGGGCCAGCGAGAACCATCCCAACCGCTCGCCGCGTCGCGCGCGGGACAGCTCGGCTACGTAAGCGAGAGTCACTGGGCCGTAGATGGCCGTGGCCGTGCCGTGGACGATGCGCAGGGCGAATAGCTGCTCGGGCGTCTGAACGAACCGGTACACAAAAGGCATGCCGGCGAAGAACGCGGTCCCCACAATTAGCCATACCCGCCGCCCCCACCGGTCGGAGAGAATGCCCACGAAGGGCTTCAGTACCATGCCGGTCATGGTCGAGACCGCTACTATGAAGCCGAGGAGGATGTCCCCAGCCCCCAGGGCCGCCGCGTAGATGGGTAGAAGAGGGGTCTTGCCCATCTGGTACGCAGAGCGCACGATGAAATCGGCGGTGGTGACGAGGGCGAAGCCGCGAGACCGAATCATACTATGGAAGACCCAAAGCTCATGAAGCTAGAATCCCGTCGCCTGATCCTGCGGCGGTTTACGGATTTGGACATCGGACCATTCCTGGCGCATCGCTCCGGTCCAGATGCGGCCAGGTACCAGAGCTGGGGTAATCACACTCGTGGTGATAAGCAGCAGAAGAGAGTAGCGACGCCCACCCTCACTCAGCGACCACGGTCGGAATGCCCAGCTCGTGGACCACGGTGACGAACGCGGCCAGGTCGGTGTCTATGACCTCTTGCAGCCGGCGCAGCTGGGCGTTCACCTTGGTGGACAGCTCGTCGAATACGGCGTGCGACTGCTTCGTCGGAGCGCTGTCGTCGCTGGCCACCACGCTGGAAAGCTCCGCCAGCTTGCTGTTGAGGCGAGCAGGCAGGCTTATCCTGTCCAGGTCATCGTTCGCCTTGCTCTGTATCAGCCCCTCTTCGATGGCCGACAGCTTCTCCTTGAGGCCCTCGGCCTGGCTGGAAACAGCCTCCCACGCCTCCCGGCCTTGCGACCGAGCAACCCACTCGTCCACCTGGCGCCGCACACTCCGGAGTCGATTGATCGCGTCGTGGGTCTCCGAGACCTTGTCCGTTATGCGCCTTAGCAGCTCAAGCTGGGTATCCAGGTCCTGCTGGTTCGCCGCAATTCGCGGGTCTTTCAGCAGATCGAAAGACTGGGTCTGGACGTACTCGCCGACCGTGAGCCGCACCTGGTAGGCACCGGGCGCAACCAGCGGCCCGGCCAGACCCTTCTTAGGCGCGCCAGCTCCTTGGACCTTCCTGGCCTCGGGATATCTGAAGTCCCATACGAAACGGTTCATACCCGCCTCAACTTTTACGACCGGCCTCTCCGGCGCTTCCGTAGTCGGTGAGTCTTGGCCAGGCGACGAGGAGAAGCTGGTGATAGTCCCCCCTTGGGAGTCCAGGAACGTGAGGGTTGCCCCGTCCTCCGGCCGGTCCTTCAGGTAGTAGGTTACGAGCACGCCGGCCGGCGGGTTTGTCCCGGCGTCCAGCATGGTGCGAACGGTCTCCCCGCCGGAGGTCTTGCTCTCGTAGAAGGTGGCCGGCGCTCCCATGCCTAGGTTGTAATTCTTGCCCGGGCCGGGCTCGCGTCCGACCCCCATCGCGGGCGCGATTCGGTATGTGTCAGCGGGCTTGAACAGGCGAACGGTGGCCCCCCCGGGCTCATCGGCTAGCTGGCGGAGCACCGTCAGGTCATCCAGTATCCAAAATGACCTGCCGTTGGTTGCCGCCGCCAACTCGTTCCCCTTCACGGCCAGGTCCGTTACGGGAACCGCTGGCAGGTTGCGCTGGAGCGACCGCCATGAGGCGCCGTCATCCATCGAAACGTAGGCGCCCGACTCGGTGCCCAAGTATAGAAGACCACGCCGGGCCGGGTCCTCCCTGATGACGCGTGTGAAGTCGTCCTCGGGGAGGCCGTCGGTTATCTTCACCCAGGTCGCACCGTAGTCATTGGTCTTGTACAGGAAGGGCCGGGGGTCGTCGAGCTTGTACCGCGTGGCGGACAGGTACGCCGAGGCAGGGTCGTGAGGGGACACCTCGATTACGTCAATCCGTGTCCAATCGGGGAGGTCCCTGGGGGTTACTTCGTCCCATGTCTCCCCTCCGTCGCGGGAGACGTGGACGAGCCCGTCATCGGACCCCGCCCAAAAGACGCCGCGTTCGTGGGGCGACTCTGCGAGGGCAAAGATCGTTCCATAGTGCTCTACGTAGGTCGTGTCCAGGGTAATGGGTCCTCCGGAGGGCTCCATCTTGGAGACGTCATTGCGTGTGAGGTCGGGGCTGATCGCATCCCAACTCGATCCCTCATCGGTCGAGCGGAATACCACGTTGGCGGCAACGCACAGGACGGTGGGGTCGTGGGGCGAAATGACGATGGGATAGGTCCACTGGAACCGGTATTTGTGGTCCTTGACGCCAGCGCCCGAGATGTACTCCGGCCACACGGAGATGATGCGGGCCTGCTCTGTGCTGTGGTCGTAGCGCAGGAGTGAGTCGCCACCCCCTGGAGAGCTCCCGATGGCGCCCGAATAGACCACGTTGGGGTTATCGGGGCGCACGGCTATGTGGCCGCTCTCTGAGCTGCCCACTGGGTAGCAGTCCCGCCACAGGATGGCGCCCTTGGGCGATCGGCTGGGCACGCTTATGGCCGTGTTGTCTTGCTGTGTGGCGTAAAGGCGGTACGGGAACTGGTTGTCGGTGGTCAGGTGGTAGAACTGAGACGTCGGCTGGTTGTAGATGGTGGACCAGGTGCCACCCCCGTTGAAGGACACGCACGCCCCACCGTCGTTTCCCTCGATCATGCGCTGGGTGTTTCGGGGGTCGATCCAGAGGTCGTGGTTGTCGCCGTGGGGAGTGGTGACATGGTCGAATGTGCGGCCGCCGTCGGTGGACTTCCACATCTTGAGATTGAGAACGTAGACGGTCTCGGGGTCCTGGGGATCGGCAAATACGTGGCTGTAGTACCACGGCCGCTGCTGAAGGTTCCGATCATCGCTCACACGCTCCCAGTTTGTGCCGCCGTCCTCGGAGCGGAACAGACCGCCCTCCGTCGACTCCACCAGGGCCCACACACGGTCCGTACGGGCTGGCGAGGCGGCCACGCCCATTCGCCCCTTCAGGCCTTTGGGCAGCCCAGGGTTGTTGGAGATGTCCGACCAGGTACCGCCGCCATCGACGGACTTGAACAGGGCACAGTCAGGTCCGCCGCTGGTGAACATCCACGGCGTACGGAGCGCTTGCCAGATGGCGGCGTAGAGGATGCGGGGGTTGTTGGGGTCGAGAGACAGGTCGACGGCGCCCGCCCTTTCGCTCTGGTACAGGACCCGCTCCCACGTGGCTCCCCCGTCGATTGACCGAAAGACCCCTCTTTCCTCATTGGGACCGAATGCGTGTCCCAGCGCCGCCACATATACTATGTCGGGGTTACGGGGATCTATGCGAATGCGCGCGATGTGTCGGGTATTTTCAAGCCCCAGGTGCGACCAGGTCTTGCCGCCGTCCGTGGACCTGTAGACGCCGTCTCCGGAGGATACGTTGCCCCGAATGCACGACTCTCCCATGCCCGAGTACACGACGTTGGGATCGGAGTCAGCGACGGCGATGGCCCCCACGGCGGCGGTCCTGAAGTAGCCGTCCGAGACGTTTTGCCAGTAGGCGCCGCCGTCTTCACTCTTCCATACCCCGCCGGCGCATGCCCCAAAGTAGAACACCTGCGGCTCCGACGGGTCTCCGGCAACCGCCACGACCCGTCCACCCCGGTGCGGTCCGATGCAGCGCCATTCCAGGGACCCAAACAGGGCAGGGGCGCCGGTCCTCTCCTCTTGCGCTCTCCCCACGTTACGCAATTAAGCACCTCTCGCGCGAATCTTCCTCGCATGGCTTCGCGGGCCGGCGCTATTCTCTCACGGCGCGGGCGTCCGGTTCAATACGCTCGCTCGGCCGGTGCTCGGGGCGGTGATGGTTGGCACTGGCCCTGGTCCGTGGCCTTACGCGGGCTGGGTGGTCCGCCCTTGGCGGAACGAACTCCCCCCACAGGAGCTTTTATCAGTCAAGGACGGAGGCGGATGGGCCTGGGGATGCCTGATGTTGTCTCACGTCAGCGGCGTCCTGATCGAATATCGATCAAGACGCGCAATGCTGACCCCCGAACGCCTTCCCGCGCCATCACACGTAAGGTAGGGTAGAGTCCTCTACTGCGCTTGCTCTCATCGGGGCAGTTGCGTCCGGAGAGACTGGGCCCCGAGTCTGGCGAGTTTGGACATTATCGAAGGGCGAGCCAATATGGGAAGACACGTAAGGTCTCTGATTTCGTGGGTGGGCCTCCAGCTCAGGGTCCACAACCTAATAATGAGGCACGCCGAGACCCCCATCCAATCAAAGATTCTCCTGGGATTAGCCCTTGGGTATGCCATCTCACCGATAGGGCTGATCCCGGACTTCATCCCAATAATCGGATATGTTGACGACATCATAATCGTCCCAATTCTCATGGTCCTGGCCGTCAGGATGGTCCCGCCGAGTGTTGTTGAGGACTGCAGGAGAAGGGCGATCAGGACGGGCTGATGTTTCCTGCCGCTATTGCCGGTTTACCTCATCCCTGATCTCATCCATGAACTGCGCGGAACTCATCTCGAACGGGAAGAGAAAACCATCCGCGAACGCAACCGTCGCGCCATCAAAATCCAGAAGCCCTTCCGGACCAGACCCGTAGGTGCCGTCCGGGTTCCGCCCGAGGGCGAACAGCAGGTAGTCACCTGGATTGGGCAGTTGGTAGACTACCTCGAATATCGGGCCGCCGCCGGACCTTAACCTTGCCTGCTTAGGTGCCCGAACACGCGCAGGACCAGAGTGTCCGCCCCGGTGACGACGTCGTCTGCATTCAGGACACTCTCGATCTGGACCAGGTAGTCGGTGAAAGCCAAGCCACCCTCTTCGCCCACAGGCAACTGTGTCCATCTTCGCCGTACGGACCCAGCAGCTTCTCGGCCAGGACGGAGCTGATCGTTGCCACCACAATCACGTCGGGTCTCCTCAGAATGACAGCCAAATCTAACCGGACTGGCCGCTTGTCCGGACTTTTGCTGAGGGTAGGGAGCCTGACGGTCTCGTTACCCAATACCCTGTACCCCTTCCCTTCGCCCTGCTATCATAAGTCGCATCGTGAGCATGAGCAGTGCCATGAATCGACCCGCGCACATCGTTGTCGATGGCTTGACCCACGTGTACGCCGCCGCGACCCGGCCACTCACCGCGTTGGAGAACGTGAGCCTTGAGGTGGGCCGGGGCTCTTTCATGTCCGTTCTCGGCCCCAGCGGGGATGGAAAGACGACGCTGCTGAGGGCCATCGGGGGTCTGCTGGAGCCCACGGCCGGCACCATTCGGATTGATGGCTCGCCTCCATCGGAGGCCCGGCGTCGCAAGGCCATCGGGTTTGTCTTCCAAGACCCATCGCTGCTGCCGTGGCGGACCGTGCTTCAGAACGTCGGTCTCCCCCTGGAGCTTAATCCTGTTCAGAGCCGGTCCAATGGGGCGGGCCCGGAGAGCTGGCTGGACACGGTGGGCCTCGCCGATTTTGCCGACTACTATCCTCACCAGCTCTCGGCCGGCATGAGGCAGCGGCTAGCCTTCGCCAGGGCGCTGGTGATGGACCCTGACGTGCTGCTCATGGACGAGCCCCTGGGCGCTCTGGACGAGATAACGCGGACGGCCATGCGATATGAGCTGCTGCGCGTATGGGAGGACACGCCAAAGACGGTGCTCCTGGTGACTCACAGCATTCCCGAGGCAATAATGATGTCCGACTACGTGGCGGTGTTGTCCTCCCGTCCGGGGACGGTCCTTCGGGTCATGCGCATAGACCTGCCGCGTCCTCGGGAGCAGTCCCTTGAGCGGTCGGACAGATTCCTGGACTATACAGAGCAGATCAGGGCGATCCTCTCATCGGAGGTCCCTCGTGGAGCGTCCGCTCTCCAAACAGCGGCTCGAAGGTAAGGGCGAGAGCGAAGACCACAGTGTGAGTCCCGGCAAGCGTCCCAGGGCGTTGTCGCCGACTCAGGGCTACCTGCTTCCCCTGGCCGTGGCGCTGACACTGCTGGCGGTGGGCTGGCACCTTTGGACGCAAGTCGCCAACGTGCCTGTCTACCTGGTCCCGGGGCCACTAGATGTCGTGAAGCGCCTCGTCGGGGACATCGGCTTCTTCGCGCGCCATGGAGCCATAACCTTTATGCATGCGCTGGCCGGGTTCTCGCTGGGTTCGGCCGTGGCAATATCTGGCGCGACGTTGATGGCGCACTCCAGGTTCTTGGAGCGCAGTCTGTTCCCGCTGGCCGTCATGGTGAAGGTCATCCCGATAGTCGCGGTGGCCCCGCTTTTCGTTATCTGGTTCGGCTTCGGCTCTCCACCGATAGTCACCACCGCAGCCCTCATCACATTCTTCCCGGTGCTGGTCAACACCCTGACGGGTCTAAAGTCGGTGAGCCCGGGCGCCCTCGACTTCTTCCGCTCAGTCGACGCCTCCAGCAGAGAGATCTTTTTCAAGCTGCGCGCGCCCAGCTCCCTTCCGTACCTGTTCGCGGCCTTCCGTATCGCCATTCCCCTGTCCGTCATAGGCGCGGTCGTGGGCGAGCTGTTCGGGGGAGACCTAGGTCTGGGCAGCGTGATCTTCGTGGCGCACCACAACCTGGATACGCCTACCACGTTTTCGGCCATCCTGGTACTCGCGGTCATGGGCATCAGCCTCACGATACTGCCTTCCTACATCGAGCGGCGAGTGCTCTTCTGGCACGATTCGTTCATTGCGACGTAGGTCCAGGGGGAGTGCCCGGGGACTGGTTTCGAGAGCGATCACCCACGGGGAAGCGGCTGACATCCATAGACCCGTCTGCAACAAATCGCCTCTGGAGGAGCTCTGCATTGCGCCAGCGTAACCTGCCGCGAATCCCGCTCATAGCCGCGAGCCTGGCCGTTGCTTTTGCGCTTGCAGTCGGCGCGTGCGGCGGCGACGATGAGACCGAGCCGCTGGACAAGGTGGTGTTCATGGCCGGGTTCAAGGCGCAGGCCAACCTCCCATTCGTCGCCGCCTACGTAGCCCAGGAGAAAGGCTTCTTTCGGGAGCAACGTCTGAACGTGGAGATCCGCCACTCCGGCAGCGGCCAGCACCTGCAGCTGCTGATGTCCGGCGACGTGGACGTTACCACCGCCGCCGCCACCTCGGTCCTGAAGCGCCGGTCCGACCCTGAGCTGCCGATTGTGGCCTTTGCTCTGTTTGGGCAGCGGGGACAGCAGGCGTATGTTGCCCTCGAGGACTCGGGAATCGAGACGCCCAAGGACTGGGAGGGCAAGACATTTGGGTACAAGATTTCGCCTCCGCCGGACTATCTGGCCATGCTCAAGGCGAACAACGTGGACCGGTCGAAGATCACCGAGGTCAACGCCGGGTTCGATCCGCGAATTCTCACCGAGGGGCGGGTAGACATACTCGCGGTGTTCAGCGCGAACGAGCCGAACATCATCCGGGGCCTCGGATTCGAGGTAACCCTGTGGGACCCCGAGGACCACGGGGTGCCAAGCATGGGCCTGACCTACATCACGAGACAGGCGCTGGCGGACGAGGACCACGGCGTGGTCGAGCGCTTTCTCAAGGCGACTCTGAAGGGGACCCAGTACATCGTGGACCACAGGGAAGAGGCGCTGGACATCGTAATGAAGTACGCCCCCGACGAGCAGCGGGAGCACCAGCGCTTCATGTTGGAGACTGAGCTGCGCGACGCCGTAAGCCCGTTGACCGAGGAGCACGGGCTGGGCTGGATGACTGCGGAGCAGTGGCAGTCGCTGTACGAGCAGCTTCTGGAATTCGAGGCGTTGCCCAGGCAGTTCGACTTCCGGACCGCCTTCACCGACCGCTTCCTCAAAGCTGTCTACGTCGGCAACCAGCTAAGCTGGCCGTAAGCCCGCGCCTTCTTCAGATTGACCTCTAGCAGGCCGGCCCAGGGGGCTCGTCGTCCACTCGAGTTTGGAAGGCCGCGCCCTACTGTGGGCATCACCCATACAATCAGCGCCCCATCGAAAAGGCGCATGCCCCAACGGTCTACGGCTGCGTGAGCGTCACCCATGCTCCTGAGGTGCTATTGGAGTCCTCAGCGCAGTGTGTGGTCCAAGAAACCTGTTTTTGCGACTCGTGGTCTGCCTCCATATTTGGCTTGCCTACGCTTCGGCGCGCACCGAGGGCGTATTAGTACTCGCACCCGCGACACCCCCTCGCTCAACCGTCATACTCGGCGTCATGGAGGATCACGGAGCACGACCTGCTCCAAGTGGGTAGTAAAATGGCCGCAGGCGAGTTCCTGTAAAGCAACCGGCGGACCGTGCTTGCCCTCCCCACAAAGCATGCCGATTCGTGAGATGTTCCGGGTGTATGCGCAAATTCCGTCTGACGAAATACTTCATCATCACGGCTCTGATGGTCATGACCTTCACGACCATCGCCGTGAACCTGATCGCCATTCACCTGGCTGAGGAGAACCTGGTACGGATCACCGAGGAGAACACGGTCCGGGACGCCGCGCATATTCAGTCCATGATCAGGGGTGAGCACGCGATGCCTCACATGTCCACTGTCGGGGCTGCCCACACGGGCGACGCAGTTAGTCAGCCGCAAATGCCGATACCCTCTCCCGAAGAAACCGACGACGGCCGCCCTACTGAGCAAAGCCGGCGGCCCGACGTCCTGACCCTGGACTTCCTCGCCGGACCCGATGGCCTGTCCCGCAGCCTTCCCGCCCTCGTCGAGGGTTTGAACATCGTGAAAATTAATCTGTTCGACCTCCGCGGTAAAACAGTCTGGAGCACCGACCCTGCCACCCTCGGCATAACCAAGGGTGAGAGTCCACTGTACCAAGCGGCGGTATCAGGCGGAATTGGGTCAAAGCTCGCCAAGAAGCACGACATTGTCGATCTGGACGGTGTGCCACGCCGCATTGATCTGGTGGAGACCTACATGCCGCTGATGGAAAGCCCTTCTGGCCGACTCATAGGCGTCATGGAGATCTACCGGGACGTGACCGACGACTTCTCCATTCAGGTCTTGGACACAAAGGCAACGGTCCTGCGGACGACTGTGGCCACGATGGCGGGACTCTTCCTGGTCTTCGCCGGCTTCATCGTGGTGGCCGACATCCTGATATACCGGGCCAACAGGCGCGAGCTGTCGGTGGTCGAGGGCCAGCTAGGCGAACGCAAAAGGTCGCAGGGGGCGCTGCAAAGGAGCGAGGAAGAGGCGAAGAGACTGGCCAAGGAGAACTCGGTGCTGGCCGAGATCGGCAGAGTCGTCAGCTCCTCGCTGGAGATAAACGACGTTTACGACCGCGTCGCCGACCAGGTCCTCGAGCTCATACACTACGACCGGATTGTGATAACCGTGGTAGACATCGAGAAGAGAACAGGGGTCGCCTCCTACGTTAGGGGTTTGGACATCCCGGGGCGGGATGCCGGCAACAGCCACGCCACTGAGTTCACAATCACCGAGGCCCTCGACCTCAAGCGCTCAGGCATCATCATCGAGTCCGAGTCCATCGGAGCGGTGCCGGTGCAGTATCCCGATGAGGTCTTCTACGTCGCCGCCGGCTTTCGGTCGATGATCGCGGTCCCCCTGATCGCCAACGACCAGGTCATCGGCACCCTGACGATGCGGTCCACAAAATCGCGTAGTTACACGGAGAGGGATCTGGCATTGGCCGAGCGAATTGGCACTCAGATAGCAGGCGCCCTGTCGATTACTCAGCTCTATGCCCAACGCAGGAAGGCGGAGCGAGCGCTGGCGGAGCAGGCGGTGGAGCTGGCACGCTCCAATGAAGAGCTCCAGCAGTTCGCATACGTGGCATCACACGACCTTCAGGAGCCGCTGCGCATGGTGTCGAGCTACACTCAGCTCCTGGCGAAGCGCTACAAGGGGAAGCTGGATTCCAAGGCGGATGAGTTCATATTCTATGCCGCCGATGGGGCCGCCCGCATGAGTGGGCTGATCAACGACCTGCTGTCGTATTCTCGGCTGGGCACCCACGGTGGGGAATTCGAGCATACCCACTGCGAGGACGTGCTGGAGCGGGTCATTGCCAACCTGGAGGGCGCAATCGAGGAGAGTGGCGCGGCCGTGACTCACGATCCTCTCCCGGCCCTGATGGCCGATCCCTCCCAGCTTGGCCAGCTCCTCCAGAACCTCGTAGGCAATGCCATAAAGTACCGAAATGATAGGTCGCCACAGGTCCACATCGGGGTGGAGAGGAAGAACGCCGACTGGCAATTTTCGGTGCGCGACAACGGAATCGGCATCGACCCTCAGTACGCCGACCGTATATTCATCATATTTCAGCGCCTGCACACCAGGGAAGAGTATCCAGGCACCGGAATTGGCCTGGGTATCTGTAGGAAGATCGTGGAGCGCCACGGCGGCCGCATCTGGGTCGAGTCCCAGCCGGGGGAGGGTTCGACCTTCCACTTCACAATCCCTGCCCAGGGAGGTGCGTAATGGCGAATACTGGAGCTTACGCCAGTCCCGTCAGGATCCTGCTGGTAGAGGACAATCCCGGCGATGTGCTTCTGACGCGAGAGGTCCTACAGGACGCCAAGGTGCTCAACGAGCTGAGCGTGGTCGGGGATGGCGTGAAGGCGATGGCGTACTTGCGCCAAGAGGGTGAATATGCGGGAGTGGCGCGTCCAGACCTCGTTCTGCTAGACCTGAATCTACCGAGGAAGGACGGCCGAGAGGTGCTTGAGGAGATCAAGACTGATGAAGACCTCAGGCGCATTCCCGTGGTGGTGATGACGACCTCCAGCGACGAGCAGGACATCCTCAAGTCCTACGACCTCCACGCGAACTGCTACATCACCAAGCCTCTTGGTCTGGACCAGTTTTTGGAGGTGGTGAAGGCCATTGAGGGTTTCTGGCTCACTATGGTCAAGCTGCCGAAGGGGTAACGGATGGATATGGACAACGAGTCCATCAGGGTGCTGCTGGTTGAAGACAATCCCGGAGACGCTGCGCTGATCCAGCAGGCGTTGTCGGAAGCGGATGCCGCTCGTTTCCTGCCAACGCATGTGCAGCGGCTCAGCGAGCTCTGGCCTTGCTTCGCGAGGGGACCCATGACGCGGTCCTCCTGGATCTTGGGCTTCCGGACAGCCATGGACTGGACACCCTCGTTAAGGCGCGTACACAGGCCCCACGGGTGCCTATAGTGGTGCTCACGGGCTTCGATGACGAGGCTGCGGGGGCCAAGGCGGTCCAGCAGGGCGCCCAGGACTACATGGTGAAGGGGCACGTGGATAGCAGGGTGCTGGCGCGCACTCTGCGGTACGCCATCGAGCGCGGCCGCGCCGCGGAGGAGCTGCAAGAGGCCAAGGAGGCCGCCGAGGCCGCGAGCAGGGCTAAAAGCGAGTTCCTGGCGAAGATGAGCCACGAGATACGTAACCCTATGACCGGGATCATCGGCATGACCGAGCTGGCCCTGGACACCGACCCCACGGACGATCAACGGGAGTACCTGAATATCGTGCGCGTCTCCGCCGACTCCATTCTGGATGTCATTAACGACATCCTGGACTACTCTAAGATAGAGGCCGGTAGGCTCGATCTGTACCCTGCCGACTTCGCACTGAGGGATAGCCTGGGTGACATTTTGAACACCCTCGCCTGGCGGGCGCACCAAAAGGGGCTCGAGCTTACCGGCCACGTGCGGCCCGACGTCCCTGACGCCCTTGTCGGGGACGTCGGGCGGCTGAGGCAGATAATCGTCAACCTGGTCGGCAACGCCGTCAAGTTCACCGACCGGGGAGAGGTGCTGGTAGAGGTCGAGATCGACTCGACGGGGGACCAGGTGGCGTGCCTTCATTTCTCCGTGTCGGACACCGGGATCGGCATCCCTCGAGAAAAGCAGGGAGAGATTTTCGACGCATTTATTCAGGCCGACGGGCCCAGTACGCGGAGCCACACCGGTACCGGACTGGGACTTAGCATCTCGTCCCAACTGGTCGGAATGATGGGCGGCGAAATCTGGGTGGAGAACCCTTCGGTCTTGGCCCGATCAGATGCGGACGGCCCGGGCAGCACCTTTCACTTCACGGCACGCTTCGACCTGCCGAGTGGCCCAGCGCCCACACCGAAAACAGTTCACCCGCCGGGCCTGATCGACGTTCCTGTGCTGGTGGTTGACGATAGCGCAACGGTCCGCCGAATCTTAGGGGAGATGCTCCAGCGCTGGGGCATGATACCCGTAATGGTCGGCGGCGCGGGGCCGGCGTTGGACGCCATTGAGCGCGCAAGGTCGTCGAGCCATCCGTACTCGCTCGTCCTGATCGATGCCGGCATGCCTGAGATCGATGGGTACGCCCTGGCCGATCAGATCGGGCACGCGCCTGATCGCGCGGAGACGACCGTGCTGATGCATGACAGGGTGGACAGGCGTGTTGACTCGGCCCGCTGTCATGAGCTTGACATCGCCGCCTGCCTCCCTAAGCCGGTCAAACAGTCGGACCTGCTAGTGGCCGTCGCGTCCGCCCTGGGAGCAGAGACGGACGGAGGTCCTCGGGAGCCTGACGGCAAGACAGTACCCATCGGCTCAGGCAAGAGGCCGCTCCGAATACTTCTGGCCGAGGACGACCTGGTCAATCGTGAGGTGACCGTTCGCATGCTGGAAAAGCGGGGCCACACCGTTATTACGGCCGAGGACGGGAGGAAGGCGCTCGACTCACTCTTGGCAGGTCTCTTCGACCTGGTGCTCATGGACGTGCACATGCCGGTAATGGACGGATACCAGGTCACGGGAGCCCTCCGGAAAAGGGAGAGGGGAACGGGGACCCACATCCCCATCGTGGCCCTCACCGCCAGCGCCATGAAAGGAGACAGGCAGCGCTGCCTGGAGGCGGGCATGGATGAGTATCTATCGAAGCCACTTCGGGCCGGGGAGCTTTACGACGTCATCGAGGTCTTCCGGCCGTCCCCCTCGGCGCCCGACGACGACAGGGCCAACGGCGCGCACCCAGGCGAGCGGAAGATTTTCGACAATGAGGCGGCGCTATCCCGGGTGGAAGGCGACGTCGAGCTGCTAGGTGAGGTGACGGCGCTTTTCCTGGAGGAGGCGCCTGGACTGCTGTCCGAGATCCGACAGGCCTTGGCTCGCCGCGACGACCAGGCCGTTGAGCGCGCCGCTCACAAGCTGAAGGGCTCGGTTGGGATCTTCGGCGCCGAGCGCGCCCTCGATGTGGCGCAGGCTCTGGAGAATATGGGACGTGAGGGTGACCTGACCGGGGCCGAGGAGGCCTGCCTCAGGCTTGATGAAGAGATCGGTCGCCTGAAGGGGGCGATGTTGACCGGATAGGGTGCTGCAAGACATGGGAGTGCTAATCGCCGAAGACGACCCCGTATCCAGCCGCATGCTCCATCACTCGCTAGAGAATTGGGGCTACCACGTTGAGGCGGTGCCGGACGGGGTTAGTGCGTGGCAAGCGTTGCGTCGTGACGACGCCCCGCCACTGGCAATTCTGAACTGGATGATGCCCGGAATGGATGGCCCTAAGATCTGCCGGAAGGTGCGTGAGTCATTAGGGCCGCGAGCCGTCTATATCATTCTGCTGACAGCCAGGAACAGAGTGGAGGACGTGGTGGACGGTCTGCTCGCTGGAGCGGACGATTACGTCGCCAAGCCCTTTGACGCGGAGGAGCTGCGTGCGCGCGTCCAGGTGGGGGAACGAATTGTCGGCCTACAATCGCAACTGACCGAACGCGTTATCCAGCTCGAGAACGCGATGTCCCAGGTGAAGCGCCTTCAGGGGCTACTGCCCATATGCTCCTACTGCAAAAAGATTCGTGACGACAAGGACTACTGGCAAGCAGTTGACACATATATCGCCAGCCACTCTGATGCCTATTTCGGCCACAGCATCTGCCCCGACTGCCACGACCAATACATAAAGCCCTTGATTGGGGAGCGCTTGGATCCCAGCAAGTGAAGTGTCACGAACATCCTGGTCGCAGAGGATGACCTCGCCTCTCGTCGCCTGCTGGAGGCAACCCTGCTGAAGTGGGGGTACAGTGTCGTTGCCTGTGCCGACGGCCTTCAAGCGTGGCAGCTGATGAGATGCCAGGACCCTCCCGAAATTGCCATCCTAGACTGGATGATGCCCGGGCTGGACGGCCCTGAGGTCTGCCGGAGGGTCCGGCGTTCACCCAACTCGGCGGCCATTTACATCATTCTGCTCACCGCGAGGGACGCCGGTGACGACGTCATCGCCGGCCTGGACGCCGGAGCCGACGACTATATCAGCAAGCCCTTCGACCTCGATCAGCTACGCGCCCGCGTGCGCGTCGGCGAGCGAGCGGTGGAGCTGCAGAGGCAGAGGCTGCGGAGGGAGACGGCATCCTACGTCGGGCAGCTTGAGCGCGCCGTGGCCGATCTAAAGAGATCGCGACGACGGATCGTCGCCGTCCAAGAAGAGGCTAAAAAGGCCCTGGCCGAGGAGCTGCACGGGCCGGTCCAGACCCGCATGTATATGCTGTACCTTAACCCGAATCCACCGAAGGAGGGCGTCGGGTTAGCGTCCTGAGGCGGCAAGAAGGTGCTCCTGTGCTTCTGGGATAATGGTTTTGTAGCAAAAAAACGGCCCCGGAAAAGGAGCACCCAGTAGATGCTGCCACGCAACCACCCCGACCGGATCCAAATCACCTTCGACGACCGCCGCTTGGTGGCCAATGCCGGGCTGCTCCTTCCGGCCACCCTGGCGCGGCACCTCGGCCTGCCCGAACTCGTCCGGCAGCGCCTCGACCTGGGCGATGCCCCGGGGCGGGCGAACACGAGCGACAAGATGATGACGCTGGTGGCGTCTGCGCTGGCTGGGGGCGACTGCATTGACGACGCCGATGTGTTGCGCACCGGGGGGACGGCCTGCACCCTGGGCGGCACGGTCAAGGCGCCATCCACCCTGGGCACCTTCCTGCGCAGCTTCCGGTGGGGCCACGTCCGTCAACTCGACCGGGTGAGCCGCGAGTTGCTGGCCCGGGCTTGGCAGGCCGGGGCGGGACCCGGCGACGGGCCCCTGACCATTGACCTGGACTCCACCATCTGCGAGACCTACGGACTGGCCAAGGAGGGCGCCCGCCACCACGGCTATACCGGCAAGCGGGGCTACCACCCGCTGCTGGCCATCGCCGCCGGCACCGGAGACGTGCTGATGTCCCGGCTGCGCGAGGGCCGGGCCAACACCGCCCGCGGCGCCGCCCACTTCCTGCGGGAGACGGTGGGACGGGTGCGCTACGCCGGGGCCAACGGACGACTCACGCTACGGGCCGACAGCGGGTTCTACACTCATGGCGTGGTATCCGTCTGCCGCAAGATGGATGTCCGCTTCTCCATCACCATCCGCCAGCACAAAAGCCTGCACAATCTCATCGAGGCGATACCCGAAGATGCCTGGACGCCGATTCCTTACTGGATGGACGGCGCCGCCGATGTGGCCGAGACCACCTGCACCCCCTTCCAGGCCGAGGCGGACGCCGCGCCGGTACGGCTCATCGTCCGGCGGGTGAAGCCGACGCCCGGTTCCCAACTGGCCCTCTTCGCCAAATACAGCTATCATGGCTTCATCACCGACCGGGACGGGGAGTTGCTCGAACTGGAGGCTGACCATCGCCGCCACGCCGAGATCGAGAATGCCATACGCGACCTCAAGTACGGCGTCGGGCTGAACCATCTCCCCTCGGGCCGCTTCGCCGCCAACGGCGCCTGGCTGGCCGTCCAGACGATGGCCCACAACCTGGCCCGCTGGACGGCGCGGATCGGTCTGGGAGAGCGGATAGCCACCACCAAGACCCTCCGGCGGCGGTTCTTCTCCCTGGCCGGACGGCTCACCCGCTCGGCACGCCGGTTGACCCTGCATCTTCCGGATCGCTGGCCTTGGGCTGAGAAGTTCAGCCGCGCCTTGGCCCGGCTGCGAGCCATTCCACTCCCGGCCTGACGGCACCGTCGGCGACCGACCCACCCACCGGACAACCGAAGATCCCCGCAGACTCGTGCCAGCCCGGTCCGAGAGAGTTCCCTGCTGCGTATTCTCTCGCCATCCCGCGCATCGCAGCTCCCGCAGACGGCCATAGGGGCCCCTGTGCGGCGATGAAGACCGTCCGCCGACCTCCCTACCCCAAATGGAACCCAGGCTATTTCCCCTGTAGCTCCCTCACCCCCCTTCCGCTTTCCTCACGCCGTCCATCGGTGTCCTTCGGTGGATTCGGGCTTAAGCTGGGCGAGGTCCGGGACATGATCGACACGTCGCCTCAGCAAGCGAGAGCGGACCTGGCGCAAGCAGCCGCCGAGTTGGACAGCATACGGGAGAACGAGATCAGAATGGTGTCTCACCGCCTGCACCCCAGCATTATCGACGTTGGGCTGGGCGCGGGCATCAGGTCGCTCCGCGACAAGTTCGAGGAACAGGTCCCAATAAGCCTGGAGATCGGCGAGGCTATCGTCGAGCGCGAACCGCCCGGAAGCTCATCACTCCCATTCGATGTGCGGTTGGGCCTGTACCGGGTGGTCGAAGAGGCTCTGGGCAACGTCATAAAGCATTCGGGCGCCTCCAGCGTGAGCGTACACCTGCGGCTCGATGAATCCGATGGCAGCCTCAGTCTGGCGGTGGAGGACAACGGCTGCGGGTTCGATCATGACGCCCCGCGACCGGGACTGGGCATGGTGACTATGGAGGACCATCTGGGGGCCCTGGGCGGCTCCCTCCAAGTGGATAGCGCTCCCGGCAAGGGCACTGGTATTACGGCTACCGTGCCGCTGGATATCGAGTCAATCGACCTGGCGGCTGACTGAGGACCGCGCTGGCATCAGCTACCGGTATTGAGGACGCGGCGCAGTAGCCCCACGGTTAGCCTGGTCTTCGGAATGAATCCCACGGCCCCGATCTCCTCTCCAATCCGCGCATACCCCTGATCGTCGGACATGCTCACCAGCACGACCCTGGTGCCGGGGTGTCGTTTCAGGATCAGCTCTGTGGCTTCAAATCCGTTCATTTCCGGCATCTGCACGTCCATGAGCACGACGTCCGGCTCAAACTCATCTGCCGACGCCACGGCTTCCAGACCGTCTCTCGCCTCGGCAACCACCTGGAACTCATCGGCTTTCTCCAGGGCAGTCCTCGCAAGAAGCCGGAACGCCCCCTGGTCATCTACTCCGGAATTACCCATATCAAACCGCCTGGGTCCAAGCAAGGTACCATCCTCGACGAGAGCCATCTTAGTATCACTCACGGATGCCGTCAACCATCCCATCGAGCGTACAAAACCATCTCTCGGCGTGGTGAGTTAGCGGCCCCAGGCAGCGGAGGTGGCTTTCACCACGTTTGCACTCCCTTCAAATCTCCGGGCACGCACCTCGCCCTTGGTTGCCTCTCTTCACCTCTGATGACCTCAAGGATAATCGCTACCCTGGTGCTGGATGGAGCCCGGCGATACGCTCCAACACTTGCCGGAATATCTCCCGGGACACTGCCACCTAGGCAAGCTGAAACACCAACCTCCTGGCATGCCGCATCAGACGTCCACCCATCTTGATGAGCTTGGTCTGAACACAGAGGTGGTCTCGTTTGTCTGAACAGCGCTGCCCGGTTTGATAAGTGGAATCGCGCTGCCGTGCGTTAGGCCGCCGCGGACTCGGCAGGCGCTCTGTCAAAGAACTGGTCCGGCGTCATTCCCCCAAGGCTCGAATGGGGCCGTCCGGCATTGTAAAACTCGAAGTACCGCCCGAGGCCAGTTCTGGCTTCCGGGACCGATTCGTAGGCTCTCAGGTACACCTCCTCGTACTTGACGCTCTTCCACAGCCGTTCGACGAACACATTATCCTTCCAGCTTCCCTTCCCGTCCATGCTGATCTGGATCCCATTGGCTTTCAGCAGGCCGGTGAAGGCGTCACTTGTGAACTGGCTTCCCTGATCTGTGTTGAATATCTCCGGCGCGCCGTGGCGTCCCAGGGATTCTTCGAGCGCCTCCACGCAGAAGTCTGTGTCCATTGTGACCGATACCCGCCAGGCCAGCACCTTGCGGCTATGCCAGTCCATCACTGCGGCTAGGTACACGAACCCCCTGGCCATCGGAATGTACGTGATATCCATTGCCCACACCTGGTTGGGCCTGCTCACCTCAAGCCCGCGCAGCAGGTACGGATACACCGTATGGCCGGGGCGTCGCCGGCTGGTGTTGGGCTTGCGGTACAGCGCCTCGATGCCCATCCGCCGCATCAGTGTGGCGATGTGTCTACGCCCGGAGGAGAGTCCCTCCTGGCGGAGCAGGCCTCGCATCATCCTACTGCCTGCAAACGGATACTCAAGGTGCAGCTCATCGATGCGGCGCATCAGCCCGAGACCGGCTTCGCCCACCGGCCGTGGCCGGTAGTAGATGCTCCCGCGGCTGATGCCCACTGCCTTTGCCTGGCGGGCGAGAGGCAGCTTGTGATCGCGGTCGATCATCGCCTTGCGCCCGGCAATCCCGCCTTCGTGAGCGCGGCCTCTAAAAAATCGTTCTCCAACGCAAGCTCACCGATCTTAGCGTGAAGGACCTTCATATCTACCGGCTTTTCAGCCTGCCCTGTCCCGGCCCCAAATAACTGCGCCGCCCGATCCAGCAACTGGGTCTTCCATTGCGTGATCTGGTTCGGGTGCACATCGAACTGGCTTGCCAGCTCCGAAAGTGTCCGGTCGCCGCGCGCTGCGGCAAGAGCCACCTTCGACTTGAACTCTGCCGAGTGGTTACGGCGGGGTCGTCTGCTCATCTCTCGCTCCTGTCTCCGAGAGCACTATCATGGAGGTATCTTCAAAAAGTGTGTAAACAGTCAGGCGGTGTACCCTCTCTCTGAACAACACGGGCTCGAGGCCCAAGAGAGGAGATAGACCGCCCATGAGGAAGGAAAGCACTGAGAGTAGGTCGGAGTCAAGGCCGGAGTGGGAGCAGTTGGAGGATTGGGTGCGAAGCCAGGTCCAGAGGCTGATCCAGGAGTTGCTGGAGGAGGAGGTGACGGCGTTTCTGGGAAGGGCGAAGTCGGCGCTCAGATCCGACTCGGACTCAGATACCGGCTATCGGAACGGATACGGCAGAGCCCGGAGGCTTACGCTGAGTTCGGGAACGATACAGCTGAGGCGGCCGCGAGTCCGCGATACCGAGGAGCAGTTCGAGAGCCGGCTGCTGCCGCTGTTCGTCAACAGGACCAGGAAGGTTGCTGAGTTGATCCCCGAGCTGTACCTGCACGGTCTATCCGAAGGCGACTTCGATCTGGCTTTGCGGGGGCTGCTGGGAGAGGACGCACCGGTATCGGCGAGCACGGTGGCCCGGTTGAAGGATAAGTGGAACGATGAGCTTGCCCAATGGCGCAGCCAGCCCCTCGATGACCTGGAAGTGGTCTACATGTGGGTGGATGGAGTCTACGTCAAGGCTGGTCTTGAGAAGGAGAAGGCGGCGGTACTGGTGGTGATGGCGGCCCTGAGCGACGGGAGCAAGGTGGTGGTGAGCGCTGTTCCCGGATACAGGGAGTCCACAGAGAACTGGTCCGAGGTGCTCAGGGACATCAAGCGCCGGGGCTTGAGCTGCCCGAGGCTGGTGGTTGGAGACGGACACCTGGGCATCTGGGGAGCTCTGCGCAACGTCTATCCGCAGGCGGCAGAGCAACGCTGCTGGAACCACAAGATCGTAAACGTGCTCGCCAAGCTTCCAAAGCGACAACAGGACCAGGCCAAGCTCATGCTGCGTACTATCCCCTACGCGCCGACTCGGACAGAGGCTGAGCGGCTCAGGACGGTGTTCACCAGGTGGTGCGGCGACCATTCCTACGAGGCGGCCTCAGAGGCCTTGGAGCGGGACTGGGACCGCATGGTCACCTTCTATGACTTCCCAAAGGAGCACTGGGGGCACCTTCGCACGACGAACCCGGTAGAATCACCCTTCGCGGCCCTCAGGCTTCGGACCGATGCCGCCAAGCGCTACAAGAGGGTCGATCGGGCGATAGCGGTGATCTGGAAAATGTTGATGGTCGCCGAACAGCGCTTCAGGCGTCTGAAGGCCCCTGAGTTGATCGAAGACGTCTATCTCGGTGCACAGTATGCGGATGGAATCGCCATTGAATCAACGGCTGAGAAGGTCGCCGCCTGATGTCGTTTACACACCTATTGACGTAACCTCGCCTGGTGCTAGACTTGGCGTAGTACTGTCACACAGACCGGAGGAGACGGGAGATGAGGAGGATGCTGGCAGCGTTGCGGGCCATGTTCGGCCGGTGGTACGTCTCGGCGGCGCTAGTTACCGCTGCGGGCGTCGCTGTGGCCTACTTTGTCTTTTTCAACGTTTACCCGGGCAGGCCGGAGATCGGGATTATTGACATCCCCTTCACTGTTATCGGCGAAGACTCGGCATTCGTCATCGGCGAAATGTTGGACTACGCCGAGGAGACGGACTCGATAAAGGCGGTGGTTATCAAGCTGGTGACGCCGAGTGGGGGCGCAGCGGAGAGCGAGGCGCTATATCTCAAGATCAAGCGCCTCAGGGAGAAGAAGCCCGTAGTCATCTCTACCGGCTGGCTGAACGCCAGCGGCGGCATGTTCATGTCCATGGGAGCCAACTACGTTTTTGTCGAGTCCGGCTCGCTTGTGGGCAGCGTCGGGGTCATCCTGGGCCTGAGCCAGCCGCCGCCCCCCGACGAGCTTGTAATCAGCTCCGGCCCCGCCAAGCAGACCGGAGGTACGGAGCGAGAGTTCACGGGGATGATGGAGATACTTAAGGATGCATTCGTCCAGACGGTGGTCAAGGAGCGGGGAGACAGGCTTCGCATCACCGCGGCGCAGGTCTCGGAGGCACGGATCTACGTGGGAATGGAGGCCGTACGGTTGGGGCTGGTGGACGCCATAGGCTCCGACAGCGACGCCATCAAGAAGGTCGCCAGCCTTGCCGGCGTTTCCAACTACGAGCTGATAGACGTGAACGAGCAGGTGTTTCGCGAGTTCGTGTTGCAGATACGGCGGATCTTTGCTCCTTCAGATGTGGATTCGGCTGAGTTTGCGCTGGCAGACGTTATCAAGTTGAGGACCCTGGCGGCGGCCTCCAATGGGGAAGATGGCCAGCCTGGCATCCCGCCGGGCTTTCCCATCGACGTAGATCCCCCCCGGATGTACTACCTCTATGTCACCCCTAATCCCGAATCCACCGAAGGAGGGCGTCGGGTTAGCGTCCTGAGGCGGCAAGAAGGTGCTCCTGTGCTTCTGGGATAATGGTTTTGTAGCAAAAAAACGGCCCTGGAAAAGGAGCACCCAGTAGATGCTGCCACGCAACCACCCCGACCGGATCCAAATCACCTTCGACGACCGCCGCTTGGTGGCCAATGCCGGGCTGCTCCTTCCGGCCACCCTGGCGCGGCACCTCGGCCTGCCCGAACTCGTCCGGCAGCGCCTCGACCTGGGCGATGCCCCGGGGCGGGCGAACACGAGCGACAAGATGATGACGCTGGTGGCGTCTGCGCTGGCTGGGGGCGACTGCATTGACGACGCCGATGTGTTGCGCACCGGGGGGACGGCCTGCACCCTGGGCGGCACGGTCAAGGCGCCATCCACCCTGGGCACCTTCCTGCGCAGCTTCCGGTGGGGCCACGTCCGTCAACTCGACCGGGTGAGCCGCGAGTTGCTGGCCCGGGCTTGGCAGGCCGGGGCGGGACCCGGCGACGGGCCCCTGACCATTGACCTGGACTCCACCATCTGCGAGACCTACGGACTGGCCAAGGAGGGAGCGCGCCACCACGGCTATACCGGCAAGCGGGGCTACCACCCGCTGCTGGCCATCGCCGCCGGCACCGGAGACGTGCTGATGTCCCGGCTGCGCGAGGGCCGGGCCAACACCGCCCGCGGCGCCGCCCACTTCCTGCGGGAGACGGTGGGACGGGTGCGCTACGCCGGGGCCAACGGACGACTCACGCTACGGGCCGACAGCGGGTTCTACACTCATGGCGTGGTATCCGTCTGCCGCAAGATGGATGTCCGCTTCTCCATCACCATCCGCCAGCACAAAAGCCTGCACAATCTCATCGAGGCGATACCCGAAGATGCCTGGACGCCGATTCCTTACTGGATGGACGGCGCCGCCGATGTGGCCGAGACCACCTGCACCCCCTTCCAGGCCGAGGCGGACGCCGCGCCGGTACGGCTCATCGTCCGGCGGGTGAAGCCGACGCCCGGTTCCCAACTGGCCCTCTTCGCCACCTACAGCTATCATGGCTTCATCACCGACCGGGACGGGGAGTTGCTCGAACTGGAGGCTGACCATCGCCGCCACGCCGAGATCGAGAATGCCATACGCGACCTCAAGTACGGCGTCGGGCTGAACCATCTCCCCTCGGGCCGCTTCGCCGCCAACGGCGCCTGGCTGGCCGTCCAGACGATGGCCCACAACCTGGCCCGCTGGACGGCGCGGATCGGTCTGGGAGAGCGGATAGCCACCACCAAGACCCTCCGGCGGCGGTTCTTCTCCCTGGCCGGACGGCTCACCCGCTCGGCACGCCGGTTGACCCTGCATCTTCCGGATCGCTGGCCTTGGGCTGAGAAGTTCAGCCGCGCCTTGGCCCGGCTGCGAGCCATTCCACTCCCGGCCTGACGGCACCGTCGGCGACCGACCCACCCACCGGACAACCGAAGATCCCCGCAGACTCGTGCCAGCCCGGTCCGAGAGAGTTCCCTGCTGCGTATTCTCTCGCCATCCCGCGCATCGCAGCTCCCGCAGATGGCCATAGGGGCCCCTGTGCGGCGATGAAGACCGTCCGCCGACCTCCCTACCCCAAATGGAACCCAGGCTATTTCCCCTGTAGCTCCCTCACCCCCCTTCCGCTTTCCTCACGCCGTCCATCGGTGTCCTTCGGTGGATTCGGGCTAATGAGTAAGGCCTGGATATGGCTCCTGATGCCGGTCTCCGCGGGGTTGTTCTTTCTTGGGGCCACCCTCTTCTACTACCGCGGCACTTATAGCCCTCCCATCACCAGCAGGGGGGCGGTGGAGCAGATCACCCTTCCCCCGCACACCGCCAGCGGTTTCACCGACAACCCCACGACTCGCCGGGGGACGTTTCTTCTTGATAACGCCCACGCAAATTCAATCAGTGATGAGGAGTTGAACGTCCTGGTTGCAAGGGTGGCGCGCCGGGGATACGACATCGAGTTCCTCATGCGGCGAGACCTCCTGTTCACTAGCAACCAACTGCGTCTTCTTGAAAGCCAGCTCCGCCGGGCCGACAGCTTCGCTGTCCTATTGCCTTCGCTGTCATACACGCCGGAAGAGCTTGATGTCATACAGGACTTCGTCGGAAAGGGCGGGCGGCTACTGCTGGTCGGTGACCCCGGCAGGCCCAGCGGGATAAATAGCGTGGCCGACAGGTTCGGGTTCCTATTCCAAGCCGGCTATCTGTACAATGTCGTGGACCACGACCTAAATTTCCGCAACATCTTTGTGAGGGACTTTCGCTCCGACGATGTCACCAACGGCTTGGCGGCAATCGCGCTGTACAACGCCGGGTCCATCAAGACCACGGGCCAGCCCCTTGCTTTCACCGATACCAACACCTTCTCATCCATGGTGGAGCGGGTGGAGCCCTTCTCCCCCATGGCCAAGAGCGCCGATGGACGCATTCTGGCCATCTCGGACCTCACCTTTCTGCGGCCTCCTCAAAACACCACCCTGGACAACGATAGGCTCATCTCCAACATAGCCGACTTTCTTACCACGGGGGAGAGAAGGTTTGACCTGTCCGATTTCCCTCATTTCTTCAAGGGCGACGTGGAAATCCTGATGGGGGACGCCAGTCTCTTCGACACGGGCGCGCGGGTCAAGAGACTGCTGTCAGCTTTTCGGATAAAGTCAGAGGTCCGAGGCGTCGAGGACTTGACTAAGGACACGATATTCCTGGGGCTTTACGAGGACTCGGGGAGCGTGTCACAATACTTGGACGTCGCCGGGGTCCAGCTAGAGGGTACGCTCCGAACGCGCTTCACGCCCGATATCGCGATTGATGGGACCGCCGTGCTACTGCTCCACGAGGGCCGCGACAGGCGCGTGCTTGTCATCCTCGGAGACGCTCCGGCGACTCTTCGGCGCCTTGTGGACCGGCTGGAGAGTGGCACGTTCACAGGTGGCCTTGTCAGCGATACTCTCGGCGTCTACCAGTTGCAGTAGCTGAAAAAATACTCACCGGCTGCGAGGAGCACCATGAGGTTACGCCTGTTATTGGTGGGTCTGACGGCGGCCCTGGCGATTGGGGGTTGCGGCGGCACCGGCACGGCGCCCCTGGCTTCCAAGGAGAGCCCTACGCCGGCGCCCGATATCGAGGCGACAGTGGTGGCCGAGGTGCAGGCGAGGCTACAGCCTACGACGCCTCGGGTCCCATCCGGCGTCCCGCTTTCGCCTGACGCGAGGGCAGGAGTCGTGGACTTCGCCACCTCTCACGGGCAGATAGTGCGCGACTGGGAGGACTTTCACGTCCGCCTGGATGCGTGGAGAGACGCCCTCACCGCCTGCGAGCCTGGCTCGGTGGAGGTGGCCCTAAGGGGATTCGCGGCCAGCATCGGCGCCCTCGCGTCACAGGCCGGGCGGCTACCGCGTTCCGTCGGGGTAGCCGGACTGGCCGATAATCTGATCGTCGCCACCGAGTTTGAAGCGGAAGCCATCCGCCGTCTGAGGGACGGCTGGCGGCCCGACGACCCCACCGTATTTGACGGCGTGGACCTGGCGCGGTCCGCCGCGCTGGACCTTCAGCGGGAGGCGCAGGATGTCCTCAGGGACCTGCAGGCGAAGACCACCGACGAATCGAGGGCGCGCGTGGGCTTCTATATCGGCTCCGTAGATGACCTCAACTTCGACTGGGACACCTTCCGTCAGAACTACGACTCCTTCCGCGCTCAGGAACCCGACCTGAGCTCCACCGAGATGGTCGCCGGACTTAGTGGGCTCGTGGATGAGTTCAGGGATATCGTCGTGACGGTCCGTGACCTCCCAGCCGACGATGTGACCCGCGGGGTCTCGACGATTCTGGCACAAGCCGCAGAGGCGGAGGACTTGGCTCTGCGCAATCTGCGGGGTACGTTTAGAAAATCGGAAGTTGTCGCAGCGGGGCCCGTTGAGGAAGCGCCCGACTTCTTGGGAGGGGAGTTTGGATTTGGCGGCGAGACTCTGGGACCGGGGGAATCGTTCAGCGACCCATCTGGTCCGTCTGGCCAGCCCGCGACGGCGGCCGCATTCGCCCCGCGCGATCCGACCCTCTTCGATGCCTTCGATACGCAGCTTGCAAGGAGCAATTCGCTGCGGCGCCAGGCTGTGCAGGTGATGGCGGACATCAGCGACGAAACATCCAAGGATGCCCAGGCCGCCGTGGGGCAATACTCCGAGCAAAGCGAGGTCCTGCTAGCGGAGTGGCGCCAGTTTCACAGCGACTACGATGATTGGCGGCGAACCGAGGGTGGATGCGACCGGTTGAAGGCAACGGGAACTCTGGCCCAGCTCACGTCGGATTTTGCGGCGATCACCCGCAGGACTCGCGATGTCACCGGTGGCACCCTTTTGGGGCCCCTTCGGGAGCTGCTGGTTGAGGCCGCCGAGCTTGAGGAGGAGGGCCTGAGGGACCTGCGCAATACCTGGCGGCCTTTCGACGTTCAGGTCCACAATACATTTGAGGGTCGAAGGAGTTCTGCGGCGAGGCTGCTTCGCCAGGTAGCCGTCGGGCTGGACTCTCTGCTGGCACAGTACGACATCCCCGCACCGGTCCCGTAGGCGCCGCCGGAACCCTCACAGCCCGCCTCGCCCCTAGTCGTTAGTTACTGGTGAAATGCAAGGTTTTTCTTCCCACCCGCCCGCCCTAAGGGTTTGGGGGAATCCCCAAGCCCCTGCCAGAGAGGGTGGCAACCCTCTCTGGACTCTCCCGCCGGACATGTCAAAACAGGTGTCATTAACGACTAGCGGGCCCAATGCGCAGGTCTTTTTGGGCCCGATGTAAGAGACGGGCCCTCATCGCAGAAGCCAGCGTTCATCGCCATTCTATTCCTGCTGGGCCTGCTTCGCGCGGGAGATGAGCAAGGCCGCCGTTTTGCGATAGGCACGCCGGGACCACGGCGCGGCTGCCGGGAATGTCCGGCCTGGTGCGCCGGCCCCCGCGAGATAAAGGGGCCGCTACTCATCGGCCCACCGGTGCGGCAGGTCCATGAGCCTGGCAAAGCCCAGCTCGCCGCACAGCTCCTGATAACGCCGCCGCCGGACGCCATGCCACCTCAGGTCGTCCAGCGTCTCGTCCAGGGGCACGTCCGTAGGTAGCGTGGCCAGGGTTCTGTAGAGCAGGGCGGCTTGACGATGCTGCTCCAGGCTCGCCGATATCGACCCGGCGCCGCGAGGTGCAACGTCCCACCGGGACGGGTCGCTGGGAATTTGCTCTATGTGGACGTAGCGTCTCAATACCTGTGCGGCCGACTTGGACCCCCACTTAGGAACGCCCGGTATCCCGTCCGCTGCGTCACCTACCAGGGCAAGGTAGTCTGGAATCGAGCCCGGCAAGACGCCGAATTTCTCTTCAACGCCCGGCTCATCCAGGGTGATCTCCCTGCGGCGGTCCAGGCACACGACCCTGTTGTCACGCACCATCTGCGTCAGGTCCTTGTCGGGCGAGCAGATGACGACCTGGTCCACGTCCGGGGCGTCCCACCACATGGACGTGGCGGTGGCGATCGCGTCGTCGGCCTCGAACTCGACCATCGGCCAGACAACGATACCCAGAGACGCCGCTGCGTTCTCGGCCAGCTGGAACTGGTCCAGCAGGTCCTGGGCCACTCCTTCGCCGGTCTTATAACCGGCAAAAAGCCCGTTCCTGAAGGACTCTATGACGTGGTCGAATGCGCAGGCTACGTGTGTCACTTCGTCCCGGCGCAGCAGTAGCAGCAGCGTTTGAATCAAGCCACGCACCGCACCGACGGGCCGCCCGTCCGGCGCGACCATCGAGGGCATGGCGAAGTGCGCCCGGAACAGCTCGTACGTTGCGTCGACCAGGTGGACTTTCAAGGCTGCACCACCATTTGAAGCTGGGTTGACGGCCCTCGTGAGGCGTGTCACCACCGGGGCATATATGGGGACACGAACGGCCCTGGACGTACTCTATGTTAAATTGTTTTGTGTGACAATGGCGGTGGGAGCGAGGTGGGCTTACCATGAGATACGCGGGTCTCGGGGCCCTGTCGGCGGCGGTGCTGCTCCTGGAGATCGCGCTGACGCGAATCTACTCTGTGACCCAGGGATACCATTTCGCGTTCCTCGCGGTGAGTCTGGGGCTCCTGGGGTTCGGCGCCAGCGGTACCGTCCTGTTCGTGGTGCCGGGGCTCTGGCGGCGAGCCGGGCACCGGCTGCTTGGTACCGCCGCTCTTCTCTTCACGTTGACGGCCCTCGGCAGCTACTGGGCTGTTAACCGCATCCCCTTTGACGCCTATCTGCTGGTGCTGCAGCCCTCCATGTTACTCCACCTCGTCCTCTTCTATCTGGCGCCGGTGGTCCCGTTTTTCTTCGCCGGTCTGGCCCTGGGCGGCGCCCTGACCCTGGAGCCGGGAAAGGCGGCTGGCCTGTACGGGGCCAATCTCGTGGGGGCCGGCGTGGGAGCGGTGCTGGCCCTGGCGGGTCCCGCCGCCCGGGGGCCCGCCGGCGCCCTGGCGGTTGTGGCTGTCCTGGGTCTTGTGAGCTGGATCACTCTGACGCCGGCCTCCTCCGTCGGCCGCCTCGCCCTTCGCGCGGGGACGGCGGTGGCGCTGGTGGCGCTGGCCTGGCTGCTGCTCCCGTCGGTGGAGCTCCGGCTCTCGCCGTACAAGGCGCTCCCCCAGGTGCTCCGCCAGGAGGGCTCGGAGCTGGCTTGGACGGGATGGAACGCCATCTCTCGAGTCGATGTGGTCAAAGCCGATGGCCTGCATCAGGCCCCCGGACTGAGCTTTACGTATGCCCAGGCTCTACCACCGCAGTCGGCCCTCACCGTGGACGGCGACAATCTGTCAACACTTACCGCCACCTCTCCTGAGGGGGCGCTGTTCACCGCGCACCTGCCCTCCGCGGTGGCATACCAGATACTGAAGCAGCCCCGGGTGCTGGTGGTTGAGCCGGGCGGCGGGCTGGACGTGCTCACGGCCTTGCATCACGGGGCCGAAAGCGTTGTGGCTGTCATTGCGAACCCCCTTGAGGCCGAGCTGCTGAAGAACCGATTCAGTGCGGCGGCCGGAGGGGTATTCATTGACCCGGATGTGGAGCTGGTTGTCGGGAATCCGCGCGCATATCTGGCACGTGACAGCGGCTCCTTCGACCTGGTGGTCGTGTCGTTGCGGGATGCGTTTCGGCCTATCACCGCAGGTGCCTACAGCCTGGGTGAGAACTACGTGTACACTCGGGAGGCGTTTGAGCAGTACCTGCGCCATCTCGCCCCTGGAGGGGTGCTTATGGTTACCCGGTGGGTACAGGTGCCACCCAGCGAGGGGCTGCGCGTGGCCGCAACGGTAGTGGAGGCCTTGAAGGGCGTGGGCGTTCGCGACCCGCGTGACAGCATCGCCGCCGTGCGGACCCTGCAGACCCTCACCCTGCTGGCCAAGATCGAGCCGTTTACCCCATCAGAGCTGGATGGGGTGCGGCGCTTCGCTCGATCGCAGCAGATGGACATATCGTACCTACCGGACGCCGACCCTGAGGAGCTGAACCGCTACTTCGTCCTGCCCGAGGAGGTGTACTTCACGGGACTGCGGCGACTCCTGGACCCGAGGGAGCGGAAAGATTTCTACCGGGACCAGACCTTCGACGTATCGCCCACCTCCGACAACCGCCCCTTTTTCTTTCACTTCTTTCGATGGCGGCAGGTGCCCGCGGTGCTGGACCGTCTGGGAAAGGACTGGCGGCCATTCGGCGGCGCCGGCTTCCTGGTAGTGATGGCCTTCCTGGCCGTCTCCATTGTGGCGTCCACGGCGATAATACTGGCGCCGCTTCTGGTTCGAGCGAGAAGGAAGAGGGAGAGGCTCGACGGTGATGGGGACACTGAAGGCGACTGGAGAGTGCTGGTTTACTTTTTTGCATTGGGTCTGGCCTTCCTCTGGCTGGAGCTGCCGCTTATGCAGCGGTTCATCCTGCTTCTGGACCATCCGACCTACTCCTTTGGGGTGGTACTTTTCTCCCTTCTCGTGTTCTCGGGGGTGGGGAGCCTTCTCAGTCCACGGCTCGGCCGCTTTCGGAAATGGGCCATCCCGGCCCTCGGGGTGCTGGCCCTGGTCTACGCGGTGGGCACAAGCTCCGTGGTGCAGGCGGTGCTAGGGCTGCCCCTGGTGGCGCGCATACCTGTCGCCGTTGCCATCATCGCGCCCCTTGCCATGCTGATGGGGGTGCCCTTCCCCAGCGGGATCTTGGCCCTGCAGCGGCGCCGCCCGGCCTTAGTGCCCTGGGCCTGGGGCGCCAATGGCTACGCCTCGGTGGTGGGATCCGTAGTGGGCGCCCTGATCGCTCTGACCTGGGGCTTTTCCTGGGTTATGCTTGCGGCGGGGTCGGTGTATCTGGTGGCGTGGGCGGTGTTCTATCGGAGCCTTGCGGCGGCTACTCTCGAACCAGCGGAACAAATCTGACAAGGCCCTGGTTCGTGGAGACCCACTCGCCCTCCCGCTGCTCGATGAGCCAGAGGGTCTGGACGTCTCCCGGCGGCCCCACCGGGATAATCATCACCCCGCTCGATTTAAGCTGGGCCAGCAGCGGCGGGGGAATGTGGTCGGCTGCGGCCGTGACGATGATCCCATCGAAGGGGGCGTGCTCTTCCCAGCCGAAGTAGCCGTCCGCCACCCTTGTGCGGACAGATTCATAGCCAAGTCCGGTCAAGAGTTCCCGGGCTCTCTCACCCAGTGTCGGGATAATCTCGATGGAGTAGACTTGGGCGCCCATCTGGGCGAGAACCGCCGCCTGGTAGCCCGAACCGGTGCCTACTTCCAGGATTCTTGCCCCCGCATCCACCTCCAGGAGCTGAGACATGAGGGCCACCATGTAAGGCTGGGAGATGGTCTGCCCCTCGCCTATGGGGAGTGGCGTGTCGTCGTAGGCGTTACGGCGGTACTCCGTGGGAACGAAGAGGTGCCGGGGGACGTCGCGCATGGCCTCCACCACCCGGGAATCTGTGATCCCGTGGGGCTCGATGTCCTTTTCGACCATGCGGTCTCTGCTAAGCTCGAAGAGGGCTTCCTCCTCCGGGCTTGGCATGGGGGCCGTGGCGGCCGCCTCGGGCTCGGCGCACGCCTGCAGGATCAGCGCGCACGAGGCTACCAATAGAAGGACGACCAAACGTATCGCGCGGGGTGCATCGTAGTGGCGCTGGAGTCGTAATCCCAGAGGAGCTTCCGTCAGGCCTCGTTGATCCACCGGTCGATGTCTCGGGCGTACGACGCTATCTCCTGGGGCGAGAAAAACAGCTCTATCTCTCGGGTTGCGGCCTCCTCTGAATCGGAGCCGTGCATCAGATTCGGGCCAATGGATACCGCAAAGTCGCCGCGCACAGTCCCCGGACCGGCGTCCGATGGGTTGGTCGCCCCCATGATCAAGCGGACCATCTCAACCGCATTCTCTCCCTCCACTGCCATCGCGACCACCGGACCCGACGTGATGAACTCGATAAGACCGGCGAAAAAAGGTTTGCCGATGTGAGCGGCGTAGTGCCGACGGGCCAGGTCCTCGTCAATGCGCATCATCTTCATCGCCACCAGTTTCAGCCCCCGGCGCTCCAGCCGCGATATCAGCTCTCCGACAAGGCTGCGCTGCACCGCGTCCGGCTTTAGCAAGACCAAGCTCTGTTGCAACGGCAAACCAGTCCTCCTTCAGCCAACGCCGTGCGTGCGTTGCGCTGCATCGAATTGTGACCCACGCATGTAGAGCGGCTGCAGCAGCTCCGAGTCGTCGGCGTCGGATGCCTTGAGCCGACGGAAGCCGAGCTGCGCCAGCACGGCGGGCCTCCGGGTGGGAGGTGGTGTGGCCATCACCGGCGATCCGCTCCCCAATCTTTCTCGGACCGCGCCCGCGACTGTGCGAGCGCCCTCTCCACAGATAAGCGTGCCCTCTTGTACCCAGGAGGCCAGGCCCTCGTGGGTTTCTACCCGGTATTCTGCGGCAGGGTCGCCGCCTGCGTCCGCTTGCGCCGCGTACATCGCTGCGTAGACCTTGGTCCGGCCGGCCTCGATCACGGCGCAGACAGGCATCCCCAGCCCCAGGTAGGGCTGAGCCTCTATGTCCAGCGAGCCCACTCCCACCAGCGGGATACTCTGTGCCATGGCGAGGGCCTTCGCGATGCTGATCCCGACTCGCAGGGCGCTGAACCCACCCGGCCCTCTGGCGACGAAGACGGCCTCGACCTGGTCCAATGAGGTGTCTGCCTGCTCCAAGAGCCGCCGCAGGGCGGGGACAAACTCCACCGAGTGGTTTTGCTCCGAGCGCCAGGCGAGCTCCATGGCCACCTCACCGTTCCTGGAGAGGGCCACTGAGGCGTACCTGGTTGACGTGTCTATCGAGAGCTCCACGCGACGCTCACCTCAACCCGGCGCCGGTGCCGCCCTCGCGGCGTCCAGAAGGTCCGCATAGCCAAGCGTGCTAGCCGAAAGTGTGAGACGTCGGTCTGATTCGCCAAGGTGCTCGAAACGAATGCTGAGGTAGTCTCCCTGGAACAGGCCAGGGACTCTATCGGCCCACTCCACGACTGCCAGACCGTCTCCGTCGAGATACTCCTCGAGGCCCACTTCAAGCGCCTCGTCGGGGCCGCCCAGCCGGTACAGGTCAATGTGGTACATGGTGAATCGAGCCTGGTACTGGGACACCAAAACAAAGCTCGGACTCCGGGCGTACTCGTTCCCGCCAAGCCCCCACAGGACCCCCTGGGTGAGGCACGTCTTGCCGGCCCCCAGCTCTCCAATCAGCAGAAAAACGTGCCCCGGCCGCGCCTGCGCGCCCAGCGTCCTGCCAATGTTCTGGGTCTCCTCCGGGCTATGGGTGGTCAATTCGATGCGGCCGGGTTGCAAGCGGCGACCCTCGTCCTGGATAAGAGGGGATATTAGGCAGTGATAATGTAGACGGCCGATGTATTATAATCGTTGCGAGAATGCGAACTCAAGGCGGTGATGTATTGCGGGCACTCATACTCTCGGACATACATAGCAACCTGGAAGCCCTGCAGAGCGTTATCAAGAGCGCGGAAAAGGGGAGTGGATTCGACCAGATATGGCAGCTTGGCGACCTGGTGGGCTACGGGCCCGACCCGAGCAAGTGTATTGACATCATTCGCGACCACGACGCCGTGGGCGTCGCGGGGAACCATGACCTGGCGGCCATCGGGAAACTGAGCGTGGAGGCATTCAACATGTACGCCTCCATGGCCGCTCTGTGGACGACCGAGCAGCTCACCCAGGAGCAGACCAAATACCTGGGCTCGCTGCCTCTCAAGGTCGAGTTGGAGGACTTCACCATCGTGCACGGCAGCCCGCGCGACCCGGTCTGGGAGTACGTCGTGACTCCCGGGGCTGCCACAGCCAGCTTTCTCCACCTCGATACGACCAGGTGCCTTGTGGGACACTCTCACATACCGTTCCTCTGCCGGCAACAGGGTGACGATGCGGTATTCCTCGAGTTCCCCCTGGACACTCCTGTGTCTCTGGGGAGTGAACGGCTCATCATCAATCCTGGCGGTGTCGGGCAGCCGAGAGATGGCGACTCCAGGGCGAGCTACGCTATTTACGACTCGGACGAGATGACGGTGTACCACCACAGGGCTGAGTACGATATCCCAAAGGTCCAGGAGAAGATGCAGGACCGCGGCCTGCCCAAGTACCTGGCGGACCGGCTGACTAACGGGCGGTAGAGGGCGTGTGACAGCGGCAATTCAGGACTCAAAGTCCTCATCGTCGTCCTCGTCCGGGTCAGGCTGGTCTCCTGCCTGTACACCGGCCACCAGCGGTAGGATGGCGTTTCTACGACCCCTCCGCCGCCTGCGCCTGGGTAGACCGTCGATCTTTCCCCTTAGCTCCGCGATCTTGCCCACTGAGTCCATATCGACGATCAGCCCGGCGATGCCAAGGTTTCGAAGCGCCTCCAGGTCGCCTTGGCCCAGGCCGAGCGGAGCTTCTACAATGAATGGCTTGTCCACCAACCCCAGGACCCGTTGGATATCGATAAGGTTCTCGATGGTCAGAGGCAGGGTCCGCTGCGCAGGGCTGAACAAGGCCGCATCTATCGGAAGCTCCGTGGCGGCGCGGATTGCCTCCTCGGCGAGCTCTGAGCCGAGGGTGACCACCGTTCCCACGGCATCCTCGTTCAGGACCTCAGCCTCGGTCTCCGTTCTCTCGAATACTATGAAGTCGCACCCCTTCTTTAGAAGCGTCCTGACCTGGGCGCCACTGAACTTGGCGAGGCGCACGCCCCAGATTCGGCCGTCCAGTGCTTTAGCGGAAGGGCCCAGAGTCGAGTCCCGCGCTGACTTCGGCGCCAGTAGGAAGGCGTCAACGTTGGCCTCCGCAAGGCGGGGATTCTTCGCCAGGTCCTCGGTCAGGACCCTTGCAACGAGCACGACCTCGGTTGAGGCGTCTCCACGGCCGGAAGCTTGGGCAAACCCGATAGAGGCGGGTGCTTCCCGACCGGCCTTTTCCAGCATCTCTATGAATCTGCTCATTGCCCCTTATTCCTAGTCAAGGTAGCGCCCTCGGACGTAGTGTTGGCGCCCCGGTAGGGCCCGCGTAATGGATTCTAAATCAACGACGCCTAGTGTTCAAGCCGGTCCGCTTGCCATTGGCGTCCGCCGGCGATAACCTTTGGACTGAGGCCGCGACGCGAGGAGTGAGTCTGGACGTGCAACTGCAGGAACACGACGGCACGGCCCTGAGGTACGTCACCGTCGAGCCGGACGGCTACGACCCCGGGAGACCGTATCCCATGGTTATACTGCTGCACGGCTACGGCTCGCATATGCGGGACCTCGCGGGGCTCGTTGAGGTGATCGGCGCAGCGGGATACCTGTACGCTTTCCCCAACGCGCCCATGCCGATTCAGCTTGGATACGGCGCCAGGGGCTACGCTTGGGCCGATCCGGCGGAGGGCGATGGGGCGGAAGCCGCACAGAGGTCCGAGGAGATGCTGGCCGCGTTTTTCGAGGAGGTGATCGATCTCTATGGCGTTGTGGCTGGACAGGTCGTCCTGGGGGGCTTCTCTCAGGGGGGCAGCATGACTTTTCGCACCGGCCTCCCAAGTCCTGATATCTTCCGGGGCCTGGTGTCGCTAAGCGGTAAAATGCCCGAGCCTGATACACTGCGGGCGCGCCTCCCGGCGGGCCGCGCGCAGCATATGTTCATCGCACATGGCACACTGGACCAGCTCATACCAGTGGAAGAGGCGCGAAGCGCCCACCGATTTCTTGAGGCCGAGGGCTACGCCCCCGAGTACCATGAGTACGAGATGGGCCACGAGGTCGCCTCCGAAGAAGTGGAAGACCTGACCCGCTGGCTGCGGCGCGTCCTACCGCCGGCCGCCCCTTAGCCGGACACCCCCTCAGTATTGCCATGCGCAGGTCCACCGCGCCCGCAGCCCGGTCCTTACGGCTCCTCAATATCGCCGCGACCAGGAGGGCGATACCGGCGACCTCCCTTGACACCGTGCCGAAGGCTCAACATAATGCCGCTTGTAATGACATCTCCCAACGTGGGCGCTGCCCAAACGTTTGGTAGGATCCAGCTCGCGGTCTCGTGGAGGCCCCGAGTAGCGCTGCTGGCCGCCCTCTTGACGCTGCTCTCAGCAGCAGTCTTCTCGTCGGTGAGCTGTGAGGGCGTCAGCGAGGCGGAAAAGCGGTACAGCGCCGCCCTGGAGCTACAGGGGCAGGAGCTGTGGGCGGAGGCGCTGGCGGAGTATGACGCAGCAGTCAAGCTGGACCCGGAGAACGCAGATGCCTTTTACAATCGGGGCGTCGTCCGCGAGGCGTTGGGCCAGCCTGATAGGGCGCTGAGCGACTACAGCGAGGCGGTCCGGCTCAGGCCGGACCACGCATTGGCCTACGGCAAGCGTGGCGGGATATACGGCCAGACCGGCGAGCTGGAGAAGGCGGTCCAGGACCTGGACGAGGCGGTCCGGCTCGATCCCAAGAACGCGTCAGCCCATCTGTTGCGGGGCCGTGTATATGGGGGCCTGGGCCAGCACCAGCGGGCAATCGAGGAGTTCGGCGAGGCGATCAAGATTGATCCCCAAGACCCACAGGCGCTCGCCAGCCGGGGCAGCGCCTTCCTCGGCCTGCGTCAGTATCGCCGTGCAGTCGAGGACCTGGACGAGGCGATAAGGCTCGATCCCGAGCTCTTGGGCGCATACATCAACCGAGGTATTGCCTACGCCAATCTGGGGCAGTTGGAGCAGGCCATCGACGATTTCGGAGACACGATTCGGCTAGACCCCGGCCAGGCGCGGCATCTCGGGAACAGGGCTCTCGCCTACAGCTCCCTGGGACGGTTCGAGGAGGCGATCGAGGACTACGGTGAGGTGCTCCGCCTGGAGCCGGACGATGTCGGAACGCTTATGAGCCGGGGCCTCGCATATGGCATCCTCGGGAAGCCCCAGCAGGCGATTGAGGACTTCAGCGCGGTGATTGTAATGGAGCCGGGATTTGCGGATCCATATGTTTTCAGGGGCAACGCCTACAGCGAGTTGGGCCAGCATGATCGGGCTATCCAGGACTATGATGAGAGCTTACGCCTCGTTCCGGATCTGCCACAGGCCTATAGTAGCCGGGGAACGGCCATGCTGGAGCTCGGCAGGATCCAGGAGTCCCTCGACGATTTCGATCGGGCCATCGGGCTCGACCCCGAGTATGCTGATGCATACAGCAACCGCGCCGGCGCACTCATCAGCCTCGGCCTGGCGCAGAGGGCTCTGGGTGATCTGGACGAAGCCATACGGCTCAATTCCGGGCTTGCGCCGGCCTACGCTACCAGGGCCATCGCCCAAGCGATGCTGGGCGAGAAGCAGGAGTCTGAGGAGGACTTCGCCAGGGCGGTCGAGCTTGGGATCGACGAGACGACCCTGCGAGAGACTATCGACAGCCTCCCGAACCAGTAGTAGCCGGCTGGACGACTGTCATTGCGCTGCTTCCCCCTCACCGGGCTCCTCGGGCCTCTCCCGACTCTGAGCGGCTGACCGCGCCTGGTCGTTGAGCCAGCGCTTGAGCGCATCCAGGGCCGGGGGAGCAACATAAAATACCTGGATGTCGTCGGGAAACTGGACCCGGTGGTCCTCACGTATGAAAAGCACCCCCGCCTCATTTTCCTTCAGGGTCTCACCGATCCTGTTTCCGATGTGCTCGAAGCGGCCGCTGGTGGCGCGCTGATAGCCCTCGACGGCGGCCGACAGCACCTTTTCGCTCACGAGGCCCATGGCGAGGCAGAGCTGCCAGTCGGAGGCCTCCTCCAGTAACGCCCTGTCGTCAGTCGCCTCCAGCTTGGCCGACGACTGGCACATCGCCTGAATGAAGGAATAGCCTTTGGGGTTCATCGCCTCCAGCATCTTTATCCCTTCGTCCCCATCGTTGTACACCGCCTCGTGATAGACGTGACCCACCTCTCCCAGCGAGCCTTCCAGGTTGGTCACATGGTCCCGGACCTCCGACCAGTACCGCTCAAGGAGTTCCTGGCCGTCGCTGGGCGCGTCGGGGGACATCAAGATAATGGGGACGAGGAAGAGCTTGCGTCTGTCCCGGAAGCTCTCCGTGTCGGGTTTTGGCATTTGGGAAAGGGGCGTGGTCATCTGTGTAGCACTCCGTGATATGGCTCCGTCAAGAACCGGCGGGTGGGCGAGCTGCTTTGCCTCAGGCCGGACTATGCGATGGCCGCTCGACCCAGGCATTCGCGGTCCCGAGGGCTCCCTTAATAAACGTGGATTTCGCCTCGGTGTAGGCCTCTCTGTCGTGCCGGTAGCGTTCCGCGAGCGACCGCTTCAATCGCGCGTATTGCTCCGCCTCGTGTGGATTTGCGCGCAAGAGATCTCGAAACAGGATATGTCCCGTCCAAGGGTCAGAGCCTCCTACCAGCATGTGGACGTGCTGAATGCCAGTTCCCCTGGCGTCATCCTCGTCAAAATGGTCAAAATAGTGCCGTCCGGGGATTCCATTTTCGCCTTGATACATATAGCCAAGAGTCTCTAGCGGCGCGACGCATTCGTAGCCGTCCTCGAATCGGCGGATGCCGGGCATGATGTCGATAATCGGCTTAGCGGCAAGTGCGGGAACTGCGGTGCTGCCGACGTGTTCGATTGAGACGAGCAGTCCACCGACGGCCCGCGTGAGGGCGGTGCGAGCCGCCTCGAATCGAAGCGGCCACTGGGGGTCGTAGTCGACGATGACGATGGGCGCGGGCATGCAGTCATATCCTGGCGGAGGGGGCGCGATTCAAACCCACCCCTACGGGGCGACTTGAGTTCGGCCCTTCCGCCTGCCATTCTCTGAGCGCTTCGCGCCGATCTTCTCGATTCGGACGGCGCAGACCTTATACTCCGGTATCTTGGAGGTGGGATCGAAGGCCGAGTTGGTCAGGAAGTTGGCCGCGGACTCCTGGAGCTTGACGAACGGGACGAAGACCTCCCCGGCGCGCATCTTTTCGGAGTAGGTCGCCCGTCCCTCTAGCTGGCCGCGCCTGCTCGACAGCCGAATCCACTCGCCGTCTGCCACGCCGTACCGGTCTCCGTCTTCGGCGCTCAGCGCTATCTCTAGCTCCGGCGAACGGGCCAGCAACCCGGTGGCGCGGCGTGTCATGGTCCCCCCGTGCCAGTGGTACAGGATGCGGCCTGTGTTCAGTATCAGCGGGAACCGCTTCGTGGGAAGCTCCTCGGCCTGCGGTCCCTGCTCATACGGAACGAACCTGGCCCTGGGGCCCCGCGGGAAGTCCTTTTCGTATAGGAATCTGGTGCCCGGGTGGTCGGGAGTGGGGCACGGCCACTGGATGCCGCCCTCCGTGTCAAGCCTGTCGTATGAGATGCCGGCCATGTTGGGTGTAAGCCGGGCCATCTCCGCCCATATCTCAGAAGGGTGGCTGTAGGTGAACTCAGACTCCAGGCCCATCTCTAACCGCCTGCTCAATCTCCGCGCGAGGTCGCAAATTATCTCCCAGTCGGGGCGGCTCTGGCCGATGGGCTCGATTACCTTCCTCACTCGCTGTACACGCCTCTCGCTGTTGGTGAAGGTGCCGTCCTTCTCGGCGAAGGTGGTGGCGGGGAGAACGACGTCGGCGATCTCGGCCGTCTCGTGCATGAAGATGTCCTGCACCACCAGGAACTCCAGGTTCTTGAACGCCTTCTCTGCCTGGTGCAGGTCGGGCTCGCTCAGGAGGGGGTTTTCGCCGGTGATGTACATGGCCTTGAGCTTACCGGCCCTCGCCGCCTCCACCATGTCTGTCACTACCATGCCCTTTTCCGGGGGCAATGGGTGGTTCCCCCACGCCTCCTGGAATTTCTTCACAGTGCCCTTGGCGATGACCTGGTAGCCGGGGAACGAGTTGGGCAGGCATCCCGCGTCGCCGCAGCCCTGCACGTTGTTCTGGCCCCGGAGGGGTGATATCCCGCTGCCTGGCCTCCCCATCTGGCCCGCGACCAGCGCCAGATTCAGCAGTCCATGGGCGTTGGCGGTCCCGTTGGTGTGCTGCGTGATGCCCATGCCCCAGATCAGGCACGACCCGCTGAATGGAGGTGAGGCGTATATGCGGGCCGCCTGTGCGATGTCGTCTGCCGGCACGCCGGTAAGCTTCTCCGCGCTCTCCAGGTCGTACTTGGCCACCACTTGTTGCCACTCCTGGAACCCCTCGGTGCGGTCCTGGACAAACTCTTCGTCGGCAAGCCCTTCGTCAAGTATGACCTTGGCCATGGCGTTGAGGAGGGCGACGTCGGTGCCGGGCCTGGGCCTCAGCCACAGCTCGGCGAAGTCGCACATCTCTATCCGACGCGGATTGATGACGATCAGCTTGGCGCCCCGCTCGATGACCGCCCGTCGCATCCGCGAGGCGGCCACGGGGTGGTTGGAGTTGGCGTCCGATCCGATGATGACGAGGCAGCCGGCCTCCTCGTAGTCTATGTACGAGTTGCTGGTGGCGCCGCTCCCAAGCGCGGTGAGCATCGCCTCGACCGAGGGCGAGTGGCAGAGCCTTGTGCAGTGGTCTATGTGGTTGCTGTTCATCAGCAGCCGGGAGAACTTCTGCTGGACGTAGCCGTCCTCGTTGGTGGCCTTCGCCGAGCACAGGGTAGCGAAGGCGTCGCCCCGGTACTCCGCCAGCCGCTCGACCACATATTCGAGGGCCTCGTCCCAGGACGCGGGGCGTAGCTGCCCGTGCTCGCGGATCAGCGGGGTGGTGAGCCTGTCCTCGTGGTGCACGAAGGTGTACCCGAACCGTCCCTTCACGCAGAGCATGCCCAGGCTGGACTGGTTGTCGGGGTCGTCGAGCATCGCGATGATGCGCTCACTCTCGTCTACCTGCGCCTTCACCCCGCAGCCGACGCCGCAGTAGGGACACGTGGTCGTGGTGGTCCTCGCCACGTCTTTCACAGGGCTCTTGACCTCAATAGCCCCAGTGGGGCAGACGGACAGACACTGGCCGCACGTTGTGCAGACCGACTCGACCAGCGGTTTGTCCATGAAGGTGCCTATGCGGCTTGTCCCGGCGCTGCCGAGGAAGTCGATTGCGCCGATGAACTGGTGCCCGTCCTGGCAGGCCTGGACGCAGCGGCCGCACAGGATGCAGTCGTCCATGGCGATGTTGAAGACGGGGTTACTGGTGTCCACCGCCTCGCGCTCCCGTCCCGTCCAACGGGGACGGTCGAGGTCGTGGTGTTTTGCCGCGATCGTAAGCTCGCGGTGGTCTCTTCCACTACGCTCAGGGCGGGCCTTCGAGCCGTTGCCGTCACCGTTGACCATCGCCTGGGTAAGCTCCAGGACGCCGCGGCGTATGCTGCTGACCCGGGGCGTGTCGGTCCACACCTGCATCCCATTGGCCGCCGGCACGGAGCAGGAGGCGGGGAATCCCCGGCCGCCCTCGATCTCCACAAGGCAGGTGCGACAGGCGCCGATGGCCTTCATGTCCGGGTCCTTGCAGAGCTGGGAGATGTAGGTGCCAGAGGTGTTGATGGCGTCCAGGACCGACGACCCGTCGGGGACTTCAACGTCGCTGCCATTGATGGCGATCGTGATTCTCATGCGCGCCTTCCTAGTTGCTCGATGCTGTCCCTACCGTTCGGCCCCGTCTTCCACGGCAACTCGTCGCCCTCCTCACTGTCACGCCGTGGGCGATGAAGGGTCTGAGGCGGTTGGCTCATCGCACCATCCTCGTGCCGGGTCCCCTTCTCACGACACACCTGCCAGCGTAGCCAGCTCGTCGCCGAAGAAGTGCAGGCCGCTGTGCATCATCTCACCAGTGGTATCCCGAGATCTCTGCATATTTTTCTGCCTGGATTCTCGCTTATCTCTCTATGTCCGGGAACCGCTGATCTTCTATTTAGCGCAGGGTTGTGCCACCAGGAATGACGCCTTCCTTCCCTCAAGAGCTCGCAACCTTGATTCCCTCGTAAAAACCCGTTTTGAGGAAGTTCCAGCGATTTAGCACATCTGCGCGCTACCGTATGTTGGGGTAGTGTGCGGAACAGAGACTGTATATTGTACCCAGGTGTGGGTACGTTTGTTCTAATTCAACCTACACAGACTTTTTACGAGAGAATCATACTTGGCTTCGGAGATGCCGGACTAACTCGCCGCGTTTCATACACCGATTCGTTCTTCCTGGTAGTCTCCTTCGGCTGCGGCTATCGCGTCATGTCTATTGAATTCCAACGCTTCTCCAAGAGTTATCCTTAGAGTTTCCAGTAACTTATCACGGGATGCTTCCTGGCAGTTTACGCCCGGGACCTCCTCTATCCAGCCAATCCACCAATCGCCATCATGCTTTATTATGGCTGTGTACTCGTTCATATAGCCTCTTTTTACTCCGTGTTACTAATCAGGCTTCCTGCTACGACACCTCCGCCAGCGAAGCCAGTTCGGCGCCCTCCCTAATGTCACCCTTCGCTGCGCTCAGGGTCTGAGGCGGTTCGCTCGCCGTACCATTCCATTGCGAGATCTTTCCACTGCGGATTGGTCGACTGAATGAGGTCGACTTTATTGCTTCTGCGCCGCAATCGCACTCTTAACATCGTTCGTCGCTTCGTAGTAATCCGACCAGGTCAGGTTGTACCTGCTGGTGAACCCGCCGACCAGCTTTTGCCGGTGCTCCCATACCCTTCGTACCAGATTATTGGTGACACAAGTATAGAGGGTTCTCTTCCGGTTGGTCATCAGGTAGACGTAGTATTCGCGCAAGCCAGTACCTGTTGGAGGCCCTAGATTCCTCGCTCCGCTCGGAACGACAGGGAGGCCGTGAACCGTGTCGTTGCGTCCGTCACGACACACCCGCGAGCGTAGCCAACTCGTCGCCGAAGAGGTGCAGACCGCTGTTGATAGGGGCCCCGCCGCCTGGCCCAGGCTGCTTAGCTACACCGAACAGGTGACTTCACCCATAGACCTCTCGACGGTGTCCAATCGCAGGCGCGGTTATGGTGCTCTGTCCGTCATCGATCTGGTACAGAACTCGGTAACTGCCGACTCTTATGCGCCAGGAGTTCTGGCTGCCAGTAAGCTTACGACATCCTCTCGGTCTCGGTTCAGAGGCGAGCGCTTGTATGGAGGAAAGAATCCTTGTAGCCAGCCTGGAACTCAGGCGTTCGAGCTCTCTGGATGCCGAGCGCTTTATCTCGACTCTATACTGCGCCACCTATTCTCCAGCCTCTTCTTGACCACTTCAAGGGGCTCTGCCGGCTCGTCTTTTCTTTCGGCTATCACGGCCAGGTCGGCCAGATCTTCCAAGAGTCCTTCGTACTCCCTAATGGGTAGTACTACCGATTTCCTGCGCCCTTCTTCATCCACCACGAAGCGCCTATTCTCCCGTGTCACTCTCTGGCCTCCTTAACGTGAAATAACCCACCTATCGTAAGATAAACAATTCATCCGTGCAAAGCGCCCCTACCCCATGCCTGCCATCATAGCCAGCTCGTCGCCGAAGAAGTGCAGACCGCTGTTGATGGGGGCCCCCGCCGCCTGGCCCAGGCCGCACAGCGAGGCGAGCCCAACGACCTCTGCCAGGTACCGCAGCTCGTCCAGGTCGCCTGGAGAGCCGCGACCCGACATCAGGCGTTCCAGCGCGTCGACCATGCGCGGCGTCCCCTCGCGGCAAGGGGTGCATTTGCCGCACGACTCGGCGGCGTTGTAGGCCGCCAGCCTGCGCACCACCTCCAGCGCGCTCACCCGCTCGTCCAGCGCGACCACTCCTCCGGCCCCCAGCATGACGCCCGACTCGTGGAGCATCCCCGGCCCTATGGGTGTGTCCAGCATTGACGGCGGAAAGACCCCACTGGAGGGCCCGCCCACGGCAGCGCCCGTTAGCGTGTGGCCCGGCATCGGGCCTTTGCCCAGGGATACGATGATCTCGCGCAAGGAGGTGCCCATGGGGACCTCGGCTATCCCCGGCCTCACCACCGACCCACTGAGGCTGACGATCTTGGTCCCGGTGGCCTTCTCGCTCCCAATATCGGAGAAGGCCCTGGCCCCGCGCGTCAGAATGAAGGGGACGCTGGCAAGGGTCTCGCAGTTGTTGATGACGGTTGGTTTGGCCCATAGCCCCGATGTCGTGGGGAATGGCGGCCTCAGACGAGGCTCTCTGCGATACCCCTCCATGGTGTTGAGCATCGTGGTCTCTTCGCCGCACACGTACCCACCCGCGCCGCGCCGCATTTCGATGGCCAATCCGTAGCCGGTGCCCAGTATCTTGTCCCCAAGGAGTCCATTATCATATGCCTGGGTGATGGCGTGCTCGACTCGCTCGGACGAGAGATTCGCCTCGGCGTTGACATATATGTAGGCCTGGTTGATTCCAGTGGCGTAGGCCGCGACTATCGTACCCTCGATAATGCGGTGGGGCACACCCTCCATCAGGTGCCGGTCCTTGAAAAGGCCGGGCTCTCCCTCCTCGGCGTTGACCACTAGGTACCTGGGCGAGCTGTCCACGGCGCGAGCGCTCTCCCACTTGGCCCCGGCCGGGAAGTACGCACCGCCCCTGCCTCGTAGCCCCGAGTCCTTCACCTCCTCGATCACCCCCTCGGGCGTCAGGGCGAGGGCGCGCGCCAGCCCCTCATAGCCTCCGTGGAGGACGTAGTCGTCGATGTCGGTGCTGTCCAGCTCCCCGCACAGGTCGAGCGCGATCCGCCGCTGCCCGGCGAAAAATGATGCGTCCCTCTGGTCGTCCGCTCCATCGAGCCCGGCTGCAATATCGCCGGCGATCCGGCCCACGGCCTCAGGACCGACCCTGGTGTATCTGACGCCGGCCCCGGAGGAGTGGGTGACGACGACCTGAGGGGCGTCGAAGCAGGCGCCGTCGCACCCGGCTGTCAGGAGGTAGGCCCCCTTCATGTCGGCGCTCGCCAGGATACCAGCGACCTCACCGGCCCCCACCGCCTGCGAGCAGTGCCCCACCTGCACGACGACGCGGGTCTTGTCGCCGCGTTCCGACTGCCGGCGATCTCGCGCGGCCTCCCTTACCGTGGCCAGGACATCTACTGGGCCGTCTGTCATGGGAGGCCGGCTCCTCGGACCAAGTCGCTGACCTTCTCGACCGACACGCGGCCCATCCAGGCGCCGTCCCACTCCACCGCCGGCGCCATCGCACACAAGAAGCCGCACGCGGTCTCCTCGATGGTGATCAGGCCGTCCCGCGCGGTCTCCCCGGGGTGCGCCCGTAGCTCTGTGCCCGCAGCGCCCAGCAGGTCCTTCGCGCCATTCGTCCAGCAGCTCAGGCCCGTGCAGACCCTCAGGATTTTCTGGCCTGGCTCGTCAATTCTAAGCTCAGGATAGCTTGTGGCCGCGCCGTAGACCTCGCTGGCCGGAATTCCCAAGTGCCAGCCGACCACCTCCATGGCCCAGTCGGGCAGGTACCTGAACTCGTGCTGCACGAAGTGCAGGGCCGGGAGAAGCTGGCCGTGATCCCTGGGAAACTTCTTCCTGAGGACGGCTCGAAGGGCGTTTCTGTCAGAGGTCAAGTTGTGCCTCGCCTTGTTGGTGGATTTCTTGGACCTTCGCCCCCACCGCCATTCGCGGACCGGAAGTGGCGGCTCGCAGGGGCCCTTCCCCGCGCGGCTGTGAGGTCGCGGTTCCGGAAGGTCTCTCAGAGTCTAACCTACCGGGGCCGGCTCCTCCACCACATCTTCCAGGCCCAACTCGCGTATCTTTGCGTACGGTATACGGCCGTCCTGGTCCCATCCCCGTGCGTGGTAGTATCCTCGTATCATCAGGTCCAGGTCACCACTGGTGAGCCCAATGCCCTGGACCACCCCGCTTGGCAGTACTTCATGTAACACTCGCGGTGGGAGCGTGTCGTCCTCTCGGACCCAGCCCTCGCGGATATTGAACAGCTTCTTCAGGTTGTTGATGCGCTCCCCCGCCTGTCTGAGCTGCTCCGGCGTCATCGACCAGCCGGTCACGCGCTCATAGACCTCCGCCGACTCGCCGTAGAAGTCATCGAACGCCTTGCGAAGGAACTTACACCAGATCAGGGAGTCCAGGACGGAGGAGAAGTCCTCGCCTTCCATGGTGATGCGGCCGCGCTCCTCGTCCACCGCCAGCCTGTCTACCCGGGCCGAGAAGTCTGCCTCATAGGCGGACGACCGGTTGTGACATGCGCCCCGCGTACTCACTGCCAGCCCCAGCGCCATCGTCTTCAGGCTGCGCGGCTCGTAGCCCGGCATCTCGAGCCCCTTGACGTGCATGGCCCAGTCACCGGACCCGTGTCCGACGGTCCTGGAGGCGATGCGGCTGCCCTCGGCGAGCATATCCCCGATCCCTTGCCTGTCGGCGATGAGCTGCAGAGACGCCATCACGGCGTCCGCATTGCCAAATCTCAGGTCGATTCCGCCGGTGTCCTCCCGAGAGAGGATGCCCCGCTCAAAGCACTCCATCGCCCACGCGATAGTAGCCCCCGAGCTAATCGTGTCGACGCCAAGCTCGTCACAAAGGAGCGAGGCGCGGATCACAGCGTTGGCGTCCCCCACGTCCACCAGCGGGCCCAGCGCGAAGGCGCTCTCGTACTCCATCCGCCCCTGGGACTTCCCACCGTCGTCCGTCGTGACCATGATGTGCTCGCAGCCGATGGTGCAGTTGGCACAGTGGGCGTTCTTGACGTGGTGGGACTGGACAAACGCCTCGCCGCTGATCTCCTCGGCCTTGTCGAAGGTGGACTGCTGAAAATTTCGGGTCGGCAACGTCCCCAGCCGGTTGAACACCGAGACGTTGGCCATCGTGCCGAGAGTCCGGTACTTCTCGGTTGCCGGGCCCAGGCTTCTACGCGTCAGGTCTTTGCCGATCGTGTTGAGGGCGTCGGGATCGTGGAACAGTACAGGGTGGGCGCCTCGCAGTGCGATGGCCTTCAGGTTCTTGGAGCCCATGACCGCGCCGGAGCCGGTACGGCCTGCCTGACGCCCGCCGTCATTGGCGATGCTGGCGAAGCGGACCAGCTTCTCACCCGCTGGACCGATGCAGGCGACCCTGGTCCCGCGGCCCAGGAGGGACTTGACCTCCGCCTCCGTCTCCGAGGTCCTCAGGCCGAGGAGGCCACTCGCGTCGAGAAAATCTACCCCACCGTCGGTAATCGAAAGTAGGGTGGGGAAGGGGCTACTGCCCCTGATCACCAGGGCGTCGCAGCCGGCCTTCTTGAGCTCCGTCGCCAGAAAGCTGGACGACAGGGAGTCTCCGATGAACCCTGTCAGCGGCGACTTGGCCAGGACGGCGAACTTGCTCGACGTGGTCAGTCTGCTTCCAACCAGCGGGCTGGCCACGAATATCAGGGGATTCCCGGGGTCCAGCGGGTCGATTTGAGGCGGGCAGTGCCTGTAAAGCAGATATGTGCCCAACCCTATCCCGCCGATGAAGCGCCGTAGCACGTCTTCGCTCAGCGGCTCCCAGGATACGGCCTGGGAGGTCAGGTCAATCAGCATCGCCCTGCCGTGATACCCGTACATAGGCGACCTAGCCTCCCGCCTGGCTCGAGAACAGGAGGATGACGTCGTCCGGCCCAACGTGCAGACGCTCGTCAGCCACGAACTTCAACCCGTTCAGGTTGAAGTTGTAGCTCTCCAGCAGCCTGGAGCGGCCTTCGTTGATGGCGGTCCCGACCAGGCCGGGACAGGCCTTCGCCAGCGCTGCCACCACGTCGTTGGTGTCTGCCCGCTCGGGGACCGCAACCTCTATCTGGCGGCGGCCGCAGACGATCCGGGCCTGCCCGAAGAGCTCCACCTGGATAACGACCTCGGTAGTAGACGTCTGTCTGGATTCGACCATTAGTACTCTGTCCAGCTAGATCTGATTGTCATTCTGAGGAGTCCTTCCCCGGGGGAAGGACGACGAAGCAGCTGGGGTGGGGTCGGCGCTGCGCCTAGTCGGGGTCTCTTGGTACCCGACCCCTCCAGATTCTTCGCTCCGCTCAGAATGACAAGTAAATAAATCCACATTGACCCGGTTCTAATGCCCCTGCGCTACCAGCGTGAGAGCCCGTTCGAGGTCACTCTCGGTATTCACGTTGAAGAAGCTGAGATGGTCCGGGTCGCTCTGCTCAATCTCACGCTCTGACACGTAGTTTACGCGCACCTCGTCGAAGAAGCGGGCGATCTTCAGGTCATTGGACTGGAGCCGGGATTCGATGTGTGGAAGGCAGTCCTGGGAGTAGATGGCGTGCACCGGTTCGGGCCGTCCCTCTAGCACGGGGACGACCGCCTCAAATCCATCGCGCATGTCCAGCATTTTGGCCAGCAGCTCCACGTTCAGGAACGGCATGTCGCACGCAACGACGATCCCCCAGGCCCCGTCGGCGGCGGTCAGACCGGTGAATATGCCTCCGAGAGAGCCCCCGTCCGGGTAGATATCCGATGCGACCTTGGCCGAGCCGGGCAGGGGCAGCTCGGAGGCGCGCTGCGCGCTATTGACGACCACGACGGTCTGGTCCGTCACCTTGGATAGCCTGCCGATGACCCTCCTGATGAGCGGCTCACCACCCACAGGCTCGACGGCCTTGTCGCGGCCCAGCCGGCGGCTCATGCCCCCGGCCAGCACTATTCCCGAGACCTCCGGCTGCCTGCTCATCCCGGTTGCCATTCGATGCTACGATTTGTGAAGCTGCCCCACAATAAGAGCCGGTAGCGTACAAATACAAGGAAAGCCTACCATATCCTAGCTACGGTCGCTACCTAGCTCGGCCACTACCTCGCCCATATTGGCGGTGTCGTAGCCACCCATGGCCTCAACCTGTCGCCTGAACTCCTGGCTGCGAATTATGGACAGGACGGGCGTCAGAAGTTCGCTCTCGTAGAACTCCGCCGGTATAGCGAGGTCGTACTGCTCCTTCAGGAGTGGCACGAAGTCCCTGCCCATCGCCCGCGCGGCCGAGAGTATGCCCAGGCCGACGTCGGCCCGCCCTCCGGCGACCGCCGCGGCGACCGCGAGGTGTGTGTACTCTTCCCGCTCGTAGCCGCGTATCCGCTCGGAGGAAAGGCCGCCGCGTGCGAGCATGTAGTCCAGCAGCACACGGGTGCCCGACCCGCGCTGCCGGTTTACAAAGGTCAGGTCGTCTCGCTCAAGGTCCTCCAGCGATGCTACCGACTTGGGGTTGCCGGTGGGGACGATCAAGCCTTGTATTCGGTGGACCAGGTTCAGCAACACTACCCTGCGCCCCTCGACGTAGCGCCGGACGAACGGGGCATTGTATTCGCCCGTCTCCTCGTCTAGCAGGTGACAGCCGGCCATGTGCGCCTCTCCCCGGGCCAGGGCCAGGAGGCCGCCCAGGCTCCCCACGTTGGACGACGCCAGGGTGCGCTCGGGATGGAGACGGCGCAGCTCGCTGGCGAGCAGGTCCAGCGTCATGTCGTGACTGCCGGTTGCCACGATGTTGCCCTCGAGGTGGCCCGCCGGGCTCAGGAGCTCGACGCTCACCTCGTCGCCCGCGTCCACGCCCTCGGAGAACCGCGGCACCAGGACCAGACCGTCGGCGCGCACCAGCGACATGATAACGCCGGCCCCGCGCTGTATCGGCGTGGCCACCATCTTGTCTCCCACGCGGCCCAGCCGGACCCTCAAGAACTCGTCCTCTCCAATAGGGGAGAGTACCTTGCGTGTGATGGTCGCGGTCGCCTTCTGTCGTGCCTGCGAGGGCACGCCCAGCTTGCGCTCGATCAGCGGCCTGACGAACAGATCACAGGTCAGCGCGGCGGAGACCGGGTACCCCGGAATGCCCAGGACCGGCTTGTCCTGGACCACGCCCAGCACAAGGGGGTGACCCGGCCGGAGTGCGACGCCGTGCACGAGAAGCTGTCCCAGCTCCTCTACGAGCTTTGCCGTGTAGTCCTGGGAGCCCGCCGATGACCCGGCGTTGACCACCACAATGTCGCAAGATCCGGCCGCTTCCAGAATTGCGGCCTTAATCCGGCCATAGTCATCCGGGAGGGGTCTTCGCCTGGAGGCCTCTCCTCCCCAGTCGGTGACCATTCCGGCCAGCATCAGGGAGTTGAACTCTATGATGTCGCCGGCTTTCAGGTCGGAGCCGGCCGGCACCAGCTCGGTGCCCGTCGGTATGATCGCCACCCTGGGCGCGCTCCGGACGGAGACCTCGGTGTGGCCCGCCGCCGCGCACGCGGCCAGGTCCTGGGGCCGAAGCCTGTGGCCCTGCGGCAGGACCAGCTCCGTGGCGACGATGTCCTCGCCCAGGGGCCTGACGTGCTGGTACGGCGCCACCGGCGACTGTATCTCTATTGTTGACTCGTCCACCTCATGGACGACCTCGATCATGATGATGGCGTCGAAGCCCTGGGGTACCGGGTCGCCTGTATCCAGCCAGACGGCCTGCTCTCCCACCTTGAGCTGGAGCGGGGCCGTCTCCGTCGCGCCGATGGTATCCCGCGCCCTGACGGCGACGCCGTCCATGGCTGCCGCATCGTAGTGGGGGGAAGAGACCTTCGCCCAGACGGGCGCGGCGGTAACCCTGCCGTTGGCACGGTCCAGCGGAACGGTCTCGGCCGGAGAGGGCGCCAGGGCTCCGACCGCCTCCAACGCGGCGTGAAACCTCCGGGCGGCCTCGTCCCGGGGAATATCGTCCAGGTAGTAGCGCCTGCCGTGGCTTCGGTCTGGCATGGTTTGTTGCCCTGGCCTGAACTCCCACAATATCTGGCCCCTGCCAGGTGGACATCTGAGGCGGTGTCGCGTGTCCGCTCCTGGCAGGCGCTCGTGGCGGCGCGCTCCGGGCGTCGAACCGACGGCTTCACCCAGACTGCTTAGATGCGGCGTTGCGGTCGGATGCTCAACGGCCGCTAGTACAACCGTACGACCACCACCTCGCCTGCGTAGAGGCCGCCTTTGTCCAGCGGCACCGTAACGGCGCCGTCGGCGCGGACCAGTGTGTAGATAAGGTTGGACTTGCCGAACACGGGCTCCGCGGAGAGAACGCCGTTGTCTCGGATTAGCCGTATCTGGACGTGGTCCTCCCGGCCGGACAGCGAAGCTATATCCCGCGTCAGGCGCGCGCGTACCGTGGGCGGCTCCGGAGGCTGGGTGCAGCCAGCCAGGGCGTAGACCGTCGGGCGCACCAGAAGATCGAAGACGACTGCCGCGGACACGGGGTTGCCGGGCAGGCCGAAGGCGGGCTTCCCGTCCACCAGGCCCACGATAGTCGGTTTGCCCGGCTTGTGGGAGATGCCGTGCACCAACACGCCGGGCCTGCCCAGGTCCCCGACGACCCTTGCGGTCATGTCGCGGCTGCTCAAGGAGCTTCCGGCTGAGAATACCAGGAGGTCGCACCCGGCCAGCGCCTTGCCTGCGACCGCAAGCTGCGCCTCATAGTCGTCTTGTACCAAGTCGGCAGGCACCGGTATGCCCCCGGCGTTTTCCACCAGCGCCGAGATGGTGTAGGTATTGATGTCCCTGACCTGGCCCGGTCCCGGCGTCTGCTCCGGCGCGACCAGCTCGTCGCCGGTGGAGACTATGGCTACCCGCGGTCGACGGCTTAGCCCGATCCGGGTGATCCCGAGGGCAAGACAGCCGCCGATGTCCTGGGGCCGAACCACGTGGCCGGCGGGGAGCACAGGGTCGCCCGCGCGGACGTCCTCGCCCACCTGGATGACGTTCTCTCCAGGCGGGACCGGACGAAAGACCTCGATAGTGGAGCCGTCGACGGCCTGGGTGTTCTCGACCATGACCACGGCGTCTGCCCCTTCCGCCAGCATCCCGCCGGTGTACGCTCCGGCGGCCTGGCCGACTGAGAGCCTCACCTGCGGGGCGCCACCTGCGGGGACCTCGCCTACCACCTCCAGGTAGGCGGGTAGCCCTTCCGTCGCCCCGAAGGTATCCGCCGACCGGACCGAGAACCCGTCCATGGTCGACCGCGGGAACGCCGGCAGATCCTCCGGAGAGGCTATCTCGGCCGACGTAACTCGGCCCAACGCCCGGTGAGTCGGCACCAGCTCCTCTTCGGCAAGAGGCTCAAGACGCGCGAGGAGCGTCTCAAGCGCATCGTCGGGTGCGAGGACGTTGAAGAACTCGGGCATTTGTCTCGGGTATCCTACCGGGATACCCCATTATAGCGGCGAACTCAGATTTGGGGCAATTCGACGGGCGGTTTCGGCGGCACCATCGCGGTGCATCGAAGCGCGAGTGCGGCTGCGCCGTCCACCGACTGCCGGTTCGCGGGACAGGCTTTCCTCGCAACCTGCTACACGTGCTAGCAGATACGGGTGCACCGGACGCCTACCTCGTAACAGGGCGGTGCGATTTTAATGGGAGGATGCGTTCGCCGGTACCCTGTCTGAACTTCGCGCCGGCGCACAGGTGCAAGTCAAGAGGTCTACAGCCCGACGACGTTGCCCTGGTCGTCCACGTCCAGGGAGCGCGGCGACCCGGGCAGGCCGGGCATGGTGACTATGGCGCCCGCGACGGGGTAGATGAACCCGGCGCCCAGCGAGGCCCGCACCTCGGATACCTGGAATGTGTAGCCAGAAGGACGGCCCTTCGACCTGGGATTATCAGATAGGGAGAGATGGGTCTTGGCCATGCACACAGGCAGGGATCCCCAGCCCTGCTCGTTGAAGACCTTCAACCGCCGCCTTGCCTCGGAGCTCCACGCCACGCCGGCCGCCCCGTAGACCTTCTGGGCCAGAGTCAGGACCTTCTCCTCGATCGACGCGTTCTCCGGGTAGAGGTATGAGATCTCGGTTGCGTCGCCGTCGGCCGCGTCCGTGACTGCCTCCGCCAGCTCGACGCCGCCGGCCCCACCCTCCTCGAATACGTGGCTTTCGACCGCCGCGTGAGCGCCGGCGGATTCGGCCTGCCTTTTGATGATAGCCACCTCGCCTGGTGAATCCGTAGGGAAGCGGTTGATGGCGACGACCACGGGGAGGCCAAAGGAGCGGACCACCCCCACCAGGTGCTCCACGTTAGGGATGCCCTTTTCGACCGCCGCCTCGTTGGGCTCCGCCAGCTCGCGGACGCGGACCCCGCCGTGCGATTTGACCGCTTTCACCGTGGAGACCAGGACCACCGCGCTGGGCTCCAGGCCGTTGAACCGTGCCTTTATGTGCATGAACTTCTCGAAACCAAGGTCTGCGCCGAAACCCGCCTCGGTTACCACGTAGTCGGCGTAGCCCAGGGCCAGCCGGTCCGCAACCACCGAGCTGCAGCCGTGAGCTATGTTGCCGAAGGGCCCGGTGTGGACCAGGACTGGCTGGCCCTCGAGGGTCTGCACCAGGTTGGGCTGAATGGCGTAGCGCAGCAGCGACATCATTGAGCCGACCGCTCCTACTTCGCGGGCGGTAACCGGCGTGTCGTCGCCGGTGAAACCCACCACGATCCTGTTGAGCCGCTCGCGGAGGTCCTGGAGCCCCGAGGAGAGGGCAAGCACGGCCATGATCTCCGATGCGGTGACGATGTCGAACCCGGTCTCGCGGACGGGCGCATTGGCCGTACCGCCGAGCCCGGTCACTACTGTGCGCAGCGCCCGCTCCTCCACGTCCGTGACGCGCCGCCACGTGATGCCGTCGGGGCGGAGGCCGGGTATGCTGCCCCGCTGAGTTTCGTTATCGGTCAGCGCCGCCAGAAGGTTGTGCGCCGACGACACAGCGTGCGCGTCGCCGGTGAAGTGGATGTTTATCTCGTCCTCGGGGACCACCCTCGCCGCGCCACCCCCAGTGCCACCGCCCTTGATGCCGAATATCGGCCCCAGCGAGGGCTCTCGCAGGGTCGCAACGACCCGGTGTCCCTGTCGGCCGAGGGCTTGGGTCAGGCCCGCGGTCGTGGTCGTTTTCCCCTCCCCAGCCCTGGTTGGAGTCATCCCCGTCACAAGTATCAGCCTGCCGCGCGGCCCGTCCTGACGTATGGCGTCCAGGGCTATCTTGGCCTTGTATCGCCCGTATGGCACGACCGCTTCGGGGTCCAGGCCCATCGACTCAGCGATTTCGGTTATCGGCCGCATGAGACCTCCCTCGGATCCGTTATATCAACTGTAGCCCGGCGCCGCATCGCGGCGGCCAGAGCAGAGCTATTTGGCCCCTCGATGGCCCGGCTGGCAAACAATGCCAGGCGCATCCATCAGATTCTACCATTAGCAGGGTGCTGAAAAACCCTTTCGACCATCCCCCTGACCCCCTTCCTGGCCAGGAAGGGGGATGAAGTTGTATCTGAGGGGCACCCTCAGGCTCCCGGCCCTTCGGCAAGCTCAGGACAGGCGCCGGGGCTTCGCCCCTCTGCACACCCCATATTTCATCAGCCTCTTAGATGCGCGCTTCGTCCGTGGCCCGGACCGGCGCCACCGGCGCGCCGGCCCCCGCCGGCGGGAAAAAGGCGCGCCTACTGGATTGCCCTCAGCCCCTTTTGGGTCGCAAGTACCAGCACGGCGGTGGCGACCATCAGTACGCCGAGGACTGCGATGGTGTTCTGCTCTCCCCACCGGTCCATGGCAAGGCCCGCAGGGAGGACACCAAGGGGCATGAACCCGAATATCATATGGTATACACTCATGACCCGCCCCTGGTACGCGTCCTCTACCTGCTCCATGATGAGGACCATATTCAGCACGCGCCTGCCAGCATCCCCGAGTCCGAGCAGGACCATGATGCCGATGGCCGCGTAATACAATGATACCGTGGCCACAAGCAGCAGGGCGATGCCGGACATGAAGATTGTCGCAATATATAAAAGGCCGCGTCGCCACCTGCCCAAGGCGGCGAAGACCAACGAGCCCGTCAGCGAGCCCAGCCCCATCATGCTTATCATCAGGCCGAATGCCCCCGACTCGCGCTGATAGACCTCGTTCACGAACACTGGCAGGAGGAACTTGAAAGGCAGGGCGAGCAGCACGGTAGACACAAGGGCCAGCAAGAGGGCCACCAACAGGTTGTTGCGACGGATGTACGACAGTCCCGCTTTGATGTCGGTCAGAATAGATGTTTTGGTGGGGAGGACCGGTCGATCGAGCCTGGGGAGCAGGTTGGTCAACAGGAACGCCGTCAGGCCCATCGCCGCGATTATATAGTAAACAGTCGCCGGCCCGAACACGGCGTAGAGGAGTCCCCCAATGGTGGGCGCCACCAGGATCGCCGTGCTGAAGCCCGCGCCGTTGAGCGCCAACGCGTTGCTCAGCATCCGCTTACCGACCAGCTGCGGGATTATCGCCTGCCGCGCGGGGGCCAGGAATGACCACATGACTCCCTGTAATAACGACGCCCCCAGCAGATGAAACCAGGTTAGAGTCTCGGTCGTGATGGATATGGCGTTGAATACCGCAATGCCCGTGAAGACCGCCTGGCCTATTTGTATGAGCCGCTTGCGCTCGACCCGGTCGGCGACGGCGCCTCCAAACAGCGCCAACCCCAGCATCGGGATGCCGCCGGCGGCGCCGACCAGTCCGACTTTCCCGGCCGACCCGGTTATTTCCCATACCAGGAAGCCGCGAGCTATCATCTGCATCTGCATGCCGCTCATCATGAATATCAGGCCGAGCCACAGATGCCGAAAGTTGGGGTCGGATAGGGAGCTGAAGGTGTATCGCCAGCCGGATGTCGGCGGGGCTGGCAAGACGGTGCGGGAGAGGGACTCTGCGGCGGCCGCTTGCCGGGTGGGGGGAGCCGCCCTTCCTCTGGCGGTGGTGCGGCTGCTGTCGTTGGTTGAGCTGGGTGGCTGACTGGGGTCGGTGTGGGGGACCGGTGTGTCCGGAGCAGGCTCTGAGTCAGGCGCCATGAGCGCAGTCTATACCCGCATGACTCTGAGAGCAAGGCTCGGACGGCGGTGTGTGTGCGGTGGAGGAGTACTCCGCGGGTGCCCGGACAGGCGGCCCGGCACTTTAGCGCCGGGCGGCGCCGCGCAAGATGTGCCTCCACGGAGGGGTGAGTTATGGGCCCGGGCTACGAGCGACACTCATCCGCACAAGGCGGAAGGTACTCGCAGGTGTTTGACCCGGGCCCGTTTCTTGCCCGCATCGGGGTTGCAGGGGAGACGTCTGCGCCATGGTCCGCCGGTCCGGCAGCGCCGGACGGCCCTCCGGACGCGGCAACGCACACGATACGATGATACCATATGCCCCTAGTAGATGGTAGCATGTAGGCGCAACGAGAAGTCAGGTCGATTGATATGGGCAACACCTTTGGACGCATGTTCCGCGTCACCACCTGGGGGGAGTCGCATGGCGACGCTACGGGGGTGGTGATTGACGGTTGTCCTCCGCTGGTCGAGCTGAGCGTAGACGATATTCAGCGGGAGCTGGACCGCCGCCGGCCGGGGCAAAGCAGGATCTCCACGCAGCGAAGGGAGAGCGACAGCGCGCAGATTCTCTCAGGGGTGTTCGACGGCCAAACGCTGGGCACGCCGATACTTATCGGGGTGTGGAACCAGGACGCCCGCCCAAAAGACTACGAGCACATGCGCACCAAGTTCCGGCCATCCCACGCCGACTACACCTATCAGGCCAAGTACGGTATCCGGAACTGGATGGGCGGCGGTCGGGCCGCCGCCAGGGAGACGATAGGCCGCGTTGCCGCCGGGGCCATCGCCAAGAAGATCCTGGCCAAGGAGTATGGCGTCGAGATAGTCGGATACGTGAAGCAGGTCTGGAACCTGGTCGCGGACGTCGACCCTGACACGGTCTCCATGGAAGAGGTCGAGTCCAACATCGCACGCTGCCCGGACCAGGACGTGGCGATACAGATGATCGAGCGCATCGAAGAGGCCCGCAAGGACGGAGACTCACTGGGTGGCGTCGTGGAGGCGGTGGCGCGAGGAGTGCCGCCCGGCCTCGGGGAGCCGGTCTTCGACAAGCTGGACGCGGAGCTGGCCCGCGCGATGCTGTCCCTTCCGGCGTGCAAGGGATTCGAGGTGGGCTCCGGCTTCGGGGGTGTGACGATGACGGGCTCGGAGCACAACGACCCCTTCTACAACGAGGGGGGACGCATCAGGACGCGCACCAACCGGTCGGGCGGTATCCAAGGCGGCATCTCCAACGGCGAGAATATCATCGTCCGAGCGGCGTTCAAGCCCACCGCGACCATCATGAAGACGCAGGAGACGGTGGATATCTATGGCAATCCGACCGAGCTGGAGGGCAGGGGACGCCACGACCCTTGTGTCCTGCCCCGGGCGGTTCCCATCGTCGAGGCGATGATGGCGCTGGTGCTCGTGGACCATGCGCTGCGGCAGCGTGGGCAGGTGGGCCGGGTGTAGGGGCCCGGAGGGCCATTCAGCCCCACGGCATCGAGCGCCTGATGGTCCACGAACCGGCATAGTCCACCCCTTACGACGTAGTCCACGACCCTGGGATTCTCCATGCGTTTGGAGGCGTCCAGCACCTCGATCCCTACGATGTTGCCCTCACTGTCGTAGTCGAGGACGACCCCGGGCTTATCCTCATCGCTCTCCTCGACAGGAGAGTTATTGAAGAGAATGCGCAGCACGTCCACGTCCTGGTCATAGACGACTTTCATTGGACACTCCAACATCTTTGGGTCCTGCTTGTCCCGTAGATAGTCACGACTACTGCAGGCTTTAAGGCGTGCGATACAATAGCGCGCGGCAGATATATCTTACCCTGGCCGAAATCAAGCTACGATTGGTACGCCATTCTGCCCCCTTGGGCTGGTACGATGTGCTGAGGCGCGGTGAGCACTTCCTCTAGCAACTCGCGTGGAATCGAGCGGCGGACCACCTCCTCCTCCGCATGGTGGCTAATCCTGAACGGCATCACTCCGCCCGGTACGCCTCGTCCAGCAGGTCGGTGACGTAGCGGACTTGAAGCGACACGCCCTCCCGGTTCACGCCGTTCCTTAGCTGCAGCACACACCCTGGATTGGCCGTGGCAATCACGTCCGCGCCGGTGTCCTTAACGGCCACCATCTTGGAGTCCAGCAGCCGGAGGGAGAAGTCGCGCTGCGTGACGGCATACGCCCCGCCGGCCCCACAGCAATGGGCGGAGTCCTCCATCTCAACGAATTGGAGGCCCGGGATTGAGCGCAGCAGCAGCCTCGGCGCTTCGGTGATTCCCTGCGCGTGGGACAGGTGGCAGGAGTCCTGGTAGGTTACCCGGTAGTCGAGGCGACCCTCGGGAGGGACGAAGGGCAGGTCGACCAGGAACTCGTGAACGTCTTTGACCAGGGCCCTGAGCTTCTCGGCCCTCGCGGCGTACTGTCGGCTATCCTTGAGAAGGTCGTGGTACTCCTTCATGCGCACCCCGCAGCCCGCCGATGCTACCACCACGGCGTCCACGTCGTCGGACAGAAAGGCGTCGATGTTCCTCCGGGCCAGCTCGCGCGCCACGTCCAGGTCGCCGACGTGGGAGTTGATGGCCCCGCAGCAGACCTGACCTCGTGTCACCACCACCTCGCACCCGTTCCGGGCGAGGACCCTGGCTACCGCGTCCATCTCCGGGCCGTGGATCAGGGGCATCACGCACCCGGACAGCAGCGCGACTCTGGCCCTCCTCTCCCCCGCCGCCGGTATGAGCTGGCCCCCGGCGTGGAAGCTGGAGCCGGAGACTGCGGGCGAGGAACGCTCCAGCTCCGCGAGATTGGAGGAGATGAGGTGGAGGAGTCGCGTTTTTCTTACGGCCCATTGGAGTCCCGAGCGCTGATAGAGCCTCAGTCCCGCGACGAGCAGGGCCAACCTCCCCTGATAGGGCAGCACATGTCCCAGCAGGGTGCGCGATATCATCCGCGCGAAGAAACCCACCTTTCGGTATTGCTCGACCTGGCTCATGGTGGCCTCGATGAGCCGGCCGTAGGGGACCCCCGACGGGCAGGCGGGCTCGCAGGCGCGGCACTGGATACACAGGTCCCAGTGCCTGAAAACGGTGGGCGTGATCTCTATGCGACCTTCGTTAACCGCCTTCATGAGGGCGATCCTGCCCCTGGGCGACTCGGTCTCGAGGCCGGTCTCAACGTAGGTCGGGCAAGCCTGGAGGCAGAACCCGCAGTGTACGCACTTGTACAGGTCCTCTTCGCTAGGGGCGTCGATGCCCGAAAACAGGGCGGAGGGCGTTCCAACGGGAGGTAACGTCATCAGATGCCTCCGACGAAGCGACCGGGGTTGAGCACCCGCTGAGAGTCGTACTGCTCCTTCAGCCTGCGCATGATGGCTACCGGCTCCCCCACGTCGTCCCAGATATCGAGGCTGGACTTGACCGCGACCGGGCATCGCTCGATGGTCAGCTTGCCCCCAAGCCGGTGGACTGCCTGGCGTGCCGAGCGCAGCACAGTCTCGACCGCCCCATCCGCCACAGCTCCATTTCCCTGGTACCAGTTTATCAGCACCGTTCCGTGAGCCGGGTGGGCGACTATCGCGGGACGCAGGTCGTCCACACCGTCCAAGGTCTTCAGCGCCTCGGCCAGCTCAGGGACCCCGGCTGGAGGAAGGTGAGCGCGGATACCGGCCACCGGAGCGGTCCTTTCGTCCCAGCCGTAATCGGCCAGCCGCCGCCACATGCCTGCGGCATCCGCCTCGCCGAGCACTTCTATGCGAGACGGGCCATGCGCCTTGCAAACCGAGCGGCACTCCTTGATCTGGCGCTCCAACGTCAGTGGACGCCCCCCGAGCCGGACCGCGAGATAGCTGCCGCCGCCCAGGCCAGGGGCGTCCATCCGGTGGCCGGCCGCGGCGTCGACGGCGGCGATGGCCAGGGGCACGACGTCGCCGTGGAAGATGCCCAGGCCGGCGGCCAGGCACTGCCTGATGCTCCCATACCCGGCCACCACGGTCGCCTGGCCGGCGGGGAGAGGAGTCAGCTTCAGCGAGACCTCGGCGATGACCCCAAGGGTGCCCAGACCGCCGATGTGGAGTCTCGTCATGTCGTATCCGCTGACGTTCTTGACGACCTGCCCGCCGCTCTTGGTTACCGTCCCGCCCGCCTGTACCACCTTCATGCCAATAACCACGTCCCTGGGGCTGCCGTACATCCACTTGAGGGGGCCGCTGGCACCCGTGGCGAGGGTGCCGCCCAGGGTGGCCCGGTCCGGGAGGGGAGGGTCTAGTGCCAGGAACTGCCCGTGCTCGCCCAGAAGCTCTTGCAATCGGCCGAGGGTAATTCCCGCTTGAACGGTAATGGTGAGGTCGGCGGGGTTGTGCTCCACGACGCGGTTGAGCCGTGACAGGTCGACGATCACGTCCAGCCGTTCCAGGGGGTTGCCCAGGGCCGACCTCGTACCGCCGCCCCACGGCGCCACGGCGAGTCGCCGTCCGGAGGCGGCCTTCATCAACCTGGCAAGCTCTTGCAGGGTGGCGGGGTATGCCACCGCCTGGGCAAGAGAGCCGTCGACGCGATGCGTCGCCACATCGTCGCCGCTGGACGCCTCGACGCCGGCATCCCTCAGCGCCTCGATGAAGCCCCTGGCGATGCCGGCTGTCATTAGCGGCAGCGTCTCCGGCAGTCGAGGCTACCCATCGGCGAATGGGGACGTACTGCCCTCCACGCGCTCAAGCCAGGCCCCCCGCGGCCGGTCACAGAACGGGGGCTCTCAGGTGTGCAGAGGGGGTTGTCACAAGGGTGGCGCATGAGGGGTTAGATGTACGCGCCGGCGCCGGTCTTTGCCACGGCGGCCGAATGCCTGACGTGCGGCTGGGCCGAGCCGGTGGGGAAGATCTTGCCCGGGTTGAGCTTGCCTTCGCTGCCGAACGCGGGAAGGAGGCCGGCCATGGCCTCCATGTCGTCGTCTGTGAACATGAGGGGCATGTACTCCTGCTTCTCGATGCCGATACCATGCTCGCCGGACAGAGCGCCTCCCGACTCGACGCACAGCTTCAGGATCTGTCCGCCGGCGTCGAGGGCGCGCCGGGTTTCACCGGGCTTGCGCTCGTCGAACAGGACGCACGGATGGAGATTTCCGTCGCCGGCGTGTAGAAGGTTGGCGACGGGCAGGCCGTACTTTTTTCCTATCTCGTTGATGCCGGTCAGGACTTCCAGCAGCTTGGTCCTGGGAATGGTGCCATCGACCAATAAGTAGTTCGGCGCGAGGCGGCCCAACGCGCCGAGGACGCTCTTGCGTCCTGCCCAGAGCCGCTCCCGCTCCGCCGCGTCCGCCGCCATCCTGATCTCCAGGGGGTCGTAGCTTGCGCAGACACGCTCTATCTCCGTCGCCTCCTCCTGGACCGCCTCCGCCAGGCCGTCCACCTCAACCAGCAGGACGGCCGCTGCCCCAGCTGGGTAGCCGGCGTGGACGGCTGGCTCCGCGGCCTCGATACATAGCCGGTCCATCATCTCGAGTGCGGTGGGGACAATACCGGCCGCGATGATCCCAGATACGGCGGCGCTGGCCTGCTCCAGCTCGCTGAACACCGCCAGGAGGGTCTTGACCGCCTCGGGCTCCTTCAGCAAACGCACCACCACCTTGGTGGCGATGGCCAGGGTGCCCTCGGAGCCTATGACGATACCCCTCAGGTCGTAGCCGGGAGCCTCACGCGTCCTGCCTCCGAACCACTGGACTGAGCCGTCGGCGAGCACCACCTCCATCCCCAGCACGTGATTGGTGGTCACGCCGTACGCCAGGCAGTGGGGCCCGCCGGAGTTCTCGGCCACGTTTCCGCCGATGGTGCACGCCTTCTGGCTGGAGGGGTCGGGCGCGAAGTACAGCCCGTGCCTGGACGCCGCGTGGGAGATGTCGATGTTGACGACGCCGGGCTCTACAACGGCCAGCCTGTTGGCGGCGTCGATCTCGAGGACCCTGGTCATCCTGGTGAGGGCGAGGACGATTCCGCCTTCGTCGGCGATGGCGCCGCCGCTTAGCCCCGTGCCCGCACCGCGGGCGACGAGTGGCATGCCGCGATGGTAGGCCGCCCTCATCACCCCCGATACCTCCTGGGTCGACGCGGGAAGTACCACGGCAAAAGGCAGGGCGCGGTCCACAGACCCGTCCTGCTCGAACACGATCAGGTCCTCGGGCGCGTGGACGACGTAGGTGTCGCCGACGATTGATTTGAGCTCGTCAATGAGCTCGTTGTGGTCGCGCACGTCTTGCCTCACACGTGTGGGTACATCATAGTGAAATGCAGCAATGGGTTCAACCTTGAGGGGCGTCGGGGCCGGTCCCGCGCGTGCTGAAGGGGCTCCCGCGAGAAGGCGCGCCATTCTGCACCAGCGGCAGTACAGCGGGGTTCAGCCCGCCTCGGTGCGTGGTAAAACTCGTGGGCGCGTCTGTGCGAGTCATCGGTGCTAAGCGGCGGGGCCAGGGCAAGATAAAGGACAGACGCACCGGGGTCAGGCCCTCGTGTCTTGGCGCAGCACCGCCGTTCTAATGCGCGAATAGTGGAAGATTGTAAGGGGATCGGCAAAAATATATACTGGTCGCGCTATGAGGCCGGACTCGCGGCCCCGACACGTTGGGGCACTCTCCAAAGACGTGAAGAGAGCCAACGGCGCTCCGGGGGTGATGCAGCAATGCGTGTGCTGGTGACCGGCGGGGCCGGGTTCGTCGGCTCACACATCGTCGACCGGTTACTTGCTGAGGGAGACGAGGTCCTGGTGGTCGATGACATGTCCACCGGCGAGGGCCGCAACCTGTCTGGTGAGGTCCGCCTCGAGGAGCTGGATATACGGGCGCCCTCATTCGGGAAGCTTGTGTCGTCGTTTCGGCCCGACCTGATCACGCACACCGCCGCGCGGGCGTCGGTGCCCGCCTCTATGTCGGACCCGTCGCTGGACGCCGAGGTCAACATCGTCGGCGGCATCAACGTCTGCCAGGCGGCGCTGACGTCCAGATGCCCCCAGATGATATACGTCACGACCGGTGGAGCGCTCTACGGAACGTCGGAATACCTCCCCTGTGACGAGGACCACCCGATAAGGCCGCTGAGCCCCTACGGGCTGAGCAAGTGGACGCTGGAGCTCTACATGCGTATGCTGGTGTCCGGCTCGGTGCGGCTCAAGGTCCTGCGGCTCGCCAACGTCTACGGTCCCCGTCAGGACCCCAGCGGCGAAGCCGGGGTCGTGGCCATCTTCGCTCAGCGTATGCTGCGTGGGGAGCGCGTAATGATATTTGGGAACGGCGAGCAGACCAGGGACTTCGTATACGTCGAGGATGTCGCCAGGGCGCACGAGCTGGCCCAGGGGCTGTCGGAGCCGCTGACGGTCAACATCAGCTCGGGTGCGGCGACCACGGTGATGGAGCTGTTTCACCGGCTGGCGAAGGAGACCCACTACCGCCTCCCTCCTCAGCACGAGGGTGAGCGGCCCGGGGATGTCAAGCACGTGGTGCTGGCCAACTCGAGAGCGCAGCGGCGGCTACGCTGGACCCCTCAGACCTCTCTCAACGACGGCCTGCGCGAGACCCTGGCCTGGCTTAGAGCAGAAGTGTAGCCGCAGCCGCGACAGCCCCTCAAATGTGACCGGCAATTCGCCTTCACCTAGAATCGAGCAGATAGGTGCCGTGGGCACATCGCGGGCCGTGAGTTCGCGAGGGCGCAGCGACAACGCTGCCTGAGGCTTAACGTATCAGAATAGAAAGGGCATTACTACTTAGCGTCAAGACGGTTGCGGCGTTGGTCCTGTTGACGCCGCTGATCGTGATGGCGCCACCGTTCCCCACTGCTTTTCACACGTTCTTCCCGTTCATCGTAGGGAAGGCGCTGTACGCTCGCACACTGACCGAGATCGCGCTGGGACTGTGGCTGGTCCTCTCCCTCAGATACCCGGCTTACCGAATGCCCCGCTCCCGGTTGCTGCTGGTCTTCGGGGTCTACATCGTAGTAACGTTTGCAGCCGCCCTGGCCGGGGTAAGCGCGCAACGGAGCCTCTGGTCCACCTACGAGCGAATGATCGGCTTCGTCGACCTTGCCCACTGGTTTGCCTACGCCGTGGTCGTGGCGTCGGTCTTTCGCTCTTGGGCCGACTGGCGAGCGCTGCTGAACGTCAATCTGGTCGTCAGCGTGGTTATGGGCCTGCTGGGCCTATCCCAGCACTTCGATCTGGGCATTCTGGCGTATCTGGAAACGGGCAAGCGGCTCGATATCACCCTGGGCAACCCCACCTACGTCGGCGGGTATATGCTGGTAAACGTGCTGATCGCGCTGGGGTTTCTGGGCCGGTCGTATCTGGGCGCCCCGCGGCCGGACGTCATGCCTACGCGGAGGCGCAGGCGGGCGAGGAGCAGAAGGGCCGCCGGTAGAGGTGAAGGGTTCTCAGGACTAGAGTTCGCCATTTTCTGGGTAGCGGCCGCCCTGCTGTCGGTCTTCATTCTCGACCGTGTGCGATCGGCCTATGCCGACGGTCGGACCGGTCTTACTCTCGCAGCTATCGCCTTCGCAGCCGAGGCAAGCGTGTTTGTGGTGAGCTATGTGTTCTTCCAGCGCCAGCGGGAGTGGACGTGGCGCATTTTCTGGACCGCAACGGTCCTTCTGGACGTCTGGATTCTATATCTCTCCGGCACGCGGGGCGCTCTCATGGCACTGGGAGTCGCCATCATCGCCTTCTCGGTAGGCTATCTCCTGTGGGGCCGCCAGAGACTGCTCAAGCAGCTCTCGATAGCCCTGGTCGCGACAGTCGTCGCCCTGACGGTGATAGTGGTTCTGACGCGCAATACGGCGCCTTTCCAGAGGCTCGCCGACTCCAGCTTCATGCTTTTCAGGATCGCAACGTTCGATCCCGGCGGCGAGAGCGTCGGGGGTCGAATCATCTCGATAAAGGTGGGACTACAGGGGTTCGCGGCCCGACCGCTGCTGGGCTGGGGGCCGGAGAACTTCGCCATCCTCCACGACCGGTACATCACGGCGGAGATGGTGGCCCACTCCACGGTCTCCTTCGACCAGGCCCACAACAAGCCCATCGAGGAGCTGGCAACCAAGGGGATATTGGGGTTCGCGGCGTACGCGGCCATCTGGCTGTACATGCTGCGGATAATTGTCAGAAGGGCGCGAGACCAGGGTGCCCAGGACCAGGTGTTTACCATGCTCGTGGGTGCGGCTCTGGCCGCGTACTTCGTCCAGAACCTGTTCCTGTTCGACACGCCGGGGACGATCGTACAGCTCATGCTGCTGGTGGGGTTCGTCGCCTACCTGGAGACCGCCGGCCAGGCTGAGAGCGATATCTCGCACGGCCCGCTGGAGGCGGGCCCTGCACTCATCTACCTGCGCTCCAGTGCGTCATTTGCGCTGGCTCTCGCTGCCATGGCCGCGCTGGTGGTGGCGGCCATACTGTTAATAAACTATCCGCCGTTTCACGGCACCACGGCTGTGCTGGACACACTCAAGCGGCCTGGAATCACCCTGGAGCAACGCCTGGAAATCTTCGACGATGCGATCGGCGCGTTCCCCCCTCAGGCAAACTATCTGCGGATCGTGATGTATAACCAGCTTATCTCAAATTGGCGCAGCTTTAGCGAGCCGGAGGCCAGGGCGGCGTTGGCGATGGCGGACAAAGAGGGCCAAGAGGCTATCGCAGCCGAGCCGCAGGAGTGGCGTCTCTACTTACCGTTGTCGACGGTCTTTCATCTGGGCTCTGCGCTGGACTCGAGCTACGTGGCACGGGCGCGGGCGTTGGTGGAGCGGGCGACGAGGCTGGCCCCAGACAGGATCGAGGTCAACCTGCACCTGGTACGGTTACGAATCTTCGAGAAAGACTACGGGCGCGCCCAGGAGTCGCTGGACAGCTATCTGGAAAGAAATCCTCGGGCGGCGCCGCAGTTTGAGGGGCTCCAGCGGGAGATCGACAGGCTGACAGACCAGTAGGCTATGGCGCCGGCGTTGACACGGCCCGAGGCCGTGAGTATGCTTCCCGCGGGGCGTGGATAGTTGCCCCTGTCTGCTCCGTTGAGGTACTGCATCGATGTCGGAGGACGCGATAACCCTGCATCCCGTGATACTGGCCGGCGGTTCGGGCACGCGCCTTTGGCCGCTCTCCCGCGAGTACCATCCAAAGCAGTTCCTGCCCTTGATGGGTCCGCTGAGTATGGTACAAGAGACCGTTTCGCGGCTGGACGGACGTGAGGGAGCGGCCGCCCCCGTAATAGTTTGCAACAAAGCGCACCGCTTTCTGGTAGTGGACCAGATGCGCGACCTGGGGAAACGGCCGTTGGCGGTGATAGTCGAGCCCGTAGGTCGCAACACCGCTCCAGCCCTGACCTTGGCGGCTCTGCGTCTGGCCGATCTAGACCCCGGTCCAGGTGGCGACCCGGTAATGCTGGTTATGCCGGCCGACCACGTGATACTTGACCGGAGGGCGTTTCACTCGGCGGTGGATGTTGGCGCCCATCTCGCCGAGAACGGCTGGACCGTCACCTTCGGTGTGGCCCCCAGCGGTCCCGAGACCGGCTACGGCTACATACGGCAGGGCGGCGTCATCGAGGAGGCGAGTAACCGAACGGAGAGCGGCCATCGCCCGCCAACCGGGCGCCGCGCGGACAGTGCGGTAGCCCGGGCAGCCGCGCGCCGGGTGGCCGCATTCGTCGAGAAGCCGGACCTCGATACCGCCAGGGAGTACGTGGAATCGGGCGAGTATCTCTGGAACAGCGGGATATTCATGATGCGTGTCTCCGTGTGGCTGTCTGAGCTTGGAAGACACCGGCCGGATATCGCTCGGGCATGCGGTGTCGCGAACTCAAATGGCCACGTTGATGGCGACTTCTACCGGCCGGGCTTGACCGAGTTCATAGCCTGTCCCATTGATTCAATAGACTACGCCGTAATGGAACGGGTTGGCTCCCCGGCGAACGATCGGAAGGTGTCGGCGTCTCCCGGTTACGCAGTTGTGCCGCTCGACGCGGGATGGTCCGACATAGGGGAGTGGTCGGCCTTGTGGGAGCAACGGGAACAGGACACCGATGGCAACGTGGTCCAGGGTGACGTGTACGCCCAGGCCACGGAGAACTCGCTGCTGATAGCCCGGCATCGCCTGCTGGCCACGGTGGGGCTGCGAGACGTGGTCGTTGTGGAGACCCCCGACGCCGTGCTCGTGGCAGCAAAGGACCGGGTCCAGGGCGTAAAGGACATCGTTGAACGCCTGAAGGCAGGGGGGCGTACAGAGCATGAAGTCCACCGCAAGGTCCACCGACCCTGGGGAACCTACGAGATAGTCGACGCCGGTGATGGCTTCCAGGTGAAGCGGCTCACGGTAAACGCCCGCGCCGCGCTGTCGCTGCAGGTGCATCATCGCCGAGCCGAGCACTGGGTGGTGGTCAGGGGCATGGCCAGGGTGACCAAGGGAGAAGAGGTGTTCCTGCTCAAGGAAAACGAGTCGACGTTCGTTCCCAAAGGGGTCACTCACAGGCTGGAAAACCCCGATGACGAGCCCCTGGAGATCATCGAGATCCAGACAGGCGGCTATCTGGAGGAGGACGACATCGTCCGTTTCCAGGACGACTACAACCGGCACTGATGAGAGGGCTAGATGCGATGCCGCCGGTAGTGTTTCAGGGATGCTGTCCTGGTCACAGACCCTTATCAGATCAACGGAGCACCCCTCTTGACCCCGTCTACCATGGGCCAAACGGGCGATTTGGGTTCGTTTCGCAAAAAACCTCGTCACCGCTGAGAGCCAGCGGACGAGGCTGTGCTGCCGCGGGACGTGACACCGGCCCTAACCTTGTAGCCGCGGACCTGCTTGTGGGCCCTTCTTGATCATGCGTCTTGGCCCTGAGAATGGGAGACCCGCTCCCAGGGCTGCGCGGCTCTTCCCAAGCAGCTAGCTTATATCCACGGCGCCATTGTCCGTGGGCGGCGTTCCAATCTTATGATTGCGGCTCTTCATCTTCCAGTACTCGTCGAGAGCTCGGTAGTATGAGCTGTCGGTTGATTTCCGATACCGGAGATTGAGTTCGGCGGATGGCCCCTGAGGCAGGGAGGCGCTGATCCTCTTGGCCTCCGCCTCCTGGGACTCGTGAAACTCTAGCTCCTCTTGCCGCTCTTCCATCTTGTGGAGGTGCTGGTCAATGGTGTGGAGGGCCGCCTTGAGGGCCTCGACATGATCTATGCGGGGCCTCCCGGGTCTCTTTAGCCCGAATCCACCGAAGGACACCGATGGACGGCGTGAGGAAAGCGGAAGGGGGGTGAGGGAGCTACAGGGGAAATAGCCTGGGTTCCATTTGGGGTAGGGAGGTCGGCGGACGGTCTTCATCGCCGCACAGGGGCCCCTATGGCCGTCTGCGGGAGCTGCGATGCGCGGGATGGCGAGAGAATACGCAGCAGGGAACTCTCTCGGACCGGGCTGGCACGAGTCTGCGGGGATCTTCGGTTGTCCGGTGGGTGGGTCGGTCGCCGACGGTGCCGTCAGGCCGGGAGTGGAATGGCTCGCAGCCGGGCCAAGGCGCGGCTGAACTTCTCAGCCCAAGGCCAGCGATCCGGAAGATGCAGGGTCAACCGGCGTGCCGAGCGGGTGAGCCGTCCGGCCAGGGAGAAGAACCGCCGCCGGAGGGTCTTGGTGGTGGCTATCCGCTCTCCCAGACCGATCCGCGCCGTCCAGCGGGCCAGGTTGTGGGCCATCGTCTGGACGGCCAGCCAGGCGCCGTTGGCGGCGAAGCGGCCCGAGGGGAGATGGTTCAGCCCGACGCCGTACTTGAGGTCGCGTATGGCATTCTCGATCTCGGCGTGGCGGCGATGGTCAGCCTCCAGTTCGAGCAACTCCCCGTCCCGGTCGGTGATGAAGCCATGATAGCTGTATTTGGCGAAGAGGGCCAGTTGGGAACCGGGCGTGGGCTTCACCCGCCGGACGATGAGCCGTACCGGCGCGGCGTCCGCCTCGGCCTGGAAGGGGGTGCAGGTGGTCTCGGCCACATCGGCGGCGCCGTCCATCCAGTAAGGAATCGGCGTCCAGGCATCTTCGGGTATCGCCTCGATGAGATTGTGCAGGCTTTTGTGCTGGCGGATGGTGATGGAGAAGCGGACATCCATCTTGCGGCAGACGGATACCACGCCATGAGTGTAGAACCCGCTGTCGGCCCGTAGCGTGAGTCGTCCGTTGGCCCCGGCGTAGCGCACCCGTCCCACCGTCTCCCGCAGGAAGTGGGCGGCGCCGCGGGCGGTGTTGGCCCGGCCCTCGCGCAGCCGGGACATCAGCACGTCTCCGGTGCCGGCGGCGATGGCCAGCAGCGGGTGGTAGCCCCGCTTGCCGGTATAGCCGTGGTGGCGGGCGCCCTCCTTGGCCAGTCCGTAGGTCTCGCAGATGGTGGAGTCCAGGTCAATGGTCAGGGGCCCGTCGCCGGGTCCCGCCCCGGCCTGCCAAGCCCGGGCCAGCAACTCGCGGCTCACCCGGTCGAGTTGACGGACGTGGCCCCACCGGAAGCTGCGCAGGAAGGTGCCCAGGGTGGATGGCGCCTTGAGAGTGCCGCCCAGGGTGCAGGCCGTCCCCCCGGTGCGCAACACATCGGCGTCGTCAATGCAGTCGCCCCCAGCCAGCGCAGACGCCACCAGCGTCATCATCTTGTCGCTCGTGTTCGCCCGCCCCGGGGCATCGCCCAGGTCGAGGCGCTGCCGGACGAGTTCGGGCAGGCCGAGGTGCCGCGCCAGGGTGGCCGGAAGGAGCAGCCCGGCATTGGCCACCAAGCGGCGGTCGTCGAAGGTGATTTGGATCCGGTCGGGGTGGTTGCGTGGCAGCATCTACTGGGTGCTCCTTTTCCGGGGCCGTTTTTTTGCTACAAAACCATTATCCCAGAAGCACAGGAGCACCTTCTTGCCGCCTCAGGACGCTAACCCGACGCCCTCCTTCGGTGGATTCGGGATAAGGTCCATTGATTTGGGCAGCTTATCGAAGGGAACCGGCCAGCGAGTGATCACTCTCATGGCGGGCCCCTCGGGGTCATCTCCAAGCGTATTGAGAAGGCGCGTCGCCGTCGGCGCGATGATGCCACCCGCCCTCTCGATGTCGCGTCGTATGCCGCGCACGCTCTTGATCTTCGAGACCAGACGGGTGTAGCCGCTTCTCAGCTTCTGCCCGGTATAGTCTAGGGAGCGGGAGTACTCGTCCAGACCAAACTGCTCATTGCGCAGGACAGCATCTAGCCAGCCGGCCGAGTGCTGCTGCATAGCCGCCCCAGCAGCCTCGCTCCGTTCCACCAAAACCTGCTTCCAATGTAGGGCCGCAATTCTCTCGACGGCGGCCTCTTGTAGAAAGCTCTCTGGCTGAAGCTCCTCGACGTAGGCCGCGTACAGGGCCTCAATCGTGGCCTGATCATCTTCGTCGGCGAAGTACAGCTCCTGGGCAAGGATTCCATGCTTGAGCGCATTGCCAGCCGACGACCTCTTGCCTTCTGGCGTCGTCGGACCAGTCGACTTTTTAGCGTTACGTCGATTAGCCTCCACCTTCCTGGTGGAGGTGGGGTTAGTCGTCTTTTTATCTGACATGTAGATCTCCTCGTATATAGTGAAGTTAGATATCTAGGTGTCGCTTGGTGGGGCCGGGGTGGAAGCAGCCTGGACTTACCTGAAGCTGGAGGTGCTCCCTGACACGGCGATACTACTGCGGTCAGCGCGGCACGCCATGGAACGGGGCCCGCCAGCCGACCGGCGACCTGCCGGTAGAGGTCGTATGGGGGCCGGCGGCCTGCATTCCAAGTGGGCAGGGGTGTCAAGAGGGCTTACGTTCCCCAGCCGGGAAGCCTTCACCGACGCCCGCACTCCTTCGTCCACACAAGCGATCTGCTAGGCGTCCACGCTCTGATCAGCCAGGATTGGCGTCGCCAGTGTCTTCAGAGCCGCCCCGATGTCGCCAATGTACCGCTCCAACATCAAACTCGGAGCCTGGTTCCCGAGCTCGCCCGAACCGGGTCTCCAGAAGGCGACGAACGCCTCGGAGCGGAGCTCCTCCACGTACTGGTCCAGGTGCCAATAGTCTCCGCGCGCCCACTTTGGGAGTTCCGCCAGAGCAATTTCTAGGTGGTCTGCCATCGACCGGCCATCATGCTTTTCGACCATCTGGCCAGTGTCGCCTTTCCCCAGCACCGGCGCTAACTGGCGGGGCACGATTTTGGGCCGCCAGCCCTTGCTGATGGCGATATCCAACTCCGCGGCTGGCGGCGCCGAGGCGCCGAACCCTCCATTGCTTCTAAAGAAGAGCCGCATGTCCTCCCCCTTTATCTCCGGGACCCTCAGGGTTCCTACAGCAGCGGCGGCCTCGAAGGTGACCTCGAGGGCCGCCACCTCCCAATCGCCGAGGTCGTACCACCAGTCCGACCACTCCTGCAGCATCTCTTCGAACGATTTCAGATCGATATTTGGTATGAACATCTCATCTGCCTCCGATTTTGTGATGCACTCAGTGTAAGCAATACCACCCGCCGAGCGCGAGGGCAGAATGAGGGACCGAAAAGTGGCCCATGGGAGTGGGATTTGAGGGGGTGTTCTGTTAATTGACCGCTGGCAGGTGTATGAATCATGTAGATTCAGTCTGGGGGTCGTGGCCTCGTCCGGAATGCTGGGAGGCTTCCTGGTCCGAAAGGAGCCGTTTCATTGGCGCCACGGCGGGGACTTTAGCGGGTTCAACGGTCCCGCGAACAGTGTCACCGCCATCACCAGGGTGTACGGTCCCGTGTCGGCGGCTTCGGGGTCCGGCGCGTGGTGACGGTCGCGGACCATTCGGAAGTGCTCTGCGAGACGGCTTCGGGCCTGGTGATGCACATACGCCTGAGAGAGGTGACGAAGCTGGCACCGTTTGCCTAGTTTTGGCTGTTGGGCACCGAGGGTACGCTGCAGTACAAGACCGGCAACTCCAGGCTGTCCGGCGGCTTAAGAGGGAACGACAGACTTCGGGAGATCGACCTCCCAGACTAGAGGAGAAGCGGGGGACATGGCGGATGGAAGAGAAGTTCGTCAATGCCGTCCGGGGGACCGAAAAGGTCACCCCCACCACCTTCGAGGACGGGGTCAGGCAAATCGAGTTTACGGAGGCGGCCATGTGGAGGGTGTAGTCCTACAAAACCGTGCACTTGCGGCTGTAGGTGAAGGGCAGTTACGCCAGCCCCGGTGGACACCTCCAGAACAGCGGTGGGGTAGAGGTGGGCTAGATCTGAACATCCGTGGAATCACCCGAGCCCCATCGTGTACCGCCGCTATCGCCCTGAAGCGACCGTGTGCCCTGGCCTCCCGAATGCATGCGCCCGCCACTGTTCTCACGAAGCGGCCAAGTTTGCCTGGGCTAAAACGAGGCAAAGGGGACCGCCCGCATGGACGCCACCACCCTGGGCCCCCTCAGGGCGGTGCGCACGAAGTGCACCAGGCACCGCTGCCAGCCCGCTCTCTTAACCCGAATCCACCGAAGGAGGGCGTCGGGTTAGCGTCCTGAGGCGGCAAGAAGGTGCTCCTGTGCTTCTGGGATAATGGTTTTGTAGCAAAAAAACGGCCCCGGAAAAGGAGCACCCAGTAGATGCTGCCACGCAACCACCCCGACCGGATCCAAATCACCTTCGACGACCGCCGCTTGGTGGCCAATGCCGGGCTGCTCCTTCCGGCCACCCTGGCGCGGCACCTCGGCCTGCCCGAACTCGTCCGGCAGCGCCTCGACCTGGGCGATGCCCCGGGGCGGGCGAACACGAGCGACAAGATGATGACGCTGGTGGCGTCTGCGCTGGCTGGGGGCGACTGCATTGACGACGCCGATGTGTTGCGCACCGGGGGGACGGCCTGCACCCTGGGCGGCACGGTCAAGGCGCCATCCACCCTGGGCACCTTCCTGCGCAGCTTCCGGTGGGGCCACGTCCGTCAACTCGACCGGGTGAGCCGCGAGTTGCTGGCCCGGGCTTGGCAGGCCGGGGCGGGACCCGGCGACGGGCCCCTGACCATTGACCTGGACTCCACCATCTGCGAGACCTACGGACTGGCCAAGGAGGGCGCCCGCCACCACGGCTATACCGGCAAGCGGGGCTACCACCCGCTGCTGGCCATCGCCGCCGGCACCGGAGACGTGCTGATGTCCCGGCTGCGCGAGGGCCGGGCCAACACCGCCCGCGGCGCCGCCCACTTCCTGCGGGAGACGGTGGGACGGGTGCGCTACGCCGGGGCCAACGGACGACTCACGCTACGGGCCGACAGCGGGTTCTACACTCATGGCGTGGTATCCGTCTGCCGCAAGATGGATGTCCGCTTCTCCATCACCATCCGCCAGCACAAAAGCCTGCACAATCTCATCGAGGCGATACCCGAAGATGCCTGGACGCCGATTCCTTACTGGATGGACGGCGCCGCCGATGTGGCCGAGACCACCTGCACCCCCTTCCAGGCCGAGGCGGACGCCGCGCCGGTACGGCTCATCGTCCGGCGGGTGAAGCCGACGCCCGGTTCCCAACTGGCCCTCTTCGCCAAATACAGCTATCATGGCTTCATCACCGACCGGGACGGGGAGTTGCTCGAACTGGAGGCTGACCATCGCCGCCACGCCGAGATCGAGAATGCCATACGCGACCTCAAGTACGGCGTCGGGCTGAACCATCTCCCCTCGGGCCGCTTCGCCGCCAACGGCGCCTGGCTGGCCGTCCAGACGATGGCCCACAACCTGGCCCGCTGGACGGCGCGGATCGGTCTGGGAGAGCGGATAGCCACCACCAAGACCCTCCGGCGGCGGTTCTTCTCCCTGGCCGGACGGCTCACCCGCTCGGCACGCCGGTTGACCCTGCATCTTCCGGATCGCTGGCCTTGGGCTGAGAAGTTCAGCCGCGCCTTGGCCCGGCTGCGAGCCATTCCACTCCCGGCCTGACGGCACCGTCGGCGACCGACCCACCCACCGGACAACCGAAGATCCCCGCAGACTCGTGCCAGCCCGGTCCGAGAGAGTTCCCTGCTGCGTATTCTCTCGCCATCCCGCGCATCGCAGCTCCCGCAGACGGCCATAGGGGCCCCTGTGCGGCGATGAAGACCGTCCGCCGACCTCCCTACCCCAAATGGAACCCAGGCTATTTCCCCTGTAGCTCCCTCACCCCCCTTCCGCTTTCCTCACGCCGTCCATCGGTGTCCTTCGGTGGATTCGGGCTTAAGCACTCCCTCTATTGCGCGCTTGAGCGCCTGGTGTGCGCCGCTGGTCATCAGCTTGACACCCCAGGAGCCGTGGGCCGCCAGCCCTCTACGGAACCGATGCCCGCAGGCACCATCTTCACCGGGCCTGACATCCGGCCCCAGCTCGTCCCTCTCTCCGCCGGCTTCCCGCGATGGCCATCACCACTGCCTGGCTCACCACGGGCCCATCTCGACCGTCTTTGACCTCAACCCGCGCCTAATCCCCATGCGGTACAGTGCCACGTGTATGGCGTCCTCGTCTATGTCTGGATCGGACTCCTGTTCGCGTCTGGCGATCTCGGTAATTGAGAGGCGATCCAGCACCGTCATTGCCCACCACCAAGCGTGGTCCTGGGCTTTGGTAACATTTGCCCCCTGAGAAGGCTCAACCCAACCGCGCACAGCCAAGGAGTCCAATATCCTGCGTGCTACCCTTGAGGAGATGCCTCGGATGTTCTTGCCCCCAGTCGTGATGGCGAAGCTAAGCAAGGGGTATTGCGCACGATCGATATCATCAATGTCTCCTGTTAATCCAGACAACCGGACATGAATGCGGGGGTACCTGCGTAAGCCCCCGGCCCTTTTCCGGAGCCGCTCCAAAGCCGACCTGCACGCCTTCGATGCGGGCTCTTGAAGTTGGCGCTTATTGAGACCCACTGGCAGACCGACCGTTGCCGATGCTATATATGTGTCTCGAAGACTGGCACCGGAGCCTTGTGTCCACGGACCTTGACATCGGAAGTCCACCTGCACCCAGTCCCACACTGATTCATGCTGGCGAGGAACGAACTCGCCCCCAGTTCGCGCAGCATCCGTCAAGTAAGTCCAATCCAGCCAACTGTAGGGAATCCGGCGAACAGTCCGGGTCTCTGGCTCGTCGATCCCAGACATGAGGCCTAGGTGGTAGTTGGCCCTTAACGAGCGCTGCGCGAGCCCCTTGGGGAGCTGTATCTGGGCTAGATGGGTACAGAATCCATCACGTCCGGCCAGTTCCGTTGCGAGAGCAGCGTACCTCACACACATATTCAGCTGTCCTCGGGGCAGTGTCCCAGCGCTGGACTTGGCAAGCTCTTCGAGGTGGGCGGCTATTCCCCTCAGGTTGGTCGAGATAGTTTCCCTGTCTATCTGAGACACGTTCGCCCCGCCTGATGGCTACAGGATCGGAAGGATTAGACGTTAGCTGGAAGAGATCAGCGCCGAAGCAATCCTACGCCGGTGACAGAGAGTCGCTATCTCCGAGATTATCCACTTGACACGGGTAGTGGCCCGGTGTGGTGTGGTAGAATGGCCGGTATGGACTCCCTGCGCCGCAAGCGCCACGCGGCTTGGAAATCGGGCAGGCGCGTCGCGGCCCTTTTCTGGGTTTTGGTCGCCGCAGTCATCTTTTTGGTTGTCAGTTTGGCACAGGATCGTTGGGAAACGTGGGCTAACTCCCGTATCGACGAGGAAGCCCCAAAGATAATGCGGGAGTTAGGGGACTTCATAGGTACGCCTTTTTTGTTCCCCCTCGTGGCGGTCGTGCCTCTATATCTGATCGGCTTGGTGGTGCTATGGGTAGGTTTAAGGCGAGAGCCGATAATGGTGAGTCCACCAACAACCGTGACTCAATCGAAGGAGCCATTGGCTGCCAACCGCCTAGTCGTGGTTCAAGTTGCAGATGATGGTATTGGTGGGCGGTTGGGGTTTTGGGAAAGGCGCGGAAGCGGCATGCGAATTGTTGACGACGAGCCGACCGCCCGTAATTCAAAGGCAGAAGGAAGACTGCTGTATCAAGTCCCATTAGGGCTGACCGTCATTCCGTCCGGCACGGTTGAGGATATTGAACTACATATCCAAGGCACTCGCATCCCGGCACTTGATTGGGAATCGGAGAGGATCGTCCATACTGAGCGCCGTGGGGTGAATTTCAGAATCGACCAGTCCGTCAGGGCTGGGGCGCATCGCGTTCGAGTGGTAGCCGTTATAGATGGGGAGTCTGAGCCGTCAGAAGAAGATTGGGAGATTACTGTTCCGTAGACACGAGGCGTTCATATGGAAGGTTATCCGAGGTTAGTAGCCGGAGCAATGTGTCCCGAAACAGCCAAGGGTTGTTGCGATTGTTGTAACGCCACTCTAGCTCGTCCAGATAGGCGTCCAGATGCTTCACGGAGACTTTATGATACGCGCCGATGATGGAACGCTTCAAGAGGCTCCATACCCCCTCTATGGAGTTGGTGTGAACGTCACCGCGTACCCATTCCTCAATGCTATGGTTGACCGTCTCGTGGCGGGTGTTCTTGTCGGCGATGCCCTGATAGGGAGCCCAATCGTCGGTGTAGTAGGCTTCGGTTTCGTCGGCTGTCTTTTCTCGGATGAAGCCGTGAAGGGTTTCTCTGTCCCGCGCATGAACGACTTGGAGGGCAATCTTGCCGCCTCGTTGGACCGCACCGACCACAACAGCCTTATTGCCCTTGTACCCCCGCCCTTTGCCTCTGACTTCGCCGCCCACGAAGGTTTCGTCGATTTCGATAATGCCTTTGAGTGGCATGGGGTAGGCATCTTCAATGGCGGCCCGTATCCGGTGGGCCAGATACCAAGCCGTCTGATAGGCAACGTCAAGACTGCGCTTCAATTGGAGGGCCGAAATGCCCTTCCTGGATTCGACCATGAGGTATACCGCCAGCATCCACTTTCGGAGCGGCAGATGGGTGTCGTGGAGCATAGTGCCAGCGGTGACAGAGAAGTGGTAGCCGCATGAATCACATTCCCAGGTCTGGCGGGTCGATGTGTAGTAGCACTTTAGGCTGCCACAGCGGAGGCAGGCGACGCCATCCGGCCAGCGGAGTTGTTCAAGGTACTCTCGGCACTTGTCGTCCGTATCGAATTGCTCGATCAACCGCACCAGATTCATCTTGTGTTTTGTCTGGGCCTTTTGCTTTGGCCGTGCCATTGGAGGTCTCCTATGCCTAGACGGAAGAAACAGGCCCGCGAGCTAACCAAAGACGAAGCGATGAAGAAAATGTTCCCCAAAAAGGTGCGGGACGAGGCTTACAAAATCGCCCATGAGAAGGATGATAAAGGGAAGCCTGCGTCGCTACCTCTAGGCAGCCAAGTCGGTTGTCTTCCGCATGTGGCGTACCGAGATGGGACCGGGCGGGACGGCGCTCATCCCGTCGCCGAGTCTCTTGGGGCCACACCCTTTTCCCTTACCCATTACCCCCTGAACAACAGCAGGATGGTCGCCGCCGCTGCCAGCCACAGCACGATGGACGCGATGAGGGGGAGGTCGGTTATTAGGAGGTCCTCCGGGCTCTCTCCCAGGTCCTTGGCGTGCACCAGGAAGATGTACCTGAACAGGCCGTACACGACGAAGGGGATGGTGAGCATCATCGCGTGATTTTCCGGGAGATTGGGAGCGGTAAAGGTGTACAGGGTGTACGCCAGAAGGGTCGACGGGGCGACGATGGCGATAAACTGGTCCAGGAGCGAGGTGGAGTACTTGCCGAGAGTATCCCGCTGCCGCCCTGCGTCGTCGCCGGCCAGCGAGAGCTCGCTGCGGCGCTTGGACAAGGCGATGAAAAGCGCTCCAAGGCCGGTGCAGGTGTATAGCCACGGCGATATGGGCACCTGGAGCACCGCCGCTCCCGCCACGGCACGGAGCACGAAGCCGCCGCTTATGGCGAAGACATCCAGCAGCACAAGGCGCTTCAGCACCACGGAGTAGGCGAGCATTAGCAAAACGTATCCCAGCGCCACCCACCCGAACAGGCTCTTGAGCATGAAGGAAACCCCCAGGCCCAGGACCGTTAGACCGGCTGCTGCCACCCAGGCGACCGGTATCGCCAGCTCGCCCGACGGGATCGGACGGGCCCTCTTCTTTGGATGCTGACGGTCGTTCTCCACGTCGAAGATGTCGTTCACCAGGTAGACAGCGGCGCTGAGTGCGGAGAAGATCACAAAGGCGAGGGCCGTCTTGGCCACCCACGTTAGTGCCACGCCGGGCTCGTCCAGCCCCCACGACTCGTTGACCGTAAAAAACAGCGCGAAGAAGATAATCAGGTTCTTGGTCCACTGCTTGGGGCGCGCGGAGATGAGCAGTGCGCTTGAGGCACCCAGTAGCGCCGTGGCCGGAGACTTGCCCCTTGAGAATTCCATGACTCGATGATACGCGCCGACGAGTCAGGGGGTCAATGAGAGCGGCGGTGTGTCCACGAGCCTGAGAGCATGTAATGAGAAGGGGCTGTCCTGCTCAAAATGGGGTATGGGTCATACGCCGTTCCCCAGCGATTTGACAGGTGCTTGGGTCCAAGCAGCTCGATATGGAAAATTCCGGCCAAGAGCCGCAACGGACTAACGACGGGCTTGTGCCGCGAGACCTGCACCCCGGAACGATTACGTCCCGCCCACCGTCAAGCAAGTAACGGTGCGCACGATCCCATCGACTGTGTGGATCTGGCTGGTGACCAGGTCTCCGACGGCGTTCAAGTCCGGCTCGCTTACCACCGCGATGATGTCGTAAGGGCCCGTCACCGGGTCCACGGTGTCCACGCCTGCCATACTAGTTAGCTGGCTGGTCACGTCCCTCGACATGCCTACCGCCGTCTCGATCAAGATATAGGCCTTGGTCGCCATCGATCACCTCCAGCGTCGGTCGATGTGTACTGGTATGGATCGGATTCCGGCCGTCACAGGCCGCGTTTCCTGGCATCTGACGCGCAAACGATGGGCTCTGCTCGGGACAGATCGGCCACAGCGGCGCCTTAGCCCGAATCCACCGAAGGAGGGCGTCGGGTTAGCGTCCTGAGGCGGCAAGAAGGTGCTCCTGTGCTTCTGGGATAATGGTTTTGTAGCAAAAAAACGGCCCCGGAAAAGGAGCACCCAGTAGATGCTGCCACGCAACCACCCCGACCGGATCCAAATCACCTTCGACGACCGCCGCTTGGTGGCCAATGCCGGGCTGCTCCTTCCGGCCACCCTGGCGCGGCACCTCGGCCTGCCCGAACTCGTCCGGCAGCGCCTCGACCTGGGCGATGCCCCGGGGCGGGCGAACACGAGCGACAAGATGATGACGCTGGTGGCGTCTGCGCTGGCTGGGGGCGACTGCATTGACGACGCCGATGTGTTGCGCACCGGGGGGACGGCCTGCACCCTGGGCGGCACGGTCAAGGCGCCATCCACCCTGGGCACCTTCCTGCGCAGCTTCCGGTGGGGCCACGTCCGTCAACTCGACCGGGTGAGCCGCGAGTTGCTGGCCCGGGCTTGGCAGGCCGGGGCGGGACCCGGCGACGGGCCCCTGACCATTGACCTGGACTCCACCATCTGCGAGACCTACGGACTGGCCAAGGAGGGCGCGCGCCACCACGGCTATACCGGCAAGCGGGGCTACCACCCGCTGCTGGCCATCGCCGCCGGCACCGGAGACGTGCTGATGTCCCGGCTGCGCGAGGGCCGGGCCAACACCGCCCGCGGCGCCGCCCACTTCCTGCGGGAGACGGTGGGACGGGTGCGCTACGCCGGGGCCAACGGACGACTCACGCTACGGGCCGACAGCGGGTTCTACACTCATGGCGTGGTATCCGTCTGCCGCAAGATGGATGTCCGCTTCTCCATCACCATCCGCCAGCACAAAAGCCTGCACAATCTCATCGAGGCGATACCCGAAGATGCCTGGACGCCGATTCCTTACTGGATGGACGGCGCCGCCGATGTGGCCGAGACCACCTGCACCCCCTTCCAGGCCGAGGCGGACGCCGCGCCGGTACGGCTCATCGTCCGGCGGGTGAAGCCGACGCCCGGTTCCCAACTGGCCCTCTTCGCCAAATACAGCTATCATGGCTTCATCACCGACCGGGACGGGGAGTTGCTCGAACTGGAGGCTGACCATCGCCGCCACGCCGAGATCGAGAATGCCATACGCGACCTCAAGTACGGCGTCGGGCTGAACCATCTCCCCTCGGGCCGCTTCGCCGCCAACGGCGCCTGGCTGGCCGTCCAGACGATGGCCCACAACCTGGCCCGCTGGACGGCGCGGATCGGTCTGGGAGAGCGGATAGCCACCACCAAGACCCTCCGGCGGCGGTTCTTCTCCCTGGCCGGACGGCTCACCCGCTCGGCACGCCGGTTGACCCTGCATCTTCCGGATCGCTGGCCTTGGGCTGAGAAGTTCAGCCGCGCCTTGGCCCGGCTGCGAGCCATTCCACTCCCGGCCTGACGGCACCGTCGGCGACCGACCCACCCACCGGACAACCGAAGATCCCCGCAGACTCGTGCCAGCCCGGTCCGAGAGAGTTCCCTGCTGCGTATTCTCTCGCCATCCCGCGCATCGCAGCTCCCGCAGACGGCCATAGGGGCCCCTGTGCGGCGATGAAGACCGTCCGCCGACCTCCCTACCCCAAATGGAACCCAGGCTATTTCCCCTGTAGCTCCCTCACCCCCCTTCCGCTTTCCTCACGCCGTCCATCGGTGTCCTTCGGTGGATTCGGGCTAAGGCGGCGTCTCCGACAATATTGTGCTGGTAAGCTGGAACGCTACAAGATCCCCGTGGAGGTCATCGCGGTGGAAGGCACGAGAGCCGGCGCTCGCTTCAAGAAGATGCGGTTCCGGCCTGCGCAGCCCGCTACCTAGTCCGATGGCTCGATAAGTTATTCCCACCCGTCGAATCAGACACGCCGCCCCAGTACCTGTACCGCCGTATTCGCCCATCGATGACCGTGAGGCCGTCGGATGCCGATAGCAGTGTGCGCTAGATGTGGTTGGAGCTTACTGCCGGTCTTCGGTGCTCGTCAATCCTTGTATCTTTATGTTCGAGGAAGGGTCATGTGTCGAATACCAGCTACGGACGCGGCAGGCCGATCAATCCAGGGTCCGATTAGAGATCGAGAGAGAGCATGGGTCGCCGCGTCCAATACCATGATGAAGGTCCATTGCTGACGTTCCCGGATTCACAGCCACTCCGTGTCCAGCGATGAGGCTGTGACGTCAGTGCTCTGACTTTTTCCACCCGGCGGCGGCGGCGTTCTGCTCGGTGCAAAACCACCTGTCCCCACTACTCTCGTCAACGGCGATGGTGGAGTAGTAAAGACCTCCGGGCACGTGGTATATCCGGTCCCCTGTTTGGGCGTCGACGTTTCCCTTGATGACGGGCTGGGAGGTGCCGGAGTAATCGCACCCGGCGGTGACCTCTGTCATGCCGGGCGGTGCGGGCAGGGTGCCGCCGCGGAAGGGCTCAGGTGTCGAAGGGCCCGGCGGCTGCGTATCCGGGCCTGTTTCTTGCGCCCGGGGACTCCAGACGCCGCGCCGGCCCCTTTTGGCGCTCTCTTCCTCCACGGCGAAGGCTGTCTTGTGCTTGAATCCGGGCGGGATAGCCGCCACAGTGGCATATCCGTTGGTCAGCAGGGCCTTGTTCACCATCTCGCCGTTCACGTAGACGTACCTTAGCAGGAGGCCGAACGCGTCGGCTTCCACGACGTCCGTCTCCAGCTCCACGGTCTGGCCCTGGAGGTGGAAGCGGTTGAACTCAAGCGCGCGTTCGCGGAGGGAAGGGCCGCCCGATTCTGGGCCGGCCATATCAGGGATTTCGATCCCCAGGTATCGGACGCGGAAGACTCGACCATCGATCTCGACATCTATGGTGGCGCCGTCCACGACGTTGACCACCCTGGCCAGGGCGAAGGGGCTGTCTTCCCGTGGGGCCGCATCCGCCACGTTGGGTGGTGGGGCAGGGGACGGGGACGAGAAGTCGCTGGCGCACCCGGCAGCCGCTATGAAGAGTAGGGCCGCCAAGAGGACCGTGGCAGTGGAGCGGCAGCTGATGGCCCGCGCCTCTCGGTCGAGGCGGGCCGAATCTGTGGAAACGTGCACGGGATGTCCCAAAAGCCTCTTTCCAATCGCACACCGCTCTCTCAGGGGTCGGAGGTGTCGGTCTGGCTTACTCAAGGCGGCCAGCTCCGCCTGTGGAGGAAGCCAAATGGGCGATGGGTGCTAGCGCGGGTCGGGGAGCTTCTGGACCACCTCGGCGCGAATGGCATTCTGGTACAGGCCGGGGGCATGTCCGGCGGTGAAGTTGCCAAAGGCGTCGATGGTCCCGACGCTGTCGTCGGTCACCTTCCAGATGACCACCAGGCCGGGGAGAACGAAGTTATTCTCGTCCCACCCGGTTAGGGAGAAATGGACGGTGCGACCTGTCGCGACGACGGCCAGCGTAGGTTGGACCAGTGCACCGGATAAGGTACCTGTGATGACCACCTCGACGGTCTTGCTCCTGGTCACGACCTCCTCGTCCAGGCGCTGCTCAACCGTGACGCGGAGCGCCTCCGTGTAGGTACCCGGAACGGTTCCAGCCGTGAAGCCTCCGGTGGCGGTTATCTGTCCAGCCTCCTCTCTCAGGACCTCCCAAGTGACGGTGAGGTCTGTGGGCCGATCTCCAGATTCATCGGTGGCGCGTACCCTCGGCGCCGCCCGCCCGCCGGGTTCCAGCACCATCCTCTCGGGCGCGACGGACACGGCGCTTAGGCGTCGCGCAGCCTCCTGCCGGCGGACAACCACCGACGCGAAGTCCTCGGCCCGCACGAAGCCCAGCTCGCTCGGGACTGCCGCCTCGACCCTGACTGCCTTCGCGTACACCCCCGGGACGTCGCCCGCGACGAAATTTCCCCGCCCGTTGATGCTCCCCGCACGGGTGTCAACCATGCTCCAACGCAGCTCGGTGCCTGCCACAAGCTCTCCGAGGCCGTTCAGCGCTACCGCTCTGAGCTGCAGCTGGTCTCCGGGGTCCAAAAAGAACCGCTGTGGAAGGGCCTGGACGTCGAGAAAGTCATCGGCCCTGGGGGTCGTAATCACGAGTATGTCGGTGGTCGCCGAGGCCCTGGCCCCCTCCCAGATCCCGGTCACCGAAACAGCGCCCTGATAGGCGCCCTGGTCGCCTTCAACGGTGAGGTAGCCCAACTCATTCAATCGTCCCAGGTTCGCGTCGATCAGGGTCCAGACGAAGCTGATCCCGGGTATGACCACGCCGTCCTCGTCGAAGCCAAAAGCGCGCATTCTGTGGATCTGCTGCTTCAGTAGCGCGGGGTCGTTGGGAATGATCTCGACGGTTGAAAGCCGCGACCTTCGTGCCTCGCCCACGACAGTTACGTCGGCGGAGGCGCTGGCGTATCTCATTCCCCGGATTGTGTTCTGGATCCCGGTGGCCGTTACGCCGTTGGCAAATACGCCGGGAATGGTACCGGCCTGGAAGCTGCCGTCCGACGCAACACTCCCTGCCCGGCGGTCGGTTGCCGCCCAGACGAACTCCAAGTCTTCCAGCAGCTGTCCCGCCGGCCCAAAGGCCACCGCCGATAGCTGCACGCTCTCGCCCAGGTCGATGACGACAGTGGATGGGGATATTCTCAAGGACTCAATCGCCGGTGTGGGGGCGTCCTCTTTCTCCGAAATCAGGACGGAGGCAGCGACAACTGTCCGGATCTCGCGTGTGTTGGGCATCTCGCTGGAGACGAGCGGCTCCTCGACGGGCACGCCTGAAGAGCAAGCCACCGATACCGCCAGCGCGAGCCCCGCGAACGGCGCCCATCTCGGGAACCCGACCGCAGGGGACCGATGACCGCCGCGGCGGATCAACACGGAGAGGGTGCCGACCGGCAAGCGGGCCGAGGGGTGAAACGGGCTACTAGTGGTCCAACATCATTGAAATGAATACCATGATAGTCATTGTTCCTCTTGGGGGTTCAATCGTAACGTTGAACCGAGGAGGAACCATGATGTCTACCAAGAAGTACCGTATCAGACTGACTACCGACGAACAACAGGAACTCAACGCCTTGGTCTCACGCGGTCGGGCTGCGGCGTACAAACAGACCCATGCGCGCATTCTGCTGATGAGCGATGAGTCACGCTCGGACGGGGGAATGAAGGACGCGGACATCACCAGCGCGCTCGGTGTGGGACAGTCAACGGTCGAGCGAATACGCAAGCGCTGTGTGGAGGAGGGGGTCGAGTCTGCGCTGAATCGCAAAAAGCAACTGCGTCGGCGTCAAAAGAGACTGGACGGCGAAGGTGAAGCACGGTTGATAGCGATGGCCTGCGGGGAACCGCCGGAGGGGCGTGCCAGTTGGACCCTGAAGCTGTTGGCTGACCAGTTGGTCGAGTGTGAGATAGTCGGGACCATTAGCACCGAGACGGTTCGCCAGGCGCTTAAAAAAAAACGAACTGAAGCCGTGGCTGAAGCAGAGTTGGTGCATCCCGCCCGGTCAGAGCGCGGAGTTTGTGTGCGCGATGGAAGACGTACTGGAGGTCTACCAACGGCCGTACGATGGGAATGAGGTTCTGGTGTGCATGGATGAGACGAGCAAACAGCAAGTCAAGGAGACGCGAGTGCCGCGTCCCGCAGCGCCCGGCTTATCGGCGGCATACGACTACGAATACGAGCGCAATGGAGTGAGCAGCCTGTTCATGCTGTTTGCACCGTTGGACGGATGGCGCCGAGTCGAGGTCAGAGAGCGTCGCACGAAGGTGGACTGGGCGCATGTGATAAAGGAACTGGTCGACGAGGACTACCCTGACAGAGACCGGATCGTGCTGGTAATGGACAATCTCAACACTCACAAGCTGTCCTCGCTATACGAGGCATTCGAGCCTGCTGAGGCGAGGCGTATAGCTGAGCGACTGGAGATACACTACACTCCCAAACACGGGAGTTGGTTGAATATGGCGGAGATAGAGATCGGTGTGCTGGCTCGACAGTGCCTGGACCGACGGATTGCCAATCAAGACATCCTGCGCGGCGAGGTCAATGCTTGGCAGAATCAACGCAACCGGGATGTGATACGAGTGGATTGGCGCTTCACTACCGAGGATGCGCGCATCAAGCTAAAGTCACTCTACCCATCAATACAAAAACGTTGAACCACTAGTTCGCGCCATCATTACGCCTTGTGAACTGGGCGCTCAACACCATATCGCGTTTGATCTGGAGCCGGAACCCGACGCGTGAGTCCCCCTCAAAATCGGGCTCCGCCGAGCTAGAGTCCAGGTGAAAGCCCGCCGGAAGGATGAACTCAACCGAGACCTCTCTGCGCCGTATCCCCGGCTGCTTCTGTATCAGTAACTGGTAGTCGATGACGTTGCCCCGGCGGTCCACCAGGTCGGAGGGCAGATCGTAGACCAGATTGATGTCCCTGGCGGCACCCGCCTCGATGGCGAACAGGCCGGAGTAGACCTTCCTGTTGAAATTGGACGCGACGCGGACGGTATCATCTCCCGGCTGCCCTTTCCCGATTGCGACCGAGACGCTGTACTCCGGTAAGGCGAGCGGCGTTGCGCTCAGCAGCCTCGCCTCCTGGGGCGTATACACCCTCCAGTAGTCCCAGTAGCATGCGTTTTTCAACTGGCTATAGTCGGTTCCACGATTGAGCCACTGGGGCTCACAGCCAGGAGAGCCCGGGCCGCTATGGTTAATGTAACCCAGTCCCAGGCTAATTCTAACACCAGAATCTCTGGTAAGGTCCACCTCGTAGCTGACCGCGCGCTCTATATTGCGGTCGGACTTGCTCCAGCCCACGTTGGAGTCGACCACGTAGAGGTAGTCCATGGAGTTGTGGCGGATGCGCCCATCCCATCCACTGGCGGCGACGACGGCCTGTACACCCGGTTTGTCGAGGAATAGCAGCAAGTCGCCGCCCTGAAGCGACTCGTCCAGGGCCGATGCAATCTTGACCAGCGTGGAGAGGGAGAGCGGCTCGTTGAGGCGGCCCAGCAGTCCCTGAAGGACCAGGTCCATGTAGGCCCTGCCATACTGGTCTGATCCCTCCTCCAGGTTCGAGAACAGGTTATGCGGAGTAATGGGCTCGTCGCCACCCGGAGATGGAACGCTTCCCAGGGCCTCCAGGAGGGACAGCAGCGTCCACTGGTTGATTGCCGCCACTCCCTCGACCTCCTGCCTTTGACCGATCCTGAACATATCTTCGGCGATGCGCGCCGTCGTGGGGAAATCGGGCTCCCAGGATACATCCCGGAGGAGCCATACGTGGGCGTTCATGTGCTCCTCGAGTCCGGCGGGTGTGGACGGGTAGTGGGATAGGCGGTCCCAATCGTCGACCTGAACGCTGTCGTAGTAGCGTACATTCTCCAGGCCCCCGTCTTCAAACGTAACGAGCCAGACCGAGGAAACGAAGCCACCGGTGGCGCGGAGCTCGTCGACCGACTGGCCCAGGACCAGATACCGTTGCGTCGAGCCGGCGCCCACCAGCTTGGCGCCGATGGGGCCGATGTCCTGCGCTAGCCGAAGTCCCCTGTGAAGCTGGTCGACGCCTGCTACCAGGTCTTCAATGCCTCTCGCCAGTTGGGCCTCGTCCAATGATGACTCCAGTTCCGCCAGGGTTTCCCGGGCGGCCTCCAGCAATGCCACGGCCTCGACGATACTCCCCTCGTGCTCAACGAGGCCGTTCAGCGCCCTGACCAGGCCTCCCTCGCCGGCCAGCAGACCGGCGGTGCCATCGCCACCTGCCTGGATTGCGGGTCCTACGGCCTGGAGTCCGAGCGCGGCGGCCCTGCTGAGGCTCAGCAGGACACCCAGGACGTCACTCAGAAAGTCCAGCCGGTTGAGCAGTTGCTTGCTCTGCCGGCTGTCGGCGACGAGCTTTGAAAGTCCGTCGGACTTGACCAGGGTGAATTGGAGGCGGCCTTCAAGCTCGGCCAGTGTGGACCCCAGCTCCTCCACCGTGAGCGGCTCCGGTCCACGCCCGTCTTCCACGATGAATTGCGCCACCAGGGGCTGTGCGCGCTCGCCGACTTCCACCAGCTCTGCCAGAAGCCCCGAGGCCTGCCGGCCAATCATAAGCGCAGTCGCCATCTGCGCCTCGACATCCTTCAGGAGGGCGACCCCGTCCCTCAATCGCGGGGTGGTGACCGTGGGCCGGTGGCCGCGGCCTGCGCGCGCCGCCTTACCGGCCTGCTCGATGGTACCATGGTGGCGGCGAACGATGCCTCCAGCTCCCGGGCTTCGGTCGCAACGAGGGAGGGCGGCTGTCGCGAAGTTGGACTTGTCAGGACGGCCTGGATTTCGCCGTAGGCGTCCATGAGCCGGGAGGATGCCGCCAGCAGCGCAGAGGCCGAGTCGAGACCGCCTCGGAGGCGGGAGGCCTGAGCCGACCAAGCGGCGAACTCGTGGTCGAGCGCGGGTAGCCACGCAACGGCGGGGGAAAATCTGGCCAGCCAGCGCATGGTCCGCGCCGCCGGCTGGGCCTGCGACTGGATGCCTGCGACCTTGACCTGAATATGCGAGAGCGCCTCGCTGTCGCGGACATCGATCCCCGTAACCGATATGTCGCGGATCTCAGCAAGGCGGGACTCCCCGGATAAGGCCAGAGGCATCACGTCGACGATGAGACGCCACCCTGCCACGGCGATGGCGAGTCCCCCTACCAGAGCGAGCGCCAGCCATATGTTGCGAGGGGACTTCGCCGACACGGCGGCGGTACTGATCCGGCCACGGCGGCGGTACTGAGCGGGCTATGATCGGGTCCAGAAGGTGGGAGGTATGGGGTGTCATAGGTTACCGCTTATTATACATGGCGCCCTCTGGCCTCTCCGTCGCCCGTCTCATCATCTGACCTGTTGAATGGAGTTTGACGCCGCATGCTCTTGACGGGTTTTGCGCTTCACGTTTTCGGTTAACTTCTCGTGAAGGGCTCGGCAGCTTCGTGTTGGGGCGCTTCAGGAGGTGACGGGTACTTGACAACGAGCGAGAATCTATCTATATTCGAGGCATGCGTTCTTCGGATGAACACTCTAGAGGTTTGGAGGATGATTCCTACCGGGAGCTAAGAGTCCTGGAGGAGGTGGACAGCAGCCCCGACCTGAGCCAACGGCAACTGGCGCGAAGGCTTGGGATCGCACTTGGGGTGGCCAATCTGCTGGTGCGCAGCCTTGCCAGCAGGGGCTACATCAAGGTGACTCACCTTAGTTGGAGGCGATGGGTGTACGTGGTGACGCCGAAAGGCATGAGGCGAAAGCTCCATCTAACGATTGCCTACGTGGACCGGTTTTTCGACCACTACCGGCGAGTGAGACTCCTGCTGAGGGAGGACATCGGCGACCTGATGCTAAACAAGGAGTCGCGGGTTGCCATTGTCGGCACGACGGAGCTGGCAGAGCTGGCTTACCTGGCGCTTCGGGACCTTGGAGTGGATGAGATCGAGGTGTTCGAGCGAAATCCAAAACGGCAAGATTTCCTTGGGATGCGCGTGCAGGAGCTCGGGTCGATCGAGCCAGGCGAATTTGCCAAGGTAGTAATCGCGGTACCGAACGACGCGGACGGCTCGCGGAACGAGCTATACGCATCCGGCGTCTCCGATTCGCAGGTACTTGAGTTATTTCGCCCGGCTGCTTCCGAGTATGGGGAAGACGGGCGGCAAGAGCCGCAATAACATGATGTTATTGTCTGACTCCGAAATGGAGTTGCCCACGTGACGACTGGCTGGCACCTGGTCCGCACCAAGCCGATGTCCGAGTACCTGGCTGCCCTCGCGCTAGAGCGTAACGGTTACGAGCTCTATTTCCCACTTGTGCAGACGCCTCGGCCACGGTCCGGGCATGCCGATACCCCGCTGTTTCCCGGGTACCTCTTTATCCGCCAGGACCGTAACGGTTCAGGGTTGCCGGCCATAAACCGGATAGCGGGGCTCATCGGCTGGGTGCAGTTTGATGACGTCGTGCCCACCGTCCCGGATGCGGTGATAGCTGAGCTCGTGCGCAGGGTGGGGGCAATCAACCAAACAGGAGGACATTGGAGGCGGTACCGCCCTGGTGAGAGGGTGAGCGTGAACTGGGGGTCTACGGAGAGCCTCGCGGAAGTCCTCGAAGAGCCGCAATCGCCTGAGTCGCGTGTCAGCGTGCTGCTGGACTTCATGGGGCGACTCGTGCGGGCGCGGGTGCCATGGCAGGACCTACACCCGGCAAGCGACGACTCCGCGCGATTCAACGGAGGGCGTCCTCCTCGCAGGACCCGAGGGAATGGTCGATGGGTCCGTGGGTTCCGCCCAAGTGGCGTCGTTGGCGCGTCGACCTCTCGCGGCTGATATTACGGCGGACGCCTCAATGTCCCAGCCGTTGCTCCGGAAGTGTGCATCGTGTATGAGATACCACCTCAGCGTTTCGTTGGTCACCACATCTGTCAATGCTCTGGGATTAATGATACGTCCTGACTTTGGGGAGGCTCATGTCCAAGCAGGATGACCTGAGGATAGCGGTCCTGGGGCTGGGGCACGTGGGCCTGCCAACGGCGCTAGGTCTGGCGGATCTTGGGTGGCAGGTGGTGGGCGCCGACGACGACCTCGAGAAGGCAAAGGTGATTGCCAGCGGCACGGCCCCGTTCTACGAACCTGGAGTCGAAGACCTGCTCAGGCGGCACCTGGACTCAGGGACGTTCGTGGTGGAGCACGACGTGCCTGCGGCCATGCGAGAGGCCACCGTGCTATTCGTCTGCGTTGGGACCCCCCAAGGAGCGGATGGTGCCCCGGACCTGTCACAGATAGAGGGTGTGGCCCGTGCGCTGGCATCCAACCTGAACGGCTATAAGCTGATCGTGGAGAAAAGCACGACGCCCGTGCAGACCTCCCGACAGATCAAAGAGAGCATTCTTCGGTACTCCCGCTCCGATGCTTCCGCCTCCCCGAAAGGCGACAGCACACCGGACTTCGACGTTGCCGTGAACCCGGAGTTTCTGAGGGAGGGCACCGCGCTCCACGACTTCTTCAATCCCGATCGAATCGTCCTGGGTGTCGAATCCGAGCGGGCTGCACAACTGCTCCTCCAGGTCTATCAGCCCCTTTTGGACCGCATGAACGCGACGGCCGAGTCGACCGTGGTGCTCACTGATAGCAACACCGCCGAGATAATCAAACACGCCTCGAATGCGTTCCTAGCAACGAAGATATCTTTCGCTAACATGGTAGCCGACCTGTGTGAGGCGACGGGAGCCAACGTGGAGGACGTGGCCCACGGCATGGGCATGGACCCTCGAATCGGCCAGCAGTTCCTGAAGGCAGGGCTGGGTTATGGAGGCTACTGTCTGCCCAAAGACATTCGAGCATTCATTGGGATTGCTGAGATTCACCGGGTGGACTTTTCGCTGCTGCGCGAGGTGGAACGGGTCAATGCAGGCCGGGTGGACCGGTTGCTGTCCAAGGTACGCCAATCGCTCTGGGTGGTTAAGGGCAAGGAGGTGGGTGTGTGGGGGCTGGCCTTTAAGCCCGGCACTGACGACGTGCGAGAGGCCCAAAGCCTGGCGGTAGTTCGAGGCCTTCTGGAAGAGGGCGCCCGACTACGACTCTATGACCCCCAGGCCATGGACGAGTTTCGATCTCACTTCGGAGTGGAGACGACGGGCCTCACCTACTGCGCCACCCCGGAAGATGCCACGAACGGCGCTCACGCGCTGTTGGTGCTGACGGAGTGGCGAGAGTTCCTGGACGTGGACCTGGCCCAGGTTCGTGACCGGATGACGGTGCCATTGATCATAGACGGCCGCAACCTGCTGGACCCCGCGGCTGTACGCGCTCTGGGGTTTGAGTGCATTAGCGTCGGGAGGCCGTAGAGGGTGAGCGAAGGAAGCGGGCCTGTAGCGCTGATAACGGGCGGGGCCGGGTTCCTGGGTTCGCATCTTTGCGATCGACTGGTCGCGGAAGGTTTCCGAGTAGTCTGCGTCGACAATCTGCTGACCGGTAGCGACGATAACGTTGCCCACCTTCGGGAGAATCCCAACTTCACGCTCCTACACCACGATGTGACGGAGCCAATATTCCTCGAGGAGCTGTTGCCTGCTGCCGACGGATTGCCCGGTGACGCGCGAGTTGACTACGTCCTCCATTTCGCCAGCCCTGCCAGTCCCAAGGATTACCTGCGCCACCCCATCCACACGCTGAAGGTTGGAGCGCTGGGGACGTACCACTCACTGGGTCTCGCCAAGGCCCATGGCGCCGTTTTCCTCCTCGCATCAAGCTCGGAAGTGTACGGCGATCCGGAGGTCAGCCCCCAGACTGAGAGCTACGTGGGCCACGTCAATCCTACCGGGCCCCGCAGCGTGTATGATGAGTCCAAGCGGTTCGCCGAGGCCATGGTCAGCGCGTATAATCATGCTCACGGTCTTGACGTGCGCATCGCCCGAATATTCAACACCTACGGCCCTCGGATGCGTCCTGACGACGGACGGGCGGTTCCCGCCTTCATGGTACAGGCCATCCGGGAAGAGCCGTTGACCGTGTTTGGAGACGGCTCCCAGACCCGTTCATTCTGCTACATCGACGACACGCTGGAGGGCCTGTACCGGCTGTTGATGTACCAGCGCCGGGGAGCGCCCTCCGAACATCGAAAGGGCCGAGGCCAGATGGATGGCGGCGAGCGACTGGAGGACGAGCGCGAGCTGATCGTAAACATAGGTAACCCTGAGGAAGTCACCGTTCTACAGGTCGCCAACGAGGTGATTGAGGCGGCCGGGAGCTCCAGCCGCATAGTGTTCGGCCCTCTGCCGCCGGACGACCCCAAGACTCGGAAGCCGGACATCACTCGCGCCAAGCGTTTGCTGGGTTGGGAGCCTAAGGTGAGTCGGCACGATGGCTTCGAGATGATCATGCCGTATCTGAGAGAGGTTGTCGCGGCGCTGCCGCCTGAGCACCCATCGGTGTCTTGAAGAGCTCCGGCTTCGATCGGCTTGGGCTCGAAAGGGGGTGTGGTGTCCTCGTCAATACGCCTGCCTAAGCAGGATGCCCCGTGGGAGATGCCGCGCAGGGTGTGCCCATTTTGACCACACCGAGGACATGAGCCGGCAAACTTGCGAAAGGCCAGCGGTCTGCGATACAAGCGCCCGTTTGACCTTATGGTCTTAGCCATGGGGCACCTGCTGCTGTTTCCCGTCTTCTTGACCCTGTGGCTGTTGATTCCATTGGCCGTGTGGCTGGGGGACCGCGGGCCGGTATTCTTCCCTCAGAAGCGATATGGAAAGGGAGGCCGGATATTTACGTTCCTGAAATTCCGTACGATGTCCCCTGGGAGCGATTCAGAGGGTCTCATCACCGGCGACCACGACCCCCGGGTGACCAGGGTCGGTAGGGTGTTGCGCAGGACGGCGCTGGACGAGCTCCCGCAGGTGATCAACATCCTGCGAGGTGACATGAGCTTCGTAGGGCCCCGCGCGCTTCCGGTCGAAATGCATGACGACGCGGTTAGGCAAGAGCCCAGGTTTCCCGACCGACTTCAAATCATGCCCGGGCTCACCGGCATAGCCCAGCTGTATCTGCCGAGACATTGTCGCCCCAGGCGAAGGCTGCGCTATGATCTGCTATACATCAGGAAGGCAAGCCTGTGGCTGGACATCAGGCTGGTGTTGCGAGCGGTATGGAACACGCTGACCGGGGCTTGGGGAAAGGGACGCAGGAGGACGGGGGCCTCAGCGGACCTTGATTCAGGGCCGGCCGGAGAAGGATGAAGCATGCGGATCCTGGTAACGGGAGGGGCCGGATTTCAGGGCAGCCACCTGGCGGAGAAATGGGTGGGCGACGGGCACGAAGTCACCGTCCTGAACACCTACTCTGAAGAGGCGGAAGGAAATCTCGCCTCTATCGCCAAGACTGTGTCCGTGGTCTGGGGCAGCGTCACGGACCGGGAGGTGGTGGAGAAGTCAGTACGGGGACACGACGTTGTGGTGCACCTTGCGGCCCGGATCAATGTAGATGAGTCGTTCGCCAGCCCCAGAAGCTTCGTGGACGTAAATGTGGTGGGGACATCGAACGTTCTGGAGGCCGTTCGGCAGACGGGGGCCCGCATGATATTTGCCAGCACCTGCGAGGTGTATGGATATGCCGAGGAGTCCCCCGTCAGCGAGGACGCCAGCCTACGTCCTCATAGCCCGTACGCGGCATCGAAGGCCGGCGCGGACCGAATGTGCTTCGCCTACTACATGAGCTACGGCCTGGACGTCACGATTCTGAGGCCCTGCAACGTTTATGGGGAGCGCCAGAAGTCCGGGCAGGGTGGGGCGGTGATCCCAATATTTGCCAGCCGCGCCGCCTCCGGCAAGCCGCTGACGATGTTTGGGACCGGCACCCAGTGGCGTGAGTACATACACGTTCGGGACCTGGTCACCGCCTATGACCTGGTGTTGCACGAGCGCGAGTTGGCGGGGGCAGCCCTGAACGTGGGAACCGGCGAGACACCTTCAATCCAGGAGATCGCCGACTTCATAGCGGACAAGATGGGGGTATCCATCGTCAACGAGCAGGCACGCCCTGGCGAGGTTCGTGGATTTGCGCTGGACAGCTCGAAGATCAGAGACCTCGGGTTCGCCCCGCGGATCAAGTTCTGGGAAGGCCTTGAAGCCTATCTGAAACAGCCCTAGCCGCGCTACTCGGACCGCCCATGAGCAGTTGCCCTCCTCCGTCCTGTGGCGAAGGTCGCCACTGAGAGGTTGGCCCTTCTGTCGAGCAAGTTATCCGCGATCGCGGACCGGCGCGAGGGCCCCTTGCCGTGGGGTCAGCTATCTGCCGGCACGGTGTTACCGTTCGCGTCGCACTTCACGCGCGGCAGCCCCAGTGCCCACGATCGGTAGATCTCACCCAGGCAGTTGAGGGAGGCGCCCACATCGGGGCCTTCGAAGAAGACGATCCCCATGTATTCGTCCGATCCCATATTCACTATGTCCCTCCAGGTCGTAAAGAGAAACCACCTCTCTATCAAATTGGAGGCCGCGTTGTCCTCCAGCCAGTCCAGGACGGCGATCAAGTAGTCACTCATCTTGTCCCAGTGGTAGATTCCCACCGGCACGATCTGCGTGGGAAAGGGGTCCCATATCCAGCCGTCGTACCCGACGTGGACCGCGAGCTCCGTGATCCAGATGGGCGTATCCACGTATTCGGGGATGGTGTTCAAGTATTGCCTCATGCCCTGAAGCTGGCTGATGACGATTGAGGCGTGGGTCGCCGAGTTTGGGGTATTGTTCCAGTCGATGGGGTAGGTGTCTATGGCCCACACATCCACCGGCGGCGGCTGGCCATAGCTTGCCCGGTAGGTGTCGATGAAATCTCTCAGCCAGGTCTCGCCGCTGGTGTACCCCGAGCAACCGATGCAGGTGAAGTCCCAGTTAAGGATGCTGGGGCCCGTGATTTTGGCTGTGGGGTCAGCACTCTTGATGTGGGTGTGGTAGTAGTCGAACACCTCGGCAAACTGGGCCCCGGTGATCGATTTTCTGTTGGGCTCACCTCCCACGTACCAGTAGGAACCCGCGGGGGCGCTCCCGACTAGGGAGGCGATGGTTGAAGTGGAGAGTAAATTTCCGGGCTCGATGGCACCTATGTGGGGGAGCTTTTCAATGCCCGTGGGTATATCTGACGTGTCTGGTGAGAAGTTGAGATACCAACGGACACCCAGGCGGTCGAGAAAATACTCGTTTTCGGCGCCACCGCTCTTGTGACTAACCACGCCGTAGTGGGGGTCCGGAGCAGGGGTCGGGGTGGGAGTCAGCGTGGGGCTAGGGGTGCGGGTTGGCGTTCGGGACCGCGTTCTGGTGAGTGTGGGGACCGGTGTACTAGTCGGAGCAGCCTTCGGCGTGGGCGAGAAGGTTGGAGTCGGAGAGGGTGTAGCGGATGGCGCTGGCGTTGGGGTGATCACCGGGCTGGGGGTAGAAGACGGGGTGAGGGTGATGGGGTAGCTGTGGGTGATGGGGTAGCTGTGAGTGATGGCGTGGCCGTGGGGGGAAACGGGGTCGTCGGGGACGGTGTGGCTGTGGGTGATGGGGTAGGCACGGGTGACGACGTGGCCGTCGGTAATGAAGCCGCCGCGAGTGGTGGCTCTGCGGTCTGGGTGGCTGTCGGCGACGCGATATCCATGGGCCGGCTGGCGGGTGACGGAGTTAGCGTGGGTGACGGAGCCCGTGCGGGTGGACGCATGGGGGTTGGAGAGGGACCGGGAACCGACACGGCGACAGCCGGCGAGGCCTTGGGCAATGTCACCACCGAGCGGGGGAAACGACGGGCCGGCTCGTCGACAGTGATGGCAAAGAGGGACAGGCCCGGGGATATGGCTTCGTAGGTTAGCACACCTCCAGTGTTGATGCCGACTTGTCTCGTGGGTAGCACCGACCAGCCCCCCGAGTATCTCTCGAGCGCGACTTCCCTCGCTGTGTACCCATTCGCGTCTATCCATGCCATATCCACGTCGAAGCCGACGGTCACGTTCCCGACCTGGGTGGCGTCGAGTCCGTCGTGTCCTATTTGTATGTACTGGTAGATGGCGACCACCGGTGGGGGGCCCAGCCGGGACGGTATGCCGACGAGATTTCCAATCTGGAGATTCACCTGGCCACTGACGCCTATGGTGTCGATGGACAACGACTTGACGCCGATGGAGGGCACATCCAATACCAGCTTGAGGGACCCATCGGCCTGTATGGGGAGGTCACGAGATTCGGAGGCCACCAGACGGAGGCCCTCCGGCGCTGGCAGCAGTTCCGGCGAGTCTCCGAAGGGGTTGAAGCAGCTTACCAGGAAAATAGATAGGGCAATAAGCGCTGAGAGTCGCCACTTCGCCATTATCCCAGCATAGACTTGAACAGCGGTTCACGCAAATGCCCACAGGCCATGCAGTCGGGTCGTGGCTGCTCGGGAAGTGGGTCCATTGGTTCGAGTCCTGCAGACATCTAGAGACTCGTCGGCTGGCTCCTCCGCGTGGCCAGGCGAGAGCTGTGTGTATTTCAACGAGACTTCGAGCGCAGCGAACTCTTGCTCCGATCCGTTCATGATAAGATATATCCTGTGACGCTGGCGGAACGAGACGAGGTATCTTCAAAAAGTGTGTAAACAGTCAGGCGGTGTACCCTCTCTCTGAACAACACGGGCTCGAGGCCCAAGAGAGGAGATAGACCGCCCATGAGGAAGGAAAGCACTGAGAGTAGGTCGGAGTCAAGGCCGGAGTGGGAGCAGTTGGAGGATTGGGTGCGAAGCCAGGTCCAGAGGCTGATCCAGGAGTTGCTGGAGGAGGAGGTGACGGCGTTTCTGGGAAGGGCGAAGTCGGCGCTCAGATCCGACTCGGACTCAGATACCGGCTATCGGAACGGATACGGCAGAGCCCGGAGGCTTACGCTGAGTTCGGGAACGATACAGCTGAGGCGGCCGCGAGTCCGCGATACCGAGGAGCAGTTCGAGAGCCGGCTGCTGCCGCTGTTCGTCAACAGGACCAGGAAGGTTGCTGAGTTGATCCCCGAGCTGTACCTGCACGGTCTATCCGAAGGCGACTTCGATCTGGCTTTGCGGGGGCTGCTGGGAGAGGACGCACCGGTATCGGCGAGCACGGTGGCCCGGTTGAAGGATAAGTGGAACGATGAGCTTGCCCAATGGCGCAGCCGGCCCCTCGATGACCTGGAAGTGGTCTACATGTGGGTGGATGGAGTCTACGTCAAGGCTGGTCTTGAGAAGGAGAAGGCGGCGGTACTGGTGGTGATGGCGGCCCTGAGCGACGGGAGCAAGGTGGTGGTGAGCGCTGTTCCCGGATACAGGGAGTCCACAGAGAACTGGTCCGAGGTGCTCAGGGACATCAAGCGCCGGGGCTTGAGCTGCCCGAGGCTGGTGGTTGGAGACGGACACCTGGGCATCTGGGGAGCTCTGCGCAACGTCTATCCGCAGGCGGCAGAGCAACGCTGCTGGAACCACAAGATCGTAAACGTGCTCGCCAAGCTTCCAAAGCGACAACAGGACCAGGCCAAGCTCATGCTGCGTACTATCCCCTACGCGCCGACTCGGACAGAGGCTGAGCGGCTCAGGACGGTGTTCACCAGGTGGTGCGGCGACCATTCCTACGAGGCGGCCTCAGAGGCCTTGGAGCGGGACTGGGACCGCATGGTCACCTTCTATGACTTCCCAAAGGAGCACTGGGGGCACCTTCGCACGACGAACCCGGTAGAATCACCCTTCGCGGCCCTCAGGCTTCGGACCGATGCCGCCAAGCGCTACAAGAGGGTCGATCGGGCGATAGCGGTGATCTGGAAAATGTTGATGGTCGCCGAACAGCGCTTCAGGCGTCTGAAGGCCCCTGAGTTGATCGAAGACGTCTATCTCGGTGCACAGTATGCGGATGGAATCGCCATTGAATCAACGGCTGAGAAGGTCGCCGCCTGATGTCGTTTACACACCTATTGACGTAACCTCCTTCCTGGTTAATGCTATACAGGTAGCCGAATACGCCGCCTACGAACGGCAGCATCAGCATCAGCCACCAGTAGTGAAGGAAGGTTCCGACGTAGCGTCTTATGTCGACTGTTTCTTCTTCGATTTCCATAGCTCCCACGACATGCAGATCAGGGTTCTAAACCGGAGCCGTCGCTTGCCCGTACAGCAACGCTTCCGCTTGAGGCATTCAGGACTCCCCCAGAGTATCTTATCGGATTGTCGCTGAGATCTTAGCAGTCGAGTTCGCACGAGCGGCAACCCAGACCAAGCGTCGGGCTTTGCGAGGTCTCCGTGTAAATGTAGCTGGCGCGTCGTTCGAGATACTAGCCCTGTCATCCTGTCACGAAGATAAACGAGGCCCGCCAATCTGAAACAACGTGTTTCCCGGAGATGCCAATCCCGCCGATGGAGGCCGCGACTATTCTAGCATTGCTCAATGCTATATCATGCCACAGCCACATGGCCCCTATCACGGACAACCTGCTGGAGCACGGTCACGTAGTCCTTTGCCGTGCTCTCGCGTGACAGGTTACGGGCCACGTAGTCCCGCCCGCTGCCGCCTAGAATTTGGCGCAGCGCGCCGTCGTGATACAGCTTTACGATGGCCCCGGCCAGGCTGGAGGCGTCCTCGGGCTGGACGAATAGGCCACCACCGGCGTCTTCGAGAAGCTGCCGCGCCTGCCCGTCGACGGCCAGGACTACCGGCCGGCCGCACGCCATGAACTCCAGCATCTTGCTCGGTATTACCGTCTTGAAGACATCCGCTTTCTTCAGTGTGACCAGACAGACGTCCGACGCACGAATCAGCGCCGGTATGCTTTCCCGGGGCTGCTGAGGCAGGAAGCGGACGTTGTCCAGGCCCCGTTCGCTGGCCATCGACACCAGCTCCTCCTTCTCCGCTCCCTCTCCCACCAGCAGGAAGACCGCGTCCGGTAGGGAATCCTTGAGCTGTGCGGCGGCCTCAAGCACCGTGCCGAGTCCGTGCGCTTGACCGTGAGTCCCTATGTAGGAGACCACGAACTTTGCTTCAATATCTGGCAAGGTGCCAGCCCGACTGTCGGGGCCATCCGGCGTAAACACATCGATCTCTACACCGTGCTGTACGATGGAGATCTTCTCTGGGGGCACATCCCATTTTTTTACAAGCTCCTCTTTGAAGGCGGGGGTTACGACCACCAGGTGATCACTGCTCCGGTAGAGGAAGCCCGATAGGGCCCGTAGCGAGCGGATCATCAAGGAAGCGTCACTTCCCACTCCCGAGGCCGTGATCGACTCTGGCCAGAAGTCCCTGATCTCCAGGACAAGAGGGACACGCTTGATCAGCCGAAGCCACCAGCCCGTTAAACCGACTAGAAGCTGGGGTGAGGTAGCTATGATGACATCCGGCCTCCCCATGAAGCTCCCGGTCAGCGAGGACGAAAGGCAGAACGAGCTGAAGTTAACGATCCTCTCCAAGGGCCTACGATTGGGGAGTGGCATCAGCCAAGTTCGCACAACATTGATGCCGTTAATCCGTTCCCGATGTACGAGGCGCCGCATCTTCGCCCGGTACTCGGGCGGCACGACGCCTGTGGGGTTGTTGGGAAATCCCGTCAGGACCGTGACCTGGTGGCCTTTCCCGCTCCAGCGGCGCCCCAGCTCGGACACGCGCGCAGCGGGGGCACCCATCTCGGGAGGGAAATACTGCGATACGTAGAGGATCTTCACTGCAAGGCTAGTGGTTCAACGTTTTTGTATTGATGGGTAGAGTGACTTTAGCTTGATGCGCGCATCCTCGGTAGTGAAGCGCCAATCCACTCGTATCACATCCCGGTTGCGTTGATTCTGCCAAGCATTGACCTCGCCGCGCAGGATGTCTTGATTGGCAATCCGTCGGTCCAGGCACTGTCGAGCCAGCACACCGATCTCTATCTCCGCCATATTCAACCAACTCCCGTGTTTGGGAGTGTAGTGTATCTCCAGTCGCTCAGCTATACGCCTCGCCTCAGCAGGCTCGAATGCCTCGTATAGCGAGGACAGCTTGTGAGTGTTGAGATTGTCCATTACCAGCACGATCCGGTCTCTGTCAGGGTAGTCCTCGTCGACCAGTTCCTTTATCACATGCGCCCAGTCCACCTTCGTGCGACGCTCTCTGACCTCGACTCGGCGCCATCCGTCCAACGGTGCAAACAGCATGAACAGGCTGCTCACTCCATTGCGCTCGTATTCGTAGTCGTATGCCGCCGATAAGCCGGGCGCTGCGGGACGCGGCACTCGCGTCTCCTTGACTTGCTGTTTGCTCGTCTCATCCATGCACACCAGAACCTCATTCCCATCGTACGGCCGTTGGTAGACCTCCAGTACGTCTTCCATCGCGCACACAAACTCCGCGCTCTGACCGGGCGGGATGCACCAACTCTGCTTCAGCCACGGCTTCAGTTCGTTTTTTTTTAAGCGCCTGGCGAACCGTCTCGGTGCTAATGGTCCCGACTATCTCACACTCGACCAACTGGTCAGCCAACAGCTTCAGGGTCCAACTGGCACGCCCCTCCGGCGGTTCCCCGCAGGCCATCGCTATCAACCGTGCTTCACCTTCGCCGTCCAGTCTCTTTTGACGCCGACGCAGTTGCTTTTTGCGATTCAGCGCAGACTCGACCCCCTCCTCCACACAGCGCTTGCGTATTCGCTCGACCGTTGACTGTCCCACACCGAGCGCGCTGGTGATGTCCGCGTCCTTCATTCCCCCGTCCGAGCGTGACTCATCGCTCATCAGCAGAATGCGCGCATGGGTCTGTTTGTACGCCGCAGCCCGACCGCGTGAGACCAAGGCGTTGAGTTCCTGTTGTTCGTCGGTAGTCAGTCTGATACGGTACTTCTTGGTAGACATCATGGTTCCTCCTCGGTTCAACGTTACGATTGAACCCCCAAGAGGAACAATGACTATCATGGTATTCATTTCAATGATGTTGGACCACTAGTAGTATAACAGCTTGAATAGGGCCTTGTACGGCAGCGCAACGCTTCGCTTGATGAAACTGCGTCGATAGGCGTCCCATGTCAGCGCGAACTCACGGAACGTATCTTCGCCCGTGAGGCGGTGCATGATCTGCAGCTGGACTATGTGGAGTCGATGATAGAACGGGCTGGCCAGCATGGATAGTCGGGTCCCCGACTGCTCGTAAATCGACCAGAATCCCGCGTCGTAACGAGGCAAATTGGCCGCAATTGTGGCCACCGCATTATGGAACAGTTTCTGAGCGGCAGACTCGCGCGTTGCGAGTAGGTAGTCGTATACTCCCCAGGTTGCCCAGATGAAGCCGTTCAGGATATGTGTGGGGGGAGAGACGATATACTCCTCGAACCAGGTGTGGCCGCCATCGTCGACGTACGTGACGCCACCACTGTCCACACCGTTCAGGAAAGCCTGGAACGCGAGCCCGGCCGTATCTAGATATTCGGCGTTCTCTGTGTCGGCGTAGGCACGGACCAGTAGGGATATCCCCTGTCCCTGCGCAAGAGCGGAGTGCCAGGGGGCTCTCAAGAGATCACGATATTCGAAGTCGAAGTGGTGGTTCCACACCCGCAGACCTGCCGGACCCTGCTCCAGGTTACTGACCAGCCAGTCAGCCGCGGCCGTGAACTTTCGGCGCCTGCCGGCATCCCCCGTGCGCCGGTACAGGTTGTAGTTTCCCAGCCCATACTGCGCTATGGCGATGGGGTTGTACTGTAGCCCGATCTTGCCGCGGTAGTTCAGGAGCGGTATCCCGGCGTGGTCGTACTCGCCGGAATAGTCCGCCTTCCCGCTGAAGGGCATGTAGTACTCGCCCAGCTCGTCCGGTCGAAAATTCTCATTGACCCGCGGCTCGTCATACCAGAAGGTCAGGTGACTCTTTCCCGGGGTCAGGTAGGCGGCAAAGATGCGGCGGTAATAGTTCGCTCGCTGCTGGACGGTCATGGAAGCCCGATAGAGGTAGTGGGCCGAGCGAGCCGTCCAGCACCCCACCAGGAGCTGATCGCATTGACGATTCGATCCGCCGCCTGACCATCCCAGAGAGGAGGGACCTGCCCCTTCCTGTAGTTACCCGCCAGGACCCCGGCCACCTCGGAGCGCAGCTGGTCCATGTCATGTCCCACTAAGGTGTTGGTGCCCGATGTAACCGTGATGGGACGCTCGGTGTTCTCACGCAGGGTCAGGCAGGGGATGCCCAGGAAGGTGGTCTCCTCCTGGATGCCGCCCGAGTCGGTGATGACCAGCGTTGCGTCGCGCTGCAACGCGAGAAAGTCCAGGTAGCTGAAGGGTTCGACCAGGTTCAGGTCCGGGGCCTCAGTGCCGAGGCCTGGAAGGCGTAGCCTGGTACGGGGGTGTACGGGAAAGATGGTTAGTATGTCCCGGGAGATGTCCGCCAGCGCGTCCATCGTCTCACGCATCGTAGTCTCGTCGTCTACGTTCGAAGGACGATGCAGCGTTACGAGGGCGTAGGGCCGCCCGGCCCAGCGTCTTAGCGCTGGCCCTTTCCAACGGGACGGCGCCTCAGGCAGCAGCCGGACCAGCGTGTCAATCATGACGTTGCCAACGAGGTATGTCTGCTCGGCGGCCACGCCCTCACGCGACAGATTCGCATCGGCGTCGGCAGATGGAGTGAAAAGCAAATCCGAGATCTGATCGGTAATCAGTCGGTTGATCTCCTCCGGCATGGTGCGATCAAACGACCGTAGGCCGGCCTCTACATGGCCGACGGGAATCAGCAGCTTGGCACACACCAGGGCGGCGGCCATGGTCGAGTTGACGTCCCCGTAGACTAGGACCAAGTCCGGCTCACGCTCCTGGACGACCGACTCGAGGTGTCGCATGACCTCGGCCGTCTGGTAGGCGTGGCTGCCGGAGCCCACTCCGAGGTTAATATCCGGGTCGGCGATATTAAGCTGTCGAAAGAACACATCCGACATGTTGGCGTCGTAGTGCTGACCAGTGTGCACCAGCGTCTGGCGAACGTCCCCGCTGCTTGCCAGCGCGGACATTACTGGCGCCGCCTTGATGAAATTGGGCCGGGCGCCCATGACGTGGAGGATGTGCATGATCAGTCTCTTGGGCGGAGCCGAAGAACGGGCCGAAGAAGCTACTGGGTCTCCCGGGGCCCGGTTACCTCCTCGTGAGCAGGTCCGAGCGCTGAGGAAATAAAGCCTGCGACGTCAACATCCACTTGCGTGCCGGCGTGGAGCGCATCCACAAGCCGGAATGTGGCCAAGGTCGTCGCCACGATCTCATCGAAGGGAATCGGCGGCGGGCCACCACTCCTGACTGAGGCCAGAAGCGCCTCCCACTCATGCCGGTGGCCTTTGTCACGATGCAGTCTGGACCGGTACACCTTCTTGCGCCCGTCACTGACCAGATCCAGGCGGCGAAAGTCGTCCAGGATAGCTGCCGCACCCCCTCCGAACACCTCGACTCGCTCCTTGGCGACCCGCCTGTCACCGCTGGCAACATAGGTGATGCTCCCCACGGAGCCGTTGGAGAATTCCAGCGTCACGATAACATTGTCGTCGTGATATCGGCTGCCGTTGGACAGTCCGTGCGCAAGGACCCGCGTGGGGACCGCTCCGGTAAGGAAGGACAGGAAGTCGACGAAATGGCAGACCTCGCTGATGATCCGGCCACCGCCCTGTTCGGGATCGTGTACCCAGTGGTCCGGGGGGAGGTAGCCCGCATTAACGCGGTATTGCAAGACCAGCGGCTCGCGGATGTCACCCACGAACGCCTTGAGTCGCAGCGCCATGGGGGCGAAGCGACGGTTGAACCCGACCATTAGCAGGGGAGCGCCGGCCGTTGGCTCTGGAGCTGCAGACTCCGCGTTGTCCCTCCGCTCCCCCCGTGCGTTCCCGGTCGACGCCCTTTCCCGCTTCTGGATCGAGTAGTGGGCCGTAACAATCTCCTGGAGCTCGCCTTCGTGAAGCGATAGTGGCTTTTCGCAGAACACGTGTTTGCCGGCCGTAAGCCCGGCCACGACCTGTCGCGCGTGGAGATGGTTCCGGGTGGCGATGGCCACGGTGTTCACCTGCGGATCGTCAATGATCTCGTTCTCGTCCGTCGTGCAATAGCTGAAGCCAAATTTGTCGCCGGCATGGCGTGACCTGGCCCCGGTAGCCGTACACACCCCTATTAGCTCAATGCCCGCGACTTTTTTCATGGCGGGAAGGAGGGTAGTTGTGGCAAAGCCGCCGGCGCCGAGCAGACCTACTGACAGGCTTTGAAAGGTTGGGATGTGTCGAGCCCGATCTGTGGGGCTAAGCTCAACACGCCTGGTGAGGTCTGGTCGTTCCGGGTAGGTGATCACCACGCCCAGGGGTGGAACGCTGGACTCGCCTGCAACGATCTTGTACGCCTTGGCCGAGTCTTCTATCGGGACCCGGTGCGTGATCAGTCGCCCCACGTCCAGCTTGTCATCGGCCAGCAGATGGACGAAGGCCTGCATATTGCGGTTCTCAGTCCAGCGCACATAGCCGATGGGGTAGTCGTGGCCGCGCTCCTCGTACGCGGGGTCGTACCGCCCCGGACCGTATGAACGCGACACGCGGAGCGTCAGCTCCTTTTCGTAGTATAGCTGCCGGGGGACATCCATGCCCACGTCGCCCACGGCCACCACCGTGGCGCGATCGCGCGCGATGCTTCCGGCCAGCTCCATCGGCTCATTGCTCGGGGTGGCGGCACAGATAATGACCTTGTCGGCGCCATGGCCCTGCGTTAGCTGCGACACGCGATCGAGTAGCCGCGGGCCGTCTGTCAGGGCGACCTCGCAGCCGAGACCCTCTGCCAGCTCGCACCGCTCAGGGGAGACATCCATACCGACTATGCGGCACCCGCCTGCTCTGGCGACCTGTACGGCTAGGAGTCCCACCATGCCCAGGCCGATGACCGCCACCACTTCACCAAGTTGTATATCGGCCAGCCGAAGGCTGTGCAGCGCAATCGCGCCGAGGGTGGCGAAGGCGCCCGATTCAAAGCCTACATTTTCGGGCAGCGTCACGACGAGGTTCCTCGGGACGTTGACGACCTCGGCATGGACGGCGGAACCCGCCCCAGCGCAAGCCACTCTGTCGCCGGCTCGGAACTCGTCGACCCCGTCTCCGACGGCCAGGACTGTTCCAGCGTTGCTGTACCCCAGGGTCAGGGGCCGGTCCAGGCGGTCCCGCACCGCACCGAGGGTGCTCACAATCCCTTCCCGTCGGGCCTTGTCGAGGACCTGGCGTACCAGGTCCGGCCGAGCTTGCGCCTTGCCAAGCAAGCCCTTCCCCGCGAACTCCATCACGCTGCGCTCGGTGCCGGGCGAGACGACGGACGCGGCGGCCTGCACCAGGACGTGGTCCGGCCGCACGCTTGGCGCGGGCACATCGACCACGGTTGCTGTTCCCTTACGCGCTGACTGGACCAGCTGTTTCATCGCCTCACACGACCTCCGGTGCTTTCACCTCTTGAGCCGGCGCCCCGGCCCGCTGAATCACCCGAGCGTAGAACTCCTCGGCGCTGGCCATGACTTTGTTGTAGTCCGCCCTCTGAGCAACGAGCTCGTGGTTACGCACCCGTGCCTGCCGGCGTAGCTCTGTGTTTTCGAGGGCATCGACAACGGCCTTCGCCAACGATTCCGGGCTGGAGGGATCGCATAGGAGGCCGTTGACACCGTGTTCTATCCACTCCCGTATTGGCTCGATGTCGCCGGCCACGGGAAACGCGCCGGAGGCCATTCCCTCCAGGAGCGTGTTAGGCGTTCCATCGTGCTCGCTGGGAGAGACGGTTATGTCCGCGAGGCGGAAGAGACGCGCCATCTCCTCCTGAGAGACTCTTGGAAGTAGGCGAACGATGGGCTCAATCCCCAGGCGTCGTACCCACCTTTGGGCGGTCCGGTCTGCCTCCATTCCAACCGCGACGAAGACGGTATCCGGCCTCGCGGCCGATATGCTGGGAATTGAGCGCAGGAACGTGTCGTTGCGAACGTGGCGCTGGTATCCGCGAGGGTTTAGGACCACGGTCGCTCCTCTAGGAATCTCCCACCTGGCCGGCAGGGGCTTGTGATCAGCGACGGGGCCGAAGAGGTCGGGGCGGATACCGCCGCCGCCTGGGAGGGCGGTCCAGGGCTTCTTCGGGCTGAACCCCAATGTCCTGGCCAGGCGAAGGTTGAAGCGGCATTCTGTATTCAGAGCGTCGGCGCGCTTCATGGCCCGTCGCGTCATCCAGGCGACCAGGGGGAAACGGTCCGCATGGAACGTGAAGTCGTTTCCCCATATGGATATTAGGAGCGGGGTCTCAACCGGCCTTAACGCTTCCGCCGCCAGCAGTCCCTCAAAGGGGACTCGCATGGCGTGAACCAGGTCGGGGCCTACCCTCGCAACAATCTTGCGGACCCTCGGCGCGTACCGATATACGTCCAGGGGCCCAAGCCAGTGGCGTAGCTTGCTGACGGGGGACCACAGGCTGCCCCGCGGCATCCCCGCAAGAAGACGCGCCGGCGACGACTTGGGTCCGGTGCTCTCTCCGGCACCCCCATCAGAGCTTTCCGCGAGCATCGAGAACGCCACCGGCACGACGTCCAGGGATGCACCCGGGACGGCGTCTGGGCCGCAAGGATAGGTTGATATGACGTGGACCTGGTGGCCTGCCCCTGTAAAGTGGCTGATCCAGCTACGGACCGTCGGGCTCCGGGCATCGACGACAAAGCAAAGCTTCACAACACACCTAACTCAACCGAGTCGCGTCCATCACCGGGAGCTCCACCGCATCGAGCTCCTTCGGCGATACGACACCGGAGCGGGTCACCAAGAGCACATCGGCCTCGCTGCTTATCGTCTGCCAGTCCACCAGGCGGTCCGCATAGTCCGGTAGCATTTCCGTGAGGTACCTGAGATTTGCCCCAATCAGTCGTTCGAGAGCTATCTCGGGTTCGTAAACGAGGACATCTTTTCCCGCGGATGAGAGCCGTCGAGCGAGTCGCAGAGCGGCGCTTTCGCGTACGTCGTCGGTACCGGACTTGAAGGCGATTCCTATTATGCCTACTCGTTGATGGTTGCTCGCAACCACGGAGGCTGCAAGCCGATCGAGGTGAGAATCATTACTCGGGAGGATGGACTCGCAGACGGGCAGCTCGAGACCTTTTTCCACGGCGCTTCCCGTAAGCGCCCTTACGTCCTTGAGCAAGCACGAGCCGCCGAAGGCGAAACCCGGTGTCAGATAGGCGTCGGAGATGTTCAGCTTTGTGTCTAGGACGAATGCGCTCATCACCCGTTGTGGGTCGGCTTGAAAGCGGCCAGAGAGTGCTCCAATCTCGTTCGCAAAGGCGACCTTAAGCGCGTGAAATCCGTTGCATGCCAGCTTCAGCAGTTCGGCCTCCTGATAGTTGAGGACCAGGAGCGGGCCATCCACGTCGCCGTAAATCTCTTTCAGAGTATCCAATCCCACGGCTTCGCATTCAGGCGGCGCTCCTATGACAGTGAGGGCCGGGTGCTGCGAGTCTGCCAGCGCACTCCCTTCGCGCATGAACTCGGGATGAAAGTAGAGCTTCAAACTGTCCCCAACTGTCATGCCCGACGACTCTTCCAGCCTGGGGAGAACGATTTGCTTAGTCGTCCCCGGAGGAACCGTGCTGCGGAGTAGAACCATATAGGATTTCGGGGCATCTCGTATACAGTTGCCTATCTGTCGGATGACCTCTAAGACGAATGACAGATCTGTCGTGCCGGAGTGACTCGTAGGCGTCCCAACGCAGACCATTGCGGCGTCAGTGAACGGAACTGCCGCATCTGCCCTTGGTGTGACGTGCAGTCTTTGCGCCGACAGTGCGTCTGCCAGCATTTTCTCGAGGCCGGGCTCGCGCACCGGAGCAATCCCCCTGCTGGTCCAATCCACCTTTGTCAAGTCTTTGTCGACGCCCCATACCTCGTGGCCGTTCGAAGCCAAGGAAACGGCAGTGACGGCACCCACGTATCCCAGACCGAAGACAGCGATTTTCAATCCCTACTTCACCTCCCCTAGGGCAGAATCGACCGCGGCGTCGAAGGCCTCGACCATCAGATCGTGCGTTGCCATTGCCGCTACCCTTGACTGAGCGCGTTGGCCTATCTGTTCGATGTGATGCTTATCGGAGAATGCGCGCAGCATGCCTTCGGCCAGGTCGGCTTCAGCAAACCCACGTGTGATACAGCCTGTGACGTTGTCCTCAATCAGCTCGGTCTCTGGAAGCCCCTGGGGCGTCGACAGCACCGGCTTGCCGTGTGCCATCGCCTCCAGAACCGCTAGTCCGGCGTTCTGGCATGTCACGTACAGATCGAACAACTGCAGGTAGGCTCCTTCTTCTCCCACCGGGACCTCGCCGACGAAATGAACACGCTCAGAGTCTGGTAGAAGCGTTGCCAGCTCTTGCAGGCGAGTCCTTTCGGGTCCATCCCCAACTATGACCAGCTCTGCTTCGAGCCCTCTCTGAGTTGCGTGCACGAACGAACGGATGATTTTGTCGACGCCTTTTTCCATGGTGAGTCGCCCCAAGTAGCCGATCACTGACCGTCCATTGAGCCCGAGCCCCGGTTTCAAGGTCTGCGCTTTGGCTACTGAAGAGGGGATCTGACGGAGGATGTGATCAACATCGACCGTGTTCCGGGCAATGAATATGCGTTCCGACGGATACCCTAGACTCTCAAAATACCGCTTTGAGACATCTCCGTACACCAAGAGTGAGCCACACAATCTGATCAGCGCTTGCTCGTACGGCCGCCGCCACTTGGCCCGTTGGGTGCCGTCCGACCGGATACCCTTGCTCCAGCCAATAACCGCGACTTGCCGGCGAAGCGCCTGAATCTGGACAAGGACATTTGTTACTATCGGCCAGCTTAGTTCGAGTACTACTGCTCTGTAACGATTTCGTCGAAGATGCGCGATAACTCCGTGCTGGTAGACAACCTTTCCTCCGGCCAACGAGATATTTCGGATGGGCCTGGTTGGGATCGCTGATAGGTCGTCTGCGTCAAGTCCGGAGTGTCCTGCGCCCGGGTGGGCCCCACAAATGAACTCCCAAGAGTATTTCGACTTCTGACACAGCCTCTTGAACAGGGACAGCCTGTAGTGCGGAATGTAGCGTTGGGTTAGAGCAACTTCGGTTCGAGACAAGGTGGACTATGCACCCTTGCCCAACGAGGGTTCTCTAACTACCTCAGCACGCGAGAACAAACGACACCAGGTGAGCGAATATTCATCCCCGGGGCGTTCAAACATGATAGTCACCGCTTGGCTCCAGAGTCTTGGCGGGCAATGCCGGCCAGCCAGCCCAGGATGCGCTCGGCCCGGTCTTGCAGGGTGTACGAGCGGGCCCGTTCCAAGGCCTGTATGGACATCTCCCGCCTCCGCTCGGGACTGCCCAGCGCGTCTTCAACGGCGCTACGGAGCCCAACTTCGTCCATGGGGTTAACCAGCGTTGCGGCTCCGTCTCCGACCATGGCCCTGACGGAAGGGATATCGGACGAGACGACAGGCAGGCCGCACGCTAGAGCTTCAATTATCGCGTTGGAGGAGGCTTCCGCAACGGTGGGCAGAACAAAGAGGTCCGCCGCACTGAGCCACTCCGGGACCTCAGAGTGCGGGACTTTCCCCGCGAACAAGACCTGGTCCCCCTGGGGTGTCTGAGGTCCGTCCCCCAGGAAAACGGCTCCGACCTCGGGCAGCGGGCGAATGGCCTCCATCACTCTCCGAGGCCCCTTGTGCTCGTTGAAATGGCCTACGAACGCTACGATGGGGCGCTCAGCGGGGAGGCCGTGTTTGGTCCTCATGCTCTTACGGTCCCTGGGATAAAACTGAGTCGTATCTGCGGAGTTCGGGAGGACGGTGATGCGCTCGTCCGGCACATGCATCCGCTCCACACAGTACGCCCTGTTTTCTTGCGAAACGCATATGATTCCCGCAAACTGGTGAATCGTCTCCCTGATACGCTGGATATTCAGGTGCGTCTCGTAATAGGGCAGGGAACCTTCGCCCAGAGCGACGGCCGCCGGGACATCCCAACGATGGGACAACCTCAAAGAGGCGCCGCCGGCGGGGAACAAGAAGTGCGCGTATACCAGAGATGGGGGGCGGTCGATTCGACGTGCGGCCCTGACCACGGACCTCGAGAAGCTGGCAGACGTCCACCTGAAGGTAGAGTACCGCTTGGCCACTACCTTGTTTGAGAATGACCAGAATCTGGGACGCAGAACGGTTAGCTGGCGGCGGTCATGGTCTTGAGTCCCTGACCCGTCTGCGTGATTAGAGGTCCAGGGCGGTATCCGCTGAGGGGCGATCACCGTTACATCCATGCCCGCCCTGGAAAACTGTTCAGCTAGGGCCTGGACGAAGGTCCCTACGTTCGGACTTGGACCGGAGGGGTAGTTTTTGGTAACCACTACCATACTCGTGGGTGCGTCGATGGTACTCATAGGGTGTCGCTGGGCTCTAGGGACCGGTCTATGAATAGCTGCCACCAGATCTCGAGGCAGATCAGGCTCCAGAGGCGGGTGCCGTGGTTACGTTTTCCGCTCAGGTGTTCCGCGACTACCTGACGCACCACTTCAGCCCTAAACAGACCGCGGCGGGCGGACAGGCTCTGTCCGACCACGTCGCTTGCTAGAGGCGCCCAGTCCTCGGCGAGCCACTTCCACAAGGGAGGGCCGAACCCCCGCTTGGGCTGTCGTACCACCTCCTCGGGCAGGTAGCGTTTGGCGAGCTGCCGCAAGAGTCCCTTCTGTCGTCCACGCCAGAGCTTGACCGAAAGCGGGGTCCTGGCAGCGAGCTCGACTAGCTCGTGGTCTAGGAAAGGAGACCGAATCTCCAGCGAAACGATGTTGCTGGCGATGTCTACCTTGGTGAGGTAGTCTCCAGGGAGTCTCAGCTGCAAGTCCGTGTACAGGTGCAGCTCCCCGTCTCCGAGGCCGTCGGCTGTCTCCTGAACGCCGGCAACCACCCGCTCCGAGGCGGACAGGTCGAACCCGCCATCCCGGCCATCAGCGTAGAGCAGTGCACGCCAGACCGAGTTCCAGTGATTGACAAGGTCGTAATGCTTTCTGACCGGGCTCTGCACGTACTGGGCCATGAACAGCCTGGCGCGCCTCGCGGCAGACACCCTGTCTGCGACAAGGCCGTGGTCCACCAGCCCGGTAAGAATTCGGCGCATTGGAGACGGTACACGCCGGCGAAAACGCTCGGCCATGTGGGCCAAGCGCACATTCTGATATCCAGCGAAGGACTCATCGCCGCCGTCTCCGGTGAGCGCCACCGTGACGTGCTCTCGCGCGGCCTTGGAGATCTGGTACGTTGGGACCATGGACACATCGGCGAAGGGCTCTCCATAGTGCCAGAGCATCCTGGGCAACATGGCTTTGTCGGCAGGCTCTACCGTCAGCTCGGTGTGCTGGGCGCCATATCTATCGGCAACCGTTCGTGCCAGACGTCTCTCATCGTCTTCCGGCGCCGCTCCAGGAAACCCAACCGTATAGGTCCGTAACGGTTGCTCGCTGGCCTGGGCCGCCATCGCGGTCACCAGACCGGAATCTATTCCGCCGCTGAGAAAGCACCCCAGAGGCACATCGCTGACCAGGCGACGCCGGACCGCCTGGCTCAGCATCAGGTCCAGCTCATCCAGGGTCTCCGCCATTGAAATGTCTTGGGTCGGCCGGAACTCGATCTGCCAGTATCGCGATATGCTAAGTCCGTCCCTTTTGAGGGTCAGCGAGTGCGCGGGAGGGAGCTTGTGCACCCCGCGAACTATGCAGCGGTCCGGCGGCACGTAGCCGAACGCGAGGTAGTAGTCCAGGGAGGCCATGTCGATGGAGTCCTCAGAGGGCTTCAGCATATCGAATAGCGCGTGGACTTCAGAAGCGAAAATCAGGCGAGACCCTTGCATTGTGTAAAAGAATGGCTTTACCCCGAGGCGGTCTCTGGCCGCCAGGAGTTTGCTATTCCTCGCGTCCCAGATTGCGAATGCGAACATGCCGACCAGGCGCTCCAGACAACGCTCTCCCCACTGCTGATAGGCATGCAGGACCACCTCCGTATCGGTCTGGGATCGGAAGCTGTAACCATGGCGCTCCAGCTCCTGTCGAAGAGATTGAAAGTTGTATATCTCCCCGTTGAAGACGATCCATACCGTCCTGTCAGAATTGGACATGGGCTGATGGCCTCGCCCGGACAGGTCGATGACCGCCAGCCGCCTGGCGCCCAGACCCACGTTGCGATCGACGTAGACGCCGCTGTCGTCGGGTCCGCGATGGGCCATGGTGTCACAGAGCCCTGTTACTTCCTGCTCGTCAACCACGCCGGTGGCGAAGTCGATTATGCCCGCAATCCCACACATGTACCTGTCCTCACATCATCTCTTCCGGTATTCGCCTTCTCCATGGGGGGTGTTAATAGGGCCTCTAAGAGTGTGTGTAAGAAGTATGTGGAACTGTGGTTAGACCCTTCGACTTCGCTGGTTCGATACGGCCTGCGGCCTACTCACCATAAGCGGTATTCGCCCGTTCGCCCCGAGTAGTCCTTCCACCGTGGAATGACGTATCGAGGGGAGCTTGTCGAAGGGTATGAGGGTCGTATTCACACACCCTCTAACACGTAGGACCGCTATTGAGATGTGGCTATAGAACGATAGAAGGCCAGGTATTGCCGCGCTATCGCTTTGCACGAGAATCGCTCGACTGCGATTTGCCGGCCTATCCTCGCGCGCTCCGACCATTCCCGTCTGTTAGAGGAAAATGTGTCTACGAGATCGACGATACGCTCGGCGTCTCCGTACTCCGTGAACGCGATCGATTCCCCCTTAGGGTCGATGACGTCGATCCCCGGATGATGGGATGCAATAATCGGCAGGCCAGTGGCAAGGGCCTCCAGCACAACCCGTGGCGATGCATCGTTGTTCGTCTGATAGAGGAACAGGTCGTGCCGATGGAAATTATCAAGCAGCTCAGACCTGGGGAGCTGGCCCGCGAACAGGACCTGGTCGCCAACCCCGTACTGTCTGATGAGGTCCATTGCCGGTCCACGGGTCAGCCGCTCCCACGCGCCGACCATTGTCAGAGTGGCAGGTATCCCTCGTAGCTTGAGCAGGTGCAGGACCTCGATGAGGACCAGCGCCCCCCGGCTGCGGTCGATTGTACCGATGAAAAGGATGCGGACGGGCGTGTCGTCGACATCCTTGTTGGGCGCGTGCTCGGGGGGTGGGCGCCAGAAATCGGTGTCCACGCTGTTGGCGAGCACATCGACGCGGGCCCTGGGCTGACTCACGTACTCCTTGAGTCTCGCTACCAGGCCCGGGGCCTGCACTATGACGTGGTCTGCATAGCGGCAAGTCAGGTGCTCCAACCAGAGCCCGTAGTACATCATAGCCGTACTCGGGTGCATGAGCAGCCTGATCGTAGGCACGTCACTCCACACGTGGCGCAATCGCCATCCGTTTAGCGTAAAAAATGAGCTGCAGCACGTCACATTTCGCAGGTAGCGCTTAATCATGAACAGAGGGGGGAATGTGCCAAAGGTGTCATGCAATATATTGATGGCCTGGCTCCGCACCAGTTTTCGTCCGAGCCAGTTGGCCTTCGCCAGGTTGTACAGTCGATTGCCTCGCCTGAAACCAGCGTCGACCAGGGTGAACCGATGGTATGCCGAGGTGTCCATGGCGGCATCGAGCCGCCCCACCATTAGGATGAGCCTGTCAAGTCCTTGGGAGACCTCCATCAGCGTCCTGGCGCGGTCCAGGTAGCTGGACAGGTTGGGCAGAAAGAACAGTACACGCATATTGGTCGAGGCACTCATTGCGGCTGACCTGCCCGAGTCCGCAATACGGCAGCTCATTATTGGCGGCCGCTAGTGGTCCAACATCATTGAAATGAATACCATGATAGTCATTGTTCCTCTTGGGGGTTCAATCGTAACGTTGAACCGAGGAGGAACCATGATGTCTACCAAGAAGTACCGTATCAGACTGACTACCGACGAACAACAGGAACTCAACGCCTTGGTCTCACGCGGTCGGGCTGCGGCGTACAAACAGACCCATGCGCGCATTCTGCTGATGAGCGATGAGTCACGCTCGGACGGGGGAATGAAGGACGCGGACATCACCAGCGCGCTCGGTGTGGGACAGTCAACGGTCGAGCGAATACGCAAGCGCTGTGTGGAGGAGGGGGTCGAGTCTGCGCTGAATCGCAAAAAGCAACTGCGTCGGCGTCAAAAGAGACTGGACGGCGAAGGTGAAGCACGGTTGATAGCGATGGCCTGCGGGGAACCGCCGGAGGGGCGTGCCAGTTGGACCCTGAAGCTGTTGGCTGACCAGTTGGTCGAGTGTGAGATAGTCGGGACCATTAGCACCGAGACGGTTCGCCAGGCGCTTAAAAAAAAACGAACTGAAGCCGTGGCTGAAGCAGAGTTGGTGCATCCCGCCCGGTCAGAGCGCGGAGTTTGTGTGCGCGATGGAAGACGTACTGGAGGTCTACCAACGGCCGTACGATGGGAATGAGGTTCTGGTGTGCATGGATGAGACGAGCAAACAGCAAGTCAAGGAGACGCGAGTGCCGCGTCCCGCAGCGCCCGGCTTATCGGCGGCATACGACTACGAATACGAGCGCAATGGAGTGAGCAGCCTGTTCATGCTGTTTGCACCGTTGGACGGATGGCGCCGAGTCGAGGTCAGAGAGCGTCGCACGAAGGTGGACTGGGCGCATGTGATAAAGGAACTGGTCGACGAGGACTACCCTGACAGAGACCGGATCGTGCTGGTAATGGACAATCTCAACACTCACAAGCTGTCCTCGCTATACGAGGCATTCGAGCCTGCTGAGGCGAGGCGTATAGCTGAGCGACTGGAGATACACTACACTCCCAAACACGGGAGTTGGTTGAATATGGCGGAGATAGAGATCGGTGTGCTGGCTCGACAGTGCCTGGACCGACGGATTGCCAATCAAGACATCCTGCGCGGCGAGGTCAATGCTTGGCAGAATCAACGCAACCGGGATGTGATACGAGTGGATTGGCGCTTCACTACCGAGGATGCGCGCATCAAGCTAAAGTCACTCTACCCATCAATACAAAAACGTTGAACCACTAGTTTCCTGGCTGGCTCTCCTCACGAGAGCGCTCCACTGGCACAGAGGAGAATTGGTTTAGCTTTCGCACGATTAGGTCTCTGAGCTCCGTTGGGTTGAACAGGATGCTGTGTCTGAACCGTGCAAAGAGGTACAGCTCGGTGAGCGTTGACTCCAGCCTCATGAGCGCTCGAATGCCCGTCAAATACGTGCGGTCGGCCAGGGACGGAGAGGGTACAAGGGCCCGAACCCCGGCAACCTGCGCACGGTGGGACGAGCGGATTAAGTTTGAACCCAGCGTGCATAGCCACCGGCGTTCCCATCTGTCCACCCACTCCTCTGGAAACACGTCGCTGTACGTTGACCGCATCAAACGGCTGGCATTCCGCATGATCTCAAGGGAAATATCCGGGTTCGCAGCGGTTATCTGTGAGAAGCGACCCTGTCCGATCCGCGTCATCGCCAGCGGCTCGGGGATGTAGCATGCGCCATACTTCAACGCTATGACTCGACACGCGAACCCGTCCGAATATGAACCTAGCTCTGGCAGGAAGCCCCCTGCCTCGAGTAGGGCCTCTCGCTTGTATATTGTGGTGTTGCCGGTGAACCACCCATCGTAGCGACGGAGGGCAGCCAAGGCCCTCTCGGGAGTCAGGTAGCAGGGCGTCCTGGAGATGATGGGGATACGCCGGGGTCCCAGATTCTCTCCGGACTCGCTGAGTGTTACCGGCAGCGCGGTGCATAACCCGGCACGCGGATTCTGTTTCAGCAGATTCATCGATTGGGCAAGGAGCCCGGGCAGCACCTTGTCATCCGAGGCTGGGAAGAACACGTAGTCGCCGGACGCTTCCTTCAGGCCCAAGTCAAACGTTCTTACAGCCCCAATATTGCGCTCATTCCGCACCAGACGAACTATGGGGTCCCGCCTGACGAACTCCTCCACGATCTCGATGCTGTTGTCCGTTGAAGCATCGTCGACCACGATGATTTCTAGCGGCCTGAAAGACTGCGCCAGTATCGCCTCAAGGGCTTCCCCAATAAACCGCCCGTGATTGTAGTTGGCCATGGCCACGGACAGCGTGTTTTCTACCACGTTAGAAGCCTCTCACCTTCTCGATTGGGCCAACCGCCGGTACAGCGCCACGTGCTCTGCTATGTAACGCTCCTCGGAGTAATTCTCGCGGACTTGCTCCCGTGCACGCCTGCCCAGGCGCTCGCCAAGTTCACGGTCGAGGACCAGCCGCTCGATCGCCTCGGCGAGGGCATTTACCTTGTCTGGGGGGACTAACAGCCCGGTTATGCCATCCTCAATGATCTCTTGATTCCCCGGGATGTCGCTGGCAATCACGGGCAATCCTGAGGCCATCGCCTCCAGGATGGCGTTTGAAGAGCCTTCGCGCACAGAGGGCAACACAAAGCAGTCGGCTCTCCCGTAGTATGGCTGAACGTCCTCCTGGAGTCCGAGGAATTTGACGATTTCGCCTATTCCCAGTCGCGTGGCATGGTCCCTAAGGGCGAGGTGCTCCTGGCCGGTGCCCACTACGGTCAGGAGCAAACAGCGGTGCCTTGGCCACAACGTGTCTAATGCGTCCAGCAGCACCGAGACCCTCTTGCCCGGGGAGAGTCTGCCAACCGTCAAGATACGGAAGCGTTCCTTTTGCGTCCTGGCCGACGGCACTTGCCGGTCCGGCAGGTCGGGCGAGATGCCATTGCGGATCACCGTGTAGCGCGACCGCCGGATACGCGCCTTTCGCGCTGAATATTCCGCGCCCGCGAGAGAGTTGGAGACGATGGCGGCGGTAATGTAGCTAAGCGCATGGTCGGCTATCCAGTGAGGACGTCGCTTCCATGAGTCAACCCCGCGTACGGAGCCTATGATGACCGGTGCCCTGGCTAGGCTCGCAGCCACACGCCCCCAAATGTTGGCCATGAACAGCCATGTGTGTACCACGTCCGGTTTGAAGCGCCTCACCTCCCGGAAGAGCCAGGGCAGGGACCTCATGTATCGACCCGTGGACTCCCATGTAACAACCTGAACGCCTGCCGCCTCGAACTCGGGGGCCAGCGTGCCTGGGCGAAGGGCGGACACACGTACCTGGTGACCTGAGCGTGACAGTCCTCGAGCCAGCATCAGGAGTTGCAACTCGCTCCCACCTACGTCAAGCTCCCCGATAACAAACAGGATGCGCAACTTTCTAGATGTTGACCCAATCGCAGCTCAGAGGTGGCCAAATCATCGCGCCGGTCGTGCACTCAGCGCCGAGGTGTGCTCGCTGCCGAGGGCGCCAGGGCTTCCTCTCCCTGCCGCCGAAGCCACTGCTCGAGCACTAAAAGCTGCCAGGACTGCATATCCATGCCCTGGTGACCGTCGGGACGGCCAACCGGGCCCGATAGCAACCCCAACTCTCTGCCGGAGCCCTGGGCAAGGAATTCTGTCCGCCACCCATTGCCTGACCTCATCCACGACGACCACGGAACACCAAATCCTTTCTTGGACCCTGACAGAATCTCTGCCGGCAGCCAGGGGCGGGCTGCCTGGCGCAAGAGGTGCTTTAGCTGCCCGCCGGGCCATCTCAGTCTGGAGGGGACCTGGAATGTCAGCTCCACCAGAGTATGATCGAGCAGGGGGGGGCGGACCTCTAGAGAGACCGCCATGCTCGCCCTGTCCACCTTGGTCAAGATGTCCTCTGGCAAGTAGGTTTTCAAGTCCAGGTACTGTGCCATCGTGATCGGGTCCAGGGACGGCCGGGTGTATTGCCTGAAATACCAGAAGTCGTCGTAACCCTCGAACTCCCTCACCCACTCCGGACCGACGATAGCCCGCTTCTGCGATGGGGAGAACATCGAGACCAAGCGCCAGTATCGCTCGGCGTGTTCCAGACCTAGCTTCTCAGCCTTGCGTGCCGGCGCCCAGTGGTGCGGCAGTACAGCCAGTATTGGAGCCAACAGGGGCCGTGCTATGGACCGAGGGACCCACCTTGCCCACTGCTGGTCCATCCACAGCTGGTAACGCTGGTATCCGGCAAATAGCTCGTCACCTCCGTCGCCGGAAAGGGCCACTTTCACGTGCTCGCTGCCCAGAACGGCGACCTGGTACGTGGGGATAGCCGAGCTGTCGCCGAAGGGCTCGTCGTACATGGCGACGGTCCGGGCCAGCATAACGCCGACCGAGTCTCGAACGGCGACTCGCCGGTAGTGTCTGGTACCGTACCGGTCGGCGGTGAGCTGGGCGAAAGCGCCCTCCGATGCAGCCGGATCGTCAAAATCGATCGTGAACGTGCGTAGGCTCTCGTTGCTGGACTTCGCGGCCAGAGCGGTGACGGTACCTGAGTCGATACCGCCGCTCAGGAAGACGCCGACCGGGACGTCACTCACCATGTGGCGTCTTACGGCGTTCGCCAGCTCGCCGCTTATGGCCTCGACCGCCTCATCTGACGTGCGAATCCCGGTCTGCCCGTCCAGGTCCACGTCCCAATATTCGTGAACGCTGGTTGTTACCCCGTCGAAGACCAGCAGATGAGCCGCCGGCAGCTTGCGAATCTTCGAGTACGCGGTCTTGGGAGGGGGAACATAGGAATAGGTGAGGTAATCGAAAAGCGCGCTCCGGTCGACAGATCTGTCAGTATGGGGGTGGGCCAGGATGGCCTTGATTTCCGAGGCGAAGATGAATAATCGGCCGTCCCAATAGTAGACAAGCGGCTTGATTCCCAGCCGGTCCCGCACCAGCACCAGCCGTCGCCGCGTCGTGTCCCATATGGCGTAGGCGAACATGCCGCTAAACCTGTGGACGCAGTCGTCTCCCCACTCCTCGTAGGCGTGAACGATGACCTCGGTATCGGACTGCGACCTGAAGCTGTGCCCGCGCTCCTCGAGCTGTCGTCTTATCTCCCTGAAGTTGTAGATCTCGCCGTTGTAGACCGTCCACACCGTTCCGTCCTCGTTGCTCATTGGCTGGTGCCCACCGGGAGACAGATCGATGATGGACAGGCGGCGGTGCCCCAGGCCTACCCCGTACTCTGGCCACACCTCGATGCCTGCGTCGTCCGGCCCGCGGTGGCCCAGCGTGTCACGCATGGCCTCAAGCACAGCCGGGTCGACCGGGCCCTTATCCGTATAGATGCCTACGATGCCGCACATGGTAGAACCGAGACTCCCTGAGCACTCTGACGACAAGTGGGACCACGGGATGACAATATGGCCTACGGCTCGCTTTCGGATACCTTTTCGCTGCTCTCATGCTTGACACGTGCGAAGAGAAACAGCCTGGTAATGATGTATTCGACCTTCATCATCAGCCGTAGCAGCGCAATAAATACTTTGTCGGCAGGACTGGGCGAGGGGGTCAGCTTTCGCAGCCCGGTGACTTGACGCCGCTGCGACGTGAGCACTGTCCTCAACCCCAGATGATACCGCTGGCGTTTCGACCAAGCATCCACAAAATCGGCTGGAAAGAGGTCGCGATAGGTGGTCTGCATTAGCTGCGTCGCACGGCCCACGGTGGACAGCGCCACGCCGGGGTCTGCCATTATCGTCTTTGAGTAGCGATTTTCCGCCATTCTCTCCTGGGCCAAATGCTCTGGTATGAAGCAGGCACCATGTTTCAGGGCGATCACCTGGCACATGAATCCGTCCGTATAGGAGCGCAGCTCGGGATCGAACCCGCCGAGCTCAACCAGAACGCGACGCCGGTAGACCACGGTGTTACCCACAAACCAGCTACCGTGCTTTTTGAGCAACGCCAGGCAGTCGGCAGGGAACAGAAAGGATGGGGACTTGGACACGACTGGCGTGTCGTGGACTCCCAGCTCTTGCCCAGACTCGTCCATCGCAAGCGTCATTGCTGAGCAGAGTCCGGCCTGGGGATTACGGGCCAGCAGGTCCATAGACTTCTCAAACAGGCCCGGCAATAGCCGGTCGTCGGCAGCCATTCCGCAGACGTAGTCTCCTGACGCGTGTTGTATCCCCCGATTGGTCGTGGCAACGACGCCCATGTTGCGCTCGTGCTTTACCACTCGTACGATCGAATGAAGAGCAGCGAGCTCCCCTGCCACCGCAAGGCTGTCGTCGGTGGAGGCATCATCGACCACGATAACCTCCAACGGCTTAAAGGACTGGGCCAGCACGCTATCCAGGGCCTCCTTGAGGTAGTGGCCATGGTTGAAGTTGGGCATGACCACTGAAAGGGTGCTCTGCGTCGTCATCAGGCGCCCCACGTGATTTTGGGCCGCATCATCCTGCTGTCACCGGCGGGGGCTTGGCTGCCAAAAGACGCCATCGGGTCTATAGCTTTCCCAAGTACCGTAGGCCCCAGGGCTTCACCGATGCGTCTCGTCTCGGCAGTCTGTTCACAAGCCCTCTCATGGCCGGCGGCACAGCCTTTCTCACGAACCCTCGTATAGGGTTTCGGGAGGGCGTGGACGCCGGGGAAGACGCGGCGGCAAGCGATGCGAGCCGGTACTGTCCTTGCTGCGGTACAGCATCGATGGTAGACGACCCCGTCTTCTCACCACAGAAAAAAACGAAGAGGCACCGCCAGGCCCATTAGAAGCTCACCGCTCGCCTCAGGCCTCTACGGCAAGGGCCGTGGCCAGGAGCGGAGGCGTTGTGGAGCAAATATGCGGTTGTCCACTGCTCATACATGATGATGCGTCAATGCCTCTCCTTGGGCTGAAGATTAACAGGGTACTAGGCCCGCCGGGGCAATTCGATCGTGTCCGGGTGGGAGACTCAAGTCGAAAACTGTGGAGGCAGGAGAAACTCCACGCCGCGAATCGCCAGGCGACGCCTTATGGCTTCGGCGAAGGCAGGAGGCAGAACCATGAACACGCGGCTTCCGGAAGGCGCTCTGTCGGGTCGATAAATGGGGTGGCCTTCGTGAGTTTCGCCAGCGCGATTCGGGTCCTCGTCCACGAAGAACGCGACCTGGTCCTGTAGCTCACTGGACAGCCATGTAGCCGGGGATGCCGTCCCAAACAGGCCGAATCGACCGTTCTTGGCGACGTGGCGAGCCGAACTCATTACGCTGTTGAGCCAGTCAAGGCTTTTGGCGGCGTGCGCTGAGGCATCGTCATTGCGAGGCCAGACCGGAACAAGTGCGGGGGAGCCTGACCTCCGCGCTACTATGGTCAACTCCTTGGGAATCCAGTCGTTAGCGACACAGATTACCTCGTAGCCCGCACCCCGCAACAAGGCCTCTATCGTTGCCAGAGTGAAGTGTGTGCAGTGGTCCGCGACAAGTAGATCAAAGGGGTTCTGGCCGTAGTTAGGCACCTGCGCCATGATGACGCCGTCTCGTGTCAGCCTGTCCCCCAGTCTCTGGAGAAACTCCCTGGGCTCCGGGACGTGCTCCAGTACGTGGACCATCGTGATGAGCCCGAACTCACCGGGGACCTGGTCCGGAGCGCGCGCGAAGAACCCTTGGACTCCCCGGATACCCTCGACGGCGCTGCGGTGCCTGTCGTCCAGCTCAGTACCGACAAGGGACCAACGAGGCACCATTTCGCTAAACGTACGTAGCAGCTCACCGTTGCCGCAACCGACGTCGAGCAGAGCTCCCTCCTCGGGCAAATGGACCTCGGCGAAGAGGCGTCCCAAAAGCCGCCTCGAACGCGCCTCCGGTATTCCCGAACCCTCCTCAAATACTACCTGCTCGGCCCCCTTGCTCTGGTGGTAGAGTGAGTAGGCTTCATAGATCTCCTCTACCTCTGAGCGCCAGCGTGAATGAGTCACTTTCTGGACGCATCCGCAGGCTGAGCACACGGAGAGTTGGCCGCCCCGGCGCCACGGCCTGCAGTCTGAACTGACCCGGCGGAAGAGTTCGAATCCTGGCACTGAATCCAGCGCAGCACTGGCACAGACGTGGCAGCGGTACCCTGGGGGCGAATCGGATGACGGTTGATTCAAAGGTCGAGCACCGAGTCTATGGTCGACCATACGTCCGGGGGCGATTTGTCATACTCCTGGTGCAGCCTGGTAGTATCGAGCGTGGTGTTTGGAGGGACAGCTTCGATGTTAATGCCCGCCTGCCCAGACGTGACAGGCTGAACGAGGTCTTGGCTCGCGCCGATGCCTATCGCGATATGGCGCGCCACTTGATCGTAGGAAATGTCCGTAGGGCCGGAGACCTGAATGATGCCTGGCGTCCGGTTCTCGGCGACACAGGCAAGGACTTCGACTGCGAAGTCGACCGACAGTGGCGCCATCACCATGTCTGAAAGGGGATGCACGGGTTCACCCTTTGTCAGCGATCGGACCCACCCCCTGAGAAGGGGCACGTCCGGCCACAGGACCTTGGTAAATCGGACAACCCCGAATAGACCGTCCCGGTCGCGCAACAGTGCCTCGGCCAGGGCTTTCTGCCTCCCGTACTCGGTGAGCGGGCATGTGGCGTCATTCGCTTTCCTGAAAGGTACGGAGCCATCGAATACCAGGCTGGTGGACGGGAATATAACGAACGCTCCAGCTTCACTCAGCTTTCTCGCCAGCCTCACGGTATTGTGGACGTTCACCATCGCGGTGTGATGCGGTTCCGCTCGGCAACGTTCCTGTGAACTCACTGCGGCGCAAAGATATGCTACGGAGATTCCTGCGGGAGGGAGCCAGCCCGACAAGTCGTCTGCCAAGTCAAGGTATAGCCGGGTATCGGTGACAGTTTCTGCTCGTCGCGTGGTCACCAGTGGGGGCGCCCCATCAAGGGCCAGTCGCGAAGCCAGTGCACGGCCTATCACGCCATCGGCTCCCACAACAAGGCTGTACACTGGCAAGGTCCCCTACCGATTTGTGTCCTGCTGGTTCATTTCTTCGAGCAGCACAAAGCAATAAGATACTGGGCCATCGGGTAGAAGCCAGTGTGGACGACCTCATCGTTCATGGAGAAGACGAACACATTGTCAAAAAAGCGCGACATCAGTTCTTTTAGTGCCGTATAGTCCTTGCAGTTGACGTGTCCTTGCCTGCTTTGAGGAGACGCGTATGCCTGCGACTGAATTGAAGGGGTCCCTATGATCAGGACGCCATGCTCAGTCATAGAGTGGGCCACGTTGGACAGGAAACGGTCCTCATCCTCTTGAGGAATGTGCTCCAGCACGTCCAGAGCGTAGGCGCCGTCAAAGGCCCCCCGCACAGGCCCTTCCAGTATGTCGTGGACCCGGCAGTCGAATTCCCACTCGTCGTCCATGCGGTCGTTTACATCTTTGACCAGGATGGGATCAAAATCGACGGCGGTTAGCCGTCCTACTTCCTGCAAGACGATGCGCGTGGCGAATGCATCCGCGCAACCCACCTCGAGCACGCTACTGGCCCCGGCCAGCATCTTGGACACGAACTTGTATCTAGAAAACAGCCACGCGAAATGCCTTGGGTCGTCGCGCCATGTGACGTTGGTCATCAGACCGAGAGGCGTCAGGCCCTTTTTGTCCCGCAACTCCAGCAATTGCTGGTACTGGGGCTCCCGCGTGGTGTCACTCATTGCCGTCGACTCCAATATCCATTGTGGTCAGCTTGCCAGCATGGCCCGGAGCGGGACCAATCCCTCGCCTATAGTAGGTCCACATTGCTGCTGCAAAAAGTACTCGCTGCACCGGCCCTCCACTCGGGACAGCAGCCTGCCGAATACTCTCGTATGCGCTCCAGCCTTGTCTTGTTCAAGTCCCGCCTAGTCCGATAAACGCGAGTTCGCGTCGAGTTTAACCTACGATGTTTGTGCTTCCGGTCAATGAGGGCTCATTCGAAGTATATGAACGAGTGGTCGCCCGTGTAGTCGCATCGGTCAAACCACCACTGCCACTCGTCGGGTGAGTAGAAGGACTCACAGGTGAGCTGCCAGTAGAGGAGGTTGACCTTCTCGGCCTCGTTGCGATATGACTCGACGACCATGTACTTGCTCTTCTTGCCGACACGTTCGATCTCGCGGAGCGCCTTGTCCAGGTCGAAGCAATGGAGATTGTGCAGGGTGGTGATGGATACAACCAGCGAGAAGGTGTCGTCCTGGAAGGGGAGGGAATTGGCGTTACCCACCTGCAGGAACGGCCGTACCTCCTCCTTTGCGTTGGCGACGGCATAATCAGAGATATCGAGCCCGCGCACCTCGACGCCCGGCACCGACTGGGTGAACTCGTACAGCAAGAAGCCTTTGCCGCATCCTACGTCCAGAATGCTGTCTCCTGGCCCTATTCCGTAGTATTCAGCCATGGCGTCCGCGACTGGCCGCCAGCGGCCATCATAGGAGTAGCCGCCGTACCCGAACTTCCGGTCCCCGTCCCAATACTCGGCGCCGAATTTTTTGGCTACCTTGGCCGCCTCCGATTTCGGGTATGCGTTCACGCGGGCGAGGTAGTCTCGCTTTGTGCCGGAATGGACCGGCGTCAGGAAGTCAACGTAGGCCATGCAACACGTCCGTCACCCCTACGGCTTATGCCGGTACTCAAGCGGCTGCTTCTGGATCTTGGCCCAATTACGCTCGACCCAGGCGATCACTTCAGAGAGACCCTCTTCAATAGCCGTCTCGGGAGACCACCCAAGCTCTGTCTGCGCGCGGCTGGAGTCTATCACGTAGGCGGCATCCTGACCTGGTCGCTCATCAACCTCCGTGGTAGCATCCTCCAACCGCCGCCCCAACCGCCGCCCCAACCGCCGGCAGATCATCCCGACCACCTCACTCACAGCAATGCCGTCCTTCGGCGAAAGGTGGTAGGTCTTCCCCAGGTCGCCCTTCTCAAGGGCGGCCAGCTCGCCTCGGGACACGTCGCGTATGTGGATGTACGACTTGACCGCCTTACCGCCGCCGTGTAGCTGGACCTTCCGGCCGGACCTCATGTAGATAACAGCGCGGGGAATAATCTTGTAAAGCTGCTGACGGGCGCCATACACGTTGGTCGCGCGCACAGTGACCAGGGGAAAGCGGAACTGATTGAAGTATGTGGACAGAAGCATGTCTGCCGCAGCTTTCGAGGCGGCGTAGGGTGTGCTGGGATTGAGGGGCGCATCCTCGTAGACCTGTCCGACGCACTTACCGTATACCTCCGGCGAGGAGATGTGGAGATAGCGTTGCAGGTAGTCCTGCCTGCGCAGGTGATTGACCAGCTTGGCCAGCGCGACACAGTTGGTCTGGTACCAATGCTCGGGCCGCTCCCAGCTTGGCGCGACCTCACTCTGAGCGGCGAAGTTCACGACGTAATCCGGGCGCTCGGTGTCGAGGAGTTTCAGCAGTGCGGGCATGTCTCGGTTCAAATCGGCCTGGACATATCGAAACCGCGACAGGTCGGTACGGGATTTGTACTTCAGAAACAGCCCGGACCGCTCCGCCGAGCGACTGACGCCGATTACCTGGTTGCCGGGATTGTTGAGCAAGAGGTCGACGAAGTCTTGCCCCGAGAAAGAGTTGGCGCCGAGCACTACGGTCTTGCCGGGTATATCCATGGAATCGCTAGACTCGCTGATTCTTTGAGCTCGCTGGACTGGGCACTCTGCTAGCCCGTCACGCCGGCCAGCGCACGCCGCGCCTTCTCTAGCTGCTCGGCCTTCTCTCGTGCGTCGTCTCCCCCGCGTGCGAAGCGGCGCCGCTCGCCGCCCCACGGTAAAAAGCCGTTCATCATTATGCAGCACCATTTGACCCGGTATACAGGCATGAGCAGCGAAATGCGCTGCGAGTGTTTGTCGGGTCGATCCAGGCCCGAGACGATGCTCTCGACAAACTTATCGTAGAAGTCCATAGGCACTGGAACGGCCGGCTGACAGAAGAAGTCGCAGACCATCTTGGCCGGGTCGTCCCATCCCGCGTATTCAAAATCAATGAAGCGCAGGCCGCCCTCAGGGTCAACAAGGGCGTTGTGAAAGCCAAAGTCCGATGGAGATATGCATCTGTCCCGCCGGAAGAGCTCTGAATGGAGTGCAAATCCGATTGCGTCGGCCTGCCTCACGGCGGTGTTCCTAGTAATCTCCCAAACCTCCGATAGTCCGTTCCTCGTGAAATCGATGGCCTCGCCATCGATGTCGGACGATCCGTCCATTTCCCTGAGCGCCTGGACCCTTCGCTCCACGCGTCCCAGATGCTCATCGAGAGTGAAGCAGGCCTCAGATGCTTTCGGGAGGCCCAGGGCGCCAGATCCGCTCTTGTAGCGGTTGAGCTCGCGGTAAAAGCTGATCGCCGAACTGACTGCCTGCCAATTGACTTCGCCAGGTTGGACGGGGCGTCCCCGCACAAACTGGTACAGGCCAAGACGGTTCTCGGCGTCGCACGCGAGGGGCCGGGGCAGCCAGCGCAAGCCGTTGTCCCAGGCAAAGCTGGAAAAGGCGAACTCGGCGCCCATGCGGTCTCTCGGGTCCTCGGAATGTTGGAAGTACTGCTTTAGCAGTGCTGTTGAGCCATTTGCATCGACCCTGAACACCCTGTTGTTGGCGCCGCCGGCCAGCCGGTGCAGGCTAAAGTCTCCAACCATTCCCGCCGTATCGAGAAGCCTGCCGGTGGCTTCCCTAAGCCCCTTTGCGTTCATGGCCGGCCAGTCCTACCATGATTCAAGATCTCGCCGATCTCGGTCCACGATTTGGCGCGGCGGAAGCGGTGCTCGGTAGAGTGGCGCTCGTTTGGGTCGAACAGGATGCGTTCGACACCCTCGGGAAACCGGGCCTCACTCAAGAACTCCGGCAGATCATCGATGAAATGAGTACAACCCATCGCGCCAATTCGGTCCAGTTTCTCTTCCTTGGTAAGCTCGAAGTTTACCTGCTCCGGCACAAGTCCTGCCTCCAAGGGATCATAAAACCCGCGGGTTCCCAGCCACTTCTGTGCAGCCTGATGAAGGCCGTATCTGGGACCTCGAAAAGGGTAGGGGGTCTTGTGGCTGATGATGCACACAGGTATGCGCCGCTGCCTGCAACTAGTCAGGAAATCCAGCACCCCAGGAAATGGGAGGGCGTTGCGCATGTAGGGACCGTAGACATAGCCTTGGAGTTCCGTCCAGCCGTCCTCGTTGCCGTGCCGGCGCATGTAGTCCCGGACGTGGTCCTTTGTGGCCGGTATGTCCGCCGGTATCCATCCCCGTTGCGCCGCCACCTCGTGAAACACCTGGTCGTAGCAGACGACGGTATTGTCAAAGTCGATGCCGATCAAAACGGACAGCCCTACTCCGAAGTCATGTCTATAAGAGGCCGGGCGGCCCTGCCGGCCTCCATGTCGTCCAGCGCATCGTTGATCGCGTTCAAGGGATAGGCCTCGGAAGCAATTGAGGTCAAGTTGAGCTTTCCGGAGGTGATCAGCTCGGCGTACTTGGGGTAGTCACGGTCGGGATTGCTGTCTCCGCCCCAGGTGCCAAACAGTCGTTTGCCCATGTTGAGCTGCCTGGGGTCCAGCGCTACCGTCTCATCGTGCCTGGCGTTGCCCACCACGACGGCGATGCCTCCCTGGGCCCGGACGCTGGCGAGGCTCTGCAGCATGACGTGTGGCAGGCCGCTGGCCTCTATTGCGAAATCGACGCCCCCCGGGCAGATGCCGACGACCTCTGCGACGGGCTCACTGGCGGCGGCGTCTACCAGGTGCGTTGCACCCATGACGTCGGCCAGATCCAGCATGTCGCGGCGGATATCGACGGCGATGATCGGCGAGCACCCGGCGACGGCCGCCCCCGCGACGGCACAGAGGCCGATGCCGCCGGTCCCGAAAACGGCCAGACTCTGGCCGGGCCTCGGCCGTGCCGCGTTGAGCACAGCTCCGACGCCCGTCGCAACGGCGCAGCCAACCATGGCCGCGTCCCTCATCGGCAGGCCGGCCGGCTTAACGGTGAGACGGTTTTCGCTGATCACCGCATACTTGCTGAAGGTGGTGATGGCGCCCGAGTTGACGGTACGGCTACCCCACCGGTACGTCGTACTCGACACATCGGCGCCACTGCCCGTGATCCAGGACAGGATCACCTCGTCGCCCGTCCGAACCTTGGCCACATCCTGCCCCAGCTCACGGACCACGCCGCTCCCCTCGTGCCCGAGACAGTGTGGAAGGTGAGGGTCGGCGCCTCGGTAGCCGCGAGACTCAAGAATCTGGGTCCGGCAAACTCCGCTAAACGCGATCTCGACGAGCACCTGCCCTGGCTTCAGCGGGGGAATATCCAGTTCTGCCAGGGCGAGAGGCCTGCCAGTCTCGACAAGGACCGCCGCCGGGGTCTTCAATTCCTCACCTGGGCGCGCAGACCTGAATCTGCGGCCTGGTACAATTGCCGCGCTTTTTCGGCGATGCGCTCAGGCGTGAGTCCGAAATACTCGCGCGCGTATTCCTGCTCGCCCGCATCGTGCATGAAGGTGTCCGCCGTGCCGATGCGGCGGAATCGGGCCCTCTGACCCGGGTGATCGGACAGCCACTCGGCGATGCCGCCGCCGAGGCCCCCCAGAATGCTGTGCTCCTCGACGCTCACGACGGCGGAGTACCTGGAGAAGACTTCTCCGAGGAGCCGTCCATCCAGCGGCTTGACGGTGTGGAAGCTGACAACCTGCGCGGAGATTCCGCTCTTTGCGAGCTCGTCGGCCGCCCGCACCGCGCCGGGCAGCATATTGCCCGTGGCAAGAAGGCAGACGTCCGTTCCGGGGCGAACGACTATTCCCTTGCCGATCTCGAACTCCGGGGTCTGCTCGTGTATAACCGGCTCCCCTCTCTTGCCCAGCCGAATGTACACCGGCGTCTCACTCGCCAGGGCCTCCCGCAGCGCCAGCCGCACCTCCACCGCATCGCCAGGACATACCACCCTCATATGCGGAAGCGCGCGCATGAAGGCGAGGTCTTCGCACGAATGGTGTGTGGCACCCAGGGAAGCGTACGACAGACCTCCTCCAACCCCCACAAGTGTCACCGCCAGGTTTTGGTAACAGACATCAACCCGGATCTGCTCCAGGCAGCGTGTGGTCACGAAGGGTGTGATCGTATAGACCACCGGCCGAAGCCCGCAGAGCGCCATGCCGGCCGCCACGCTTACCATGTTGGCCTCGGCCACGCCGGTGTTCAGGAACCGGCCTGGGTAGAGCGCCTTGTAGTCATCAAAAAGCCGGTTGCCTATGTCCCCTGAGAGCAGCACGATGCGCTCGTCCTTTGCTGCGAGCTCGGTAACCTCCAGAGCAAAGGCGTTTCTCATGACAGCCCGAGCTCCGCCTTGGCCCTCTGAAGCTCACCCGCGTCGGGACTCCGGTAGTGCCAGTTGTTGTCGTCCTCCATGAAGGATATGCCCTTGCCCTTTACGGTATGGGCTACTATCGCAACCGGCTTGCCTGACCCGTCCGGCACATTCCTGACCGCGTCCACCAGCGCCCCCATGTCGTGGCCATCCACCTCATAGGCGCTCCAGCCGAACGCCTCCCACTTTTGCCTGAGAGGCCGAAGCGCCATCACGTCATCGCTTTTTCCGGTGGCCTGCCACTTGTTGTAGTCGATGATGACCGCAACACTATCGAGCTCATGGGCCGGCGCGAACATAGCCGCCTCCCAGACCGAGCCTTCGTTGCACTCGCCATCACTCATCGCGACGAAGACGCGAAAGGAGTGGCCCTGTATCCGTCCGGCAAGAGCCATTCCTAGGCCAAGGGAAAGCCCGTGTCCCAGCGACCCAGTGGCGGCCTCTACACCTGGCATGCACCCCGGACTGGGCTGCTCGGCGAGCTTTCCACCAGCCTCGGCGAAGGTGCGGAGCTCCTCGATAGGGAAGAAACCTCGATGCGCAAGGGTGGCGTAGAGCGTTGATGCCGCATGCCCCTTGCTGAGAATAAACCGGTCGCGGTACGGGTCTTGTGGTTTCTCCGGATCAATGTCCAAGGTGCCCCAGTAGACCGCGACCAGGATGTCGACGCATGACAGCGATGATCCAAGGTGTGGTGTCCCGGCCTTGTGCGACATCTCGCAGAGATTTCCGCGAATCCGCCGCGCTACGGCCTCAAGCTCACCAAGGCCATTACTTGAAATGGTAGCCGTTGGACTCATGTGGGGAGCCCCATCAGGCGCGCGCTCTCGGCTTCACGTCAGGTTGGATGCCTGCATGGTCTTGATGTTGTAGTAGCGCGTGTCGCTCATCGAGTTGGGGAGTATGCCCGCGCGAAGAGCGGCGGCAAGGTCCTGTACCGCGTTCTCGACTGTCCGTTTGGGCAGGAAGCCCAGCTCACGCCTGATCTTCGCCGACGAGATGTGGTAGGAGCGCATGTCATCGGACGGGGTCGTCACGATCTCGATCTCTTCTGGTCCTGGCGAAGAGCGCCTGAGAGTATCGCGGACAGTCTCGGCGATCTGTAAGATGGTGCGGTTCTCGTAGCCCGCATTGAAGGTCTCACCGGCTATCCGCTCGTCCGGAGCCTCCAGCAGCGTCGAATACAGATCGACCATGTCGTCGATGTGAATGTTGGGTCTCATCTGTGTGCCGCCGAAGACCTTGATGCTACCCAGGGTTACCGCATGGTTGGTCAGGATATTGACGGCCAGGTCAAGCCGCTGGCGAGGCGAGTAACCGCAGACAGTCGCCGGCCGAATGACCACCGTAGTAAAGTCGGGCGACTGGTGCTCGAGGAGTATTGGCTCGCACAGACCCTTGTACTTGTTGTAGTCCGTGATGGGTACGAGGGGATGGTCCTCCGTCACGTTTTCGGCGTCGCTTACGCCATACACGCTGGACGTGGATGCATAGATGAACCGCCGGACTCCGCTTGCCTTACTGATTTCGACAAGAGGACGGAATGCGTCGTAGTTGATTGCCCGGCTCAAAGCGGGGTTGAGCTCGAAGCTTGGGTCGTTGGAGATGCACGCCAGATGGATGACCTGATCACAGCCATGTAGGACCCTCTTGAGCCCTTCCTCGTCTCGGATGTCCCCCTTTACCTGCTCCAGTCTGGGGTTGTCCTTCACCGAATCCAAGACATTCTCGCCGAAGAGGTACAGGTCAAGCACCTTTACTCTGTAGCCACGCTCGAGGAGCCTTGGCACAAGAGCGGTGCCTACGTATCCCGCCCCGCCGGTAACCAGGACCGCTCCGTCAGTCGTCATTCGTCTTCGCTCGGAGATGGACTGGGCAGACTCGGGCTGGCGCTCTTGTCGAGGTGGTTGGGCCCGTCGCAGGGGTTCACTTCAGCCCCTCACCGTCGGCGTCCTCCCTGACGAGACTCGCGGCCCGATCGATCATGAAGTGGGCCAGCGCGGCGTGTGCAGTTTCGACGTAGCCGTATACATCGGAATCCACGTAGAAGTTAAGGTCCCCGAGGCGACGAAGGGGGTTGTCCGGGCTGAACCCGGATAGAGTTATGACGCCACATTGTCTTTCCTGAGACGCGCGCACCGCCCTGAGAATATTCTCCGACCGCCCCGAGCTGCTGAGGCCTATCATGAGGTCCCCCGGCTGTGCCCACAATCGCACAGGCATCTCGAAGATGGTCTCGTACCCGTCGTCGTTGGCCAGGGCCATCAGCAGGGGCTGCTCAGTGAACACCAGCGCCCGGACGCCGACGGCCTTGCACAGATCGTTCTGTATGTGGCTGGCCATGGCGGCGCTTCCTCCGTTGCCCGCGAGCATCGCCTTGCGGGCAGAGCCCGCCAACGATAGGATCATCTGCACCGCCGCCTCCGCTCCCTCGTCCAGGCCGAGGGCGGCGCCTTCCCTGTTCGTCACCTGCGTGGCGAGCATCATTCGAGATACTTGTTCGAGATAGTCGACTGCCCCACGAGACATCAACTCATCGTCCTCCTTTGCCACCGGCGGGGAGCTCGATGCTCACTTCAGCAGGGCCTCGATTCCCTTGAGCAGTGGGATGCGCTCGACGGGATTGCGGTTGCCCATGGTGGCGACCGCCTGCGCCCCCACGGCATTCCCGATCAGACCGATGGCCTCCATCGGCGTGTTGCGGGCCACGCACAGAGACGTCACGGCAAGAAATGCATCACCGGCGCCGATCCTGTCCACCACCTTCTCGGTCAGTGCAGGCACATCAAAGAACCCTTCGCCCTCGCCGTAGCAGAGTGCGCCGCGGTTGCCTCGGGTTACCACGACGCGGGCGCAGTCGAGCTGTTTGGACAGGTCTTTGATAATACACTTGAGGTCGCCCGTGCGGTCTCTGGCGTCCAACCGGATCTCATTTTCACTTAGGCTGACGTAGTCGGCTCGCGAATACTTGGATATGGAGTGGTAGCCCAGGTTTCCGGCATTAGACTGGGCGTTCACGGCCAAAAAGCGGGCCTTACTGCACAAGATGTCAATCGCCTCTCCACTCAACATGCTGTGGCCGAAGTCTACAACGATCACCACATCATATTTGGGCAACTCCTCTCTTAGCGTGGCACACAGCAGCTCGTCATCGGCCGGATGGAGGGCGTCCTCGTTGATCTCGTAGACCTCCCACAGCTTCGTGAGAAAGTAGTTCTCTATGTAGCGGCGCTTGACGATAGTAGGGGAGTCCCTTCGATACAGGAAAGTCGCCTCAATGTCCGCGTTGAGCTCCCCTCGAACAAAATCCTCCTGAGAGTTTTCCGCTCCCAGGAATGTAATTAGGCCCACGTGATCGCAGAAGTTCGCCACGTGGTTGCCCACGGCAAGTATGCCCCCGGCAAACCTTTCTGCGGCAAGGCTTTTGACCGCCAGCACCGGTTCCTTGGAGGACTTGCCGATTGCCTCGCAGTACTGGTAGTCATCGACGATCGCCTCTCCCACTACCAGTACTTTCAACGACTGTACCCCCTCGACACAGCCGATTACGTAGTCTGCACTATATCTACTCGAGAAGTCCCTGAGATAGTCGTTCAGCTCTTCGGGAAGCACCGAAAGGTGCCGGTTGATCAGATTCGAAGAGCTGAAGGTTATGTCTTCCGTGAATGCAAGCTCGCCACCGACGGATTCTATGGCGGCGCGTTCCAGGGCGATGCCGCCCGTAACGTCTTCTTCCGGGTCCTTGTAGTCGGCCCCCTTGACGTAGTGGTGAGGTCGCAAGAGGCGAATTGCCTCAACGGCGGTCGACCACTGGTTTATGGCTACGTAGTCAACGCAGTCCAACGCGACAATGGCTTCTGCGCGTAGCTGCTCGTTAAACGCGGGGCGACCAGGGCCTTTATTAACGTACACGTCCGGCGTAATCGTGACAGCCAGCACGTCTCCCAGCTTTTTGGCCTGCTCAAAATATCGGATGTGCCCAATGTGCAGCAGATCGAATACGCCGTGGCAGTGGACCACCTTCTTGCCTTGCGCCCTCGCTGTCTCCAGGACTCGCGATAGCTCCCGCAGGTCCTTAAGCTTTCTCCCGGCGGTCCTGACCTCGGGTCCCACGGGCGCTACCCTCCGTTTCTCTCAGGCGAGCTGCCGAGGTACGCGAACCAGTCTCGGGTCGCTTCCTTGATCGACGCTTCGTCCCAGACGGGCGCGGTGCGCCACTGGTCGAGGTTGTCCAGCATGATGCGCACCCCCTTCTCGAAGCTCACTTGGGGTTGCCATCCCAACGTTTGGGTGATCTTGGTGATATCGGCAAATGTGCATTCGGGCTCTCCGGGCCTCTTGGGGAGGTACACCGTATCTCCCTCCAGCAGCTCCGCCAGACGGTTCACGCTGTACGTGTTCCCCGAGCCGACGTTGAAGACCTCCATCACGACATCAGATTCCGCCGCCTTGACAAAGGCGTCGGCGACATCCGTGACGAAGGTGAAGTCTCGTGTCTGTGTTCCGTCTCCTACCACCGTGAAGGGCTTCCCCGCCAGCTTCTGGGCCAGAAAGACGCCGATCACAGCCCCGTATGTGCCAGAGGTGCGGGCCCGCGGGCCGTACACGTTAAACAGCCGGAGAGATACCACCGGCAGCCCATAGACCCGGCCCCAATGCAGCGTGTACTGCTCGCCGACGTACTTTGTGAGAGCGTACGGGTACATTGGCCTGCTGGGCGCCGCCTCGGGGGTCGGGTACTCGTCCGAAATGCCGTAGCACGACGATGACGCCGCATAGACGAACCTGTTGACGCCTGCCAGGCGTGCAGCCTCCAGGACGGAGATGGTGCCATCCACGTTGGCGCCGTGGTACTCAAGGGGTTGCTGGATGGATGGCACCACGTCGGCCAGGGCCGAGATATGGAAGACCCAGTCGATATCCTCAAAGTAGTGAGTGATGTCAGAGTGGTGGGACACATCGGCGCAGTGGATGGACAGCCGCGGGTTATCCTTGACCGGATCCAAGTTCACATCGCGGCCCGTGGAGAAGTTGTCCAGTACCGTCACGTTGTGGCCGTCTAGGAGCAGGCGCTCCACCAGGTGGCTGCCGATGAAGCCAGCGCCGCCGGTCACGATACATCGCGCCGAGTCACGACGCGCCGTGTTGGATCCGGTGGGGCTGCTCAAAGCGCTTCCTGCAAGATCTCGTCGATCTGCCGGCACCGCTGCATGACCGTATGGTCTCTCAACGTGCGCCGCTGGCCGGCTGCCGCGATCTCACGCCGGACGTCGTCATGTTCGAGGAGGTAGTCCACTTTCTCGACGCACTCGTCTATCGACGAATAGGTGACCACCTCTCGGTCCTCCTCGAAGAGGTCCGGCATGTTCTTCCCGGTATCCGTCAGCAGGCACGTCCCGGCACCAGTAGCCTGAAACATCCTCATGTTCCCTACGGTCGGTCCAATCGAATCTGAAGCCGCATCCGTGTGCATGTTGAACGTGACTTTGGACTGACGCAGTACCCGATACATATTGGTGCCGAATACAGCGGGATGGCACCGTTTCCACAGCAGTTCAGCCAAGGGTCTTGTTGGCATTCTCCGGCCATCCATTTCGCTATCCTGGTGACGTGGTTTCGCGGATTGACCGTCTTGATCTATGACTTTGATCACCAGCCTCCTAAGCTTGCCAGGCGCCAGGTCCGTGCCTCCCCATCTGCGTAGCGTATTGACACCCGCGTTCCCTAAAACCCTCCTAAGCAATCTCCGCACTTGAGCTTTTACTCTGCGAGGGCTGAGAATTCTGGGCCTCCGTTGAGGTCTCTTCTTGTCGTGGACCCAGAGCTCAATATTGGTCTTCTTGGCTAGGTCGAATAGCGCCCAGTATCTGGCTTGATGGCCCAGGCCGTAGCCGAATCCAGACGAGCCCGCGAATGTAAAGTCATGCTGGACGCCAGGCCGAGAATGGCTCTCGGCGCCTATTTTATCCAGGATGGCGTCGTCAAAATAGTGGTACAGAAGATGTGGCCTCAGGCCCGCGGCATCATACTGTCTGAAGGTGGTAAGCCCGGCGAATAGCACATCCGCATCTGCGACCTCGTCGGCAGGCCCGGGGTATCCCTTGTGTACTACTACGAGCTTGATAAAAGGGAACCGTACTTTGAGATCCTTTCGAATAGGGTAGGGCAGTGAATGAATGTCCTGGAAGTAGACCACGTCAGGCCTGAGGTCTTGAAGCTGTGCCAGGATAATGTCGTACTGCCACCGGGCGGCGTCATACTTGACACCTTGCTCCCTGGCCCATGTTTTCTGCAGGATTTCCAGGTCGCATACAATCTCGTGGGCGTCGTGGCCAAAGGAGTTCATCGTCCTTGAGAAGCTATTCGAATAGTTGCATTCAGTTTCAAAAAAGGCCTTCTGTTGCTCAGCATATGATTCAAGCCCTAACCTAGAGCCATTCTCGTAGAGAGCCTGTTGTGGTGGATCGTACGATAGATTGGCAATCCTGACGATTCTGTAGTTTCTCATTGCACTTACTAACTTGGCAGTCTAGCTCACCGGCGTGCCGAAATACTTCCGGCAAAGAGCCTGAAGCTCGCTGAATTCTCCGTCCGGGACGCGCTGGAAGTTTTTTGATTCGAATCGCTTGCCCGCCGAGCCGGCGCTGGCGACATACGCTGCTTGGGAGGCGTCTGTGAATACCCTCTCGAAGATGCTACTTACGACACTCGTCGGCTGCGCGCAAAGGCCTTCGTACTGGATTTCCAGATAACGGCTCTCGTCGAGTTGAGCCAGAGCTGACTTCGCCTCTTTCAATAAGTAATACACCTGCCCAACCGCCTGCTCTGCGGGTGATCTGGATGCGAGTTTCGAGTATTCCTTGGGACGGATCGGGCCCCATTCAGACTGATTACCGTACTTCGCTTGTCTCATGAGCAATATCGACTGGGCGTTAAAAAGGGGATTGCGTCGAACCAGTACGAACTGGGCTCGCGGCAGCGTGGCTGCCAAGAATGGAATGTGCAACGTGCAGCGTAGGTTCTTGAAGAATAACGGCTTGTCGTACACCTGTTCCAGCCCGTAAAGTTCCCTGAGTAGCTCTCCTACGTCCGCATCACCTTGCTGTGATCGCGTGGCGTCAGCATCGTCTACGGGTAGCCAACGCCGCCAGAAATAGCCAAACTCGTGAGGCCCGGACCAGCCGGCGGTTGTCCCGAACTTTGAGTCATACTCTAAGCTAGGAGTCCCTCCCGAGACTCGGAGCGCCTTGTCAATCAAAGCACCCACGACCGGCGCAGACCAGAACCTTGCGACGAAGTTATTCACATACGCCAGAGCGCCGGTGGAGGCCAGAAGCTGGGCCAGCAGCGTTGTTCCCGCCCTCGGCGCACCCACCACGAACACCGTGGGCAGCCGTGGCGCCATCGCATCCTTGATTACCTCCGCCTCCAAAGGTGCCAGCGCTGCGTTGAGCCATTCTAGGAGATGCTCTTGCGGCTGATTGAGGAGATCCGCTGGTGTGCCCGACTTCGTCATCGGATAGGGAATTTCGATTCATGCAAAGTATTGGTAGAGCAGTGCCCCGGCCCTCTCGGTCACTTCGGCCGGTACGCCATCCTCCGTGAAGAGCCCCGCTAGCCTATTCAAAAGCTCTCTGCCCTCCGATTCCTTGCGTCCATCATAGCGAGCCGGCGTCTTACGCATGAAATTAAGTGGATATCGGCTGGCTCCACAGCTATCCTTGAAGTGGAGCAGCCCCTCGTTGGATGCCCCGGTAAGGCCCAGGTCCATCGCTCGAAGCCCTCTATCACAAGCCCAGCGTGCCCCTTCATGAAGCAGGAGATTGTTGGGCCGATAAGGCAAACCCTCTTTCAGCGATGCACTGAACTTGTCATAGAGAACGCCGTTGGCAACGAGATACAGGGTAGCGGCTAAGGCCTCGCCGTCTCGCTCCGCAACCATGACGAAACCATTCCCCTGACTGACAAAAGATTTCCAAAGGGCTTCGAAGAAGGAGATCGGCTGCACCAGGTTGCCGAACCGGGAACCCCGGTTAGATTGGTGAATACGATAGTAGCGCCTCACGCTTTCCAGGTCGTCGCCGACCTGGACCTCGACGTTGCCCTTGACCGCCTTCCGCACAGCCTTCCGATAGTCCTTAGTGGCATGCTTCCAGTAGGATTCGAAACCTTCGCTGAGGTCTAGCCGGTGCAGGATGGCGTCTCGAACATTCGCGAATCGGGGGTCTTGACGGACGATCTCCTGGTGCGTTACACGGACCGTTAGAGGCACATCTGGATACCGCTCTTGTAGTGCTGCGACAAAAATGTCCCAGTCTTCGGGTGTATCCAGGACAGGGTCTGCGTAGTCACAGAACGGCAGCGACGCGAGCCTATCCCCGAGGAGATCGGAGATATGAACGAAGCATATCGCACTGCGGATGGCTCCACCGGGATGTAGGCAGGCCAGGACCTGGGGTTCGAACCCGTACACAGTCCGCAATATCCGAAGCCACATGGGCCCGAGGTATATCGGGGCATCACGCTCGGACACGAAGGCTTCCCAACGCGTATCCGTGCAAGGGTCTATGTCGACGCATGAGTTGGACATCGTGTCGGCGTTCCGGTCAACAGCGTGCTGCTTCAGCCGCGATTCACCAGCAGGTCATAATTAACTCCTGGCGCGTTTGAGCACGAGGACATTGTTTTCCGGGGTTCGAATCGTTGAGTGCTGGCGAGTCTTGATTAGCCTGTCAACGACCAGGCCAGCGCTGGCAGCGCAGCGCTTCCACTTCCGCAGAGAGCGTATGCGCTTGTTCACGAGCACGATGTCCTGGCCGGCGTCATGCAACCCCTCCCAGCTGGAGAAGTCGTCGTTAGAGTGAAACTGCACGTCTCGCGTAATGTGTCCGAACTGGCCTCCAACTATGATGACCCCGCTTGGACTCAGATGCCGCGCGAGATTTCCAACGGCCGCCTGCCATTTGGGATCATCCGTAATGTGAAACATCACACCGATGGCGTTCACGATGTCAAACTCCTTGTCCAGGGAGAAGCCGACCTCGGAGACATCACCTTCTTTGATCACAACCTCGCGGACACCGTCATACTTGTCTCTGAGAGCCCGTACTGCCGTCGGCGCGATCTCCACCCCCACGATCTCCGAAGCCCGCACGACATCCCTGTAGAAGTCAATCCAGTGACCTGCTCCCGGTCCGACGTCGAGCACTGCGGTGATGAAAGGCACCGGGTATTGCGCCAGATACTCCAGGATGCCATTTTCTACGCTATTGTAGTGATAGCGTGAATAGAGAGGATTGTATTCTCCGGATATCGTTATCCCGTCGGAGAACTCCTTTTGCACCGCCGTCGCGTACCAGGATTCAAAGAATCTCCTAGCGTCATAATGCTTCCTCTCACCTGTTATCGTGAAAGGTCGAACATAGTGCTTTGATACTTTCCTAGGAAGTAATCGCCGGAGGATGGTGATCAATGGTCGTGTTACTCAGCCATCTCAATTCTGCGCGGAGACTGGGGAATTCGCCAACGGGATCCCCAGCTTCCTCGCTGCGGGCACGTGGGTCTGCCTAGCCACTCGCACCATTACCGCCTCAGACGGGACCGCAACTCCGCCGACACAGTCTCGACCTGCTCGCGGGTAATCTCGGGGTAAATGGGCAAGGACAGGATTCGCTGAGCGATCCTGTGAGTCACTGGCAGGGACTCTGGGCTGATGCCCAGATTGCCGTAGGCTGGCTGTTCGTGTACGGGAATCGGGTAGTGCACACCGGCTCCTATGCCATGTCGATTCAGTTCCCTAAGGATCCTGTCGCGATCCTCGATCTGAACGACATAGAGGTGAAACACATGCTCGGCGTCGGATGACGTTTTCGGTAGCTGGATTCCATCTGTGCCATCCAGCAATTCGTCATACCATTCAGCAGCCCGGCGCCTCGCCTTGTTCCACTGTGAGAGATGCCTGAGCTTGACTCGAAGGATAGCGGCTTGAAGGCCATCGAGTCGGGAGCTCACACCCGCAAACGCGTGCTCGTATTTATCCTTGCGGCCGTGATTGGCCCGCATGCTTATTCGTTGAGCAAGTGACTTGTCTCGTGAAACGACGGCGCCTCCATCGCCCCATGCCCCGAGGTTCTTTCCGGGATAGAAGCTGAAGCACGCCGCGTCTCCCCACTGACCGGGGCTCTTCCCTCTGTAGGTAGCTCCATGTGCCTGGGCCGCATCTTCGATCACGGGAAGATGGTGGCGGCCGGCGATGGTCGTCAGCCTGTCCATCGCGACCATCTGCCCGTAGAGATGCACCGGCAGCAGTGCCTTTGTCTTCGAAGTGATGACACGCTCTACCTCTGAAACGTCCATCAGATACGTCTCTGGGTCCACGTCGGCAAACACGGGCCGATAGCCCGCATTGCTGACCGCCTCGGCAGTCGCGATGAATGTGTGTGATACTGTTACGATTTCCCCAGTCCCATCGCCCTTGCCGAGAAGCTCGGCCAGGGCCAGCTCGATGGCGTCGGTCCCGCTTGCGCACAGTGCCACATGGCCGCCGCAGAACTCTGCGAACTCCGCCGCGAAAGCCTCGTGGTCCGGTCCCCCTATAAAGCTACTGGACCTAATGCATCGGCCCAACGCTCCATCGAATTCTGCGCGGTTGGCCAAGTACTGAGCATGGAGGTCCACAAGAGGTACTCTGGTCATAAGTCGGCTCGCCTCTATCATGTGCTGGTCCGCGGGGCAACCTGTCCTTCACGAGCGGCCAACTCAGGATATTCGACCGGCACGGGCCGGCCGCCGTCGGCCATGGAACGTGATAGTGACTCCAGCACAGCGACGACTTCTAGCCCATGTCTGCCTTCCGTCAATGGCGAAGCGCCATTCTCGATGCAGTCCAGGAAGTGGTCCATCTCAACGGCCAGGGGTTCAGCCAGTCGAATGTTGGGAATAGTAAGGTCTCCGTCTCGCAGCCGTGCGGTGAACTCTGCGAAATCGGTCGTCGGACCCGAGGGACGGCTCTCTACCCCCTTGTCGAATATCTGAATGTGACGGTCTGCGTTCATATCATCGTAAATCAGCATTTTCTTGCTCCCCACCAACACCATTTGCCGGATCTTCTGCGGGTCCAGCCAGGACATGTGGAGATGTGCGCTTCGGCCGTCTGGATAGTCCAGCTGCGCAAAGGATACCTCGGCGTGGCCATTTGGCGCCCCAATGCAGATCAAGCCGCGGGCGCTGACCTGATGTGGCCGAGACTCGAACCAGTAGTTCAAGATGGAGATGTCGTGAGGCGCCAGTGTCCACAGGACATCGGTGTCCTGTCTAAATCGCCCCAGGTTCAGTCGCTGGCTATAGGCATAGTGGATGTCCCCGAGCTCCCGGGCATCGATTCGCTTCTTCACGTCGTGGACGATGTTGTTGTAAAGGAACGTGTGCCCGACCATCAGAATGCGCCCCGCATCGTCGGCCATTCCTACCAGTTCGACCCCCTGCTGCACCGTGCTGCTCATCGGCTTCTCCACGAACACATGCTTTTCGGCCAGCAGTGCTTTTGATACATGCTCATGGTGCATGCCTGAGGGTGTCGCGACTATTACCGCGTCTATCGATGAGTCAGACAGTACGTCGTCCGATGAGCTGTGCAGTGAGACCCCTGGGTATCTAGCCCCGACCCGTTGCAAGGACGCGCGGTCTGGGTCGCAGACTGCTACTAGCTCAGCCCCAGGGTTTGCCATCACATTGCGTATTAGATTTGCCCCCCAATTGCCACAGCCGAACTGGGCAACTCTAACGGGCGGTACACTCCTCACCTGGCGCTCCTGCTCTTAAACAGCTGCATCAGGCGCATCGCGTGGATGAACCTCCAGCTCTGGCTGGCCGCCTGAAAGTCCTCTCTAGCAAAGGAGTCTTCAACGAACTTGCGAATCACCGGGCCGTCCCATATCTCGGACCCTAGAAATGCCTGGCTGCTCTCGAATTCCGCGTCAGGAGTATCCTCTTGGTCGAAGTTCCAGATGCCTACTATGCCGCACACGCCGGGTGCCCGCCTTTCGATCGCATGTCTACAGCAAGTCTCGGTGCTTCTGCAGGAAATATTCGCTGCACCGGGCCTGCGAATAGCGGAGCGCCCAGCCGCCGTCTAGGCGTCTGAACCGCTCCTGGAGCGGAGTGCGCTCGCGAGGCTCTCGTCTGAGCGATACCAGCTCCTCTGTCGCTGCCAGGATTTCAGCTGATGTAGCGTTTCTGGCTTCATACTGCATCTGCGGGAAAACCTCAGCTCCGCCGCCATCCAGAGAGCTGTGGAGGCTGGCCTGCTGGGAGAATGACAGGAACTCTCCAAATTGTCTCTGAACCAGCGTTGGCACCATCACGCAGCGTCTGGAGGCCGGCGGGGCTGCAATGTGCCAGTAGTTCAGGTACACAAATGGCCTGCCAAAACACTCTGCGAGGTAGGAAATCCCAGAGCCTGCCGTAACCGCAAGCTCTGCCATATTGAATAGCTGGATGTCGTTTCTGAAGGTGGCAAGTCTCGACTCCGAGTAGTTGATCACGTCGCATTGCTGAAAGACCGCGGGCATCTTTTCGCGGCCGACGAAGACGAGATGGTATCCCTGTTCAGCCAAGTACGCCAAGGTGTCCAGGTATGTCTCAGGGTCTGTGGCCTTGGCCGTGGCATTTATGATATTCGTTCTAATGTGTATCAGGGCCAGCTTTTCAGTATTCCCATTCAAGAATTCACCCAACTGGCTATAGTTGAAGGCCGCGTCCTGTAGCGGAAAGAACTCCGCGGATTTGAGTACTCGCTTGTGATAATCCGCACGCTTGGCCAGTACGTCGGCCTTGGGGATCCGATGAAGGTATGACCCCTTGGACGTGGGCAGATGGTACTCATTGGTATCCGTCAGCTGCCACTTCATTCGGGAGAGTCCCGCATCCACCGTGATGTCCTTGAAACGCATGGTGATGGGCAATGACACGGCGTAGACAAGACGGTTGGAGACAGCCCACCAGAATCTGCCCCCATAGAGCTGGACGCACGTAGTGGAGAGATCGCTGGGCTTCCGTATCCACACATACCGCCTGTTCTTATCGATTTCGTCTTGAGGTCAGTCGCATCATTCTGAAGAAATTGTCCAGCTCAGAGATGATATGACCGGTCCCGTCGGCGATGTTGACCACCAAACGTATATTGGAGGCGCGGAGCAGCTTGTAGGCCGGCCACAGCACCCAGGACAACCTCCCCGCAATGAACGGTGCGACACGAATTTCATAGTGTAACTGTAAGTTCACGAAGCTGAGTTTTAGGTATCGCCCAATTTGATAGCCCGGCCAAACGATCGCGGCGATAGCGGAACCGGCGCGAGCCCCGAATGAGGCGGTTAGCACGTAGGCTATCCGGTCAAACTTCGTGGGGCGGGTTGATGTGCTCACGTTCGCGCCCCGAGAGAACGACGGTAGCGTAATCCCTTTCTCACCAGCCTCTTACTCACTCTCGACCATTTCTTATACCCCATCAAGAGCGGAAGCAAGAGGCGAATCCACATCGTGTCTGACTGAATTCGCGACTCCACCCTCTCCCAGTCGACGGCTTCCCCGGATTTGTACCGTATGGTGAAGCTGGGGAAGTAGTGCCTGTGCAGCTCACCTGTATGCGAGCTTGCCCAGCGGACGACATGGAGTGATCTAGACCTCGGCCGTGACAGCCTGAGCTTACCAACGTCGAAATCTGCGGGGCTCAGGTCAATCCAGGCTAGCTCGTCTGACTCGGTGACCACGTGGACCTCTTCCCAAGAATCGCACATCATCCGCACATAGTCGCCATCAATCGGGCCAATGTTGCGGATAGACTCTTTCCACTTCTTCTCACGATTGGGAAAGTACGTGATGAGTGGGTGCAGATGGAAGCATCTTGACGCGAGAGAGTTATCACCAACTTTCCAATGTTTGAAGCTAGGCCAGAAGCTAAACCGGTCGGCTTCCCAAAACAGGTGATCTGCTATTGGATGCACATTGGAGAGAGCCAGGGATAGGAGCTCCATGTTCGGGAATTCCAGGGTTTTCTCGCGTGAATCACAGAACCTCCGTTGTAGCTTCGGCACCATCGCTTCGGACACCGTGCGCAGACCGGCACACATCACCGCGCTCTTACCGCCATGAACCAGCTCGCACGCCCTCGATAGACCGCCGTCCGATATGAGGTTGTCGGGAGGAAGGTATATGAGCGCCGCATCCTATAGCAGCGCTTCCTTCACTGCTTCAGTCGTCCCTACGATCATGTCGTGAAAATTGTTAGCGGTTTGAGCAGTGTCTCCGGTCAATAGAGGCATGACGCTTACATCGGCCGTGCTGGAGAGCGCACGATAGCTTGGGTGCCGCTCGATCTTTGCGGCATCCTCTGGCCTCGTATATATCTGGTAGACAAGGTACCCATACTTCGCACATGCCGGCAGGTTGATAGAAGACAGATGATTAGGGAGTGTCGTATTCAGAAACAGCTCCAGGTAACTGTCGCCCCAGACGACGACCGCAAATGAAATCTCAAGGGTCAATCCCTCTCAAACTCGCATCTTTGCGCAGCCAGCCTCCCGATCCTAGCCCTGTGATATTCTAAATTGGTAGTCCATCATCATGAACCCTCCCGGCGCCCGACCTCTTCCGTAGTAGTCTCCGTAGTCCACGGAAAACACACCGGCTTGCTGAACATGGTCCTCGATTTCGTCGCCGGTCCTGGAAGACCTGGCCATAAGGTTGTAATAGTACTTGCCGATGTTCAGGGACCATTTAGGGACGATGCATTCCAGCCGACCTGACCTACCACCCTCAAGGTTTATTTGCTGATCTAGGTTGTCGGTGCCCAGGCCCGTAACGAACAGGTTTCCAGGCGTCCAGATTGCAATGCCCGCCGAGAGATCCCTCAATTGTTCGCTAGTGGTGTTTTCATATAGCAGGACGAACTTGACCAGGCGACCGGGCACTACCGTTTGGACCCGCTTCCCGTATTCATCTTCCAGCCAGCTATCGACGAAGCGAAAACGGCCCCGGCCCTCACGGTCCGTTCGTTCGCCCAATGTAGGGGTCTCGGCTTCGGTAAGCGACGCATAGTAGGTGTCGATGACGGCCCGCGTGTCGCCATCGGTGGATATGCGTCCGTTCTCCAAGAGGATGCAGCGAGAGCACAGCGCTGCAACGGTGTCCAGCCGGTGGCTTACGTACAGGACGGTGCGGCCCTGACCGGCCACGTTTTCCATTTTGCCCAGGCACTTCTGCTGAAAGGCATGGTCCCCAACGGCGAGGACCTCGTCTACCACAAGGATGTCCGGCTCGAGATGGGCCGCGACGGCGAAGGCCAGGCGCAGCTGCATACCGCTGGAATACCGCTTCACCGGCGTATCGATGAACTTCTCGACCTCGGAGAAGGCGACGATCTCATCGAACTTGCGGTTGATCTCGGCCTTGCCCATGCCGAGGATGGCCCCGTTCAGATAGATGTTATCGCGACCCGTCAGCTCTGGATGAAAGCCGGTGCCGACATTCAGAAGGGCCGCCACCCTTCCCCTGACTTTTGCAGACCCTTCAGTAGGCTCGGTGATGCGGGAAAGAATTCTCAGCAGGGTGGTCTTCCCTGCGCCGTTGCGGCCGATTACGCCCACCACCTCTCCTGGCTCGACCTCGAAGGAGATGTCTTTCAAGGCCCAGATGATCTCGGTGGCGTCTGTCGCGCCGTAGGCGTCTCCGCGGAGGAGCCGCCCCGCCCGTCGAAAGGGCGTAGCAACCGCATCTGTAAGGGTCTCCCTGAGCGTCCGGTACGCTGGCCTGGGCCCGCCGATGAGGTACCGCTTGCCGAGGCCATGTACCTTGATTGCTACGTCGCCCATGGTCCGTATCTACACCACGTCTGCAAACGTCCGCTCCAGCCTCCGGAAGTAGTAGGCGCCCGATACGAGAAGGAGAACAGCAGTCAGTGTCGACAAGATGATGATGGGGCCGGGAGATGTGGCCGTACCCAGCAGGGCCCACCTGAACCCCTCCACGACCCCGGCCATCGGGTTTACGCCGTAGATGGTGCGCCATGGCTCCGAGAGCAGGCTGCTCGGATACGCGATGGGGGTCATGAACAGCCAGGTCTGGGTGAGGAACGGAATGGTGTAGCGCACGTCGCGGAACTGCACGTTCATAGCGGCCAGCCACAGGCCCACGCCCAGGGCGGTCGCAAGAGCCAGCAACAGCAGAAACGGCAGCCAGACTACGTGCCACGTGGGAATTATCCCGAACAGCGCCATCATCCCCAGAAGAACGATGAAGGCCAGCATGAAGTCCACCAGGCCTGGGACCACGCTGGCGATGGGCAGAGCGAGGCGTGGGAAGTACACCTGCTTGATCTGTTCGACGCTGCCCACGATGCTGTTGGATGTGCTCCCTAGTCCGGAAGCAAACAGCGCCCAGGGTACCAGGCCGGCGAAGCTGAAGATGGAGTAGGGTAAGCCGTCGGAAGGCATCTTGGCCAGCGTGCCGAAGACCAGCGTGAAGACGGCCATGGTACTGAGAGGCTGGATGATCGCCCATGCGGCCCCCAGCACAGTCTGCTTGTAGCGAACCTTGATATCGCGCCAGGCGAGGAAGTAGACGAGCTCATGGTATTGCCACACCTCCCTGATGCCGATGGCCGCCCAGCCCCGAGAGGCTCGAATGGTGTAGACAGCTGGAGCCTCCGGGGCAGGGCCACCGCTAGCAGTGCCGGCGCCTTTGTTACGCCTTAGACCTGATATTAGTGACACCCGGACTGCTCCAGAGGGAGGGGTTCGACGCTCAGAGCCAAGATCTGGTGCTGAGCCAACCCACCGGCACTTCTGGATGTGGGCCGCTGGCGTGGGCGCCCCTGCCGACGCGCCCTCAAGCGGCGATCTCTCGCGCCCAACTTCGATTCTCCAGATACCATTCGACCAGCCTGCCGGTCCCAATTTCGATATCCGTTTGGGGGCGCCAGCCCAGCAAGCGTTGCGCCTTGCCGATGTCGGCCCAGGTTGCCGGGACATCGCCGGGCTGGCTCGGCTCATGAACTATATTTGCCGTCTTGTCGAGGAGCATTTCCAACATTTTGATGGCATCCATGAGCTTTACAGGGGAGCCTGAGCCGAGATTAACGACCTCATATCCAAGGGGCTTTGTGGCAGCTACGGCACCTCGCGCAATGTCGTCTACATAGGTGAAGTCCCTTGACTGGCGCCCGTCACCGTATACGGTTACAGGTCTGCCCTCAGCAATCCACTGGACGAACCTGAACAGGCTCATATCGGGACGGCCCGCGGGGCCATACACGGTAAAAAAGCGCAGCACCGTGACATCGAGCTGGTACAGGTGGTGGTATGTGAAACACAGCGATTCCGCCGCCATTTTGGAGGCTGCATAGGGTGAGAGTGGTCGGCCTGTAGGGGAGTGCTCTTCATATGGCCGCTTGTCGCTGGCGCCATAAATGCTGGAAGTGGAAGCCTGCACGAACTTGGGGACGCCAAAATCCCTACACATTTCGAGCAGGTTGAGCGTACCGGTTACGTTTGTGTCAATATACGCCCAGGGATTTCCCAGAGACTGAGGGACCCCTGCTCGCGCAGCCAGGTTAATGACGGCATCGAAGCTTGCGCCGAAAACGCCTCGAAGCGCCTCGCGGTCGCATATGTCAAGCTGACAAAACTTGAACCCTGATCGAGTGTCAAGCCGGCTGAGCCGCCACTGCTTGAGACGAACGTCGTAGGCGTCATTCAGGTTGTCGACCCCTGTGACAGCGGCGCCTTCCTCCAGCAAGAGTTCAACGACCCTGGCGCCAATAAATCCAGCGCTGCCGGTTACGAGGTAGCTGGAGGTCATAGCTTGATGACACGACCTACCGGCGAGTCCACCCCGGCCGTGGCGTTCCGGGTGTCGAGCACCAGGGTGCTGCTTGCCACGACCCAGTCCCAATCGTAGCTACTGTGGGCCGTGGTGATTACCACGCAGTCGGAATCCCGCAATGCGGCGGCGTCGAGTCGCACAGACGGCATAGGGCGCCCGTCCACCATCAACTCGGGCACGTATGGATCGTGATATCTCGCGGCCGCTCCCTTTTCCAGGAGAAGCTGGATCACGTCGAGGGCTGGCGACTCACGCGTGTCCCCCACATCTGCCTTGTAGGCCACTCCCAGCACCAGCACGCCTGAGCCTTTTAGCGGCTTGCCGGCCTCATTCAGAGCATCTGATATCTTGCCCAGCACGTATTCGGGCATGCCCAGGTTTATCTCATCAGCCAGCTGTATAAATTTGGCGTTATAGTTCAGGGTCCTTAGCTTCCAGGCCAGGTACTGTGGATCTACTGGTATGCAATGGCCACCCAGACCTGGGCCGGGGTAGAAGGGCATAAAGCCGAATGGCTTGGTCTTAGCGGCGTCAATCACCTCCCAGACATCCACACCCAGCCTGTCGCACATGATTGCGATCTCATTTACCAGCGCCACATTTGTGGCCCGGAAGGTGTTCTCAAGAAGCTTTACCATCTCGGCGACCTTAGGGGATGAAACTGTGGTGATCTGATCGACCACGGTCTCATACAGCTTTTGTGCCACCTCGAGGCACTGCGGAGTAGCGCCGCCCATAACCTTGGGGGTGTTTCGTATCGTCCAGTCCTTTCGCCCAGGATCGATGCGCTCCGGCGAAAATGCGAGAAAAAAATCGGTCCCGGCTCTGAAGGATAGCCCCCTTGCACCCTCCAAGCGTGGCAGGATTACCTCTTCTGTCGTGCCAGGGTAGGTCGTGCTTTCCAGCACGACGAGTATACCTGAGTGCAAATGGCGCGCGATCTCGTCGGCGGCCACTATGATGTGGGAGAGGTCCGGGTCTTTCGTCTTGCTCAGCGGGGTCGGGACGCACACGATAGCGACATCGGTGTCCTCCAGAGGCGCGAAATCGGCCTCCGCCGTTAGCCTCCCGGGACGGCGGCCGCCTGCCGAGGAAGCTGCTGGACGAGATGACCGGCCCCCGGAGGTGAGCGCGGCGAGCTCGTCGGAGGTAACGTCCGGCAAGTAGGACTCGCCCTGATTTATGCTCGAGACCCTTGCACGATCGATGTCAATCCCGGTCACCCGAAATCCCGCCCTCGCGAATGCAACTGCCAGAGACAGTCCCACATAGCCCAGCCCGACGACTGAGACGGCCGCACGGCGGGTCTCGATCTTATTCAGAATTTCGGGTGTGGATTCAGGTACGGTTTTCAAGTTTGCGTCCGTCAGTGGATATAGATCTAGCAGTCTAGAGATCGGTTACCGGAAGTGATGGGGCCGGCCTGCATGCGAACATTCGAGACAATTGCGACGCCTCTTGCTCGGTTTGAAACCCCTGGCTGTAGCGCCGTATCCGCGGCAAATCTCCTTCGGAATCATCAGGAAATTCGAAGGGAGGGAACTCTCCATGCGCTAATGCAGAGAGGCTGCTGCGTGAAGGATGCGGCCCCGGCGGGGCTGGTAGGGGCGAAGCCCTGTCGCCTGTCCTAGGGTCTATCGAAGGAAAGGGTGCCAGAGGGATGGCCGTCCGCCTGAGGCGGATCAGCACGATGCTGGAATACATCCTCGCCGGGAATCCCTGAATCTGGGAGTGCCCGCGTCAGGAGTATAGCTTCGCCCACCCTGCGAATACAGGGCTGCGCTGTGCGACTATCATGGCCACGCTCGGAGCAGCGGCTACGACGAGACGGGACCGTTGTGGATAGCAACGCGCGTGAGCGTCAACCTTTGCCCAGAAGCTTTACGCATTATGGCTCTTCTGGCGGCTGAGCTCGCGCCGACCGTGATCTGTTCAGGGAAGGCCGTGAGGCCGAAGCCATTCAGGGTGTCCATGCAGGGACAGATAAGCAGATTAAGAGCATCGTTCATTTTTAGAACGCACAGAATAGAATATACTTGCTCTTCAACCAGGTGTCAAGTACCCGTATGGCCTGTGTTTCAGGGCGGAGGGCGCGCCGATAGGCGTGGCTCCGTTGCGCAAGAGTCTCGGTATTGAACGATACTGAATCACTGCATATAATCGGTGTCCGCAGGGGCGGCGGCCGGGGAAGTCAGGGGAGTCGGATGTGTCGGGAAGCCGTGTGATGTGCCTCCGGCGGCGACGGCGGCGTCCTGGATTGCCGACCCGACGCTTCTAGCCAGCGAGTAAGCTTTCACTGCGGGAGCCTTGGCATCGAGGCGCCATCTATGCCTACGCGTCAGAATCTAGCGGTACTTGCCCAAGTCCCATTCCGGGGATCCTCGAAGCGACTACGATTGTTCATCGTGGCCGTGCCGCTACTGATCGTCTCATGGACCCTGATCTGGACCCAGGAGACTTTCTGGAATCCTCTATTCTTTTTGGGTATGTGGGTTGGAGCTACCCTCCTAATGTATACGGCCAGCGAAATCGGCTATCCCGGCTGGCGCCGTCACGCGCTTTTGGTATCGATCTCCATTCCTCTGTGGTGGTGGTTCGAGCTGGTCAATTCGAGAGTGCAAAACTGGGAGTATATCGGCGCGGAAGACTACAGTGCTACACAGTACGCATTGTTGGCGACATTGGCCTTCTCGACGGTGGTACCGGCGCTGCACGCGGCATGGGGAATCACCATAGGTAAGCTAGACCCACGGGCGATGCACGTAATTCCCGGGCGCCGCGGCGGGTACATCGCCGAGTCGCTGGCTGGTGTCGCGATGGTGACGATGGTCTTCGCTATCCCGGACCTGTTTTTCCCCCTGGTGTGGGTCGGGCCGTTCCTCGTCCTTGATGGTCTGGTGGGGCTAGAGGGTGGGCGCAGCCTGGTCGCAGACGTCTACCGGGGCGATTGGCGCCTTGCCACTGCAATCGGCCTGGCGGGATTGATGTGCGGATTCTTGTGGGAGTTCTGGAATTTTTGGTCGACGCCCAAGTGGATATACCATATCCCCTATCTCGGTTTTCTGCGGGCGTTCGAGATGCCGCTCCTGGGCTACGCCGGCTATATCCCCTTCGCCTGGAGCGTCTATCAGCTCCTCCAGGTGAGACCCATCCGGCGCTACATGGGACGCGTCTTATAGCAGATAGTTGCATCCGAGAAAGCTGTGACAGGCGGGCATCGCTGCTGAACATGTTCACATGATGCCCACGGCCTGCGTCAGCGGGTACTTGGGCGATGGGATGGCTCAGCTCGGCGATAACGCTGGTCTCAAGAGGACGGCGGCCGCAATGGCGGGCCGGCACTGAGCATGGGGAGGTCCCGGGAGGTTACGTCAATAGGTGTGTAAACGACATCAGGCGGCGACCTTCTCAGCCGTTGATTCAATGGCGATTCCATCCGCATACTGTGCACCGAGATAGACGTCTTCGATCAACTCAGGGGCCTTCAGACGCCTGAAGCGCTGTTCGGCGACCATCAACATTTTCCAGATCACCGCTATCGCCCGATCGACCCTCTTGTAGCGCTTGGCGGCATCGGTCCGAAGCCTGAGGGCCGCGAAGGGTGATTCTACCGGGTTCGTCGTGCGAAGGTGCCCCCAGTGCTCCTTTGGGAAGTCATAGAAGGTGACCATGCGGTCCCAGTCCCGCTCCAAGGCCTCTGAGGCCGCCTCGTAGGAATGGTCGCCGCACCACCTGGTGAACACCGTCCTGAGCCGCTCAGCCTCTGTCCGAGTCGGCGCGTAGGGGATAGTACGCAGCATGAGCTTGGCCTGGTCCTGTTGTCGCTTTGGAAGCTTGGCGAGCACGTTTACGATCTTGTGGTTCCAGCAGCGTTGCTCTGCCGCCTGCGGATAGACGTTGCGCAGAGCTCCCCAGATGCCCAGGTGTCCGTCTCCAACCACCAGCCTCGGGCAGCTCAAGCCCCGGCGCTTGATGTCCCTGAGCACCTCGGACCAGTTCTCTGTGGACTCCCTGTATCCGGGAACAGCGCTCACCACCACCTTGCTCCCGTCGCTCAGGGCCGCCATCACCACCAGTACCGCCGCCTTCTCCTTCTCAAGACCAGCCTTGACGTAGACTCCATCCACCCACATGTAGACCACTTCCAGGTCATCGAGGGGCCGGCTGCGCCATTGGGCAAGCTCATCGTTCCACTTATCCTTCAACCGGGCCACCGTGCTCGCCGATACCGGTGCGTCCTCTCCCAGCAGCCCCCGCAAAGCCAGATCGAAGTCGCCTTCGGATAGACCGTGCAGGTACAGCTCGGGGATCAACTCAGCAACCTTCCTGGTCCTGTTGACGAACAGCGACAGCAGCCGGCTCTCGAACTGCTCCTCGGTATCGCGGACTCGCGGCCGCCTCAGCTGTATCGTTCCCGAACTCAGCGTAAGCCTCCGGGCTCTGCCGTATCCGTTCCGATAGCCGGTATCTGAGTCCGAGTCGGATCTGAGCGCCGACTTCGCCCTTCCCAGAAACGCCGTCACCTCCTCCTCCAGCAACTCCTGGATCAGCCTCTGGACCTGGCTTCGCACCCAATCCTCCAACTGCTCCCACTCCGGCCTTGACTCCGACCTACTCTCAGTGCTTTCCTTCCTCATGGGCGGTCTATCTCCTCTCTTGGGCCTCGAGCCCGTGTTGTTCAGAGAGAGGGTACACCGCCTGACTGTTTACACACTTTTTGAAGATACCTCGGTTCCGGCCTGGGCCTACTGACCGAAACGCCGCTTCCGCGCCTGAAAGCTGCGAACAGCCCTGAGGAAATCGATCTTGCGGAAGGCTGGCCAGGGGGCATCGCAGAAATGCAGCTCGCTGTAGACGCTCTGCCACAGCAGGAAGCCGCTCAGCCGCAGCTCTCCGCTGGTCCGGATAATCAAGTCGGGCTCAGGCACATCTGGGGAGTAGAGGTACGGCTGAAACTCCGCGGTGGTAAGCTTATCGGCGATATCGGTAGCGCTCGCCCCCGCGGCGCCACGAGCGCGTAGCATTCGCCCAATCGCATCAATGATCTCGTCGCGGCCTCCGTACGCCACGGCTATGTTGAGGAGGTGGGGGCCCGACGAAGCGGTCTGCTTCTCCATATCTTCAATCTGGCGCCGCAGGTTCTTTGGGAGAAGGTCCAGTCTGCCAACCGCCTGCACCCGCCGCGCGGTATGCCCCTCTGAATAGTCACGACTGAGAACCCTCAGCCGTTCGCCGACTATCTCTAATATCTTGCTGACCTCGAGCGGGCTTCGCTGCAGGTTTTCGGTTGAAAGCCCCCACAGCGTGACGACCGGGATAGACAGCTCGTCGCACCAGCGGACCACCTCGGTTACCTTTTTGGCCCCAAGCCTGTGGCCGTCGGTGACGTCCGCCAGGCCGGATTTCACCGCAAAGCGTCTGTTGCCGTCCAATATCATCGCTATGTGCCTTGGAAGAGGACGAGACTGGACTTCGGCGAATAGCTGATGTGTGTACCACCGGTACACGACAGAGGTGAGTGGCGCCATAAGCCTAGACCCCAGGGCGGGGGCCGACGTGCCACTCTCCGAGAGCAGCCCGAAACTGCCGAGCAGGCGCTCGAGTCGTGAGGAGGTGCGACCCGCAGAGCCAAACATGGTTAGCGTTTGTTGGTGCTGCTAACGCCGGCTTCTGGGTGTATCTGTTGCCGGTCCGCCAGCCAGAAGTAGGTGCCAACACCCTGTAGGTGATGGCGCCACAACGGGTTCAGAGCATAGCACCACATGGTCCCCCAGGCAATGGGTGGGTGCACCTATATCTCCGATGCGGTCCTCTTGTCACCCGCGCACTTGTGGACAAGCATCTGGTCGGGAACCCGGCATGGGTCACCCGAGATCCTCCATTGCCAGGTGCGCGACGCGCTTACCCATGCGTACACTATAGTTCGTCCCACGGTCCTCCGGGTAAACCTGGGTGGTGTTGGCGAGGTAGAGTCCCCTGAACGGGGTCCGGTGGTCGGGAATGTGGGACGAGTAGTTGACGCCAATAATCGGCTGCGCCGCATCTACCCTGTGATGGTAGCTGGTCTCGATCCAGGAGATGTCGAAGTCGGGATTGATCTTGCGAAGGTGAGGGAGGTACTGCTGAAGCAGCTCCTCATGGTCCAGCTTGTACAGGGGGTGATCAGTGCCAAGGTAGTTGGATAGGTATACGATATGTTTTCCGCCGTAGTGCTCGGGACCGACCAGGTTGGTGTGCTCGATTACGCCGACGAAGGGGATGGTGCGATCGGCCACGTTCAGCCAGTAGATAGGGGAGAGGGGCCGGTCCAGTACAAGGATGATGAGTACGGCTGCCATATAGTTGACGGACGTCAGCTTGGACAGATACTCCTCCGGCATCGGCGGAACCAGCTTGGGGAAGATGAAAGACGGGACCGTCGCGATAATCGCGTCGAACTCCTCGAAGCGCGACTCCTCTCCCTTGGGGACCACCTCGACACCGATGGCGCGTCCGTCTTCTATCACGATGCGGTCAAGTGAAACCGACGTATCCACCCGATTTCCCTGCTCAGCAATACGCTGGGCCAGCACGTCGAAAATCTCGCCGAAGCTGCCGATCGGATAGACGAGCATTTCCTTGGCCATGGCCTTTCCGCGCGACGCAAATCTGGTGTGTATCTTGCCCCAGACCCAGGCCATTCCCACCTGTTTGTAGTAGTCTTCCCCGAACTTGCCCCTGAGCATTGGCCCCCAGAAGACGTCGTAGACTTTCTTCCCGGCGCTTTTCTTTAGCCACGTGTCCGCCGTGTAGGGCTCCAACGAGCGCCAGTCCTTCTTGCGGCGCAGTCGCAGCGTCACGAGTCCAAGCCGCAGGCGGCCCACCAAACTGAGTGGAGTAAACCTCAACAGGTCCATAGGCGTGACGAACTTGTATATCTTGCCGTCGTAGAGCGTGCCGACCTTGGACTCAATCCAGCGAATTTGATGTCCCAGCCCTATCTCGCGGACCAAGTCCAGGATGTCGGTGTCCCCCGTGAACAGGTGATGGTAGCCGCGCTCCAGGCGCGCTCCGCCCACGTCGAAGGTGGACGCCTGGCCGCCTATAAAGGGCGCCCGTTCATATACACGTGCTTGGTGCCCGTGTTTTCCCAGCTCATAGGCAGCCGTCAGGCCGGTAGCCCCGGCGCCGATAATGGCGACCTTCATTCCGGGTCTTCTCTCCCGTCGAACGCTGCAGGCCGCTCGCGATCGGACCGAGGGTTTGCTCGATGTCCGGTGATCGACCCGGAGGGTACTACATACTCCACAATTGGTGCCTCAACGCCTGCCCAGTTACCTTTGACTGGGCTCGATACCGCTTCTATACTACCACCCACTGGGTCGTTGACCTTCGCGCTACTCGAGCCGGTCGACGGGCAGGCCCTTCCTAACCCTTAAAGACTTGACCAGAAATCCGTCTCCCAAACCACCATTTCGGTTCCTGGACAACCGGGAGAAGTATCTTCTCTTTGTACACACTTGCAACGAGAAACAGGTGATAGCCGACCGGCTCGCGACGGACGCAGGGTACGCCCAGCCCATCTCTCCGGCGCTGAGAGTCTTCGATGCCGGAGTGGGCGACGCCACTGTTCTCGTGCGGGTGATGAGATACCTCCACAGCCGCTTTCCGGCCGTGCCGTTTCTTGTCGTGGGCAAAGAGACCAGCCAGGAGGACGTGCGGATTAGCCTGGAGAAGATGGCAGACCGCTTTCAAGAGCACCCTCAAACGGTGCTGGCGCTCACGAACATGTTCTACACCGAGGCGCCATGGCTGTACCCCAATTCTGAGTCGAAGGCCGCCAGGCTCAACTGGATCGAATTATCCCTGAAGGGTACCGCGGCCTTTGAATTTGATCAGCAGATCGGAGAGCTTGCGCAACATCTTCCGGAATGGTGGCAGACCACCCGGAGCAGGAAGACGGGCAACCCGGTATATGCGACCCCGTCGGTACTGGTCATCTACCGGGAGGACGAGGCCCGGGGCCTGGACCGGTTTATACCTCGCGAGGGGAGCCTGGACCACGAGTACGATGTGATCATTGCGGCGCAGCCGTATAGGGCGACCCTTCCAGCAGAGATTAAGGTGAGGACCGTACTTGGCCCTCTGGCTCGCTCGCTGGCGTCCGGCGGTTGTATGGTGGTCATCCAGTCCACCGGCAAAGACCCGGGCATGGAGATCATTCGCAAGATATGGTCTGATGAGAACCCGTTTCAGACACCGAGGCAGACGCTGTTACGGGAGCTCCGTGCGCAGCTCGGCGACACCCACCCGGAGCTGCGCTACCTGAGCTACACCGACTCACAGGCGGAGTTTCGCTACTTGCTGCGTGTGGGACCTTCCGAGGTAGCCGACAATATCGGCACTTCAACCCTCCTGGCCGCTTGGAACGCGGCGACATATGTTGCTCAGATCGATGATCATCGGCTCACGGAAGCGATGAGGCGGGGCGCCTATCTCGACGCTACTCTAGATGTCGTGCAAAGATATTCTGGGCTCTGGTTTACAGACGAATCATTCATCGTGGCCCGCGCGTGACGTGACTCCGCCACCACGCTGTGTCGCCGCGCCATTCCGCGTCAGGGCGCCTATTGCTGCCTGGCCGTGGACAGACGCGCTTTTTCTAAAGTACAATCGGGGCGCTCAGCAGATAAATTATCGACAGGAGGCGGGCGGCGATGGAACCTCGGATTCTTTTTGCGCGACTGATGACACTTGGCGCCTTTGCCTGCGGGGTTATCGGCCTGATAGTTGGCCTGATAGACCGGACGTGGAGGCTTGGGGCGGTCGGCTGGTTCACGGGCGGGACCCTCCTGGCCGTGCTGGTCCTGGCGGTCTACGCCGAGCAGTACTTCGTCTCGAGGCGGCAAGCGGAGGGCTCGTAGCTCCTCGACGGTCCCAGGCGAACAGGCCCCGGCTAAAGTAGCAAGCGCCGCGTGGGGCCGGTGCTCCACGGTCTTTGAGGGTGCGTGAATACGACCCTCATACCCTTCGACAAGCCCAGGGCGAACGGCGTTTTCCGTTCGTGGTGAGCCCTTCGGCAAGCTCAGAACAGGCCTGTCGAACCACCGTTCCACATACTTCTCACACACCTTTTCAGACGGGGTTCGCGACCCGCCGGCACCCCGAGCGGCGCCCCTATTCTGTGAGCTGGCTAGCGAGCGCCGGTGCGTCGTGCACCGGTAGCTGGCATACGTAGTCCTGGCAAACGTATGCTGTTGCACGCCCATCGACCATGTCCCTGCCTTCCATTAGCGGGAGCTCGGCCAGAGAGACGTCGATGCCGTTGCCGCCCACCAGGACCCGGTTCGGCAGGTAATTGCGGTATACCTCTGAGACCAGAGCCTGGGTATCAGGCGTGCCCCAGTCGCCAACGATGGTGATCTCCTTAGTGGCTGACAGGTAAAAGTCCAGTGCGCATAGCCAGTTGCCGGCGCCAGTAGGGAACCGCACCATGATATCCCGCGCCGACCTCAGAGCGGAGGCCGCGCGCTGCTGGAGTTCGGGGTCACCGGTGATCACCGAGAGGCGCAGGAGGACGTCGGCCGCCATCGAGCTCCCCGAGGGGATCGCGTTGTCGCTCGTGTCTCTTGGCCGTATCACCAGCTCCTCGTGGTCGCGGCCGGTGTCGTAGAGCTGTCCGGAGGCCTCGTCCCAGAATAGGTCGACCATCGAAACGCCCAAATCGATGGCCTCCAGCAACCACCGGGGGCCGAATGTCGCCTCGTGCAGAGCGATCAAGCCGGAGACGAGGAACGCGTAGTCTTCCAGGTAGCCCTTGAGCTTTGCCCGGCCGTCCTTGTAAGCGCGCAATACCCGTCCGTCCTGCCGGAGAGCGCCCAGCAGGAAAGCCGCGTTACTCTCTGCCACGGCGGCGTAGTCCGGTCGACCAAGTACCGCGGCGGCCTCGGCGAAAGCGGCCAGCATGAGTCCGTTCCATCCGGTCAGTATCTTCTCGTCGCGCGCCGGGCGGACACGCTGCTCGCGCACCGCCATCAGCTTGGCCTTGGCGCGCCTAACCAGCCCCTCGAGCTCTTCAACGCTCAAGCCCGATTCTCGTGCCGCGTCGGCCGAGTCCGCTGCCACATTGAGGATACTCATTCCCTCAAAGTTGCCCTCACGCGTTACCCCCAGGTAATTGTTGATGGTCTCGCCGTCGGTCTGGCCCAGGGCGTCGATCACCTCTTCGGGACGCCAGACGAAGAATTTGCCCTCGACGCCCTCGCTGTCGGCGTCCTGGGCCGAGTAGAACCCTCCCGAGGCATCGGTCATCTCGCGGAGAACGTAGTCCAGGGTCTCCTCCACCACGCGCCTGTATAGCGGCTTGCCGGTGACCTGGTACGCGTGGAGGTAGAGCCTCGCCAGCAGGGCGTTGTCGTAGAGCATCTTCTCGAAGTGCGGGACGAGCCAGAACATATCTGTGGAGTACCGGTGGAACCCACCTCCCAGCTGGTCGTAGATCCCGCCGTTTGCCATGTGGTCCAGCGTAACCTCGACCATCTCCAGTGCCCTGGGGTCTCGAGTTCGCAGGTGGTGGCGGAGCAGGAACTCGTAGACCATGGGCTGTGGGAACTTGGGTTGCATTCCGACGCCGCCGTACCTGACGTCAAAGTCCGAGGCGATGGGCCGGTAGGCCTGGTTCATGACATCGGTAGTTAGCGGGTCGAGGCTCAGGGTGCCGGAGGCCACGGTCCTCATCTGCTGGAGCAGCCTGTCGGTGGTCAGGAGTACCTCGCTCCGGTTCTGGCGGTAGGCGTTAGCCGTGGACTGGAGCACCCTTGGGAATCCAGGTAAGCCGTGGCGGTCTTCAGGCGGGAAATAGGTGCCGCCGTAGAAGGGCTTTCCGTCCGGGGTAAGGAATACGGTCATGGGCCAGCCCCCGCTTCCGGTCATCGCCTGGACCGCCGCCATGTAAATGGAATCGATGTCGGGCCGCTCCTCTCTGTCGACCTTGATGCACACGAAGCTGTCGTTCATGAGAGCGGCTATCTCGCGGTTCCCGAACGACTCCCTCTCCATCACGTGACACCAGTGACACGCCGAATACCCCACGCTGAGCAGGATGGGCTTGTCTTCCGCCTCGGCTCGCTCCAGGGCCTCCGGGCCCCATGCGAACCAGTCCACCGGATTGTCGGCGTGCTGAAGCAGATACGGACTGGTCTCTTCGATCAGTCTATTCGGCATTTCTTGCCCCCATTCACGTCCAGGCCAGCTCCAGGGTGATGACTTCCCTTGTATCGAGGTCGGCCACCCGGATTGCGTGATTGTTTGTGTCGGCTACGTACAGGAGCCCGCCGGCGATGCTAAGGCCGCCCGGCTCGTGAAACTCGGCCAGCTCCCCAGGGCCGTCACGGTGGCCGGGCCGGCCGCTCCCGAGGTAGGTGGTGGACTCGCGCGTGTCCGGTGATATCCTCTTGACCTTGTTGTTGTAGGTGTCTGCTATGTAGAGGGTCCCGTCGAGGGCGTCGATTCCCTGGGTGTGCTGCAGCCGCACCCGGTCTCCGACGCCGTCCACGTCGCCGAAGGTGAACAGGTCCAGGCCCACGATGGTCTCCACGCGTCCTGCGCCGTCGAGCGCCGCGGTGCGGATGGAGCTCGTCTCGCTGTCGGCGAAGTACAGCCGGGCACCGTCGGTCGCGATGCCGCACGGCTGCGCGAGCTCTGCGGACTTCTGAGGCCCATCGACGATTCCCTCCCGACCGCTGCCGGCATGGGGCCGCATGGCCAGGGTCGTCAGATCGAGCCTCCACAGCTGGTGGAACCCGGCCATCGCCACGTAAAGCGCACCGTCGTGGAACGCCAGGTCCCACGGCGAGTTGAGGGGCGTCTCGGTGCCCACGCCGCCGTCGTGGAACGTCACGGCCTGCTCACCGGTGCCGGCGAGAGTTTTTACGTTTTGGTTAGCTATGTCCACCTCGCGAATGGCGTGGTTCTCCGTGTCGGCGACGTACAGGGTGTTGCCGCTCAACGCCATGCCCTGGGGACCGTTGAAACGGGCCTGACCGTAATCGCCGTCGGACAGGCCCGCCTCGCCGGACCCCACGACGTCCAGCACCTTGCCCCCCAGGGACGCGATGACCAACCGGTTGTGATTGGAGTCGGCGATGAAAAGACGCCCGGACCGCGCGTCCGCCAGGACCTTACCGGGAAAGGAGAGCGGCCGGTCCATCTCGTTCTCCCGCTCCAGCTTAAACTTGAGCGGCCTGTGGTCGATCAGCCCGGCATCATCAAACTCGCGGACCATCTCTCCGATCACCCGATCGAAGTCCTCAAAGGGGATCTCTCCCTCGTGTCTGCCTATGACCCTCCCTTTCGGGTCCACAAACATCAGGGTAGGCCACGCCCGGACCCCGTACCTCTTCCACAAGGCGAACTCCCGGTCGTTGGCCACCGGGTACTCGATGCCGTAGCGCAGGATGGCTTGACGGACGTTACTGGTTGCCCGCTCGGCGTCGAACTTGGCCGAGTGGACCCCGACCACCGCCAGCTCGCCGGCGTATTTCTGTTCCAGTTTCCGCAACTGCGGAAATAGGTGCATGCAGTTTATTCAGCAGTAGGTCCAGAAATCCAGGACCACCAGCTTGCCGCGCAGCTCCCTCAAAGTCGGAGGCTCCTCGGTATTGAGCCACTCCAGGCCCGCGGGGAACTCCGGGGCGCCGGCCTTACCGGCGTACGATTTTGTGGCCACGGCCGCCTCTCTCCCTTTCCGCTTGGTTGCGTCCTCATGCCTCTGCGACAGACACGCCGGCATGGGGACGAAGCCAATCTCCCAACTACTTTACAACGTATCCATTGTGTTGAAAAGCAAATCTCGCTAGAGGTGCGCCACGCCCGCAGCGCCCGCGCCTCCCATTGGGCTTTGCACAAGAAGTGGAGCGGTCGTGTGAATTGCCCTTCGACAAGCTCAGGGCGAACGGTTGGTTTATAGCTCCGTTCGTGATGAGCCTGTCGAACCACGCCTCCGCATTCCGCCTTTTTGGTGCAAGGCCCTACCGTTGACACGAGGGACGAGAGCTGCGCGACGCCATTCAGCCCTGATTCCTCGCCGGGGGCCAGGAATGACATCCCCACCGCACCCGGTCGGTTGCATCCGCCGCGGCCGTTGCCCATACTATCGGTCTATGGCATCAAAGCTGGCTATATTCCTCGACGACGGCGACTTGGTGATAGACAACTACTGAGACGGCGCAGTCTCTATAGCTGTGGATGGCACTGGCACTTTACCGGGAGTGGACCCGTGTCAGCCGTGCGTGAATTTGGTGGCAAGTTCCGGGTTGCCGGCGAGCTGCTGGTGTTCCTATGGCAGAACAAGCTGTGGTGGACGTTCCCGATGGTGTCTGTTCTCCTGGTGATTGGGATCTTGATTGTAGTCGGCACGACCAGCGGCGTTAGCCCGTTCACTTACACACTGTTGTAGCCCCATAACGAAGCACCCGAGGTTACGTCAATAGGTGTGTAAACGACATCAGGCGGCGACCTTCTCAGCCGTTGATTCAATGGCGATTCCATCCGCATACTGTGCACCGAGATAGACGTCTTCGATCAACTCAGGGGCCTTCAGACGCCTGAAGCGCTGTTCGGCGACCATCAACATTTTCCAGATCACCGCTATCGCCCGATCGACCCTCTTGTAGCGCTTGGCGGCATCGGTCCGAAGCCTGAGGGCCGCGAAGGGTGATTCTACCGGGTTCGTCGTGCGAAGGTGCCCCCAGTGCTCCTTTGGGAAGTCATAGAAGGTGACCATGCGGTCCCAGTCCCGCTCCAAGGCCTCTGAGGCCGCCTCGTAGGAATGGTCGCCGCACCACCTGGTGAACACCGTCCTGAGCCGCTCAGCCTCTGTCCGAGTCGGCGCGTAGGGGATAGTACGCAGCATGAGCTTGGCCTGGTCCTGTTGTCGCTTTGGAAGCTTGGCGAGCACGTTTACGATCTTGTGGTTCCAGCAGCGTTGCTCTGCCGCCTGCGGATAGACGTTGCGCAGAGCTCCCCAGATGCCCAGGTGTCCGTCTCCAACCACCAGCCTCGGGCAGCTCAAGCCCCGGCGCTTGATGTCCCTGAGCACCTCGGACCAGTTCTCTGTGGACTCCCTGTATCCGGGAACAGCGCTCACCACCACCTTGCTCCCGTCGCTCAGGGCCGCCATCACCACCAGTACCGCCGCCTTCTCCTTCTCAAGACCAGCCTTGACGTAGACTCCATCCACCCACATGTAGACCACTTCCAGGTCATCGAGGGGCCGGCTGCGCCATTGGGCAAGCTCATCGTTCCACTTATCCTTCAACCGGGCCACCGTGCTCGCCGATACCGGTGCGTCCTCTCCCAGCAGCCCCCGCAAAGCCAGATCGAAGTCGCCTTCGGATAGACCGTGCAGGTACAGCTCGGGGATCAACTCAGCAACCTTCCTGGTCCTGTTGACGAACAGCGGCAGCAGCCGGCTCTCGAACTGCTCCTCGGTATCGCGGACTCGCGGCCGCCTCAGCTGTATCGTTCCCGAACTCAGCGTAAGCCTCCGGGCTCTGCCGTATCCGTTCCGATAGCCGGTATCTGAGTCCGAGTCGGATCTGAGCGCCGACTTCGCCCTTCCCAGAAACGCCGTCACCTCCTCCTCCAGCAACTCCTGGATCAGCCTCTGGACCTGGCTTCGCACCCAATCCTCCAACTGCTCCCACTCCGGCCTTGACTCCGACCTACTCTCAGTGCTTTCCTTCCTCATGGGCGGTCTATCTCCTCTCTTGGGCCTCGAGCCCGTGTTGTTCAGAGAGAGGGTACACCGCCTGACTGTTTACACACTTTTTGAAGATACCTCAAGCACCCTCCACACCATGACGCTCCCAGGATATTGATGATACCGAATCCGTATGTCTCACGTGAGGCCTCATAGTGTCCGCCTTGCTACCGCCTCTCTCTGTTGATCAAGCGGCCCAAGAAACGGGGAACCCGGCCTCACTCATCGGACTTGGCGTATGAGCCAGCTATCTGCTTTGCGACAGTATGTTTCAAAGCTCCTATTGTCCGTTGCAGGAGTGCTGGTCGCCCTGCTGGTCCTGGAAATCGGCTTTCGAGCCGCCGGTGTTTCTTACTGGAATTTCAGCAAGTTTGACCAGTACACGGGGGCCACCTTGAGGCCTAACGCTGAAGCATGGAGGACCGAAGAAAACACTGTTTACGTCCGTATTAACAGTGATGGTCTCCGTGACCGCGAGCACAGCAAGGAAAAGCCTCCCAACACGCTGCGCATTGCCGTTCTCGGCGACTCATTTGCTGAGGCGATGCAAGTGGAACTGGAAAGCGCCTTTTGGCGGATTATGGAGCGAGAGCTCTCAGAATGCCCCACGATGGCGGATGCCACGGTCGAGGCCATCAACTTTGGGGTATCAGGCTACGGGACGGCTCAGGAAATCATGGTGTTACGGTACCGCGCTTGGGATTACGAGCCTGACATAGTGGTTCTCTCATTCACTGCCCTGAACGATGTGCGTAATAATTCTCGGGAGCTGGAAGGCGACTCAAGGCGACCCTACTTTTACTACAACTCCGATGGAAAGTTGGAATTGGACGCCTCATTTCGCGAGACTCAGCTTTACCGTAGTAGGAACAAGTTCTGGTTCAGGTCCTACTACTGGCTTCACGATCACTCACGCGTCCTGCAAGTGGCTAGAAATGGGGTAGTATCACTGCGCGAGTTGTTCCGTAGGCATCAGGAGACTGATGGTTCGCAGGTCATTGAGGCTGGTCTGCTTTCCTCTGTTTACCTGGAACCAGCCGACCCAATACTGCAGGAAGCGTGGAGAGTGACGGAGGGACTGCTTCTTTTGATGAGGGACGAGGTTCTTGCAAAGGGGGCAGAGCTGCTCATTGTGACAACTAGCATCGGCCCTGAGGTCAATCCGGACCCTCAAGTCTCACGGGAAATTGCGAAGCGCTTGGGTGTGGATAATCTGCTTTACTCCGATCTGCGAATCAAACGGCTAGGCGAGCGCGAAGGCATCCCTGTGCTCAATCTCACCATCCCTTTCCAGCAGTATGCGCGTGAGCATAACGTTTATCTACACGGCTTCGGAGATAACCTGGGAGGGGGACACTGGAACGAAGCCGGACATCAACTGGTGGGCAAACTGATCGCCCAGAAACTCTGCCCGGAGTTTCTACACTAGGTACACCTAGCGAATACGTCTTAACCCGAATCCACCGAAGGACACCGATGGACGGCGTGAGGAAAGCGGAAGGGGGGTGAGGGAGCTACAGGGGAAATAGCCTGGGTTCCATTTGGGGTAGGGAGGTCGGCGGACGGTCTTCATCGCCGCACAGGGGCCCCTATGGCCGTCTGCGGGAGCTGCGATGCGCGGGATGGCGAGAGAATACGCAGCAGGGAACTCTCTCGGACCGGGCTGGCACGAGTCTGCGGGGATCTTCGGTTGTCCGGTGGGTGGGTCGGTCGCCGACGGTGCCGTCAGGCCGGGAGTGGAATGGCTCGCAGCCGGGCCAAGGCGCGGCTGAACTTCTCAGCCCAAGGCCAGCGATCCGGAAGATGCAGGGTCAACCGGCGTGCCGAGCGGGTGAGCCGTCCGGCCAGGGAGAAGAACCGCCGCCGGAGGGTCTTGGTGGTGGCTATCCGCTCTCCCAGACCGATCCGCGCCGTCCAGCGGGCCAGGTTGTGGGCCATCGTCTGGACGGCCAGCCAGGCGCCGTTGGCGGCGAAGCGGCCCGAGGGGAGATGGTTCAGCCCGACGCCGTACTTGAGGTCGCGTATGGCATTCTCGATCTCGGCGTGGCGGCGATGGTCAGCCTCCAGTTCGAGCAACTCCCCGTCCCGGTCGGTGATGAAGCCATGATAGCTGTATTTGGCGAAGAGGGCCAGTTGGGAACCGGGCGTGGGCTTCACCCGCCGGACGATGAGCCGTACCGGCGCGGCGTCCGCCTCGGCCTGGAAGGGGGTGCAGGTGGTCTCGGCCACATCGGCGGCGCCGTCCATCCAGTAAGGAATCGGCGTCCAGGCATCTTCGGGTATCGCCTCGATGAGATTGTGCAGGCTTTTGTGCTGGCGGATGGTGATGGAGAAGCGGACATCCATCTTGCGGCAGACGGATACCACGCCATGAGTGTAGAACCCGCTGTCGGCCCGTAGCGTGAGTCGTCCGTTGGCCCCGGCGTAGCGCACCCGTCCCACCGTCTCCCGCAGGAAGTGGGCGGCGCCGCGGGCGGTGTTGGCCCGGCCCTCGCGCAGCCGGGACATCAGCACGTCTCCGGTGCCGGCGGCGATGGCCAGCAGCGGGTGGTAGCCCCGCTTGCCGGTATAGCCGTGGTGGCGGGCGCCCTCCTTGGCCAGTCCGTAGGTCTCGCAGATGGTGGAGTCCAGGTCAATGGTCAGGGGCCCGTCGCCGGGTCCCGCCCCGGCCTGCCAAGCCCGGGCCAGCAACTCGCGGCTCACCCGGTCGAGTTGACGGACGTGGCCCCACCGGAAGCTGCGCAGGAAGGTGCCCAGGGTGGATGGCGCCTTGACCGTGCCGCCCAGGGTGCAGGCCGTCCCCCCGGTGCGCAACACATCGGCGTCGTCAATGCAGTCGCCCCCAGCCAGCGCAGACGCCACCAGCGTCATCATCTTGTCGCTCGTGTTCGCCCGCCCCGGGGCATCGCCCAGGTCGAGGCGCTGCCGGACGAGTTCGGGCAGGCCGAGGTGCCGCGCCAGGGTGGCCGGAAGGAGCAGCCCGGCATTGGCCACCAAGCGGCGGTCGTCGAAGGTGATTTGGATCCGGTCGGGGTGGTTGCGTGGCAGCATCTACTGGGTGCTCCTTTTCCGGGGCCGTTTTTTGTTACAAAACCATTATCCCAGAAGCACAGGAGCACCTTCTTGCCGCCTCAGGACGCTAACCCCACGCCCTCCTTCGGTGGATTCGGGATTAACTGCGGGTCGCCGTCGTTGGATGCGGCCGGCGCGGCAGGCAAGCTTACATGGCGCACCTCAAGAGCCTGGATGACGTTGAACTTGTAGCTGTGTGCGACCCGGTAGCTGCGGCTCGCGATGCGGCGGGAGAAGAGTTCGCCGTGGGTGGGGGCAAGCTGACAATTACTGGGCAATGCCGCACCCAACTAGGCTCCCCCCGGTTCCTGAGCCCCCATCAGATGTAATGTCTGTCACTGTTCCTCGGTTGCTGTTCGACCTCCGCCGCTGGTCCAGTTGTAGTAGATCAGGATCTCCGCAGCTACTTGCTCCATGCTGCCTGACTGGTTGTAGAGAAACGCACCAATCAGAAGGTAGTCATCGGCATCCAAAAGAAAAGCGTTACTCTCGCCAAAGAAGATATGTTCATCGAGCCTGCCATTCATGCCAAAGTCTTGATTGTACGTCGTGTGGATCAGGTAATCGTATTGACTTCCCTCAAAGTAGCCGAGCTGTCCGTTTACCCTCGCCGCGAATTCCACCAACGTGAGCCGGGAGCCTACGTCGAGGCTGACCCATATCCCCAGTATCTCGACAGGCTCTGTGAACGTGACCTTGGCCGCGTCGATACTTACGCCGGTCTGAAACGGGAACTGTCTGAAATTCTTATGGAACAGGTAGCCGTGTAACCCGTTGGCGCGGGCATGAAGAGGCGTTCTGACGACCTCAAATTCCACGATCTCTCGTGGAATACCCGAGTCCGCCGAGTTCGCGATGGGCGGAGTCCGAAACCGATAATTGAAGTAATCACGGTAGTCACCTGCGTTTGCTACTAGGCCGGCGACAACTCCACCCACCACCGCGGCTATTAACCCCACATTTCCCAGATCAGCCGCGTGGGTGCGTCGTAATCCGGTAAGAGTGCTGCCTATTTGAGCCGCATACCTGGGCATTATGGGCAGTGTGGGTGCTAGACTGGCCGAGCTAGCGGGTCTAGTTCTGGATACCGCAATCTCGCTGGAGGCACCCAATGGGTGAAAGCTCCGACCCCCCTTTGAAGCTCCAATTCGACCGCAGAGTCCGCCTGGATTTTCGTGGCGCTACGATCACCTCGGACGCCGGACTCCTGGCATGCCGCGAGCTTGATGCCGCTCTGGGGCTCACAGAGACAGCCAACGATTATATCCATGAAAGCCGCACCGGCCGCAATGTGCAACACCGGCTGTTGCCCTTGCTCAGACAATCGGTGTATAGCCGTCTCGCTGGCTACGAGGACACCAACGACGCTGAACGGCTTGCCCAAGACCCGGCTATGCGTGTCATCGTCGGGTGGCAAGGTACTGATAAGCAGGCAGCCAGCACCAACACTATGAGCCGATTTGAGACTGAGGTGTTAACCGAAGAGGAGAACCTGGATGGGCTTGCGCGCCTGAATGTTGAGTGGGTGGACAGGGGCATGGCCCAGACATCTCACCAGCGAGTTATCCTAGACATGGACAGCTCTGAAAGCCCGGTGCATGGGCAGCAAGAGGGAGTCGCCTACAACGGCCACTTCGAGTCCGTATGTTATCACCCGCTCTTCCTGTTCAACCATTTCGGAGATTGCGAAGGTGCAATGCTTCGCCCGGGCAACGTCCACAGCGCTGAGCGGTGGCGGGAGGTTCTGGAGCCAGTCGTGAAGCGATACCAGGAGAAAGGAGTCCGGCTGCTGTTCCGGGCCGATGCCGCCTTTGCCAAGCCCGAGGTGTACGAGTACCTGGAGTCAAGGGACACTGGCTACGCTATGCGGCTTCCGGCCAACGAGGTATTACAAGGAAACATCCGGCACCTGCTGAAGCGGCCCGTGGGCAGGCCGCCTAAGCCCGAATCCACCGAAGGAGGGCGTCGGGTTAGCGTCCTGAGGCGGCAAGAAGGTGCTCCTGTGCTTCTGGGATAATGGTTTTGTAGCAAAAAAACGGCCCCGGAAAAGGAGCACCCAGTAGATGCTGCCACGCAACCACCCCGACCGGATCCAAATCACCTTCGACGACCGCCGCTTGGTGGCCAATGCCGGGCTGCTCCTTCCGGCCACCCTGGCGCGGCACCTCGGCCTGCCCGAACTCGTCCGGCAGCGCCTCGACCTGGGCGATGCCCCGGGGCGGGCGAACACGAGCGACAAGATGATGACGCTGGTGGCGTCTGCGCTGGCTGGGGGCGACTGCATTGACGACGCCGATGTGTTGCGCACCGGGGGGACGGCCTGCACCCTGGGCGGCACGGTCAAGGCGCCATCCACCCTGGGCACCTTCCTGCGCAGCTTCCGGTGGGGCCACGTCCGTCAACTCGACCGGGTGAGCCGCGAGTTGCTGGCCCGGGCTTGGCAGGCCGGGGCGGGACCCGGCGACGGGCCCCTGACCATTGACCTGGACTCCACCATCTGCGAGACCTACGGACTGGCCAAGGAGGGCGCCCGCCACCACGGCTATACCGGCAAGCGGGGCTACCACCCGCTGCTGGCCATCGCCGCCGGCACCGGAGACGTGCTGATGTCCCGGCTGCGCGAGGGCCGGGCCAACACCGCCCGCGGCGCCGCCCACTTCCTGCGGGAGACGGTGGGACGGGTGCGCTACGCCGGGGCCAACGGACGACTCACGCTACGGGCCGACAGCGGGTTCTACACTCATGGCGTGGTATCCGTCTGCCGCAAGATGGATGTCCGCTTCTCCATCACCATCCGCCAGCACAAAAGCCTGCACAATCTCATCGAGGCGATACCCGAAGATGCCTGGACGCCGATTCCTTACTGGATGGACGGCGCCGCCGATGTGGCCGAGACCACCTGCACCCCCTTCCAGGCCGAGGCGGACGCCGCGCCGGTACGGCTCATCGTCCGGCGGGTGAAGCCGACGCCCGGTTCCCAACTGGCCCTCTTCGCCAAATACAGCTATCATGGCTTCATCACCGACCGGGACGGGGAGTTGCTCGAACTGGAGGCTGACCATCGCCGCCACGCCGAGATCGAGAATGCCATACGCGACCTCAAGTACGGCGTCGGGCTGTGAACCATCTCCCCTCGGGCCGCTTCGCCGCCAACGGCGCCTGGCTGGCCGTCCGGACGATGGCCCACAACCTGGCCCGCTGGACGGCGCGGATCGGTCTGGGAGAGCGGATAGCCACCACCAAGACCCTCCGGCGGCGGTTCTTCTCCCTGGCCGGACGGCTCACCCGCTCGGCACGCCGGTTGACCCTGCATCTTCCGGATCGCTGGCCTTGGGCTGAGAAGTTCAGCCGCGCCTTGGCCCGGCTGCGAGCCATTCCACTCCCGGCCTGACGGCACCGTCGGCGACCGACCCACCCACCGGACAACCGAAGATCCCCGCAGACTCGTGCCAGCCCGGTCCGAGAGAGTTCCCTGCTGCGTATTCTCTCGCCATCCCGCGCATCGCAGCTCCCGCAGACGGCCATAGGGGCCCCTGTGCGGCGATGAAGACCGTCCGCCGACCTCCCTACCCCAAATGGAACCCAGGCTATTTCCCCTGTAGCTCCCTCACCCCCCTTCCGCTTTCCTCACGCCGTCCATCGGTGTCCTTCGGTGGATTCGGGCTAAAGCCTGCCCTGAGCCTGTCGAAGGGAAGCCCGTAGTCCGGTATCACGACTTCGTTTACCAGGCCCAGAGCTGGGACATTCCCCGGCGTGTGGTCGCCAAGGTGGAGTGGCGCCAGGGTGAGCTATTCCCGAGGGTCGGGTTCGTCGTCACCAACCTCAACCTACCGCCGGCAGGCGTAACCCACTTCTACAACGGGCGGGGCACGGCCGAGCAGTGGATCAAGGAAGGTAAATACGCCCTGAACTGGACGCGGCTCTCGTGTCACAGGTTCGTTGCTAACCAGGTGAGGCTGTGGCTGTTTGTGCTGGCCTACAACCTGGGCAACTTCATGAGAAGGCTGACTTTGCCAGAGTCAGTGAAACACTGGTCACTGCGAAGCGTGCAGACCAAGCTCATCAAGATGGGTGGACGTCTGGTGCGGCATGCCAGGAGGTTGGTGTTTCAGCTTGCTGAGGTGGCAGTGTCCCGGGAGGTATTCCGGCAAGTGTTGGAGCGTATCGCCGGGCTCCATCCAGCACCAGGGTAGCGATTATCCTTGAGGTCATCAGAGGTGAAGAGAGGCAACCAAGGGCGAGGTGCGCGCCCGGAGGAGTTTGAAGGGAGTGCAAACGTGGTGAAAGCCACCTCCGCTGCCTGGGGCCGCTAACTCACCACGCCGAGAGATGGTTTTGTGAGCTTGATTGGATGGTTGACGGCATCCGTGACTGATACTACGATGGCTCTCGTCGAGGATGGTGCGTTGCTTGGACCCAGGCAGCTTGATATGGGTAATTCCGGTTAAAAGGAATATGAGAAGTCGCGAAGCCCGTAGCCAAGTTAGGAGGAGAGCACCCAAGGTTTTCATCACGAGAATGGGTTCCGTGCGGTCGGGATTTCCACCGAACGCAAGATACGCAAGCCCATACCCTTTGTCAAATGGCGGTTACGGGGCCACAAGGCTCGGCCAGCAATGCGGTTGAATTCATGGATACAGCTAGTTCAAGAGCCGTGAGTCGATGGTTCAGGTCCCGCTGCGCAGCGACGGCGAGAACGGCACGCCACTGCAGAACCGTTACTTCCTGGACTTCGTCACGGAGGACCGGCCCATCGAGCTGCCGGCCGCCGATCTCGATGAGGCGGTCAAGACGATGGAGCTGGCGGAGGCGATTCTGGCGGGGGTCCGTCCTGGGCCGTTTCCATCTTGACGACTCTAACGCAATGGTGGCGCCTTAGAGCTTCTTCAGGTTCTTCGCTTTGAGCAGCGGCGTCATGGCGTGAGTATGGGTGTTCGCGGGTGAGACCCGCAGGCCCGAAGAGGTATCGCAGTGAGGTCATCCCCGGCCCCCTGGCACTCCGTGCGGAAAAGACGAGATCGGCGGGGCTCCATGCCGCCGCAGGCGTGCCAGCGTGTATAATGGTCTCGGGGCCGTGCCGGACGACCCAGGCAAGGGTTGAACCCCGTCTCGCAGGCCGGGCAGAAGGCAGTTCCACTCCACCGTTTCGAGATGCGGGATTCTCTATGCAGTCTGGCTCGGAGGACCTATTGGAGCATCGATTATCTTGCGTCACGAAGAGGTAACGAGGGTGCTGTCCGCATTGGAGGAGTCAAGGGCAGGGGAGGGCACTACGGTGGTGGCGATCGACGGTCCCAGCGGGGTGGGGAAGTCGACGCTGGCCGACGCCCTACGCGAGGCCCGCAATGACGTATCGCTCGTACGTGGCGACGACTTCTACAGGCCAATGGACAGGGGCGCGCGGGCGAAGCTAGGGCCGGCAGAGGGTTACGAGCAATACTTCGACTGGCGGCGGCTGCGCAGCGACGTGCTGGTCCCGCTCTCGCAGGGGATGGTGGGGCGCTACCGGCGCTATGACTGGTCGAACGACAGGCTTGAAGAGTGGCACCAGGTCGACCCTGGCGAATTCGTGATCGTCGAGGGCGTGTACTCTACCCGGCCGGAGCTCCGGAGCTTCTACAGCCTCACCGTTTTCTTGGAAACCCCGCGCGATGAGCGAATTCGTCGGATACTTGCTCGCGATGACGACGTGGCGTGGGTCGAACGCTGGATGGCGGCGGAGGAGTGGTACGTACGACACATGCGTCCCGCGGAACGGGCCGATCTCGTCATTAGCAGCCCGTGAGGCCACTCTAAAGCCTTGTAACGCAATTGAGGAGTAAGGGAGGAAAGATTGTGATAGGATGCTGGCGCCCTGGCCGCAAAGCAGGGCATGGGGTGCGAGGATGATCTCGGACACGATGGCCCATCGAGAGTACAAGGTAGTTGGCACGCGCCCGATAAGGCACGACGGGGTTGATAAGGTGACTGGTCGGGCGCTCTTTGGAGCGGACACAAACCTCCCCGGCATGCTGTATGGCAAGGTGCTCCGCAGCCCCCACGCCCACGCGCGAATAATATCGATCGACGTCTCCAGGGCCGAAGCCCATCCAGATGTAAGGGCGGTGGCCACGGCGGCCGACCTGCCGCCTGCCAAGCCGGTCAGCCAGGAGCCGGTGCTGGGCCAGACCCCCAGCGAGAACATCATGGCGCGACAGAAGGTTCTGTATAAAGGGCACCCGATAGCGGCGATAGCAGCTGCCAGCCCTCACGTGGCGGAGGAAGCCCTATCGTTGATAGAAGTCGAATACGAGCCACTGCCCGCGGTTACCAACGTCGAAGACGCGATGGGTCCGAGTGCGCCCATCCTTCATGAGCACTGGACGGGTACCGGCGACGGCCGGCCGGGTGGGACCAATGTATCGGTCCACCAGCCGTACTCCTCTGGCGATTTGGAGGAGGGATTCAGGGCCGCCGACCTGGTCATGGAGCGCGAGTTCCGCACTAAAACGGTGCACCAGGGATACATAGAGCCTCAAAGTGCAACCGCCTGGTGGGCCCCCGACGGCCGCCTGACGGTCTGGTGCAGCAGCCAGGGCCATTTCGGCATTCGGGACAACACGGCCCGGTTACTGGGCGTGCCGGTCTCCAGCATCAAGGTCGTGCCGATGGAGATAGGGGGCGGGTTCGGCGGCAAGCTGCCTGTCTACCTGGAGCCAATTGCGGCTGTCCTTTCCAGGAGGAGCGGATATCCGGTCAAGATTACGATGGACCGCACAGAGGTCCTAGAGGCCACCGGACCCACGTCGGGGAGCTACGTCCGCGTGAAAATGGGAGTCACCCGGGAAGGGCGCATCACCGCCGCGCACGCCTACTTCGCCTTCGAGGCCGGAGCGTTTCCCGGTGCACCCCTTGCCGGTGCCTCTGCCGCGGTTTTCGCCCCGTACAACATCGAGAACGTCGGCATAGACGGGTATGACGTGGTGGACAACAAGCCCAAGACCACCGCGTACAGAGCGCCGGGAGCCCCCATCGTGGCCTTCGCAGTCGAGAGCCTGGTGGACGAGATCGCCGAGCGACTGCGGATGGACCCCATGGAGCTCCGCCTGCTCAACGCGGCCCACCAGGGGACACGCCGGGCCGACGGCGTTCTCAACGGACGCATCGGAGCCCAGGAGACTATGGAGGCCGTTAGGTCTCACGAGCACTACTCCGCTCCTCTCGAGGGAAAATATAGGGGCCGCGGTGTCGGAATGGGCTTTTGCCGGAACAATTCCGGAATGGCGTGCGCCGTGGCGAACGTGCTTTCAGACGGGACCGTCAGCCTGATCGAGGGCAGTCCCGATATCGGTGGCACCCGCACCTCGCTGGCGCAGCAGCTCGCGGAGGTGCTGGGCGTGCCTATCGGCGACGTTGTCCCGCAGGTTGCCGACACCGACACCATCGGCTACACGTCCGCCACCGGGGGCAGTGGCGTGACTTTCAAGTCTGGCTGGGCGGCATTTGAGGCGGCAAACGACGTGAAGCGCCAGCTCGTGCAACGCGCCGCAAGGGTGTGGGACGTGCCTGAAGAGGAGGTCGAGTACGGCGACGGCGTGCTACAGCACTCGGCCGACACCGAGCTCAGGTTGACCTTCAAGGAGATCGCCGCAATGCTGCCCGACACCGGCGGCCCCGTGGTGGGGAGGGCGAACCTGAACCCAGGAGGGTCCAGCGGCTCATACTCTGCAAATATCGTCGATGTGGAGGTGGACCCCGAGACGGGGAAGGTGAGCATCCTCCGGTACACGGCGTTCCAGGATGCCGGTACCGCGATTCATCCCAGCTATGTGGAGGGACAGATCCAGGGCGGGACCTCTCAGGGAGTCGGCTGGGCCCTCAGCGAAGAGTATTTCATGAGCGACGACGGCCGGATGCTGAACACCAGCTTCTTGGACTATCGAATGCCCACCAGCCTGGACCTGCCCATGATAGAGCCTGTCATCGTGGAGGTGCCGAATCCCGGCCACCCGTATGGGGTCAGGGGTGTGGGCGAGGCCAATATCGTGCCGCCGCTGGCCGCACTTGCCAACGCGGTCTACGACGCGGTAGGGGTTAGAATGACCCATCTGCCGATGACCCCGGTCTCGATCGTCAAGGCACTAAAGGTGGAGTGACACGGCGGAAGGGTTCGAGCATCACGACCGATACGGCTAGGGGGACATCGCTAGCTGCCGCCGACGTCACGGCAGCCCAAGCGGACCTGGCAGATCGGGCCGGTGACATAGACCTTACGATATTCCTGCTGGCCGATGGTGTGAGGTCTGACGTCCTACGGGCGTTGGCGGCGGCGAGTGAGCTGGCCAATTTATCTCGCACAATTCCCTTTTTCCCAGATAAGGCTAATTGCCCCCGTAGCCAACTGCCCGATGGCAGGCTATGTTTCGGCCTGGGGACATGGTTAACGCCATAATGGGCATGAATTCTTTTGTGGAGAGGGTTCATGCCTTGGCAAGAGGTGACTGGCGTCCCTTCCCAATCCATGCCACGTGGCTGTATATTAAGATCGAGAGGCCGCGCAGACCAGAGTCTGCACCGCCAATCAAAACAGAGCACCGATGCTCGCTGCCAGTGGCCCTGGGTCCGCTCCGTAGCCGGTCCCTGGCCGCCAGACAGGTCCGCCAGACGGTCGAGCCGCTGTGGCAAATTACACGGGGAAAGCATGAAAAGCAAAGCCGCGATCCAGACCGCCCATGGTCAGCGCCTTATCGTTGACGAGCTCGAGGTCCCGGACCCGCAACCGGACCAGGTGATCGTCAAGCTGTACTCCAGTGGCGTCTGCCATTCGCAGCTCCACCAGATGCACGACCCAGACCTGGACCATCCCCTGGCTCTGGGGCACGAAGGTACGGGCGTCGTTACACACGTGGGCCGAGACGTGGGACACCTCAAGGAGGGTGATCACGCCATCGTGACCTGGGTGCCTCGTACCCCCGTAAAGGGCCGGCCCGAGCGCTTCCCCACTGGAGCGACCTACCGGGAGGAGCTGGTGACCTCGGTCCTTGTGTACACGTGGGCTGAGGACGCTCTGGCAAACGCCGAGTACGTGATACCCATATCGAAGGATGACCCTGTCGACGTCAGCTCCATCGTGGGCTGCGCCGTGCTCACGGGGGCGGGCGCGGTGATGAACACCGCCAGGGTGCGGCCCGGGGACTCGGTGGCGGTGTTTGGCGTGGGGGGAGTGGGGCTGTCGGCGGTCCGCATGGCAGCCATCCTGGAGGCCTATCCGATCATAGCGGTGGACCTGGCAGACGAAAAACTGGAGTTCGCGAAGGAGTTTGGCGCAAGCCACGGCGTAAACGCCTCCAAGGGTGACGCGGTTGAGGCAATCGTTGAAATCTCCGGCGGGGGCGTTGACTTCGCGTTCGACGCGATTGGAGTGCGCGCGACCAACGAGCAGATCCTGCCTGCGACGCGGGGAGGGGGGCCGGGAGCCGACAACCTGGGCGGCACGGCCGTCCTGATCGGTATCCCCGGCAGTGAGATGACCCTGGACCCACGCCTGTTCACGTTCCACCAGCGCCAGTTCCGCGGCAGTCTTGGCGCAACCTACCCGGAGAGGGACTTTCCTATGTTTTTGCGTCTGCACCGGGAGGGGAGATTTCCGCTGGACAAGCTGGTCACGCGCCGGTACAAGCTGGACGACATCAATCAGGCTTGTGACGCGCTGGAGGCGGGTGACATTCTGGGCCGGGCCATTATCGAGTTTTAGTTGCGGCGTCGCCCCTTGCACAAGCTTGTCACTTTTTGTTTCAACCTCAGAGAGGAAACGCCCGTCCGGCTGGGACCGGACCGCAGGGTCTTTCCATTAACGACGTATCAAGGTCATTCGACAGGCTCCCCTCGATACGGGGCCGCTGGCCTATACTCGGATGCGGTGCCTCCGCTCGCGGTGAGCCCTCCGTCAGGCTCAGAGCCTGCCATGAGTTAGCCGAAGGGACAGGCATGTCGAACCACATCGGACCTGGGACAAGCCGCCAAAACCGAATGTCCCTTTAAGGGTCCGGGATTTTGTTGGCGCGCCATAAGACAGGGGAGAGAACCAGACCCACGATAGCCAGCGTATCTGTGACAAGACACGTCGCCGGGTGTGTGCCGCAACTCATCGCAGCCGGGTCGATAGCGTGTTCGACAAGCCCAATTGACCCAGACGCCAAGCACGGTGCCTCCACGTCGATGGGTCAATTGGCCCCGGGAGAGAGGTGGTTGACGGCGTACTTAAGTGCCCCACGCACGATCCAGGTCGAGACCGAGGCTGTTGAGGAGCCGGCAGTTATAAATGGGTAAGCTCGGCCCGTCAGTCATCGTAGCAACTCTGACTCTCTTCCTAGCCTGTGCAGGACTGAGCGATCCGGCGCGGAAAGAGGCTGACGAGCATCATGTCGCTGCTTTAGGCCTCTTGGATGCGGGAAAACCGCAACAGGCCCTCGCGGAATTCGATGCCGCCATAGGCCTGTCCCCTGAGAGAGCGGAGTACTACATCAGCCGCGGCGGGACCTACCTCGAGCTCGGCGAGAACCGTATCGCGATAGCGGACTATGACGAGGCCGGCAGGCTTGAGCCTAAAAACGCCCAGGTCTATATCGGTCGCGGGGATGCGTACGCCAAGTTGGGGGAACTCCGCCGGGCAATACAGGATTTCGATGAGGCCATCAAACTCAAACCCCGCGATGCCGCGGGTTTCAACAGACGCGGCAACGCGTATACGAGGCTGCAGGAATTTGACGCGGCCGTCAAGGATTACGAGGATGCGATCTGGCTTGACCCCGA
>CAXXWW010000003.1:0-310173 GCA_963665215.2 Dehalococcoidia bacterium
GTCAGCGATGCAACGATATGGAAGATACGAACAGTCAGAAAGAACCGAAGGGCTCCCGCAGGGACGCCTCGCAAATCGGGGTGGTCCGGGTCACCTACAACCCCGGTCTCGACGCCCAGGACCGGCTGCGACGCCTCTTCACCCTGGTGGTTAAGGTCGCCACCCAAGACGGGCTCCGTCAGTCCCAGCCCAGCCCGTCGGCTGACGACGGAAGCGACCCGTCCGACGGTGGCCTCGGGTAGAAAGAAGCGGACGACTGATGTGTCCATCTCACTCCTTGACCGTCATCAGTCTGGACGGAGGCGTCCAGTCCTCCGTAATGGCGCTCATGGCCAGCGGAGGCGCATTCGACGCTATCCCCGACTGCGCTGTCTTTGCCGACATCCATTGGAAGCCGCCGAGCATCTATGCCCACCTGGAATGGCCCGTCAAGCGTCTCAACTTCCCTCTCTATGTCGTGGACAACGGGCGCAGCCTACGAGCTGACCCCAAGGCCCTCGTCAATCACTCAGGCAACCAGACGAGGCCATCCGCATGAAGACGTCCCGCGACAGGTGGATTCAGAACCGTTATCGCTTGATCGAGACGAGCATATCCCGAAGGGACTGCCTTGCGTGGTGGAAGGAGCGTTACGACAGGCTGCTGGAATGCTCGCCCTGCGTCGCCATTCCCCTTCCAGTCCCGCCAGCGATGGGTCGAGACGAAGCGCAGGTGGCCGGAGCTGGTCGCCGAAACGGTCGAGATAGACGCCAACCTCAGAGGGCGGCTGGCCTTCGCCAAAGAGCCCTATCTGCACCCTCGACGGATGCCCCTTGCCCAGGCGGTCAGCCTCGATGAGGCGAAGCTGGGAGACGAGCGCCAACCTGACGGGTTCGGCAACGAGTGCGAGGGTCACTGTGGCGTCTGAGAGACAGGCCGCATTGACCACGGGGCGACGGGGAGCGTATCTTTACAGTAGCCAAGGATGCTTCCCTACTACCAATATGAGGGCGCTATGGCGGGCCGAGCTTACGAACCCGGGGAAATAACAGCCCTGGGAGACGCCATCTACCATGAACAACTCCGGTCTCAAATTGGGCCGATGGAGAAGGGGACGTTCGTAGTCATCGACGTTGACCCTGGCGACTATGAGATCGACGTAAGAGACGCGACCGCCACGCGGCGACTGCTGAAACGGAAGCCGGACGCCGTGACATACGGAGTGCGCGTCGGACATCGCGCAGCATACAGTCATACCGGCAGTTTCCGGGCGTCGGAACACGGTGATTAGGGGAAGGGTAAAGCGGCAATCAACAAGCGTTGGTTGCCGTAGACATCATGGACGACGAAGGTCGTCGCCGGTCCGTGGAGGCAATCCTGGACACGGGGTTTGCCGGCTATATGACGTTGCCCCCGGAATCCATCCATCAACTGGGGCTGCCCTCCGTAGGTCAACGGACCTTTGAGCTGGCCAACGGAGAGCTCTTTGAGTTTCAGGTCTACCTTGGGCCAGTGTCCTGGCATGGACGCCCGAGCGACGCGCTGGTGCTGCAATCGGACAGCGTTCCGTTGTTGGGCATGACCCTGCTCTGGGACAGCCGGGTTACTATGGATGCGGTGAACGACGGAGAGGTTACGATTGAGGAGTTGCCGCCTTCGCGGTGACGCGCTTTGACGCCGCCGCGCCAATGCGGCTCTCCATCGCATTATAGCTGGGAGTTGATACGATCGAACATCGACGACGCATGCTCGATCGTCGCGTCGTCAATCTGCGAGCGGAAATAATCGTGCCTCTGCAGCAAGTAGGTTGCTGGGCGATACGTGTCGAAGTGCCCGCCGCAGATGTTCTCCTTCTCAAAGAATCTCTGAATGCGCTGCACGATTCGCGGATCTGGACCGTTTATGGCCTCCATGCTCAGGTAGCGGGACAACTCGGAGTCGTAGGCCTGGTTGACGAGCTGCAGGTAGAAGTCAGGATCGAACAGGTCCTCCAAGTCGGGTATTCTGGTCTGGGTAACCTCGGTCATCTTGATTGGGCTGCTGCGACCGGTCTCATCGTTGTTCTCCTCAATGTGTGCACTGCTCTTCGGCGTAACATCCATCATGACGGCAACATTAACGTCGCCGTCATCCAAGAGCGAGAGGTAGATTGGAAGGTTGTCAGCACCCCCCACGGGAATCGTGACCCATCGTGCATCGAGTGGCAGGCAACCTCTGGCGGCCACAGCCTCCCCGAGCACCCGGAGATAGATCTGGTCGGACGGCGAGTTGACGAGGAGACAGTGTGGTGCGAGGAATAGCGACTGCGCCAGCCGGTAGCCCATGGCCACCTGCAGCGGGAACACCGTCTCGGTGTCGTGGACCGTGACATCGTTGGAAACGACCGTTCCGCGACCGTCCATGTCCTGCACGGTGCGGACGCTGTTGAGCCGATTGAGATCGACCATGAACGGTGAATGTGTGGTGTAGACGACTTGGTGGTTGGGCGCAAGTCGCTCGTCGATGAACTGCAGGAAGTCCCTCTGAGCCGTCGCGTGCAGGTTCAGGCCCGGCTCGTCGAACAGCAGCACCAAGCTGCGGGTTTCATCCTCCAACTTAAGGCTCGAGAAGTAGGCGATGAACGAGAAGAACCACACGAACCCCCTAGAACGCTCGTCGAAACTTACCGAGACGCGGTGGCGGTTGTTGTAGATGCGAACGTGCAGAATGGTGCCTTCGTCCAGTGGAGGTGGTTCGTTTGGATCGGCGTTGGAAAGGTCGAACTCGACTCGCAACTGCGGGCTCTGACGCCAGTACTCGAAAACCTCGTCAGTGATACTGATCGAGGCCGATTCCAGTTCGGCCTTGAGATGCTCGTAGTTCATCGGGCTCTCAAGGTCGTCGAGATCTGTACCTACCAGCGATATCAGGGACATGAAGGTGCGATCTGCGTCGTCCAGTCGGTCACGATCCTCGCTTCGCCGTCGAAGATCAGGTATGGAGATGCGGCCCTTCATAGCGCTGTAATCGTCGAAATAGACGAAGGTAGGGAGTAGGCGTTCAAGGTATTCTTTGGCGATTCTGTCCCGGAGGCTCATATCGAAGCGGCTGCTGACTTCGATCAGGAGGTTCCCAACGACCGGCGGCTTGATCTCTAGCCGTTTCAGCATCGATAGCAACTCCTCGACGGTGCTGGAGGCCGCCGTACGCTCCTCAATCTCTGCGGGCAGCCCCGCCTCATTGACGATGTGTCGGACGAGTGCCGCCTCATCGACCTCGAAGTCCCACATACGAGCGTTGCTGTAGTCCTTGCTCACCGTCACGAGGGTGGACGGCATGACGCCGGCGCCGTACTCCGCCTCTATCTTACGGATCTCCTCTTCTTCGAGCCGGAACTCGGCGCGCACAACGATGGCAGGCGCGGTTTTGTGTTGGCGCCAGTACCTGGTGTATCCCTTACGTGGGTAGTCCTTGAGGTCGAAACCGGCGCTGGCGCCATAGACGGGATTTAACTCCTTTAGCGCACCCAAGAAGGCGGTCTTTCCGGACTCGTTCTTGCCTACCAAACACGTAACGCCGTCTATATTCACCCACCCCGAGTCGTCAATGCTACGATAATTAGTTACCCTCGCGCGAATCAGTTTCAAACTCAACTCTCCATGGCCGAAAGCGACCTGATGGAACTGCTACGGCCACTCTACTAGAGAGGGAGAATGAGGGGCAAGGGTTTTTCGGGTGTTGCTTTAAGGCTTTTCTGGGACGTGGTACGGGAGAAACGGTCACCTTGGGGAGACACCCCTGCGATGTCAGCGGCCCAGATCGCGGTGGCTGTCGTCTCAGTCACCTGCCCTTGATTGACGTCAACTATTCTTGCCGGTCTGCCTCATCGGTATATATTACCGAAATCTGTGTCTCAGGAGCGTGTCCCATAAACCCTCTTTCCGGGGGGTTGGTGAAGCAGTAAGCTGATAGAAACAACAGGCAGGTACGATACTATGGCTTATAACCTTCTGCGCTGGGAGCGAGACCAGAGCTACTTGATGCCGCCGTCCATGAGGGATTGGTTGAGCGAGGGTCACCTGGCCTGGTTCATTGTGGATGCAGTAGGGCAGATGGATCTGAGGGAGTTCTATGCAGCCTACCGAAGTGATGGCTGGGGTGCAGCGGCCTACGATCCGGGAATGATGGCGGCCATCCTGTTGTACGCCTACTGCCTGGGCCTACGTAGTTCCAGGCGCATAGCCCGTGCTCTCGAGGAAGATGTAGGTTTCCGGGTGGTGGCGGCCAACCGGCAGCCAGACTTCCGTACGATCTGTCGCTTTAGCCCGAATCCACCGAGGGAGGGCGTTTGGTTAGCATCCTGAAGTGGCCAGAGGGTGCTCCTCTGAATCTGGGATAATGGTTTTGTAACAGCAAAACAGTCCCAGAGAAGGAGCACCCAATAGATGCTACCACGCAACCACCCCGACCGTATCCGTATCGTCTTTGACGATCACCGCCTGGTGGCCAATGCCGGTCTGCTCCTGCCGGCCACCCTGGCGCGGCATCTGGGCCTGGGGGAACTCGTTGACCATCACCTTGACCTGGGCGGCGCGCCGGGGCGGGCCAACACCGGAGACAAGCTGATGACCCTGGTGGCCTCAGCCATGGCCGGCGGCGACTGCATCGACGACGCCGATGTGTTGCGCACCGGGGGGACGGCCTGCACCCTGGGCGGCACGGTCAAGGCGCCATCCACCCTGGGCACCTTCCTGCGCAGCTTCCGGTGGGGCCACGTCCGCCAGACCGGGTGAGCCGGGAGCTGCTGGCCCGGGCTTGGGCCGCTGGGGCCGGACCCGGCGACGCGCCGTTCACCATCGACCTCGATTCCACCATCTGCGAGACCTACGGACTGGCCAAGGAGGGCGCCCGCCACCACGGCTATACCGGCAAGCGGGGCTACCACCCGCTGCTGGCCATCGCCGCCGGCACCGGAGACGTGCTGATGTCCCGGCTGCGCGAGGGCCGGGCCAACACCGCCCGCGGCGCCGCCCACTTCCTGCGGGAGACGGTGGGACGGGTGCGCTACGCCGGGGCCAACGGACGACTCACGCTACGGGCCGACAGCGGGTTCTACACTCATGGCGTGGTATCCGTCTGCCGCAAGATGGATGTCCGCTTCTCCATCACCATCCGCCAGCACAAGAGCCTGCGCAATCTCATCGAGGCGATACCCGAGGATGCCTGGACTCCCATTCCCTACTGGATGGACGGTGCCGCCGATGTGGCCGAGACCACCTGCACTCCCTTCCAGAGTGAACCTGACGCCGCGCCGGTGCGGCTCATCGTCCGGCGTGTGAAGCCCACGCCCGGTTCCCAGCTGGCCCTCTTCGCCACCTACAGCTATCACGGCTTCATCACCGACCGGGACGGGGAGATGCTCGAACTGGAGGCCGACCATCGCCGCCACGCCGAGATCGAGAATGCCATCCGAGACCTCAAGCACGGTGTGGGGTTGAACCATCTCCCCTCGGGCCGCTTCGCCGCCAACGCCGCCTGGCTGGCGGTACAGGTGATGGCCCACAACATCGCCCGCTGGACAGCGCGCATCGGTCTGGGCGAGCAGGTGGTGACCACCAAGACCCTCCGGCGGCGGTTCTTCTCCCTGGCCGGACGGATCACCCGCTCGGCGCGCCGCCTCACACTGCATCTGCCACAGCGCTGGCCTTGGGAAGCCCAGTTCGATCGTGCCCTGGCCCGATTGCGCGCCCTGCCACTCCCTGCCTGACGGCGGCGGCGGCAACCGGCCGCCATCGGGCCAACCGAACGTCCCCGCGAACTCGCGCCAGTCCGGTCTGCGAGTGCCTCTTGCTGCGTCCTCTCCCCGCTATCTCGCCCTGACCAACATTCGCAGACGGTCACAAAGTCTCCCCGCGGCAACTGAAGACAGACACCGGCCCCCCTCTACCCCAAATCGTGCCCGGACCATCGCCCTCCCTTACCCCTATCGCCCGTTCCGCTGCTGCATAGTCATCCCTTCGGTGGATTTGCGGTACAACATAGCGCACTCCGCCTTCCTTAACCCGAATCCACCGAAGGACACCGATGGACGGCGTGAGGAAAGCGGAAGGGGGGTGAGGGAGCTACAGGGGAAATAGCCTGGGTTCCATTTGGGGTAGGGAGGTCGGCGGACGGTCTTCATCGCCGCACAGGGGCCCCTATGGCCGTCTGCGGGAGCTGCGATGCGCGGGATGGCGAGAGAATACGCAGCAGGGAACTCTCTCGGACCGGGCTGGCACGAGTCTGCGGGGATCTTCGGTTGTCCGGTGGGTGGGTCGGTCGCCGACGGTGCCGTCAGGCCGGGAGTGGAATGGCTCGCAGCCGGGCCAAGGCGCGGCTGAACTTCTCAGCCCAAGGCCAGCGATCCGGAAGATGCAGGGTCAACCGGCGTGCCGAGCGGGTGAGCCGTCCGGCCAGGGAGAAGAACCGCCGCCGGAGGGTCTTGGTGGTGGCTATCCGCTCTCCCAGACCGATCCGCGCCGTCCAGCGGGCCAGGTTGTGGGCCATCGTCTGGACGGCCAGCCAGGCGCCGTTGGCGGCGAAGCGGCCCGAGGGGAGATGGTTCAGCCCGACGCCGTACTTGAGGTCGCGTATGGCATTCTCGATCTCGGCGTGGCGGCGATGGTCAGCCTCCAGTTCGAGCAACTCCCCGTCCCGGTCGGTGATGAAGCCATGATAGCTGTATTTGGCGAAGAGGGCCAGTTGGGAACCGGGCGTCGGCTTCACCCGCCGGACGATGAGCCGTACCGGCGCGGCGTCCGCCTCGGCCTGGAAGGGGGTGCAGGTGGTCTCGGCCACATCGGCGGCGCCGTCCATCCAGTAAGGAATCGGCGTCCAGGCATCTTCGGGTATCGCCTCGATGAGATTGTGCAGGCTTTTGTGCTGGCGGATGGTGATGGAGAAGCGGACATCCATCTTGCGGCAGACGGATACCACGCCATGAGTGTAGAACCCGCTGTCGGCCCGTAGCGTGAGTCGTCCGTTGGCCCCGGCGTAGCGCACCCGTCCCACCGTCTCCCGCAGGAAGTGGGCGGCGCCGCGGGCGGTGTTGGCCCGGCCCTCGCGCAGCCGGGACATCAGCACGTCTCCGGTGCCGGCGGCGATGGCCAGCAGCGGGTGGTAGCCCCGCTTGCCGGTATAGCCGTGGTGGCGCGCTCCCTCCTTGGCCAGTCCGTAGGTCTCGCAGATGGTGGAGTCCAGGTCAATGGTCAGGGGCCCGTCGCCGGGTCCCGCCCCGGCCTGCCAAGCCCGGGCCAGCAACTCGCGGCTCACCCGGTCGAGTTGACGGACGTGGCCCCACCGGAAGCTGCGCAGGAAGGTGCCCAGGGTCGATGGCGCCTTGACCGTGCCGCCCAGGGTGCAGGCCGTCCCCCCGGTGCGCAACACATCGGCGTCGTCAATGCAGTCGCCCCCAGCCAGCGCAGACGCCACCAGCGTCATCATCTTGTCGCTCGTGTTCGCCCGCCCCGGGGCATCGCCCAGGTCGAGGCGCTGCCGGACGAGTTCGGGCAGGCCGAGGTGCCGCGCCAGGGTGGCCGGAAGGAGCAGCCCGGCATTGGCCACCAAGCGGCGGTCGTCGAAGGTGATTTGGATCCGGTCGGGGTGGTTGCGTGGCAGCATCTACTGGGTGCTCCTTTTCCGGGGCCGTTTTTTTGCTACAAAACCATTATCCCAGAAGCACAGGAGCACCTTCTTGCCGCCTCAGGACGCTAACCCGACGCCCTCCTTCGGTGGATTCGGGCTTACGCTGAAAGAGCCAGAACGCGGCCACGCCAGCGATCAACATGTAGGACGTAACCACGAGGAATGCATGCAGCTCGCTGGGCGGGTCTTTGGAAAGGAACAGGCTCGGCTGTGGACTGGTCGTGTGGACACCCGTCTCGATCATCCACGCTGTGACGCTGGGACCTAGCAGGAAGTCCGCCACGTTGCTGAACCAATCGAACAGGCCACCCACCGTTAGGAAAACTATTAGCTCGACGAAGAAGTAAGCCAGAGAGAAGCCGATCCCCATGCTCGACGAAGTGGTCAGCACGGTCAGGAGAATCGCCAACATGGCGTATGGCATCAGCCCGTAGACCGCCTTGCCAAACAACACTGCGAGGGTCGACCACTCGCTGGCATCGGCGAGCCCTCCACCGTCTTCGATGATCAGTGAAGCGGCTACAAGGCTGCTGAGCGCAATGGTAAGGGCCGCGATAACCAACCCACCACCGATCAACAGCAACATAGATAACACCTTCGCTCCCAGGAGTTGCCACCGTCCTATACCCCTGGTCAACGCCAGCCGCAAAGTGCCCCAACCATATTCGCCACCCATAGATGACGCGGCCAGAATCATGATGAGCACGATTCCAATTGTCTGGGCGATGCCGATGGCGTTGGAGGCGCTGTTCGGGAGCACAACGATCTGCCGCGTAGATTCGAGGAACCCGGCTTCTGCTTGGAGAGAATTCGGACAGTCCTCCTCGCGCATGGACTCCACCAGTTCGATGCTCTCTTCCATTAGCTCCGGGGCGCTTCTTGCCAACTTATCGTCGATAGTCTCGTCCCATACATCGGCGCACGAGATCGGGATGACGGCGCGTCTGCCGTCATCCGCCACCACCGGCCCAGGGAGGTTGAAGAAAGACTGCTCGTGAAATGGCACACGGACGACGTACTCGTAGTACTGGCTCCACAGGAAGGACTGGCAAAGGGCCGCCGCGAGGGCCACGAGGATCCACGGCATCCACCTTCTGCGGAGCTTGAAGAATTCCCAACGGGTGAGGCGTAGTACCGTGACGATCATTCTCCCCTCGCTCCTGCCACGTCCCTGCGCTGGAAGAGCCAGAAGGCAATGACGCCGAGCACCAGGGTGTAAGCCAGCAGGACGAGAAAGGCGTGCAGCGCACCAGGCGGGTCGCTGACGGAGAACAGGCCCCCCTCGGTCGTCACCACGCCGGGTTCGGTCATCCAGGCGGTGGTGTTGGCTCCCAGCAGGAAGTTGGTCACACTGTTGAACCAGTCGAACAGGCCACCCAGGATGCGGACGAGTATGAGCTCGGCGAAGTAGTACGCAAGAGACATGGCGATTCCCATGCTCGACGATGCGGTTAGCACCGAGAGGAACAGCGCCAGGATGGCATACGGGACCAGCCCATAGACCACCTTGCCGAACATCACCGCCGCCGTGGACCATTGAACAGCACCTACCATCCCGCCACCATCGCTCAATGTGAGTGAAGCGGTGATCAGGCTACTGACCACGACGGTCAGAGAAACAACGAGCAGCCCGGCAACACCCAACAGCACGAGCGACAACACCTTCGCACTCAAGAACTGCCATCACCCGGTGCCCATAGTCAGCGCCGTTCGCAAGGTGCCCCAGCCGTACTCGACCCCCATCGAGGACGCCCCCAGGACCATGACGAGGAAGACGCCGATGTAATGGGCGACCCCGAGACCGTTGGCGAGACCGCCCGGAAGGACGAAGAACTCCCGGTGACGCTCCCGGTCCTCCGCTATCTGTTCAACGATATCCGGACAGTTTCCGCGCTCTCGTCGTTGTTCGACCCTCTTGCGAGCGCCCTCACGCATCTCGCCGATCACCATTTCCACCTTGGCGTCGGCCGTCTCGTCGAGGATCTCGGCACACGAGATAGTGACTATTCCACCTGCATCCGGCACTCCCGAATAACCATCGTTGTATTCGTTACCCACGTTCCCGTACGCAGCGTAGAACCCCCACAGGGTGGCCTGGACGACCAGCAGGGCTGCAACCAAAAGAATCCACGGCATCCACCGCTTGCGGACCTTGAACAGCTCCCAGCGAGTGAGGCGCAGGACGGTCAGCATTACTCCCCTCTCGCTCCGGCGACATCCCTGCGCTGGAAGAGCCAGAAGGCAGCGGCCCCGACGACAATGATGTACACCGTGACGACAAGGAACGCATGAGTCTGGCCTGGCAGGTCACTGAGGGGGAGCAGTGCTCCGTCGCCACCCGTCGCCTGGACTCCGGGTTCGGTCATCCATGCAATGACGCTGGGACCCAGCAGGAAGTCGGTCATGTTGCTGAACCAGTCAAACACATTAGTCAGGATGCCAACGAGTATCGCCTCAACGAAGTAGTAGCCTAGGCCGATCGAGATTCCCATGCTCGACGATGAGGTCAGCACCGACAAGAACAGCGCCAAGATGATGTAGGGCACCAAGCCGTAAACTCCCTTGCCAAATATCACAGCTACGGCTGACCACGCGCCGGAGTCCATGAGTCTACCGCCGTCGGCACTGATCAGTGAGGCAGCTATGAAGCTGCTGATCGCCGCCAGCAGGGCCACTATGACAAGCCCGACGCCACTCAACAACATGAGCGTAAGCAATTTGGAAGCCAACAATTGCCAGCGCCCAGAACCCCCGGTCAACGTTGTGCGCAGGGTGCCCCAACCGTATTCGGCGCCGATGACCGAGGCCGCCAAGATCATGATGAGGATGGTCCCAACACCAGAGCCTACTGCAAGTGCGTTGGCGAGGCTGCTGGGAACCACGAATCTCTCCCTCGCTTCCTGTCTTACCGATTCCCGTGCCGACAGGCCTCCGCATCTGCGTAGCTCCCAGTCAATTTCCCCGGCGAGCCCCGCTCGGTCCTCATCGCTGAGGCGCGATAGCACATCCAGCGGCACAAGCTGCTCCAGGGTATCGCCACACTTAACGGTCAATTCGATGGGGCCGCCGTCGGGATGGGTCATCCTGGACTCAAAAGTAGCACTGAAATCCACAGCCAGGGGCGCTCGTGAGCTCTGGTAGGACGAGAAGCCGCCCCATAACGAAATCTGGGTCACAATGACAGCAATGCCCAGGAGTATCCACGGCATCCACCGCTTGCGGACCTTGAACAACTCCCAGCGGGTGAGGCGTAGCACTTGGGCTATCATTCGCCCCTTGCTCCAGCGATGTCCCGACGGTGGAGTAGCCAGAGGGCTGCGCCGCCGAGCACGACGATATATGCCGTCAGGACGAGGAAGGCATGCAACTGGCCAGGCAGGTCGCTGACCCTGACCGGGCCGCCACTCTCGGTAAAGACCCCGACTTCGGCTATCAACGCGTTGCTCTGTACCCCAGTCTGAGCCATCCAGCCAGCGATACTGGGTCCGAGTAGAAAGTCGGTCACTGTGCTGAACCAGTCGAACAGCCCACTCAGGACCTGAATGAGTATCAGCTCGACGAAGAAGTACGCCATAGAGATGGCGATTCCTATGCTCGACGATGAGGTCAACACCGACACGAACAGCGCTAGCATGACGTAGGGGGCCAATCCATAGACTGCCTTGGCGAACATCACCGTGACGGTGGACCACTGGCCTGAGTCCGCAAGTCCCCCACCATCGCCACTGATGAGCGAAGCGAGGATCAGGCTGCTGACCACGACGCTCAGGCCGACGATGAAGAACCCTGCGCCGCCTAGTGGTTCAACGTTTTTGTATTGATGGGTAGAGTGACTTTAGCTTGATGCGCGCATCCTCGGTAGTGAAGCGCCAATCCACTCGTATCACATCCCGGTTGCGTTGATTCTGCCAAGCATTGACCTCGCCGCGCAGGATGTCTTGATTGGCAATCCGTCGGTCCAGGCACTGTCGAGCCAGCACACCGATCTCTATCTCCGCCATATTCAACCAACTCCCGTGTTTGGGAGTGTAGTGTATCTCCAGTCGCTCAGCTATACGCCTCGCCTCAGCAGGCTCGAATGCCTCGTATAGCGAGGACAGCTTGTGAGTGTTGAGATTGTCCATTACCAGCACGATCCGGTCTCTGTCAGGGTAGTCCTCGTCGACCAGTTCCTTTATCACATGCGCCCAGTCCACCTTCGTGCGACGCTCTCTGACCTCGACTCGGCGCCATCCGTCCAACGGTGCAAACAGCATGAACAGGCTGCTCACTCCATTGCGCTCGTATTCGTAGTCGTATGCCGCCGATAAGCCGGGCGCTGCGGGACGCGGCACTCGCGTCTCCTTGACTTGCTGTTTGCTCGTCTCATCCATGCACACCAGAACCTCATTCCCATCGTACGGCCGTTGGTAGACCTCCAGTACGTCTTCCATCGCGCACACAAACTCCGCGCTCTGACCGGGCGGGATGCACCAACTCTGCTTCAGCCACGGCTTCAGTTCGTTTTTTTTTAAGCGCCTGGCGAACCGTCTCGGTGCTAATGGTCCCGACTATCTCACACTCGACCAACTGGTCAGCCAACAGCTTCAGGGTCCAACTGGCACGCCCCTCCGGCGGTTCCCCGCAGGCCATCGCTATCAACCGTGCTTCACCTTCGCCGTCCAGTCTCTTTTGACGCCGACGCAGTTGCTTTTTGCGATTCAGCGCAGACTCGACCCCCTCCTCCACACAGCGCTTGCGTATTCGCTCGACCGTTGACTGTCCCACACCGAGCGCGCTGGTGATGTCCGCGTCCTTCATTCCCCCGTCCGAGCGTGACTCATCGCTCATCAGCAGAATGCGCGCATGGGTCTGTTTGTACGCCGCAGCCCGACCGCGTGAGACCAAGGCGTTGAGTTCCTGTTGTTCGTCGGTAGTCAGTCTGATACGGTACTTCTTGGTAGACATCATGGTTCCTCCTCGGTTCAACGTTACGATTGAACCCCCAAGAGGAACAATGACTATCATGGTATTCATTTCAATGATGTTGGACCACTAGTCTATAGCGAGGACGTCCCAACTCCGGAAGGAGTTTCGCGAGCACGCAAAGCAACCGAGCAGACAACCCCGATTGCAATAGCCATCCCGCAATACTCGGTCAGTCACGGTCAGATACACGCGGGACTCCCGGTCATTCAGACGCACCTGCCCCTGTTTGCTAACGCGCAGTTTGACCCGCTGACGAGTCGACGCGACCTCGCCGACACCAAGTGGAATGAGTCACTGATCCCACTCGTTGCTGAACTCTGGTCAGAAGCAACTCTCGATCTCTTTGCTCGCGATCCCAAAGCGGCCTGGCAGGCTATACCAATCCCGGACGCAGCTAATAGGGATGACACGTCGCCAATGGTCCAGCGGCTTAAGCCCTGCGAGCTGCTCACGGGTGCACAAGGGCCAGGCGGCCAGCAGGTTGAGGGCGTCTTTGTCGGCGCGGGTCAGCTGCACCGCGAGGGCAGCGATAAGTTGGTCAGTAGGCTCCGACATGGCGGCCTGCACGCTGGAGAGGTACAGGCCGCCCGGATTCGGCTTCGGGTTGTCGCGCAGGAAGGGGTAAGACGAGTCCAGCAGGCGCTCCGCCCATGCCATGATGCCGGGCAGGCTGGCGTCGGGGGAGACCCGCACGGGAGCGTCGCCCAGGCCGCTCCCGCTCTGCTGCCACACCACCGCCTTGGCGTCTCCGGCCAGCGTCTCCCCTTCCGTCGCAACGAAGGTCCTGCGATGCTCTGACGGGTCGCCCAATGAACGGATGGCTCGGCGGGTGGCCTGGTCTGCGTGGGTCAGCACGAAGGTGACGAAGGGCGTCTCGCTGCTGTGGCTCCTGAGGCGGTAGCGGAGGTTGGAAGTGGGCAGCACTGGTCCCTGGCGCAGCAGGCCGATGGAGCGGCCTCCGGATAGGGTGAGAAGCATGTCGTAGGGACCCTGGCGGTAGTGGTCCACGCGCACGGGATCGTTGTGCGGATCGCTGTCGGCGACCAGGGCGGCGACGCGGTACAGCACCGCGACGGCATCCAGCCGCTCGGCCAGCAACCGGAACCACTGTTTCGACACCGGGTAGGCCCGCAGCATGTGCGCCTGGCCCTTGGTGGCTGCGCCCCCGGCGGTGACGCCCTTCTCCGTCGGGAAGTACCGGCGTTGCGGGCGAGCCCCCAATACGCTCAGATGGTACGCCATGGAGTCAACTAGACACCGCTTGGCGAGCTTCTCCAACCGGTCGCGGAGCGTGGACGCCGCTACCCGACCGAAGCGCGTCAGCTCGTCCACGGTGGCTAGAGGTGTGGCGCAGAGCAGCAGAAGCGCCTCCTCAAGTCCCTTGGGCAGTGGACGCAGCGCGGGGTCCGGCCGCACACCCTCTAAATCGATGATGATTTCCAACGTGGCCGCCTCAAACGCCGCTGTGTTCCCGCCGACAGCGTTCAGGACGGCTGAGGGCACGGCGCGCCCCACGTGGCCCCGTTCAAGGAATCGCCAGAGGGTGTGACGGGACACGCCGAGGTCCCCGGCTGTCTTCCTCCGTCCATGCCGCCGCACGTAGGCGCGCACGTAGTCCCGGATCGCTCTCTCGAGGTCCGGTCCAGCCTGTGTCGTGCCGTTCAACGTCCGCCTTTGTGGCTCCGCAACAATCAATCGACTGCTCCCGTCAACTATAGCCCAACATCCCATTGTGAACGGGAGAAACGGCGAATGTAATGCCTTGCAAGCCCTTGTGTACGAGGTGGTTTTGTGGTAGGGGCGACGACGAGACCACGAAGCCGCAGCGGCCAGTGAGCCAGAGGGAATCAGTCTCCATCCAGGACTAACGTGTGAGGGGCTGCCAGCCGGTCGGGCATTGGCGGTGTCGTACCTATATACAGAGAAATACTTGGGCGAGCAAGTTGCATCTTGTTCGTGTCTGTAGCTGAATTCAGGGTGAATGGGGCAGCCGTAGCTACAAGTTGGGGAAACTGGAACATGGACGCGGAGAGGCGCAGAGGTATCTTCAAAAAGTGTGTAAACAGTCAGGCGGTGTACCCTCTCTCTGAACAACACGGGCTCGAGGCCCAAGAGAGGAGATAGACCGCCCATGAGGAAGGAAAGCACTGAGAGTAGGTCGGAGTCAAGGCCGGAGTGGGAGCAGTTGGAGGATTGGGTGCGAAGCCAGGTCCAGAGGCTGATCCAGGAGTTGCTGGAGGAGGAGGTGACGGCGTTTCTGGGAAGGGCGAAGTCGGCGCTCAGATCCGACTCGGACTCAGATACCGGCTATCGGAACGGATACGGCAGAGCCCGGAGGCTTACGCTGAGTTCGGGAACGATACAGCTGAGGCGGCCGCGAGTCCGCGATACCGAGGAGCAGTTCGAGAGCCGGCTGCTGCCGCTGTTCGTCAACAGGACCAGGAAGGTTGCTGAGTTGATCCCCGAGCTGTACCTGCACGGTCTATCCGAAGGCGACTTCGATCTGGCTTTGCGGGGGCTGCTGGGAGAGGACGCACCGGTATCGGCGAGCACGGTGGCCCGGTTGAAGGATAAGTGGAACGATGAGCTTGCCCAATGGCGCAGCCGGCCCCTCGATGACCTGGAAGTGGTCTACATGTGGGTGGATGGAGTCTACGTCAAGGCTGGTCTTGAGAAGGAGAAGGCGGCGGTACTGGTGGTGATGGCGGCCCTGAGCGACGGGAGCAAGGTGGTGGTGAGCGCTGTTCCCGGATACAGGGAGTCCACAGAGAACTGGTCCGAGGTGCTCAGGGACATCAAGCGCCGGGGCTTGAGCTGCCCGAGGCTGGTGGTTGGAGACGGACACCTGGGCATCTGGGGAGCTCTGCGCAACGTCTATCCGCAGGCGGCAGAGCAACGCTGCTGGAACCACAAGATCGTAAACGTGCTCGCCAAGCTTCCAAAGCGACAACAGGACCAGGCCAAGCTCATGCTGCGTACTATCCCCTACGCGCCGACTCGGACAGAGGCTGAGCGGCTCAGGACGGTGTTCACCAGGTGGTGCGGCGACCATTCCTACGAGGCGGCCTCAGAGGCCTTGGAGCGGGACTGGGACCGCATGGTCACCTTCTATGACTTCCCAAAGGAGCACTGGGGGCACCTTCGCACGACGAACCCGGTAGAATCACCCTTCGCGGCCCTCAGGCTTCGGACCGATGCCGCCAAGCGCTACAAGAGGGTCGATCGGGCGATAGCGGTGATCTGGAAAATGTTGATGGTCGCCGAACAGCGCTTCAGGCGTCTGAAGGCCCCTGAGTTGATCGAAGACGTCTATCTCGGTGCACAGTATGCGGATGGAATCGCCATTGAATCAACGGCTGAGAAGGTCGCCGCCTGATGTCGTTTACACACCTATTGACGTAACCTCGAGGCGCACGGCGAGACGGGCATCGAAGCTGGCGGTCATGTCGAAGGACGTTCACCCACCTGCGGCTCACGGAGCTGCTATCCCGCCCTGGCGCGGGAGAGATGGAACAGTGGAGTGGCGACGGCGTTGGGCGTAGACCCCAGGCGATGGCCTCGTGCATGAAGACGGAAAGGCTGTCCTGGCAGGTGCGGAAGGCGTTGGAGCGCTGGCTTCGGTCAGGGGCTGGCTCAGCAGCGGGAGCGCAATGACGCCTTGGAGACGCGGTCCGATGAGTTGGACGGGAATCTCCGAAGCGGCCTCGACGAGGTTCGGGCAACCGTCGAGGGAGAGGTCAAGGCGCTGGGAGAGAAGCACTCCAAGGCGAGGCGGCAGGTGGAGCGGAGGCTGGTGCGGTTGGAGGCGGGAACGGGCGCTCAGGACGGGCCGGTGATTGTCGAGTGGCGCAAGGCGTGTGTGGAGTACAAGGGACGCGGTGAACACAGGGACTGTGTTGACCAAGACCATCGCCAAGAGGCGCGTGTTGGAGCTGGAGATCGCCATCATCGATGAGCACGAACTGACGTTGCTCCAGACACATACTCTTGGGACTGGTCTGACCGGCGGGAGCAGGTCTGGCGGCGGGGGCAGTCGCTGGCGGATGCGTGGGCGGAGCGGAACCGGACGTTACTAAGGCGGTGGCTACGCCGCGTTTTCACCTTTGGACTGTGGCGGAACTGATGCGACGGCGTTGCTGCCTGCGGTGTAGTGTTGTGATCGGCAACGTGGCGGTTCGGTCCAGCGCGTCGGTCTCGTCGTCTTCGGTGGTGATGCTGTTCGCGCTGCCGCCGTGAAGCTGCCCCGCCAGAATGAGAATAGTGGTCGCGCTCAGGGCGTTGCCTCCCGCCGGCAGCGCCGCGAGACGCAGCAGACACTGTTCTCGTGGGCGCTCGGCACGGAGTAAGAGGAGGAACTGGTCGGCATAAGGGGAGATTCCGAAGCAATAGGCCCTCATATGCAACTTCGTGGAGGGGATCAAGGGGGGTTGAGAGCGAGATTGCGCTGACGTACACGGTAACCGTGCCAACAGACCGCATCACCTGGGGACCTCGGTTCATGTTGGTCTTCCATCGACAGGGTTGGCAGTGAGCGCCTCAAGCGGGGTCCCGCCCTTGCAATCGGGGCTGAAATATGGGATGAGGGGCGAGGATAGTGCGTCCCCAAGGTCACCTCATCGGTTCTCCAGGGCCTCGTAGGGCCGCTCCAGCCTGCTTCCTCAAGCCCCGCCTTGATGACCGCTAGTCGCCCTGGCACCCCACAGCCACGGCGAGTCCGATCGCCTTTGTGAGCATCAAACCACTCCACGAGAAGCACCCCACTTCATCCTGGAACGGATCGACTACCTGATTCGCTGGCCCTTCCCCCTGACATCAAAGACGATTGCTTTCCCCAGAAGGAACGAGGGCCCCAGGTGGGCCCTCGTTCCAGGACTACCTACGATTCGCCAGGTTCTGGATTTTACCCCGACCTGTTCCTGACGATGAGGGCTATGACTATCGCCAAGAGCGCTCCCCCGATGATGATGACGAGCAGCGCTATCAACCACCCTGGTGTCCCGCCTTCATCTGGCTGCGTGGGAACGGCTGTCGGCGCCACCGCCGGTGCTTGCGTAGTTGACGCGGCAGGGCCAAGTCGCGCTTGGCTGCCGGCAGGTCCTGCACCAGCCGGTAGGCCGGGGCGAAGATGACGGAGCGGCCTGACTCCACCAAGCGGTGGCCGATGGCGCACAGGGCATGGGTCTTGCCGCCGCCGGGCAGTCCAAAGGCTAGGACCGGGCTCTGGGTCGATCAAGTTGATGAACCGGGTCTCAGTGCCCCTGCTTTCGCACAGAAACGGGAGTGGGCCCCGGTAGGCGGGAAGATTGTCGGGCAAACCAGTACTACAGTTCTCGGACTGGCCCTTCAAAGAACCTTCACGTTCAGGTTCCGCTTGGTCCCGTAGGAAAAGGAGCTGGGCCTGGTTACCTCTGCAGACCGGCAGAAATAATAGTCAACTTGACGGTCACGTCTGTGAGGAGATGCGACTCCTAGAACTTCCAATAGGAAAGGGGACACTCGACATTGTGCCGGGTGCCCCCAGTTTTCCGATAGGGCCATCAGGGTTGCTCAGTCGCGCGGCCGTCTCATTAGCAAGACTCCTCCTGCGACGACCAGGACAGCTACCAAAGAGAGGATCAAACTCACGATCCCCAAGACGCTGGAACCGGTATCGCCGGTATCGCCCTTGGGCCCGGCAGGTCCGGTATCCCCGGGATCGCCCTTGGGCCCGGCAGGTCCGGTATCTCCGGTATCGCCCTTGGGCCCGGCAGGTCCGGTATCTCCGGTATCGCCCTTGGGCCCGGCAGGTCCGGTATCTCCGGTATCGCCCTTGGGCCCGGCAGGTCCGGTATCTCCGGTATCGCCCTTGGGCCCGGCAGGTCCGGTATCTCCGGTATCGCCCTTGGGCCCGGCAGGTCCGGTATCTCCGGTATCGCCCTTGGGCCCGGCAGGTCCGGTATCTCCGGTATCGCCCTTGGGCCCGGCAGGTCCGGTATCTCCGGTATCGCCCTTGGGCCCGGCAGGTCCGGTATCTCCGGTATCTCCGGCATCTCCCTTGGGCCCGGCAGGTTCGGTATCCCCGGTATCTCCCCTGGGCCCGGCAGGTCCGGTACCTCCCCTGGGCCCGGCAGGTCCGGTACCTCCCCTGGGCCCGGCAGGTCCGGTACCTCCCCTGGGCCCGGCAGGTCCACGCAGCCCTGCGGTGGGTTCCGGCGTGGCCGTGGGCTCCGGAGTGGTAGTGTCGGGAGGCGTGGTAGTGTCGTCGCCAGCCTCCACAGTTACGGTGGCATCGCCGCCCACATCACCACCAGCGGGGAAAGTATAATCACCATCCTGCACGTCGTCGCCGACCATAACATCGTACGTGAAGGACTCCACCGATATCACTGTGAAGTTGACGATTGTCCTGTCGGCGTCGTCGACTGTGCCACGAACAATTCCCTTAGCATGACCGTCCACCTTGGTCGCAGAATACTCTACGTAGCTGAACCCAGCCGGCAGTCTTTCCACGACCCGCCCAATATCTCCCTCAGCGCCCTTTCCCGTATTGGTGATCGTTACCGTAAACTTCTCGGCCACCGGGTCCGTAGGCAACTCCCTCATAGGACCGGCCTGCTGAGCGGCCATGGGACTCGAGCTCAACAGCCCTATCACCCCCACAACCGCGACAACCACCAACAGCCGTAACGCTTTTCTGATCAAGCTTTTTCTCCTTATAGGTCCCGTTTTCTTGTGTGACTAGCGAAGAGGGTCACCTCCTCATCGAATTCCATCCAAGCAAACAAACAAAACCCTTCCTTCCCTGACATCCCCAGCCAATTACCTAACTAGAGAAGTAGAGTTCGACAATGTCTAGGATCTGATCCGGGGTAAGATTGTCGTCATCAAAGTAAGCCTCTACAGCGTCGAGGACCTCTTCGCCGTCGATCACTCCGTCCTCGTTCGCGTCGTAGGTGTCGGCGATGGCAAGGCCCGTGGTCACGTCGGTCACCGTGATGGTCACCGCGATTGTGGCGTCGTCGTTGGTGTTGCCGTCACTGGCTGTGACGGTAACCTCGTAAGCGTTGTCCGTATCAGCGTCCGCCGGGTCCTCGTAGTTCAGTGCCGCCTTGGTCATCAGCTGGCCGGTGGCAGCGTCGATGGCAAACGAGGCCATGTCTGTGCCGCCCAGCGTGTACATGAGCGTGTCGCCGGTGTCCGCGTCCGTGGCCGCGACCGGGTCGCCGATGGGCATATCCGTGGCCGTGTTCTCGGGCACGCTTCGCATGCCATCCTCCGAGGATGCGAACTCAGGTGCATTGTTTGCGTCCGGCGTCGGGGCCTCGTCGGTGGCCTCCACCGGCGTCGACGGGGCCTCGTTCCTGTCCGTCACGGTGATGGTCACCGTGATGGTGTCCTTCAAACCGGACTCGTCCGTGACTTTCAGGACCACCTCGTACATGCCGTTCCTGTCCTCATGGTCCAGGTCATGGGCCATGTCATGCAGCTTGACCCTTATCTGCGTGGTTTTGCGTCCATCCACCTCGAAGAGCTCGAAGAACGCCGTGTCTTCGCTGCCGTTATCGCTATCCTCCAGGGTGTACATTAGGTTCACCCCTTGCGCGTCGTCGGGGTCCATGGGCAGGGACAGGGGCTCGCCGACGAAGGTGGTGGAAGGCGCGTTTTCGGCCACCATCCGCGTTGCGGTCTCCTCCGAGAACTCCGGCATCCGCTTCAGGTCTTCCACCTCCAGCACCGCATGCGCCGCTGTCGCGTCCGCCATGCGGCGAACCGTGTCATCCGCATCGTTCTTCGCGTCCATGTAGGTCGCCATGACGTGCGGGTAGTAGCTCGTGTCGTCGTTGGTCGGCGTGTAGGTGGCGCTGGTGGCGTCGGCTATTGGGTTACGGGAGTCAACGCCGGTGCCGGGAGGGTCAACTTGGGCCCTGCTCCACACCCAGACAACGTCGGTGACGCCCCCATCCGGGTCGGTCAAATCGGCGGTTATGGGTCCATGGGCATGGGGCTGGACCAGCTCGTTGCCGTCCTTATCGCGCAGCGTTATCTTTCCATCCTCATCGATGTTCATGACGGCTATGCACACGTCAAACTCGCCGCGCGCGCCGTCGTTGTCGATGGCGACGACCGTTACCTTGTAGACGTTGTCCCCGTCGGCGTCAGCCGGGTTTTCGTAGTCCGGTTGGGTCGTAAAGACAAGGGTGCGCCCTACGGTACCGATAAGCTGGAACTGACCGGCGTCCTCTCCCTCCAGGCGCCAGGATGCGACACTGGCACGGTCGTCTTCGTCATCCACGTTGTAGACGTTTACGGTTGGGGGGTCGTCTGCTGTGTTCCCATCAAATTCCGGGTTGGCGGCGTTCGCTTCGCCGCTGTTAATCTCGGGGATAGTCAGCTCCGGCCGTTCCCTCAACACCGGGTCTTCGTTCCTGTCTTCGGCCGTGATGACCACCACGATGTTGTCGCCCAGGCCGCTGGGGTCCGTGACCGTGACGACCACGACGTATTTCCCATCGGCCGGAGTGCCTCTGCTCTCGAAGTCCAGCTCTTCCGCCACGGTGATCTGTCCCGTCGCCTTGTCGATGTCGAAGGCGGCAAGGTCGTCAGCTGGTCCAGTTCCAGTCCCACTCGGCAGGGTGACGCCGGTGATGTCGGTGATGTCATCTGCTTCAACGGCGCGCAGCCCGTAGGTCAGTATATCTGTGTCGGAGCGGGCCACCACCGTGGCCACAACCGGATCGTCTACGTCATCGCCCACCTCAGCGGTCTCCGCCACACTTCGCTCGAACTTATCACCGTCAAAGTCAGGGGACTGGTTGGTTGCGCCGAGGCCCGCCGCCTGCACCGGGTAGGCCGACATCATCCGCTCCTTCTTCTCGGCGCCATTGCGGTCCGTGTAACTCGCCGTTACCCGCAGGTACTTGTTTTCGTCTGAAGCATCCGGCGTATAGCTCTCTGAATCGTTTCCGTTTCCAGGCGCAGTCCCCCAATGGTCATCGTTATCGACATCAAGGGGACCCTGTATGACTTCGGAGACTGTCCACACCCACATGGCGCCTTCTATCTCTGTGTCGATTGCCGGCGGGGTATCGTCTGGGGAGCCGTCCGGGTCGGTCAGGCTGGCCATTATCACGGTATTGGTATCGGTATTGGTGGCATCATCAACCTCGGGCTGCAGCCGTGAAATGACCACTTCCCCGTCCTCGTCCACATCGGTGACGGTGACGGCGACGGTCGTATCCACCGTTTCAGCTGGGCCGGTGTCGCCGGAGGCCCTGCTGGCGATGGCCCTAATGACTATGCTGTAAACGTTGTCATCGGCCGTGGCCTCGGGTGTAGCCGTGTTGGCGCCCGACCTGTCCTTCGGGTCCTCGTAGTCGGGCGGGTTCACGAACTGGAGCACGCCGTCGTCGTCGATGGTAAAGAGGGCCGCGTCGGCGCCCCTCAGGTCCCAGCTGATCGTGTCCCCCTCGGGGTCGGTCCCCACGTAGGTGGTTACGGCCGCCGTATTCCGCGCGCCGTCTTTATCGATCTCGGGGTAGCTTACCGTAGTCGTTGCGAGGCCGCCGGATACATCCTTCACCGATGGCGTCTCGTCGACGTCGGTGACTATGATGTTCACGTTGACCTGGGCGTTTTGGTTTGCGGCGCCGCCCATGACCTCGACCTTAACGGTGACGCTGAACCTCTGCTTTTTCATGGGGTCGTCGAAGTCCAACTCCGGGTCGGTGCCGGGCTCAGTGACGCCCGCAGTGCTCGTGTCGTCGCCACCTACAGTAATCTGACCCATGTCGTCAATGTTGAAGTACTTTGCGTCGGACCCCTCCAGTGAGTAAACCAGAGTTCCGGGCCCCACGGCCGCCACCGGAGCGCCGACGTTCCCGCCGGGCGCGGCGTTCTCGGCCACTTTTCTCGTCACGGTGCCCGTCTCATCGAAGGTGGGCACGCTTGCCGGGCCGGGCGCCAACCTCACCACGTTTGCCGTTGTCGCTATCCCGGTTTTCAGCGAGTCGTCGGCTACGCGCTCGTCTGTTGTTAAAGTATCTGCATCGTCTGCGACGCTGTGCGGGTCGGTGTATGTTGCGGTTGCCCGCAGGTAGTAGCCCCTGTCAGCGTCCTCTGGCGTGTACCTGTCTGTCGTGGCTCCGGGGATATTAACAAACGGTGCATTCGTCTCATCGTCATCCTCCAGGGACCTGGACCACTGCCAGGTGACGATGTGGACGCCCTGGTGGGGCTCGCCCAAGTCGCCGCCCTTGTCATCGGGGTCCTGCACCTCCGCAACGAGCATCTCGTCGAGGTAAGCCGTCTTCCCTTCCGTAAACACCACCATCCCCTCTTCGTCGACGTTTTTGACGATTAGCCACACGTTTACCCTGCCGATGCCGGCTACGGCCCCCGAGGGACCGGTGTCTGTGGCCACGAGGGTCAACTCATAGACGTTGTCATTATTCGCGTCGGTCGGATTCTCGAAGTCGGGCGCCTCTTTGAACTGGATATAGCGCGGCTCAAACCCTCCGCTGAGATCGAAGGCCGCCGCGTCGTCTCCCTCCAGCTGCCAATCGGCAATGGAGTCGAGGTGGTCCGGCTCTTCGAACACGTACTCGTTTTCAGTATAGGTCCGGCTCCCGGCGTTTTGGGGTTGCACATCGGGAGCATCGGGAAGGCTCACGTAGACCCCATCGGCCAACTCAGGGACGCGGATCTCCGCCTGTCCGGTCACTATCGGGTCTTCGTTCACGTTTTCGGCCATGATGGTAACCGTGATATTGTCGACCTCGCCGGAGGGGTCAGTGGCCCTGACGATTACCTTGTACTCTCCAGCCATGGCTGTGGCTGTCCGGTCCCCGACCGCATCGTAGTCCAGCCCTTGCGCAACCATGATCTGTCCCGAGGCCTGGTCGATGTCGAAGAACTCATCATCGCCATCGTTGGGGCTGGCGACTTGGATCAGCTCGTAGGTCAGTGTGTCGTTGTCCGTATCGGTGGCCGTAACCGGGTCGCCCACGTGGTCGCCCACGGCCGTGCTCTCAGGCACCGTCCTGTCGTCCGTGTTATCTTCGAAGTCGGGGGAGGCGTTCGCATTATCGGACACCGCGGCCCGCACCGGGTTCTCAGATTTCGCATCCGCGGTCCTGGCGTCGTCGGGGCTTTGCGGATCCCTATATTCAACACGGACCCACAGGTACTTGTCTTCATCTGCCGCTACGGGGGTATAGGAAGCGCCGGTTTGACCGTCTACTACGTTCCAATGGAACATATTGCCAACCACGGGGTCGACAGCCTTGGAGGTGTGCCACGTCCAAGTGTGGTCGGAGGTCTCGCCGTCCGGGTCGGTCAGGGTGGTGCCTATCGGGACGGTAACCTCGGGCTGCAGCCACTGCAGGGTCAGCTCACCGGGGTCATCCTCGTTTCCGACGATCACCGTGAGGGCGATGTCGGTCCTCTTGGCGGGAAGGGGGGCGTTTGCCCCGGCCCTCATCTCGGTGGCGCTCACCGTTATCTGGTATTTGTTGTCGCCGGGAGCGAATTCGCCTGGGTCGTTGAACTCTTCATCATCACCAGGGTTCAGGTTGAGGCCCCGGTCCGTCTTGTTCTCGTAGTCGGGCGACTCCATGAAGGTGAGCACGCCGGCGCTGCTGATCTCGAAGTCGGCGGCGTCGACTCCCCTTACGTTCCACTCGATCCTGGACCCCTCGGGGTCTGTCGAGTCGAAGTCCCGCACCATACCCGTGCCGTTCTCGGCATAGTGGATGTGGTCATCTTCCGCGGGAGTGTGGGGGTGCGCAAAGATTCCATTCGGTGCGGGATTGGATAGCACCAAAATCGCCATCATTGCCAACAAGGCACCGACGCGCATAACTACCGATTTCTTTACTGCGCTAGACGGACGGTCCAACATACAATTCCTCCCTTGGCCGACCTTAGACGACGCAAATCTTCCATTCCCAGAGTGGACACCGTGCAAGATACTAGCATTCCACATAGGGTGTGTCAAGGCCTGAATTGCTCGGGCAACGGCGTTCTATCGTGACGTGCTGGGAATGAAGTTCCTTTTCCGTGCCCCGCCCGGGCTGGCTTTCTTCGACTGCGCCGGCGTTCGGCTGATGTTGACGGCGCCTGAACCGGAGAGCGAAGAGCCGCCTGGCCGCGGCCGCCCCATCTACTTCACCGTGCCCGATGTCTCAGAAGCTTACGAGACCCTGAAGGCACGCGGCGTTGAGTTCGTCCACGAGCCCCAAATTATTCATAGCACCGACACCTACGAGTTATGGATGGCATTCTTCCGCGACCTTGATGAGAACCTGCTCGCGGTGATGGCCGAGGTTGGCAAATAGGGTTTAAGGCTCTGCATCTCAAAGCGGAGCAACGCGTTCAGAAAGACTCCTGGCAACCGTACCGGCCACATTATTAAGGAGCCCTTAAGAATCTGAAGATTTCGTTAAGCTTTAACCCGAATCCACCGAAGGACACGGATGGACGGCGTGAGGACAGCGGAAGGGGGTGGGTGAGGGATCTACAGGGGAGATGGCCTGGGGTCTTGGGGTTGATGGGGGGCCGGCGGACGGTCTTCAGTCGCCGCACAGGGCCCCTAAGTCCCTATGCGGGAGTCGCGATGCGCGGGATGGCGAGAGGATACGCAGCAGGGGACTCGCGCGACCGGGGTGGCGCGAGATTGCGGGGACGTTGGGTCAGTTGCAGGCTGGCCGTCAGGCCGGGAACGGAATGGCTTGCAGCCGGGCCAAGGCGCGACTGAACTGGGTTTCCCAAGGCCAGCGCCGGGGGAGATGCAAAGTGAGGCGGCGCGCCGAGCGGGTGATCCGTCCCACCAGAGCGAAGACCCGCCGCCTGAGGGTCTTGGTGATCACGGTCCGCTCGCCCAGACCAATCCGCGCCGTCCAGCGGGCCAGGTTATGCGCCATCACCTGGACCGCCAGCCAGGCGCCGTTGGCGGCGAAGCGCGCCGACGGCATGTGGTTCAGCCCGACGCCGTACTTGAGGTCGCGTATGGCGTTCTCGACCTCGGCGTGGCGGCGATGATCGGCCTCCAGTTCCAGCGTCTCCCCATCGCGGTCGGTGATGAAGGCGTGATAGCTGTATCTGGCGAAGAGGGCGAGCTGGGAACCGGGCGTCGGCTTCACCCGCCGGACAATGAGCCGCACCGCCGCGGCGTCCGGCTTGGTCTGGAACGGGGTGTAAGTCGTCTCGGCGACATCGGCGGCGCCGTCCATCCAGTAGGGAATGGGAGTCCAGTCCTCCTCTGGTATCGCCTCGATCAGGTCCCGCAGGCTGGCGCGCTGGCCGATGGTGATAGAGAAGCGGACATCCATTTCCCGGCAGGCGGCAACGACAGTGTGGGCGTAGAAGCCGCTGTCGGCCCGCACCGTGAGTTGTCCCCTGGCCCCGCCGTAGCGCACCCGCCCCACCGTCTCACGCAGGAAGTGGGCGGCGCCACGGGCGGTGTTGGCCCGGCCCTCGCGCAGCCGGGACATCAGCACCTCGCCGGTGCCGGCGGCAATGGCCAGCAGCGGGTGATAGCCCCGGGCGCCGGTATAGCCGTGGTGGCGCGCTCCCTCCTTGGCCAGTCCATAGGTCTCGCAGATGGTCGAGTCCAGGTCGATCGTCAGGGGCGAGTCGCCGGGTCCGGCCCCAGCGGCCCAGGCCCGGGCCAACAACTGGCGGCTCACGCGGTCAAGTTGACGGACATGCCCCCACCGGAAGCTGCGCAGGAAGGTCCCCAGGGTGGATGGCGCCTTGACCACGCAGCCTAGAACACCGACCGTCCCACCAGCGCGCAGCGCATCGGCGTCGTCGATGCAGTCGCCGCCTGCCAGCGCGGAAGCGACCAGCGTCAGCATCTTGTCCCCAGTGTTCGCCCGTCCCGGCGCTCCGCCGAGGTCAAGGTGATGGTCGACGAGTTCCCGCAGGCCCAGGTGCCGGGCTAGGGTGGCCGGCAGGAGCAGGCCGGCATTGGCCACCAGGCGATGGTCGTCAAAGACGATGCGGATACGGTCGGGTTTGTTCTGTGGCAGCATCTATTGGGTGCTCCTTGTTTCCGGGCGGGTTTCTGTTCCAAAACCATTATCCCAGATTCAGAGGAGCACCCTCTAGCTTCTTCAAGGGCTGTCCCCAAGGCCGTCCTTCGGTGGATTCGGGCTAAGTGGTCAGGGAAAATGTCCATCTAGGCCGCTGTCATACCATCGGACTGTGATACGCGGGACCTGCCCCTGGTGCGCATTATGGGCGGGCTCTTGGCTTCGGCGTACTCGCGGACCGTGTTCCTGTGGATGCCCAACTCCCTGGCGATTGCCCGAATGGAGAGGCCCCGAAGCTTAGCCTGCTGCACGGCCTTCCACCGGACCCTCTGTCGCGGCGTGGGTTTCCTGCGTGGCGATGCCGGAGGCTTGCGAACTCTGCCGCCGCCGTTCAATGTGGCGCTGTCGGCCTCGATGATGTCGAGGTATGCCAAGCTCTCCTTGGGGTGGTTGCCCACGCCGTTGACCCTGCGCTCAAGGCCGGGGCCATATCGGAGAGGACCATTGGAGGCACGGAGAACTCCAGGGCGCGGCGGCGCCTCCTGTGTGGGGATCGTGCGTCCCCGGTACTGCACGAGGAGCTGGCCGTCCAGGCCCTCATGGACCTCCAGCTGCGCTCCGGCGTAGCTAGGCCGCTCCTTACCAGGCAGCAGCTGCAAGGTACGCCAGTTGTACTTGACGGTGTTGTCCCTGGCCACCTTGCGGCGGTGCTTGAAGCAGAGTATCTGGTCCAGGGCCACCGATGACTCCATAGGACGGTAAGCAACGCTTGAGTGCTCTGCCGGAACCCCGAACTTCTCGTTGAAGCGCGGCAGGAAGCGGTGCAGGACTTCATTGGCCTCGTCGATGGTGGTGACGCCCGCCAGGCGCAGCTCGGTCACCAGCCGGTCCTGGAATGTCCCCGCCGTCCGCTCGACCCGGCCCTTCGCCTGCGGTGACCTGGCGAATATCTGGCGTATCCCCAGCTCCTCCATGGCGCGGGCGAACTGGGTTGGCCCGGCCGGCTTCTGGCGAGGCTCTCCAGTATGCTTGAAGACCGCGTGTCGGTCGCTGTAGACGGCCAGCGGTATCCCGCATTGCCGGATCAACCCCTCCATGAGAAGACGAAGTAGCCGCGGGTGTCCTCCTCCTGACTGAACAGAGCGTCAGGCACAGTGCCGGTGGCGTCGTCCACGGCCAACAGCAGGACGAACCGGGGTCCTTGTTCCCCCAGCCACCGATGGTGGCTCCCATCTATCTGCAGCAGCATCCCTTCTTGGGCCATGCGTTTGCGCCGGACACGGTGTCTGGGCGGCCGACGGCGGCGGGGGCTGTCCATGCCGGCGCTGACCAGGATGCGGCTCACCGTAGAGCGGCTCAGGTCGATCCCCTCCCGTTCCATCAACAACTCGGTCAGATGCGTATGGTTCGTTCCAGCGTAGCGAGTGCGGGCCAGCTGCACCACGTAAGTCATCTTGGTCTCCGTCGTGGTGTTGGCCGGTCGGCGGCCACGATTCCCGTGGGCGAGTGCGGCGGCGCCCTGTACCGCGGCCGACAGATACAGCAAACCGAAGACCATTGCCCAAGCGCCGTGTGCCGGAACGCCCACCAGCGCATACAAACGCCACGCCATAGCCAATAAGGGAACCGCAGTGACACCAACCACCAGAACAAAGGGCATAACTCTCAGCCCAACGACCATCTCGGCCTTACGAATCGGCACGAGCCGGAACTGCTCATCGAAGTATCGCTCTTTCGGCAGGAGGAGGGCGAAGCTGATCCCGACAATGAGCCCAATGAGCAGAAGAAAAACGGTGACGCTGGAAGCTCCGCCCGGCAAGACAGAGAGAATAGCAAACACGTCCGCCAACCGGACGGCAATGACCACGCTTCCCACCGCTACCCCTACGATCGCGACCAGGATGATTGGGTTGGTGCTTGCTACATCGAGCGTCGCCTTCTTGACTCGGCGATACTCACTCTGAAGCAGAATTGCCCAGGGCATCTTGGATCTCGTGTGGGGTCACGGCGAATCCAGCCTTCCCGAACACTCCGATCAGGTCCGGCACTTGGTACTCCGACCTAATCTGAGAAGGAGACCCCTCGGTGAAAACGCTTCCATTCACGATCAGGTATACCATGTCGCAAAGTCTCTCGGCGAAATCTACGTTTTGGGTTGCTATGAGGAAGCTGCACCCCCTGCCTCGGATCTCACGGACCATTGCCTCTAGGGAGAGGACAGTCTCTGGGTCTAAACCGCTGATGGCTTCGTCGATCAACGTAACCGGTCGCAGCAACGCCGACGCCGTGATAATTGCGACTTTCCGCCGGTTCCCGTGGTTCAGTTCTCCAAGAAACCTGTCACTGAATCCGTCCAGCCGCCAGAGAGAAGCGATTCGCTCCGTTCTTGCGACGTAATCGGCGCCTGCACCCTGCAATGCAGCATAAAACCTGATGTATTCTCTTACTGTCAGGTGGTCGAATCCGGTCGGCACGTCGGGAGCGTAGGCTAGTTTCGACTTCGTGCGGACGCTTACCTCGTTTGGGTCACTGCCATCCCATGTGACTTGACCCTTGTCTGGCTTGAGCAGTCCTGCGGCCAGCCTTAGCGTTGTCGACTTCCCCGAACCATTCGGCCCAATCAGGCCGACTACGCTTCCCGGAGTGACCCTCAATGAGAGGTCAGCGGCGGCTCGCACTTTCCCGTATGAGAACGATACATTCTCTATGGCCAGCAAGTCGGTCATCATTTTGGCTCACGTGTCCGTGTGGGTGGTTTCGCCACGCAGTAGCGCTCCTCGAGCTTACAGAACTCACCAAGCCACAGAGTTCGTCTAACCGGAGAACTACCACCTGTGCCTGAGTCGCCGCGCTGACGTGTGGTCATTAACTACCTCCGTTAGTCGCTATAGCGATGCACTGAACTCCCCTATACAGCGCACGTTGCAATCATTCGCCCTTCGCTCCGGCGATGTCCTTACCCCGAATCCACCGAAGGACACCGATGGACGGCGTGAGGAAAGCGGAAGGGGGGTGAGGGAGCTACAGGGGAAATAGCCTGGGTTCCATTTGGGGTAGGGAGGTCGGCGGACGGTCTTCATCGCCGCACAGGGGCCCCTATGGCCGTCTGCGGGAGCTGCGATGCGCGGGATGGCGAGAGAATACGCAGCAGGGAACTCTCTCGGACCGGGCTGGCACGAGTCTGCGGGGATCTTCGGTTGTCCGGTGGGTGGGTCGGTCGCCGACGGTGCCGTCAGGCCGGGAGTGGAATGGCTCGCAGCCGGGCCAAGGCGCGGCTGAACTTCTCAGCCCAAGGCCAGCGATCCGGAAGATGCAGGGTCAACCGGCGTGCCGAGCGGGTGAGCCGTCCGGCCAGGGAGAAGAACCGCCGCCGGAGGGTCTTGGTGGTGGCTATCCGCTCTCCCAGACCGATCCGCGCCGTCCAGCGGGCCAGGTTGTGGGCCATCGTCTGGACGGCCAGCCAGGCGCCGTTGGCGGCGAAGCGGCCCGAGGGGAGATGGTTCAGCCCGACGCCGTACTTGAGGTCGCGTATGGCATTCTCGATCTCGGCGTGGCGGCGATGGTCAGCCTCCAGTTCGAGCAACTCCCCGTCCCGGTCGGTGATGAAGCCATGATAGCTGTATTTGGCGAAGAGGGCCAGTTGGGAACCGGGCGTCGGCTTCACCCGCCGGACGATGAGCCGCACCGGCGCGGCGTCCGCCTCGGCCTGGAAGGGGGTGCAGGTGGTCTCGGCCACATCGGCGGCGCCGTCCATCCAGTAAGGAATCGGCGTCCAGGCATCTTCGGGTATCGCCTCGATGAGATTGTGCAGGCTTTTGTGCTGGCGGATGGTGATGGAGAAGCGGACATCCATCTTGCGGCAGACGGATACCACGCCATGAGTGTAGAACCCGCTGTCGGCCCGTAGCGTGAGTCGTCCGTTGGCCCCGGCGTAGCGCACCCGTCCCACCGTCTCCCGCAGGAAGTGGGCGGCGCCGCGGGCGGTGTTGGCCCGGCCCTCGCGCAGCCGGGACATCAGCACGTCTCCGGTGCCGGCGGCGATGGCCAGCAGCGGGTGGTAGCCCCGCTTGCCGGTATAGCCGTGGTGGCGGGCGCCCTCCTTGGCCAGTCCGTAGGTCTCGCAGATGGTGGAGTCCAGGTCAATGGTCAGGGGCCCGTCGCCGGGTCCCGCCCCGGCCTGCCAAGCCCGGGCCAGCAACTCGCGGCTCACCCGGTCGAGTTGACGGACGTGGCCCCACCGGAAGCTGCGCAGGAAGGTGCCCAGGGTGGATGGCGCCTTGACCGTGCCGCCCAGGGTGCAGGCCGTCCCCCCGGTGCGCAACACATCGGCGTCGTCAATGCAGTCGCCCCCAGCCAGCGCAGACGCCACCAGCGTCATCATCTTGTCGCTCGTGTTCGCCCGCCCCGGGGCATCGCCCAGGTCGAGGCGCTGCCGGACAAGTTCGGGCAGGCCGAGGTGCCGCGCCAGGGTGGCCGGAAGGAGCAGCCCGGCATTGGCCACCAAGCGGCGGTCGTCGAAGGTGATTTGGATCCGGTCGGGGTGGTTGCGTGGCAGCATCTACTGGGTGCTCCTTTTCCAGGGCCGTTTTTTTGCTACAAAACCATTATCCCAGAAGCACAGGAGCACCTTCTTGCCGCCTCAGGACGCTAACCCGACGCCCTCCTTCGGTGGATTCGGGCTTAAGCATAAGATTCTCCCCCGAACGACACCTAACAGCTGAACGTTTCATGGACGAACTTGTAATCCCTTTCTTCTACCGACTGTCCTATGTGGATAAACATGGGCTAGTTGCTGCCAGAAGAGACCTTTGGGGAGAGTACGGTCATGGTGAAGACGGAATCCGAGAATACATGAATGAAATCCTGAGTATGGCTACTAGGGAACCTGGCCGAAATGAACTATGCCCCTGTGGCAGCGATCGCAAGTATAAGCGATGTCATCTTGACGACGTAGCATCATTGAAAAGCACCCTCGCGCACCGGCGTCGGTGAATGACAACGGCCACACAAGCATTGTCATCTCCTGCGATCCGACGCAGGGGCCGAAACGCAAAAAGGTCCGCATACATGGCCAGCCAAGGGGGAAGCCGCCGCACTTGACGGCCTCCCCCTTATTTTGGCCTGGTCTAGCGTCCCGCGCCGACCGGCTCGCCCTCGCGCCCCTGTTCCAGAGTCAGCGCCCACTCGAACATCGAGAGGGTGGCGGGCTGGGGCTTCCGGCCTCGGCCTTTCGGCTTGACCGGCTCCTCGGCCATGAACTCCGCCCAGGAGGACAGCATCTGCTGTGGTCTAGGAGTTATGAATTCAGTCTTATTAGGCCGGAAAAAGTGGGCCTGCACGTACCGAATTGAGCCTGTCTCACAAGTCTGGGTTGGCGTTGAGTATGGGTCAGGTGTACGTTTGAAGCGACATCAAGGTGGGAGATATTGAGATGCCGCTTCGACCGATGGGCCGAGAGCAGATGTGGATGTTGCCGCCGACGCTTGACGAGTTGTTGCCGCTGGACCATCCGGCGCGGTTCGTGGCCGAGTTCGTTGACGCTTTGGACCGGGAGGACTGGGGGGAGCTTGGGGTAAAGATAGACGGGGAGGTGCTGGGAGCGCCAGCCTACCATCCACGTGCGCTGTTGAGCGTGTGGCTGTACGGCTTCATGACCGGGGTGCGCTCGTGCCGGAAGCTGGAGGCGGCCTGCCGGGACCAGATACCGTACCTGTGGCTGACCGGGTGGCAGCATCCCGACCACAATACCCTGTGGAGGTTCTACAAAGGGCATCGGCAGGCCATGCGGAAGCTGTTCGAGCGTACCGTGCGTACGGCGGTGGTCATGAAGTTGGTGGATCTGGCGGTTCAGGCGGTGGATGGTACGAAGGTGGTCGCCAACGCGTCAGTGAACAGGAGCTACGATGCCGAGGGGCTGAGAGGGCTATTGGATCGGTTGGAGCGGGCGATAACCGACCTTGAGGCACAGAACGAGGCGGGAGAAGACGCTGCCGTTGCCCGTCTGCCTCAGAAGTTGGCGGACAAGGAGGTCTTGAGAGAGCAGGTGAAGCATGCGATGGCCGATCTTGCGAGTCAAAAGCGCCACAGGCGTATCAACCTGACCGACCCGGAGGCCCGGCTGATGAAGGGCAGGCAGGGCATTGTGGCTGGCTACAACGCCCAGGCTATGGTCTCACCCATGGAGACCGATGGGGGAGCGACAAGCATGCTGGTCACAGCCGTGGACGTGGTTGATGCGGCCAATGACAATGCCCTGCTGGTGCCGATGATGGAGCAGGCTGAGGAGACTACGGGGACGAAGTCGCAGATGACATTGGCCGACGCCGGATACTTCGCCGCCAGTCACCTAGCGGAGTGCGACCGTCGAGGTCAGAAGGTGGTGGTGTCAGAGGCACGACAACGGTTCCTCGAAGACCCATATCACAAGGACAGATTCACCTATGACGAACACAGCGACAGCTTCAGGTGTCCCCAGGGACGGACGCTTGCGTTCGTTCGCATACAGCATGCGAACGGAGTCCCGTTGCGACTGTACCGGGCTGCAGGTGCTGTCTGTCAAGCATGCCCGGCCTTCAGAGCCTGTACCAGAGCCAAAGAGATTGGGCGAAGCCTGGCCATAGGGCCGCACGATGACGTGCTACGTCGCCATCGCTCCTGGATGTCCACCTCAGTAGCTCAAGAAGCTTACAGGCTGAGAAAGCAGCTGGTCGAGCCTGTCTTCGGAATCATCAAGGAGCAACAGGGGGCACGGAGGTTCCTGCTGCGCGGCCTCGTCAACGTGGCGGCCGAGTGGACCATGTTGGCCACCGCCTTCAACCTGCGTACTCTCTGTCGGGTGTGGCGCTCCAGCCCCTTCATCGGTCTATTTAATGGCCCGGAGCCTCGTCCCGTCTCCTGACCTGCAGTGATGACAGCAGCTGACCCATCGCTCCGTCGCCTGTCCTACCCGCTCAGGCCAGGGCCTTTCAACGAACCCTCCGACCTCTATCCGATCCCCCTATCCGCAATGCCCACTTCTGGGACAGGCTCTACTACAAACTTTTCGGTGGGAGGTTGCCCTGTGAGCTTCCAGGGTCTGGAACTCACCATAGGACATGTCGAGACCAGCGCCCAACGTAGCTAACCCCGAATCCACCGAAGGAGGGCGTCGGGTTAGCGTCCTGAGGCGGCAAGAAGGTGCTCCTGTGCTTCTGGGATAATGGTTTTGTAGCAAAAAAACGGCCCTGGAAAAGGAGCACCCAGTAGATGCTGCCACGCAACCACCCCGACCGGATCCAAATCACCTTCGACGACCGCCGCTTGGTGGCCAATGCCGGGCTGCTCCTTCCGGCCACCCTGGCGCGGCACCTCGGCCTGCCCGAACTCGTCCGGCAGCGCCTCGACCTGGGCGATGCCCCGGGGCGGGCGAACACGAGCGACAAGATGATGACGCTGGTGGCGTCTGCGCTGGCTAGGGGCGACTGCATTGACGACGCCGATGTGTTGCGCACCGGGGGGACGGCCTGCACCCTGGGCGGCACGGTCAAGGCGCCATCCACCCTGGGCACCTTCCTGCGCAGCTTCCGGTGGGGCCACGTCCGTCAACTCGACCGGGTGAGCCGCGAGTTGCTGGCCCGGGCTTGGCAGGCCGGGGCGGGACCCGGCGACGGGCCCCTGACCATTGACCTGGACTCCACCATCTGCGAGACCTACGGACTGGCCAAGGAGGGCGCCCGCCACCACGGCTATACCGGCAAGCGGGGCTACCACCCGCTGCTGGCCATCGCCGCCGGCACCGGAGACGTGCTGATGTCCCGGCTGCGCGAGGGCCGGGCCAACACCGCCCGCGGCGCCGCCCACTTCCTGCGGGAGACGGTGGGACGGGTGCGCTACGCCGGGGCCAACGGACGACTCACGCTACGGGCCGACAGCGGGTTCTACACTCATGGCGTGGTATCCGTCTGCCGCAAGATGGATGTCCGCTTCTCCATCACCATCCGCCAGCACAAAAGCCTGCACAATCTCATCGAGGCGATACCCGAAGATGCCTGGACGCCGATTCCTTACTGGATGGACGGCGCCGCCGATGTGGCCGAGACCACCTGCACCCCCTTCCAGGCCGAGGCGGACGCCGCGCCGGTACGGCTCATCGTCCGGCGGGTGAAGCCGACGCCCGGTTCCCAACTGGCCCTCTTCGCCAAATACAGCTATCATGGCTTCATCACCGACCGGGACGGGGAGTTGCTCGAACTGGAGGCTGACCATCGCCGCCACGCCGAGATCGAGAATGCCATACGCGACCTCAAGTACGGCGTCGGGCTGAACCATCTCCCCTCGGGCCGCTTCGCCGCCAACGGCGCCTGGCTGGCCGTCCAGACGATGGCCCACAACCTGGCCCGCTGGACGGCGCGGATCGGTCTGGGAGAGCGGATAGCCACCACCAAGACCCTCCGGCGGCGGTTCTTCTCCCTGGCCGGACGGCTCACCCGCTCGGCACGCCGGTTGACCCTGCATCTTCCGGATCGCTGGCCTTGGGCTGAGAAGTTCAGCCGCGCCTTGGCCCGGCTGCGAGCCATTCCACTCCCGGCCTGACGGCACCGTCGGCGACCGACCCACCCACCGGACAACCGAAGATCCCCGCAGACTCGTGCCAGCCCGGTCCGAGAGAGTTCCCTGCTGCGTATTCTCTCGCCATCCCGCGCATCGCAGCTCCCGCAGACGGCCATAGGGGCCCCTGTGCGGCGATGAAGACCGTCCGCCGACCTCCCTACCCCAAATGGAACCCAGGCTATTTCCCCTGTAGCTCCCTCACCCCCCTTCCGCTTTCCTCACGCCGTCCATCGGTGTCCTTCGGTGGATTCGGGCTTAGAGACCACTCTCCGAGCAACGTTCCAGCTCTGGGCCTGGTAGACGAAGTCATGATAGGAGACGATGGGCTTTCGTCATGGTGCTCAGTTGGTCTCGGGCCATCTATGTGGAGTTCGTGCGGAGAGCTGACACGGCCAGCTTCATCCAGTGCCATGTCAACACCTTCGACTACCTGGGCGGCGTACCTCGTCGCTGCTTGTATGACAACGCCGAGGTGGTGACCCTGGGCCGGGACGCAGTCTGGTAAAGTATGGAGACGTTTTCCGGCGACCCAATAAGCACATTAATCCTCATTTCAGTTCGTTTTCTCCATGGAACAATTCATTGCCCGTCGATGAAGAGGATGAACTTGAACATGAGGACGATACCAATGAGATTGATGGTGCCGGCGGCGCAGGATTAACCCAACCATTACTCTCAAGGTTGATTCCCTCGCAAAGAGGCCTGTTTGAGATGAACCCTGGCGTGCGAAGTGGCCTGGAAGGGAGGAGGCCACGGGATGCCGGCTGCTGGGCTCACCGCACCATCTGCTGCGCTCAGGACAAGCGTGATCCCGTTGCGGTACCCCTTCCGTGGCTCAGGGCACCCGGTGGAAGCTGTGGAGCGGCGCCCTCATGCGGCCGCGACCGCAGGTACCGTCCCGACCGCCCGCTGAGCCGTGTTCTCCATCTCCACCAGGCGTGCATGGACCATCCGCTTGAAGTTGCACGCCAACGCCTTCAGGTAGACGGCAAGCCGCACCCGACGGCCCCCTCGCACCCGCAAGCGCCCAAGCCCGTGGGCGCGCTTCAGCTCGGAGTTCGTTCCCTCGATCCCGGCCCTTATGGCATACCGCTTGCGCCACTCCTCGGTGGCCTCGGCCCTCCGGCGCCACTCGATGTTTACCTTCACCAGGTCCGCCTTGAGGACGTAGTCCCCCGCGCGCCGGTCCAGCTTCACTGGGCAACGGGACCGCAAGGGGCAGGGCTCGCATGTTGTCCTGGCAAAGTGGACCTCTACCCGCTCCGGCGCATCCTCCAACTCGTACTCCTCGATGGACGGGTGGCCGGCGGGGCACACCGTGGCCTGCTCCCCTGTGACGTCGATCTGAAAGTCCGCGGCGGTGAGCGGCGGTGGTCCGTCACGCTCTCCTTCGTGCGAGTTCCCCGGCGCCGACCCCGCCACCGGGCTCACCAGTTCCGTTCCCCGGCGCGAGGCTTCGAAGGCGTTGCGGCCCGACCCATACGCCGTGTCGACGAAGAGCTCGTCCGGTCGGACCTTCCGCTCCGCGAGCCCGTCAACGACCGGCACGCTCACGTCGGTGTCGCTCCCACTCGAGGGGGTCACCTCCACGTGGGTGATGAGCTGGGTGGCGTTCTCCTCGTGGCAGGTCTCCGCCACCTGCACCTCGTACCCCTTCCCCTTGTGGCCGCTGTAGGTCACATCCGGGTCGTGGGGCGATTGCAGCGAGTCGGCGGACACCTGCTTCGGGTCCTTCAGGGCCACGGGCACCTTGCATTCCCCAGCATCGTCGTCATCGTCCCCCGGGCGCCCGTCCCGGTGTTTGCCCACATGGCACTGCTCCCGCAGCAGCCGCTCCAGCAGCCGGTACTCCTCCAGCTGGGCAGCAGTCGTGCCACGGAACCGGTCCACCAGCCGGTAGAGGTCCCGGGCACAGACCGAAAGGCGTCGCCGACCCTCCCCCGTGTGGGCGTCCTCGTAGTGGGTCGCCTCGTCTTCTTCCTTCAAATAGCGCCCCAGGAGGCCCTCCGGAACCACAGGGCGAAGCTCTGGGTGCTCCCAGCGCAAGGCCCGCAGGAACAACCGCATCGTCTCACAGAACAGGCCCAGCCGGGTGAGTGTAGCGATGTTGCTCATGATGTGGGTGGAGTCCAGCCGTTGCTTTCCGGTGCGTATGCCCAGCGCCTGGATGATCCGGTCCGTGGTCTCCTGGAAAGCCAGCCGGCCACCATCGTGCTGCATCAGGCGAACTCGGAAGTTGTGGAGGGTCTTCTGGGGCAGGTGGGTCTCCTCGATGTCCAGCCGCAGGGCGTGGTGCCAGAGCAGGTTGAACTCTAGCTGCTCCAGGGCTTCACCGTCGGTGAGGTTGAACATCTCTTTGAGAAGGTGGACCCCGAGGACGGTCTGCACCGCTCGGTTGGGACGGCCGTTGTCCGCGCAGTACATCGGAGCAAAGAGCTCCTCGTCAATCAGGGGGAGCGCCTCGTTTCGGAAAACCTCGGCCCAACTCCCCTCCAGGCGCTTAGCCTTCTTCGGCGTCACCAGGAACTGGGACTGCCAGAGGCTCTCTTGCGGGTCTCGCGCTCGGAACATCCTCCCCTCCCTCGCCCGGGCGCTGCCCCAACGCCCTTTCCCCACATTATCCTCCCATTGCCCCCGGAGGACGAGGGGTTTTTACGAGGGAATCAAGGTTAACTTTTGCAATTTGCGTTCCGGGATCTTTAGGGATCCTCTAAAGTTATACAGGAACGAACATTGGGTTGCCCAGGACATTAAGGATGAAGACTTAGAGCAGTTGAAGGCAATCTACATCCTTCATACGAGCCACTAAGGAGAACCACGATGCGAATGATCCTCATCGCTCTCTTGACGGGGATGCTGATGGCGTGCAGCCAGGGCACGGGAGCCAACACGCCCGGCGATGCGGTTCCTGCCCAACCTCTGGCAAGAGACACGAGCGTTCACTCTGCCGCAGTTCCTGTACGTGGTGAGACTTCGTTAGAAGAGAGGGTCGCCAACTACCCCACTGTCGTCAGGGCCCGGATGACTAGCGAGTCCATTGAGGTTGTGGCTGGGGCGGGCAGGCTTCAGGGGAAATACTTCGCTACCATGAAATTCGACCTCGCGGTCAGTGAGTACCTGAGTGGGGCAGGTGACGACAAAATCACAGCGATATGGGTGGGCGATGACTTCGACAACCGCCAGGAAGCCGAGGACGCATTGCCCGACATCCGCGCCCGAAGGGATACCCAGTGGGATAATCGGGAGGCGGTCTTCTTCTTGCAAGATGTACCGCTTGATCTCCTTCCAACATTGCAGGGTGACAACCGGTACTTCCTGGCGAGCGGATTTTCTTACGAGGACAATTACAGCCTGTCCAGCAAATACAGTAAGTTGTGGCTGCCGTCGACGGAGATCGCTTCGGGCGCTACCGGCCAGAGCGGGACGGTGGGGGACGGACAGGAGTTCCTCCTGGCCATGCCGACCGCCCCAGTCGGCGCTACAGGCGCAAGCGGTGCCAGCGCACCTGCGGGTCCAACGATAACGCTGGGTGACCTGAAGCAGCTGACCGCAGCCGTCAACGCCGAGCTGGACGCCGGCGACGGCTCGGCAGAGTACAAAGATTGCGTCAGGCTTAAGCATCGATATGCGCGCGAGGATAGATACCTAATAGCCGAGGGTAAGGGGCGGAGAGTCTTCCGCATGTATCCCACACATGAGTTCGACTCCGCCCAGCCCGCCGGCACCACGATCTATGAAGACCAAGTCGCAGGGGCGGAATCATCTGAAAAGAGATCAAAACTCTGGTTCGATGGACGAGACGCTGACCTGTTCAATGTCGTGACTGGCGACCTCGTGCCAGTACGCTCCGCATTCACATTCACCCAGACCGTGGTCTCTGCGCGTCCGATTCCCGCAGGAGAATACCGGGCCAATAACAACTTCCTCCGGTTCCCCTTCATCCCCTGCAATCACGTCTTCACCTACGAAATGACGATGACCGTGACGGCACCCGAGGGCACTGTTCACGAGGCGTTCTTCGATCCGGTGGTGATTGGCGCGGCGGTAGGCGCCGACGGCTCACGTGGTGTTTTGAAGCCGGCGTCGTTTGCCATTGAGGGGGTGGGCACAACAGACATCAAGCGGATCCGGTGGGAGTCAGCAAGGGTCGAGATGCAGATTGATCCGCCCGGGAGGCCCACAGGCCATCACATCGACTTCATCGCCCTAGACGGGACGGTCGTGCTGCGGCTGGATTTCGACGACGCTGTCGACGTTGTTGAGGAGGGCCGCACGCGCGCGCTGACCTGGGGGGTATGCGAGCGGCCTTGGAATGACGGAGACCTTCTGATGCTGCGCATCAGTGAAAGTTCTCCCGGCCTGACTGGCGCGACCAACGATGTGCTATGTCCCCCGCCACCGCCTCAGAACCTGACGGCTTCCTCCACGCAGGACTCGGTGACCCTGACGTGGGATGTGGCCAACGACCCGACGGTAACGGGCTACCTGGTACTGAGGAGGATCGCGAGGCAGAACACCTTCAGCAAGTTTGAGGTCACCAACGGCACTGCCACAACGTATGTCGACACGACCGACATCGAACCCGGCACCAAGTACATCTACCGTGTCCACGCGGTCAACGCTGCCGGGCTCAGTGAGGTCTCACGCGTGACCGCTACACCGGCGGCGACTCCCAGCATCCCTGTAACGGACGTGGCCGGGACATCTCCGCCGTCCCCGCAGGGCCTGACGGCCTCTTCCACGCACGAATCGGTGACGCTGATGTGGGATGCGGGCGACGACCCGCCGACAGGCTACCTCATACTGAGGAGGGTGGCAAAGCAAGACACCTTCGTCAAGTTCGAGGTCACCAACGGCACTGCTACAACGTATGTCGACACGACCGACATCGAACCCGGCACCAAGTACATCTACCGTGTCCACGCGGTCAACGCTGCCGGGCTCAGTGAGGTCTCGCGGGTGACAGTCACGACACGCACAGTGCCGTGACCGAACAAGACTCTGCGAGAGTCGCACAACTCCCATGCTCTCGCCATGATTGCGTGCCAGGGACTGAGCTATTGCACCGGACCTGCGATATGGACCTTGGTAGATCCTAGCTTTAGTCGCGCTTGTCTTTGGTCCCCCTCCTGTGTTGACGATGGTTGCAAGGGGAGGAAGGCACGCAATGATGAGCAAGGCTCAGAAACTACTGTCGGGCCGAGCAATATCGGTATTGTTGGCGTTTTCAACCTGTCTGGTGCTCCTCGCTTCGGCCTGTGGTGAATCCGATAGCGGCGCGTCTGGCGCTTCAGCAGTTGCAACGCAAGCTGTCGATGGCAGTGGCTATGGCGCTGGGACGTCGCCTCCGATGAGTGTCGAAAGCCCTGCTGTCAGTTCCATGTCTCGGTCAGATGCCGATATCCTCGATCAGGTTCAAGAGCCCTTGTTTTACGGCGCAGCCTCTCCTTCATTAGACGTAGAGCTAGGCACTACGTTGGACGCATTGCTGCCTGCAAATATGACGTGCGCCATACTTAACGGAGACAGTAACACAGAAACGCCGGACAACTGCCATAAGGGAGACCAAGCATACGCCACCGGACGTAGCCCCGTTGCCGCCAGTCGCATCTTTAGACCCGCAGTGAAGAACTTATTGAATCAGGCGGATGGACTTTCGATCCAGCACTTCGACGAACATTCCTCGAATCAGTTCAGGATCGTTGGCGCCAGGCCTCCTGACTCTCACGACACTGTGCACAAGGTTGGCAGAACTACCGGTTGGACATCGGGAACTATCAAGGTATTCGCTGACCCCGACCGAACCTGCCCCGGCAGCCCTCTGGGCACGGGTGACAATGACCGAGACAGGGACCCGAACGATCCGGGTGACGACTTCTTTATCGAATGCCTAGTTTGGACTTTGTATCAATCTGAAGGTGGCGATAGCGGCTCACCAGTCTTTGTTGAGAAGACTGGCAGCGTGGGTGCGGTGAGAGAGGTTCTTCTCGTAGGAGTTCACTACGCTGGAGCAGCTGACGAAGGTTTATTCATACCCATTGAGCGGATATATGCTGAGTCACTGCTCCAGGATTATGATTGGCTCTTGGACGAAATCAGACCTCTCCCAGCACTCAATGACGATTTCGACGAAGGTCTTGAGATGGACGAAGCAGGCAGGACAATCGTCGCTACCTTCGATATGAAGGACTTCGGCCATGGGCCAGGATTAGCCTACGAGGCCGTCCTGTATCGGAAGGTCGGAACGGTCACATCGCAGGTTACCGATACCTTCGGCTCTGTCTATAAGCAGGAGGTTTCTCGGGAGGTCACCGACGATACGCCTGGCCCGGTTGCGCGCTTCGACGTGGCAAACATTCCGGTCGCACAGCAGAATGGCGAGTTTTCCGTCCGGGTTCGGCTGTGCGCCTTTGAGGCTGACGAAACCGTTGCGGATGGCCATTGCAGTGATTACGGCTCTGACGGAGGCACCACGCTCCATCTGCCACCTGCACCACAAAACCTGAGAGTGACTGCTACCAGTACGAACAGCGTAACCCTCGCTTGGAACACAGTGTCCAATACGACAGGCTACGAGTTTGAATACAGGGCAACGGGGACAGTTTCTTGGATTGACGCCACGAACTCTGTCGTTTCCTCGCCAGCCTCCCTCAGTCCCCTTTCCTGCAATACGACGTACGAGTTTGTCGTGCGGGCAGAAGTGGCTCCGGAAATCTGAACAGGGGGATAAGTGGAATCGCTGCCTGATTGAGGGCATGATAGTGTTCTCGGAGACAGGAGCGAGAGATGAGCAGACGACCCCGCCGTAACCACTCGGCAGAGTTTAAGGCGAAGGTGGCTCTTGCCGCAGTGCGCGGCGACCGGACACTTTCGGAGCTGGCAAGCCAGTTCGATGTGCACCCGAACCAGATCACGCAATGGAAGACCCAGTTGCTGGATCGGGCGGCGCAGTTATTTGGGGCCGGGACAGGGCAGGCTGAAAAGCCGGTAGATATGAAGGTCCTTCACGCTAAGATCGGTGAGCTTGCGTTGGAGAACGATTTTTTAGAGGCCGCGCTCACGAAGGCGGGATTGCCGGGCGCAAGGCGATGATCGACCGCGATCACAAGCTGCCTCTCGCCCGCCAGGCAAAGGCAGTGGGCATCAGCCGCGGGAGCATCTACTACCGGCCACGGCCGGTGGGCGAAGCCGGTCTCGGACTGATGCGCCGCATCGATGAGCTGCACCTTGAGTATCCGTTTGCAGGCAGTAGGATGATGCGAGGCCTGCTCCGCCAGGAGGGACTCTCCTCCGGGCGTAGACACATCGCCACACTGATGCGGCGGATGGGCATCGAGGCGCTGTACCGCAAGCCCAACACCAGCCGGCGACGGCCCGGCCATACGGTGTATCCGTACCTGCTGCGCGGGCTTGAGGTGAGCAGGCCCAACCAGGTGTGGGCAATGGATATCACGTACATTCCGATGGCCAGGGGGTTCGTGTACCTAGCCGCAGTGATGGACTGGCATAGCCGCAAGGTGCTGGCCTGGCGGGTATCGGTCACAATGGACACAGACTTCTGCGTGGAGGCGCTCGAAGAATCCCTGGGACGCCACGGCGCGCCGGAGATATTCAACACAGATCAGGGAAGCCAGTTCACAAGTGATGCCTTCACCGGCCTGCTGAAAGCCAGTGAGATCCAGATCAGTATGGACGGGAAGGGAAGCTGGAAGGATAATGTGTTCGTCGAACGGCTGTGGAAGAGCGTCAAGTACGAGGAGGTGTACCTGAGAGCCTACGAATCGGTCCCGGAAGCCAGAACTGGACTCGGGCGGTACTTCGAGTTTTACAATGCCGGACGGCCCCATTCGAGCCTTGGGGGAATGACGCCGGACCAGTTCTTTGACAGAGCGCCTGCCGAGCCCGCGGCGGCCTAACGCACGGCAGCGCGATTCCACTTATCAAACCGGGCAGCGCTGTTCAGACAAACGAGACCACCTCAGGCTTACGGCGACGGCACGCCCTACGACGCGGAGTGGGGATTCTGGTCTGCGCCAGTTACCGGTAGGACCGACGCATGTCCCGCTTGAGGTTCCTCTGGACATGGAAATAGCGAAGGCTGAAGCGCAATGAGAGGCAGTGGCGGTTCGGAGCTACTGATTAGGGTTTTCTGGCTGCTTCAGTCTCGATAGTGCCAGAAGCAGGAGGATATTATATGAGACATCAGTCCTTAACTAAAACGCAGGTGTCGGTAAGGCTGTCGATCGCTGCCCTGGCCACACTGTTGTTCGTTTTGGCTCTCGGACTTCAATCGCCTGTGTACGCGGACGACCCGGTCGACGACTGCTTTGGGGGCGCACTGTCGACTGACCCGCTCCACTGTCATGTTCTGGAGGAGGCTCACAACGCAAGGATAATCGAGGTCGACGCAATCTACGGCGTAGCCAGGGGGTTGTTCATCTTTCTGACACAGGACGACCGTGTAGGAAATGACGCTCTGGACTACATGCGGCGGACAGCTCAGGAAGAGGCTCGGCGAACCGGTGAGCACGAATGCGTTCTAGAACCTTACGGGTGCGGTAGTGGAGTTCTGTCAATTGGCAAAGGGTACATGCTTCCAGAGTCGTCAGTCTATCAAGACATCCAGCTCTTACCGGGGGGTGCCGAGAGGTATCTTCAAAAAGTGTGTAAACAGTCAGGCGGTGTACCCTCTCTCTGAACAACACGGGCTCGAGGCCCAAGAGAGGAGATAGACCGCCCATGAGGAAGGAAAGCACTGAGAGTAGGTCGGAGTCAAGGCCGGAGTGGGAGCAGTTGGAGGATTGGGTGCGAAGCCAGGTCCAGAGGCTGATCCAGGAGTTGCTGGAGGACGCCGCGCCGGGAGGTGACGGCGTTTCTGGGAAGGGCGAAGTCGGCGCTCAGATCCGACTCGGACTCAGATACCGGCTATCGGAACGGATACGGCAGAGCCCGGAGGCTTACGCTGAGTTCGGGAACGATACAGCTGAGGCGGCCGCGAGTCCGCGATACCGAGGAGCAGTTCGAGAGCCGGCTGCTGCCGCTGTTCGTCAACAGGACCAGGAAGGTTGCTGAGTTGATCCCCGAGCTGTACCTGCACGGTCTATCCGAAGGCGACTTCGATCTGGCTTTGCGGGGGCTGCTGGGAGAGGACGCACCGGTATCGGCGAGCACGGTGGCCCGGTTGAAGGATAAGTGGAACGATGAGCTTGCCCAATGGCGCAGCCGGCCCCTCGATGACCTGGAAGTGGTCTACATGTGGGTGGATGGAGTCTACGTCAAGGCTGGTCTTGAGAAGGAGAAGGCGGCGGTACTGGTGGTGATGGCGGCCCTGAGCGACGGGAGCAAGGTGGTGGTGAGCGCTGTTCCCGGATACAGGGAGTCCACAGAGAACTGGTCCGAGGTGCTCAGGGACATCAAGCGCCGGGGCTTGAGCTGCCCGAGGCTGGTGGTTGGAGACGGACACCTGGGCATCTGGGGAGCTCTGCGCAACGTCTATCCGCAGGCGGCAGAGCAACGCTGCTGGAACCACAAGATCGTAAACGTGCTCGCCAAGCTTCCAAAGCGACAACAGGACCAGGCCAAGCTCATGCTGCGTACTATCCCCTACGCGCCGACTCGGACAGAGGCTGAGCGGCTCAGGACGGTGTTCACCAGGTGGTGCGGCGACCATTCCTACGAGGCGGCCTCAGAGGCCTTGGAGCGGGACTGGGACCGCATGGTCACCTTCTATGACTTCCCAAAGGAGCACTGGGGGCACCTTCGCACGACGAACCCGGTAGAATCACCCTTCGCGGCCCTCAGGCTTCGGACCGATGCCGCCAAGCGCTACAAGAGGGTCGATCGGGCGATAGCGGTGATCTGGAAAATGTTGATGGTCGCCGAACAGCGCTTCAGGCGTCTGAAGGCCCCTGAGTTGATCGAAGACGTCTATCTCGGTGCACAGTATGCGGATGGAATCGCCATTGAATCAACGGCTGAGAAGGTCGCCGCCTGATGTCGTTTACACACCTATTGACGTAACCTCCTCCGGCCGAGAGATGATGTGCCTGCTCGGACGAGACAGCTGGATCCGAGGCGGGCGCAGGACTCACTGGGTGTTCTAGTCAAAACAGTTCCCCAGAGAAAGCCTCCCACGATCCGCTGTCGTCCCCGACAAGGCAATGTCGCTACTGCGCTTGGCGCCAGCGGATTGCGAGCATAGCCAGGTCCCGCCACGTCCGCACCGAGCCACTGGGACTTCAGCCGACATCGAGAGGGCACACTTGAATCAAACCAGAACCGCCTATCTGAAGGGGTAAGATACACGGGCCGTGGTGGCTGATTCACCACCACGGCCCGATGTCATTTTTGGGGTGAAGACTCAACGGTTGCCACCATCGCGAGCCGATCCACCGGTCCTTGATGACCGCTCTTGAAGAGACCGGACGGCGCTGGCTCCGGCCAACACATTTTCACAAGTATAAATGGTCAGTTACATAAACATCTTAATAGTGGTACATCTAACCATCTAGTAGTCGACTAGCATATCCCCTCGGTGTACACGTCTGTCCGGTCAAAGGAATGGGTGCTCAGCGCAGAAACAGTTTCGGTCAGGGGCACGTACTGGAGGGCAGACTAAACCTAAGCCAATGTGAAACCCGCACGAGGCGAAACCCTCGGAATGGAGATAACCCCTATTGAGGTCTCCGGTGACGAAGAGGACGACATGCAGGGGGAAAGCTAACATCTGGGTGGAGAGGCTGTAGGAGCATTGGAGAGGTGCGACTACATGCATGGTGATGCCCGGGGACGTCACGGTCAGCGAGGCGCTGCTGCCCAGGCTGGACGAGGCCCTGAACACCGGACGAATGCCGGAACTGTTGCCGGTAGGTGGATCAATTCAGCTGCCGGCCGCGAGGTGAACGCAAGCGGACGATTGACGCGATCATCATTACGCCGAGGCCATCGCGGACAGGGCCTTACCGAAGGCACCGGCCAGGATGGACCGAGTAAACCGGGGAGTACAACAATGCCAAGGAACTACCAGGTGGAGCGAGACGCGATCTTCCGGAGGTGGTACGGGAACAACCCCCAACCCCTCAACCCGCGGCCCAACAGAAGCCCAGGGGCCAGTGTAATCGGCCCAGAGGACTGCCTGGGCATACCCATACCGGTCAACCTTCCATTCATGCCATGGGGACACTGCATGGTGTGGAAATACACCCTGAATCAAGGCGGCTACGGGGTCCAGAGGGTCGGCGGGAAGCAACAGCAGGCACACCGGCTGGCCTACATCCAGACAAGAGGGGAGATATCTGAAGGGAAACAGGTCAACCACCTTTGCAACCGGCCCTACTGCGTGCAGCCGTCCCACCTCTACGCGGGAACCCATCAGGACAACAGTGACGACGCGAGAATATTCAGCGACCCTGAACGGCTGCACGACCCGTGGGTGCTCCACATGCCGGCAGGTGATATCAAGGACGAACTGCGGCAGCGCCTGAGAGAGGCAGGCCGCTACGAAGCGGTTGAACCCTGGGAGCCGGTCATGCAACCACCGCAGATCCCCCTCGAGGAGTTCGTCTGCCTGAAGCACGACTTTGCCATCACGATGTTCGGGGGCAACTCCAGGATATGCCGGATATGCGAGACCTCGGAAGGCCAACTGGAGATGCTGCGAGACTTCGGGAGGTTCTCTCTGATCAGCGATCTCTACCCATTCTCCCAATACGTGCCCCCGATATTCGAAAAGATAGCCATCTCAGAACTGACCCAGGAGTCCCATGCAGAATTCTGGGAGAAAGCCCACAACAGGAGCTTCGGGAACTCCGTCAACCATGACCCGAGGTTCTGCAGCTGCCGGTTCTGCTCCCAGGACCGGGAGACGCTGAGGCAGGCCATCCAGCCCCTTCTCACCGGGGACGAATCGGAAATCATCGACGTCTGCTACCGGCTGAGGCCCGAGGTGGAAAGGGTCATCGGAGAATCCCAGGCCAAGGCAGGAGAGCAGCTCGCCAGGCTGGCTGGGCTGAACGAGGAACAGACCGGCACCTTCGTCGACCACTACCGTGACTGCCCCAACTCACGGCAAGAAGCGGCCGGAACTGCCAAGGGCATCGAGGGAGTGTCCGGCGCACTGCTCTACGCTCTGTCCAGGCTCGGCGACCCGGAGGAGTTGAAGGCGAACCAGGACCTGGAACTCATATGGCTGCAACTGTCCGACATACGAGCACAGGAGCGGGACATGGAGGTTATTGAGGGAACCATCATCCCGATGGCCGATGAGGCCGCCGGCAGGATCATGGAACGCTGGGCCGACGAGGCCGCCCGAATCCTCGATAGGGCTATGGAATCCGGAAAGACCGAGCTGTATGAGGTCATCAGAAAGGCGACCGGCTTCATGGTCCTCACAAGGCTGGTCGACAACCTCCGGTTCGAGATCACCGGCCGAAACAGCCACACCATGCAGTCCCCGCACCCCCACCAGCATTGCCTCGAGGAAATCGGCAGAACCGGTCAGTGGACACCGTTCCCCGAGGACTTTCAGGAAGGCATGGGGTACAACCCATCGGGACAAAGCACGCCAAGTAGATAACGTCTGCCCGGAGCATTCGGGAAACAGCCCCGGGGGCTTGCACAGAAAATACCGGGACGGTCATGGTGGATATTCCGGGAGCGCCCGTCACCCTCTCCTGCACCGGAGAGGGTACCGCCGACGAAAACTGCTGGAACCAGATAGCCATACCCTGGCAGCTAGGACAACCTGGGAGAGGATCCGACGCCCCCGGTGGAGTACCGGCATCATCCAAAATGGCGGCGTGGATCAGTAACAAATAGGCGGTTTCCCATTCGAGTGCCCCCCGCCTCGTCTCGCAGCCGCACAATTTTCTTCGCTATATGCCGGACGGCCTCCAGAATCTCTTCCAGGGTACCGGCCAGTTCCAGCGCGGCAACCTCCAGGCGAGTGCCGCACCGACGGACGGTATATGACACCGTGTCCGCTTCTCCCTGGGCGTAGACCAGCAGGCCGCCGGGCAGGCCGAGAGCCGTGGCATAGGAGAGCATCTGGTAGAGGTCGGCGTTGGGGACTCGAGCGCCGGTCACGTTCTTGTACTTGGCGTCTCCCACGAACCGGCACTCGGGGCCGTCCCACCACGTGAGGTCCGGCATCAGGGAAACCCTCCCTTCATGGTCCAGCGTCACATCCTGAAGTTCCCTATCCGAACGCAACGTCTCCGGTGAGGCCCCCAGAACGTCTCGGAGGGCCTGGGTCAGGAACTCCTGGAAGACGACGTTCATGTCCATCAGGAACCCGGAGGCCCGAACCCCTCCCCGTCCGGACTCGAAAGCGCCGTGGCCCAATATGAGCCTGGCGAGGCCGACCACATCCCGGTAGTGCTCGTTCAGCCGGTCGAAGGCCACCGTCGGAACCATGGCCGGCGGGAACTCGACCGGGGAGACTCCATCCAGGATACCGGCAACCCAGCCCAGGCTCCGGCGGGCTTCCGGAGACCGCAGGCGGATCCGGCCCAACCGGTGAGCTGCCGCCTTCACCAGGCGGTTGGGAAGAATGTCGTTGGTGAACTCGTCGTACTGGAGCTCCACCGGCAGGGGGGTGTCGAACCTCCGGCGCAGCTGCTCCTCGAGGCGGATGCGCCCCCGCACGGTCGTGAGCGCCTCCTCCTCGGTCCTGTAACCGTGCAGCAGCCCGCCGGAGAACGCCCGGCGGGCCTGAGCACTCAGCGCCAGGGCCAGAATGTCCGGCAGGGCGCACTTCTCGGGAAACCGGAAGTCCTCGGCGCGAAACCTGATCCGGCCGATGGCGTAGCAGGCCAGGGACAGCAGCTGGGCGATCCCGATCTTCGGCTCGATGAATACCGACAGGCCGCCGGTTTCAAAGGCCCCCACCATGGAACCGGGGGTCAGGTGATAGGTTCCCTCCATGCCCGGGGCGGGTTCAATGGAGACCGATGGCAGCACTCCCCGCAGCATGTCCCGTTCCCTCGCCGAAAGGGGCACACCCGGGCTTTTCTCGTACTCCCTGAGGTTTATCTCCCGCATATCTCGGGCCCCCTCAGGATCCCGCCGAGGCGGCGGCACTCGACGGTCCCTCCTCCTCATCCTGTCCGGGGATGGCGGCTGTCAGCCCTTCGAGCAGCTTCTCAAGGGTGAAATCATCCAACCGGCTGGAGTCATACCCGAATAGGCGTTCCTCGATGTAGGGAAGAACGCTGTGTTCCCAGGCGCGTTCGACATCTTCCTCGCCGAGATTCTCCCTCAGGAAGTAGCTGGGGCCGATGGCGGCATGCCGGTCACCTTTCAGCTCATCGTTGGCCCGGTCCACCAGGTCGGCCACCCACTCCATATCGGGAGATTGGTCTCTGAGATACCGGCGCAGCAGCCCCCTGATGGGTGGCCGGTCCGGGTGGAACTCCACGAAGTAGAAGCGGCGGCGGAGTGCCAGGTCCACCAGGGCGATGGAACGGTCGGCGGTGTTCATCGTTCCGATGATGTGGAGATTTTCCGGAAGGGAAAAGGGCTCCTCCGAGTACTGGAGGCGCATCTCCCGGTCCCGGTACTCGAGAAGGTAATACAGCTCCCCGAACACCTTGGCCAGGTTGCCCCGGTTGATCTCGTCGATCACCAGGTAGTGGTTTGCTCCCCGCTCTGCCCGCGCCCGTTCGGCAACCTGGAGAAGTGGTCCGTTCCTGATGGCGAACCCGGCCCCTCCCTGCGAGGACATCGTGGGGCGGTACCCCTGCACGAAGTCCTCGTAGGAGTAGGACGGGTGGAACTGCACCAGCGTGACCCTGTCGGGGGATCCGGCGAGGGTCTCGGCCAGTTCCTGGGCGACATAGGTCTTGCCCGTGCCGGGCGGGCCCTGGAAGATGACCTGCTTCTTGTCGCTGAGCAACCGGGCGATGTCCTGCAGGAACGAGGCCGGCAGGTACAACTTTCTGGCCAGGGGGTTGAGGCCGGATTGGGGCGCTCCCCCATTATCATCCTCGCAACCGGTCCCAGCCCGCTCGTTGACGACTGCCCAGACCACCGACTGGGCATCGAGACGGTGGCGCAGTTTCAGCCCCCGGGCGGCCGCTTCCTCGATGAACCGGTCGAGGAATCCCAGGGCATGCCCGTAAATGGCCGCTTCATCCCAGTCCGGTTCCGGGCCATTGTAGCCGGTGAGTTGGTAGGCCGGATCGAACACGCCCACTCGAAAAGGTGGAAACTGCTCGGCATCCAGCCCCATCAGGAGGACGGCGATGACCGACATGCGAGTGCCCGGGCCGCTGGCCGCCGATCGGGGAAAGAGTCGGCAGAACTGGGAGATCCGCTCGGTGAGATCCAAATCGTCCCGGGTCCAGAGGGCATGCAGGGCAACCAGGGCATTGGCGGGGGACTCATCGATCCAGCCCCGGAATTTCGCCTAGGCTATGCTGAAGACGAGATTGCCGCCGATGCCGCGTTTGGCCAGATCGGCCCAGTCGCCGGCATTCCCAAGCACGGCCTCCCTCGCTTCCACGAGCTTCTCGCCGATGGCGAGCTTGTAGTCGATCTCCTCGATTTCCAGAAGGCCCGTGCCCACATACGCCTGGGCCTTTCTGACAAACCGGTCCCAAGGCCCGCCTGCAGGGGGCGGACTGTTCCGCCATAACCCTACGACGTCATCGGCGTAGAAGTCCAGGTCCCCATCCCGCTCGGCCTCCATGCCTTGCCGGATCTGCTGGATCTTGCGGTCTACATCGTCGGTTTCCTCACCGACAAAACGGGCAAACCTGCTGGCTCCGGCGATGCGGTTCTTGTCGTTCTGGAGGATCCTTTCGAAGGTGTCGGGGAAGGCGATGTGCAGGAGCAGATGCCTCTCCAGCCCGCCGGTGTTCTGGTTGTTGGCCAGCAGTTGGCTGGTGAAGCGCCTGGAGAACAGGAATTCCTTGAAGGCCCAGGGATCGTCGAGCAAGCGGTCCCTCTCGACCGGCTCCAACTCCTTCCACTGCTCGCCGGTCTCGATGAGAGTCCCCACCTGGAAGGGTATGAGCGCCATGCCAACCCCGATATTGATGAACTGGAATCTCAGCCCATCCACCAGTTCAGGGGGAATGTCCACGGGGGGCGATGACCATCCGAGCACCCTTCGTAGCGCTTGTTCATTGGGGTGCAGGAGCAGGTAATGAACGTACAGGACTTCCCCCATCAGTTGGTGCACTTCCGCGGGGCTCCCGGACAACTGGTCCTCCAGCTTGTCCAGGAAAGGTCTACGACTGTCGTCCGGCCGGTCCAGGAACCTGCGGTGCAGCTCCCCCAGGAGTTCCAGGGTCCAGATAGATTTGCCTGGGGTGAAGAGAGAATCATCTTTCCTCAATCCCAGGTCAACCCAAGCTTGCGCCGCGGCATACGCGCTCTCTACTCCATCCCAATAAGAGACTCTGGCGCTCATCATTCACCTCGATCTGGCGTGACCCAGGGCATTCCTGTCGATTTCAGAGGTCATTACCCCACCTTGGGAGCGGGATGTTTTGACTAATATCAGGTTGCAGTCGTCAGGTCAATCACCCCTACCCCAGGCCGTGCCCTTCCTCCGCAGCCTGCTCATCCGTCTCGTCGTCATCCTCTTCCTCGCCCCCGCGTTCCCAGGCGTCGTCGCTCTGGGCGATGCGGGCATCAGCTACCGCTGGCCAGTTGAATATCTGGACGATTCTGGCATCTTCGGGGGTAGCGTGCCTTCCCGGGGTGGGAGGCTTATCAGGACGTGGACCTGCCGGCCCTCCATTTCCATTATCAGCCGCACCGGTTCTCCCCGGAAACTCTCCGCCGCATGGACGACCTCCTCGCCCACCTGCCGGTGAAAGTTGAGGTCCTTCCAATCCTCGGCCTGGTCCTCATGGTTCCAGCCCTGCATGGTGCGCAACTCCTGGGCATCCTCGCAGGCCAGGGAAAATGACTCCGCGGCGATGAGGGTGGTGGCCTCCGGGGGTACCTCGGCCAGGCCGGGGATGACCCCGCTCTGGGTGTCCTGCTTGGCGTAGATCACGGCTTCCATGAACTGGCGGAGGATCTCCCGCCTCTCCTCCTCCGGTGTCGACGTCCAGCGATTATGTCAGGGTAATGGACCAGCGATTATGTCAGTGGTTGCTGTGTCAAGCCAATAGTTATCCAGTTCGATGATTGAGAAAGCCCCCACCTCCAGCTTCGTGTGACACCGTGGGTGGCAGTGATGGTGACTCGATCCGAGCGGAGCAGCCCGCGGATAAATGGACAACCTTGGCGGGATTGCCCACTTACCCACAGGCCGGTTGTTATGGACCGAAGGCGGTTCCACATGATCAAGAGTGAGCAGCGAGCTCCCTGTCCGGATAGACAGGTGGACTTGAAGCCTCAACGTACTTTCGGACGGTGATGCGGGATATGCCCAATTCCCGGGCGATTGCCCGAAGAGAAAGGCCTCGACGCTTGGCCCTCTGCACTGCTTTCCAACGGGCTCGCTGACGAGGCGTCGGCGGTCTGGGTGGTTGAGCCTTAGGGTGGACGGCTTCACTCTCGCGATCCGTGGTCAATCTCCCTGCGGCGAGTCCCCGGCCGATCGCGGTCATCGCTCCCAGTCCTTCTCGCTCGTGACCACCGATCCCGTTGGTGTCCATGCCTGCAGCGAGGTTCTCCACGGTGACGCTGCCAAGACCTCGAGTGGCGTTCAGAGTCCGGAGGACACCAGGACGCGGTGGCGCTTCCTGGGTAGGGACGATTTGGTTTTGATAGCACACTACTAGTGGTCCAACATCATTGAAATGAATACCATGATAGTCATTGTTCCTCTTGGGGGTTCAATCGTAACGTTGAACCGAGGAGGAACCATGATGTCTACCAAGAAGTACCGTATCAGACTGACTACCGACGAACAACAGGAACTCAACGCCTTGGTCTCACGCGGTCGGGCTGCGGCGTACAAACAGACCCATGCGCGCATTCTGCTGATGAGCGATGAGTCACGCTCGGACGGGGGAATGAAGGACGCGGACATCACCAGCGCGCTCGGTGTGGGACAGTCAACGGTCGAGCGAATACGCAAGCGCTGTGTGGAGGAGGGGGTCGAGTCTGCGCTGAATCGCAAAAAGCAACTGCGTCGGCGTCAAAAGAGACTGGACGGCGAAGGTGAAGCACGGTTGATAGCGATGGCCTGCGGGGAACCGCCGGAGGCGCGTGCCAGTTGGACCCTGAAGCTGTTGGCTGACCAGTTGGTCGAGTGTGAGATAGTCGGGACCATTAGCACCGAGACGGTTCGCCAGGCGCTTAAAAAAAAACGAACTGAAGCCGTGGCTGAAGCAGAGTTGGTGCATCCCGCCCGGTCAGAGCGCGGAGTTTGTGTGCGCGATGGAAGACGTACTGGAGGTCTACCAACGGCCGTACGATGGGAATGAGGTTCTGGTGTGCATGGATGAGACGAGCAAACAGCAAGTCAAGGAGACGCGAGTGCCGCGTCCCGCAGCGCCCGGCTTATCGGCGGCATACGACTACGAATACGAGCGCAATGGAGTGAGCAGCCTGTTCATGCTGTTTGCACCGTTGGACGGATGGCGCCGAGTCGAGGTCAGAGAGCGTCGCACGAAGGTGGACTGGGCGCATGTGATAAAGGAACTGGTCGACGAGGACTACCCTGACAGAGACCGGATCGTGCTGGTAATGGACAATCTCAACACTCACAAGCTGTCCTCGCTATACGAGGCATTCGAGCCTGCTGAGGCGAGGCGTATAGCTGAGCGACTGGAGATACACTACACTCCCAAACACGGGAGTTGGTTGAATATGGCGGAGATAGAGATCGGTGTGCTGGCTCGACAGTGCCTGGACCGACGGATTGCCAATCAAGACATCCTGCGCGGCGAGGTCAATGCTTGGCAGAATCAACGCAACCGGGATGTGATACGAGTGGATTGGCGCTTCACTACCGAGGATGCGCGCATCAAGCTAAAGTCACTCTACCCATCAATACAAAAACGTTGAACCACTAGCTTGCCGTCCAATCGCTCCTGGACCACCACGTGCGCTCCAACGTAAGTGGACCGTTCGCTCGAAGGAAGCAGTTGGAGGGTATGCCAGTTGTACTTGACTGTGTTGTCTCTGGCCACCTTGCGGCTATGCTTGAAGCACAGTATGCCTGCCAGGTTCAGGTCCGGATCTGGAGAGCGATATGCGTTGGTGGACTGTGCTGGTGGCACCCCGAATCGCTTGTTGAAGCGGGTCAAGAAAGCCCACAGGACTTGGTTGGCCTCTGAGATGGTTCTGGCCCCAGCCAGACGTAGTTCGGTCACCAGCCGATCCTGGAAGGTGCCGTTGGCCCGTTCTACCCGACCCTTCGCCTCCGGAGAACGCGCGAAGATCTGCTCCACCCCAAGCTCTGCCATCGCACGACCGAATTGGGTCGGCGCAGGCGATTGATGCGAGCCAGGTACATACTTGAAGACGGCGTGGCGGTCACTGTACAGGGCCAAAGGAACCCCACAACGCCGGATCAGCTCTTGCATGAGGAGGAAATAGCCATGAGTGTCCTCTTCATGGCGAAACAGTGCGTAGGGCACGGTGCTGGTGGCATCATCGATTGCCAACAGCAGGGTGCATCGAGGGCCCCGTTCTTCTAGCCAGGCATGAACGCTGCCATCTACTTGCACCAACATGCCTTCCTGGCTCATGCGCTGGCGACGGACCCGATGCAGTGGGGGTCGACGTCGACGGGGGCTAGCCATGCCGGCGCCTACCAGGATACGCCGGACCGTAGAGCGCCCCAAGACGATCTCTTCCCGCTCTGCCAGGAGCTCGGTTAGGTGCGTATGATTTACTCTTGCATACCGTGTGCGTGCCAGGGCCACAACTTGAGTCCTAGCCTCCTCCGGGATGGAGTTGTTCGCTCAGCGACCTCGGTTCCCATGAGCCAGTGCGGCGGCACCCTCCTTCCGATACTCCGCCAGGATTCGCCAAACGTGGCGTTCACTCACTCCCAGAACCTCTGCCGCCTCATCCACTGATATCTGACCTTCCAGGATACCGTTGAGCACTTGGAGCCTTGCCTGTTCTTTCTGGGTCAATGTCACTCCTTCCATGGGATGACATTTTCGCTGACCAGTTAGCTACTGACATAATCGTAGAACAACAACACGGACGGTCCCCGAAGATTGGCCCACATGGTCACTGCAAAAACAGGACCAGGAGCCGGAGACCGGGCTGGCGTAGAAGGCACGTTCGCAGTCGCATGCCACGTTGTCACCGTGAGGTAGGGGGCAGGCGCCACCGAACCGTCCATCAGCACACCGTCTGAGGTTCAGGCCTTGGAAAAAATCGGCCAGACGGTCTTGTAGTGCCGGGGGCAATGGGCAGGGCCCGTGGGGGTCGAAGGTCCCCGGTTGATACTGTCCATTTCCCGGAGCCCGGCGACCATCAACCTGCTCCTGTGGCAGTTGGGGCAGGAGCAGGTCCAGCTCATCCAGCGTGTAGCGGAGCTCGGGGTGAAACTCAATAAGACGAGCACGCTGGCCGCCGGGATGGTTCAGGTTGATAAATCCTGGTAGCCGGAGAATCCGTCCCCGGTTCCAAACGTTGTCGCCGCCTACGGCAACACCCAGCCTCTGGTTCAGCCGTTCCACCCGGTCAATGTCAGTGGCGGGTTCTTTTAGCAGGTAGCCGGCCTGCACCTTTCCAACGCTGGTTTCGACGATCCAGGAGAAGGGTGGCAGGTCTGGTGCGGGACGGGTAATCTCGTCCAGCCACAGGGTAGTGGCCAGGTTGACGGCGTCGCCACGGTCAGCTTCTGACTCAGCCTGACGAGCCTCAAACCGGGGAGCGACGCCATAGTAGACGTTTTCTTTGCCGTCAAGGTGCCCGTGCAGTGCTGTCTCCAGGCCTTGCTGGCGGATTGTTGCCAAGCTGTAGAAATTCTTCTTTCCACCCCCACCCGGCTTCAGGGTTCGGATTTCTAGACACTGGTCGTCGGGCACGCCCTCCATTAGGGCGTATAAGAACTTGACGGCCTCTGGGTAGGTGATGGACGCAGCCATCGTGCCGACACCTTTCGTGGTGGCAGAAGAAGGCCGACCCACCTGACTTCTTTTAGTGTGTGACTTCTCTGATGCGGGCAAGTCCGTCACCTTCCTTAAGGAAGGCGACGCCCGAAGTGTTAAGCGGCTAAGCAGCCCAAGCTACTGTGTAAGCAGCCCAGGAGCGGGGTACACGATGGGGGATGATAACAGGAGACGTTTGGAGTTGAGGGATATGGAGCCTCCCCCATCTCCACCACTACCCTCTGCGCCGCATAACGAAGCCGTTCCTTCGATCCACGCTTGCGGGACCAACTTCTTCCAAGAACTCGGTCCTCGACCACAATTCTTCATGAGTCGCACTACCTACGCCTTCGTGCCTGTAAGCGATTTGGACGGGGAGACGGGCATACGCGCGGCTCCACCTACTTAAACGAAACCCCACTGCGAGGAGCGCGGATTCTTGCAGCCGGGCCTTCCGTTGCCAGCAGATGTACCTAGAGCTGTGCGCCGGAGCCCTGTTCCTTTTGGAAGCTCAAGAAGCTGAAGAGGCGCTATGCTATAAACTGCGCCCGGGACGACTCCACAAAGTGAAAGAACGGAATGCCTCGTTAGCACGCAGGAAAAAGCTTTTGGCTCTACGACAGGAAGGATGCCTCCGCTGTGCCGCTAAACATCTGGGATTCCATGGGTCTGGGCTACCGCGGTGACCGAGGCGAGAGCATCTACGCAGGATTCATGAGTCTCGACCATATGCTGTTGAGGAACTGCACATTCGAAACACAGCGACTTCTTGTGAAAGAGTGGCATTCTCTTTCGTCAAGTGATTGGCAACAGCAGGAACTTCCGAAGGTTGTCGCTGCACTACTTACCGAACCGGTAACTCGTTCGCTCCCAACGCCTTGGCAAGGTAGTTACACCACAGAGCGGGCTCGCGAATGGATTACGCAACGTGATAGGGAATCCGCAACGTTGCTTGTGATAGACAAGCTAACCCGGCGACCAGTTGGATTAATGATTCTATCGGAGACTCAGGCTGAAGAAAACAGCGGCGGCAGAGAAGTGCGTCTCGGCTACCTAATCGCCGAGGACGCATGGGGGCAGGGAATCGCTTCAGAGTTGGTTGGAGGATTCGTTAGATGGTGTCGTGAACAGACTTCAGTCTCGTCCATTGGGGGCAGTGTAGCGCTGGACAACGCCGCGTCGAGAAGGGTACTGCGGAAGAACGGCTTCCAACTCGCTCAGGACGAAGACGAGATCTCCGACGACGAGCAATTGTATAGACTGAGACTACAATAACGCCACGCCCAGCGAATTACGGGCGCGCTTGAGAAGCTTTTGGATCTTTTTAAGTAGGTGGGGCTCCACCCTCCCGCGTCTCCACTATCCTCTGCGCCGCATAGCCACGTCGTTCTTGAGATTCCCCGTGGCAACCTAGGCCTATCTTCGCCATTCCACCGCGACGTCTTGGGATTTGGGCCAGTGACCTCGAGCTACCGTGTCGTTCGAAATCACTAACTCCCCAGTTCAACCCTTGGACAGCGCTCTGGCTCTGGCTAAACTCGGTTGTTATAATTCCCCCCATGCGAATTGGCACAACGCTATTTTTCATATTTACGGCGGGTACTCTGCTAGCGGCCAGCTGTGGCAGTGGCGAGGACAATGCCATTGTAACGCCGTCGCTAACAGCCACAGATGATGGCGCGGTGCCCGCGCGCGTGGTGGAGGCACCGTCCACGGGTGGGGTCCCAACATTCACGATGTCCGCTTATCAGGGTGAAGATATACTGGGCGGCACGACTGGGATTAAATCCTCTGAATGGATGGGACGGGGGAGGCCCGTAATATTGTACTTCTGGTATGCCGATTGCAATCCCTGTGGCAACATGGCGCTGATGCTGCAAAAGTTCTATGAAGCGAATCAGGTTCAAGCGCTCGTGGTCGGCGTTGATGTTGGACCCCTTATTGGCGAAAAGGACGCCAGGTTGTATTTGAGAGAGCAGCAGATTACGTATCCTGTGGGCACTATTGATGGTGGCAAAGCCTCGTTAGAAGAGATTGTGGGCTTTCCCACCACCCTTTTCATCAGTGATCAAGGCGAGCTGATTCGAAGGCAGGTGGGGTTCTTAGACTGGAAAACCCTGCTAGCATTCGCCTCAGAGATGTCGCCGGGCGTACGGATCGTCGATGCGGCACCTACCGGACCCGGGGAAAGAATCCCGGATCAAGGCAGAGACCATGTCGAACCGGGTGAGGGTCACCCCGCCTATAACTCTGTGCCCGGGGCGTCGGGCTGGCATTACGGCCATCCTTTGGCGCCGGCCGATTGGGGTGTTTACGAAGAGGTGTTGCCAGACGAGGTGTTGATGCACAACTTGGAGCACGGGGGAATTGGCGTCCACTACAACTGCCCGGAAGCCTGCCAGGAGCTCGTTGCGAGGCTGCGCGAAATAGTGACTCGGGCCCGCAGCGAGGGCAAGAAGGTGCTCATGTCACCTTACCGTGGCATGGACACCAGGATAGCGCTGACGGCGTGGACCTTTATGGATAGGTTTGACGAATTCGATGACCAGCGGATCGCGCGATTTATCAACGCACACGAGAGCTCGCTTAACGCCCCGGAGCCCTTCGTGAGGTAGCGGGGAGGCTACTATCAACTCACACCCCAGTGTATTACCGATCCGGACCCTCCTCCGGATCCACCAAGGGCTATACAGCGCATAACGAAGCCGATTCCCCGTATAAAAGAACAGCGGACGCGGACAGTCCAGTTCTGTAGATGACACAGCGGGCGGGCTGCCGTACAGGTCTACCCGTCAACCTCCACAAACCTCTCCGGCGCCTTCCTGATTACCTGGTACCATACGAAGGTGTTACCGGGGTCCAGCCCGCCGTACGTCGTCTAGGGGCTGGAGACGTTCGAGGACGCCATCGCGGAACGAGTCTCGTCGGAGAGGAAGCATGAGGTACGATACCATCGTCGTTGGGGCCGGGTCCGCGGGCGCAATTGTGGCAGCCCGCCTTTCCGAGGACCCGGGGCGCTCCGTTCTGCTGCTCGAGGCGGGGCGGGACTACCCGGATTTCGAGCAGCTCCCGGACGAGATCAAATACGGCTATGGCAGGGACAGGAACATCTGGGCGAGGGCCTTTGGCCACGGGAGCGCGCACAGCTGGAACTTCGTGGGGAAGGCAACTGACAGAGCGGAGCCCATGCTGGTGCCCAGGGGAAGGCTTATCGGCGGGTCCAGCGCTATCAACGCGCAGATATACCTGCGAGGCGTTCCAGAGGACTACGACAGTTGGGCTTCGATGGGCCATGACAAATGGAGCTTCAAGGAGCTGCTGCCGTTTTTCCGCAAGGTCGAGACCGACACGGACTTCCACGGCGACTTTCACGGCGCCGATGGGCCCATAATCATCAGACGATTCAAGGAGCAGGACTGGAACGCCGACCAGAGGGCCTTCTATCGTGCCTGCCTGTCCGCTGGGTACGCCGAGTGTCCGGACCACAATGACCCTGACTCGACGGGCGTCGGCCCCACGCCCTTCAACAACCCCAACGGTGTCCGCTGGAGCGCCGCAATCGGGTACCTTTCTAAGGCCAGACACCGCCTGAACCTTACCATCAGGCCGGACTGTCTGGTACATCGTGTGCTTTTCGAAGGCAAGACCGCCGTGGGGGTTGAGGTAGAGAGTGGAGGGGAGCTTTTTACCATCCATGGCGAGGAGACGGTTTTGAGCGCCGGCGCCATCGGGTCACCCCACATCCTCATGCTCTCTGGCGTCGGCCCGGCGGACGAGCTGAAGGTGCAAGGGGTGAACGTCGTCCACGAGCTTCCGGGCGTCGGCGAGAACCTGAGGGACCATCCGCAGGTCCACTTGACCTGGAAGGCCAGAGACGACTTTCAACAAGACGACCTAGTGTCTCATCTGCAATTCGCCCTGCGGTACACGGCGGCGGGCTCGCACCTTCGGAACGACATGGTTGTCCACCACTTCTCTTCAGCCACGGCCGAAGGACGGTATGTCGTTGCCGACTCGAAGCCATTCGGCTTCGGCATGGTGCTCTGTGTCCACCTGGCCTCAGGGTCAGGCAAGATTGGGCTCGGCTCCGCAGATCCTCACGTCCAGCCCGTGCTCGACTACAACTACCTCAAGGAGCCCTTTGACCGGGACCGACTCAGGGAAGGGGTACGCATCTGCGCCGCGCTGGGCGAGCAGGAGGAGTATCGTGAGATCGTCGACGAGCTGGTGAAGCCAACCCCCGCGGACCTGGAGTCGGACGAAGCATTGGACGACTGGCTGGTGCGGGAAGTCAAGACGAGCCATCACATCTCGAGCACCTGCAAGATGGGTACGGCGTCGGACCCCATGGGCGTGGTCGACCAGTACGGCCGGGTCCGTGGCATTCGGGGGGTTCGGGTCGCCGACACCTCCATCATGCCCGACTGCTCTCGCGCCAATACCAACGCTACCGCGCTGGTCATTGGAGAGCGAATCGCCGATTTTATCGGCCGGGGGCTGTAGGCCGGCCTCCTGGCGCTGAAAGACGTCGTGCAACAGATTGCGTGCTACCCAAACAAGTGGGCCTATGGCGCGGCGTCTCGATACCCAGATGCATTAACTATCCTGACGGCAATAGTGCCCGCGGCTTTCACCGGGGCGCAGAACGTCGTTTGCGGGGCGAGGTGACAGGCACTTCCCTATTCAGCGAGTCATGGATGATGCTTTACGGGCTCGACGTACCGAACCAGGGAGACTATTTCGACCCGCGCACCCCCCACCACCAGTTCCCGGTGGCTTGACGGCCGTGAGCTCAGAGGCCGCTGCAATCCCAGCTTACGCGCCATGCCCATTACGGCAGCGAGCCTGCGGCCATCGCTGTCTCCCGAGCGGTTGACCGCGATATGGGGCGCTGATACGCTGATGTCCATCAATCAGGGAGACCGATTTGGCGTGTAACGCCTTCGGCCCCACACTGAGGGTCGTTACAGCTCAGCTAGGAGGTGACCCTTGGTGTTGACTGGAAAAGCCGCGGTTCTGGTGGAACCCTTCAAGTTCGAGCTAAGGGAATATCCCGTGCCACCGGTGGAGCCGGGTGGAATTCTGATCAAGGTGAGTGCGGCTGGCCTCTGCGGCTCCGACCTCCACCTGTGGCGCGGCGACATCATCGTTAAGGACTCAAGCGGGCAGCCAGTACCGTTCTTAACGGGGCACGAGATTATCGGAAGGGTCCACTCTTTGGGGCAGGACGTGTCAACCGACTACCTGGCCAGGCCTCTGAAAGAGGGCGACAGGGTTGTCTTTTCGTATTACACGCCGTGCCACCGCTGCTACCACTGCATCCGGGGGGAATACACCGACTGTCCAGCCAACTTCGGTGGGTTGAAGTCGGTCAATGAGTATCCTTACTGCAACGGCGGATTCGCCGAATACTACTACCTCAAGCCGGGCACGTTCGTCTTCAAGGTGGAAGATGGTTTCTCCGACGAGGTGCTTACTCCCGTTAATTGCGCGATGGCCACGGTGATGGCAGCGCTGGAGCGGTCGAGGATGCGCACCGGCGACGCGGTCGTGATCCAGGGCGCCGGCGGGTTAGGTCTGTACGCGGCGCTGTATGCCAGGGAGAAAGGCGCCGGCCTTATCATCTCCATCGACGGCCAGTCAGCCAGACTCGATCTGGCGAAACAGTGCGGCGCCGACTACACGATCAACGTGAACGAGGTCAAGGACTCGGCGGAGCGTATCGAACGGGTGAAGGAGCTGTGCGGGCCTCGGAACGGGGCCGACGTGGTCGTCGAGGTGGCGGGGTTCCCGCAGGTGGTGGTTGAAGGGCTTGAGATGGTCCGACCCGGCGGCACATACGTGGAGGTCGGCAATATCTCCAGCCCCAGCATAGTCGAGGTGGACTTCAATCGGATACTGCACGGCATCAAGTACATCGTCCCCACGTCCTTTTACGAGCCGTGGCTCCTGCCGGTGGGGATAGAGATCCTGGAGCGGACCAGGGACAGGTACCCAATCACCAAGATCGTATCCCATAGCTTCGCGCTGGACGACATCAACGAGGCCTTCCGAGAGTCAGAGTGGTTAGGCAATGAGGGAACGCCCGTGATTCGCTCGGTGATAAGGCCATAATACACCCAGAGCGCGACGCGCTCTGAGCGAGTCCAAGATAAATTGGGGGGGCTGTGGTTCATCCCTCCCCGTCTCCACCATCATCCTCTGCGCCACATCACGAAGCCGTTCCCGCGATCAGGTGAGCAGCGTATCCTGACAGTCCGGTTCTGCGGATGACACGCCGGCGGGCTACCGCACAGGTCTACCCATCGACCTCCACGAAGCTCTCAGGCGCCTTCCTGATAACCTGGTACCACACGAAGATGTGCCGGGGTCCAGCCCATACTCAGCAGCCACCGCCTTCCCCGCCTTGGACTTGGACTCATAGACCTCCCCCGTCTTCCTGTCCTTAACCTTGATGGCCCGTCGCCTCCCGCCGAACTTCGGCTTGGACTTGTCCTCGGCCTCTGTCTGTCCCTCGCCACTCTCACACTCAGCATCAGCGCTCGGCGAGACCTGCGGCCCGTTGAGCAAGTCAGCAGGTATCACGTTCCGCAGCGACTTGCGACATCGCTGGCAGGTGAAACCATTGGTGGAGTAGACTAGGGAAGCCTGATGTTCGAAATTCCGACCTTTGGGCCTACTAAGGTGTCATTTCACAAGTCCTTCGATCGCCCACGGGCGCACAGCGGCCCAGCGCACCCATGACTGTTTCCCGCCCACCAGGAAGCGCCGGACCTCACTGGGATCGACCTGTCCCTTTACTTGACACCCGAGTTTGCCGAGAAGGCGGCGGCCGAGTAGACGGCTGCCGGAATATGTGCCTCTAGAACCATCTCGAATGGGTGATTTATTTAGTTGAATGGGCGATTGGCAGCCTCCTCAGGCGATGTTAATCATCCGCTTACCGCCCGACGCACCATCAAATAGGGTACCCGCAATTTGATGCGGGAAATGTCGGTTTCACACCGATCCCAAGGGAGGTCTTCCAATGTTGCCAGTGCTGCCCGGTCAGGGGCGCGTGCCGTACACCCCTCTCCCGAAAAAGGACCCGACTTACTCTGGAGAGATCGTCGTAGCCAGGGAGGAAGGGATAATGGAGGAGCACCCCTATGGCGCCTTCATCAAGATACTATGCGAGGAGAACACCGGCGACGACACCTTCACCCTCGGTGAGAGGAGGTACGAGCCCGGCAGGGACTCGCAGGTGGTGGAGAAGCGGGAGAGCGAGGCGATGCACATACTCGAGGGCGGAGGAATATTTGAAGCGTGGCCCAAGAACATCGCGGACGACCAACCGATCGTGGTCCCCTTGCAGCCGGGAATGGAGATAATCACGGGCCAGTTCGTGAGACACAGGGTCCGGAACACGCGTAATGAACCTCTGGTTGCGGTCGTTACCATCTGCCACCTCGATTTCCCAGCTTATCCCCACCACTACCCGGCCATCTTCGAGCCGGGCAAGGGCAACGAGATACACCAGCACGATAATCGGATAGAGGCCTTCTATGTAATCCAGGGCCCCGGCGCGATGTCCATCGCGAACCCTGACAACACCAGCATGCGGGAGGTCATGGTGCCCGAGCGCGGAGCCGGCTACAAGCCCATGTACGTCTACCACAGGCAATACAACCCTGCCACCACGGGCGAGCTCTGTTACTGGATCCATAGCATGGTCGTCTACACCCACCGGGGCAGCAGGTTTCCCCAGCTGCACATACGCCAGCACGAGCTCGACGGCAAGACCCCCATTTGGGAGACTCGTACGCACCTCTAAGCCGGAATTCCCCATATCAAGCTACCTGGACCCCGGCAACGCACCATCCTCGACCAAAGCCATGGTGGTATCGCTCACGAACACCGTAAACCATCCCATCGAGCGCACAAAACAATGTCTCGCCGTCGTGAACTGGCGTTCGATGGGCAGCGGAGGTGGACTTCACTGCGTTTGCCCTCCCTTCGAACTCCTCCGGGCCCGCATCAGCCGGGGGCCGCCCCTAATCACCTCTGATGACTACAAGGATGTTTGTAACCCTGGTGCCGGATGGAGCCCGCCGATCGGTTCCAGAGTCCAACGGAGTTCGTTCAGGCGCTGGCGTCGCTGCTACCGAAATCGGAGCGTTCACTTGAGGTTGAAGATCGACCGACGCCCGGCTGCGGGCACGCGGCCCACGCGGCCTTCCCACGACCCGGTGGCCCTCGTAGTCAAGCCAGATGGGCGATGAGGCGCTCGACCAGCGTTTCCCATGGACGCGGTTCCACCACTGGGAGACTGTGCCGCGCCGCCTCTATGGCGAGCCACTGCCCGAACAGCCAGCGGGCGTGGGCCTCATCCCGCAACTCCCCTTGTGTCCGGCCCGCGATCCACCCGCCACCGCGCGCCAGCGTGTTGTCCAGGATTGCGGACTCATCCGACTCGACCAGGAAAGCCGCCCGTATCGCGTTTGCCCTTTCGAGTAGCGGCGGTCTGGACAGGAGTGAAGGCAAGATGTCCGCCCCCTCGATCACTAGCGGCGCAGACTGGTCCACGTGGTTCTCGATTACTACTTCCAGCGGGGCCGACATGACTTCGCCGACGGCAATCAGGGCGTCACACAACTCCTCTGGCGGGCGCCGCCAGAAGTGCGGCCTCTTGTCAAAGTACAGCGCGTCGGTGCCCCTGGGCAGACGGGCACATGCTCGCTGGAGTGCCAGCCGCAGGTCGTCCACCATCATCCACGGCACACCGAGCGAGAGTCCAATACGTTTCGCGGCGGTCGTCTTTCCAACCGCCGATTGCCCGCCGATCAGTGATACGATCCAGTCTGGATCATCTTGGTGAAAAACATCCATTTTGAATCAGCCCCCAACATCTTACAGACGCGCAGACCAGACAGCTCGACGTCGCACCCGTCCCAGTGCATCGGTGGGCCGCTGTTTCCTGTTAGACAGACGTTGCGTCCTTTCAGCGGTCCGATCTCTACAGATGTTTGGCTATTGCCTTTGCCATACGAAGCCGCTCTTCGAGTGGTATGAGAACCCCAGCCTCGAATAGTTGATTTGGACGTTCGCCGGGGTACCGAGGCACTACATGGACGTGATAGTGCGGAATGGATTGACCACTGGCGATTCCATTGTTCTGGAATATGTTGAGACCCACCGGGTCAAACGCATCGTGGACGGCGCGGGCCACTCTGGGTACGAGGAGCGCCAGAGACTCAGCCTCAGGCTCGCTGAGATCCAGGACCGTTGGGGCGTGACGTGTCGGAACCACAAGGACCGCTCCACGGCGCATTTGAAACGGGTTCACAAAGGCTGCAACGGTGTCGAGACGCTTGATGAACGCCCACTGCTTAATGTTGTCGTTGTCAGCGGTGATCTTGCCCTCCAGATTTTCGCAGAAAGGGCAAGGCTCTCGCTGGGGAAGTACTAGTGCCATAAGGGTCCCACACCCACTCCATCGACCAGGACAATCGCTCCTTCGGGGTTGCTTACGTGTAGCCTTCGCCGCCGTCTTCCCCTACGGCCGGCTGGCAGCAGCAGTCATGCCGTAACTGGTCGCCGGCGACGAGCGAGCCGCTATGCGTCACTCGCCGGCTTCACGCCCACACCATCGAGGCGGCGCCTGGCCTCGGCGTAGACGTCGGGGGGCAGCGGGCCTCGCAGGACGGCCTTGACGTTTTCCTCCAGATGGCCTGGGTCCGTCGTGCCCGCGATGTTGGTATGGGTGTGGGGGTGCGTCAGGGTGAAGCGCACCATAAACGCCGTGCGGCTCTCGCCCTCCTGGCGCAGCTCGTCCAGCCCGGCCTCCTGGAACTTCGCCCACTGTTGGGGGCTGCCCTTGCCTACACCGGGCTCGCCCAGCGCCACCCCGCCGCGGATGAGAATGCCGGCGCCGGCCTCGGCCACGTCATGTAACAGGTCCTCGTGGTCACGTTCCAGGGCCGAGTAGGGAATCTGGAAGACGTCGAACACACCCCACCGGACATAGGCCGGCAGGTCCGGCAGCCTGGTCGACACGCCGATCCACCGCACCACGCCCTGCTGACGCATCTCTTGCAGCGCCTCCACCAGGTCCCCCTTCTCGCACTCGTCCACACTCGGACCGTGGAGCTGCAACACGTCCACGTAGTCGGCCTTCAGCCGGCGGAGGCTCCGGTGCAGACTGTCGGTAATGCCCTGCTTCGTCCAGACATTCCCCTTGGTAGCGATGAAGAACTCGGCCCTGCGGTGCCCGATGAACCTGGCGATGAGCTCCTCGCTGTTGCCGTAGGAGATGGCGGTATCGATGAAGTTGATCCCCGCGTCCAGGACGGCATTGAGTATCACGTCTCTCTGCCGGTCGTCCATCGGCTTGCGGTGTGCCGCGCCATAGCCGAGCCTGGTAACGCGCAGCCCGGTTCGGCCAAGGACCGCGGTTGGGAGTGGCTGTGACATAAACGGGCCTCCTCCAGACTTCTAGTCCCATCCTCCCTTGACCCCCGTCAACGGGCCACCCGCGCTCAGCGGTACAGGGGGGATGGACTCTAGCGAATTAACTCAACGTGCCTGACGCTCGACCGCTCTGCCTCACCCCCTTACCCCCTCTCCGCGTGCTGTATGGACCGGACACATGGTGGACGGGTGTTCGGAGACATGGTGGACACATTTGAGTATGTTAGGCATCGTGCCTGAGGTCAAGCTGGGCGATTTGATGAGTGGCGAAGAAGACGTTCCAGACTCCATCGTCAGTTGTCGGCCGAATAGCCACTGGCATGCCCTTGAAGGCCTTAGGTACCTTGAAGATACGGCCAAACAACTGGAGCCTACCTTTGTCGTGAACACGGCGTACCAGGTCGGTTGGTTCGTACTCCAAGGGTGGAAGGACCTCGGGAAACAGTCTTTGGCTCACTTGGTACTTGGTGGCCGGAGTAGCAAGGTCAAGGGCGTCATGGGGCCGCTCCAAGTTGTAGATGTCCCGCCACAGGTCGAAGGCTCTCTGGCAGTGCGCCAGATCAGTGAAGCTGCTCCCCTGCAGCACTTCAACGGTCATGGTTCGGTGGAAGCGCTCATCTTTTCCCTGTGTCTGAGGGTGATAAGGGCGTCCATGACTGACTCCGATGCCCAACCTCAGCAGCCAGACTGTAAAAGGTGTGTAGGGGTGGTCTTGGTCATGGCCCCACGGGGAGCCATTGTCCATCAACATTGTGTTGGGCAGGCCGTAGCGCCGGAAGATAGCCGTCAGGCGCTGTTGCACCATCTCTCCCTGCTCGTTACCGCAGGCCTGCAGCCCCAAGGCAAACCGAGAGTGATCGTCCAGAACAGTCAGAGGGTGGCAGCGTCCTCGGGTAAGGGGGAAGTGGCCTTTGAAGTCCATCTGCCACAGGTCGTTGGGTGCCTGGTGTTCAAATCGCTGCCAGGAACGGTGCTTGGGCCCCTCGGCGGGGTCAATGCGGCCATGACGACGCAAGATCGCCGTGATAGTACTGGGGGCCGGCATGTCCGCCTCAAACACATCCCTGCGGTCCAAAAGCCACCGTCGCAGCTTACGAGCTCCCCAGGCCGGATGGGCCGCACGGGCAGACAGCACCGCCTGCTCAACCTGCGATGGGGTACGTGCAGGCGAGTAGTGAGGCCGCCGCGGCAGCTCGACCAGGCCTGCCTCGCTCCCTTCACGGAAACGCCCAAGCCACTTGTATCCAGTCGTAGGGCTGATCCCGAAGCGACGGCAAAGGCCCCTTTTGTTGGTGCCTTCAGCCTGCGCCAGCTCCACGAACTCTCTCCTCTGAGACATAACGGACATCTCCTTCCATGGCATGACCACCTCCTTGTAATGAAGTCATGCCTATTATGGTGTCCACCATGTCCCCGAACATGTGTAAGCTATGTCCCCGGTCTATACACACGCGGAGAGGGGGTAAGAAGGTACAAACCGGATGCATTAGTAACCGATAGACCGGAGACATGGGTAACACATTGGGCGAAGATGGGGCGACCCATCAGCAAGTATGTGTTGCACTGGAAACATTCCTCAAGGAGTCAAACTCAGTCTCTCCATACCCCTTCCCGAATAATGTTGGCGGAGCCCCGTGAGGCCTTAACCCGAATCCACCGAAGGAGGGCGTCGGGTTAGCGTCCTGAGGCGGCAAGAAGGTGCTCCTGTGCTTCTGGGATAATGGTTTTGTAGCAAAAAAACGGCCCCGGAAAAGGAGTACCCAGTAGATGCTGCCACGCAACCACCCCGACCGGATCCAAATCACCTTCGACGACCGCCGCTTGGTGGCCAATGCCGGGCTGCTCCTTCCGGCCACCCTGGCGCGGCACCTCGGCCTGCCCGAACTCGTCCGGCAGCGCCTCGACCTGGGCGATGCCCCGGGGCGGGCGAACACGAGCGACAAGATGATGACGCTGGTGGCGTCTGCGCTGGCTGGGGGCGACTGCATTGACGACGCCGATGTGTTGCGCACCGGGGGGACGGCCTGCACCCTGGGCGGCACTCTCAAGGCGCCATCCACCCTGGGCACCTTCCTGCGCAGCTTCCGGTGGGGCCACGTCCGTCAACTCGACCGGGTGAGCCGCGAGTTGCTGGCCCGGGCTTGGCAGGCCGGGGCGGGACCCGGCGACGGGCCCCTGACCATTGACCTGGACTCCACCATCTGCGAGACCTACGGACTGGCCAAGGAGGGCGCCCGCCACCACGGCTATACCGGCAAGCGGGGCTACCACCCGCTGCTGGCCATCGCCGCCGGCACCGGAGACGTGCTGATGTCCCGGCTGCGCGAGGGCCGGGCCAACACCGCCCGCGGCGCCGCCCACTTCCTGCGGGAGACGGTGGGACGGGTGCGCTACGCCGGGGCCAACGGACGACTCACGCTACGGGCCGACAGCGGGTTCTACACTCATGGCGTGGTATCCGTCTGCCGCAAGATGGATGTCCGCTTCTCCATCACCATCCGCCAGCACAAAAGCCTGCACAATCTCATCGAGGCGATACCCGAAGATGCCTGGACGCCGATTCCTTACTGGATGGACGGCGCCGCCGATGTGGCCGAGACCACCTGCACCCCCTTCCAGGCCGAGGCGGACGCCGCGCCGGTACGGCTCATCGTCCGGCGGGTGAAGCCCACGCCCGGTTCCCAACTGGCCCTCTTCGCCAAATACAGCTATCATGGCTTCATCACCGACCGGGACGGGGAGTTGCTCGAACTGGAGGCTGACCATCGCCGCCACGCCGAGATCGAGAATGCCATACGCGACCTCAAGTACGGCGTCGGGCTGAACCATCTCCCCTCGGGCCGCTTCGCCGCCAACGGCGCCTGGCTGGCCGTCCAGACGATGGCCCACAACCTGGCCCGCTGGACGGCGCGGATCGGTCTGGGAGAGCGGATAGCCACCACCAAGACCCTCCGGCGGCGGTTCTTCTCCCTGGCCGGACGGCTCACCCGCTCGGCACGCCGGTTGACCCTGCATCTTCCGGATCGCTGGCCTTGGGCTGAGAAGTTCAGCCGCGCCTTGGCCCGGCTGCGAGCCATTCCACTCCCGGCCTGACGGCACCGTCGGCGACCGACCCACCCACCGGACAACCGAAGATCCCCGCAGACTCGTGCCAGCCCGGTCCGAGAGAGTTCCCTGCTGCGTATTCTCTCGCCATCCCGCGCATCGCAGCTCCCGCAGACGGCCATAGGGGCCCCTGTGCGGCGATGAAGACCGTCCGCCGACCTCCCTACCCCAAATGGAACCCAGGCTATTTCCCCTGTAGCTCCCTCACCCCCCTTCCGCTTTCCTCACGCCGTCCATCGGTGTCCTTCGGTGGATTCGGGCTTAAGTAACCGTATCAAAACCCTCACCCCATCTCCCTTGGCAAGCTTGGCGGGGACACCCCTTCGGCGGGCTCAGGACAGGCCCAGGACCCGCCAGAGCCCTAATAATAAGTGTTGTCAGAGACTCTCTAAGCCTCTGCCACCACCGGATTTCGTAAGACGCCGACTCCCGAGATCTCGATTTCGACCATGTCCCCCGGCACCATGGGACCGACCCCAGAGGGAGTACCGGTCATGATCACGTCGCCCGGCAGCAGGAGAATCGCCTCGCTGATAAATGCGACCAGCTTCGCCACCGAAAACACCAGGTCGGAGGTGTTGGCGTCCTGCCTCGGCTCGCCGTTCAGCCGTGACATGACGTTGAGGCCGGTAGGGTCCAGGTCGGTCGCAATGACTGGACCCAGGGGACAGAAGGTGTCGAAGCCCTTGCCCACCAGCATGGCGCCGGTCTTCATCTAGGCGCTCTGGATCACCCGCTCGCTAACGTCGTTGCCGCAGGTGTAGCCGAGGACGTACTCCAGCGCCTGCTCCTCCGCGACATGCCTGGCAGGCTTGCCTATGACCGCCACCAGCTCGGCCTCGTACTCGACCTGCCGGCCCTGGCGGGGATAGCCGATTGAATCGCCGGGGCCGATAACCCCGGTGGGAGGCTTCATGAACAACATGGGCGACTCCGGCGTGGCGAGGCCCGTCTCGTGGATGTGCGAAAGGTAGTTCAAGCCAACGCCAATCGTCTTCGAGGGCTGCACCGGCGTCAGGACCTGCACCTCACTCAGCTCCGCGACTCTGGGGCCGACACGGAACTCGTCGAAGGGAGACCCGATGAGCTGAAGGACCGAACCGTCGTCGTCCAGGATGCCGTACTTCGACTCACCGTCCGCCTGGTACCGAAGTATCTTCACCGAATCCCTCCCTCACATTGTTCTCCAATAGTCGTCAGTCCGGGGTGAAATGAAAGTTCTTCTCCCACCCGCCCGCCCTGAGGGTTTTGGGGGAATCCCCAGGCCCCTGCCCCTTCGACGGGCTCAGGGCAGGCGCCGAGGGTGGCAACCCTCTCTGGACTCTCCCGCCGGACAAACCAAATCAGGTGTGACTCAGGACTAGCCGCCCAAGTTTATAGGCCATTCGTAAAGGACTCGAACATCGACGCAACTCCGGCTTCTTGGGCGTCTCCGTCGTGGACTACGATACGGAGGGCCATGTCGACCACTTCGCCGCGGCGGACGGTCCGGGCACGGTCCCGGAAGGGATTGACGTTGATCGTACCGTAGTCTGCGACGTTCCACGGGGGGTTGCCGGCGGACTGGTGGGGAAACACTGCTATCCCGACACGGTGGCCGCGGGCGGGCGGTCCGAAAGCGTCCACCCAGTCAGCACGTTGCCCCGATATGGCCTCACCGCCGCGTCTGCCCTCGGAGTCGATTACCGTGCCGCCGTCAACTACCCTCAGCCCGTCAGCCAGGCGTATGGTGAAGTAGGCGTGGCGCGTGGGCCCGATGCGCAGGTCCCACTCCGTGGCACGTAGTTCCGAGCGGACATCGATGACGTTGGCCACCTGATCAGGGTGGATGTCGAAGGTGCGGGTCTCCTCTGCAACAGTCCGCCCCTCGGGGGCGCCCCACTCCACGGGCCCTTGCCACCGCAACGGCTGAATTATCCTGAGATGGTCGTCCGCAAGCTCGGCGCTATCGACAGGTCCGCCCACGATTCGCCCCGGCGCCCGCCCCTGGAATGTGTAGTTGAGGTAGAAGCTGTAGTTGGCCTCCTCCACCTTGTCGCTGGCGTAGGGCAAGTAGCAGTTGAAGTGGTCGGCGCCGATGGTCACCGACTGGTGGTGTGGGTGGTCGATCGGCGCCTCCTCGGTGACGGGAAAACCCGCTGGGGTAAACACGGGGTAGAGGTAGTTGCGGAAATCACCCTGGCTCAGCGCTGTGATGGCCCTGCCTCGCCAACCGATCTTGATACGGCGGGCCCTCGCCGTGGCGCCCCTGGGCAGGGCTACCTGGTCGTCCTCGACTGAGAAATGTTGTAACGGTTTGACCATTAGGGGTCCCAGGGGCAAAGGCGCAGAGCTCTTCCCAGCCTACTCTAAACGTCCCCGAAGCTCTCGATGCTGGCCGGCAGCCTGGCGTCCGGCAGATAAAACTCGTCCCGGATACTGACTGGCACCGGTTGGCCGGTACGCATCGACTCGACCGCCTTCTCGAAGATTAACGTCGGCACACACGCTTCCCATGCGTCCATGGGACTAGGGCCACCCCTCAGGCAAAGCCGAGCGAACATGCTCATCTCCTCGTCGAAGCCGTTGTGGTAGCGGTTCTCCTCGATGCCGGGCTCGTCGGTCCCCTCGAATACCAGGTTGCCGAACCGAAGGGTCGCCGCGCTTATCGTACCGGCCTGGACTTCAGCGTAGAATTTGGGGACGATGCCGCCAGTCCCCAGGGTGCTGTATATGGACGCACCGATACCGCCGTTCTCGAAGCGTATCGTGATTGTGCTGGTGTTGGTGGGGCGTCCGTCGAAGCCCATAGCGTACACTTCCACCGGCTGCGAGCGCATCACGTGCCATATCCAGTGCAGGTTGTACCCTGCCACATCGAGGATGCCGTTGCGACCGTAGGGGCCCAGGTCGTCGTCAGGGTCCCGGTGCCGCGGGGAACTCAGCCTGCAGGTGAACAGTATGAAGTACGGCCGGGTGACGACCTCCCGCAGCCGCTTGGTCACGGGCGAGTGCTTGAACCACCAGCCGCTCATGAGCTGCACGCCCGATTCGTGGACGGCCTTCTGCACGCGCCTGGCCTCCTCCAGTGTCATGGCCAGCGGCTTCTCCGAGAAGACGTGTTTGCCCGCCTCGCACGCCCGTACCACTATCTCGGCATGCGTGTCGTGGCTCGCGCAGACCAGCACCGCGTCAATGCGGTCGTCGCTCAGGACGCGGTCCAGATCGGTCGTGAAATACTCCGCCTCGCCCTGCTCCGCACGAGCGCGCGCCGCGTCCTCGACCACATCCATCGTTGCCACCAGATGCATCTCCGGCGTATTGAGGATGTTCGGCAGGTGGGAGCGGCTGATACCTCCGCAACCTACCAAGGCAACCTGGAGCTGCCCACCTGTTGAAGTCTCCCGATACGTGCTCATTGGGCTGCGTGCGTCTCCTGTCCCGGGGACACTTTTTCTTTCACGTCTCCGCCTCGATGTCCTCGATCAGAGCCTTCAGATTGGCGTAGTTTATGCGCATCGCCTCGACGGGCGAACCGCTGGGCGGCCTAAAGTGAGTGGCCAGCGCAAGGACCACGTCAGAGCGGTGGTCACGCAGGCTGCGGAGCACCGTGGAGAAGTCGACGTCGCCCTCGCCCAGCGGTCGGTACTCGAAGTCGAGCTTCAGGCCGTCGGTCACGTGCAGGTCCTTGAGGTGCAGCGAATGCAGATAGGGCCGAACGTTGCCAAACCCCGCCGTGGCGGCGTCCAACTCGCCGCAGTTGAGGTTGTCGGCCGGTCCCCACATAACCTTGATTCTGTCGGAGCCCACGCGGTCGGCGAGCAGGCGGAAATTGCCGGTCGTGTTCGTGTAGTTCCAGGGCATCATGGATAGGACAACATCGACGTCGTAACGCTCCGCCTCCTCGGCAACCATAGAGAACGCACTGACGAGCTTCTCCATGTCGACACCGGCAATAATCCCACCACGTGTAGTCCAGCGCATAGGCCAGGTGGGCTTGCCCGCCGAGTACTCGCCGGGCCAGGCGAAGCTGTATGCATTTACCGCGCCCACTCCGAGAAGGGCGGCGATCTGCATAGACCGGACCAGGTCGGCGAACTCCCGGCGAAAGGCCGGGTGGTCCATCAAGGACTCCGCATCCAGGTCCGTCAGGTGGATAAGCTTGAACGGTGAGGAGGCGGCGATGAGAAACAGCTTGAGCCCGTGCCGGGCCACGCGCTCGCCGAGCTTGTCGGCCTGGGCATCGCTCATATCGGCGATGGCCGGCTCCCCGTCCAGGCGGCTGAACCAGACGTACTCAGCGCCGATCTCCCTGGCAGTGGCCAGCGCCTCATCGACCGGCAGGCGCAACTCGTTGAGGAACATCCCCAGTTTGAAGCGATGGCGGGCAAGAGTGCTCATACGAACAAGCCCCTTCCACGGGCGTCATCCGTCGTAGTCTAGCATAGTCTCCGGCGCAGGTGAGAACGTTCCTCGCCAGGCGGGCAGGGCCTTTCGGTTGTCGATGTAAGAAGGTCCTTCGACAGGCTCCCCTCGATACGTCCCGAGTCGTCCTGACTACTCGGGGCGAACGGATGTGGGGCCTCCGTTCTTGGTGAGCCCTTCGGCAGGCTCAGGACAGGCTTGTCGAACCGCACCTGATCGGGGAAGAGCGCCGCAAACCGCATGGCCCTGCGAGGCGGGCGTCGGGCTTGACATGAGCGGCGGGAAGGCGGCAAGCTACTGGCTACCGGCGCCGGCCGGTGGGGTCGCTCGAGCTGGGCTGATATTGCGATTCCCGACTGTATCCTGACACCGGGAGGCTCCCATGAAAGCGATAGTCTATCACGGGAACAAGGACGTCCGGTTGGAAAGGATTGAGGAGCCTGTTCCAGGAAAGGGCGAGGTGAAGCTGCGCATAGACTACTGCGGCATCTGTGCCACGGACATCGAGGAGTACCTGTTCGGGCCTCAGTTCATCTCTCACAGGGCGCCTCACCCGCTGACCGGCAAGATGTTGCCGCTGACAATCGGCCACGAGATGACCGGCACGGTCGTGGAGGCCGCCAGTAATGTAGAGGGTGTGCAATTGGGCGACCGTGTGGTGATCCACGGCATGCTTAGCTGCGGAGATTGCCGGTGGTGCAGGGAGCAGCAGACGACGCAGTGCCCGTCGATGACCGCCGTCGGCTTTGCGATCGAGGGCGGCCTGGCGGAGTACATGACGTGGCCCGCGTCCCAGACGATCCGGCTGCCAGACCAGGTGACCAGCAGGGCGGCCGCCCTGGTTGAGCCGGCTTCGGTGGCCTATCACGCCGTGCGCCGGTCCCGGCTGGCCCCTGGGGAGCGGGTGGCTGTGCTTGGTGCGGGCACCGTGGGCATGCTTGCCATACAGGCGGCGAAGGCCAGGGGGGCGCAGGTATTCGCAATCGATCGCCGAGAGATGAGTCTCGACCTGGCGCGCGAGCTGGGTGCAGACGCCACCATTCATGTTGAGGGTACAGATGTCGGCCAGGCCCTCAAGGACCTGACCGACGGCATCGGCACGGACGTGATCATCGACGCGGCCGGGGGACCTAACACACCCGAGCTGGCCGTCGAGTGGGTGCGGACGGGGGGCAGGGCGGTGCTTGTGGCCATCTACACCGCAAAGCCGCAGTTCGACTTCAACAGCCTGGTGATGACCGAGACCGAGCTGATAGGCTCCGTGGGCTACCTGCGGGAGGACGTGGAGGCGGTGGTGGGGCTCATCGCCTCGGGCGCGATCAAGACGACGCCCCTGATATCTGACATCATTGGCCTGGACGACGTGGTAGACGTGGGCTACCCGCGGATGTTGGCGCCCACCAAGGATATCTTTCGCATCCTGGTGGCCCCCTCCAAGGGGTCCGCGGGTTAACAGGGCTCATGCTCGTATAGCGGGGATGTGATGGTGAGGGGAGGTATCTTCAAAAAGTGTGTAAACAGTCAGGCGGTGTACCCTCTCTCTGAACAACACGGGCTCGAGGCCCAAGAGAGGAGATAGACCGCCCATGAGGAAGGAAAGCACTGAGAGTAGGTCGGAGTCAAGGCCGGACTGGGAGCAGTTGGAGGATTGGGTGCGAAGCCAGGTCCAGAGGCTGATCCAGGAGTTGCTGGAGGAGGAGGTGACGGCGTTTCTGGGAAGGGCGAAGTCGGCGCTCAGATCCGACTCGGACTCAGATACCGGCTATCGGAACGGATACGGCAGAGCCCGGAGGCTTAGCCCGAATCCACCGAAGGAGGGCGTCGGGTTAGCGTCCTGAGGCGGCAAGAAGGTGCTCCTGTGCTTCTGGGATAATGGTTTTGTAGCAAAAAAACGGCCCTGGAAAAGGAGCACCCAGTAGATGCTGCCACGCAACCACCCCGACCGGATCCAAATCACCTTCGACGACCGCCGCTTGGTGGCCAATGCCGGGCTGCTCCTTCCGGCCACCCTGGCGCGGCACCTCGGCCTGCCCGAACTCGTCCGGCAGCGCCTCGACCTGGGCGATGCCCCGGGGCGGGCGAACACGAGCGACAAGATGATGACGCTGGTGGCGTCTGCGCTGGCTGGGGGCGACTGCATTGACGACGCCGATGTGTTGCGCACCGGGGGGACGGCCTGCACCCTGGGCGGCACGGTCAAGGCGCCATCCACCCTGGGCACCTTCCTGCGCAGCTTCCGGTGGGGCCACGTCCGTCAACTCGACCGGGTGAGCCGCGAGTTGCTGGCCCGGGCTTGGCAGGCCGGGGCGGGACCCGGCGACGGGCCCCTGACCATTGACCTGGACTCCACCATCTGCGAGACCTACGGACTGGCCAAGGAGGGCGCCCGCCACCACGGCTATACCGGCAAGCGGGGCTACCACCCGCTGCTGGCCATCGCCGCCGGCACCGGAGACGTGCTGATGTCCCGGCTGCGCGAGGGCCGGGCCAACACCGCCCGCGGCGCCGCCCACTTCCTGCGGGAGACGGTGGGACGGGTGCGCTACGCCGGGGCCAACGGACGACTCACGCTACGGGCCGACAGCGGGTTCTACACTCATGGCGTGGTATCCGTCTGCCGCAAGATGGATGTCCGCTTCTCCATCACCATCCGCCAGCACAAAAGCCTGCACAATCTCATCGAGGCGATACCCGAAGATGCCTGGACGCCGATTCCTTACTGGATGGACGGCGCCGCCGATGTGGCCGAGACCACCTGCACCCCCTTCCAGGCCGAGGCGGACGCCGCGCCGGTACGGCTCATCGTCCGGCGGGTGAAGCCGACGCCCGGTTCCCAACTGGCCCTCTTCGCCAAATACAGCTATCATGGCTTCATCACCGACCGGGACGGGGAGTTGCTCGAACTGGAGGCTGACCATCGCCGCCACGCCGAGATCGAGAATGCCATACGCGACCTCAAGTACGGCGTCGGGCTGAACCATCTCCCCTCGGGCCGCTTCGCCGCCAACGGCGCCTGGCTGGCCGTCCAGACGATGGCCCACAACCTGGCCCGCTGGACGGCGCGGATCGGTCTGGGAGAGCGGATAGCCACCACCAAGACCCTCCGGCGGCGGTTCTTCTCCCTGGCCGGACGGCTCACCCGCTCGGCACGCCGGTTGACCCTGCATCTTCCGGATCGCTGGCCTTGGGCTGAGAAGTTCAGCCGCGCCTTGGCCCGGCTGCGAGCCATTCCACTCCCGGCCTGACGGCACCGTCGGCGACCGACCCACCCACCGGACAACCGAAGATCCCCGCAGACTCGTGCCAGCCCGGTCCGAGAGAGTTCCCTGCTGCGTATTCTCTCGCCATCCCGCGCATCGCAGCTCCCGCAGACGGCCATAGGGGCCCCTGTGCGGCGATGAAGACCGTCCGCCAACCTCCCTACCCCAAATGGAACCCAGGCTATTTCCCCTGTAGCTCCCTCACCCCCCTTCCGCTTTCCTCACGCCGTCCATCGGTGTCCTTCGGTGGATTCGGGCTTACGCTGAGTTCGGGAACGATACAGCTGAGGCGGCCGCGAGTCCGCGATACCGAGGAGCAGTTCGAGAGCCGGCTGCTGCCGCTGTTCGTCAACAGGACCAGGAAGGTTGCTGAGTTGATCCCCGAGCTGTACCTGCACGGTCTATCCGAAGGCGACTTCGATCTGGCTTTGCGGGGGCTGCTGGGAGAGGACGCACCGGTATCGGCGAGCACGGTGGCCCGGTTGAAGGATAAGTGGAACGATGAGCTTGCCCAATGGCGCAGCCGGCCCCTCGATGACCTGGAAGTGGTCTACATGTGGGTGGATGGAGTCTACGTCAAGGCTGGTCTTGAGAAGGAGAAGGCGGCGGTACTGGTGGTGATGGCGGCCCTGAGCGACGGGAGCAAGGTGGTGGTGAGCGCTGTTCCCGGATACAGGGAGTCCACAGAGAACTGGTCCGAGGTGCTCAGGGACATCAAGCGCCGGGGCTTGAGCTGCCCGAGGCTGGTGGTTGGAGACGGACACCTGGGCATCTGGGGAGCTCTGCGCAACGTCTATCCGCAGGCGGCAGAGCAACGCTGCTGGAACCACAAGATCGTAAACGTGCTCGCCAAGCTTCCAAAGCGACAACAGGACCAGGCCAAGCTCATGCTGCGTACTATCCCCTACGCGCCGACTCGGACAGAGGCTGAGCGGCTCAGGACGGTGTTCACCAGGTGGTGCGGCGACCATTCCTACGAGGCGGCCTCAGAGGCCTTGGAGCGGGACTGGGACCGCATGGTCACCTTCTATGACTTCCCAAAGGAGCACTGGGGGCACCTTCGCACGACGAACCCGGTAGAATCACCCTTCGCGGCCCTCAGGCTTCGGACCGATGCCGCTAAGCGCTACAAGAGGGTCGATCGGGCGATAGCGGTGATCTGGAAAATGTTGATGGTCGCCGAACAGCGCTTCAGGCGTCTGAAGGCCCCTGAGTTGATCGAAGACGTCTATCTCGGTGCACAGTATGCGGATGGAATCGCCATTGAATCAACGGCTGAGAAGCTCGCCGCCTGATGTCGTTTACACACCTATTGACGTAACGTCCGCCACAGTGTAGGGACTGGCACGGGGATACACAGGTTTCGAATGGACCAACGTGGAGTAGTAGTGCACCCAACTTCCGGTGGTACACACGTCTTGACGGAGTAGCATACCTGTGCTAGCTTGAGGCCAATGTGAGGGGAATAGCAGAGATCACATCGCACCGAGACGATTTCGTTACAAAACCGCCGTAAAGCGCACTCTTTCCTGACAGGGCCGTGCCATGGACGGTAGGCAGCTTCCCCCGTACGCAGTGTTCGACGACTTTCGCTACAGCCAGCGTATTGCCGTGGTTGTGCGGTGGTTCCTGCTGGCCAGCTTCCTGTTCCTGTACAACTACCGGCCAGACTTCGAGTCAAGCTACCACACCATAAACGGTCTGGCGATAACGCTGGTCGTGCTTAACGGATACGTTCACTGGCGTATCCGGCAGGGGCGGCCTATCACCTGGCCGTACGTGTTCGCCCTCAGCGCGACGGACCTCGCGGTCATCACCGCGAGCATTTTCATCACAAGCGCCTTTCGCAATACATTTTTCCCCCTGTACTACCCGGCCCTTCTGGGAATGTCTCTGGTCGCCACGTCGCGGCGGCTCAGCTTTGGCGCGGTCACCCTTGTGGCCGGCGTCTATGCAGCGATAAGCCTCACCCAAGGGGAAGTTGTTGACATTGGGATCAAGGAAGAGAGGATCCTGATAATCCGAATCGCCGCGATGTACGTGGTAGTTGCTGCGGGCCAGTTGATTACCAGAATCGAGAGAGATAGGCGACATGAGGCCGTAGACGCCGAGAGGGCGCTGGCGGAGAAGAACCTGGAGCTTCAAAGAGAGGCCCAGGAGGCGGAGCTGGCCGCTCAGGCGGAGCGGGGCCGCATCGCGCGGGAGATCCACGACGGCATCGCCCAGTCCATCTACGCGCTGAGCCTCAACCTGGAGACGTGCGTCGAGCTCGCGGAGCGGGTGCGCGGCCCCGTGCACGAGCAGCTCCAGAAGCTTGTGCCCCTGGCCAAGAAGACGCTGCTGGAAACCCGCCACTATATCTACGACCTGAAGCCCCTGCTCGCCGGCGAGAGTGACCTCACGGCGATGGCCGAGAACCAGGTCAAGGAGTTCGAGATGGTCGCGGGGGTGCCCGCCCGTCTCTCGACCGAAGGGCAGCCGTACGAGGTGCCGGTGGCGGTGGCGACGGGCTTTTACCGCATATTGCAGGAGGCCCTGGCCAACGTCCTGAAGCACGCCCGCGCATCCGAGGTCAGCGTGGCCCTGACCTATGAGGCCGGCCAGGTGCGGCTCTCGGTGCAGGACGACGGCGTGGGTTTCCAGATCGACGGCGTGCGGCCCGGACTCGGCCTGGAGAACATGCGCGAGCGTGCCCAGGAGCTCCGCGGCAGCTTCGAGATCTCCGGCGGGCCCGGGGACGGCACCGGAATCAGCGTAACCTTGCCGACACAAGGGGGTGCGGGTTGAAGCGCGTCAAGGTGATGATTGTAGACGACCACGAGGTGGTGCGCCTGGGTATCAGGACGGCCCTGGAGCTCGAGGAAGACATGGAGGTAGTGGGCGACTTCGGCGACGCCCAGGTCGCTCTGCAGGAGGCAGAGATCAGCCGGCCCGACGTGGTTCTGATGGACGTCCGCATGCCCGGGATGGACGGTATCCAGGCCTGTCGGAGGCTCAGGGACAGCCTGCCGGAGACCAAGGTCGTGATGCTCACATCCTACAGCGACGAGCAGGCGGTCTTCGCCTCCATCATGGCTGGGGCGGCCGGCTACCTGCTCAAGAACACCAGGCGTGCCGAGCTGTTGAGCGCAGTGCGATCGGCCGCCCGGGGAGAGTCGCTCCTGGACCCGGCGGTCGCCAAGAGTGTGCTGGCCCGGCTGAGAGAGCTCACCGCCAAGGAGCAGGACCGAGAGGTCACCCTGCTCTCGCAGCGGGAGACGGAGGTGGTGGCCCTGGTTGCCCGTGGCCTCACCAACAGGGAGATCGCAGCAAAGCTCATCATCAGCGAGAACACCGCTCGCAACCACGTGAGCCGCATCCTGGATAAGCTGGGCCTGACGCGACGCAGCGAGGCCGCCACATTCGCGGCACAGCACGGGCTTGTGGACGGCGACGGGGCCAGGACACATTCGACCGAGTAGCCCACCCCCGCCAGCACCTGCGGTCGCCCCCAACGACGCCCTCTCGACGCCATAGCCCGGCTGGACCTCGGCCCTGCGGCGACGTCCGGTCTGCGACCGGGGCTCTAGCGGGACCGTCGCCTCACCATCGGCGCCGCGGCCGGGCGCCTCTCCCCCCAAGATATACCGCTTTCGCTACGCATTTCCCCGTATCCCCGTACTCTTCGACACGTCCAGAGATCGGGGCGCCCACGAACTGAGCGCCGGGAGAGACCGCGCGCCCCGCCCACCGCACAAGGCCGTACCATAGCCCGCTAGTAACCAATGGCGCTGGTCCCAGTTTTGGGCTCCACCACAGGATACACAGCGTCCTGGGTCGCATGACGTCATCGAGCAGGCCGCTAAAAACCCTCGACCATCCCCCTAACCCCCGTCCACCATGTGTCCGGTCCATACACGCGTGCGGAGAGGGGGCCAGGGGGTGAGGTAATCCGGGACTAATGGAAACAGAGTGTTCCTGCCTCAAACGGGAAGACTGCCTTCCCCCGCGATACCCGTCGCCGCTGCGCTCAATGAGCGACAGTGTCCCCGCAACCACCGCCTTGACAGTCCACCGCAGCCTGCATAGACTCAGACGGTTCGGCTGAGGACCAACCAGGAGACCCGTAGAGACAGCAGAGGACGCTCAGGAATCGCCTTGCAAATCATATCTCGGCGGTCTCTTTGTCCTCTGTGGTAAGTATTGATGAGACTCAGGCGGAGGCGACATGCACTATCAGCAGGAGCGCAACTTTGGCTGCCGCGTCTCGGACGCGTGGACCTATCGTGGCCTCAAGACCGTGGTCCTCGAAAACGAGCTTCTCAAGATCGTTGTCCTGGCAGACAAGGGAGCGGACATCTACCAGTTCGTGCACAAGCCCACCGACGTGGACTTCCTGTGGCGATCGCCGTGGGGCGTGCGAGACCCGTCGCGGTTCCTGCCCACCTCGGGGTCGCCGATGTCGGTATGGCTCGACGTCTACGAGGGTGGGTGGCAGACGGTGCTGCCCGGTGGGGGCTTCCCCTCCGCGTACAGCGGCGCAGAGATGGGCCTCCACGCCGAGGTGAACACCATGCCCTGGGACTGCGTGATCACCGAGGACACGCCGGACAGGGCGTCGATCCGCTGCTCGGTGCGCGCCTACCGAACCCCTTTCTTCTTCGAGAAGACCCTGACGCTCACAAGCGGCTCTCCCGTCCTGGAGATAGACGAGACGCTGGTAAATGAGGGAGAGGAGCCGGCCCACTGCGTTTGGGGTGAGCACATCGCCCTGGGCCCGCCGTTCTTGAGCGAGGACTGCGTAATTGACCTGCCCGGCGGCCTGGTGATCAACCACCCCACTGAGTTTCATCCCAATAACAGGCTGGAGCCCGGCCTGCGGCGCCCATGGCCGATGACCGAGAGCAAGGATGGAAGTGCCGTGGACCTGAGCCGGGTGCCGCCGAAGAGCATCCGGGCATACGACCAGTCATACATCACCGACATGCCTGATGGCTGGTACGCTATCACCAATCAGCGGATTGGGCTCGGCTGGGGCGTCCTCTTCCCCCAAGAGGTGTTCCGCTACCTGTGGTACTGGCAGTCCCTCGGCGGGGGCTACGGCTATCCCTGGTACGGCCGTACCTACAACGTGGGCCTGGAGCCCTTTACCAGCTACGCAAACGAGGGGCTCGACTCCGCCATCCAGAACGGGACCGCCCTTCTCGTGGAGCCCGGCCAGCGAATTGAGGTGTCCCTGAAGGCCATCGCCTACACCGGCTCGGAGCGCGTGGAGCGCATCAACCTGGACGGCTCTGTGGACAGGCGGGCCTGAACAACTATAACCACCGTGGGCCTCTGGCCCCTGCCGGTGCGAGTCCCAACTACGTCATGGCCGACCCCGGTTACGACCGGCACGGTCAGCGGACGGCCGCCCGCGTTCTCCATCGAACCGCCGAGCCAGTCAGGGTGCACAACATCAGGGAGTACGGCGGTGTGTGGCGCGAGGGGGCGAAATGGCGATAACTCTACGCCCTCAGAACGGGAGTGGAGCGCCTGCTCCGCCGCCAGAGATGTCATTCTGAGCCGCCGGCGAAGAACCTGGTGGGGTTGGGGACAAAGGCCTCCCAAGCCGGCGCGGGCTCCAGCCCCACCCCGGTCTCTTCATCCGGCTTATTAAGATTAGCTACTTCAGGGCTGTTTCCGCCAGTCCCAAAGCACCCTCAGCCTCCCCTCTCCGCACGCGGAGAGGGGCCGGGGGTGAGGTCACCGGCACCCTCACCGAGGTTACGTCAATAGGTGTGTAAACGACATCAGGCGGCGACCTTCTCAGCCGTTGATTCAATGGCGATTCCATCCGCATACTGTGCACCGAGATAGACGTCTTCGATCAACTCAGGGGCCTTCAGACGCCTGAAGCGCTGTTCGGCGACCATCAACATTTTCCAGATCACCGCTATCGCCCGATCGACCCTCTTGTAGCGCTTGGCGGCATCGGTCCGAAGCCTGAGGGCCGCGAAGGGTGATTCTACCGGGTTCGTCGTGCGAAGGTGCCCCCAGTGCTCCTTTGGGAAGTCATAGAAGGTGACCATGCGGTCCCAGTCCCGCTCCAAGGCCTCTGAGGCCGCCTCGTAGGAATGGTCGCCGCACCACCTGGTGAACACCGTCCTGAGCCGCTCAGCCTCTGTCCGAGTCGGCGCGTAGGGGATAGTACGCAGCATGAGCTTGGCCTGGTCCTGTTGTCGCTTTGGAAGCTTGGCGAGCACGTTTACGATCTTGTGGTTCCAGCAGCGTTGCTCTGCCGCCTGCGGATAGACGTTGCGCAGAGCTCCCCAGATGCCCAGGTGTCCGTCTCCAACCACCAGCCTCGGGCAGCTCAAGCCCCGGCGCTTGATGTCCCTGAGCACCTCGGACCAGTTCTCTGTGGACTCCCTGTATCCGGGAACAGCGCTCACCACCACCTTGCTCCCGTCGCTCAGGGCCGCCATTACCACCAGTACCGCCGCCTTCTCCTTCTCAAGACCAGCCTTGACGTAGACTCCATCCACCCACATGTAGACCACTTCCAGGTCATCGAGGGGCCGGCTGCGCCATTGGGCAAGCTCATCGTTCCACTTATCCTTCAACCGGGCCACCGTGCTCGCCGATACCGGTGCGTCCTCTCCCAGCAGCCCCCGCAAAGCCAGATCGAAGTCGCCTTCGGATAGACCGTGCAGGTACAGCTCGGGGATCAACTCAGCAACCTTCCTGGTCCTGCTGACGAACAGCGGCAGCAGCCGGCTCTCGAACTGCTCCTCGGTATCGCGGACTCGCGGCCGCCTCAGCTGTATCGTTCCCGAACTCAGCGTAAGCCTCCGGGCTCTGCCGTATCCGTTCCGATAGCCGGTATCGTTGTCCGAGTCGGATCTGAGCGCCGACTTCGCCCTTCCCAGAAACGCCGTCACCTCCTCCTCCAGCAACTCCTGGATCAGCCTCTGGACCTGGCTTCGCACCCAATCCTCCAACTGCTCCCACTCCGGCCTTGACTCCGACCTACTCTCAGTGCTTTCCTTCCTCATGGGCGGTCTATCTCCTCTCTTGGGCCTCGAGCCCGTGTTGTTCAGAGAGAGGGTACACCGCCTGACTGTTTACACACTTTTTGAAGATACCTCAATCTAGGTCTACTTACCCGCAAGATTGGTCGAACTACAACCTCGCGCAGCAGACTGAGAAGGAACGATTCCTTATCCTTCTCCGAGATTTGTGCAGCACCATCCCGCAGCCACCGCAGACTAGAGGTCGGCCCCGTCTGCCACTCGCGGACATGCTGTTTGCAGCTACCTACAAGGTCTATGCTGGCTTCTCGGCTCGTCGATTTACGTCCGACATTCAGGCGTCTTTGCGGGGCGGACTCATTGACCATGCGCCCCATTTCAACATCACCAACCGCTATCTTGCCAACCCCGCGCTGACCCCGCTGTTGAAATCGCTCATAGAGGCCAGTGCGACCCCGCTTGAAGCGGTCGAGGTAGATTTTGCCGTTGATAGCACGGGCTTCGCCACCACCAGTTACAACCGATGGTTTGACCACAAATGGGGCAAGGCGAAGATTAAGCAGATGTGGGTTAAGACCCATGTCATGACCGGCGTCAAGACCAACATCGTGACCGCAGTCGAGGCGACTGCCGGAGAGTCCGCGGACGCCCCGCAGTTGCCTCACCTGTTGGCAACCACCGTTGAGACCTTTGGCGTCCGGGAACTGAGTGCCGACAAAGCCTACAGCAGCAAGCGCAACCTTCGGGCCGTCGAAGCTGTCGGGGCCACACCTTACATACCCTTCAAGGTCAACTCGACGGGGGCTCAGACTCACCACAAATTTGACGGGCTGTGGAGCCGAATGTGGCACTACTACAACTTCAATCGGGACGAGTTTCTGGCCCACTACCACAAGAGGTCTAACGCCGAGACCACCATGTCCATGATTAAGGCTAAGTTCGGCGGAGCGGTCAAATCCAAGACCGCCGATGCCCAGGTCAACGAGGTTCTGTGTAAGGTACTGGCTCACAACATCTGTGTTCTGATACAGTCTTTCTACGAGCTAGTGGTCCAACATCATTGAAATGAATACCATGATAGTCATTGTTCCTCTTGGGGGTTCAATCGTAACGTTGAACCGAGGAGGAACCATGATGTCTACCAAGAAGTACCGTATCAGACTGACTACCGACGAACAACAGGAACTCAACGCCTTGGTCTCACGCGGTCGGGCTGCGGCGTACAAACAGACCCATGCGCGCATTCTGCTGATGAGCGATGAGTCACGCTCGGACGGGGGAATGAAGGACGCGGACATCACCAGCGCGCTCGGTGTGGGACAGTCAACGGTCGAGCGAATACGCAAGCGCTGTGTGGAGGAGGGGGTCGAGTCTGCGCTGAATCGCAAAAAGCAACTGCGTCGGCGTCAAAAGAGACTGGACGGCGAAGGTGAAGCACGGTTGATAGCGATGGCCTGCGGGGAACCGCCGGAGGGGCGTGCCAGTTGGACCCTGAAGCTGTTGGCTGACCAGTTGGTCGAGTGTGAGATAGTCGGGACCATTAGCACCGAGACGGTTCGCCAGGCGCTTAAAAAAAAACGAACTGAAGCCGTGGCTGAAGCAGAGTTGGTGCATCCCGCCCGGTCAGAGCGCGGAGTTTGTGTGCGCGATGGAAGACGTACTGGAGGTCTACCAACGGCCGTACGATGGGAATGAGGTTCTGGTGTGCATGGATGAGACGAGCAAACAGCAAGTCAAGGAGACGCGAGTGCCGCGTCCCGCAGCGCCCGGCTTATCGGCGGCATACGACTACGAATACGAGCGCAATGGAGTGAGCAGCCTGTGTCGACGTCCAGCGATTATGTCAGGGTAATGGACCAGCGATTATGTCAGTGGTTGCTGTGTCAAGCCAATAGTTATCCAGTTCGATGATTGAGAAATCCCCCACCTCCAGCTTCGTGTGACACCGTGGGTGGCAGTGATGGTGACTCGATCCGAGCGGAGCAGCCCGCGGATAAATGGACAACCTTGGCGGGATTGCCCACTTACCCACAGGCCGGTTGTTATGGACCGAAGGCGGTTCCACATGATCAAGAGTGAGCAGCGAGCTCCCTGTCCGGATAGACAGGTGGACTTGAAGCCTCAACGTACTTTCGGACGGTGATGCGGGATATGCCCAATTCCCGGGCGATTGCCCGAAGAGAAAGGCCTCGACGCTTGGCCCTCTGCACTGCTTTCCAACGGGCTCGCTGACGAGGCGTCGGCGGTCTGGGTGGTTGAGCCTTAGGGTGGACGGCTTCACTCTCGCGATCCGTGGTCAATCTCCCTGCGGCGAGTCCCCGGCCGATCGCGGTCATCGCTCCCAGTCCTTCTCGCTCGTGACCACCGATCCCGTTGGTGTCCATGCCTGCAGCGAGGTTCTCCACGGTGACGCTGCCAAGACCTCGAGTGGCGTTCAGAGTCCGGAGGACACCAGGACGCGGTGGCGCTTCCTGGGTAGGGACGATTTGGTTTTGATAGCACACTACTAGTGGTTCAACGTTTTTGTATTGATGGGTAGAGTGACTTTAGCTTGATGCGCGCATCCTCGGTAGTGAAGCGCCAATCCACTCGTATCACATCCCGGTTGCGTTGATTCTGCCAAGCATTGACCTCGCCGCGCAGGATGTCTTGATTGGCAATCCGTCGGTCCAGGCACTGTCGAGCCAGCACACCGATCTCTATCTCCGCCATATTCAACCAACTCCCGTGTTTGGGAGTGTAGTGTATCTCCAGTCGCTCAGCTATACGCCTCGCCTCAGCAGGCTCGAATGCCTCGTATAGCGAGGACAGCTTGTGAGTGTTGAGATTGTCCATTACCAGCACGATCCGGTCTCTGTCAGGGTAGTCCTCGTCGACCAGTTCCTTTATCACATGCGCCCAGTCCACCTTCGTGCGACGCTCTCTGACCTCGACTCGGCGCCATCCGTCCAACGGTGCAAACAGCATGAACAGGCTGCTCACTCCATTGCGCTCGTATTCGCAGTCGTATGCCGCCGATAAGCCGGGCGCTGCGGGACGCGGCACTCGCGTCTCCTTGACTTGCTGTTTGCTCGTCTCATCCATGCACACCAGAACCTCATTCCCATCGTACGGCCGTTGGTAGACCTCCAGTACGTCTTCCATCGCGCACACAAACTCCGCGCTCTGACCGGGCGGGATGCACCAACTCTGCTTCAGCCACGGCTTCAGTTCGTTTTTTTTTAAGCGCCTGGCGAACCGTCTCGGTGCTAATGGTCCCGACTATCTCACACTCGACCAACTGGTCAGCCAACAGCTTCAGGGTCCAACTGGCACGCCCCTCCGGCGGTTCCCCGCAGGCCATCGCTATCAACCGTGCTTCACCTTCGCCGTCCAGTCTCTTTTGACGCCGACGCAGTTGCTTTTTGCGATTCAGCGCAGACTCGACCCCCTCCTCCACACAGCGCTTGCGTATTCGCTCGACCGTTGACTGTCCCACACCGAGCGCGCTGGTGATGTCCGCGTCCTTCATTCCCCCGTCCGAGCGTGACTCATCGCTCATCAGCAGAATGCGCGCATGGGTCTGTTTGTACGCCGCAGCCCGACCGCGTGAGACCAAGGCGTTGAGTTCCTGTTGTTCGTCGGTAGTCAGTCTGATACGGTACTTCTTGGTAGACATCATGGTTCCTCCTCGGTTCAACGTTACGATTGAACCCCCAAGAGGAACAATGACTATCATGGTATTCATTTCAATGATGTTGGACCACTAGCTTGCCGTCCAATCGCTCCTGGACCACCACGTGCGCTCCAACGTAAGTGGACCGTTCGCTCGAAGGAAGCAGTTGGAGGGTATGCCAGTTGTACTTGACTGTGTTGTCTCTGGCCACCTTGCGGCTGAGGTATCTTCAAAAAGTGTGTAAACAGTCAGGCGGTGTACCCTCTCTCTGAACAACACGGGCTCGAGGCCCAAGAGAGGAGATAGACCGCCCATGAGGAAGGAAAGCACTGAGAGTAGGTCGGAGTCAAGGCCGGAGTGGGAGCAGTTGGAGGATTGGGTGCGAAGCCAGGTCCAGAGGCTGATCCAGGAGTTGCTGGAGGAGGAGGTGACGGCGTTTCTGGGAAGGGCGAAGTCGGCGCTCAGATCCGACTCGGACTCAGATACCGGCTATCGGAACGGATACGGCAGAGCCCGGAGGCTTACGCTGAGTTCGGGAACGATACAGCTGAGGCGGCCGCGAGTCCGCGATACCGAGGAGCAGTTCGAGAGCCGGCTGCTGCCGCTGTTCGTCAACAGGACCAGGAAGGTTGCTGAGTTGATCCCCGAGCTGTACCTGCACGGTCTATCCGAAGGCGACTTCGATCTGGCTTTGCGGGGGCTGCTGGGAGAGGACGCACCGGTATCGGCGAGCACGGTGGCCCGGTTGAAGGATAAGTGGAACGATGAGCTTGCCCAATGGCGCAGCCGGCCCCTCGATGACCTGGAAGTGGTCTACATGTGGGTGGATGGAGTCTACGTCAAGGCTGGTCTTGAGAAGGAGAAGGCGGCGGTACTGGTGGTGATGGCGGCCCTGAGCGACGGGAGCAAGGTGGTGGTGAGCGCTGTTCCCGGATACAGGGAGTCCACAGAGAACTGGTCCGAGGTGCTCAGGGACATCAAGCGCCGGGGCTTGAGCTGCCCGAGGCTGGTGGTTGGAGACGGACACCTGGGCATCTGGGGAGCTCTGCGCAACGTCTATCCGCAGGCGGCAGAGCAACGCTGCTGGAACCACAAGATCGTAAACGTGCTCGCCAAGCTTCCAAAGCGACAACAGGACCAGGCCAAGCTCATGCTGCGTACTATCCCCTACGCGCCGACTCGGACAGAGGCTGAGCGGCTCAGGACGGTGTTCACCAGGTGGTGCGGCGACCATTCCTACGAGGCGGCCTCAGAGGCCTTGGAGCGGGACTGGGACCGCATGGTCACCTTCTATGACTTCCCAAAGGAGCACTGGGGGCACCTTCGCACGACGAACCCGGTAGAATCACCCTTCGCGGCCCTCAGGCTTCGGACCGATGCCGCCAAGCGCTACAAGAGGGTCGATCGGGCGATAGCGGTGATCTGGAAAATGTTGATGGTCGCCGAACAGCGCTTCAGGCGTCTGAAGGCCCCTGAGTTGATCGAAGACGTCTATCTCGGTGCACAGTATGCGGATGGAATCGCCATTGAATCAACGGCTGAGAAGGTCGCCGCCTGATGTCGTTTACACACCTATTGACGTAACCTCTTGCGGCTATGCTTGAAGCACAGTATGCCTGCCAGGTTCAGGTCCGGATCTGGAGAGCGATATGCGTTGGTGGACTGTGCTGGTGGCACCCCGAATCGCTTGTTGAAGCGGGTCAAGAAAGCCCACAGGACTTGGTTGGCCTCTGAGATGGTTCTGGCCCCAGCCAGACGTAGTTCGGTCACCAGCCGATCCTGGAAGGTGCCGTTGGCCCGTTCTACCCGACCCTTCGCCTCCGGAGAACGCGCGAAGATCTGCTCCACCCCAAGCTCTGCCATCGCACGACCGAATTGGGTCGGCGCAGGCGATTGATGCGAGCCAGGTACATACTTGAAGACGGCGTGGCGGTCACTGTACAGGGCCAAAGGAACCCCACAACGCCGGATCAGCTCTTGCATGAGGAGGAAATAGCCATGAGTGTCCTCTTCATGGCGAAACAGTGCGTAGGGCACGGTGCTGGTGGCATCATCGATTGCCAACAGCAGGGTGCATCGAGGGCCCCGTTCTTCTAGCCAGGCATGAACGCTGCCATCTACTTGCACCAACATGCCTTCCTGGCTCATGCGCTGGCGACGGACCCGATGCAGTGGGGGTCGACGTCGACGGGGGCTAGCCATGCCGGCGCCTACCAGGATACGCCGGACCGTAGAGCGCCCCAAGACGATCTCTTCCCGCTCTGCCAGGAGCTCGGTTAGGTGCGTATGATTTACTCTTGCATACCGTGTGCGTGCCAGGGCCACAACTTGAGTCCTAGCCTCCTCCGGGATGGAGTTGTTCGCTCGGCGACCTCGGTTCCCATGAGCCAGTGCGGCGGCACCCTCCTTCCGATACTCCGCCAGGATTCGCCAAACGTGGCGTTCACTCACTCCCAGAACCTCTGCCGCCTCATCCACTGATATCTGACCTTCCAGGATACCGTTGAGCACTTGGAGCCTTGCCTGTTCTTTCTGGGTCAATGTCAATCCTTTCATGAACTGACATTTTCCCTGACCTGTTAACTACTGACATAATCGTAGACCATCGACACAGCCTGTTCATGCTGTTTGCACCGTTGGACGGATGGCGCCGAGTCGAGGTCAGAGAGCGTCGCACGAAGGTGGACTGGGCGCATGTGATAAAGGAACTGGTCGACGAGGAGAGGTGGTCTCGTTTGTCTGAACAGCGCTGCCCGGTTTGATAAGTGGAATCGCGCTGCCGTGCGTTAGGCCGCCGCGGACTCGGCAGGCGCTCTGTCAAAGAACTGGTCCGGCGTCATTCCCCCAAGGCTCGAATGGGGCCGTCCGGCATTGTAAAACTCGAAGTACCGCCCGAGGCCAGTTCTGGCTTCCGGGACCGATTCGTAGGCTCTCAGGTACACCTCCTCGTACTTGACGCTCTTCCACAGCCGTTCGACGAACACATTATCCTTCCAGCTTCCCTTCCCGTCCATGCTGATCTGGATCCCATTGGCTTTCAGCAGGCCGGTGAAGGCGTCACTTGTGAACTGGCTTCCCTGATCTGTGTTGAATATCTCCGGCGCGCCGTGGCGTCCCAGGGATTCTTCGAGCGCCTCCACGCAGAAGTCTGTGTCCATTGTGACCGATACCCGCCAGGCCAGCACCTTGCGGCTATGCCAGTCCATCACAGCGGCTAGGTACACGAACCCCCTGGCCATCGGAATGTACGTGATATCCATTGCCCACACCTGGTTGGGCCTGCTCACCTCAAGCCCGCGCAGCAGGTACGGATACACCGTATGGCCGGGCCGTCGCCGGCTGGTGTTGGGCTTGCGGTACAGCGCCTCGATGCCCATCCGCCGCATCAGTGTGGCGATGTGTCTACGCCCGGAGGAGAGTCCCTCCTGGCGGAGCAGGCCTCGCATCATCCTACTGCCTGCAAACGGATACTCAAGGTGCAGCTCATCGATGCGGCGCATCAGCCCGAGACCGGCTTCGCCCACCGGCCGTGGCCGGTAGTAGATGCTCCCGCGGCTGATGCCCACTGCCTTTGCCTGGCGGGCGAGAGGCAGCTTGTGATCGCGGTCGATCATCGCCTTGCGCCCGGCAATCCCGCCTTCGTGAGCGCGGCCTCTAAAAAATCGTTCTCCAACGCAAGCTCACCGATCTTAGCGTGAAGGACCTTCATATCTACCGGCTTTTCAGCCTGCCCTGTCCCGGCCCCAAATAACTGCGCCGCCCGATCCAGCAACTGGGTCTTCCATTGCGTGATCTGGTTCGGGTGCACATCGAACTGGCTTGCCAGCTCCGAAAGTGTCCGATCGCCGCGCACTGCGGCAAGAGCCACCTTCGACTTGAACTCTGCCGAGTGGTTACGGCGGGGTCGTCTGCTCATCTCTCGCTCCTGTCTCCGAGAGCACTATCATGCCCTCAATCAGGCAGCGATTCCACTTATCCCCCTGTTCAGATTTCCGGAGCCACTTCTAGGACTACCCTGACAGAGACCGGATCGTGCTGGTAATGGACAATCTCAACACTCACAAGCTGTCCTCGCTATACGAGGCATTCGAGCCTGCTGAGGCGAGGCGTATAGCTGAGCGACTGGAGATACACTACACTCCCAAACACGGGAGTTGGTTGAATATGGCGGAGATAGAGATCGGTGTGCTGGCTCGACAGTGCCTGGACCGACGGATTGCCAATCAAGACATCCTGCGCGGCGAGGTCAATGCTTGGCAGAATCAACGCAACCGGGATGTGATACGAGTGGATTGGCGCTTCACTACCGAGGATGCGCGCATCAAGCTAAAGTCACTCTACCCATCAATACAAAAACGTTGAACCACTAGGCATCGAATCAACTTTCTCCATGCCGACCCAGCCTGAACCTAAAGTCATTGACTTGCACCAATATCGGACTCGGATGGGGCTTTAAGGTGCAAGGCCCTTGCCAAGGGAGAGGGGGACACAGGGGGTGAGGGTTTCGCTAGAAGGTCTTAGTCGTTCGACATTCGAGTTCTACCCCTGAGGCACCGTCCTCACAAATACGTTCGGCACGTACCGTCGTCCATTATGACGGTGGAGTTTGAGCAACCCAACCCCACCGTCCGTCTTGACCTCACCCCACATATCCCGTACCGTATGCGCCGTCGGGCCTCCGGCCTGCGCCAGCCCGACGGATACCCCGGGAGGTGTTGATTCGCCGGTAAGCACGAACGCAAAGTGGATGAATCACACCGGGTTCGTGGTCGCGGACATGGAGCGAGCCCTCCACTTCTACCGCGACCTCATGGGGTTTTCAGAAGAACGCAACCTCGTGGTAGAGGGCGAGTACATCTCCCGGCTGGTTGGGTACCCTGACGCGAAGCTGCACATCGTGTATCTGGGCCTGGGAGACATGAGACACGCGGTCGAGTTACTCCAGTACCTGAACCCGGCTGGGTCTCCGGCGGCGCCCCTCGAGCGGAACAGTGTCGGGGCCGCTCACCTGGGAATTATCGTGGAGGACCTTGACTCACTTTATGGCGAGCTGTCGGCGAAAGGTGTGAGGTTCGTCAGTACCCCCGCTCTACGTCCCGACGCTCAGTACCCGTGGGCGCGAAAGGCCTGCTATCTTCAGGACCCAGAGGGTAACTGGCTAGAGTTCATGGAGCGCCAGCCGCCCCCACCGGGCGCAAGCATAGTCTAGGGTTTCGGTCGCCTGATTTTCCGCTGGAAGCGCTTTTTCTACCACAAGGGTTCCCATTTGCTTTCAGCCAACCCGACTACTAGTCCTAAGAGCGTCTAACAGTACCCATGGAGATTGAGGGAGTCCAGAGGGGGCGTCCCCCTCTGGTGGGGTGTATGGACCGGACACATGGTGGACGGGTGTTCGGAGACATGGTGGACACATTTGAGTATGTTAGGCATCGTGCCTGAGGTCAAGCTGGGCGATTTGATGAGTGGCGAAGAAGACGTTCCAGACTCCATCGTCAGTTGTCGGCCGAATAGCCACTGGCATGCCCTTGAAGGCCTTAGGTACCTTGAAGATACGGCCAAACAACTGGAGCCTACCTTTGTCGTGAACACGGCGTACCAGGTCGGTTGGTTCGTACTCCAAGGGTGGAAGGACCTCGGGAAACAGTCTTTGGCTCACTTGGTACTTGGTGGCCGGAGTAGCAAGGTCAAGGGCGTCATGGGGCCGCTCCAAGTTGTAGATGTCCCGCCACAGGTCGAAGGCTCTCTGGCAGTGCGCCAGATCAGTGAAGCTGCTCCCCTGCAGCACTTCAACGGTCATGGTTCGGTGGAAGCGCTCATCTTTTCCCTGTGTCTGAGGGTGATAAGGGCGTCCATGACTGACTCCGATGCCCAACCTCAGCAGCCAGACTGTAAAAGGTGTGTAGGGGTGGTCTTGGTCATGGCCCCACGGGGAGCCATTGTCCATCAACATTGTGTTGGGCAGGCCGTAGCGCCGGAAGATAGCCGTCAGGCGCTGTTGCACCATCTCTCCCTGCTCGTTACCGCAGGCCTGCAGCCCCAAGGCAAACCGAGAGTGATCGTCCAGAACAGTCAGAGGGTGGCAGCGTCCTCGGGTAAGGGGGAAGTGGCCTTTGAAGTCCATCTGCCACAGGTCGTTGGGTGCCTGGTGTTCAAATCGCTGCCAGGAACGGTGCTTGGGCCCCTCGGCGGGGTCAATGCGGCCATGACGACGCAAGATCGCCGTGATAGTACTGGGGGCCGGCATGTCCGCCTCAAACACATCCCTGCGGTCCAAAAGCCACCGTCGCAGCTTACGAGCTCCCCAGGCCGGATGGGCCGCACGGGCAGACAGCACCGCCTGCTCAACCTGCGATGGGGTACGTGCAGGCGAGTAGTGAGGCCGCCGCGGCAGCTCGACCAGGCCTGCCTCGCTCCCTTCACGGAAACGCCCAAGCCACTTGTATCCAGTCGTAGGGCTGATCCCGAAGCGACGGCAAAGGCCCCTTTTGTTGGTGCCTTCAGCCTGCGCCAGCTCCACGAACTCTCTCCTCTGAGACATAACGGACATCTCCTTCCATGGCATGACCACCTCCTTGTAATGAAGTCATGCCTATTATGGTGTCCACCATGTCCCCGAACATGTGTAAGCTATGTCCCCGGTCTATACAGTGGGGGTCTGGGGGATACCCCCCAGATTGACTCAATTCCCCCTCTCCCTTGCCAAGGGAGAGGGGGATACAGGGGGTGAGGGTTTCGTTTGAGGCTCTAAGCCCGAATCCACCGAAGGACACCGATGGACGGCGTGAGGAAAGCGGAAGGGGGGTGAGGGAGCTACAGGGGAAATAGCCTGGGTTCCATTTGGGGTAGGGAGGTCGGCGGACGGTCTTCATCGCCGCACAGGGGCCCCTATGGCCGTCTGCGGGAGCTGCGATGCGCGGGATGGCGAGAGAATACGCAGCAGGGAACTCTCTCGGACCGGGCTGGCACGAGTCTGCGGGGATCTTCGGTTGTCCGGTGGGTGGGTCGGTCGCCGACGGTGCCGTCAGGCCGGGAGTGGAATGGCTCGCAGCCGGGCCAAGGCGCGGCTGAACTTCTCAGCCCAAGGCCAGCGATCCGGAAGATGCAGGGTCAACCGGCGTGCCGAGCGGGTGAGCCGTCCGGCCAGGGAGAAGAACCGCCGCCGGAGGGTCTTGGTGGTGGCTATCCGCTCTCCCAGACCGATCCGCGCCGTCCAGCGGGCCAGGTTGTGGGCCATCGTCTGGACGGCCAGCCAGGCGCCGTTGGCGGCGAAGCGGCCCGAGGGGAGATGGTTCAGCCCGACGCCGTACTTGAGGTCGCGTATGGCATTCTCGATCTCGGCGTGGCGGCGATGGTCAGCCTCCAGTTCGAGCAACTCCCCGTCCCGGTCGGTGATGAAGCCATGATAGCTGTATTTGGCGAAGAGGGCCAGTTGGGAACCGGGCGTCGGCTTCACCCGCCGGACGATGAGCCGTACCGGCGCGGCGTCCGCCTCGGCCTGGAAGGGGGTGCAGGTGGTCTCGGCCACATCGGCGGCGCCGTCCATCCAGTAAGGAATCGGCGTCCAGGCATCTTCGGGTATCGCCTCGATGAGATTGTGCAGGCTTTTGTGCTGGCGGATGGTGATGGAGAAGCGGACATCCATCTTGCGGCAGACGGATACCACGCCATGAGTGTAGAACCCGCTGTCGGCCCGTAGCGTGAGTCGTCCGTTGGCCCCAGCGTAGCGCACCCGTCCCACCGTCTCCCGCAGGAAGTGGGCGGCGCCGCGGGCGGTGTTGGCCCGGCCCTCGCGCAGCCGGGACATCAGCACGTCTCCGGTGCCGGCGGCGATGGCCAGCAGCGGGTGGTAGCCCCGCTTGCCGGTATAGCCGTGGTGGCGCGCTCCCTCCTTGGCCAGTCCGTAGGTCTCGCAGATGGTGGAGTCCAGGTCAATGGTCAGGGGCCCGTCGCCGGGTCCCGCCCCGGCCTGCCAAGCCCGGGCCAGCAACTCGCGGCTCACCCGGTCGAGTTGACGGACGTGGCCCCACCGGAAGCTGCGCAGGAAGGTGCCCAGGGTGGATGGCGCCTTCACCGTGCCGCCCAGGGTGCAGGCCGTCCCCCCGGTGCGCAACACATCGGCGTCGTCAATGCAGTCGCCCCCAGCCAGCGCAGACGCCACCAGCGTCATCATCTTGTCGCTCGTGTTCGCCCGCCCCGGGGCATCGCCCAGGTCGAGGCGCTGCCGGACGAGTTCGGGCAGGCCGAGGTGCCGCGCCAGGGTGGCCGGAAGGAGCAGCCCGGCATTGGCCACCAAGCGGCGGTCGTCGAAGGTGATTTGGATCCGGTCGGGGTGGTTGCGTGGCAGCATCTACTGGGTGCTCCTTTTCCGGGGCCGTTTTTTTGCTACAAAACCATTATCCCAGAAGCACAGGAGCACCTTCTTGCCGCCTCAGGACGCTAACCCGACGCCCTCCTTCGGTGGATTCGGGCTAAGTGACACCTGCTTTGACATTCATTTCAAAGGTGGACAATAGTGGCGCGGAATTCTTACCGCGGAGTTAGTAATTAGGAGGCAAGCCATTGTATTCTCAAGTACTAAGGGTCAACATCCAGCCAGGCAAGATGGACGAAGCAATTGCTATTTTCAAGGACTCTGTAGCGCCAGCCATTCATGGGTGGAGCGGCTTGCAGATTGGCCGTATGCTGGTAGACCGTGCGGGAAACAAGATTATGGCTGTCAGTTTCTGGGACAGTCAGGCAGATGAGGCTAGTGGTTCAACGTTTTTGTATTGATGGGTAGAGTGACTTTAGCTTGATGCGCGCATCCTCGGTAGTGAAGCGCCAATCCACTCGTATCACATCCCGGTTGCGTTGATTCTGCCAAGCATTGACCTCGCCGCGCAGGATGTCTTGATTGGCAATCCGTCGGTCCAGGCACTGTCGAGCCAGCACACCGATCTCTATCTCCGCCATATTCAACCAACTCCCGTGTTTGGGAGTGTAGTGTATCTCCAGTCGCTCAGCTATACGCCTCGCCTCAGCAGGCTCGAATGCCTCGTATAGCGAGGACAGCTTGTGAGTGTTGAGATTGTCCATTACCAGCACGATCCGGTCTCTGTCAGGGTAGTCCTCGTCGACCAGTTCCTTTATCACATGCGCCCAGTCCACCTTCGTGCGACGCTCTCTGACCTCGACTCGGCGCCATCCGTCCAACGGTGCAAACAGCATGAACAGGCTGCTCACTCCATTGCGCTCGTATTCGTAGTCGTATGCCGCCGATAAGCCGGGCGCTGCGGGACGCGGCACTCGCGTCTCCTTGACTTGCTGTTTGCTCGTCTCATCCATGCACACCAGAACCTCATTCCCATCGTACGGCCGTTGGTAGACCTCCAGTACGTCTTCCATCGCGCACACAAACTCCGCGCTCTGACCGGGCGGGATGCACCAACTCTGCTTCAGCCACGGCTTCAGTTCGTTTTTTTTTAAGCGCCTGGCGAACCGTCTCGGTGCTAATGGTCCCGACTATCTCACACTCGACCAACTGGTCAGCCAACAGCTTCAGGGTCCAACTGGCACGCCCCTCCGGCGGTTCCCCGCAGGCCATCGCTATCAACCGTGCTTCACCTTCGCCGTCCAGTCTCTTTTGACGCCGACGCAGTTGCTTTTTGCGATTCAGCGCAGACTCGACCCCCTCCTCCACACAGCGCTTGCGTATTCGCTCGACCGTTGACTGTCCCACACCGAGCGCGCTGGTGATGTCCGCGTCCTTCATTCCCCCGTCCGAGCGTGACTCATCGCTCATCAGCAGAATGCGCGCATGGGTCTGTTTGTACGCCGCAGCCCGACCGCGTGAGACCAAGGCGTTGAGTTCCTGTTGTTCGTCGGTAGTCAGTCTGATACGGTACTTCTTGGTAGACATCATGGTTCCTCCTCGGTTCAACGTTACGATTGAACCCCCAAGAGGAACAATGACTATCATGGTATTCATTTCAATGATGTTGGACCACTAGTCTCACGTCGAGTGGTCCCTACCAGGAGCAGGTTGCCAAATTAGCAGCCTTGTTCGCTGGCCCGCCAGAAGTTGACGTTTATGAGGAGGCAGTAGAGGTGTAGGGCTGTCTGGGGGAGACCAATGAACAACGGGCGGCCCTTCCGGCTAGGCTACAACACCAACTCCTGGGGGCGCACACCGGACCTGGACGCGATGCTGGGCGACATCGCCGGCGCCGGATGGGAGGGGGTGGAGTTTATAGGTCTCTCCCTCGACTGGCTGGGGACGCCCCGCCACCTGAGGGGCCTTCTCGACAAGCACGGCCTGGAGGCGTCCGCTGTGTTCGGTCGCCTGGACAGCCTGGGGGACGACGCCGAGCAGATGCTCGAGCGGGAGAGACGTCGGATCGAACATGCGGCCGAGCTGGGCTGCAAGGTCTACCCATTCACGGGCCCGCCGCGCGTGCCGCGCTGCCTGCCCGCCGACGACGAGTTCAAGCGGCTGGGTGAGCAGGCGGAGACGCTGATCGACCACGCCGCCGGCCTCGGCCAGACACTTGCGTTCCATGCCCATCCCAACACCGTGGTGGAGACCGAGGCGGAGCAGGACCGTCTTTTTTCATACGCCGGTCGGTTGCAGGTCTGCGTGGACGTGTCGATAGCGGCCCTGATGCGAGAGGATGCGGTCGCCCAGCTCCGCAAGTACCGCGACCGCCTGGGCTACGTCCACATGAAGGATGTGGCCCCGGGCAAGTTCTGCATAATGGGCCGGGGTATGGGCCTGCTCGATTTTGGTCTGATTCGACAGACGCTGCTTGACATCGGATACAAAGGCTGGGTAGACGGTGAGCTTGGCAGCGGGGCCGACACCGGTACCGTAGAGTCATGCTATGCAAATCGAGAATACCTGCGATCGCTGGGCTACTGATCGGCCCGTCCCGCGCTAGCAGGCTGATGAAGAATGGGGGAGTGCAGAGGGGGGAAAACCCCCGGCGCCTGTCCTGAGTAGCCCTTCCATGGTGGAATGGCGTACCGGAGGGAGCCTGCCGAAGGGCCGGGAGTCTGAGAGCCTGCCCTGAGCAACGCCGAAGGGGTGTCCCTCAGATTTGGTTTTTTCCCCCTTCCTGGCCAGAGCCTGCCGAAGGAAAGGGGCACAGGGGGATTGGTCGAGAGGTCTCTCAGCACCCTGCCAGATCCATCCTAGCATCAAGGAGGGTACACAGGTGGAAAAGGTCCCGCTTTGTGTCATCGGCTGCGGCGGCATGGGCCACCGCCACATCCTGGGCTACAAGGAGCTGGAAGATAGCGGCATCTCCAATATCGAGGTTGTGGCCGTCTGCGACACGCAGCGCCAAAACGCCGAGCTGGGTGCAAGAGAGGTCGAGCGACTCTTCGGCAAGAGGCCCATGGTGTACACCAACATCGATGACGTGCTGGCGAACTCCGAGATTGCCGCCGTGGATGTCGTCACCGATCCGTCGAGCCACCACACCGTGGCGGTCCCGGCGCTCGAGGCCGGCGTGCACGCCATCGTCGAAAAGCCGCTGGGCATAACCATACGCGCATGCCTTGCGATCATGGACGCGGCCGAACGCGGTGGCGTTGTGCTGGCAACGGCGGAGAATCTGAGGCGCGACCCACCCAACCGACTGGTGCGGGGTATTATCGACGAAGGGCTGCTGGGCGACCCCTACTACATGGTCCACAACACGCTGGGCGGCGACGATCTCATTAGAATTACACCGTGGCGCCACCTCAAGGAGAAAGGCGCCATCGGCCTCGACTACGCCGTCCACATGGCCGACATCGTCCAGTACTACATGGGCGAATTCGAGGAGGTATACGGCCGCGGCATGATCGTGGAGCCGGTCCGCCGGCGGCCGGAGAGGGAGAGCAGCACCCTGGAGTCCTATCAGACGCGCTTCAAGTCCTACCCTGAATCGGTCCAGGCCACGGGCGAGGACTCGGTAATCGCCATGTACAGGATGAGCTCCGGCGCGATGGTCGCAATGGCTTATATCTCCTCGGGCCGCGGCGGCGCGGAGTTCGAGCGCAGCGTCCACGGACGGTGGGGGGCCATTCACGCGCCCGGAGACCGCAACGGCAAGCCCGTTATCCTACGACTGGAGGACCGGGAGCTGCGTGGCCAGGACATCTTGCCTCTCCTGCCCAACTTCCATATGAACGAGATCACCGAGCGGCTCTTCGGCGCGGACACTGTCGTCTACGACCTCCCGGCCCGGCCTATAGACGTCAAGCACATGGCGATTGAGTTCCACGACTTCGGCCAGGCCATATTGCAGGGCGGCCGGCCCGAGGTGGATGGACTTCATGGGACGACGGCGGTCGCGGCGGTCCTCGGGGCCTATGAGTCGGCCCTGGCCGGGAGAGCTGTCAGCATCCGCGAGCTTCTCTCGGGAGAGGTCCGGGCATACCAGGAGGATATCGACGAGGCCCTTGGCCTCTGAGCGCCCTCCAACAGCCACGGAAGTCCCGGAGCCGCCTTTCGGACGGCGTTGCGCCCGACCTCTACGAGCGGGCGCGGGTTCGGTGCCGTCCCGTACCAAAAGTTGTATAATCCCGGCGAAGCCTTGCTTCGGCCAGCAATCGTTCGAGGAGGGACCAGCCATGGCGAGCGATACCGACCGCGTCCTCAAGACCGTCGACGACATGAAACAGGAGATCGTGGACGGGTTGATTAGTCTGGTCCAGGTGCCTAGCGTTAACCCCAAGTACCCCGGCGTGGACTTCGACGAGGTCCTGGGCGGCGAGAGCGAGGCCAACGAGATCATCGCCGGTTTGTACAGGGGGATTGGGGCCGACGTCGACGTCTGGGCAGAAGAGCCCAAGCGCAACAACGTCGTGGGCACGATCAAGGGGACGGGCGGCGGCAGGTCTCTGATCTTCAACGGACACATCGATACGGTCCCCACCGGGCGGCATGAGGACTGGAAGTTTCAGAACCCCTTCAGCGGACGGATAGAGGACAACAACATCTACGGCCGCGGGGCCTGCGACATGAAGGGCGGCCTTGTGGCCCAGGCGATGGCCGCCACCGCCATGCAAAGGGCCGGCGTGAGGCTCCGAGGCGACCTTATCCTCGAGAGCGTCGTCGGCGAGGAGGTGATGGATCACGAGGCCGGCACGACGGCGACGGTTCGCCGCGGCTACACGGCCGACGCGGCCATCGTGTCCGAGCCGTCCGCGTCGGGCGAGACCCCGCTTACCGTGGTCCCCGTCAGCCCTGGGCTGCTGTGGATGGCCGTCACGTGCGTGGGCAAGGCCAGCCACGCCTCCAACCGGGCCGAGACGATACGCGCCGGCGGGCCGGGCGCCGCGGTTGGCGTCAACGCCATCGACAAGGGCCACCTCATCTTCAACGCGCTGCTCAAGCTGGAGCAGGAGTGGGGGCTCACCAAGAAGCACCACCTGTTCAATCCCGGCCATTTTGTGCTGCATCCGGGCGTGATAACCGGGGGCCCGCACGGCGTCCTGGTGCCCTTCATCATCTCCGAGTTCACCACCATCGAGTACGCCATCTGGTACCACCCCGAAGAGGACGTCGAGGCCGTCAAGAAAGAGGTCGAGGAGTACATTCGGCATGCGGCGGCGATGGATGAATGGCTCAGGGACAATCCTCCCCAGGTCGAGTGGAAGCTGCACTGGCCTCCCTTCAACATCAAGGAGGACCATCCGATCGTCCAGACCGTCATGTCCGCCCACGAGAAAGCGGCCAAGGGGACCCGGTTTGAAGGGCCCTCTGTTGTGGCGGGATTCTACGCGGTGGACGACGGCACGTTCCTGACGGCCAACGGGATTCCCGCCGTCACCTACGGGCCGGGCAGCATCCACCACGCCCACATGGTGGATGAGTTCGTGAACATCGACGAGCTGATCACGTCCACAAAGTCCTACGTGCTGGCGGCGATGGACTGGTGCGGAGTGGCGTAGCTCCAGCGGCGAGGGCCCGCTGTCGACGGGACCGCTCTCGCTGTGCACTAGCAGGCTGATCCCGCCACAGGCGGGCGGATGGGGAGTGCAGAGGGGTTAAGCCCCGGCGCCTGTCCTGAGCTTGTTGAAGGGCAAGGGGGATGGGGAATTCCCCATGCCCCCAAAGGGCGGGGGGGCGGGATATGATGCCATCATTACCAAGGTTGACTTACGACTAGTACCTATTTCAGGTGGATCTAACAACCTGTCGTTCTGAGCGGGAGCGAAGAACCTGGTGGGGTCGGGTACCAGGATAGCCCGACTAAGCCCGGCGGTGACACCACCCCAGGCTCATCGTCGCGCGGCTCCTCAGAATGACAATCAATTCTAGCTGGACAGAGTGCTAAGGCGAGGCAAGAGGACGTAGCAGAGTGAAGTCCCATCAGGAGGCCTTACATGGTTGTCAAAGTAACGGCTGAAGTTTCCAAAGGAATGAAGCGTTTCAGGGACGCCAGGGATCTTGGGTCCGATTATCTGGCGGGGAAACAGCGGGCGGACGGAAGCTTCGAGGGCGTCGAGGATGGGGCGGGCGCGTACTGGGGTATACCGATCGCCCTCTTCGTGGGCGGCCACTCCAACGCGGCGAACCGGCTCTTTAGCTGGATACGCAACAACGCCTTCACGCCGGACGGCGACATCGGTCCGAGCCCAGGAAGGCCGGGCCTGTACCACTACCCCTATGAGAAGTCGTGGCTGATCGAGGGGGCTCACAGGCTCGCGCAGTTCGACCTGTCGCAGAAGGGCATGGACTTCATGCAGCGCTTCTGGGACCCGGAGAGCGGCGGGTTCTACTCCAGCCCGTCGGAGCGGAGCGCCGAAACGAAGATGGACCTCTGGGTGACCAGCGGATGCGCCCGGGCCGCACTCTACACCGGCAGGCTCGACGTCGCCAGAGGCGCCGCCCGGTGGATGAAGGACCTCATGGAGGCCCAGCCCAACTATCCCGAGCAGTTATACACGGTCTACAGCCGGGCGAAGGGGCTGTACACGACGCCTGACCCGGAAAGCGACGACATAAGGCGGATGCTCAAGTGGGCCATAGACACTCGGTACGTTCTGAACCAGGACGCGACCCGTGACCAGACCTTTTACCACCCCGGAATCGCCGGCGGATTTCTCGCGCGCCTCTACCAGAGCACGGGCGAGGAGGAGTGGCTGGAGCTGTCGAAGGAGTATATGCGCTTCGCAGACGGGGCCAGCGACTACCTCTTCCGCATCCTCCGCGCCGGCAAGACCGGGTGGGCCGCCGCAGTGCTCTACACCATCACCGGTGAGCAGAAGTACAGGGACATGACCGTCCGCATCGGCGACAACATCATCGCCCTCCAATCGAAGGAGGGATTCTGGAGTGGCGCGCTGGAGAAGACGGACACGCCCGCACTCAACCTCTCCGCCGAGATGGTGGTCTGGCTGGACGAGATCTATCAGGCCGTGGGCCACGAGTAGCAGTACCCGCTCCGGTACGGCCGGCCCATGACCAGGCTCTAGGGCTTGTAGATCTCGGCGGTGTTGGTGAGCGTGCCGACGCCGTCCCTATCCAGCGTGTCGCCGATGCTCTCCAACTTTGATCTGGGGGAGTCTTTTAGGCCAGCGCCCTCTTCAACCTGCCGGATCGGACCCAACAGATGAAATCCAGGCTCAGTTGCCCCCGCTCTGAACCACGATTGTGAAAGTAGTCCCATGCGCGATGTTGGTAATGGTAAAGGTTCCTGGTTGATCGAAGGTTAGCGTACGGTCCTCTTTGGTAAACTCACCTGTGTTTAACCCCAATTCCTCATTGGACAGGGGGTGGCTCATAGTCTCGAGATTGCGGAAGATGACCGCTTCGCCGACCCCAATGGTCAATTTAGGTGGCTCGAAGTAACTGTGGCTTAATTCTACGACTTTAGGAGGCTGATCGACAGCACCTTCGCTGCCTGTTGGGCCTCCCGACTCGCCTCCACCGCAGCCTCCCACGGCCAGCAACAACACCAGGCAGATTGCTCCTAAGAGAAGCTTGACGGGGACCATACAGGCCGATTGAAACATTTCCCACTCCTTCACGATCGATCAGAACAGTGCAAACAAGATAAGACCTCAACGATACCCGCTACCCGGTGCTGCAAGAAGACTGCTAACTTATGGTCGATTTATCAGAGGACGGACCGGTAAGCCATTATACACGCCTGAGAACTGCCGCTGGGACCTCCCTAAGTCGAGCATCACAGAGTGCCCAGCGTACAGAGTCCGCCCCTCCCAAATTGTGCCGGTGAGGCTAAGAGCTTCGAACAGTGCTCATTATTATGGGGGAGTCCAGAGGGGGCAAACCGCCTCTGGCAGGGGCTGGGCCTGTCCTGAGTAGCCCTTCCATGGTGGAATGGCGTATCGAAGGGAGCCCGTCGAAGGGGTGTCCCCAGATTTGTTTTAGTCCCCCTCCCCCTTGCCAAGGAGCCTCTCTCAGAACTGGCCTCGGGAGGCAATCGGTTCCTTCCTCTCCCTTGAAGGGAGAGGATTCAGGTGAGGGTGATCCGACTAGCGGCCGCAATCGTCTACACCGTGAATCCATATGCCGACTTTCGTCGGTACCCCCTCATCCTAGCCTTCTCCCGCCAGGGGAGAAGGGACTTTTAGGACACCCTCCAAGAGAGAGGGGGATCAAGGGGGTGAGGGTCTTGATATGGTCTCAAGGGAAGCATCGGGCGGCGGCCATCAGGGACGTGTAGGGCGGCGTCTTGTTTGCTGGGTATTCAACCAAATGGGCCGGGCCCCGCAAGAGGAGAAGCCCGGCCCTGACCGCGACCGAATCAAGCGCGCTTCCGCCGCAGGCGGATCAGGACCCGCTGTCGAGGAACAGCGTGGGGGGTGGGCCGGGGGGCGGCTGGGTCAAGTCAAAGCCGTGGACTTCCTTGATCGTCTCCTTGAACCACACGTCGAACTCGTGTTTAGAGGGGCCCACATTGGCCATGAATTCGTCCCCGCCCGGCCCCTGATGCAGGGCTACCACCATTGTGCCCGCCGGAGTTTCGGCCAGCCAGGCCGCATGTCGCGTCAGACCATGTGCCCGCCGGAGTTTCGGCCAGCCAGGCCGCATGTCGCGTCAGACCATAGCGCCGGTTGAAGTCTTGCAGCTCCTTTTTGCGGGGTCCACTCATCTCTTTAATCCACTCCTTCCACGTTTCGAGCTTGCCTTTCAGGATCGGTGCTACTATAACTCCCATCTTGACCTCCTTACCCTTCATTGTGACGCGCTACGCCTGTCGTCCCAAGTGCCCGCACATCAAGAGCTGCAGGGAGCATTCTCAACAAGTGGGCCTCAAGTCGAGCCCAAGTCAAGCGATGGCGCCTTGGCGTGTCAACCCGATTTGACATATTCACCGTTCCTCGGCGTAACATGGCCATGTTAGATGTCCCCCGCGGCGAGCGCCAAATACATTAATAGGGAGCGTCCATGAAAGCGGTCCAGATATCCCGTACCGGAGGCCCGGAAGTCCTGGTTGTCACGGATGTATCAGACCCGAGACCGGGCAAAGACCAGGCCCTTATCGAGATCGAGGCCATTGGAGTCAACTTCATAGACATCTACATTCGGTCTGGCCGGTACCCCCGTGACCTGCCTCTGGTCCCGGGGGCTGAAGCGGCAGGTACGGTTGTCGAAGTCGGCGAGGACGTGCGCGACGTGTCGCCCGGCGACCCGGTCGCCACCGCGGGGGTTATGGGTTCGTACGCCGAGAAGATGGTGGCCCCTTCATGGCAACTCGTGAAGCTTCCCCAGGGAGTCGATGCCGAGACAGGGGCCGCCGTGATCGAGCAGGGACTCACCGCCCACTACCTGTGTCACTCCACCTATCCCCTCAGCTCGCACGACACCGCGTTGGTCCATGCGGGAGCCGGCGGGGTCGGACTGCTTCTAATCCAGATGGCAAAGCGTTTGGGCGCAACCGTCATCACCACAGTCTCGACCGAGGCCAAGGCCGAGCGTGCACGTGATGCGGGCGCCGACCACGTGATCAATTACGCTGTTCAGGACTTCGAGGACGAAGTGCTCAAAATTACGGAGGGCAGGGGGCTGCCCGTCGTGTACGATTCCGTTGGCGCTTCGACATTTGACAAAAGCCTCGCATGTCTGGCGCCCCGGGGTTACATGGTCCTCTACGGTCAGTCCAGCGGTCCAGTGCCAAAGGTGTCCGTCCCGGTAATCAATAGCAAGTCGCTATTCTTTACGCGCCCGTCCCTGACAGACCACACGGCGTCGCGGGAGGAGTTGCTGCGGAGATCAGACGATGTATTTGGTTGGGTGAGGTCCGGCGAGCTGAAAGTGCACATCCATGGCCGGTACCCACTAAGAGACTCCGCCGAGGCGCACCGCGCCCTGGAAGGACGGGCGACGACGGGCAAATTGCTGTTGATTCCATGACTCGAATCCCGTATCCGTATCGTCTGCGTACCAAGCTCGTGCATCTTTGTCCGCGGCATCCCTCGGGCAATATGTCGATTGACAACATTAGCAGCGGGTTATAGAGTTCGTGCCATCCCAGAATGTAGTGTTTACGAAGGCGCCGGGTTCCATCTGGCTGGGTCAAGGCATTCGTGCTGGACCCTCAGCTCACAAGCAACGGGAGGTTTTCGGGTGTCAGACTACCAGCCGATCGACATATCAAGATGGTGCAACGCGGGCGTTGCGGCTCTCGGCCCGGAGGAGGAGCCAACAACCGATAAAGCCTCCGGAGAGCGGATAGAGGCGAGGGTGCACACCGGACGTCAGACGTTTCGGGGGCTCCCATTTCTGGTGGGGGCGCCGGATGGCGAACCCGGTGGCGACTGCTTCATAGTCCTGGGCGGCTCCGACGCATCCGTCACGGTCCGGATCGGCGCGAAGGCCAGCCGCGTCATTGTGGCCCATACGTTGCTGGAGACCACGTTTCCGGAAGACGGCCGCTCTGGCAAGAAGGTCGCCGATTACGTCTTCCACATGGCGGGGGGTGGCGAGGAGCGTGTCCCGGTACGGGAGAGCTTCGAAATCGGCCCCCTCCCCTATGGACGGGGGCAGTTCCTCGCCGTTGCCGATACTAAATCGGACCTGCTTCCGCGATATGAGGGGGAGTTTGGCAGGGCAGGCTGGCGTCAAGTGGAATCGCGGGGCGGTATTTCTCGCTTGTACTACCTGTGGGCATGGAGGAACCCCGACCCGGAGCATGCTATCGAGTCTCTGGAGATCGTGCCGGCTGGGCCACGCTTCGTGGTCGCGGGAATTACGCTGGGCCACCTGGACGAGCACCCCTTCGCCAGGGAGGGAAGCCGGCCAGCACGCATCATCCTGACCGACCCTGAAGACGCTCGGACGCCTGGTGCCCTGGAGGTGGCGGTCGACCGCGGCGACACGACGTACGTCTATCCGCTGCCCCAGGCTTCGACCGATGAGTTCATTGGCGACCCGTACAAGGGTTGGGGGCAGAGGCAGAACGAGCGGTCCAGCCCCACCTACGTGGAGATCTCCGCAATCCCGTCCGCGACGGTCGCAGTCAAGCAGGGCGGCAAGGACGTAGGGAAGGTGAACTGGGGCGAGGTGCAGGACCAGGGCGCCGTCGAGACGCCCCGGATGCGCTTCGAGTTGATCGACCCCGGCAAGAATTGGGTCAGCGTAACGGTGCTGGACGAAGATACAGGCAGGCCGGTGCCGTGCCGAGTGCACTTCCGTTCTCCCGATGGTGTCCCTTACCAGCCCCACGGCCATCACAACCACGTAAACTCCAACCTGGCCACCTTTAACTTCAACATTGGCGGCGACGTCCGGCTCGGCCAGATAACCTACGCCTACATAGATGGGACCTGCCAGGGCTGGCTGCCTCGCGGCGAGGTGGTGGTGGACATCGCTCGTGGGTTCGAGTACGAACCGCTGCGCACCAGGGTCAACATCGAGCCGGGCCAACGCGAGCTTACGTTGCGGATCAAACGCTGGATCAACATGAACGCCGACGGTTGGTACAGCGGCGACTCCCACGTGCACTTCCTCTCGGCGCAGGGCGCCCTGACCGAGTCGCGGAGCGAAGATCTGAACGTGGTCAATCTGCTTCAGTCTCAATGGGGCAGCCTGTTCACGAGCGCGCAGGAGTTCACGGGCGCTCCCGGCATCTCTCAGTTCGGTGACAACATCGTCTACGTCTCTCAGGAGAACCGGCAGCACTTCTTGGGCCACATGATACTTTGGGGGCTGAAGAAGCAGGTGATGCCATGGTGCTCCGACGGCGCCGGTGAAGCCGAGATAGGCGGGACGTTGGAGACGACCCTCAGCGAGTGGGCAGACAGGTGTCACGCCCAGGGCGGCACCGTCATAGCCCCGCATTTCTGGGGCTTGAACAGGGAGGCGGTGCCGCTGGTGGCTACCGGCCGGCTGGACGGCATCGAGCTGTGCGGGCACCAGAAAAAGTTTCCCCACGACGAGTACTATCGTGTGCTGAACTGCGGTTACAAGATGCCCGTGGTAGGCGGCACCGACAAGATGAGCAGCGACGTGGTGGTGGGCTACAACAGGACCTACGTTCACCTCCGCGACGGCGAGGAGTTCAGTTACGACAATTGGTGCCGAAACGTGACTAGGGGCCGCACCTTCCTCAGCTCGGGCCCCATCATCAATCTGACAGTGGACGGCCACGACGTGGGCGATACCGTTCGCATATCTGGACCGGGGACCGTCGAGGTTGAGGCTTGGGCGGAGAGCGTGCTCCCCATTCACAGGCTAGACATCGTCCAGGCCGGCCGTGTAGTAGCGTCCGCCGAGTCGCAAGGCCCGACCCGGAGGCTGGAGATCAGGGAGAAGCTGAGGGTGGATGGACACACTTGGATCGCGGCGAGGTGCGGCAGCCCGGACTACTTTGGCGATCCGGACTACGACGATATGAAGCGCGGCATCTATGCCCATACCTCGCCGGTCTACATCGCGTGTGGCGGGGAGTGGTGGATGTTCGACCGGGGCACCACCGAGCATATGCTCACCGTGATTGAAGGCGACATAGCCTATATCCGCGAGACGTCGGGCCAGCACCCGCGCGGGCGGGTCACCCACCACCATGGCGAGGACGACCACATCGCCCACCTGGAGCGGCCGTTCCACGAGGCGCGCGAGGCCATAGAAGCGCGAATGCGTGAGCTGGGGATAGCTCCCTAAAGGACCAGCTCACCGCTGAGATAACAGTGCTGGGAGCTCTATTAGATGTTATATGGAGGAGCCATGCTTACTTCCATTTAAGTACCATGTGCATGAAATCATAATCGCCCTTCACCAGTGAATTGTAGATGCTCTCGATCTCGGTATAGGGCCTGATCTCAGTGGGGAAAGGGTCCACATCTATCCTTCCGGATATTATGCCCTCCACGGATTCTTCGAAATTCTCTATCCCCCCTATGGCCCTCGACGCCTCCACGGACAATTCCCTCCCGAATAGAGCCCTGTAGGAAAAATGCACGATTCCCCGGTCCCCGCCGCCCATCATGAATACTCGGCCGTGCTCCCTCGTGGCCCGCAGCGCCTCCTCCATTGCAGCCGGAGCTCCGCCCGCCACTTCGTAGGACACGTCGGCGTACCCGCCTGCCGCGGAGAGCAGCTTCTCTGAAGGGGATTCCTTGGCGGCGTTGACCGTCAGGTCCGCGCCAAGCTCCCCGGCGACCGCCAGTTTCCCGTCGTTCAAGTCGCATACCATTACGAATCCCGCACCCGCGGATTTCGCGTGCTGGAGGAGCAGGCACCCGAGCACTCCCGCCCCGAAGATCGCGACCGTTCCCCGGTATGGGATCCGGCCTCGCTTTATCCCGTGAGTCGCCGTGGCCCCGAGCACGGAGAGAGTGGCTTTTTCAGGCTTGACATGCTCCGGGACCCTGTACGCCCCGGCTTCCCGTACGCGCACGTACTCGGCATGCACTCCCATTGTCACGACGCGCTCCCCCGACTTGAAACGGGTAACCTTTGAGCCGCATTCCTCGATAATGCCCACGGCCACATACCCCGGCTCGATGGGGTACTTGGACGGGTCCTTTTCCCAGGTCCCGTCGTAGAATATCTTCTCAGTCCCAAGGCTGACCCCGCTGTATTCCGTGCGCACGAGCATCTGGTCGTCCTCGATCGGCTCAGGGACCGGCCTGTCGACGATCTTCACCTGCATGGGCTTGGGTATTATTATCTGGTCCATGATGCTTTTCCTCGGTTATCTACTTTCCGTCCTTCACAAAATCGTCGTAAAGGCCGAGCACGTTCGACATGTCCCCTTCCACTCTCGTGAGCATCATCCTGAACCGCGCCCGGCGTTTCGTGCCCGGTTTGAAGTCCTCCCCGAAAAGGTAGAAGTAGGTGGGCGAATAGTCCGCTTTCAGGTTCGAGTCGGAATACGCCGTTCCGTCCCTCTTGAATCCCAGATGGATCTGGTTGTTGTCCGAGGAATAGAGTGAGCCCACCCGCGTGCACGTGTCGTACTCCGCCATCTGCACCAGCGCCATTCCCGTAGTCGGATTGCGCGACACCAGGATCGGCAGGCGAAAGTAAGGCCCCGTGATGTTTATCTGGTACTTGTCACCTGGCCACCTGCCGTCGTAAGTCAGCATGGCGGTCCTGTTATCCCTCGGGGCGCTGTGGTACCACCCCGCGAGGAAGGGCGTGTCCTCGGGCTGGATGAACGTCCCGTTGTCCTCGTTGGCCGGCTGAAGGCAGAGATAATAATACGGCGAACCCCATTTGCGGTTCACGGTGTAGGATGAAAGGCATATCTCCAGGTCGTTGAGCTCCGTCCGGCTGGTAATCTCGATATCGACGTCGAGGGTCTCAACTCCGGTGAAACGGAGCCGGACCTCGGTCTCTGTCTTGCAGGGGCCGAAGTGCCCCAGCGTCAGCACGAGCGAGCCGCCGTCCTCCCTTACCTTTCCAGGCATATTGCGGCCGAGAATACCGAAGGGAAGGTTCTTTGCCAGGTAATGATAGAAGCTCATAAGGTACAGGCGCTGTCCGGGCGGGATGTCATAGCTGGGATACCCGGAATCGAAGTCCCCGACCCACTCGGTCCCCTCGTCCTTGTGGACCAGGCTCTGGATACCGCTGTACGCCCCCCCGGGCTGGAAAACGCCCTTTAGCTTCTCTGTCTCAAATTCATAGGTCTCGTTCTTTTTGTTATAGGTGAACATGTGGTCCTCCGGATGATCATTCCGCCAGGGGCAGGGATACGGGCATGCCGCTCTGCTCAGCCGACCGGTCCAGTGCAAATACGACCTCATGCGAATGCGCCGTGTTTTCCACGGAGGCGTGCGATTCCCTGTCCTCGAGAATGCACTCGACAAAATGGTCGATCTCATTCTGGAACGGGTGATCCGACACGTCGCCGCTGTCCGGGAGAATGCTCGGTACCGTGGCCCAGTCCTTCTGGCCTGCCAGTTTATCGGACCATATCCTGTTGTCGCGAACGGCCCCCTTGCTCCCCATGAGCTCCATCGGAAAGGTGTACGGCATGTGTAGCTCCTGGCTGACGGTGATGTGCGCCAGCGTGCCGTCCTCGAAGCGCATCACGCCCGCGATGGTGGGATCGTATTCGAAATCGTCCCTGTGGCCGCGGGCGCTGAAGGCCGACACCTCTATTACCTTTTTCTTTAGCAGGAACAGCATGGCGTCCACGGCGTGGCACCCTCCGAGAAGGGTCACGCTCTTCCCCTGTTTCTTCGTCCGCGCCCAGCCGTACCCGCTGTACCAGTCCCCCATCTCATGCAGGTAGGCGAAACGGCTGTAGATGATCTTTCCGAACCAGTCCTCGCTTATCAGCCGGGCGATAATTTCCACCATGGGGTTCCAACGGAGGACAAAACTGGTCACGGTCCTGACGCCGGCCTTCTTCACCGCGTCCCTTATCCTCCTCAGCTCCTCGGGGGTCGTGGCCACCGGCTTCTCCATACATACGTGCTTTCCGGCCTCTGCTGCCCGGATGCCTGCGTCGGCTTGAAGGTCGGCGGGCATGCAGATGGAAACGGCATCGAGGTCCTTTCTTCCGAGCATCTCATCCAGGTCCGTGTACACCTCCACTCCCTCCACCCCCGCTTGCGCCAGGCGCTCTTCGACCTGCTCCTTCCTCCTAGAGCCCATGGCCACGATCCGGGAGTGCGGATTATTGTTCCATGCGGCGAGGTGCTCCGTGCTGACCCAGCCCGCTCCCCATATTCCCGCCCCGATCTCTTTTTTCATTGGATTCCTCCCGGTATCATTACAGCTGGACTTTTGCAAACTCAGGTTTATGCGAGAGCGGGGTGCGTCACAATCCGTTCCTGATTCCATCCGGGCGCAGTGGCCTGTTCGATGGCCCAGGAGATGGTCTTGCTCAGCGTCTCGGAGAACCATTGGCCTAGATCGCTCAGGACGCGGTCCGGTTCTTCCGGTAGGAATCCTTGATGGCGATCTTGCCGCCCTTGAAGGTGATGAGGTCGCACCCATCTACCTCGATGGTGCCACCGTTAGGCGTGGTGCCAATGAACGTCCACTCGATGACACCCCGGTCCCCGGATACGAAGTAGCGGAGCTTACGCCACTGGCCGTCGGGGCAAATCCCAAGAAAGGAGAGAAGACCTTGCCGGACTTTCTCGCTCCCTATGTATCGGGTGCCGCTGACGTCAGGTCCCGTTGAGCTGTAGAACTCGCAGTCGGCGGCGATGAATGACATCATTGCGTCGATGTCGTGAGCGTTCCCGGCCTCGGCGTACCCTTTTAAGACCTGCAATAGGTCCGTGTCTGCCTGGCCAGTCGCGCTGGTTGCCACTGCTTCACCTGCCTTGCCGCGACATGAGGACATCTACGATACAGGTTAGACCGACCCAGGTCAAAGGAGCGAATTAGCCCCATATCCAACGGAGGTCGTGCTGAGCGGCCGAGGAACAGCAGGCACAGTTCGCGATTCCGCCGACGGCACTGGATCGATGGAGGTACAATTCAGGTCGAGCTGAACGGTCTCTTGGCGACGGTCAGGTACATTGGGGTCGATACGCCGGAGACCAATCACCCGACGCGCTTTGCACAAGAAGTGGCGCGGTCGTGTGAATTGCCCTTCGACAAGCTCAGGGCGAACGGTTGGTTTATAGCTCCGTTCGTGGTGAGCCTGCCTGTCCTGAGCGAAGTCGAAGGGTCGAACCACGCCTCCGCATTCCACCTTTTGGTGCAAAGCCCACCCGACGAAAGGCATAGAACCGTACAGGGTCGAGGCGGCGGAGAGAGACCAGCAGCTTGTTGAGAGGAAGACTGAGTACTTGGAGAAGGATGTATCAGAGACCTACAGGCATGGACGCTTGCTCAGGTACGAAACGACTCAGGGGTAGTCCGCCAGTTCGCGCATACCGGCCACGTGGTCGGTTGAGCAACGTAGGCTACTGGAAGAGCATGGTCAAGGGCGCGGTTTATGTGACGTTCATCGTGGTTGGCCTGGGACTCACCGCGTGTTCTGGTGAAGCCGCGCCAACACCTATCCCTCAGGTTGAGAAGCCGGCTGCGTCGATGGACATCAATGCGACAGGTGCCAAATTGTACGTCGCTCAGTGCCAATCGTGTCATGGCGACCGAGACGGCGCGGGGGCCACGGCCGGCGCACCAGTTCATAATGAGACGGGTCACACCTGGCACCACCCTGATGCTCAGCTCAAGGCCTGGATCAAGGATGGTAAGTTGGGCTTCGCCCAGATGCCAGCGAGGTTACGTCAATAGGTGTGTAAACGACATCAGGCGGCGACCTTCTCAGCCGTTGATTCAATGGCGATTCCATCCGCATACTGTGCACCGAGATAGACGTCTTCGATCAACTCAGGGGCCTTCAGACGCCTGAAGCGCTGTTCGGCGACCATCAACATTTTCCAGATCACCGCTATCGCCCGATCGACCCTCTTGTAGCGCTTGGCGGCATCGGTCCGAAGCCTGAGGGCCGCGAAGGGTGATTCTACCGGGTTCGTCGTGCGAAGGTGCCCCCAGTGCTCCTTTGGGAAGTCATAGAAGGTGACCATGCGGTCCCAGTCCCGCTCCAAGGCCTCTGAGGCCGCCTCGTAGGAATGGTCGCCGCACCACCTGGTGAACACCGTCCTGAGCCGCTCAGCCTCTGTCCGAGTCGGCGCGTAGGGGATAGTACGCAGCATGAGCTTGGCCTGGTCCTGTTGTCGCTTTGGAAGCTTGGCGAGCACGTTTACGATCTTGTGGTTCCAGCAGCGTTGCTCTGCCGCCTGCGGATAGACGTTGCGCAGAGCTCCCCAGATGCCCAGGTGTCCGTCTCCAACCACCAGCCTCGGGCAGCTCAAGCCCCGGCGCTTGATGTCCCTGAGCACCTCGGACCAGTTCTCTGTGGACTCCCTGTATCCGGGAACAGCGCTCACCACCACCTTGCTCCCGTCGCTCAGGGCCGCCATCACCACCAGTACCGCCGCCTTCTCCTTCTCAAGACCAGCCTTGACGTAGACTCCATCCACCCACATGTAGACCACTTCCAGGTCATCGAGGGGCCGGCTGCGCCATTGGGCAAGCTCATCGTTCCACTTATCCTTCAACCGGGCCACCGTGCTCGCCGATACCGGTGCGTCCTCTCCCAGCAGCCCCCGCAAAGCCAGATCGAAGTCGCCTTCGGATAGACCGTGCAGGTACAGCTCGGGGATCAACTCAGCAACCTTCCTGGTCCTGTTGACGAACAGCGGCAGCAGCCGGCTCTCGAACTGCTCCTCGGTATCGCGGACTCGCGGCCGCCTCAGCTGTATCGTTCCCGAACTCAGCGTAAGCCTCCGGGCTCTGCCGTATCCGTTCCGATAGCCGGTATCTGAGTCCGAGTCGGATCTGAGCGCCGACTTCGCCCTTCCCAGAAACGCCGTCACCTCCTCCTCCAGCAACTCCTGGATCAGCCTCTGGACCTGGCTTCGCACCCAATCCTCCAACTGCTCCCACTCCGGCCTTGACTCCGACCTACTCTCAGTGCTTTCCTTCCTCATGGGCGGTCTATCTCCTCTCTTGGGCCTCGAGCCCGTGTTGTTCAGAGAGAGGGTACACCGCCTGACTGTTTACACACTTTTTGAAGATACCTCATGCCAGCTTTCGAGGACAAGCTCAGCGAGTTACAGATGGATGCCATCCTTGCATACATCAAGACCTGGTGGACTGAGGCCCAGCGTCAGGGACAGTCAGACATCTCACAGAGGTACCAAGAGGCACTTGACAGACAAAAGCAGGACCAGTGAGTCCCCACTGCGTCGGCAATAGGCCTGGATTATTGGCTGGTTGAATCGGTGCCGTGAAAGTGGTCCCACAACAGGGCGCGAATCAACCAATGAATCCCGCCGGTATCGAGGATCGCGGCGATTAACGCAATTAGCTGTGGAACGGACGGCGTGGGGAAAAACGCGAGCGAGAGCAGGCAAAACAGTTGGCCGATCAATGGAAAACCAGAGGGGATTCTGGACTCATTTTGACGAAGACGGTGGTATAGAGGCAGAGTGAAGGAGAGGTGGAAATTTACCAGACTAATGAACACGCCGAGAATCAGCAGCAGCCAGCCCACAACTGTTCCTAGCATCGCGTTCGATCGGGCCGCACAACGCTCTGCGCCAACTGCGGGCTGCGTGCTAGGCCCTGGCGCTTTGCCAGGCGCGCAACCGCTGGTCCGTCAGCCGCGTGCCGTTGTTGGCCGACAATTCCCATATCAAGCTGCGGGCGTCCATAAAAGTCACAATCCCTGACGAGGGTGATGGTACTGGCGCCTTAGAACGCTGTCAAACGACCTACCGCTCCCACGAATTCGCCCTGGTATCGCGCGGCATGTCATAGCAAAAAAAGGGGACTTATCAAGAATGTTACCCATAGCTACTAAGACCGCACAGGCTTGGCAGGCCCTTTTAGCGGGCGCACCAGGGCCTTTATCACAGACTCGAACGGCCCGTGAATCGGGGGAATGAGCTTCTTCGGACGGCCCCTCGGCTTCTTCTGCTTCGGCATGATGACCTCCTACGGCATTACCAAGCGGGATTGCGTGTTGCCCACAAGCGCCCTAGGGTCCACCGGCGGCAACTTTGGCCTCTCCCCTTTGATCAGCATCTCCTCCACGCTCAAGGCTTGCATCACGGGGTAGTCGTCGCCATGTAGCGGAACGCGCCCCTGTTGGGCAGCGAAGGCACGTAGGTTGTGCGCGGGAGGGTACAGGCTGACCATCAGGGACATTGGAGCATGGATGCCCCGGTTGTTCATGGCCGTCTGTGCGCCTAGGAGCTTGTCCATGTCAGGGCGTCCTACGGGGTTTCTGTGCATCTTTACCTGAATAGGGATAACTTCGTCGCCTGCCCCGTAGTAGCGGGCGTCCACGCCCCCGTCGCCGGTCTTTTTGCTGTTAGGCACAGCATTGAGCAATCCCGCCACGCGGTCCTCTGCCCATGCCCAACCCGGTACGCCATCCTCCGCTTCGTCTCGGGTCCGTAGGGCCATGCGCTCGAATTGCTCCCATTCCCAGTCACCCCACTCCAGCCCATAGACAACCGGTTTGACGGCTTCGCCCCGGCTGGTCAGACGTTGCTCCATGACCCGCACGGCAATGCCGCTGATGTCAATACCTAGGTATTTCCGGCCTAGCTTGGCTGCTGCGTCTACAGCCGTACCACAGCCGCAGAACGGGTCCAAGACTAGGTCGCCCTCGTTGCTGCTGGCCCGGATGATGCGCTCCAGGAGGGCCAGGGGCTTCTGAGTCGGATAGCCAATGCGCTCTTTCGCCCGTGAGTTTATCGGGGGTATGTCCGTCCACAAGTCTTGGAGCGGAACTCCAGGCATCTCATCGAGATACCTTATGTACTCTGCGGTTCCTTTTGAAGTGTAACGAATACGCCCCTTGCTCTCCAATTCGGCCATGCGCTCAGGCGGGCACCGCCAGACTCTCGTCACACCGTTCCATTCATATTGGTAACCTCCGCCAGTCAGGCCACCGGCGGTCAAGTTATCAGTCCTGTACCGTCGCCCCGTTGAGTCTTTGAAACGATAGTGGCTCTTGATGTACCCGTCATCATAAGCCTGGTATTGACGGTTCCACGTTGACTTGTCACCGTTTACGTAGAACAGTATGGTATCAGTATTGGCTCCATACCCGTGGGCATCGTTATGGGCTGTGGTACGCTTCCAGGTAATATCCGCTTGGAAGTTTTCCCGCCCCAAAACGGCGTCCAGGAGGATACGGAGATAATGACCTGCATGGTAGTCGCAGTGGAGATAGATGCTTCCGGTTGGCTTCAAGGCTCTGCCCATCTCTATGAGGCGGCGCCCCATGAATACGCAGTAGGCCGCCATGGGCGACGTTTGCCCAGCCTGTAGACGGATGCCTTTGAGGGTGTCGAGTACGGGACCGAAGGGCAATCTCTGGAACGTCCGCTCGGTCTCCGTGGTCCACTGCCAAATGTCCTTGAGCTGTTCGTCAGCCTGTCCCTTATCACCAAACACTGCCACGTAGTGGGCATCGGACTGGAACGGCGGGTCCAGGTAGATCAGGTCCACGGAGTTGTCGGGGAGGTCCCGGAGTACGTCGATGTTGTCGCTACAGACAAGGGCGTTACCGGCTAAATACTTGGCGTAGTCCTCTGTGGCGGGAAACAGAGATTGCATGCCCCGATCCTCCTTATAGCATCCTCTGCCGAGGATGCTTCGGGTCGATTAGCTCCGCGTAAGTGAGACTTGCCCACCGCGCCCGCTGCCATTCTATCCATCTGGTCTTGCGTGTCAAGCGACCGGACGTTATGCCGCCCTGAGAATTCGTCCACGTACCGCCAATGGGCGAGTAGGGACAACACGACATTTGCATCAACCCCGACTTTTAGTGCAAAGCCCGATAAGGTCTTGATACCGGAGCCGTTTTCCGTCCATGCCCCGAATGACACTGCGAACCTGGTTGATGGTGTCGTTCGATCGACCTTCAAACTCGCTGGCATATGGGTAACATTCTTGATAAGTCCCAAAAAAAGGGGTGGCCCGGCCCTCGACCGGCACCGTGCCGTGAGCGGGGGCTCTTCTCCATAATCCGAGGTCAGGGGGCTACCCCCACTGCCCATCTTACGCCAGTTCACGACGCCGACAGATGGTTTTTTGAGCTAGATTGGCTGGTTGACGGCATTCGTGAGTGATACTACCATGGCTCTCGTCCAGGATGGTGCGGTGCCTGGGTCCAGGGCGGCTTGATATTGGGAATTCCGCATGACAGGACGATGACACATTGGAGGAGCTATTGCCGACCTACAGCATAGCGTCAGGCCTTTTCCTGTACGACAAGCAGGGGCAAAACGTCGGCGACCCGATCGAAGCGATCCGGTCCGTCGCCGCCGGTCGGTTTCCCGAGACAGAGCTGATGGCCGAGGGTGTGGGATGGGAGGAGGGGCCACCGGACCCGAAGCCTTACCGTGACGCCCTTGCGGAACTCGGTGTCTATGCCCACACAATCCACGCCCCATTCAAGGCCATTAACCTTGCCAGCTTCGACGAATCCGAGCGCAAGGACGGAGTCGAGCAGGTCGCGGCGGCGATGCATTTTCTCGCGGAAGTGGGCGGGAGGACGATCATCGTCCACCCGACCGGTGGTCCGTCGACGCCGGGCCTCGCCTACTACACACTGGAGAACGTCGGTGCCGCCACGGAGAACGCCCACAGTTCTATCTCCGAACTGGTGGCGGTGGCCGAGGCTGAAGGGGTTCGCATGGCGCTTGAGAATCTTCCGGCCAAGGAGAAGGCGGTCCGGCCCTTGGAGACGATGCGGGAGCTGCGGTCATTCATGGCCGACCTTCCGGCCGAATACGTCGGCATCTGTCACGACATCGGACACACGCGGCTCATCGGCCTGGATATCGCCGATGAGGCCCGCATCGCATCGGAGCGCCTATACGCCCTTCACATCCAGGACGGCTCGACAGATTCCGATGATCACCTTCCGCCCGGCCACGGCGTGCTGGACTTCGATTCGTATGCAACAGCCCTAAACGAAATCGAATTCGACGGGGCCTGGACGCTGGAGGTGCTAGCGAAGAACCATCCTGGCAGCGTCGAGGACGTGGCCATCGAGTTGGCGGATATCCGCGACCGGTGGGAATCCGAGGGGATGGGGAACATAAGGTAAGAACAACGGGACTGTCAGCAGCATGGGGACGGCTGGTCTCATGAGCGTTAACTTTCAAGAGCTTGATTACCGTGCAACGCCCTTGGGACTGCTGACCCTGCGCCGACGCAAGGAGATCACCCTCGGCATCGACATATACGAGATAAAGCTGGATGAAGAGTTCCTGATGTCCAGCCTGTTCACTGTGGGCGAGGTCGCCCTCGCAAACCTAGGTCTGGCGGAACTCTCGGAGCCTGAGGTGGACGTGGTCGTCGGAGGGCTAGGGCTAGGCTACACCGCCAGGACGGTCCTGGAACATCCGGAGGTGCGAGAGCTCCTGGTGGTGGACACTCTGCGGGAGGTGATCGAGTGGCACCAACAGGGCCTCCTTCCGCTGGGCGAGCAGCTGACTTCCGACCCCAGATGTAGATTTGTGCACGGCGACTTCTTCGCGATGTCCGCCTCGCGTTTCAGAGGATTCGACCCCGAGAATCGCGGCCGGAGGTTTCACGCCATACTGCTGGACGTAGACCACTCACCCCGAGACGTTTTGCACCCCAGCCACACGCCGTTCTACGAGTCCGACGGCCTGCGCCGGCTTGTGTCGCACCTCCTGCCCGGCGGGGTCTTTGCCCTGTGGTCCAACGACCCCCCGGACGAGCAGTTCCACATCGCGCTGTCAGAGGTGTTCGGCTACTACGAGACCCATGTCGTCACCTTCTCCAACCCCATACAGCACCGTGAGGAGGCCAGCACCGTCTATGTCGCCCGAAATGCATGAGCGGATTTTGCGGATAGGCCGGCCGCTTCATTGAAGCCGCATAGCGTAGCCAGTGTCCCTTGACTCCAGGTACTCGTACATCTCGGGCTTGGCAAAGGCAGCATCGGCCCGGAACAGCAGCCGGACTCCTTGTATCTTGGTTTGGTGTGTAACAATCACTTCACTTAGGTGGATCGGGGTGCGGCAGACCGACTATTCCTAGGTCGTAGCAGGCCGTGAGAAAGCGAGGGTCGCCGCACCCCCCAGAGTTAGAGCCCGAACAGTTGCCTGGGCCAACCAAGCCCGCATCTTGCAAGGACGGGCCAATAATTCGCAGGAGGTGCTGATGGAACAGGAAGCGACCTACGTAGGCATCGATGTAGCTAAGGCCCAGGTGGACGTTGCGGTGCGTCCCACGGACGAAAGATGGGAGGTCTCCCATGACGATGCGGGGATCCGGCAGTTGATCTCCAAGCTGAAGACCCTGGAACCTGTCATGGTGTTGCTTGAGGCTTCGGGCGGCTTGGAGCTGCCTCTGGTGGCTGCTCTGGCAGCCGAGGCGGTGCCGGTGGTCGTCGTCAACCCGCGCCAAGTGCGGGACTTTGCCAGGGCAACGGGGAAGCTGGCCAAGACCGACTCGCTTGACGCGGCGGCTATTGCTCACTTTGCCGAAGCGGTCCGACCTCCCGTGCGCCCTTTGCGGGACGCCGAAACCCAGGCCCTCAACTCCCTGGCTGCCCGAAGGCACCAGGTGATGACCATGCTGGTCTCGGAGAAGAACCGCCTCGGCACCGCCACCGTCGCCGTCCGTCCCCGCATCGAAGCCCACATTGCATGGCTGGAGCGGGAGTTGGACGACCTGGACAAGCGTCTGCGTCAGACTCTGCGCCAGAGTCCCGTGTGGCGGGAGAAGGACGACCTTCTGCGCACCGTCCCCGGCGTGGGCGAGCAGCTCTCCCTCACTCTTCTGGCCTACCTGCCGGAGCTGGGCACCATGGATCGCCGGCAGGTTGCCGCCCTGGTGGGAGTGGCTCCCTACAACCGGGATAGCGGCACCCTGCGTGGTAAACGCACCGTCTGGGGCGGACGCGGCCGGGTCCGCGCCGCCCTGTACATGGGAGCGTTGGTGGCCAGCCGCTACAATCCCGTCATCCGAGACTTCTACCAGCGGCTGTTGGCCGCTGGTAAGCCGAAGAAGCTGGCCCTCACAGCCTGCATGCGCAAGCTGCTCGTTATCCTCAACTCCATGCTCAAGCATCGCTCGCCCTGGCACGACATGACTTCCACATTCGTTGTTCATTCCTCTTGACTTTCAAGACAGTTGCTTTCTCCTGGTTGACTCTGCTCTACGCCTCTACTAAGTAAGACGCTGCGAGAAACTGGATGGTTCCAATGAGTCTGCGTCCGCCGCGGAGTCAGGAGTTGGGTCGACAGGCGCCGCCAGGGGTGCCTCGACCATGACCTCGTATTCTCCTGTGTTGACCGCCCTTGGCCCCGAGCCGTCCTCAACTCCGTCACGTCCCGTCAAGTGGTGTAAGAGTGCGTCATCCTGTTGATGTTGTTTAGGCGGCTGTCGCCTCCGCGAGATCGGCCTCTGGAAGAGCTTCGTTGAAGGTCAGCACGACAGGTGTGATGTATCGACGGCCAACGGCCCATTCGTCGTGCTGCTCAGCCAGGACGGCGCCAACGAGGCGGCGCACGGCCGGCCGGTTAGGGAAGATGCCCACCACATCGGTGCGTCGCCGGATCTCCTTGTTGAGACGCTCCTGTGGGTTGTTGGACCAGATCTTCTTCCAGTGGGCGAGTGGGAAGTTGGAGAAGGCCAGGACGTCGGGTCCGGCCTCGTCCAGTAGAGAGGCGACCTGAGGGAACCGGTTCTGGAGTTTGATCGGTCACCCTGTCGAGCTGGGCGTGTACCTCATCGGGGGAGGGTTGCTGGTAGATGGTGCGCACCATGGTGGCTACCCATGGCTGGGCGCGCCTGGGGACCCGAGTGAGCAGGTTGGTCATGAAGTGGGTGCGGCACCGTTGCCAGCTGGCTCCGCCGAAGACTGCGGCGATGGCGCCGCGGAGTCCCTGATGAGCGTCCGATACAACCAGCTCCACCCCGCCGAGGCCCCTGGCGGACAGCGAGCGCAGAAAGGCCAGCCAGAAGGCGCCGTCTTCACTCGTACCCACGTCCATCCCGATGATCTCCCGCTTGCCCTCGCCATTGACCGCCGTCGCCACCACCACGCTGACGTTGACGATCCTGCCGTCCTCCCTGACCTTCTGGGTCAGTGCGTCCAGCCACAGGTAGGGGTAGGGTCCAGCGGACGGCCCATGAAGCCATCCACCACCACGTCCAGCTCCTGACAGATGCGCGACACCTGGCTCTTGGAGATACCCTCACACCCCAGGGCCTTGACCAGATCGTCCACCCGCCTTGTGGATACACCTTCCACGTAGGCCTGCTGGATCACAGCCAGCAGAGCTCGCTCGCTGCGACGCCGTGGCTCCAGCAGGCTCGGGAAGTAGCTCCCTTCTCTAAGCTTCGTGATGTGCAACTCCATAGTCCCTACCCGGGTATCCCACGCCCGGGACCGATACCCGTTGCGCTGGGTCACCCGCTCAGGGCTGCGTTCTCCATACTCAGCACCGATCCTCGATGACACCTCCGCATCCATGATCCCCTCTACCAGCACTCTCAGTGCCTCCCGCAGGAAGTCCACGTCACCGTCCATTCCCCCCTTGCGCAATAGCTCCAGCAGGTCCATCCTTTCCTTGACCACTGTTGTCCTCCTTTCTCGAGCTTTCTTCTTTGCCCGCTAAGGATGACGCGGTGGTCTCTCTTTCTCCAGACCCTCTCCCTCTTACACCACTTCCTGGGACTCTACTTTTCCAACAGCCTGCTAATGCACAGTAGGCAGACCGCCGCCGTCCCCTGAGTGTCAAGGGCGGCGGGATATTGGGACACGGGGAATTAGGAATCTAGCAGGGCTTCAAAAAGCTCTCGCCAGTCCTCCGCGTTCTCGCTTCCGTAGGTGACACTGGACAGGACGACGCCGTTGGAGTTGATAGTCACGTGGGCGGCTTGGCGAGTGACGTTGTAACTCTTCACCACCTCCGCATCAGCGGCGGTCATCGGCCAGGAGAATCCTTCGGCCTTTTTGTAGGACAGGATCTCTTCGGTGCTCTGCAAGGGATCTACGTTCACCGCAAGAAATCCCACGCGGTCCGCGTATTCGGAGTGAACGTCCTTAAGGTGCCTCAACGAGGCACGGCAGACTGGTCACCAAGTGGTGTAGAAGTAGAGGACTAATGGGCGGCCCTGGAAGCCTTCCAGGCTGACCTGCTCACCCTCCACGGTGGTCAGCATGAAACCTGGGGCCTTCTGCCCCACCTTGTGGCCTATCTCCACAGCCACTACGGCAGGCGTCGCCGCAGGCTGTTCAGTTTCCGCCCCTGTGGCAGGGACTATAGGCGTGGACGCCTGGCTGTCAGCAAACGTCTCGGTCCCGGGTGCTTCGCTGCCACAGCCGGCGAGCATAAGGGCGACCATAGACAGGCATATGGCCAAAGGCAACCACATAGGTCTTCCAGTGAGCGTGAGCAACACTGCCTTTACACGTCCCTTCACTACGTTCGTAGTCGAACTGCGAGGATAGCAGGTGGAGTTGATAGTGACCATCTCCGCCTGCACTAAGCAATAAGAGGGTCGTGCAAAGCTAGGGTCTGGCCGTTATAGACAGGCGTGCAAGGCGCTGAAGATCGCCAAGTCAGCTCGGTCTTCATGACCAGTCATCCTCCGGCCCGGCGCCATCCGCGCCCCATCATACGACAGCCCGAGCAGCCTAGCAGTGTGACCTGATGGAAACGGGCTGAGACGAGGGTTATCGCCCGGCCATCCAAACTCTGCCCACAAGCGAACCGTCCATCCACGGCTCCAAGAAGCCGGAATTGGGGACAGAGAACCTTGATTCTCTCGTAAAAAGTCTGTGCAGGTCGAATTAGAACAACCGTGCCCTTGCCTGGGTACAATACACAGTCTCTGTTCCGTGTACTACCCCAACATACGGTAGCGCTCAGATGTGCTAAATCGCTGGAACTTCCTCAAAACGGGTTTTTACGAGGGAATCAAGCTTGGTCCGCCAGGTAGAAACATACCTGGCGGACCAGGGCCAGGTCTTCACTCCCATACCCGTCTCCGGTGGCCGGTTTAGAGTCCATCCCGGCCTCGCAGCAGCCCGCTCCGGAGTTCTGCGGCAGCCTCTCGCGCCCTCTCGGGATGGTCCTTCAGGTCGAGGTACGCCTGTACCGGGTGGACGCACCGTATTCCCTCGACCTCGCTGGCTCCGTCGAAGACGCCTTCGTCGTTGGGTATTACCAGCCAGGTGTTGGCGCCCCTTGGTTCTTCCCGGAAGCCGATGTCGGCCAGGAGCGCTTCCGAGGGGATCTCGGACAGATATACGGTTGCCAGCCGGAACCCGGCGTGCCGTGTCCACAGCCACGCGGCCGGAAGCGCGGTCACCGCATAGGGTAGTTCCATCTTTGAAAGGGTTTCGGCCAGCGACCGTGTCAGACCGTCCCCCGAGCCGGACGCGATGTGTCCCCGCAGCACTGTGTGCCGGTCGAACCGGTATTCCTCCTGCCAGGAATCGAGCAGCAGGTTAGCGTCGGCAACGCGAATACCATCCCTGCCGCGTCGAGGCCAAGAGAGGAGATAGACCGCCCATGAGGAAGGAAAGCACTGAGAGTAGGTCGGAGTCAACCAACGGACTCCAGCAGCTTGCCCACGATGCGGCTCACATGCCCCTCGTCCAGACCGGTGCTGGACGCGAGGGTGCGCTGCCGGGCCGTTTCGCTAGGTTCCATCAGCAGCCGCCTGGCTATTCGTGAACCCTTTGGGGCAAAGGCGTTTTCCGGCCGGCACGATGGGCACGCCTGAGACAGATGCGCTGGGGTTTCGCTGGCCAAGGCTATTTGAATAAAAGATTGGGGTGGAACAGATTGGGGTGGCCAAGGTTTTGATAAAAGACCCGGCGCTATGATTCTGGCATTGCCGGAAAGGTCCAGCCATGGCAATCTGGCCTGGGCGCAATGCTCCCGCGCCGGTTCCCCCATGTAAGGCACCGCCAGCAGCGGAATCACCCCATCGGGAAAGCCATCCCTAGCTTCACTCATCTGATGGATTGCCAGGGCCACTTGGTTCAGAGAGCCGGACCGCTTCCATTCCACGGCGAAGGAGTTAGGCCCAACAGAAAAAACAGCATCCCAGTTCTGGCCATTGACGTAAGGAACGTCAAAGCACCTGTTGACGATATGACCGAGAACCTCAAATATTTCGGCCAGACGATCGGCTACCTGACCAACGGCTATGTGTTCATGTGGGACTCGCATACTTGCTTGTATATCATAGCTTGCATGCCTACACAAGTATTATAAATTACGCACATTATGACTGCTCCGCCAAGGGCTTGTTGAAAAAGTGGGTTCCAACGGAGGGACAGGGTGCCACAAAAAGGTCGCGACGCTCATCATTAGGAATCCAGCAGACCTGGAGCGTGGAGGCTCTCCGATTGTGGTTGGGCCTCCATAAGTATTTGGGGTTGCCGGAACTCCGACTGCTGCTGCCCTGGGTTTCAATGGAACCGGAGGTTCCGTGCCTTGGTGCAACCGTCGCACGGCCTTGAGCACGTTGTGGGCCAGGGCGGCCATATATCCCTCGCAGTCCACTCTCCACAATTCGCGCAGGCGGGATTTGGCCCAGCCCAGTCTGTCCAGAGATGCAAAGGTGCCCTCGGCGACGATACGGCGGCCTTTCTGCTCCCGGCGATAGGCGGCGGTCCGGTTCCGTTCCCTGGCTCTCAGGTGCAGCGGGTGATACATGGTGAGGCCGATGTATTGGCGCTTTTGTCCTGTAGGGAGGCAATCCACTTTGACCGGGCATGCCCGACAGTCCTTCTGGCGGGCCGCGTATTGATAAACGCCGTCCCGGTTGTGAATCTTGCCCAGCTTAAGCCCGAATCCACCGAAAGGCTGAGGTTACAGCAGGGGAATGGGCGATGAGGGGCAAGGGGAGGCGATGGTCCGGGCACGATTTTGCGTAGAGGGGGCCGGTGTCTGTCTTCAGTCGCCGCGGGGAGACCTTGTGACCGTCTGCGGACGTTGGGCAGGGCGAGATGGTGGGGAGAGGGCGCAGCAAGAAACCCTCGCGGACCGGGCTGGCGCGAGTTGGCGGGGACCTTCGGTTGTCCGTTGGGTGGCTCAGGCACCGACGTGCCGTCAGGCAGGGAGTGGAATCGCTCGCAGCCATGCCAGGGCGCGGCTGAACTGGGTTTCCCAGGGCCAATGCTTGGGAAGATACAAAGTGAGGCGGCGCGCCAGAGCGAAGAACCGCCGCCGGAGGGTCTTGGTGGTCACGGCCCGTTCGCCCAGACCGATTCGCGCTGTCCAGCGGGCCAGGTTGTGGGCCATCACCTGTACCGCCAACCAAGCGGCGTTGGCGGCGAAGCGGCCTGAGGGGAGATGGTTCAGCCCGACGCCGTACTTGAGGTCTCGGATGGCATTCTCGATCTCGGCGTGGCGGCGATGGTCAGCCTCCAGTTCGAGCATCTCCCCGTCCCGGTCGGTGATGAAGCCGTGATAGCTGTAGGTGGCGAAGAGGGCCAGTTGGGAACCGGGCGTGGGCTTCACCCGCCGGACGATGAGCCGCACCGGTGCGGCGCCGGGCTCAGTGCGGAAGGGGGTGCAGTTGGTCTCCGCCACATCGGCGGCGCCGTCCATCCAGTAGGGGATGGGCGTCCAGTCCCTCTCGGGTATCGCCTCGATGAGATTGCGCAGGCTTTTGTGCTGGCGGATGGTGATGGAGAAGCACACGTCCATCTTGCGGCAGACGGATACCACGCTATGAGTGTGGAAGCCCCTGTCGGCCCGCATCGTGAGTTGCCCCTGGGCCCCGGCGTAGCGTACCCGCCCCACCGTCTCCCGCAGGAAGTGGGCAGCGCCCCGAGTGGTGTTGGCGCGGCCCTCGCGCAGCCGGGACATCAGCACGTCCCTGGTGCCGGCGGCGATGGCCAACAGCGGGTGATAGCCCCTCTTGCCGGTATAGCCGTGGTATCGTGCGCCCTCCTTAGCCAGTCCGTAGGTCTCGCAGATGGTGGAATCGAGGTCGAGGGTGAACGGCGCGTCGCCGGGTCCCGCCCCGGCGGCCCATGCCCGTGCCAGCAACTCCCGGCTCACTCGGTCCAGCTGGCGAACGTGGCCCCACCGGAAGCTGCGCAGGAAGGTCCCCAGGGTGGATGGCGCCTTGACCATGCCGCCGAGAGCGCAGCCCGTCCCGCCGGCGCGCAGCGCATCGGCGTCGTCGATGCAGTCGCCGCCCGCCAGCGCAGACGCAACCAGGGTCATCATCTTGTCGCCGGTGTTGGCCCGCCCCGGCGCGCTGCCGAGATCGAGGTGATAGTCTACGAGTTCCCCCAGGCCCAGGTGTTGGGCGAGGGTGGCCGGCAGGAGCAGGCCGGCATTGGCCACCAGGCGGTGGTCGTCAAAGACGATGCGAATACGGTCGGGGTGGTTGCGTGGTAGCATCTATACGGGTGCTCCTTTTCCGGGGTCGGTTTCTTGTTGCAAAACCATTATCCCAGATTCAGAGGAGCACCTTTTCGCCCCTTCAGATGGCCGCTTACACCCACTCGTCCGGTGGATTGGGGTTAAGGTAGCGTCCCATGTGCTAAATGTAGCTGCATTGAACGCAGTCGCCTACACCCTCGTTTGGCTCGGCTTGGTACCAACCGGTTATTGAGGTCTAGGCCCGTAAACATACCCTGTTCGCTGTGTTTATCGCGTGCCGGGTTTCGTCAAATACGGACAACCTCCGGCTCTGTGGCACCGCGTTGGGCTGCTGCATCCACGAACCAATCCACGATCTGCGGGTGGCAGGTGAATACCAGCACTTGATTTGTCTCAGAGAGTTTGATGAATGATCCAGCGGCCTTGGGTCCCCTGATCGGGTCGAAGTTCACCAATACCTCGTCCACGATCACCGGCAGGCGTTCCGCCCGCAGGCTCAGCTCAAGGATCAACCCGAACCGAAGCGCTAGGAACAATTGCTCGCGGGTGCCGCGGCTCAGCTCTTGAGGGGTCTTGTCTATGCCAGCAGCGTCTCTGACCTTTATCTCAGAACTGCCCAGCGGGGAAAAGACGGCCTGGTATGCGCCATTGGTTAAGTCGAGGAAGAAGCGCTCGGCGTGGTGGATCACATCCGGCTGCCGCTCCCGCTCGAACTTGCTTTGCGCCTGGCGTATCAGGCTTTCGGCAATCGTGAGGATCGCCCAATCCCGTGCGCGCCCCTGCAACTCTTCCGCCACTCGATGACGTTCCAACCTCAACCTCGATGAATCTTCCTCGTTGGCGAGGCCATCGAGACGGGTTTGGATAGCCCCACGCTCTGTATCCAATTCAGACCGTTGCGCATCTGTCTCTTCCAGTTCTGCCTCACATTGCCGCACGCCATCACGGATGGTATGCAAATCGGTCTCGGACAACGCGGTTCGGAGCGCTGACAGGGCATCGCCCGGCCCACTGATCCGTTGCATCTGCTCCAGAGCGCTGGAGATTGTTGCGGTCAGAGCGGTCCGTTCCTGGAAAATCTGGTGGCGCCTGCGGAAGTCGTCAGCGTCCTCTGCCTCTCCGGACTTCAGCAGCGCCGCAATCTCTTCAGTGACCTCTTCTTGGCTCTTCTCCCGCACCTCTAACTCTTGTTCAGCCTCCTCCAACTCCTTCTCAGCATCGGCGCGTGTGCGAGCCGCTTCTGACACATCGCGATGCAGGTCAATAATGTCGTCGGCTACACCCGCGACCTTGGCGTAGTCGCTCCACTCGACTTCAAAGCCGTGAGCTCGAGACAGCTGTCGAGCCATGCCGATGAATTCATCGATATCCGTTTGAATGGCGGTAATGCGACCCTCCATGCCGATCGCGTCGCGATGGTGAGTCTTCGCCAAGTCCACGAGGGTGCGCAGTTCTTGGATGCCGTCGGGCGAGAACGTGCTCAACAGGCCGCGTTGCTGAAGCCAGGCCTGCCAGGCTTGTTCCTCAGCCTCCAACGCCACCTGAGCATGCTGGACGGACTGCTGCGCTTCCTCTAGCCGCAGGGTTTGGCGTTCGACGCGTTCGGTCGATTGGGCCAGTCTCGCTTCCAGTTGTTGCCATTCCCTGAGCCTCGTTTCCGCCGTATCCAGCCCTTCCTCGGCTTCCACCAACGCGTCCGCGTCGAGAGCCTCCAAGCCCAATGCATCAGTGTCTGTCTGGAGCCGAGAGCGGATTGCCGCCAACTCCTCATCGGCCTCGCGGATTTGCCGTTGAACTCGCGCCGCCGCTGGGGATCCCGTGCCTAGGTCTGGCGAACGACCTCTGACGAACCAGAACGCCGCCATCGTGGACAGCACGGCGCCGATTACAGCCAGGAAGGCGCCGGCTTCGAACGTGGTGGCCGCTACAAGCCAAAGACCAAGCACCAGTAGCGCGACACCCAACCCCCCAACCAGACCGGCTATCAGATGGAACCCGCCGCCTTTCGGCGTTGCCTCCCCAAAATCTGAACCATCACCGATCTGTTCTCGTAGATCCCTGCTTCGCTCTGCGACGCGGGTCAACTCCCCCAGGGTATTCCTGGAGTGTCGAATTTGTCGGCGGTGGTCGCGGATAACGCTCTCGTTCAGCTCGGGTGGAGCGGCGCTATCCCGGTCGACCTGCGCCTTTTCAGCATCCTCTTGGGCATCCGCCAGCGCCGTCTCTTCTTGCGCCAGCGAAGTTCGAGATCCTTGGATTGCGGTCCGGGCGGTCCGAAGGCGCTCGCCATGTTTGACAACCTCCTCACGGACGACCAGCGAGAGGTCGAAACTATTGAGGCGCTCCGTGTCCCAGTCGGAACCCAAGTTCCCCAGTGAGACACCCAGCTCGGAGCGTTTGCCGGAGAGTTCTGTCCGTCTCTCAGGTAAATCTTTGACCGACTGGTCGAATGCGCTTCGAGCGCGCTCGAGTTCTCGAACTTTGTTCGAGGTCTCCAGGATCATCAGGTGCTCGATCTCCTGGTCAGCGCTAGCCTTGATGCGTTTCACCCGTTCATCTGAAGAGGTTAGTTCCCGACGGGCGGTTTCGGCCCGTGTCTCAAGGGATTCCAGGAGGACGATTCCATTATCTGGAAACTCCTCAACCGCCGGCATTTCCGCCAGTCGTTGCTCCGCATTGATGACGTCGTTCCAAGGATCCCAAGCGCGGATGAGGTCTTCTTGCCGTTCCTTTTCCGACATGAGTCGCAGGCGCCGCTCGCCCACGCCTTTCAATTCTCCTTCAATCTCGGTCAGGCGTTCCGATTGGCGACGATATTCCGCCGCAAAACCCGCGATTTTCTGCAAATCCGAATTCGTTCGTTCAATCGCGTTTGCGACTTTAGGAACAATCTGGCTGCTGCCCCGTGGAGCAAAAATCTTCCTCCTCTGGCTTTCTAATTCTGCGAGGGCAGCTGGCAGTCTCATCGCTCCGATGCCGGCGCTGTAGATCTGCAGGTTGACACTGTCGTCATTCAGCAGGCCTTCATTGTTCAACTCATCCAGGGTGAAGGCAAAGAAACTTTCGAATACACTCCTCGAGTGGTTTCCCAGCAACCTCGGCAACTCATTGCTTGGAATCGCTTCGCCGGCGCTGGAACTGAGCGTAACCAGACCAGATCCCCTGCCCTGGGTACGCTGGATTGTGATCAATTCCTCCGCGTCGGTGGCGATCGTAACCCTTCCGCCGTGCCGACCGCCGTACAAGGGCGGATATGGGTTGCCCCTGCTGCGGCCATCCGGGAACCCGAATAGTACCCGACGGATGAATTCAAGCAGGGTGCTCTTGCCAGCCTCGTTGGGCCCGTAGAAAACCGCAACCGGACGCTCCAACGGGCCGAAACTGCGATCGGTGAAACGCCCGAATCCGTCGATATGCAGCCCAGTGATTCTCATTAGCGGTCTTCCTCGGCGAGCAGGTTCATGGCCAACGTTTCCGCTTCGTCGAGCAGCGCCGCGATTTCTTCGACGGTGAAAGCGGAAAGATATCGTCTGTATCGCGTGTGTTGGTAGAGGTCAGCAAGCCCATCAAGGAGCGACGTGGGAGATTCCCTCATCTGATCAGCAGTGCGCAGCACCTCGCCTAGGAAATCCTCGCCGGCCCGCATGGCCTCCCGGTCAATCGGAGCGGCGGTTTGGTCTTCAATTCGTTCGCACCACGCAAACGGCAGCCGGCCAGCCCAGTGTTCGTTGACGCCCTCCAGGGTGTCGTCCAATGCGTTGGTCTGGCGCAGGAAATGGTTCAACTTGCCTCGGCCCGTCAGAGTTATGCGGGCGACAACTGACCTGCGCTCTGCACTATCCAGCAAGCCTTGCATTGCATCATCGATCTCGTTGAGCAGGTCCTCTTCAGTCTCCAACGCGCTGATGTCTATTCTCGCCCGTTCCCATCGCACCGTGTCCGTGGGGCGAAAATCCAGGCTGACGCTGCCGTTCGGATCGACTTCAACCAGGTAAACGCCCCTGGCGCCGGCCTCGTTGGGGTGTCGCCCTTGCGAATTGCCCGGATACACCACCGTCGGAGTTCGTTCGCGGAGTATCTGGCGCGTGTGGACGTGGCCCAACGCCCAGTAGTCGATCCCCGACCGCGCCAGATCATCCAGCGAGCAGGGGGCATACGGCGCGTGGTCAGTGTTGCCGCCGACGTTGGCGTGCAGCAGGCCGATGGTAAAGGCACGCTCGTCCACCTGCCCAAGACGCGTGACGAGATTCTTGTCCACGTCCCGAGTCGGATAGCTGATCCCGTAAACCAACGCGCGATCAGGTTCATCGGGGAAGACGGGCGCCGCTGAGAATTCAGCGCCGAATCGATGGCATCCGGCAGGGTACGACAGCCGCGCTTCCCAGCCGTCCAGCGGGTCGTGGTTCCCGTGGCATATAAACGACCGTATACCGGCAGCATCCAGCCTGTTCAAACCATCGATGAAGGCACGCTGGGCGCGCAGACTGCGGTCGGCCCCGTCGTAAATGTCGCCGGCGACGAGCAGGGCATCCACCCGCTCGAAGATACAGAGGTCTACGATCTCTCTGTAGGAATCGAAAGTGGCCGAGTAAAGTGCCTTGGCCACATTTTCCGGCGCGGCTGCTCTGATACCCATGAACGGACTGTCCAAATGGAGGTCAGCGGCGTGAACAAAACGCAAGGTCATATTTGGTAATCATCCCGTTTTCAATTAGTCGGTATCCACGATGAGAGTGGCCAAGCTCAGCACATATCTGGCCCGGGCGGGCTCAGGTTGACCCGCCCCCGGCGGTTGGACCACTTGCTCCACTAGTCCGATCAGCACCTTGCCTTGCCTCATTTCCTGTACCAAGCACTGTGCGAGTCTTGCGGCTCAGCGGTAACGATTCAGGGCAGAATCGAAAAGGTCTTCTGGGAAATCTGCTGAATGCCGTAGCATAACAGCAAGCAGCGAACGAGGTTACGTCAATAGGTGTGTAAACGACATCAGGCGGCGACCTTCTCAGCCGTTGATTCAATGGCGATTCCATCCGCATACTGTGCACCGAGATAGACGTCTTCGATCAACTCAGGGGCCTTCAGACGCCTGAAGCGCTGTTCGGCGACCATCAACATTTTCCAGATCACCGCTATCGCCCGATCGACCCTCTTGTAGCGCTTGGCGGCATCGGTCCGAAGCCTGAGGGCCGCGAAGGGTGATTCTACCGGGTTCGTCGTGCGAAGGTGCCCCCAGTGCTCCTTTGGGAAGTCATAGAAGGTGACCATGCGGTCCCAGTCCCGCTCCAAGGCCTCTGAGGCCGCCTCGTAGGAATGGTCGCCGCACCACCTGGTGAACACCGTCCTGAGCCGCTCAGCCTCTGTCCGAGTCGGCGCGTAGGGGATAGTACGCAGCATGAGCTTGGCCTGGTCCTGTTGTCGCTTTGGAAGCTTGGCGAGCACGTTTACGATCTTGTGGTTCCAGCAGCGTTGCTCTGCCGCCTGCGGATAGACGTTGCGCAGAGCTCCCCAGATGCCCAGGTGTCCGTCTCCAACCACCAGCCTCGGGCAGCTCAAGCCCCGGCGCTTGATGTCCCTGAGCACCTCGGGCCAGTTCTCTGTGGACTCCCTGTATCCGGGAACAGCGCTCACCACCACCTTGCTCCCGTCGCTCAGGGCCGCCATCACCACCAGTACCGCCGCCTTCTCCTTCTCAAGACCAGCCTTGACGTAGACTCCATCCACCCACATGTAGACCACTTCCAGGTCATCGAGGGGCCGGCTGCGCCATTGGGCAAGCTCATCGTTCCACTTATCCTTCAACCGGGCCACCGTGCTCGCCGATACCGGTGCGTCCTCTCCCAGCAGCCCCCGCAAAGCCAGATCGAAGTCGCCTTCGGATAGACCGTGCAGGTACAGCTCGGGGATCAACTCAGCAACCTTCCTGGTCCTGTTGACGAACAGCGGCAGCAGCCGGCTCTCGAACTGCTCCTCGGTATCGCGGACTCGCGGCCGCCTCAGCTGTATCGTTCCCGAACTCAGCGTAAGCCTCCGGGCTCTGCCGTATCCGTTCCGATAGCCGGTATCTGAGTCCGAGTCGGATCTGAGCGCCGACTTCGCCCTTCCCAGAAACGCCGTCACCTCCTCCTCCAGCAACTCCTGGATCAGCCTCTGGACCTGGCTTCGCACCCAATCCTCCAACTGCTCCCACTCCGGCCTTGACTCCGACCTACTCTCAGTGCTTTCCTTCCTCATGGGCGGTCTATCTCCTCTCTTGGGCCTCGAGCCCGTGTTGTTCAGAGAGAGGGTACACCGCCTGACTGTTTACACACTTTTTGAAGATACCTCCAGCGAACTTCCACACAGACGGCACTGGGTCTGAGCATGTTCGTCTATCTGTAGCTCAAACATCGACTCCCCCCTGTCGATCAGTGGGATTGACATTTGCTCTCTCGACCACGTGACTTTGACCACGGAGAAAAGATGAGCAAGTCCGGGCGAAAATCCCGCACCATCCAGGGAATGTATGTTTCCAAGCCCACCTCTGACAATGAGCAATTGCCTTCCCTGTTGGTGGTCGCATGACAGAACCAAATATATGGGCCTCATGAATCAGCAAGGAAGGCATGTTGGATTTTCTTGATTCTGAATCTTACTTAGAGCCACTTTCCGATTTTAAGGATGCGCGGCCCCATTATGCGGCTTGTTTGCCTTATTCCGCTAAAATTGACTATCCTACGCGATGCCCGCAGTCCTCTTGTGCGTTGCTACCTGTCAAGGGTGTCGACGTCCAGCGATTATGTCAGGGTAATGGACCAGCGATTATGTCAGTGGTTGCTGTGTCAAGCCAATAGTTATCCAGTTCGATGATTGAGAAAGCCCCCACCTCCAGCTTCGTGTGACACCGTGGGTGGCAGTGATGGTGACTCGATCCGAGCGGAGCAGCCCGCGGATAAATGGATAACCTTGGCGGGATTGCCCACTTACCCACAGGCCGGTTGTTATGGACCGAAGGCGGTTCCACATGATCAAGAGTGAGCAGCGAGCTCCCTGTCCGGATAGACAGGTGGACTTGAAGCCTCAACGTACTTTCGGACGGTGATGCGGGATATGCCCAATTCCCGGGCGATTGCCCGAAGAGAAAGGCCTCGACGCTTGGCCCTCTGCACTGCTTTCCAACGGGCTCGCTGACGAGGCGTCGGCGGTCTGGGTGGTTGAGCCTAAGCCCGAATCCACCGAAGGACACCGATGGACGGCGTGAGGAAAGCGGAAGGGGGGTGAGGGAGCTACAGGGGAAATAGCCTGGGTTCCATTTGGGGTAGGGAGGTCGGCGGACGGTCTTCATCGCCGCACAGGGGCCCCTATGGCCGTCTGCGGGAGCTGCGATGCGCGGGATGGCGAGAGAATACGCAGCAGGGAACTCTCTCGGACCGGGCTGGCACGAGTCTGCGGGGATCTTCGGTTGTCCGGTGGGTGGGTCGGTCGCCGACGGTGCCGTCAGGCCGGGAGTGGAATGGCTCGCAGCCGGGCCAAGGCGCGGCTGAACTTCTCAGCCCAAGGCCAGCGATCCGGAAGATGCAGGGTCAACCGGCGTGCCGAGCGGGTGAGCCGTCCGGCCAGGGAGAAGAACCGCCGCCGGAGGGTCTTGGTGGTGGCTATCCGCTCTCCCAGACCGATCCGCGCCGTCCAGCGGGCCAGGTTGTGGGCCATCGTCTGGACGGCCAGCCAGGCGCCGTTGGCGGCGAAGCGGCCCGAGGGGAGATGGTTCAGCCCGACGCCGTACTTGAGGTCGCGTATGGCATTCTCGATCTCGGCGTGGCGGCGATGGTCAGCCTCCAGTTCGAGCAACTCCCCGTCCCGGTCGGTGATGAAGCCATGATAGCTGTATTTGGCGAAGAGGGCCAGTTGGGAACCGGGCGTCGGCTTCACCCGCCGGACGATGAGCCGTACCGGCGCGGCGTCCGCCTCGGCCTGGAAGGGGGTGCAGGTGGTCTCGGCCACATCGGCGGCGCCGTCCATCCAGTAAGGAATCGGCGTCCAGGCATCTTCGGGTATCGCCTCGATGAGATTGTGCAGGCTTTTGTGCTGGCGGATGGTGATGGAGAAGCGGACATCCATCTTGCGGCAGACGGATACCACGCCATGAGTGTAGAACCCGCTGTCGGCCCGTAGCGTGAGTCGTCCGTTGGCCCCGGCGTAGCGCACCCGTCCCACCGTCTCCCGCAGGAAGTGGGCGGCGCCGCGGGCGGTGTTGGCCCGGCCCTCGCGCAGCCGGGACATCAGCACGTCTCCGGTGCCGGCGGCGATGGCCAGCAGCGGGTGGTAGCCCCGCTTGCCGGTATAGCCGTGGTGGCGGGCGCCCTCCTTGGCCAGTCCGTAGGTCTCGCAGATGGTGGAGTCCAGGTCAATGGTCAGGGGCCCGTCGCCGGGTCCCGCCCCGGCCTGCCAAGCCCGGGCCAGCAACTCGCGGCTCACCCGGTCGAGTTGACGGACGTGGCCCCACCGGAAGCTGCGCAGGAAGGTGCCCAGGGTGGATGGCGCCTTGACCGTGCCGCCCAGGGTGCAGGCCGTCCCCCCGGTGCGCAACACATCGGCGTCGTCAATGCAGTCGCCCCCAGCCAGCGCAGACGCCACCAGCGTCATCATCTTGTCGCTCGTGTTCGCCCGCCCCGGGGCATCGCCTAGGTCGAGGCGCTGCCGGACGAGTTCGGGCAGGCCGAGGTGCCGCGCCAGGGTGGCCGGAAGGAGCAGCCCGGCATTGGCCACCAAGCGGCGGTCGTCGAAGGTGATTTGGATCCGGTCGGGGTGGTTGCGTGGCAGCATCTACTGGGTGCTCCTTTTCCGGGGCCGTTTTTTTGCTACAAAACCATTATCCCAGAAGCACAGGAGCACCTTCTTGCCGCCTCAGGACGCTAACCCGACGCCCTCCTTCGGTGGATTCGGGCTAAAGGGAACGGTCCCGCCGAATCCCATACGGCCCCATAGGAAAGGAGAAACCCATGCTCGACCAAAAGGGAAACGCCAAAACCACGACCTGGCAGGACAACCACAGCGGGCGCCGCAGGCACAAGCTCATGACGAAGGAGCTCGGGGACGCGATCCCCGCCATCGGAGCCAACGAGAACGTCGAAGACCACGACGACGTTCTCGCCCCGGCCAAGCTGTTCAGCCCCTGTGCGCCGCGTGACGCGGCATAGGATCCTCGACCCAATCGAGAGGGACTCGGAGGAAGTCCCTGGGCCAACCGACCCACCTTGAGGCGAAAGCCAAGGGGGACAACAGCATGTCGGTAAAGCGGCTACAGCCCCAAAGCGTTGTAGGGCTGGTTCCGCAAGGCCCGCGCGATACGGTGAAAGCTACACTGCCTGAACCCTAGTCCCCAGTAGGTGTTTGAAGGAGGTATCTTCAAAAAGTGTGTAAACAGTCAGGCGGTGTACCCTCTCTCTGAACAACACGGGCTCGAGGCCCAAGAGAGGAGATAGACCGCCCATGAGGAAGGAAAGCACTGAGAGTAGGTCGGAGTCAAGGCCGGAGTGGGAGCAGTTGGAGGATTGGGTGCGAAGCCAGGTCCAGAGGCTGATCCAGGAGTTGCTGGAGGAGGAGGTGACGGCGTTTCTGGGAAGGGCGAAGTCGGCGCTCAGATCCGACTCGGACTCAGATACCGGCTATCGGAACGGATACGGCAGAGCCCGGAGGCTTACGCTGAGTTCGGGAACGATACAGCTGAGGCGGCCGCGAGTCCGCGATACCGAGGAGCAGTTCGAGAGCCGGCTGCTGCCGCTGTTCGTCAACAGGACCAGGAAGGTTGCTGAGTTGATCCCCGAGCTGTACCTGCACGGTCTATCCGAAGGCGACTTCGATCTGGCTTTGCGGGGGCTGCTGGGAGAGGACGCACCGGTATCGGCGAGCACGGTGGCCCGGTTGAAGGATAAGTGGAACGATGAGCTTGCCCAATGGCGCAGCCGGCCCCTCGATGACCTGGAAGTGGTCTACATGTGGGTGGATGGAGTCTACGTCAAGGCTGGTCTTGAGAAGGAGAAGGCGGCGGTACTGGTGGTGATGGCGGCCCTGAGCGACGGGAGCAAGGTGGTGGTGAGCGCTGTTCCTGGATACAGGGAGTCCACAGAGAACTGGTCCGAGGTGCTCAGGGACATCAAGCGCCGGGGCTTGAGCTGCCCGAGGCTGGTGGTTGGAGACGGACACCTGGGCATCTGGGGAGCTCTGCGCAACGTCTATCCGCAGGCGGCAGAGCAACGCTGCTGGAACCACAAGATCGTAAACGTGCTCGCCAAGCTTCCAAAGCGACAACAGGACCAGGCCAAGCTCATGCTGCGTACTATCCCCTACGCGCCGACTCGGACAGAGGCTGAGCGGCTCAGGACGGTGTTCACCAGGTGGTGCGGCGACCATTCCTACGAGGCGGCCTCAGAGGCCTTGGAGCGGGACTGGGACCGCATGGTCACCTTCTATGACTTCCCAAAGGAGCACTGGGGGCACCTTCGCACGACGAACCCGGTAGAATCACCCTTCGCGGCCCTCAGGCTTCGGACCGATGCCGCCAAGCGCTACAAGAGGGTCGATCGGGCGATAGCGGTGATCTGGAAAATGTTGATGGTCGCCGAACAGCGCTTCAGGCGTCTGAAGGCCCCTGAGTTGATCGAAGACGTCTATCTCGGTGCACAGTATGCGGATGGAATCGCCATTGAATCAACGGCTGAGAAGGTCGCCGCCTGATGTCGTTTACACACCTATTGACGTAACCTCGGGGGAGGACGTGAAGGCCCTCACCAACCACTCGGGCTCCCGAAATTACGTGGACATACCTGTCTACCTGAAGGAGGCGACGGGGAAGGCGACGGCATCGGCAGGCGGCAGTGCACCGACAACTACAAGATCAGGCCCATCCGCCGAAGGATACGCGAGATGTTGGAACTCAGGCCCAGGCAGCGCGTCCCCGCCGGAACGACCGTTGAGCTGTGGCTCGGCATCTCCACCGACGAGGCCATACGCATGAGGACCTCCCGCGACCGGTGGATGACGAACCGCTACCCTCTCATCGAGGCGGGGATGTCCCGCAGCGACTGCCTGAACTGGTGGCAGGAGCGTTACGACAGGCCCCTGGAACGCTCGGCCTGCGTCGCCTGCCCCTTCCAGTCCCGGCAGCGGTGGGTCGAGACCAAGCGCAGGTGGCCGGAGATGTTCGCCGAGGCGGTGGAGATCGACGACCGGCTGCGGGATGGACTGGCCCTGGACAAGACGCCGTACCTGCACTCCCTGCGGATGCCGCTGGCCGAGGCGGTCGCCCTCGATGAGGTGGCCCTCGGAGACGACGAACAGCGAGACGGGTTCGGGAACGAGTGCGAGGGCCACTGTGGGGTGTGAGGTGGGTGTGAAGGCGACCGACAGGGGTCCGGGCAGCCGAGGGCTGCCCGCGCTATCACCGGTATCGAGCGTTGACAGCCGCCGCCGCTCGTGGTATGTTTTTCTCACCACCCCTATCTCTTCGGCGGTAGGGTCGAGACCGTCCTCCGGGGCGGTCTCTGTCTTTGTATGGGAGTAGCGATTGATCACCAACCTCTACATCGACGGATTCAATCTCTACTACCGCGCCCTGAAGGACACGCCCTACAGGTGGCTGGACCTCCGGAGGCTGGCCGAGACGCTCTTTCCCCAGGACTCGATCAACCGGGTTTCCTACTTCACCGCGCGGCTCGACGCCCGTCCTGGGAATCCCTCTCAACGCCAGCGGCAGCAGGCGTATCTGAGAGCCCTGGCGACGCTGCCGGGCTTCGACGCGTACTACGGCGTGTTCCGGTCCGGCGTCAAGCGCCGCCCTCTGGCTGAGCCGGCGCCGGGGTTGCCGTCTTACGTCCTGGTGAGGGACTCGGAGGAGAAGGGGTCGGACGTGAACCTCGCCACTCGTCTCTTGGTCGATGGGTTCAACGGGGAGTACGAGCAGGCGGTCGTCGTGTCCAATGACGCCGACTTTGCGGGAGCGATGCGGTATGTTCGGGACGACCTGGGCCTTCGCGTCACCCTTGTCAATCCAGACTCCAAGAACAGCAGTCCGAGGGAGCTGGCGGACGCCGCGACCTACGTAAAGCGCCTTTGGAAGAGCCACCTGAGGCGGAGCCAGCTTCCCGACACGCTGACTGACGGGATCGGAACTATAACCAAGCCGGCGGGGTGGTAGCGAATGACTGACCCACTGCCGGACGGGCGCCGCGCTTTGACGCCGGCCCCCCAATCGCGGTATCATGTGAGCGAAAGTTGGCCCGGCGATGCAGCAAACACCCCGGGCCGTGGCGCCACCTGAAGGAACAGGTGATGCAAGTAGCATTGTACTACTCGCAGACCCGCTCCCGACAGGAGGCGGGTCTTTTTGATTTCAGCGTATCGGAAAGGAGGCAGCAATGGCGAGAATCACCGATAGAAAGACGGAGGCGAACCGGGCGGCCATCTACGCCCGCGTCTCGGACAAGAGCCAGGACGGGGAGGACAAGACCTCCATCTCCGAGCAGACGGGCGACATGGAAGCCTACTGCGAGAGCAAGGGGCTGACCATCACCACCCGCTACCAGGAGGTGGGCCGGGGATGGTCGAAGAAGCGACCCGAGTTCCAGCGGATGCTTGCCGACGCCAGAAAGGGACGCTTCGACACCATCGTGTGCTGGAAGTCCGACCGCCTCAGCAGGGGCATGTACCCCGTCGCCGCCCTCATGGAGGTCGTCGAGGCCCATCAGATTCGGCTCGAAGCCGTCTTGGACGCCATCGACATGAAGACCTTCGGACTCATGGCGGCCATCGGCAAGATTGAGTTGGACAACTTCCGGGAGCGATCCACTATGGGCAAGCGGGGGACGGCCAAGCAGGGACGGGTGCCCACCGGCGGCGTCCCCTACGGATACCGCATCGGGGACGACGGCAGGTTTGAGGTGATTGAGGAGCAGGCGGAGGTCGTCCGCCGCATCTTCCGCATGTACGTCGATGAGCGGATGGGGTCCTACTCGATTGCCGTGCGGCTGACCGACGAGGGGGTTCCCACGCAGTCCGGCAAGCTGCTGTGGCTTCAGTCCCGCGTGCACCACATTCTGAAGAATGCCACCTACACGGGCACCTGGGTCTACGGAAGGTACCGCCACGTCTCCACCGAGGATGGTATGAAGGTCTACAACCAGCCCAAGGACACCTGGATTGAGATCCCGGTCCCGCAAATCATCGACGATGAGACCTGGAAACGGGCGCAGAAGTTGAAGAAGCAGCGGGGCAGCAAGGCCAAGAGGAACACGAAGGTGGTCTACCTGTTGCAGCACCTTCTGAAATGCGGCGAGTGCGGCCGCAACTTCCATGCGAGGGCGAGTTGGACAACCACCAGCGTTCGCAAAGGCAAGGCTTACACCTACGACCTGACCGCCCCCCGCCGCTACTACATGTGCAACGGGATGCAGAGTATGCGCCTGCGCTGCCGCGAGAAGCCCTACATCCGGGCTGAGCAGTTGGAGGAGCCGATATGGCGCGAGGTGAAGCGGGTACTCCAGAACCCCGATCTGATCGTCGCCGGTATCGCCGACCTCGATTCTCAGGATGGCGTCGGAATGGAGGAGGAGATCGCCCAGGCCGAGCGCGACCTGCGGAGCATCCAGATGGAAGAGGACCGCGCCATCAGGCTGTTCGTGTCGGGGAAGATCACCGAGGCCCAACTCGACCTCCAGCGCAGGTTCATCACCGAGCGGCTTGAGAGCGCCAGGGCGAAGCTGGACGATTATCTGGTTCAGGAGACGAGTGGAGCTGAAAAGCGGCGACTGATGGAGGAGGTTCTAACCTGGGCGAGAGAGTTCGGCCAGGGCCTGGACGAGGTGACCCCCGAGGAGCGTCACGATTATCTCCAGATGATCGTGGAAGAGGTCATCATCGACAGGGACAACAACGTGGACATCACGCTGGCTTTACCCATCGACGATGATTCCTCAGACCCTGATTCTCCTGACCCTGAGTCCCCTGACCCTGAGTGCGTGTCAATTGGTTCACAAGAATCTTCGCCTTGAGGTTCAGGCTGGAAGTATAGTCAGGCTGTAGGCCCGCCCTCGCCGGGCCAGGACTCACGAGGGCTGCCGACACGCGGGATGTCCCTACTCTGATGGCAGGAGCATCTGTCGATGCCTCACCCGGATTCCTGCTATTCTCTGAAATCAGCCTACTCGAATGGTTGAGATGGAGAAATTCGCTTGATCCCCCAAGTGCATTCCCGTTTCCTAGGGGGCCAGCATCCGCCGTCGTCAGCCAAAAGCAGGAGATACAGAATGGGAGACTTGTATGGACGAGATGAGCATCCAAGAGGGTATAGACTATATTCGTGGGAAGTTCAGAGGATTGGAAGCTATGCTGGCCATTACAAGAGGCACGTTCGATCAGGATGACAGAGAGTTCCTTATAGAACGATTCAATGGCCTGGTGAACACGGCTACCCGAATCAACATCGAGGCCAACGTGTTGGGTGATTCATCTCCGCATACCGAGCCGTTTTATCGCGGAATCACAGACGCGGTAGAGGGCGTCACGAACTGCTTCAATAGAGACTCTGAAGAGGGAAATCCGTAAGCAAGTGTCCGACGATTCCGTCTCCAAAGAGGCTTTAGGTCAGAGACTCCACATACCGGAGAGGATAACGCTGAGCATCCCACCCTCAGGCTACGAGTCTGTCGGCTGGGGTGGGCCGTGGTCGATCGTCCTACGAGGAGAGTTCGTACGGGGCTCCTACACGACCGGGCGCCTCCTCTGAGGTTACGTCAATAGGTGTGTAAACGACATCAGGCGGCGAGCTTCTCAGCCGTTGATTCAATGGCGATTCCATCCGCATACTGTGCACCGAGATAGACGTCTTCGATCAACTCAGGGGCCTTCAGACGCCTGAAGCGCTGTTCGGCGACCATCAACATTTTCCAGATCACCGCTATCGCCCGATCGACCCTCTTGTAGCGCTTGGCGGCATCGGTCCGAAGCCTGAGGGCCGCGAAGGGTGATTCTACCGGGTTCGTCGTGCGAAGGTGCCCCCAGTGCTCCTTTGGGAAGTCATAGAAGGTGACCATGCGGTCCCAGTCCCGCTCCAAGGCCTCTGAGGCCGCCTCGTAGGAATGGTCGCCGCACCACCTGGTGAACACCGTCCTGAGCCGCTCAGCCTCTGTCCGAGTCGGCGCGTAGGGGATAGTACGCAGCATGAGCTTGGCCTGGTCCTGTCGTCGCTTTGGAAGCTTGGCGAGCACGTTTACGATCTTGTGGTTCCAGCAGCGTTGCTCTGCCGCCTGCGGATAGACGTTGCGCAGAGCTCCCCAGATGCCCAGGTGTCCGTCTCCAACCACCAGCCTCGGGCAGCTCAAGCCCCGGCGCTTGATGTCCCTGAGCACCTCGGACCAGTTCTCTGTGGACTCCCTGTATCCGGGAACAGCGCTCACCACCACCTTGCTCCCGTCGCTCAGGGCCGCCATCACCACCAGTACCGCCGCCTTCTCCTTCTCAAGACCAGCCTTGACGTAGACTCCATCCACCCACATGTAGACCACTTCCAGGTCATCGAGGGGCCGGCTGCGCCATTGGGCAAGCTCATCGTTCCACTTATCCTTCAACCGGGCCACCGTGCTCGCCGATACCGGTGCGTCCTCTCCCAGCAGCCCCCGCAAAGCCAGATCGAAGTCGCCTTCGGATAGACCGTGCAGGTACAGCTCGGGGATCAACTCAGCAACCTTCCTGGTCCTGTTGACGAACAGCGGCAGCAGCCGGCTCTCGAACTGCTCCTCGGTATCGCGGACTCGCGGCCGCCTCAGCTGTATCGTTCCCGAACTCAGCGTAAGCCTCCGGGCTCTGCCGTATCCGTTCCGATAGCCGGTATCGTTGTCCGAGTCGGATCTGAGCGCCGACTTCGCCCTTCCCAGAAACGCCGTCACCTCCTCCTCCAGCAACTCCTGGATCAGCCTCTGGACCTGGCTTCGCACCCAATCCTCCAACTGCTCCCACTCCGGCCTTGACTCCGACCTACTCTCAGTGCTTTCCTTCCTCATGGGCGGTCTATCTCCTCTCTTGGGCCTCGAGCCCGTGTTGTTCAGAGAGAGGGTACACCGCCTGACTGTTTACACACTTTTTGAAGATACCTCCCTCCTCTTCACGCGATGGACTACAAGCTACGGCGGGGGAGACGTCTGTCCTGCGGTCGAGGAGACGATTTGGACGCTGCTGGCCCGCGTCTCTGGCGCTGGGATCGTCTACTTCACCATCAACCCGGTCTGGGATGATGATGTGACAGAGCTCCAAGACCTCCTGTATGAGCATGGGCTCACGCTGATCACCCCTTCCAAGAGGCGGAATCACGGGCCTTTCGTCGTGCCCATCTCTTCAAGGGAGCACCTCGCGGCCATAGTGCAGATCTGGAACCACGATGCCCCGATCACGCCGTCCCACAACTTCCGCATCTTTGCACCCAGGCCGTCGTCCTTCAACAGACTCGTGGCTCAGGCCGGCGCCCTCGTCGACGCCGACTACAAAAGCGAAAAGGACATGCTCAAGGCGTGGGAGGTTGCAAGCGACTACGTAGTCGCAGACTACAGCGAAGGCCTTCGCAACGAGCTCTGGGTACACTCGGCGGACCGTCGGAGAATGGAGTGGGCCAGGGAGGGCATAGCAGAGATCTGGCGATCACAAGGCGTCGACGTTGGGTCCGCTGGGACCTAGCCCGAGATACAGCCGAACCGGACAAAATCAAGAACTTTCACCTTGAGATTCAGGTTAGAGTCTGACATTGGCCTTGGGCTAGGAATGCCCTGATGGTCCCAATAGAGGAGGCCGCGACGCATGACGGGATGCCCCGCCAACAACTCTCCCATCGCCCGCGCATTGGGGGGCGACTTTATCAACCTACACACGGCGGTGCGTAAGCACTACTCTGAACCAACGGTGGTCTTGAGTGGGGTCATGGACAGTATCAATGTTAAGACGGCAATCAGGCCAGTAGCATTGCTCTCATACATGCTGTTCCGTGCCCCGGTCCCGCACGGCGGAGAGGATGTTGAATTCACCGTGCACAGCCGAGTCGATGGTTCGGGCGCGATGCATTGGCTCAGGACCTTCTTCGGCAACGACGGCTCTCGTAGGGACGTGACGTTCTCTTCTCACATGGCATTTTCAGGCGACCATAGAATCATCGAAACTACGAGATGGGGTCTGGGGGTAGAGTCGGACTTGCGAGTTGACCACGTAGGAAGCTTGGTCTATGAGATCCGGAAGTACGTGTTAAGGGTACCTTTTCTTGGGCTGATTATTGGATTCCCCACCTGGGTCTCGCCTTTCGGAGGTGGCTGCACCACCGAAACCGGAGAGAGTGAAGCCAGTTTCAGTGTCAACTTTGAGATGACCCATCCGGTATTCGGACGAACTATCGGCTACTCGGGTAGGTGTCGGATGTCGTCCCTTTAGGCTAGCTAAGCCCGAATCCACCGAAGGAGGGCGTCGGGTTAGCGTCCTGAGGCGGCAAGAAGGTGCTCCTGTGCTTCTGGGATAATGGTTTTGTAGCAAAAAAACGGCCCCGGAAAAGGAGCACCCAGTAGATGCTGCCACGCAACCACCCCGACCGGATCCAAATCACCTTCGACGACCGCCGCTTGGTGGCCAATGCCGGGCTGCTCCTTCCGGCCACCCTGGCGCGGCACCTCGGCCTGCCCGAACTCGTCCGGCAGCGCCTCGACCTGGGCGATGCCCCGGGGCGGGCGAACACGAGCGACAAGATGATGACGCTGGTGGCGTCTGCGCTGGCTGGGGGCGACTGCATTGACGACGCCGATGTGTTGCGCACCGGGGGGACGGCCTGCACCCTGGGCGGCACGGTCAAGGCGCCATCGACCCTGGGCACCTTCCTGCGCAGCTTCCGGTGGGGCCACGTCCGTCAACTCGACCGGGTGAGCCGCGAGTTGCTGGCCCGGGCTTGGCAGGCCGGGGCGGGACCCGGCGACGGGCCCCTGACCATTGACCTGGACTCCACCATCTGCGAGACCTACGGACTGGCCAAGGAGGGAGCGCGCCACCACGGCTATACCGGCAAGCGGGGCTACCACCCGCTGCTGGCCATCGCCGCCGGCACCGGAGACGTGCTGATGTCCCGGCTGCGCGAGGGCCGGGCCAACACCGCCCGCGGCGCCGCCCACTTCCTGCGGGAGACGGTGGGACGGGTGCGCTACGCCGGGGCCAACGGACGACTCACGCTACGGGCCGACAGCGGGTTCTACACTCATGGCGTGGTATCCGTCTGCCGCAAGATGGATGTCCGCTTCTCCATCACCATCCGCCAGCACAAAAGCCTGCACAATCTCATCGAGGCGATACCCGAAGATGCCTGGACGCCGATTCCTTACTGGATGGACGGCGCCGCCGATGTGGCCGAGACCACCTGCACCCCCTTCCAGGCCGAGGCGGACGCCGCGCCGGTACGGCTCATCGTCCGGCGGGTGAAGCCGACGCCCGGTTCCCAACTGGCCCTCTTCGCCAAATACAGCTATCATGGCTTCATCACCGACCGGGACGGGGAGTTGCTCGAACTGGAGGCTGACCATCGCCGCCACGCCGAGATCGAGAATGCCATACGCGACCTCAAGTACGGCGTCGGGCTGAACCATCTCCCCTCGGGCCGCTTCGCCGCCAACGGCGCCTGGCTGGCCGTCCAGACGATGGCCCACAACCTGGCCCGCTGGACGGCGCGGATCGGTCTGGGAGAGCGGATAGCCACCACCAAGACCCTCCGGCGGCGGTTCTTCTCCCTGGCCGGACGGCTCACCCGCTCGGCACGCCGGTTGACCCTGCATCTTCCGGATCGCTGGCCTTGGGCTGAGAAGTTCAGCCGCGCCTTGGCCCGGCTGCGAGCCATTCCACTCCCGGCCTGACGGCACCGTCGGCGACCGACCCACCCACCGGACAACCGAAGATCCCCGCAGACTCGTGCCAGCCCGGTCCGAGAGAGTTCCCTGCTGCGTATTCTCTCGCCATCCCGCGCATCGCAGCTCCCGCAGACGGCCATAGGGGCCCCTGTGCGGCGATGAAGACCGTCCGCCGACCTCCCTACCCCAAATGGAACCCAGGCTATTTCCCCTGTAGCTCCCTCACCCCCCTTCCGCTTTCCTCACGCCGTCCATCGGTGTCCTTCGGTGGATTCGGGCTAAGACTGAGCAGGCGGCAAAAGACATGGCCAAGGGCCAGCCACTGCCGCCGGGGTCGCCTTTGCAACTGCGGGGGTTGCAAAGGGCGCGGCCATAGCTGGAATTGGGCTATCGCTCGGTCCCTTCGTGCAACATCGCGAGGACGAGGCCAAATAAATAGGAACCCCGCTAACGATTCAGAGAAATCAATGGTTCAGGCGCTGGGGCAACTGTGAATTCGAGAGGGAAGTCGCTCTCGACGACCTGACGGGCCCGGTCGATCTGTTGCGCCGAGTCAAGCCGCTCAGTGGGTTCAATCCCGACTCCAATTCCTGAGAAATCAGGGAGAGGTCCTGCCTCAGTGACATTAACGCCTGCCCCGGAGAGATCAAGTTCGACAAGCCGCCTTGCTTCCCGCTGAAGCTCTACGAGTGAGTAGGGTCTTTCAACGACTCGAACTGGGACGCTGGTCCGCAACGTCCGCACAAGCGCGGCCATCCTGTGAGGGACTTGTCCCTTCCAGTAGAGGATTACTTCCCCCTTGTCATTGTCAAACCGAATCCCTGTGGAGCCTTCCAAGCCTTCTCTCTGCCAAAGCTCGTAGATTTGACTCGACGCGTCTGCTAGAGGCATCTGCCTAACGATCCTAGTGGTTCAACGTTTTTGTATTGATGGGTAGAGTGACTTTAGCTTGATGCGCGCATCCTCGGTAGTGAAGCGCCAATCCACTCGTATCACATCCCGGTTGCGTTGATTCTGCCAAGCATTGACCTCGCCGCGCAGGATGTCTTGATTGGCAATCCGTCGGTCCAGGCACTGTCGAGCCAGCACACCGATCTCTATCTCCGCCATATTCAACCAACTCCCGTGTTTGGGAGTGTAGTGTATCTCCAGTCGCTCAGCTATACGCCTCGCCTCAGCAGGCTCGAATGCCTCGTATAGCGAGGACAGCTTGTGAGTGTTGAGATTGTCCATTACCAGCACGATCCGGTCTCTGTCAGGGTAGTCCTCGTCGACCAGTTCCTTTATCACATGCGCCCAGTCCACCTTCGTGCGACGCTCTCTGACCTCGACTCGGCGCCATCCGTCCAACGGTGCAAACAGCATGAACAGGCTGCTCACTCCATTGCGCTCGTATTCGTAGTCGTATGCCGCCGATAAGCCGGGCGCTGCGGGACGCGGCACTCGCGTCTCCTTGACTTGCTGTTTGCTCGTCTCATCCATGCACACCAGAACCTCATTCCCATCGTACGGCCGTTGGTAGACCTCCAGTACGTCTTCCATCGCGCACACAAACTCCGCGCTCTGACCGGGCGGGATGCACCAACTCTGCTTCAGCCACGGCTTCAGTTCGTTTTTTTTTAAGCGCCTGGCGAACCGTCTCGGTGCTAATGGTCCCGACTATCTCACACTCGACCAACTGGTCAGCCAACAGCTTCAGGGTCCAACTGGCACGCCCCTCCGGCGGTTCCCCGCAGGCCATCGCTATCAACCGTGCTTCACCTTCGCCGTCCAGTCTCTTTTGACGCCGACGCAGTTGCTTTTTGCGATTCAGCGCAGACTCGACCCCCTCCTCCACACAGCGCTTGCGTATTCGCTCGACCGTTGACTGTCCCACACCGAGCGCGCTGGTGATGTCCGCGTCCTTCATTCCCCCGTCCGAGCGTGACTCATCGCTCATCAGCAGAATGCGCGCATGGGTCTGTTTGTACGCCGCAGCCCGACCGCGTGAGACCAAGGCGTTGAGTTCCTGTTGTTCGTCGGTAGTCAGTCTGATACGGTACTTCTTGGTAGACATCATGGTTCCTCCTCGGTTCAACGTTACGATTGAACCCCCAAGAGGAACAATGACTATCATGGTATTCATTTCAATGATGTTGGACCACTAGGGTCTATCGTTCGGGGAGGGGCCTCGTGGGATATCTTCGATTTGTGACCAGGTGCCGATTCGTAACCACCCGTGCCTCGGGCGTACAAAATCCCCGCAGCGGCAATCAACGTCAGCGTTACTACCAGAATTGCAGAGTATGTGAATCTCCGACTCATACCAACGCTTCTTCGTCTTCACGAATGCAATTACTACAGCAATGTCGTCAAAGCCGACGAACCCTACTAGAATAGAGAGGCATCTAAGTTTCGATTTTACCACGCCGGGGTTTAGCCATCTCAACTCCGGCGCTTCGTGATATCCGGGAGCCCGGTGCACGAAACGCACTAGCGCTTGGTACGGAGGGACATCTGAGGTCTATCGGCGTAGCGACGGTATCTGCATGGGTCGCCCATGCCTTTGCCTGGGCCGCTGGGGTCTGGTTGGCGTTCTGGCCCACCTATGAGGGTGCGTCGGTAACGGCGACACTCCCTGGTGAGCCTGGCGGGGAGGTGATTCGCTCTAGCGCTACGGCAATAGAAGTGAATGGCCTGCACGTAATCTTGTTGCTGCTAGTGCCTATCCTGTTGACCGCCATCACTTTGTTGGGCCTTCGGCTCCAACAGACGACGATGCGCAAGATACTCCTCTGGAGCCCCGCCGTCGTGCTTCTGGGATTCTGTTTTGTAGCGATAGCTTCCATCGGCATGTTCTACCTGCCAACAGCCCTCGCGCTCCTTGCTGCAGCCATTGCTGATCTCGGAGGTCAGGAAGGCAATGAGCCGATCTAGTCTCTCGGTCGTCACTGGGGCCTTTGGCTACAGTGGCAAGTACATCGCGCGGCGGTTGCTGGAACAGGGTGGCATTGTGAAAACGTTGACCCGTACTCCCGCCTCCCGCAGCCCCTTCGGTGATCGGGTGGAGGCTCTACCTTTGGACTTCGGCGATTACGATAGGTTGGTGGAAAGTCTTCGGGGAGCCGCCACTCTGTACAACACCTATTGGATTCGCTTTGCCAGAGGAGCGGTCACGTATGAGGTCGCCGTCCAGAACTCCCGCACCCTGATAGCAGCGGCGGTCGAAGCCGGTGTTAGACGCATCGTCCATATCAGCATAACCAACCCTTCGGAAGACTCGCCACTTCCTTACTTCCGGGGGAAGGCGCTGGTGGAGAAGGCGATCCACGAGTCTGGGTTGTCCTACGCCATCCTCCGACCCACGGTGCTGTTCAGCCCTGAGGATGTGCTGATAAACAACATCGCCTGGTTCCTGCGGCGGTTTCCAGCGTTCCCCATCGCAGGGTCCGGGGACTATCCGATCCAGCCTGTGTTCGTGGGCGACCTCGCACAACTTGCCGTGAATGCCGCGACGGGAAGTGAAGATGTCGTATTAGACACGGTGGGACCTGAGACATTCACGTTTGAGGGGATGGTACGGCTCATAGCTAGACGAGTGGACAGCCGAGCCCGACTGATTCACGTACGGCCTTCCGTGGCGCTGCTGGCCGCCCGAATGGCGGGTTGGCTGGTGCGGGACGTGGTGCTGACCAGGGATGAAATAGACGGCCTGTTGGCGGGCCATCTGGTTTCGGTTGACCCGCCTACCAGCTCCACCCGGTTCACCGAATGGCTGGAGGCCGAGGGCGCCACGTTGGGACGCCGCTATGCCTCGGAACTGGGCCGCCACTACCGCCGCCCGTAAGGTCGCACATACTTGTTATCAAATAGACACCAATAGCTCAGATACTGGTGGGCGGTTGACTTAGCTTCAGTCGGAGGTAGCATGTCGTCCAGTCCGGCTCCCTTTGGCGGACTACGTCAAGCACCGCATGAGGGGCTTCTTCGACCTGCTCATTGCAGACGAGGTCCATGAGTTTAAGGGCAGAGGCTCGGCCCAGGGCATCGCGGCGGGCATCCTCGCCGACGCCTGCGGCAGGTCCCTAACACTGACGGGAACTTTGCTTGGAAGATATGCTTCAACATTGTTCCATCTCCTCTACAGGTTCTCCCCCGAGATCAGGACGGAGTTCGGCAGATCGGAGGAGGGCCGCTGGATCAGCCGGTACGGCTTCCTGGAGGAGACCATCCGTCGCGGGGACGACGGCGGCTACGACGAGGACGGCAGGAGCAGCAGGCGCAGGCGCTACCGCAAGACGGTGCGCGAGAAGCCGGGACTCGCTCCGGCTGCACTTTTCCACCTCATAGGACACAGCGTGTTCCTGCGGCTGTCCGAGGTGGCCTCCGACCTGCCGCCCTACGAGGAGCAGGTGCTCCTGTCCTCGATGGACTCCGAACCCGACGCCACGGAGCTATCGCAGGGCAAGGCATACGACAAGCTCTTCGACACGCTGCGGGCCGCTCTGACTGAGGCCCTCGCCAAGGGCTCAAAGAGGCTGCTGGCCACGTACCTTCAAAGCCTTCTGGCCTACCCGGACGGCTGCACGCGGGGCGAGACGGCCTTCGATCCCACGACCGGGGACGTGCTCGTGCAGATACCTCCGCTGTCGGACGAGAGGCTATACCCAAAGGAAAAGGCACTGCTCGACCTTGTGGCCGCCGAGCGGCTGGAGGGGAGAAGGGTCCTCGTCTACGCCACCCACACCGGGACACGGGACGTGACCGGGCGGATGAGCGACATCCTCACCCGCCACGGCTTTAAGGTGGCGGTGATGAAGGCCGACGCGGTTGCCCCCGACCGCAGGGAGGCGTGGGTCGCGCAGAAGGTAAAGGAGGGCATCGACATATTGATATGCCATCCCCGGCTGGTGCAGACCGGCCTCGACCTGGTGGACTTTCCAACGATCTGTTGGATGGAAACAGACTACAGCGTCTACACGATGCGGCAGGCTTCGCGCCGCTCGTGGCGCATCGGCCAGACCAGGCCCGTCAGGGTCGTCTTCATGGCCTACAGGAACAGCCTCCAGGCCGACGCGCTCAAGCTGGTGGCCAAGAAGCTACAGAGTTCCCTGGCGGTGGAGGGCGAGCTGCCAGAGGACGGGCTGGCCGCATACGGCGACGACGGAGACGACCTGATGCTCGCCCTGGCGCGCAAGATCGTCAATGGAGAGGAGGGGGACCTGTCTGCCGACGAGGCAGGCGAGGAGACCGTGGAAGCGGCCTTCGCGCAGGCGCGGGACGCCGAGGCAACCGGAGAGGAGCTGCTGGTTGACGAGGGGTGGCACATGGTCGAGCCGGAGTCGGTCGAAGTGCACAGGAACGGAACCGCGCCTTCGGTTGAGGTGGTCATGGCCAACGGGCACCTGTCTCCCAAAGAACCCAACGGAGCCGAAGCGGAAGAGCTGGAGCAGGCAGTCTTGACGTGGGCAGAGCTGTTTGCGGAGGTGCCTGTGAAGCCGAACGGACGGCGCAAGCCACCCCGGCCGGCATCGCTGTCGCTGTTCGAGTGGGCGCTCAGCGTGGAGCAGGAGAGAGAGGAAGAGCTGGTCGGCGCGGGCCGCTGACTAGGTGCTGACCGAAACGCAAGGGGCGGCCATCGTATTGCACGGTGGTCGCCTCTGCTCGTTCATCTATATGTGGGCCTTTTTTTGTTGTCAGAAAGGGCCACTCGGGCGGCCGACAAAGACGAGGACACACTCACAGTGCGTGCGCTTAGCCTCACAGGAGAGACCAGAAGGGTGGATTCCAGGAAGGCACAGTATCCGTGACCATCCGGGGGCGAAGTGGGTACAGATGAGCCTCTGGCCTCGCGTGTTCGTCAGTTATCGAAAGGAGAGCCGGGTGGTGATGGTCAAGGGACAGGTATTAGAGGTGGGACGGTACGATTCCTCCCCTCCGTACCATGGTGAATCCGGTGACATCCATACGGCTGTGCCCCTCGAGCCCTCCCTTGGCCCGTCCTCGCCAACACAGACGATTTCCATCACCTGCAACGAGTGTCCTGGGGGCGGATCGGACACCATATCACTGGACCCAGGCTGGCCATACCATGACGGCCATCACCGGCCCCAACCCGTGATAATGGCCGTCGGCGTTCTCACACCAATTCTTGTCCAGGTCAGGCCCAGCCGTCGCATCGGCTGCTTGCACGCGCTCTCCGCCGGAAGCATAGGCCACAGAGCTGACCGGCAATATGGACTGATCAGTCCCAGAGTTCCAGGGCTGAGTCAGCCTGACGGATGTGGCTAGTAGCACGACCACGGCCACCGTTGATACGAGAGTCATGCGATCCGGGGATACTGAGAGTCACCATATGGAGAATCTGTGCAGCCTGTAGCGATGGTTCCCCACTCTCATGGTCACACCCCACAGGTGCGGATTACTCTCCGGGTCCCTCCGTTACTCCAGTAACGTCGCCGAATATCGCTTGCACGGTCAGTCCGACCAGCGCGGCAATAATAATCACGCCTCCGGTGATCCCGACGATGCCGAGGACCTTCCAGCCTTTGCTCGGACCGCGTAGAAATGCCATGATTCCGCCGAATAGCCACATCGCTGCAACGACCGGCGCCAACGGCGGTGCGGCGAAAGCGGCCGCAGAGAGCCCCGCCGTGACCGCCAAGCCGACAACCCAGCTCAATGAAGTGTCTGCAGGGGAGCTTCTCGGCTCAATTGAACTCATCGCGTACGACTCCCTACTTTCGCTCCTGCCTGTGGTAAGGACTGCCTATACGCCCCAGTCGTCCCAGTACCCATTGTTCTTTTTCCCTTTCTGATCAATCCACGGGTACTTGTAGATTGGCAAACACCCAATAAGACAATATTGAACCGTGCCCTGAGTGAACGCCGTATAGAACGTAGAAGCAAGATAAGTGGAGCCACTGCTATGACCCTTGTAGTTCCAAGGCCAATTCGCGGATCCACCGCGCGTCCGGTATCCACTGTCGACGGTCGATACCGTGTAGCACCAATTAATCTTTTGCCAGTATTTCCAAAAGATCCCTTGGCTGACTGTGAGCTTCCTCCACGTCCAAGTGCAAGAATCCCCCCCCATTCCCATTCGAGACCTTTCGTAAAGCGGCCACTGGCACCCCCGCCGCACCTTCCCCTGTAGTTACCTCGTAAGTGATCGGCGTCTTCCTTACGAGGTCTTCGATAGCCGCCTGGGCTTCGCGGGGCAACTCGGCGAAAGCGGCCTGCGCACCATCACCCTTCTGCTGCAACTCTTCGATAGTGTGGATGATGACTTCAGGATCGGACCAGTCTACTTCCGCTCCGACTTCCGCTCCGGCGGCCGCTCCGGCGGCCGCTCCGGCAGGCACAGCTATCATCGCGAGCACTATTGCAATCGCTATAACGCCACAGAATACGCCTAGCCGCTTCTTGTTCATCGTACCCCCTCCGTTATGCCTAGCTAGTAATGCCCTAAAGAGGTGGTCTCGTTTGTCTGAACAGCGCTGCCCGGTTTGATAAGTGGAATCGCGCTGCCGTGCGTTAGGCCGCCGCGGACTCGGCAGGCGCTCTGTCAAAGAACTGGTCCGGCGTCATTCCCCCAAGGCTCGAATGGGGCCGTCCGGCATTGTAAAACTCGAAGTACCGCCCGAGTCCAGTTCTGGCTTCCGGGACCGATTCGTAGGCTCTCAGGTACACCTCCTCGTACTTGACGCTCTTCCACAGCCGTTCGACGAACACATTATCCTTCCAGCTTCCCTTCCCGTCCATGCTGATCTGGATCCCATTGGCTTTCAGCAGGCCGGTGAAGGCGTCACTTGTGAACTGGCTTCCCTGATCTGTGTTGAATATCTCCGGCGCGCCGTGGCGTCCCAGGGATTCTTCGAGCGCCTCCACGCAGAAGTCTGTGTCCATTGTGACCGATACCCGCCAGGCCAGCACCTTGCGGCTATGCCAGTCCATCACTGCGGCTAGGTACACGAACCCCCTGGCCATCGGAATGTACGTGATATCCATTGCCCACACCTGGTTGGGCCTGCTCACCTCAAGCCCGCGCAGCAGGTACGGATACACCGTATGGCCGGGCCCCGTCGCCGGCTGGTGTTGGGCTTGCGGTACAGCGCCTCGATGCCCATCCGCCGCATCAGTGTGGCGATGTGTCTACGCCCGGAGGAGAGTCCCTCCTGGCGGAGCAGGCCTCGCATCATCCTACTGCCTGCAAACGGATACTCAAGGTGCAGCTCATCGATGCGGCGCATCAGCCCGAGACCGGCTTCGCCCACCGGCCGTGGCCGGTAGTAGATGCTCCCGCGGCTGATGCCCACTGCCTTTGCCTGGCGGGCGAGAGGCAGCTTGTGATCGCGGTCGATCATCGCCTTGCGCCCGGCAATCCCGCCTTCGTGAGCGCGGCCTCTAAAAAATCGTTCTCCAACGCAAGCTCACCGATCTTAGCGTGAAGGACCTTCATATCTACCGGCTTTTCAGCCTGCCCTGTCCCGGACCCAAATAACTGCGCCGCCCGATCCAGCAACTGGGTCTTCCATTGCGTGATCTGGTTCGGGTGCACATCGAACTGGCTTGCCAGCTCCGAAAGTGTCCGATCGCCGCGCACTGCGGCAAGAGCCACCTTCGACTTGAACTCTGCCGAGTGGTTACGGCGGGGTCGTCTGCTCATCTCTCGCTCCTGTCTCCGAGAGCACTATCATGCCCTCAATCAGGCAGCGATTCCACTTATCCCCCTGTTCAGATTTCCGGAGCCACTTCTCTAACACCGCGCAACTCAAACGCCTTCTGTATGTTCATCCAAAGTCGCCGTTGGTGAATCCCAATCTATATGTGATACTTGTACCATAGCTTTTGGCCGTGTCAATGACTAAATTCAGTCTTTTTCTTAGCTGTCGACGACATACACGGCATACGAGGCCAAGATGACCTGGAGGCGGAATCGTTGGGAGTGGCTAGAGCAGACCGGAATGCTGGGCGGAGATCACTGCGGCTAGTGTGGATTTCACATGCAGCTTCTTGCGAGCGTTGCGGACATGGTTGAGGACGGTGTGAGGACTCAGGCCGAACTCGTCGGCGATCTCTTTGGTCTCCAGCCCCAAAGCCACCAAGCGCAAAACTTCCAACTCGCGGCCAGTAAGGGGACCAGCTGCGCGGCGGGTCGAGTCGGTGGTCAAGTCCGTTGGCACGGCTGGGGACTTCCCTTCAGAGAACACACTCTGGACGGTTGCAGCGACTCTTGTGGCCCGTGCTTCATCTAGGTTCGCATTGAACAGGTGTACTAGCAGCGTCTGATCCGAGTGGGCCATCGGGATGATCAGAGGGGTTACCATGATCTCTTTTCGTGTGCCTGACGCGCACCGCGCTCGGACACAGGTTACCGGCGGGACACGTCGTTCTCTGGCGAGCCGGATAGAAGGGCAGCCTTCCATGCAGACCGGCGTCGAACCTTCCGGGGGAAGGTTCTGCAATACCTCGTAGCATCGCCGCCCGATCACCTGGGACGCTTTGTGCCCGAGAATCTGCTCGGCGCTGCGGTTCCAGAAGACGATGGGAGGTATCTTCAAAAAGTGTGTAAACAGTCAGGCGGTGTACCCTCTCTCTGAACAACACGGGCTCGAGGCCCAAGAGAGGAGATAGACCGCCCATGAGGAAGGAAAGCACTGAGAGTAGGTCGGAGTCAAGGCCGGAGTGGGAGCAGTTGGAGGATTGGGTGCGAAGCCAGGTCCAGAGGCTGATCCAGGAGTTGCTGGAGGAGGAGGTGACGGCGTTTCTGGGAAGGGCGAAGTCGGCGCTCAGATCCGACTCGGACTCAGATACCGGCTATCGGAACGGATACGGCAGAGCCCGGAGGCTTACGCTGAGTTCGGGAACGATACAGCTGAGGCGGCCGCGAGTCCGCGATACCGAGGAGCAGTTCGAGAGCCGGCTGCTGCCGCTGTTCGTCAACAGGACCAGGAAGGTTGCTGAGTTGATCCCCGAGCTGTACCTGCACGGTCTATCCGAAGGCGACTTCGATCTGGCTTTGCGGGGGCTGCTGGGAGAGGACGCACCGGTATCGGCGAGCACGGTGGCCCGGTTGAAGGATAAGTGGAACGATGAGCTTGCCCAATGGCGCAGCCGGCCCCTCGATGACCTGGAAGTGGTCTACATGTGGGTGGATGGAGTCTACGTCAAGGCTGGTCTTGAGAAGGAGAAGGCGGCGGTACTGGTGGTGATGGCGGCCCTGAGCGACGGGAGCAAGGTGGTGGTGAGCGCTGTTCCCGGATACAGGGAGTCCACAGAGAACTGGTCCGAGGTGCTCAGGGACATCAAGCGCCGGGGCTTGAGCTGCCCGAGGCTGGTGGTTGGAGACGGACACCTGGGCATCTGGGGAGCTCTGCGCAACGTCTATCCGCAGGCGGCAGAGCAACGCTGCTGGAACCACAAGATCGTAAACGTGCTCGCCAAGCTTCCAAAGCGACAACAGGACCAGGCCAAGCTCATGCTGCGTACTATCCCCTACGCGCCGACTCGGACAGAGGCTGAGCGGCTCAGGACGGTGTTCACCAGGTGGTGCGGCGACCATTCCTACGAGGCGGCCTCAGAGGCCTTGGAGCGGGACTGGGAACCGCATGGTCACCTTCTATGACTTCCCAAAGGAGCACTGGGGGCACCTTCGCACGACGAACCCGGTAGAATCACCCTTCGCGGCTCTCAGGCTTCGGACCGATGCCGCCAAGCGCTACAAGAGGGTCGATCGGGCGATAGCGGTGATCTGGAAAATGTTGATGGTCGCCGAACAGCGCTTCAGGCGTCTGAAGGCCCCTGAGTTGATCGAAGACGTCTATCTCGGTGCACAGTATGCGGATGGAATCGCCATTGAATCAACGGCTGAGAAGGTCGCCGCCTGATGTCGTTTACACACCTATTGACGTAACTTCTACAGCGTTGGGTAAGGTGCGTCAGCTGCGGCAAAACCCCGGCTGGCGCGTCGGCGTATTAGGTACTAGAGATATCTGGAGGGGGCTCCATGAACCAGAAGGTGCTGTTCAGCCTTGCGAGAGCCTTGAAAGTGTACTTCAATCACGCAGTCGTCGTCGGACTGCTAGTGCTTCTAGCTGCCTGCGCCTCTGCTCCGGCTTCCCCGAGCGGCGACGAGGTGTTGCCCAATGCAGGAGCAGAACCTACGGAGGCAGCCGCTCAATCCCCGAGTGGCGACGAGGTGTTGCCCAATGCGGGAACAGAACCTACGGAGGCAGCCGCTCAATCCTCTAGCGGCGCTTCCCCGAGCGGCGGCGAGGTGTTGCCCAACGTCAGTATGAGTGAACCCACCCCAATTAACGCCGGAACCGAACCTCCGAGTCCCGGTGGTGCGCCAGCGTCCTGCGATCCGGATTATGTAGCGGCCAAAGTAGCGGCCAAATCCCCTGGCTTTTTTGACGCTGACCTTCATCTTGTAGGTGATGGACAAGGCAATCCCATTTTGGACGTTGGAGTCGACACACTTGTGTTCGTGGCAAGGTATAAGCCTAATGGTAGCGGAGGGATCGGCATTAGGACCGGAGTGATCGTTGATTCTGACGGTCATGTGATGACCGTTATGGGTCGAGTTACGCAGGACCTGTGTACTGTAATCGCGGTACCGAGGAGAGGGAGCTTTAGGGGGACAATGCTCCGCACTGATGTCTTAACAGGTGCGCGTATTTTCGCGACCGAAGGTACTACTGCCTTGCCCTCGGCAGAATTTGGGAGTGGTGCGAGCCTAGCCACCGGGCAGAAGGTTGTGAGCTACCAGAAAAGGGCTATCACACAGCCTTGGACTGCCGTGCCGGGAACTGCACGCTCGCTTAACCCGAATCCACCGAAGGAGGGCGTCGGGTTAGCGTCCTGAGGCGGCAAGAAGGTGCTCCTGTGCTTCTGGGATAATGGTTTTGTAGCAAAAAAACGGCCCCGGAAAAGGAGCACCCAGTAGATGCTGCCACGCAACCACCCCGACCGGATCCAAATCACCTTCGACGACCGCCGCTTGGTGGCCAATGCCGGGCTGCTCCTTCCGGCCACCCTGGCGCGCGGCCCGAACTCTCGCGCCTCGCCCGAACTCGTCCGGCAGCGCCTCGACCTGGGCGATGCCCCGGGGCGGGCGAACACGAGCGACAAGATGATGACGCTGGTGGCGTCTGCGCTGGCTGGGGGCGACTGCATTGACGACGCCGATGTGTTGCGCACCGGGGGGACGGCCTGCACCCTGGGCGGCACTCTCAAGGCGCCATCCACCCTGGGCACCTTCCTGCGCAGCTTCCGGTGGGGCCACGTCCGTCAACTCGACCGGGTGAGCCGCGAGTTGCTGGCCCGGGCTTGGCAGGCCGGGGCGGGACCCGGCGACGGGCCCCTGACCATTGACCTGGACTCCACCATCTGCGAGACCTACGGACTGGCCAAGGAGGGCGCCCGCCACCACGGCTATACCGGCAAGCGGGGCTACCACCCGCTGCTGGCCATCGCCGCCGGCACCGGAGACGTGCTGATGTCCCGGCTGCGCGAGGGCCGGGCCAACACCGCCCGCGGCGCCGCCCACTTCCTGCGGGAGACGGTGGGACGGGTGCGCTACGCCGGGGCCAACGGACGACTCACGCTACGGGCCGACAGCGGGTTCTACACTCATGGCGTGGTATCCGTCTGCCGCAAGATGGATGTCCGCTTCTCCATCACCATCCGCCAGCACAAAAGCCTGCACAATCTCATCGAGGCGATACCCGAAGATGCCTGGACGCCGATTCCTTACTGGATGGACGGCGCCGCCGATGTGGCCGAGACCACCTGCACCCCCTTCCAGGCCGAGGCGGACGCCGCGCCGGTACGGCTCATCGTCCGGCGGGTGAAGCCGACGCCCGGTTCCCAACTGGCCCTCTTCGCCAAATACAGCTATCATGGCTTCATCACCGACCGGGACGGGGAGTTGCTCGAACTGGAGGCTGACCATCGCCGCCACGCCGAGATCGAGAATGCCATACGCGACCTCAAGTACGGCGTCGGGCTGAACCATCTCCCCTCGGGCCGCTTCGCCGCCAACGGCGCCTGGCTGGCCGTCCAGACGATGGCCCACAACCTGGCCCGCTGGACGGCGCGGATCGGTCTGGGAGAGCGGATAGCCACCACCAAGACCCTCCGGCGGCGGTTCTTCTCCCTGGCCGGACGGCTCACCCGCTCGGCACGCCGGTTGACCCTGCATCTTCCGGATCGCTGGCCTTGGGCTGAGAAGTTCAGCCGCGCCTTGGCCCGGCTGCGAGCCATTCCACTCCCGGCCTGACGGCACCGTCGGCGACCGACCCACCCACCGGACAACCGAAGATCCCCGCAGACTCGTGCCAGCCCGGTCCGAGAGAGTTCCCTGCTGCGTATTCTCTCGCCATCCCGCGCATCGCAGCTCCCGCAGACGGCCATAGGGGCCCCTGTGCGGCGATGAAGACCGTCCGCCGACCTCCCTACCCCAAATGGAACCCAGGCTATTTCCCCTGTAGCTCCCTCACCCCCCTTCCGCTTTCCTCACGCCGTCCATCGGTGTCCTTCGGTGGATTCGGGCTTAAGGACTGGGAGGAGGTGTTGTTCGGTTTTGTGACTCATCCCGACGTATTGCGGCTCGTAGGGCGGCCCGAATCTGTAGGAGATGCGGTCTTCGATGAATCGGGACGACTACTCGGCTTGATCGGGTTGCACCCCACGACTCCCTTTAGGTTGGCTAGGCCGCCCGATCCCAATAACCCTGCAACAGGAGGGCCGCCCAGGTCATGGACCGATGTCGTTATGGCGGAACGCCTGAAACTGTTGCTTGAGGACCGGCTCAGTCTGTGTTCGTCTCTGACCAAGGCTCAGTGCGACTTCGTCCTGGCGAAGCCCTGACCGTGGAAGCTGTGTGGGATCAGACAGACGGTCACGGGCAAACGCGTCGAGGTTACGTCAATAGGTGTGTAAACGACATCAGGCGGCGACCTTCTCAGCCGTTGATTCAATGGCGATTCCATCCGCATACTGTGCACCGAGATAGACGTCTTCGATCAACTCAGGGGCCTTCAGACGCCTGAAGCGCTGTTCGGCGACCATCAACATTTTCCAGATCACCGCTATCGCCCGATCGACCCTCTTGTAGCGCTTGGCGGCATCGGTCCGAAGCCTGAGGGCCGCGAAGGGTGATTCTACCGGGTTCGTCGTGCGAAGGTGCCCCCAGTGCTCCTTTGGGAAGTCATAGAAGGTGACCATGCGGTCCCAGTCCCGCTCCAAGGCCTCTGAGGCCGCCTCGTAGGAATGGTCGCCGCACCACCTGGTGAACACCGTCCTGAGCCGCTCAGCCTCTGTCCGAGTCGGCGCGTAGGGGATAGTACGCAGCATGAGCTTGGCCTGGTCCTGTTGTCGCTTTGGAAGCTTGGCGAGCACGTTTACGATCTTGTGGTTCCAGCAGCGTTGCTCTGCCGCCTGCGGATAGACGTTGCGCAGAGTTCCCCAGATGCCCAGGTGTCCGTCTCCAACCACCAGCCTCGGGCAGCTCAAGCCCCGGCGCTTGATGTCCCTGAGCACCTCGGACCAGTTCTCTGTGGACTCCCTGTATCCGGGAACAGCGCTCACCACCACCTTGCTCCCGTCGCTCAGGGCCGCCATCACCACCAGTACCGCCGCCTTCTCCTTCTCAAGACCAGCCTTGACGTAGACTCCATCCACCCACATGTAGACCACTTCCAGGTCATCGAGGGGCCGGCTGCGCCATTGGGCAAGCTCATCGTTCCACTTATCCTTCAACCGGGCCACCGTGCTCACCGATACCGGTGCGTCCTCTCCCAGCAGCCCCCGCAAAGCCAGATCGAAGTCGCCTTCGGATAGACCGTGCAGGTACAGCTCGGGGATCAACTCAGCAACCTTCCTGGTCCTGTTGACGAACAGCGGCAGCAGCCGGCTCTCGAACTGCTCCTCGGTATCGCGGACTCGCGGCCGCCTCAGCTGTATCGTTCCCGAACTCAGCGTAAGCCTCCGGGCTCTGCCGTATCCGTTCCGATAGCCGGTATCGTTGTCCGAGTCGGATCTGAGCGCCGACTTCGCCCTTCCCAGAAACGCCGTCACCTCCTCCTCCAGCAACTCCTGGATCAGCCTCTGGACCTGGCTTCGCACCCAATCCTCCAACTGCTCCCACTCCGGCCTTGACTCCGACCTACTCTCAGTGCTTTCCTTCCTCATGGGCGGTCTATCTCCTCTCTTGGGCCTCGAGCCCGTGTTGTTCAGAGAGAGGGTACACCGCCTGACTGTTTACACACTTTTTGAAGATACCTCCCTGGGGCACACTGAGGAGATCATCGCGGCGGGCAAGCACGCCTTCTACGACAAGCCTGCAGGCGACGATTACCCCCGCTTCGAGAGGCTAGTTGCGATGGCCCGCGAGCGCGGTCTGCTCATCCAACTGGGCTACATGTTCCGCAAGCACGATGGCTTCGAGCGAATCGCCGAATGGGCGCGCTCAGGATTCCTCGGTCACGTGTTCTACATACGTGGGCAGATGTCCGTAAATGTCACCGAGAATGAAGTCAAAGCCGCACCACAGACGGCCGGCCTATTCTTCGACCTGGGATGCCACATGATAGACCAGGTCGTGTGGATTCTCGGACGCCCCGAGAGAGTGACCTCGTTTCTGCGCCACGATGCCTTCGGCAACCCTGAATACGCGGACAACACCCTCGGCGTATTCGAGTATGATGACTCCATGGCAATAGTGGACATCGCGGGCAGGGGGTTTGGGCAGCTCTCACGACGGTTCGAGGTGAACGGCACCGAGGGGTCCGTGACAATGGAGCCGATGGAGCCAGCCGATACGCTGCGACTCCACCTCGATGAACCCTGTATAGACCGGGGACATAGCTTACACATGTTGTGGCCGGGGACATGGTGGACACCATAATAGGCATGACTTCATTACAAGGAGGTGGTCATGCCATGGAAGGAGATGTCCGTTATGTCTCAGAGGAGAGAGTTCGTGGAGCTGGCGCAGGCTGAAGGCACCAACAAAAGGGGCCTTTGCCGTCGCTTCGGGATCAGCCCTACGACTGGATACAAGTGGCTTGGGCGTTTCCGTGAAGGGAGCGAGGCAGGCGTATCTTCCCACCAACTTTCCCGTGATATCGAGCTGCCGCGGCGGCCTCACTACTCGCCTGCACGTACCCCATCGCAGATTGAGCAGGCGGTGCTGTCTGCCCGTGCGGCCCATCCGGCCTGGGGAGCTCGTAAGCTGCGACGGTGGCTTTTGGACCGCAGGGATGTGTTTGAGGCGGACATGCCGGTTCCCCCCAGTACTATCACGGCGATCTTGCGTCGACCACTCGGTACCGCATTCCGATGGCTTCATTAGCACGAACACCATAGAGGGGCCTGCTCAAGCGGGCCTGTTCCTGGACACATCACAAGTATTCCCGCGAACACGCAGGCACCCATGTGACCGAAGCCTGTACAAGTACAATATCCGCAACCTGAAGAATCCCTTCGAGGGCTTCATCAGGGCTACGGTGACGGTATGAACCGCCTCTATTATGGAGATTGCTTAACCATAATGCAGGACGCTGCCCAATGCCTGTCTGACTGTTACCTGGACCCGCCCTTCAACTCAATCGTCAATACAACTCCATATACAAGGACGAAACTTGGAAGGCCCTTGCCAGATCAAATCGAAGCGTTCTGCGATATGTGGGAACTGGACGCGGAACGGGAACGGGCTATCCGCACAATGCCAGTGCTAATGCGGGAGAGCGGGCCTGACGACACCGTATCGGAGTTCCGGAAACGCTGGATGCAAGGCCTGCGCGGGACACAACCGCGCCTCTGATGGCCTACCTATCCATATGGCTCAACGCCTGCTCATTATGAAGCGGCCATTGAAGCCGACCGGAAGCATCTACTACCATTGCGACCCTACGGCAAGCCACTATATCACAGCCCTTCTGGCTGCTGAGGTTGGGCATCGAGAATTTCCAGAATGAAATCGTTTGGCAGCGCACCTCCGCCCACAATGATGCACGCAGGTATGGAGCCATTCACGATACCATCTTGTTTTACAGCCGGACTGGAAACTGGAACTGGCACACGCAATTCCAACCCTACGACGATAAACACCTAGCCCGTTTCCGACATCAAGACCCTGATGGTCGTCGATGGACAGACGGCGACTTGACGGCCAAAGACTAACTGGTTATGAGTACGAGGGTAAGAATGAGAATTGGCGCGTTCCGCTAGAGACAATGGAGCGACTGGATAGAGAAGGTCGATTGCTTCGCACTCGCAAAGGTGGTTTCCGCGTCAAGAGGTATCTGGACAACTTGGAAGTCGCCCCGCGCAATCCATATGGGTCGATATTCCGCCCATTGACTCTCAAGCGTCAGAGCGGATGGGCTACGGCCACGCAGAAACCCGTCGCCTTGATGGAGCGCATTATTAGTGCCTCCAGTAACCCCGGAGACGTGGTACTCGACCCATTCTGCGGCTGTGCCACCACTATTGAGGCCGCGCATAAACCGACCGCCAATGGATAGGGATAGATATAGCGATTCACGCCGTCAAACGTGTGGCCTGGATACGGCTTAATGAGCGTTTGGGACTGGTGGAAGGCCACGATTACACCATAGACGGGATTCCAGGCTCACTGGAAGGCGCTAAGGATCTATGGCGGCGTAGTACCACTTCCAGAAGTGGGCAGTGGAGCAGACTAGAGGGCTTTGTCACCACCAAGCGGACATGCCGATGGTGGGATGGTCGGGTGTACTTTGCCGTGCCGGACGAGAAAGAGCTTCAGACGTATGGTCGTGGAGGTCAAGGGGGGGGCCAACGTCAATATCGTAGACCTCGCGCACTCAAGGGGGTCCTGGAATACGACCCAGCATTGATGGCCGGGCTTGTCATCATGGCAGCCGCTTGGCCCGGTGAAGGAACGGAATTTTACTCCGAAATGGTGATGCGGGAGCCATAGAGCTCTGGGGCAATGAACATCCCAGGATCCAGTTATTGACTGTGGGCGAGATACTGGACGGGATAGCGGTTTAGAACGCCGACAGTAGCGGGCAGGCATGAGTTAAGTCCCAGGATGCCAGGGTTGCCAGTATGAGTGACGAGGATAGAACACCCTTTGACGACGTCATAGAAGAACTTCGTAATTAGAAGGAGACACTGGCCACGACTATCGGGCTAGGTTCCAGACGCTGAGATTATGAGATGGGCATTGCATCTTATAGGAAATGGCCTTTGTAGCATGTCACGTTGAAACAAGGCAGCGATATATGCCAGCCGTGCCATCTCGTACTTTGAACCAGGACTTGGTGCAATGGACTGTTGAGCACATGCGCAGGTTTGTAGAGAGGTTGCGCACTGGCAACTTCCCCGTAACGGATGAGCAGATTTTAGCGATTGAAACCATCTTACAGCGTCAGTCACAAGACATTCGGGCAATTCTTATTTGCCCCCTGAGAGTTGGCCGTTTCTTCATTCATAATTACATCCTTTCAAGCCCCTAACTTATCAGTCCGAAATAATGCAGGCCTGTTCCGGCCCACCGCTCTGGTTCCCTTTACCCGCCAGCTCCGCCATGAGACATCATGACGAGGATGACTGATCGGACAATGGCAAAATACAAAGCAGCCATCATCGGTTTGGGACGCATCGCCTCCACCATCGACGACGAGGTGGAGGGAAGTTCCTATCTCTTACCCTGGGGCCACATGCCCAGCTACCTACAGGTGCCTGAGATTGAAGTGGTCGCCGCAGCCGACTCCTACGCTGAGCAGCGCGAGACGTTCGGCAGCCGCTACGGCTTGAGCAATCTCTACGCCGACTACCGCGAGATGATCGAAAAGGAGCGGCCGGACATAGTGTCGGTATGCATCTCGACCAAGCCGCGAGCAGAGGTCGTGACTGCTATCGCAGCCATGGGCACCGGCGTCAAGGCTATCTGGACCGAAAAGCCGATAGCGACAAGCCTCGCGGAGGCGGACTCTATGGTGGCAGCCTGCCGCAGTGCCGGCATCAAGCTCGCGATCAACTGTTTGCGACGCTGGGACCCCTGGTACAACAAGGTGCGCGAGATGATTGACTCGGGCGCAATCGGTCGCGTCCACCAGGTAAATGTCTACGCGAGCGGCGAGTTCTCCCACTACTCCCATGCGATTAACCTGGCGAGGTATCTTGCTGGCGGGAACGGGAGGGTGTCATGGGTCTTCGGAGAGATGGAGAGCGAAGAGAAGGCGGGTAGTGACGACGACCTCGGCGGCTACGGCTACCTGGCTTTCGACAATGGTGTACGTGGCTTTCTTCGCGTCGCGGACCTGGAGAGCAAGACCTGGCTTTACAACGAATCCGACGTCCTGGGCAGCGATGGAAGGATCAAGATCCCCGCCGACTGGGAGTTCGAGTTGTGGCAGAGAGCAGACGGTGATCGTAGGATGCAGCTATGTCGATACTACTTTCCAAGGCCTCAGCGGATAGAAAGTGCCGGTGTACGTACAGTGCGTGACCTTGTTCAGTGCATCGAGACCGGCAAGGAGCCGAACTCATCGGGTGACGACGGTCTTCACGACCTAGAGGTCGCGATCGCCCTGCGCGAATCGCACCGCCAGGGAGGCAGGCGAGTTGACCTGCCTATCGCCGACCGCGCACAGCGTATCATCTCGGCCGAGGACATATGGTTCCAGGTGCCCCGCGCTCTGGCCGGTGAGCGACCACCTTAGCTCCAGGGGGCGTTCCCTTGGCCAGGTCAACACTCCCAAAGAGCGGCTATGGACACGACTCCTTCGAATCTCCCCCTGAACGACGAGACCGACTATGGCATGTGCTTCGCCTGCGGGCCACGGAATCCATCTGGCCTGCAGCTCAGGTTCGAGCGCGATGGGGGAAAGGTTACCACGACGTTCCAGTGCCGCGAGATGCACCATTAGAGGAGTTGAGGGTACCCCCGGGCAAACGTCTAGTACTGGAACACGAGCCGGGTCATTACTCTGCAGTGCTGCCTTTAGACGTGAGGGTCGGATTAGGTCCTGAAATGGGCGTCCTGGTAGCGAATTTGGCTTGGAGTGAGATCGACTCGCAAGTACCGCTGGCTCATTCTGATACGCCTGCAGTAGATCCTGCCACGCCCCATCCCCCCTCCTTGACACCCTGGGCTATGCTGCCCCCAGAGGCAGGTTTATTCGGGGTGAGATGAGAGCAAAAGGCGATATTGATACTGGCGTGGGCGCAGGTGGCTGCACGGTGCATTCAACGAGGCAGACGACACCCGTACCGCCTATCTGCGCGAGGACCCACCTCGTACTATCTAACGGGCCATTGTTGTGGAAGCCTAGTAGAGGCGCTCTTCGACTGGGTCCCGGGCTCGCAGCCTTCGAGTGCGGCCCGCCACCGACTTTGGCTAGATAAAGGCCGGGCTGTTGTCGGGGCGGCGGGGATCGCCCCGGCGCCAGGCGGCGTACGGGTACCGGCCCAGCGCATCCTCGTCCACTTCTAGGCCCCATCCCGGCTTGTCGGGGATGTCAAGATAGCCGTCCACCGGTACCCACGGCTCCTTCACGAACTCACGCCACCTACCTGTGTCGTGCGGCCGGTACTCCAAGATTAGGAAGTTGGTCGTCGCCGCCGCGAAATGGACATTTACGGCGCCCGCCAGAGGCCCCATGGGGTTGTGGGGCGCGACCACGACATCGTGGCCCTCGGCGATGGCCGCGATCTTCCGCATCTCCATCAGGCCGCCGCATATACAGACGTCCGGCTGGATGATGTCCGCGGCCCCGGCCTGCAACAGGTCGTTGAACTCGAACTTTGTATAGAGGGCCTCGCCGGTGGCCAGAGGGATGGGCATCTGGCGGCGGAGGTGGGCCATCTCCCGAATGTTCTCGGGGCGTATGGGTTCTTCAAAGAAGAACGGAGCGTAGGGGGCTACCGCGTGGGCCAGCTCGAGGGCACGCACCGGCTCGAACACCTTGGCATGAACGTCCAGGCCGATGTTCACCCCCTCGCCCTCCGCCTTGCGCACAGCCTCCATGAACTTCGGCCCCTCGCGCAGCACCTCGTTCCAAGAACGCAGGTCGGGGTCCGGTGGAAACGGGCTCATCTTCAGCCCCGTGTATCCATAACGCTCGACAAGCGACACGGCATGCTCGGCGACTTCCTCGGGGGTCGAGCCCCGGCCGCAGCTCTGGTACACTCGGACTCGGTCACGGACCCGCCCCCCCAGCAGCTTGTAGACGGGCACGCCCATGGCCTTGGCCGAGATGTCCCACAGCGTGTACTCGATGCCGCTGATCGACGCCAGCCCCACGGAGCCCGGCGGGAACCGGAGGCCCTGGTACATCAAGGCCCACAAGTGCTCGATATTCCTGGGATCCTTGCCGACGATCCAGCCCTTGAGATAGTCGATGGTGGCGACGACGGCCAGGTCCGGCCCGACGCTGAAGGCCTCGCCCCAGCCCACGATGTCCTTGTCCGTCTCGGTCTTTACGAACAGGATATTGCGCCCGCCGCCATCTACGACGAAGGTGGTTATGTCGGTTATCTTCATATGAATCCGGGACCGCCGTCAGGATACTCCGGGAAGCCGCGGTCCCATGCCATCGGCGGACTCTTGGCTATCGCGTCCAGGTCCAGCTCCATCCCCAGGCCCGGCCTGGTAGGCAGCGGCATGTAGCCGTCCACTGGCTTCCAAGGGTCGTCGACGAATCGGGCCTTGGCACTGGAGTGGTCGCCCTGGTATTCCAGGATGACGAAGTTGGGCGTGGCGGCGGCGAAGTGAACGCTAACCGCGGTGGACAGCAGCCCCAGCGGGTTGTGAGGAGCGACGGTCACGTAGTTGGCCTCGGCCACGGCGGCGACCTTTTTGGCCTCTAGGATACCCCCGCAGGAACACAGGTCCGGCTGGATGATGTCCACGCCCCGAGCGTCGATCAGCGAGACGAACTGGCCCAGCCCGTACAGGTTTTCGCCGGTCGCCAGGGGCACCTTAAGCCTCTCGCGCAGCCTGGCGAACGAAGGTAGGTGTTCCGGCCTCACAGGCTCCTCGACGAACATCGGCCTGTATGGAGCCAGCGCGTCTGCCAGCTGCTCGGCCCGTACCGGCTCGGCGAGGGTCGCGTGGACGTCGATACCGATATCCACGTTGTCGCCGACCGCTCCTCTCAGCGCTTCCATCCTTCGCGCGCCCTCGCGCACCACAGTGTTCCAGGGCTGGGAGCGCCACTCGGGGCCATAGGGCGAGGTCTTCAAGGCGGTATAGCCCTGCTCGATGAGGGCCAGTCCAATTCTCGGCCAGCTCCTCGGGGGATGCGCCCTGGACGCCGTAGTAGACCCTCACCTTGTCGCGGAACCTGCCGCCGAGCAGCATGTAGACCGGGAGCTCTGCCGCCTTCCCTGCGATGTCCCAGAGGGCGTGGTCGATCCCCGACAGCGCGGACCACCCCACCGGTCCCTGGGGAAAACGCATGGTGTTGCGGGCCCGTCTCATGAGCCACTCGATGCGCGAAGGGTCGCGGCCTATGAACCAGGGCTTGATGGAATCGACCAGGCCGAGGATACCCTCGTCTGGGCCGATGGTGTAGGGCTGGCCCAACTCCAATGATTCCGTCGTCGGTGTGCACCTGGAGGAAGACGCTGTTGCGGACCCCGTCGGAGCAGTGAAAGGTCCTTATGTCGGTGATCTTCACCAGAATACCCCATATCGAGCTGCCTGGACCCAAGCAACGCACCATCTTCGACCAGAGCGATGGTAGTGTCACTGACGAATGCCGTCAACCATCCCATCAAGCTCACAAAGCCATCTGTCGGGGTAATGATCTGGCGTTCGATGGGCAGCCGACAGGAAATGTTCTGCGGCTCGTCGCACAGTCACGCCCAAATAAAGTGGTCTACCTTGTGTAGCCTGCGGGTCAAACCATCTGGCCGGCATGCCCCCGCGCGACGAAGTACTAGCCTATGCCAGGCGGAAGGAGCTGCCAGCGATGTGGCGCGTCCCCCCGAAATTGTTGCCATCGTCCTCCATGAAGTAGTAGGCCGTGAAGATACGCCCGTCGTCCAGTTGCGTGGCGACCGGATAGCTCAGGTCTGTGCCGCTGGCATCGTCTCGTATGACGAGCTCTGGGGACCAGGAGGCGCCCTCGTCGTCGCTCGCGATCACACCGATGCCGAAGGGTGTCTTCCGTCGCCCAAACAGCACCACTATCCGTCCGTCGTCTAGGAGCAGAGGCCACGGCGAGCGATAGTAATTCCCACGGACGGCGGCGCGCCCGGAACCCAGACCCCAGGGCGACCGTCCCCAGGCCACTATGGGCTGAGGTTGGCTCCAGCTATAGCCTCCATCGTCGGAGTAAGCCAGCTGAATTGCGTGGCGGATCCCGCCGATGTTGAGCGTGTAGCACTGCAGCCGCCCCGATGGCAGCAATAGCAGTCCCGGGTAGGTGGGCGAGCCCATGCCCGTTGGGTCGACGGCTGCAAGCGCCAGGTAATTCCAGGAGAGGCCGTTGTCGTCGGAGCCATAGACCGCCACCCCGCCGGGTATGGTGCTTCGGAGCGCGCCTTCACCGACACCTCCCACGCTCATCGCCCCCATCAAAGAGCCGTCCGGGAACTTGACGAGGGGGTGGGCATCCCTGAACACTCCGCCAAATCCCGGGGGCGGGAGCACTCTGGTGGGAATATCTTCCCACGTCCGGCCGCGGTCTGCAGAGCGGAAGGCGAAGCACTCCAGCGATGGCTCTCCGTCCTCGTTCGGCGGGCCAGTGGCGGTGCGTGCGAAGTACACAGCGGCATCGGGGCTGGTGAGATCGATGCGCTGGCGGGTCATCTCCGGCACGCCGGCGCGGACCCGCTCCTCATCCGCAGTCATCTCCGTATTCCAGTAGTTGACTTCAAATATGTCGGCGCGAGCCAAAGCGGCCCGCTTCTCTTCCAAGGGCCTGGACTCATCGTACACCACCACGTCGTGTTCTCTCGGCCAGGTCTCGCCGCCATCGAGAGACCGCTGAAGCAGTATCTTTGCCCGGCTGGGGTAGCCGGTGGTGAAGGAATGGCTGATGTCGTCCCGGACCTGGTACCGGGACGGCGCGTGGCTGTGCAACACCGCGATCTCGCCGTTGCCATAGTTGAAGATTCCGCTCTGGCGCGGATGCCCGCAGTACCTGTCCTTGCTATAGCACAGCTTGATGTGGCGCATATCTGTGAGTTCTGGTGTGGCACGGTTCATGGAGATCCCTGCTATGCGGTCACGGCTTCAGCTGGATGGGAAGAACGATACTACCGTAGTCATGACTATACCAGGCACACCTGAGTCCTGGGTGAGCTAGGCCACCACCCAGCATGAGCGTGCCTCTGGGGGCAGTATACGGTTAGAAGTCAAGGAAGGGGGAGGAGTGGCCGAGAGCCGCGGTTGCTCTAGACAAGGCTACTGGGCTAGCAGGTGATTAGCGAGGATGTTGTTCACCCACATTTCCCAGATCAGCTGGGTGGTAGCGTCGTGAGTCGGTAAGAGTATTGCCGATGTGAGCTGCTTACATGGGCATCATGGCCAGTATGTGTGCTAGCCTGGCCGCGTTAGCGGGATCTAGTTCTGGATACTGCCATGTGAGGCACCAAACGGGTGAAAGCTCCGACACCCCTTTGGAGCCTCCGATTGGACCTCAGAGTCCGCCTGGAATGTCGTGGCGCTACGATCACCTAGGACGACGGACTCCTGGCATGCCGCGATTTGGATGTTGTCCTAGGACTGGCGGATTATGGCAAGCCCCGACAGTCGAAAGACCCTAGGCTGTTGGTCGGCGGGGTTATCGTGGCGGCCGATCTGAGATAATCTCAAGTCTCCGGCCTGATCGAATCGAGGCTGCACGTAGTACATCGAGGAGGGAACGAATGCATATAAAGACTGCCGAGGAGCTTCATGAAACCGTGGCCCGCATTCTCGTGGCGGCCGGCGCCGACCAGACCAGCGCGTCCCGGGTCGCCGACGGCCTGGTTTCCGCCAATCTCTCCGGCGTGGACCCACACGGCGTGTTCCACCTGCCGGGCTACGTGGCCGACATCAGGGCGGGGTTCATCGTGCCCGACGCCCGGCCGGAAATCATCTCGGAGACCCCGGCGACGGCGCTGGTCACCGGGAACTGGGGGTTCGGGTTCGTCGCCGCCAAGTACGCACTGCACACAGCGGTAAGCAAGGCCCGCGAGACCGGTATTGCCGTGGTGGGCCTGGTGCAGTCCGGCCACATCGGTCGGGTGGGGGAGTATGCCGAGATGGCTGCGTCGGAGGGCATGGTCTCCTTCACCTGGGCCGGCGGCTACTCCGAGGAGCAGCAGAGCACAGTTCCCTACGGCGGGCGGGGCAAGGTCTTGCACACGAACCCGCTCTCCATCGGGTTCCCGGGCGGCGAGGAGCCGCCCTTGATGATGGACTTCGCCACTACCGGCGTGTCCGGCTCCAGGGTGGTCCTGGCGAAAAACCGGGGAGAGCAGGTGCCCCCAGGCAACATCGTCGACCGCGACGGCACGCCGACCACTGATCCCGAGGACTTCTTCAAGGGCGGCGCCCACCTGCCCTTCGGCGGTCACAAGGGCTACGCCATCATGCTGGCCGTGGAGTACATGGGGCGCATTCTCACCGGCTCGTCCGACCACGCCGAGGACAATCGGGGAGGCATCTACAACCGGCGCCAGGGCATCACGATGATCGTCCACAAGGCCGACCTCTTCTCCCCTATGGGCCGAGTCACCGAGATGGCCGACGAGATGGCTCGCCGGCTGAGGGCGGTGCCCCCCGCGCCGGGCTTCGACGAGGTCTTGGTCCCTGGAGACCTCGAGGCGCGAACAAGGGCCGTGCGGCAGCGCGACGGTATTCCGGTCCCCGACGACGTCTGGGGCTCCCTCACAGAGCTGGCCGCCTCGCTGAAAGTCAGCATCTAATGAGGCGAGGTGGCCTTTTCGTATCCAGGACCCCCGCTCTGAAGGCTACGGTTAAGTCCATGAGGCCGACCAGGTGAGGGAATGGACCTTAAGCCCTAATGGCATCCTCGCAGCCGGACAATTGCCGATACGGAAGCCCCCAGCCAAGAAGCGAAGTTTAGGCATTGGCGATAGCTCAGTTTGGGCCTCCCTTTTGCCCATCGCCGGCGATCGCCTGAGCGCTTGAGCCATTTCGCCAGAGACGCGCTGGCGTTGCGCAAGTGACTACCCAAACGGTGGAGCCGATGATCGCCAAGACAATGCCTAAGCCACGAGCGCCGAACACCTCCCTGCTGATTCAACGATCTCGAGATGTGTTCGCCTCGTCCAGACTTGAATCGCTGCGCCGATGACACCAATGGAAACCCCAACAAATACATCGATTAGGAGCGATTGCCCAAGCGCTGCTCCCCACTGCTCGCCGGCAAATAACGCTTTGGGAACTTCGCCACCACCGAATATAGGATATCGACCATATTCGCCAGGCGAACCCGGGCGATCTGAGAGCATAGCTGGTAGGCCGTTAGCCGTTCGATACCGTACTCAGACTCCAGCCACATAACCAGTTCGTAGAAGGCGATCCGTGCCGCGTCCTCCATTGGACGCGCGCTGCCGACCGTCATGATGTAGTCCTCGGACTCCACGCGTGGGGTGCCAATCGCCTTGTCTTTAATCAGCTCAACCGTCAGTTCCCCCCGGGTGGGTATCTCAGCAGCTACACCACAGACCTCGGCGTCACCCTGCGCACCATGCCCGTCTCCCACGTAAAGCAGGGCCCCAGGGACGTTGACAGGGAAGAATACCGTGTTGCCTGGACATACATCGGCCGCGTCCATGTTCCCACCATGGAATCCAGGGGCTAGCGACGAGATTGCCTCTAGCTCCGGAGCGGTCCCCATGGTGCCGTAGAACGGCTGGCACGGAATCGGCGGGATAGCCATCTCCTCGGAGAAAGTAATCTCACCATCGCGTATAGGATGCAGCATCACTCGAGGCGGGAGAGGAGAATTGAGCGTCCGGGTGAACACCGTGCTGCACAAGCCACCAAACTCCGGTATTAGCGCGCTGACAGCGTAGTCTCGCGTGACTTCGATGGAGTGGATGGTCACGGCCAGGGTGTCCCCTTTCTCGGCCCCTTCCACGTAGACAGGCCCTGTGAGCGGGTTCACGTAAGGCATCTTGATGAGCGTCGTGATATCTGCGTCGGCTGAGTCGATCTTGTTTTCAAACGCGTCCACCGTCTCAACCGCAAAGGTCTCTCCTGGTGTCACCGTCCCTGTAGGCTCGCGGTACGGCCCGATGACGTACGAGTAATCTCCAGACCTGTTGGCTATCGTCTTCATGAGCTACCCTCCTGTGAGACACATGACATGTCACCGTGTCGCCGTATGGTATCATCCTGTCCGCACTGCGGCCGCATGTTAATTGGAGGTTAGGCACTGATGGAGCGCGTGCTCGGAGGTGGAGGTTACGTCAATAGGTGTGTAAACGACATCAGGCGGCGACCTTCTCAGCCGTTGATTCAATGGCGATTCCATCCGCATACTGTGCACCGAGATAGACGTCTTCGATCAACTCAGGGGCCTTCAGACGCCTGAAGCGCTGTTCGGCGACCATCAACATTTTCCAGATCACCGCTATCGCCCGATCGACCCTCTTGTAGCGCTTGGCGGCATCGGTCCGAAGCCTGAGGGCCGCGAAGGGTGATTCTACCGGGTTCGTCGTGCGAAGGTGCCCCCAGTGCTCCTTTGGGAAGTCATAGAAGGTGACCATGCGGTCTCCCAGTCCCGCTCCAAGGCCTCTGAGGCCGCCTCGTAGGAATGGTCGCCGCACCACCTGGTGAACACCGTCCTGAGCCGCTCAGCCTCTGTCCGAGTCGGCGCGTAGGGGATAGTACGCAGCATGAGCTTGGCCTGGTCCTGTTGTCGCTTTGGAAGCTTGGCGAGCGAGGTATCTTCAAAAAGTGTGTAAACAGTCAGGCGGTGTACCCTCTCTCTGAACAACACGGGCTCGAGGCCCAAGAGAGGAGATAGACCGCCCATGAGGAAGGAAAGCACTGAGAGTAGGTCGGAGTCAAGGCCGGAGTGGGAGCAGTTGGAGGATTGGGTGCGAAGCCAGGTCCAGAGGCTGATCCAGGAGTTGCTGGAGGAGGAGGTGACGGCGTTTCTGGGAAGGGCGAAGTCGGCGCTCAGATCCGACTCGGACTCAGATACCGGCTATCGGAACGGATACGGCAGAGCCCGGAGGCTTACGCTGAGTTCGGGAACGATACAGCTGAGGCGGCCGCGAGTCCGCGATACCGAGGAGCAGTTCGAGAGCCGGCTGCTGCCGCTGTTCGTCAACAGGACCAGGAAGGTTGCTGAGTTGATCCCCGAGCTGTACCTGCACGGGGTCTATCCGAAGGCGACTTCGATCTGGCTTTGCGGGGGCTGCTGGGAGAGGACGCACCGGTATCGGCGAGCACGGTGGCCCGGTTGAAGGATAAGTGGAACGATGAGCTTGCCCAATGGCGCAGCCGGCCCCTCGATGACCTGGAAGTGGTCTACATGTGGGTGGATGGAGTCTACGTCAAGGCTGGTCTTGAGAAGGAGAAGGCGGCGGTACTGGTGGTGATGGCGGCCCTGAGCGACGGGAGCAAGGTGGTGGTGAGCGCTGTTCCCGGATACAGGGAGTCCACAGAGAACTGGTCCGAGGTGCTCAGGGACATCAAGCGCCGGGGCTTGAGCTGCCCGAGGCTGGTGGTTGGAGACGGACACCTGGGCATCTGGGGAGCTCTGCGCAACGTCTATCCGCAGGCGGCAGAGCAACGCTGCTGGAACCACAAGATCGTAAACGTGCTCGCCAAGCTTCCAAAGCGACAACAGGACCAGGCCAAGCTCATGCTGCGTACTATCCCCTACGCGCCGACTCGGACAGAGGCTGAGCGGCTCAGGACGGTGTTCACCAGGTGGTGCGGCGACCATTCCTACGAGGCGGCCTCAGAGGCCTTGGAGCGGGACTGGGACCGCATGGTCACCTTCTATGACTTCCCAAAGGAGCACTGGGGGCACCTTCGCACGACGAACCCGGTAGAATCACCCTTCGCGGCCCTCAGGCTTCGGACCGATGCCGCCAAGCGCTACAAGAGGGTCGATCGGGCGATAGCGGTGATCTGGAAAATGTTGATGGTCGCCGAACAGCGCTTCAGGCGTCTGAAGGCCCCTGAGTTGATCGAAGACGTCTATCTCGGTGCACAGTATGCGGATGGAATCGCCATTGAATCAACGGCTGAGAAGGTCGCCGCCTGATGTCGTTTACACACCTATTGACGTAACCTCCCGTTCTCCTGACCAACTTGCCGTGAGGCGGGCGAAGCTACAAATTGAGAGCAGCTGAGGACGACTCCTGGTCGCGGCTCAGTAACTGGATCGTGGATGCAGAGGGGGCAGGCTTGGGGCTGAACTTGCCGTTAGGCCACTTCCTACATCTCCGAGAACGTCGTCCTTGTTCGTCCTCCGCTCCGGCACAGTTGCGCTGGCGCTCCACGCCGCGCCAATTCTTATTCGGAGTTACGTCAACATTGTGTTTTCGCTCACGAATGTTGTCATTTAGCGATGTCGTGAGAAAACGTCATTGACGTGACTCGGAGCCGTCTATCGATGCCAGCAGTTTGGAGCGCCCCCGGGGACTAGGAGAAGGCAGCAGGGTTGCTGAAATTGTCACGGCGCTACTATCGAACGGCGGGTCTCTATAAAGAGGTGGCACTTTCCGGTTTTCTGGTCTCTGTAAGGGACTGGCCTTTAAGGCTGTGGTGCTGTGCTACTATGGCGCTTGAGGGAGCAGACAGCTCTCAGGGCGTGTAGGAGAGTGCCGTGAGATTTGGCGTAGCCATTCCCAACAACGTTGGCCTCGATAACCCACAAGACGTTATCGACGCAGCAGTCCGGGCGGAAGAGATGGGGTTCCACTCAGTCTGGGTGAGCCATCACGTGCTGAACGTGGGCTACATTCTGGACCGCATCGGCGACAGGCCCTACTACGACGCGACCACCATTCTGGCCTACGTGGCCGCTCTGACAAAGACCGTGCGCCTGGGGACGTCTGTGCTGGTGTTGCCCTACCTCAACCCAATCGTGTTGGCCAAGACCCTGGCTACCCTGGACGTTCTGTCCGGCGGCAGGGTGACGGCAGGCATTGGAGTCGGCACACTCCGCCAGGAGTCCGATGCCCTCGGGAGCGCCTTCACGCGGCGCGGGGCCTATGTCAACGAAGGCATAGCGATCATGAAGGAGCTGTGGACGCAGGACGCCCCCAGCTTCAACGGCAGGTTTTTTAGCTTCTCTGGTTTCAAGTTCTCGCCGAAGCCCGTGCAGACGCCCCACCTTCCCGTCTGGATCGGTGGCAACAGCGACGCCGCTTTGCATCGCGCGGCCCGGATGGGCGACGGCTGGCACGCCGACGGCCTGTCTCCGCAGGACATGGCCAGCCGTACTGAGCAATTGAAGACCCATGTGGCCGCAGCAGGGCGCAGTATGTCGGATATTACGCTCTCTATCAGGCAAGCGCTGGACATCAGGGCCTCTCCAGCGGACGACCAGCAAGGGCCCATGGTTGGCACCCCCGACCAGATACTAAGCACGATTGGAGCCTACGCGGATCTCGGCGTGAGCGAAATCGTGATTGGTGTGAGCTCTCACGACGCCGACCGAATATGCCGCGTGATGGAGGAGTTCTCTACCAAAGTGATGCCGCGCGCAAGCTAGCCGTTGTCCATCTACTGACTTTGTAAGGGTACTGCCATGGCACAAGAGATGACCATCCTGGTTGGGACTGTTGGGCAGGGAATATTAAGAAGCGAGGACGGCGGCGAGACCTGGTCCCGCCTGGGCATAGACCAAGGGACGAGTCCAGACGCCATTGTGCGGACGCTGATAACCCACCCGGACAGTCCTCAGATAGTCCACGCCGGCACCGACAGGGGGCATTATCGAAGTGCTGACGGCGGAGGAACGTGGCAGCTAGTCCAGTCGCCGCTGAGCGATTACTGCGTCTGGACCTTAGCGAGGGACCCCAAGGAACCCGACACCATGTTTGCAGGTACCGGCTCGCCCTCCCCTGCCGCCGTCTTCCGGTCGATCGACGGCGGCTCGACCTGGCAGAGACGCCCGGTCGAGATCGCCGACGAGTGTCCTGACGTAGGCGTGCCCAGAGTGACTGGAATAGCCATCGACCCGGAGGACCGAAATAAGGTGTGGGTGGGTGTCGAGGTCGACGGCGTACGGCTCAGTGCGGACGGCGGGGATACCTGGCGGACGGTCGACGGCGCCATCCCGAACCCGGACGTACACAACCTGGCAGTGGCGGCGGGACCGCCGAAGACGGTGTTTGTGGTGGTAAGCAACGAGGTGTACACCAGCACTGACGATGGAGTCAACTGGCGCCCCGTACGGATCAGAGAGGTCTTCCCCTGGACCTACCCGCGCGGAATAAGGGTACATCCGACCAACCCCACGATCGTATTCCTGACTATCGGGGACACCACGCCCGGCCGCACAGGCGCCGTAATGCGCTCCAGCGACACCGGCGAGACATGGGAGACCCTACCGCTTCCGGTGCAGCCCAACACCGCAATGTGGGTTGTGAACGTCCAGCCGTTCGACCCCGACGTGATACTCGCGGGGAGCCGTTACGGGTACCTATACCGCAGCGACGACGGAGGAAACTCCTGGCGCAAGCTGTGGCGAGAGTTTAGCGAGATCTCGTCCGTAGTGTGGGTACCCGGCCACTAGGCGTGCCTCAACTTCCTCGCCGCCCGTGGCAGGCTCTGTTTGGTGAGCCCTCTTAAGCTTTGTCGACGGACAATCAGATTCACGGACAGAGACCAGGTCGGCGAACGCTCAGGGCGGTATGCAAATAGTGAACACTCGACCCTAGGCGACCATACCGCGGCGCTTGATCCAAGCCTCGACGCCAACGACCCTGACACCCGAGGGCAACCGGGTTTGGGTATCGGGAGATCGAGTAGGCTTGGTCGCGAAGATTCCCAGTAGCGGTACCGGCACCCGCCACTACGATTCAGGTCGCCAGCAAGATCTCGATCCCGTGTTCACGGTCTTGGGCGCCTCTTTGGGGAGCAGCTCGATCACGATGGCTCCCTGGTTGGCGGTTATGGTCGAGACGTACCGTCTGTCCTGGTCTATGGTCATAGGCGGCACTCCTGTGCACTGCTTGATTTGGGCGTGCCGCTGACCGTCTGGGACTACCGGAGGTACAGGACCTCAGCCGTGCTCAGCTCAAAGCCCCCGGACCAAGTGGTCTCCCCGGACTCTCCCCCTACGACAAGGACCAGGCCGCCGGGCAGCACGGTTGCCGTATGTTCCAACCGAGGCGTCGTCATGCTCGGACCGACGCTGAAGGTCCCGGTGCCTGGGTCGTAAAACTCGGTTGAGTCGATGAAGGTGAAGTAGTCTCCCTCCCCGGCGAACCCACCGGCAACCAGCACCCGCCCATCGTCGAGTAGCGTGGCGGTTGGCCTCCGACGCGCACTGGTCATGGTCCCGGTTACAGTGAAGGACTCACCGGACGGGTCGTAAAGTACCGCCGGACCAATACTGCCGACAATCAGTGCCTTGCCGTCTAGCAACGCAGTGGCCGTAAGATCCCCACATCCGCACGAGCCCTCAAGTACAGTGCGCCCCAATTCAGGGTCATACAGCTCAAATTCAGTCGGTGCCTCTGCTACGCCTGTGCTCCCTCCCGCGATGAGCACCTTGCCGTTTTGCACCAATGTGGCCGAATGACGGCGGCGTTCTATGTCGAGGCACCCTGCAACCTCGAACGTCCCGGTGGCCGGATCATAGATCTCTACCGCGCCCACAAGCGGTGGGTCGCTTTGGCCTCCCGCGATAAGCACGCGGCCATCGGGGAGGAGGGTAGCAGTATGGTAAGCTCGCGGCGTGTTCAGGTTGCCTGTTGGCGTGAAGGTCCCTGCGGCCGGGTCGTAGATTTCCGCCGACGTCAAGTCGGGCAAGGGTGGCAGTGGTGGTGCCCCGACAGGCTGGGCAGGCTGACCCTTACCATCCCGCCCACCCACGATCAGGACCCTGCCATCGTTCAGGCGGGTCGCCGTGGACCCCTGCAAACGCTTATCGTGCGTCTCTCCCGTGGCGGTGAAGGCGCCTGTGGCCGGGTTGTAGAGCTCTGCCTGACTGGAAAACCACCCGACGATGAGTACCCTGCCATCATCAAGCCTAGTAGCGGTGTGGCTGCGACGCGGACCAGCCATGCTTCCCGTGGGCATCCATACCGGGGCTACGGCTACCGTGACCAATGCAGATTGTCGGCTCCCCTTGTACTCAGCCTGAACAGACACTGCATATAGACTGCCCGATGCCGCTTCGGAAACCTTGCCGTCCGAGTCGAAAAGCGTCGTGTCCGCGGGTGTAGCGAACACGAACGCAAGATCAGGGATCACATTGCCGTACCGGTCCAGCCCGGCCGGTGTTAGGTTCAGGCTCTCACCGGGCCGGACAATGACCGGCGAGGGCTCCACGTCAATCCTGGCTAAGCCCGAATCCACCGAAGGACACCGATGGACGGCGTGAGGAAAGCGGAAGGGGGGTGAGGGAGCTACAGGGGAAATAGCCTGGGTTCCATTTGGGGTAGGGAGGTCGGCGGACGGTCTTCATCGCCGCACAGGGGCCCCTATGGCCGTCTGCGGGAGCTGCGATGCGCGGGATGGCGAGAGAATACGCAGCAGGGAACTCTCTCGGACCGGGCTGGCACGAGTCTGCGGGGATCTTCGGTTGTCCGGTGGGTGGGTCGGTCGCCGACGGTGCCGTCAGGCCGGGAGTGGAATGGCTCGCAGCCGGGCCAAGGCGCGGCTGAACTTCTCAGCCCAAGGCCAGCGATCCGGAAGATGCAGGGTCAACCGGCGTGCCGAGCGGGTGAGCCGTCCGGCCAGGGAGAAGAACCGCCGCCGGAGGGTCTTGGTGGTGGCTATCCGCTCTCCCAGACCGATCCGCGCCGTCCAGCGGGCCAGGTTGTGGGCCATCGTCTGGACGGCCAGCCAGGCGCCGTTGGCGGCGAAGCGGCCCGAGGGGAGATGGTTCAGCCCGACGCCGTACTTGAGGTCGCGTATGGCATTCTCGATCTCGGCGTGGCGGCGATGGTCAGCCTCCAGTTCGAGCAACTCCCCGTCCCGGTCGGTGATGAAGCCATGATAGCTGTATTTGGCGAAGAGGGCCAGTTGGGAACCGGGCGTCGGCTTCACCCGCCGGACGATGAGCCGTACCGGCGCGGCGTCCGCCTCGGCCTGGAAGGGGGTGCAGGTGGTCTCGGCCACATCGGCGGCGCCGTCCATCCAGTAAGGAATCGGCGTCCAGGCATCTTCGGGTATCGCCTCGATGAGATTGTGCAGGCTTTTGTGCTGGCGGATGGTGATGGAGAAGCGGACATCCATCTTGCGGCAGACGGATACCACGCCATGAGTGTAGAACCCGCTGTCGGCCCGTAGCGTGAGTCGTCCGTTGGCCCCGGCGTAGCGCACCCGTCCCACCGTCTCCCGCAGGAAGTGGGCGGCGCCGCGGGCGGTGTTGGCCCGGCCCTCGCGCAGCCGGGACATCAGCACGTCTCCGGTGCCGGCGGCGATGGCCAGCAGCGGGTGGTAGCCCCGCTTGCCGGTATAGCCGTGGTGGCGGGCGCCCTCCTTGGCCAGTCCGTAGGTCTCGCAGATGGTGGAGTCCAGGTCAATGGTCAGGGGCCCGTCGCCGGGTCCCGCCCCGGCCTGCCAAGCCCGGGCCAGCAACTCGCGGCTCACCCGGTCGAGTTGACGGACGTGGCTCCACCGGAAGCTGCGCAGGAAGGTGCCCAGGGTGGATGGCGCCTTGACCGTGCCGCCCAGGGTGCAGGCCGTCCCCCCGGTGCGCAACACATCGGCGTCGTCAATGCAGTCGCCCCCAGCCAGCGCAGACGCCACCAGCGTCATCATCTTGTCGCTCGTGTTCGCCCGCCCCGGGGCATCGCCCAGGTCGAGGCGCTGCCGGACGAGTTCGGGCAGGCCGAGGTGCCGCGCCAGGGTGGCCGGAAGGAGCAGCCCGGCATTGGCCACCAAGCGGCGGTCGTCGAAGGTGATTTGGATCCGGTCGGGGTGGTTGCGTGGCAGCATCTACTGGGTGCTCCTTTTCCGGGGCCGTTTTTTTGCTACAAAACCATTATCCCAGAAGCACAGGAGCACCTTCTTGCCGCCTCAGGACGCTAACCCGACGCCCTCCTTCGGTGGATTCGGGTTAAGGCGTTGGACCTCCATCCGCAGCGTAACATCTCTCTCAGTTGCTGCCGGCTCGAGAGCAATCAGGATGTTCTCTACAAGTCTCACCAGATTGACTGGGGCCACTCGCAGGCTGGTTTCGTCGAGACCCATGCGGATGAGCCTCAAGCGCTCGACGTGCCTCTTCATCTGGTAAGCCGCTTGGGCTATCGCGTCCCGTGACACCTGCCAGCGTTGCGCATCCGTCGGCAGCTCTTCTCCCAGCACCGACAGGTGCCCCTGGATCGAGGTGATGTAGTTATCCAGAGTGTGGTCAGCCCTGCTTATCAGCTGGAGGAAAAGCCTTGCCTCAGAGGGCACCTGGTCGCGCGCGGAGGGAACAACGCGGCGGCGCACGAGAAGCCAGACGATCAGAACTCCGACGACAAGCGAGGCCGTCAGAATCGCGGCCAGCAAAACGACATCCATGTACACCACGGGCATGGCTGCTGGGTTGCTCCTTGACTAGTCAGAATCCTTCGCGCGAAATCTGTAGCCAATGCCATGAACCGTCTGGACGTAGTCGCGTTCGCCATCGGGGTCAATCTTGTTCCTGAGATTGGCGATGCATACCCAGACACGGTTCTTGTAGTTGTCGATTGCGGGATCATCCAAGTCGTCCGAGTCGTCAAAACCACCTTGAAACACTTTGTCGAAAAGCTCCCAGGTGCCGACCACCGCCCCATCAGCATCCACAAGCGTCTTCAACACCTCGTATTCCAACGGCTGCAGAGTCGTCTCCTCCCAACGGTTGTCGACCAGCGTCTCCACAGTCCTGCGCTTCCGGTCCATCCGAAGATAGGGGCCTAGCTCTTGCATGTCCCTGGGCAACCTGGCGCGAATGCGTGCTATAAGGTCATGGGTGTCCGGAGCTTTGAGCGCCACCTGGACATTTCCCAGGCCCTCGTCCTGCACTTGCATACGGCGTAGCTCCTCGAGCTTTCTCACGTAGTCGGAACCCGGACCCGCCACCCGTAAGCCGTACTCCAGGTCCTCTACATTGGCCCGCACGGTTAGGAAGATCACAGGCATGGTCAGCCCAAGCGCACGGATCCTCTTGCACACATCCAGGCCATCCAAATCCGGGTCGCCCAGCTCTATGTCCAGCACTATTAGGTCCGGGCGGGAGGCCTCAGCTTGGTACACAGCCTCGTCACCGTCCACGGCCTCCATGCAGTTGAAGCCGCTGTCCTCCAGCGCCGGCCTGATGAAGGAACGGATTTGTGGGTTGTCGTCTACCAGCAATATAGTGGGCCTTGTATCACCACGCATCATTGTCCTCTTAGGAAGTTGGGTTGCTCAGCCAGGATACCGGAATCCACCTGTGGACTCCAAGGCGCCGGCTCTAATCGGCACCAACGTTAACGAGCTAGCTGGAGTTCAATGTTACCCCCGAACCTTAGCAGAAGATTACTATTGGTCCGCGGTTCTGGCCAGTTGGAGACAACGCGGATGCTGTCCGCGCTACGAGCCAGGCCAAGAAGTATTGTACAGCTTGGGCAAGTGCGTGACAGGCAAATCAGGCCTTTCGCTGGGGCCCCCCTCTCACTCAGGCACTGTAATTCGGGGTTGGGTGTGATGGAGACGGGGAGCGTCAGACTCGCCGTCTCTGGGGCGGGCACAGCATTATGCTTGGCTGGCTTATGGGATGATCAAGCCCGCTGATGCACAAAAGATAACGAGGTCCTGTACGCTGGCGAAAAGGGGAACCTCCGGACGCACCGACCGGGCTCGAACTAACGACCTCGGGACCTAAAGCTCGAACTTGCCGAAGGCCATCTATGAACAAAGGCTCTCATGTCATACAGTGGCATCACGGCAAGGGTTCTGCGTATTGTCCCGGGCCAAGCTCGATTTTCAGTAGGTGATTGAGTAACATAGGACTGCTGAGCGAAGATCAAGCGTCAGGCGCACAGAAATCATTGCGAGTAATGCCGCTTAGAGAGTGAGTGAGAATGAAACGGGTTGAGCTGCACCCCGACGACTACCTTCCCTCTGCGCCGCCTCCTGACATCCTGGAGAGGTATGGCATCGCCATCGTCGGCTGCGGGGGGATAGCCCGGCGCGTCCATCTGCCTGCGTACCGCAAGTATGGATACCGCGTCACTGCGGCATGTGATCTCATTGAGGATCTGGCACGGACGGCCGCAGAGGAATTCGCGATAGGCTTCTGGACGACCAGGCTGGAGGACGTCCTGGAACGTGACGACGTTGACGTCGTTGACCTGGCTGTCATGCCGGATGTGAGGCTCTCCCTGGTCGAGCGGATCGCGCGGTCCGGCAAGCACATCCTTTCCCAGAAGCCGCTGGCGCCGACGCTGGCCGAGGCGGAGCGCATTGTGGAGGTGTGCCGCGAAGCGGGCATCACTCTCATGATCAACCAGCAGGCGCGCTGGGCTCCTGCCCACAAAGCGATGAAGGTGCTGCTGGACAGAGGGGGATCCTGGGTCACCTCTACAGCGTCTTGCACGTCCATCGCCAGTTCCAGGACAACGCGGATAGCAAGTACCTCGGTGTCCCTGACTTCACAATGATCGACAACGGTATCCACTACGCCGACCTCTCGCGCTACTTCACGGGCCGGACCCCCGAACGGGTCACCGCCACAAGCACGATCATACCCAGGCAGAATTCCATGTCGCCGATGGTCTACACAATGCTGCTCGAGTATGAGCCCGCAGCGCAGCTGGTGTCGACTCTGCATTTCAACAACATCGCGCCGGCCCGGCCGCTCCACCACTACCTCTGGTACCTGGACGGCACCGAGGGATCGATGCTGCTCTCGCGCGTGGGTGGGTTAACCGCAGGGCGCACGGAGCTGATCGTCTCGTTCGCCGACGACCCCGAGCAGCGACAAGTCTTCGACATCCAGGGCCAGTGGAACCCGGACGCCTGGGGAGGGTCGATGGCCGAGATGCTGAACGCCCTGGCGGAGGACCGCCAGCCCGAGACGTCTGGCGTAGACAACCTGGACTCCATAAGACTCACGAACACTGCGGTTGAATCGTACAAGACTGGCCAACCGGTCGAGCTCAGGAGCTGAGATATGGATGTAAGGCGCTGGTAGATCCGCTTGAACAGCAGTACCTGTCCGTGCCCTAGCACCTGGTGGCGGTGACCGTGAACGCAGCTTGAGTTTCAGCCCTGAACACCCCTAAACGAGACAACCAGGGCGCGGCGCTGTCTTAGCGAGTACAAGATCATATTGGGGGTGCTGGGTTCCATCCCAGTTAGGCCGCGGCGAGCAACACTGACATTTCGTGTTTCAGGTATAGGGTCCACCCTCCCCCCTTGGGGCTTCGCCTTCAAGTACACCCAGCAGGATGGCAATCTTCACAAGAAGGAGGACCGGCATGGCTCCTGAAGGCATTCCCTCGTACCGGCCCAGCATCCACATGGTCTCGGCCGGCCACTACCTCGCGGCCGCCGCCGGATACCGTATCCTCGAGGTTGGGGGCAACGCGGTCGACGCCGGAGTCGCCTCCGGCATCGCCATCAACGTCACCCTGCCCCACATGACTAGCTTCGCCGGAGTCGCGCCCATCATCATTCATATGGCCGAAAGCAGCGACACGGTGACCATCAGTGGGCTCGGCCGTTGGCCAAGGGCAGTCTCACTCGACCTGTTCCGAGACAGATACGGCGAGATACCTCGAGGCATCCCCCGCAGCGTGGTCCCGGCGGCGTGCGACGCCTGGCTCACCGCGCTGGAGACGTACGGCACGATGTCCTTCGAGCAGGTGGTCGCACCTGCTCTCGAGCTGTCCGAACGCGGCTTCCCTGTGTCGCATCGGTTGGCCGCCGCCCTCGACAATGCTCGCGACCAGCTCGCCACGTGGCCCGAGTCACGGTCCGTCTTCATGCCGACCGGTGTGCCGCCGCGTGTCGGAGAGCTTATGGTCAGAAACGGGTTGGCCAAGCTGTTCCGTGGAATGATAAAAGCGGAGCGCGCAGCCGTGAGCCAAGGGCGAGAAGCCGGAGTCCGGGCGGCCCGAGACCACTTCTACCTCGGCGAAGTAGCCGAGCGAATGGCGCGCTACTGCCAGGACGAGGGCAGCTATCTGACGGCCGCCGACTTGGCAGAGTTCCACGTCAAGATAGAGCCCCCAGAGTCTGGCTCGTACAACGGCTACGAAGTTTACACGTGCGGGCCGTGGTGTCAGGGCCCTGCCCTTGTGCAGCTGCTCAACCTGGTGGAAGGGGCGGACTTAGCAGGGATGCAGCACAACTCGGCTGACTACGTCCACACGCTGACTGAGGCGGTGAAGCTGGCCTTCGCCGACCGAGAGGCCTACTATGGCGACCCCGAGTTCGTAGAAGTGCCTATGGCAGAGCTGCTGTCCAAGGAATACGCCCGCAATCGCGCGGCCATGATCGACCCGGGGCGGGCGCTGCCCGAGATGCCGCAGGCAGGGAACCCACTCAGCGACGGCGAGACCGCGGACCGCATGCAGCCGACGCCCGACTCAGGCCAGAGCGTCGTGTGGGAGGCGGACACCAGCTACACGTGCGTTGTCGACCGTTGGGGCAACGCGTTCTCCGCCACGCCTAGCGATCCCGAGCTGGGCACGCCACTGGTCCCGGGCCTGGGGTTGCCGATATCCGATCGAGGCTCACAGTCCTGGTTGGACCCTGACCACCCCTCGTCTCTGGCCCCCTGGAAGCGGCCCAGGCTCACCCCCAACCCGGCCCTCGCGTTCAAAGACGGCCGTCCGTTCCTGGCCTTCGGCACTCCGGGTGGCGACGCTCAGGTCCAGGCAATGGCCCAGGTGTTCCTTAACATCGTCGAGTTTGGCATGGACCCGCAGCAGGCGATCGAGGCGCCGCGCTTCATCAGCCTCAGCTTCCCGAACTCGTTCTGGCCACACACGTACTTGCCGGGTAGGCTGGGAGTCGAGGGGCGTCTATCGCCGAAGGTCCAGGCCGAGCTGGCGGCCCGTGGCCACGACGTCGAGCGGTGGCCCAACTGGTCGGCGCAGACCGGCGGAGCGTGTGCCATCAAGGTCGACCGCGAGCGTGGCACCCTCGTCGCCGGTGCGGACCTTCGCCGTGAGTCGTACGCCATCGGCCGGTAGGAACACACCGCGGAGCGCACTGGGAACGCGGAGCTGTCTCCCAGATATTGGGTGATCTCCGTTAAAACGCCAGGTCAAGGAATTACGCTGAGCACAAGCTTTTCAAACTTTCTTAGGCTCGATCCCTCATAATGCGCCGCGCAAGCGGATGGACCATATCTATGGGCGGCAGTTCCGTTGGCTAAGAACGGGGACATTGTAGACGTGCTGGTCATAGGGGCAGGGGCCTCGCGTGGAGCCTTCACCTGGAGCCTCGCCGAAGCGGGCTTCGACGTGATGTGCCTGGACCAGGGCGGTTGGCCCGACCCCTCGGCCTATCCCAGCACCCGGGACGACTGGGAGGTCCTCCGCCAGACCGACTATAACGCGGACCCCAACCTGCGGCGGTTGCCCCAGGACCATCCCGTCAACGTCACCGATTCTCCCATCTCGCCGCTAATGTACAACGGCATCGGTGGCAGCACGATTCACTGGACAGCCCATTTCCCCCGGCTGCATCCCTCCGACTTCCGAGTCAAGACGCTGGACGGAGTCGCCGACGACTGGCCGATCACTTACCGCGAGCTGGAGCCCTTCTACGACCTCAACGACCGCATGATTGGCGTGGCAGGGGTCAACGGAGACCCGGCGTATCCGCCCAAGTCCGGCCGGCAGACCCCACCGATACCTTTGGGCAAGCTCGGTCACACCGTGGCGGCCGGTTTCGACCGCCTTGGCTGGCACTGGTGGCCCTCCGACGCGGCCATCATTACCGAAGCCTACGACGGCCGCAGCCCTTGCAACAACTGCGGGCCCTGCGACATTGGATGCACTCTGGGCGCCAAGGCCAGCGCCGATGTCACCTACTGGCCCAAGGCGCGGGCCAAGGGCGCTGTAATCAGGTCTCACGCTAGGGTCAGGGAGGTAACCGTCGGCAGAGATGGCTTGGCGGACGGGGCAATCTACTACGACGCCGGCAGGGGCGTGCACAGGCAGAAGGCGCGCATCGTGGTCATGGCCTGCAACGGCATCGGGACGCCCAGGCTGCTGCTGAACTCGCGGTCCAGCCTGTTCCCGGATGGGCTTGCGAACAGCAGTGGGCTGGTCGGCAAGAACCTGATGTTCCACCCCGTGGCCATGGTGACCGGTGTGTTCGACGAGGACCTGGAGGGATACAAGGGCCCCGCGGTGTGCAGCATTTTTAGCCACCAGTTCTATGAGACGGACCTGTCCAGGGGCTTCGTGAGAGGCTATGGCCTTCAGCTGCTGAGGGGCTCAGGCCCCGTTCACACTGCCCTGGGTGGTTGGGGTGGCCATTTGGTGCCCTGGGGTGTGGGCCACCGGCAGGTCTTCGACGAGCGGCACGGCCATACCTGTACGATCAATGTCATGAGCGAAGACCTGCCGGAACGACACAACCGGGTCGATTTGGACCCGAACCTGGCGGACAGCGATGGCATCCCCGCGCCGAAAGTCGTCTATACGCTCAGTGATAACACCCGGAAGATGATCGACGACGGGATATCCCGCTCCACCAAGGTGCTCCGGGCGGCTGGCGCCAAGGAAGTATTGATCAATCCTCTTCCCCGAGACGGGACTGCGCACAGCATGGGGACCGCCAGAATGGGTCTTGACGTCGGCAACTCCGTGGTGGACTCGTGGGGTCGCTGTCACGATGTGAAGAACCTGTTCATCATAGACGGAAGCATCTTCGTGACGGCCGGAGCCGTCAATCCGACATCGACCATTCAGGCCCTGTCCCTCTACATCGCCGACAACTTCAAGCACATCGCCCGCCATCTTCTGGACTAAATTAGGGTGCATTGTGGCTGAAACCAAACATTAGAGAACGAGTTTGAATGCGTGACTTGAGGACGGACATCACGCCCCGTCAGTCCACCGGCAGCCGGTACGAATACTTCGCCATTATTTCGTGGTCGGACGACTTGGCCGCCTCCAGCGTGTACTCGGATAGCGGCAGGTAGTAGTGGGTCTGTGACTTGAGTGAGATGAACCCCTCAGCATACGCCGTTCCCGCCGCCACGCCGAAGGCGCCGTCGCTCGTCTCGATGCGCTTCCGGGCGTACGCCCCGTCATAACCCTGGCTGACCAGGGTGTCCAACGCCGCGAGCTTCTTGCCCACAACGTCGGTGATATCTACGAAGATGTCGTTCGTGAAGCCGCCCTCCGAGTCCCACAGGCCCTTGCGGACACCCGCAGTGCCGCAGCCGAAGAAGAAGACCTAGGCAACCCGGTGCGGCGGGTTTCCGGTCCCCCGGGTCCACTCCGCCCGCGTGCTGCATCGCAAACAAGGCGATCTGCCCAGCGATCGCGTGGGGCGACGTCAGCCCGCCGCTCACTTTCGGGTAGTGGGTCAGGATGATGTCGGGGCGAATTTCGCGGATGATCCTCGCTAGCTGCTGGACGACGCTCTCAGTGACCAGCAGCACGGCATCGTCCCCGCCCAGGAAGTGGATGTCTTTGAAACCGAGTATACTGCCGGCGGCCCGGACCTCCTCTGCCTTGACGTCGGATCGCTCAGCGATCATCGACGACAGCTGGTCGGCCTCCGGGACCTCGTCACGATGGGACATCTCCTCGCTGATAACCGCGTCGTGGACGCGCGCGCCATGAGTGATCACGGCGCACGCGACATAGTCGCCGCGACCCGCGTGATGTGCCATTGTCCCTCCGGACTGGTCGAACACGTCCGCCGGATGCGCACCAACCGATAGCAATCGAAGCTGCTCAGTCATTCTCTTCCTCCTCTGAGTTCCGCCAGTCGTACGTATATCGTGGGAATGAGCGTAAGGCCCGCAGCATTATACGCGTTTAGCTGCCGCCACCGAGCGCGACAGCGACAGCAGGCTCGAGCGCGCTCATTTGATAAGAAGTGGCTCCGGAAATCTGAACAGGGGGATAAGTGGAATCGCTGCCTGATTGAGGGCATGATAGTGCTCTCGGAGACAGGAGCGAGAGATGAGCAGACGACCCCGCCGTAACCACTCGGCAGAGTTCAAGTCGAAGGTGGCTCTTGCCGCAGTGCGCGGCGACCGGACACTTTCGGAGCTGGCAAGCCAGTTCGATGTGCACCCGAACCAGATCACGCAATGGAAGACCCAGTTGCTGGATCGGGCGGCGCAGTTATTTGGGGCCGGGACAGGGCAGGCTGAAAAGCCGGTAGATATGAAGGTCCTTCACGCTAAGATCGGTGAGCTTGCGTTGGAGAACGATTTTTTAGAGGCCGCGCTCACGAAGGCGGGATTGCCGGGCGCAAGGCGATGATCGACCGCGATCACAAGCTGCCTCTCGCCCGCCAGGCAAAGGCAGTGGGCATCAGCCGCGGGAGCATCTACTACCGGCCACGGCCGGTGGGCGAAGCCGGTCTCGGGCTGATGCGCCGCATCGATGAGCTGCACCTTGAGTATCCGTTTGCAGGCAGTAGGATGATGCGAGGCCTGCTCCGCCAGGAGGGACTCTCCTCCGGGCGTAGACACATCGCCACACTGATGCGGCGGATGGGCATCGAGGCGCTGTACCGCAAGCCCAACACCAGCCGGCGACGGCCCGGCCATACGGTGTATCCGTACCTGCTGCGCGGGCTTGAGGTGAGCAGGCCCAACCAGGTGTGGGCAATGGATATCACGTACATTCCGATGGCCAGGGGGTTCGTGTACCTAGCCGCAGTGATGGACTGGCATAGCCGCAAGGTGCTGGCCTGGCGGGTATCGGTCACAATGGACACAGACTTCTGCGTGGAGGCGCTCGAAGAATCCCTGGGACGCCACGGCGCGCCGGAGATATTCAACACAGATCAGGGAAGCCAGTTCACAAGTGATGCCTTCACCGGCCTGCTGAAAGCCAATGGGATCCAGATCAGCATGCACGGGAAGGGAAGCTGGAAGGATAATGTGTTCGTCGAACGGCTGTGGAAGAGCGTCAAGTACGAGGAGGTGTACCTGAAAGCCTACGAATCGGTCCCGGAAGCCAGAACTGGACTCGGGCGGTACTTCGAGTTTTACAATGCCGGACGGCCCCATTCGAGCCTTGGGGGAATGACGCCGGACCAGTTCTTTGACAGAGCGCCTGCCGAGTCCGCGGCGGCCTAACGCACGGCAGCGCGATTCCACTTATCAAACCGGGCAGCGCTGTTCAGACAAACGAGACCACCTCTATATACCGCCGGTAACCTGAATCGTAAGTCCCTTAGCTAATTCGCGGATCCTATTCCTAGCCTCCAGGAATGGTTCGACAATAAGCTGGTTCTCATCCTCAACAGCATGCTCAAACACCACACCACGTGGGGTCCGCCCCATATGCAACCGACTTCGTTGCTCGTCCAGGGCTTGACATTCAAGACAGTTGCTCTCCCGTCTCCACCAACTACTTATTAGTAGTAATGGTCCCGTGTGTCGATGTAGAATCAATGGTCAAAGATCGCCACCAGGTGCTGCCCCAGGAACGCGATACCGGCACCATTGAGATGGCAACCGGCCCGCTGAGGCTGTGCTCGGCACTATTTCCGCAGGTGGTTCCCATCCACCGACACCGGCCGGACCGTGGGTCAGCGAATAGGAACCTCAAGGAGCCATCGGATGAAGATCACCGATTTGAAGTGCACCGTCATTGGTGGGAGCCCCATCGTCCGGATCACGACCGACAGCGGGATCGACGGTCTGGGACAGGGGGAGTGGGCGAAGCCCTACTTAAAGCCTCATGTCCTCTTCTATCGGGAGTTCATCCTGGGCGAGGACCCCACGGACGTGGAGCGGGTGATAAGCAGGATCCGCAGGCTGGGAAGCTTCAAGCCCTGGGGCACCGCCGTCAGCGCCATCGAGGTGGCGCTGTGGGACATCGCCGGAAAGGCGGCGGGCCTCCCAGTCTACAAGCTGCTAGGTGGCAAGGTCCGCGACAAGGTCAGGGTCTACAACGGCAGCGTGAGGTTCCCGTTGAAAGGATGCTCCCCACAGGACTACGCCGAGAACATGGCAAAAATGAAGGAGTCCAAAGAGAGGTTCTCGATCATCAAGCAGGGGATCGCGTTCCACTCATCGATGGCGCAGGAGGTCCCCGATTTCTTCTATGGCGACTTGCAGCCGGGGGTCAGGTTTCCGCATGGCGGGCCACTGACTGAGCGCGGCCTGAAGCACACCGTCGCCTGCGTCGAGGCAATGAAGGAGGTGCTAGGAGACGAGGTCGGCCTAGCGCTGGACTGCGGGCCGGGGTTCACGGTGTCCGACGCGATAAGACTTGCCAAGGCGCTTGAGCCGCTGAACATCATGTGGCTCGAAGACATGCTCACGGGCGACTACACGCCTTACGTTCTGGCAGACCTATACCGCGAGGTCACTCGTACCACGTCAACACCGATACACACGGGCGAGCAGATCTACCTGAGGCAAAACTTCAAGGACCTGTTTGAGAAGAAGGCCGTGAACATCGTAGGACCGGACCCGCTCGACGTCGGCGGCATAGCCGAAACAAAGTGGATCGCGGAATACGCAGAGCTCCACGGCATCTTGATAGCCCCGCACGGCGTCGCCGACGGACTCATCGGCCTGGCTGCGCACGTGCACCTAGCGGCGACCCTGCCCCGGAACTACATCGCGCTCGAGTACCCGACCGGGAGGCCCGAGTGGTGGTACGACATCATCGAAGGGCTCCCGGACCCAATCGTGAAAGACAGCTTCATCGAAGTCTGGGACACACCCGGCCTCGGGGTCGAATTCAATGTAGAAGCGGCGAGGAAGTATGTCCCAGAAGCAGATGGGGACTTCTTCGATTAGTCTTCAACTCCCGCCTTTCCCCGCCCGCAGCGTCAGAAGAGGTGTCTCCCGATGCGCACTCGCCTTCGCCAGGGTGAGCGTGTCACTTGTCAAACGGCCAGAAGTGGACAGTTAGACTAGCCGCAGTGCGCCGCCAGCGTGCTCTCAGGCTTCTCCTCCGGACGACGCAGAACGATTTCCTTCCCGAGCAGCCGGCACCGAGGTCGCGTCCCCGTTTTGAAGCGCCCTCTATGCCCGCCGCCGACAGATGGGTCTGTGAGCGTGATTGGATGGTTCAGCGTGTTGCATGATTGAATCTCTTTTCCTGTTTCGCCCTTCCCCTGTCGCCGCCCTCTCCTCTGTGCCTGCCTCTGATCTCTCAGCATCTCCACCGCCCATCGCGGTATGAGGACCGCCCCACCGATACTCTCTCCAGACAGGCGGCCCGCCTTCAGCCACCTGCTGACAGTTTCTCGGTTTACCGACAGCACATCCGCTGTTTCCTGAATAGTGAACACGTAATCCCGAATCATGACTTGTGTGTCGCCCAGAAGTGTGTTGTAGTACTACATGCCAGTACTGCTAAGACACTAACAATGCGGGGGTGCGCTACATGAGGGGTTACGTGCGGCGAATGATGACGACCTGGGTTAATGATGGCGACCAGGCGGCCTACGATCTTGGCTTGGAGTTGATTAGTGAAATAAGGATGGACCGTAGCGATCTGGAGCAGCAGGAGGAGGCGATAAAGTCGCTTGGTTCTTTGCTCCAAAGCCAGGGGGACATCGTCCCTGCTCCTGAACCCGGCACCATTGGGACGATTCACGAGATTGGTGCCGCACTTGATGAAATAGGGGCGTCTGAGCGCCCGCGACTGATAACCGAAGCGGCGATACGTGTGTGGAGGGGTCAACAAACTCAGTGGGGTGGCGCGGAGGAAAATCTGGTCAAGGCCCAGGATATACTCGACAATCTCCGAGATGCTGGTTTGCATCTTGGTGTCGAGCAACCGCTCGCAGTTATTGGGACCGTACTGACGAGCGCCGTCGGTTTTACAAAGATAGCCCGAAGTACCTTTGAGTTCACGCCCGTTGAGGACGCATAGAGGGGCGTGTAATAGAGTCTTCGGCGGGGGAGTGGCAGAGTGGTTTATCGCACCCGTCTGCAAAACGGGTAGGCCAACTCGGTCTCGCGGGTTCGAATCCCGCCTCCCCCGCCCATTGAAACCCAGCGCCCACCGGCCTGCTCTGGCAAGATTAGAACCGATGGGGCTGCACAAGGACATGCATCCTTGTCGTTTCAGTCTACCATACTCGAAGCTGTCGCAGAACCGCTGCTTGTCGGCGAACTGCAAACGCTTTTTGGGAAACTCGATGATGCGGCGGTCGTAAAAGCGTTGATCGGACCCAAGCGCCGAGGCCCGAAGGGCCACTCGGCCTGGGTGCTGTGGCATTGCTTCGTCGTCAAATACTACTTGGGTCTCTCCTCTACCGCTGAGCTCCTCCGCGTGCTCCACCGGAACCCCTACATCGCAAGAACGGTAGGCATTGAGACCGTCTTGGACATCCCCCACAAGGCTACGTTCAGCCGCTTTTTCAAGAGGCTTGCCAGTCCCAAGGTCCTGCCTAGACTCAAGGACGTGTCGCGTAGCTTTGTGCGGCGGCACTATTCCGAATTGCCTGGATTCGGTGAGCGCGTGGCGCTGGACAGCACGACCCTGAAAGCTTGGAGCAATGGGGGAAAGAAGCCGAAGACTGATCCAGACGCCGGCTGGTCGATCAAGAAGGGTTCGCAAGGTTCCAAAGAATATACCTACGGTTGGAAGTTGCACCTCTTGGTAGACTGCGAGTCTGAAATGCCGATTGCCGCCAATGTAAGCGCAGGGAATGTTAATGATTCGAAGCGAGCATCCAATGTGAATGTTAATGATTCGAAGCGAGCATCCAATGTGTTGCGAGAAGCTCGTAGAGAGGTCCCTCGTTTTCACCCGCGCTTCATTATTGCGGACAAGGGCTATGCGTCCAGAGCCATGTTCCATCTGGTACGACGCCAGTACAATGCCGACCCCGTTATCGACATCCCCGCCACCTCTGTCCATATGCTGGCACAAGAAGGCCGCCAGGCCACTCTTGCAGGCTACCGGAGCCTCAAAAAGCAGAGGACTGCTGTTGAACGTGCGTACTCCCGGCTCAAAGGTCAGCGTTCGCTGAACCATATCACTGTAAGAGGCTGGCGAAAGGTCACCGCCCACTGCTACCTGAGCCTGATCGCACTTCAAGTCGCCTACTCCCCTACGTGATATAATCCCCCCTGTTGTCACAGACGCGGTTCCGAATCCGTACAGAGGTGGTCTCGTTTGTCTGAACAGCGCTGCCCGGTTTGATAAGTGGAATCGCGCTGCCGTGCGTTAGGCCGCCGCGGACTCGGCAGGCGCTCTGTCAAAGAACTGGTCCGGCGTCATTCCCCCAAGGCTCGAATGGGGCCGTCCGGCATTGTAAAACTCGAAGTACCGCCCGAGGCCAGTTCTGGCTTCCGGGACCGATTCGTAGGCTCTCAGGTACACCTCCTCGTACTTGACGCTCTTCCACAGCCGTTCGACGAACACATTATCCTTCCAGCTTCCCTTCCCGTCCATGCTGATCTGGATCCCATTGGCTTTCAGCAGGCCGGTGAAGGCGTCACTTGTGAACTGGCTTCCCTGATCTGTGTTGAATATCTCCGGCGCGCCGTGGCGTCCCAGGGATTCTTCGAGCGCCTCCACGCAGAAGTCTGTGTCCATTGTGACCGATACCCGCCAGGCCAGCACCTTGCGGCTATGCCAGTCCATCACTGCGGCTAGGTACACGAACCCCCTGGCCATCGGAATGTACGTGATATCCATTGCCCACACCTGGTTGGGCCTGCTCACCTCAAGCCCGCGCAGCAGGTACGGATACACCGTATGGCCGGGCCGTCGCCGGCTGGTGTTGGGCTTGCGGTACAGCGCCTCGATGCCCATCCGCCGCATCAGTGTGGCGATGTGTCTACGCCCGGAGGAGAGTCCCTCCTGGCGGAGCAGGCCTCGCATCATCCTACTGCCTGCAAACGGATACTCAAGGTGCAGCTCATCGATGCGGCGCATCAGCCCGAGACCGGCTTCGCCCACCGGCCGTGGCCGGTAGTAGATGCTCCCGCGGCTGATGCCCACTGCCTTTGCCTGGCGGGCGAGAGGCAGCTTGTGATCGCGGTCGATCATCGCCTTGCGCCCGGCAATCCCGCCTTCGTGAGCGCGGCCTCTAAAAAATCGTTCTCCAACGCAAGCTCACCGATCTTAGCGTGAAGGACCTTCATATCTACCGGCTTTTCAGCCTGCCCTGTCCCGGCCCCAAATAACTGCGCCGCCCGATCCAGCAACTGGGTCTTCCATTGCGTGATCTGGTTCGGGTGCACATCGAACTGGCTTGCCAGCTCCGAAAGTGTCCGATCGCCGCGCACTGCGGCAAGAGCCACCTTCGACTTGAACTCTGCCGAGTGGTTACGGCGGGGTCGTCTGCTCATCTCTCGCTCCTGTCTCCGAGAGCACTATCATGCCCTCAATCAGGCAGCGATTCCACTTATCCCCCTGTTCAGATTTCCGGAGCCACTTCTTGCTAAATCGCTGGAACTTCCTCAAAACGGGTTTTTACGAGGGAATCAAGTGTGGTTATGTGCCGCAGAGCCGTTCAGTCGGGCTTGGCTGCACCCCCACCCAACATCCCTTATAAGAATTTCACTGCGATGATCGCGGATGCCCATTTAAGCAGGTGGATCTCCAGCGACGTCTGGCACGTGTTGTATAATCAGGCGCGGTCGACACTAATCAATGGGGGTGGGGCATGGCTGGCTTGGCGCAAAATCGGTGGGTCCAGGCGGCTTCGGGGTACGTGGTCGCGGCGGTCCTGGCCGCCGTAATCGTGGTATTACTGGTTTCCGGGGGGGGGATTCCTCAGCCACGTCGGTTGGGGACAGGGTGTTCTTGACCAGTGGCGGCACCATTCAAGAAAGTGGCCACATGGCCGGAGTGATCGGGAAGCTTAAATCCCAAATCACCGTGGACATGAGCCTGCCACTCACGGCCGCCGAGGCGGTCGCGGACGGCTGGACCGACCCAATATTCTGCTCGCCGGGCAGGGGCCGCTACTTTCAGAAGGGACCGGCGGGAGAGGGCGAGCCCTTTTTCCTCATGTACAATGGCGCTGACGAGCTAATAGGCATGTACCAGTTCACCAGGTCCGAGACGCCTACACCCTGGGAGCGCCTGGATGAGTTGCGGGGCGGCGGGGGTCTCACCATCATCGACTTCGAGCACTGGGGCCTGCTCGTGTACTTCCAGGACCCCACCAGGGCATGTGGGGCCGGGCTAAAGGCCCGAGCCCGTGGCCGTCTGGGCAGCCCGTTGAGGAGCCTGATAGCGTTACAGGGATCACCCTTCTGAGTAGCCTCATAGTCACTCCTCGTGGCTGAATGAGGTGATAAAACTGGGGGTATCATAAGGAAATGCCGGGGCGCGGCACGGCGATGACGTGGGCCGTTGGTGCGGGGCGAATCTTCTGGCTGAGGAGGGTTCAAACCATCCGATGCCCCCGACCGCGATCGGCCGGATGTAATCCGCGGTCACGGTCGTTTCCGAGTCCAAATGCCTCACTGTTAAGAGGGACCAATAATGGAGCTCTCGTCTCGCGGGAAAACCTTGAAATTGCTATCTGTATAATACTGGATGCCAATTACTTCATACTGACTGCCCAAGACAGGCGTAAAACCTCCAAGGAGTGCATGGTATACCCTCGTTGAGCCCGTGCCATCATCAATCGACCATTCCCTGAACCCCAGACTATCGTTGTCGACAATACCCTTTACGCGAATCAGAACACCCTCGTAGGCTTCCGCGTTGACGCCCCCGGTACTGATTTCCGCAGTCGTAACAGTAATCGGATCAATCCCCGATACATTCTTTTGCAGGACCTGGAAATCAGAAGGATCTATAATTATCGTCAATGCGCCACGGCCCTCCTCTACGGTTCCGGTAAACGCCACACGATCTCCCTTCTCAACCGGGGTCGACCCCCACACCATAATACCGGACCACATTCCGACGGCATCTTGAACAAAATAGACACGATTTCCAGCCCCAAATTGTTCAATCGATACTACGCCCGAAATCGTCACTCTTTGCCCAAGGAGTGGGGATTGACCGGACGGATCAGTAGTAAATTGAATTTCCTTGATGGCTAAGGCTGGAATGGGTCCGGAGTTTGACGCGCCGGGAGTTCCCTTGTCTCCGTCACCATATCTCCGCGTGGCGGCTCTCCAATTCAGGCCAAAGGCATTATCCATGTTCGCATCCAGCAGGGCCACAGAGGCTCCATCCGGGTCTGGAAAAGTAGCACCGCTATCGTACGAAGCGCTGTCGACCACCTCTCCAGAAGAAGAAATGATCAGGATTTCATCATCCGAATCGTCCAACACGATATTGTCGTACTGATAATCGACAAAAACGCCGCCGTGGGTTGCCGAATCTGCATTGTTTCCAAGCACAAGAAATGCTCCCGGAGGCAGCTCCAAGGATTCAGTAATAGAATGGAAATCTTCACCCTCGTCCCGAATCGTCCATCCGTTCAAGTCGACGACTTCTGAACTGCTGTTATAGATCTCGAACCATTCCCCTCGGGTGTCATCCACTACCAGCGGGTTTCGCATCATCTCGTTTATCACAACCCCGCTCGGGTTGACCCGGGGATAAAAGAAAAGGTGCGCGGGCAGAGCCGACGGTTCCTCACTCACTGTATAGTATCCCGTACCGTCCGACGCCCAGCAGACCGCTTCACCCTGAACCTCTGCGATATACGGCACATTCAGAGGCGCATCGCTAATTGCTTCCCATAGATTCTGGCCCGGCGTTCGCTTCCAGTAATACATGGTAAAGTAATTTTTCAGCACAATCTCCAACCCCGATGGAGAAACATCACCTCCGACAATGAAATCCAGATCTAAGGTGGCCACGAGGTCGAGGGTGATGACTTGATCGGTTGGTTGTGGGTAAGCCGCACGATACACTCCAGTGTCCCCAAGTGTCTCCCCTCGCTTCGAAATTACATAGAGATCCTTGGTCAGCGGGTCCAGCAGCAGTGCTTCTGCGTCGCGACTACCATCCGGGTACTGGTAAGCAATGGTATCCACGCCAAAAAGTGTAATCTCTACCGGAGACTGGCTGAAGTCCACCACAGGCTCGGGAATGCGGTAGATGTACATGATATCGTCTCTGGGCATACGGTTATTTCCAATCTCTCCGATGTAAAGATAATCGACGCCTGGCTCAGGCCCAGGGCCGATTGCGAGACCTTCCCAGTCCACGTTTTCGATACCATCGATCCAGTATGTTCCTAGATGCTCTCCGGCGGTGTTGATTGCGAATAGCGCGTTCTCACGCAACCTATCGTTGTGCGTCCAGAGCACATGCTCATTCTTCCGGCTGTCAACGAGCCCCGAGGCTTCAACGAGGTCAGGGTGTTCAATCAGACCCAAATCGACCCTGTCACCGAACTCCGGCAGGTTTTGATCGATTTCAGCCCCAAGTACCGGCCTCGAGCTCCCGAGACCTTTAAACAACTCCTCAAGGATAGCGTCAGCCCCGCTGGGGTAGCGCGGCACGATATGGCCGACTCCGGGAAGGACGATCCACGTCTTCTCCGAGGTGATAGCGTCGTAGAAGACTCTGGCGAGCGCCACATTACCCACGTCTTCCTCACCCTCAATGAACACCACCTTGGCCCTCGGGTAGTGGTGCTTACGGACCTCAGCGGGGTCCGGGCTGACGATGCTGTCGGCCTCAAGGATCGGTATGATCGAATCGGGTCCACTGCCATTCTGGCAGTAGTCCCCCTTCCCAACCCAGTCATGGGCATAGTCCAAGACCAGCCCCCTGGCCGGGGACGAATAGGTGAAGCAGGTGTTGACCAGGTCGGAGTGTATGGGTCCGGCAGCAAGAACCACCACGTCTAGGATGTCTCCCAGCCCGTAGACGGCAAGACCATACCCCAACTGCATGGAACCTGCGCTAAGACTGTGCGCGCCCATGACATTCGGATTGTCGGCAAGATCGGAGGCGATCCACTTGATCAGCTCACTGGTGCTGCAGGTGACGTTCTTCAAGCCCGCCCCGATGACGCCGGTGAAATAGCCCAGTTCACCCTGGTAGAGCAGCTGATACGTTTCATACCCGTCAGCTTGCAGCTCGAGCGCCGACCTGCCACCATAGAAGCCAGTGGTGTACCCCCCACCAACGGACACGACCGCACCCTTTGAGCCGCTGAGGTGACTTGCCCTGACGGTGGCGTCTCGCGACGCTAGTCCCTGACAAGTAACGGTCACCTCGTAGCATTCTTGGCCCTCCCCGCACTCACTTTGACCGGTGAGGATGACGCTTGGGGAAGCGTCTGGCATAGTCTCAGTCGCGCTCTCCGCAGGAGGTTCGGCGGTGCTCTGAATCGCCTCCTGGGCGGCAGGGCACACATCCGGCTGGCCGCAGTACTCCACGCGGCCGCCTACCATGGTCATCAAGACTTCCAGGTCAATAAGCGTGTCAGGGTCTATCATGAGCGGGTTGTCGGAGAGGATGATCAAATCGGCGAACTTGCCCGGCTCTAGACTCCCGATCTTGTCTTCCATGTACACTGCGTAGGCCGACCCAATCGTCATAATTCTCAGGGCTTCCTCTACCGTGAGGGCCTCAGCCGCCACCCGGTCTGGCGGCTGGCATACCGTCACACCGTCCTCTCTGAGCCACCTGCGGGTGACCAGCGAATACAAGCCGGGGATAGGGCCAACCCCAACACCACGAGCATCACTGTGCCACGCCAGGTGCAACCCAGGGGTGGCATCGAGGAGTGACCGGCCACCGCTGCTCAGCGAGTTTACGGCCTCTCCATATCTGGGCTGGACCCCCCGCCATCCTCGAACACACAGGTCGGGAAATGCCCAAAGATCACGGCCACAACGCCAATCTCGCCGTACCGTGAAAGATCGTCTGGGTGAATGTTGGAGTTGTGGTCAATGCGATGTCGATAGGTGTTGGGCTGTCCACCTAGGGCATTCTCGATGCTGTTCAGGGCCGTTTCGATTGCCCGATCTCCCACCGCGTGGATCACCGCCTGATAACCGGCGGCTTGCAGCTTGAGGATTGCCGAGGTCAACTCCTCCTCTGTTACAAACAGGTCTCCCCTCGGATCGCCCAACCCTCGGCTCGATACAAGATCTTCAGGCAGTTCAAAGCTAAATGCTGCGAGGTTGCAGGACCCTCCGTCCTCGTAGAATTTAACGCCACGGATACGTAGCATTGCACTCGAATCGAGGATCGGCGGGTAGTTGAGGTACTGGCCCTCACCCCAAAGCTCCCCACAGTTGGTGTTGTATTTAGGATAGAGGTTGGTCCTAATACGGAGATCCCCGGTCAGGGCAAAGGCCAGGTAATCGTCGATGCCACCAAAACCGGCTGCAAAACCAGGTGGAGGATAACCGGGTCCGGGATCTCCCATTGCAGTCGTCCCACCTCGGAGCAAGTATTGCTGCGCCTCTTCGAATGTGGTCCCATAGGGCTGTGGGTTTTTGGCCTGCCGTGCGGCCCCGAAGATGTGATTGTGAGGGTCGACGAAGCCCGGCAAGAGGGCCCTGCCGCCCAGGTCGATCAACTGGGTCTCTGGCCCAGCCAAGGCCAGTGTCTCTTCGTCGGTCCCCGCGTGCAGGATGTCCTCACCAAGGACGGCCAGGGCTTCGGCCGAAGGCATGTCCGGCTCCATCGTCACCACCTGGCCATTGAAGAAGATGATGTCTGCCCGGGGGGCTGGCGTCAGCGTCGGGGCCGCTGTATCCGGAGGTATTGATGTTGGCGTCGGGGTTGGTTTTGGCGTAGACGTTTGCATCAGCGCAGAGGTAGCGGGCGCAGCGGCCGGAGCGGGCGCAGCGGCCGGAGCGGGTGCCGCGGCTGGCGCTGGAGCTGCCGGAGCGGGAGCGGCGGCTGGCGCTGGAGCTGCCGGAGCGGGAGCAACCTCTGCGACAGGTGCTGGAGGTGCGGCTATGTCCGCGGGAGCTGCCGGGGGCGTCGCCTCAGGCTGACCACAAGCCGCCAGCAAAATCGCGCTGAATAGGAAGATCGAACACCAAATCGTGCGCATGGCGGAGATTATAGCAGTGGGTCAGTAGCGAAGGAAGGCCGAGCGATGCGTCGATGGCCCGTCCAGTGGGGTCGGTATCAACAACCCATAGCTGTATTTGCCCGAAGGCCATCTATGAAAAAAGGCTCTCATGTCGTGTACCCTCAACAGTTGATTCAGGCATCTATCGGTGCTGCCCCATTAGCCGTGCACATGATGTTAAGACCGACATTTCCCATATCAGACTGCGAGTTTCCAAAGAACGCTGATGATGGGACGGACACTCCGGAACGCTGTCAATAACCCTATCGCGTCCACTTAACCCCCTGTTGATCTGGCCAGTTAGCGATACATTGCTGAGGAGAGCCCTGCCCGCCCGCGCTAGTTCACGACGCCGACAAATGGTTTTCTGAGTTTGATTGCGTGATTGACGGCATTCGTGAGTGAAACTACTATAGCTCTCGTCGAGGATGGTATGTTGCTTGGGTCCTGGCAACTTGATATGGGGAATGTCGGCTAAAGCATATGCGTGATTCCAGACGCTCCGTTGAGTCGATGGGCGCTGCCGGATCTTAGGACTGGGGTGTGCCCATCACGCGGCCAATTGAATCGCGGAGCTCGGACGCGGATGCGAACGCCAGGTCACGGAGCAGGGTCGTATAGACACCATCCGACTCGACACGAAGGACTGCTAGCGGTCTGGTAGACTCCGCCGAAGTCTGCGAATCGGGTTCCGGGGAGGACTGCGAAATGGAACGAATAGGCTTTTTGCTGAAGGTCCGCCAGGACATGATGGACGAGTACAAGGAGCGCCATAAGAGGGTGTGGCCGCGCCTTCTCGAGGCCCTCAGCCGCCATGGGTGGCACAACTTCTCGCTGTTCTTGAGAGAGGACGGGCTCCTGTTTGGGTACTTCGAGGCAGAAGAGAGCTTCGCAAAGAGCCTCGAAGGCATGGCGACCGAGCCGGCCAACCTCGAATGGCAAGAGTATATGGGCCAGCTGTTCGAGGACCTGGGAGGGCGGCCCGACGAGTCAATGGTAAAGCTAGAGCACGTGTTCTTCCTCGAGTGACTCGAAGTTTGATCCCGTACAGCTTCAAGGGAGCCCTGCCCTATCTCGGTACCCATCGGCCGCAGCGGCACCCCCGAGGAGGTCGGCAGCTTCATCACCTGCCTGTGCACGAGGCTGCCTCGTGGATCCACGGCCAGTCGATCAACATCGACGGCGGCGTGGCGACGAAGCACTAGACAGCCTGACCACAGAGGGCGCGGAGAAGACGTCAGATGTATCAGACCTCTGCGGTCTCCGCGTGCTCTGCGGTGAGAGACCGCCTCCGGCTAGCCCGGGATGCGCTCGCGGGAAACGGTGGCGCCGTCGAACTGGAACCCCTGCTCCTGACGCGGGAGCGGTAGCTGCACGGCGGCCCCCGACAGGCTCGACAGGTGGGCGGCCTGCACTATTTCGATGGCCGCACGCCCGTCTTTCCCGCTGACGTCCGGCTCTCGGTCCTCGCGCAGGGCGGAGATGAAGTCCTGGGTTTGCAGGTAGAAGGCCTCGAGCCGGTTGGGGTCATTGGGGCGGCCGACAGGGTCGATCTCGGGCATCTCCCAGACGTCCTCCCACTCACCTGAGTCGGCGATGCGCAGCTTGGCGAAGCCGTCGGCCTCAATGATGCCCTTCTCCCCGTAGATGCGCGCCAGGTACTGTGTGTCGGGGAAGCCCGGCTCCGGCATTTCGTGGCTCATCCAGGACTGCGCGCTCGCCCCTCCGACGAACTGTACCTGGATCACGGCGCTCATCGCCTTCCAGGCCTCGCCCTTGGTCGAGCCGACCCACCCGAACACGCGCGACGGCTCGTCGCCGGTCAGCCAGCGCAGCGCGTCGCAGATATGGGCGCCCCGGCTCAGAAAGCTGCCGCCGCTCTCCGGGTCGTCCTGCCATGTCTTCGTTTGTTCGTACCACGTCCACAGCGCGAGGTATCTTCAAAAAGTGTGTAAACAGTCAGGCGGTGTACCCTCTCTCTGAACAACACGGGCTCGAGGCCCAAGAGAGGAGATAGACCGCCCATGAGGAAGGAAAGCACTGAGAGTAGGTCGGAGTCAAGGCCGGAGTGGGAGCAGTTGGAGGATTGGGTGCGAAGCCAGGTCCAGAGGCTGATCCAGGAGTTGCTGGAGGAGGAGGTGACGGGGTTTCTGGGAAGGGCGAAGTCGGCGCTCAGATCCGACTCGGACTCAGATACCGGCTATCGGAACGGATACGGCAGAGCCCGGAGGCTTACGCTGAGTTCGGGAACGATACAGCTGAGGCGGCCGCGAGTCCGCGATACCGAGGAGCAGTTCGAGAGCCGGCTGCTGCCGCTGTTCGTCAACAGGACCAGGAAGGTTGCTGAGTTGATCCCCGAGCTGTACCTGCACGGTCTATCCGAAGGCGACTTCGATCTGGCTTTGCGGGGGCTGCTGGGAGAGGACGCACCGGTATCGGCGAGCACGGTGGCCCGGTTGAAGGATAAGTGGAACGATGAGCTTGCCCAATGGCGCAGCCGGCCCCTCGATGACCTGGAAGTGGTCTACATGTGGGTGGATGGAGTCTACGTCAAGGCTGGTCTTGAGAAGGAGAAGGCGGCGGTACTGGTGGTGATGGCGGCCCTGAGCGACGGGAGCAAGGTGGTGGTGAGCGCTGTTCCCGGATACAGGGAGTCCACAGAGAACTGGTCCGAGGTGCTCAGGGACATCAAGCGCCGGGGCTTGAGCTGCCCGAGGCTGGTGGTTGGAGACGGACACCTGGGCATCTGGGGAGCTCTGCGCAACGTCTATCCGCAGGCGGCAGAGCAACGCTGCTGGAACCACAAGATCGTAAACGTGCTCGCCAAGCTTCCAAAGCGACAACAGGACCAGGCCAAGCTCATGCTGCGTACTATCCCCTACGCGCCGACTCGGACAGAGGCTGAGCGGCTCAGGACGGTGTTCACCAGGTGGTGCGGCGACCATTCCTACGAGGCGGCCTCAGAGGCCTTGGAGCGGGACTGGGACCGCATGGTCACCTTCTATGACTTCCCAAAGGAGCACTGGGGGCACCTTCGCACGACGAACCCGGTAGAATCACCCTTCGCGGCCCTCAGGCTTCGGACCGATGCCGCCAAGCGCTACAAGAGGGTCGATCGGGCGATAGCGGTGATCTGGAAAATGTTGATGGTCGCCGAACAGCGCTTCAGGCGTCTGAAGGCCCCTGAGTTGATCGAAGACGTCTATCTCGGTGCACAGTATGCGGATGGAATCGCCATTGAATCAACGGCTGAGAAGGTCGCCGCCTGATGTCGTTTACACACCTATTGACGTAACCTCCCACAGCGACGTGAACTGCGTCATGTGCACCTTGCCGATGCGGCCCTCGTCGATGAGCTGCTTGGCCCGCTTGAATACTACCCGGTACCGGAGTGTCTGGATGACGCTCAGCGTGATGCCGGCCTTCTCGCAGGCCGCAATCATCGCGTCGCAGTCTGCCACGTTGGTGGCCATCGGCTTCTCGACCAGCACGTGTTTGCCATGCTCGGCCGCGGCGATCACCTGCTCGGCGTGGACCTGGTGTGGTGTGGCCACCAGAACCGCGTCGACGTCGCTCCTGGACAGCAGAGCTTCCAGGCTGGGCTCGACGTCCATCCCGTAGTCCTCGGCCAGGACGGGAGCCCGGGTTCCGCCCGTCACCGCGACGAGCCTGCCGCCTTCGTTGTACTTGGAGATGCACTCGGTGCACGTGCGGGCAATGTAGCCCGAGCCGATCATGCCGACCCCGACGGTGTCCATGTTCACCTCTCCCGTTCGCGACCGCCCGCCTGAGCGGGCCGTGTATTTGTGTCTGAGGCCACGCCACGATACCGGCGCCCAGGTGTAATGTCAAACGCCAGCGTGACGCAGCCTGGAGGATACGATCGGTCCAGAACCAGCATGCGGGGGGGGCTCAACAGTGAATAACGGTGCCGGCGTTGGAGCGGGAGTATGGGTCGGTGTTGGGCTGGGGTCGGCTTCCGAGACCTACTGCGCCGGAGTCTCGGTGAGGTCAGGTAGACCGAAGTCTATGGGTTGGACGACACCCTGAGATAGTGAGACCCGGACTCAAATCATAAGGAGTGCTGGAGCAACACGCAAGAGGGCGCCTATCTAACCGCCTGCCAGTAGGTGAATCTGAGCCGGCGGGAAGAAGTCCAGGTTTGGGAGTGCTCTTCTGTCCGGCGCCTTCAGCTCTGCGACAGCATCACGATAGTTCCCGCTATGCAGCCCGCGAGGATGCTGAATTAGGAGTACGTGCCGACAGTCATGTCCATGGGCCGCACCAGCGCGCACACCGTGCCGTCCGCGACGCCTCCCGAGGCGTACCTGCTGTGTGTGCCTATGCAGCCGTTAAGGTGCGATTCCTACGCTGGGCCAGTTTCGCGCAATAAGCGTAGAGATCGCCATACAGGGACATGACGTAATTAGTTGATAGGGATTAGCCTGCCCTAGTTTTCCGTTGGCGTACCCTTCCAACCTCTCCAGTGTCGTGCAGATTATACCCGTCAAGTTTCGGGTTTACTGATGTATCAGCGCAAAATCAGGGCTCTCCGGATGGTACACTCTGGTCACAATCGCCACAGGGGGCTCTACAACTCGATGTATCCAAGCACAATCAGGCAGCGTATCGCCAAAAACGAACTCCTACTCGGCACGAGCATGTTCACTCGGGAGCCGCATGTCGCGGCGGCCATTTACCAGACCGGCCCGGATTGGGTGTGGCTCGATCAGGAGCACGCACCGTGGGGCACCGAGTCCATCGGCATGCTCTGCATCATGGCGCGCCAGGCTGGTATCGCCGGGGTCATTCGCGTTCCCTGGAACACGCCGGGCGACATCAAGAAGGCTTACGACGTGGGTGCCGTAGGTGTCATGGTCCCACAGGTGGACAACCCCAAGGAGGTGCTTGAGGCCGTCAGCTACGCCAAGTATCCACCCATAGGCGAACGCGGCATCGCCCCCTGGTTTGCCTCCGCAATGAACGTCGACGCCGGACAGGTCCTCGCGAACGCCAACGACGAGACTATGCTCATACTCCAGATGGAGAGTGCCGAAGCCTACGAGAAGATCGAGGACATCCTGAAGATCGAGCACTTCGAGGTGCTGCTAGTCGGCCCAGCGGACCTTTCGGCCTCCTTGGGAGTCGCCGGGCAGATCCACCACCCCAAGGTGGAAAACGCCATGCTGGAAGTGGCCCAAAAGATCAAGGGCACCGGCAAGGCGCTGGCAACTACCTTTGCCAATGTCGAAGACTGCCGTCGATGGATCGGAGAGGGCTACCGGATGATGAACGTGGGCACCGTTCTTGTCCATGGAACGGCGGCTACGCAGCGGATCTTCGCAGAGTTGCGCGAGGAGTTCGGCCCCTGAGGGCATAGTGTCGAGGTGTAGGACGTCGGAGCGACCGCGCTGGGTCGTTCCGGATTTCTTGCAGCCTCTGCCAGAGTACCTCGTCATCTATGCTGGGCGTCGAGCCATCTCAGGCTTCATGACCTCCTTCATTGGTTCATGCGGACGGATGTTCCGGTGCGGGGGGTGACAATGGCTCTCGTCGGAGATGGCGCTTTGCTTGGGCCCAGGCAGTTTGATATGGTGAATTTCGGGTTATATGAATTCGCCTGCGAAGGAGCAACAAATTGGACTTGGAACTAGACGGTAAGACTGCCATCGTCACCGGGGGAAGCCGCGGTATCGGTAAGGCCATCGCCCGACAGCTGGCCCAGGAGGGAGTGGATGTCGTCATCGTCGCCAGGACCAGAGAGCCCCTGGATGAGGCGGCGGTGGAGCTTCAGCGGGAGACAGGGCGTCGCATCATCCCGATCACGGCGAATACAGGCGACGACGACTCCGTGAAGGCCATGGCTCAGGGGGCCGCGGAGGCCCTGGGCCACCTGGACATCCTGGTGAACTGCGCCGCCAAAGTTGGGGGCACTGGGCCTTCCCAAGCGCTTGCGGACATTACCCACGACAACGTCTGGGCCGACATGAACGTGAAAGTCATGGGTTACCTGCGTTGCGCTCAAGCGGTGGCCCCCTATATGCAGCGGCAGGGCTGGGGACGCATCGTCAACATCAGCGGCATGGCCGCACGCCGCGCCGGTGGCGCCATTGGCAGCATGCGCAACGTGTCCGTCGTGGCCCTGACCAAAAACCTGGCCATGGAGCTGGGGCCTCACGGCATCAACGTGACCGTGGTGCACCCCGGCGCCACCCGCACCGAGCGGACCGCTGCCCTGATTGCCGCCCAGGCTGAGCAGCAGGGCATCTCGCAGGACGAGGTGGAGCGGCGCATGGCCGAGCGGAACTCAGTGCGGAAGATCATCGACGCCCAGGACATCGCCTACGTGGTGGCATTCCTGGCGTCGCCCAAGTCCATCGCCATAAACGGCGACCTGATCGCGGCGGGCGGCGGCCCCGACGACAACATCTACTACTGAAGGTCTTCGCTCAGTTCATGGTCCGACCCTTCGACTTCGCTCAGGACAGGCAGGCCCACCACGAAGTGTACGCAATTCATCATCATCCCCACCGGTCGGGAAAGAGGGTGGCTCCCGTCGTGGTAGAACATGGTACGAGGCTTCGAGATGGGGGTTCGCGATTCGTCGATGAGCATATTCTATGATAGACTCCCGTCAAGGTTCGAGGGCTGGGGCTTCGCACTAGGGTGCGGTCAAGCACCGGGGGTGCATCGTCGGCTGTGGCATATGGGACAGGTCTACGCCGACGCGTATCGGTTGGAGTCGAGGTAGGCCGGTGTAGTGCTCGGGATGGACGCTCCCGCGCTCGGCAGCAACACGACGACTCAAATTAACTTGACAGGAGGTTTAGAACACGATGGCAGCGATGAAGGCGGCGATTGTCGGCTGTGGCGGAATGGGGAGTAACCATGCGCGTCGGGCTCGCGATCTGGGACTGGAGGTCGTCGCGTTTTGTGATGTCATCGAGGAGTCAGCGCGGCGGCTCCGCGATGAGTTTGGCGGCGGTCTGGTCACCACGGACCCGGCGCCGATCATGCGAGACGACAGCATTGACCTGGTGATGATTGGCACGCATCACGACGCCCACCATCCGGTGGCGATGGCCGCGGCCCAGGCCGGCAAGCACATTTTGGCCGAGAAGCCGATGTGCGTGACCCGCGCCCAGGCCGTCGAGTTGGCCGAGGCGGTGGACAAGGCCGGGGTCAAGCTCAACATCAACCACTGGTTCCGGTTAGTGCCCACGACGCAAAAGGTGCGGGAGCTGATCCCGCACCCTACCATCAGCCACGGCCAGCTAGGAATGACCAACTCCATGGGAACCAGCGCTACCTGGATCTGGGACAGGGATGACGGCGGAGGGCTGCTCATCAGTACCGCGGTCCATACCATCGACCTGCTCTGCTATCTGATGGACAGCCCGCCGGACCGGGTCTACGCCGAGGGCCGCGTCTTCGGGGGGGACAAGGGCGCCGAGGGCTACCCGGATGGGCTGGTAGGCACCATCTTGTGGAAGAACGGCGGCCTTTCGACGGTGATCAGCACCGACCAGGGGCAAAACCCCTTCGTTTCAAAGTGGTTCCATGAGGTGTGGGATGGTGAGCGCAGCGCGGTGATATCGGCCCACACCAGCCGTGTGGACTTCAGCGGCTGCGATATCGACTATGTGGACACGAAAGAGCTCCCTGAGGAGGAGCAGCGTCCCTCGATGATTGGCAATCTGCTGGAGGCGATTCGCACGGATGGAGACACCCTGTGCAACGCCCGTGACGGGGTGCGCAGCGTGTCAATCTGCAACGCCCTGGACGAGGCAGTCCGCACGGGCCGGTCTCAGACAGTGCCGGATTAGCGCTCTATCAGCCCTGAATTGAGGCGCAAAAAATATGAAGACATTCAGCGTCGACCTCGAGCATCTTCCGGCCCCCGATTCGTTGACGTCCAGATTCCGGCGACATCCGATAACCTGGAAAGGGCGGGCAATCACCGACCTGACGCAAGGCATATTCAAGTGCTACCTGTTCCCCGTATACTCGCCTTCGGGCATATCCATGACATCCGAGAGTCCCGTGGACCATCCGCACCACAACTCGGTGACCGTCGGCGCCGACGTCTTCTTCCTCAGGTTACCGGCTCTGTCTCCAGGTCTCTCCCCACTGGATGAGGAGGCTACCTACAACCTGTATGTCAACCAGGTCTTTCAGGGCCGCGCGCCCGGTAGGACCTGGGTTGTGTCACAGGACGCGGAGGAGGTCTCTGACGACCATCTCAGGGTCGTGCAGGGCATCGAGTGGCAGGGCCCCGAGGAATGGGGCCCGATCGGAACGCGGCGCGTTCTTGCCAGGGAAACGCGGACCTTCGACATCTTTCCAGGCGAGGTTGCAAACGTCATCGACGTGAGGTCACAACTGCGGCCTACCGAATGGGACATCACCATCGGCCCAACACGCCATGCCTTCTTCGTGATTCGCCTGTCCGCCGCACTTAGCGTCGCTCAGGGTGGCACAGTGGTCGACTCAACAGGGCGTCTGGGTGCGGAGGCCATCACCGGCCAGACTGCCGACTGGGTGGATATGTCAGGCCCTGCTGGCCACGGGCAGACTGCGGGCATCACCGTTATCCCTCACCCCTCGGCCGCCGACGTGCCCTGGTATGTTCACGACTCCGGGCCGATCACGGTGAACCCGTTCCTACGGAAGAAGGGCATCCTGAATCGAGGCGACACCCTGGACATGACGATACGCCTTATCATCCACGACGGCGACCCCCAGGAAGCCGGCGTCCCAGAGATGTTCCGGACCTTCAAACAGGGTCGATCTTGATCTACAGGATGAATCCGACGGCCTTCATGGACAAAATCGTTGGTCGTCTCCGTTAGTCTCAGGGCGTCGTCCAACTAGCGGCATGCCAGGAGCCTGGCGTCAGAGGTAATTGTGGCGCCGTGGAGAAGCTCGAGAAGTCAACTTCTTCTGAAGGAGGCCACAATGACAAACAATGGCGAAGAGAACGTTTATGCGAGGCTCGGCGCGCGTCCTGTAATCAACGCTGCCGGCAACACCACTGTTTGGGGCGGGTCTACACCCTCGCCAGTGGTCATGCAGGCGATGCAGGAGGCCGGCCAGAGCTTCGTGGCCATGGAGGAGCTCCTAGAAGACCTCCGGAGCTCGGATCGCCGACCTCCTGGGGGGCCGAGGCCGCATACGCGACGGCGGGCTGCTACGCGGCGCTTGTATTGAGCACCGCCGCCTGCATCACCGGCAACGATCCCGAGAAGGCTGCCCAGCTTCCAGACATGACCGGCCTGAAGAGCGAGATCGTCCTCCAGCAGAGGCAGCGGTACGCCTATGACCGGGCCTACACCGTCCCGGGTAGCAAGCTCGTCCTGGTAGGGGATGACGAAGGGTCCACGGCCGACCAGCTGGAAAGCGCGATCGGGCCCGACACGGCGGCCGTTGCATTTCTGATCCAAGCCGACCGGGACGACTCGGTAGTCGGCCTGGAGGATACGGTCGACATCGCCCATGCCCGTGGCGTTCCCGTCATTGCCGACGCCGCAGCCCAGATCTATCCCCTCGACTACTTCAGGAGGAACGCCCAGTCTGCTGACCTAGTCTGCTTCGGCGGCAAGTACATGGGCGCACCCCACTCTATCGGCTTCGTTTGCGGTAAGAAGGGTATGATTGAATCGGTCACGGCTCACGGCTTCATCGGCCCCCGGCCTTTCGGTCGAGGCATGAAGGTAGACCGCCAGGAGATCATCGGGCTTGTGACCGCTCTGGAGGCGTGGCTCGATACCGACCACGAAGAGCGCCTGGTGAGATACGGCGTCAGGTTCTCAGCGATAGAGCGGGCGGTGCGGGGTGTCTCCGGGGTGAAGGGGACGAAGGTGGTACCAACCAACAGTTACTACGGACTCTTGCTTCATGTGGTCCTCGACACCGGCGAGCTCGGCAAGACCGCCTCCGACGTCTTGGACGAGCTGCTGGATGGGACCCCGCGAATCAGGCTGGATGCCGAAGGGGACGACACGCTCACCGTCAATGTGCACACCCTCAACGAGGGGGAGGAGGATGTCATCGCGGACCGGTTGCGGGACATACTTGACGTCTGACACTGTCGGAGCGCTCTCCTCCCCTGTAAGACTCTCCCCTTCGCCGGTATAGAGGAAAAGGTTCCTTCGCCCTCGATGGGAGAGCAACCGCCTTTCGATGTACTGTCTTTGTTGGCGGCTCACGACCCTTTTTGGCGAATCTATTCCGTCAGACGTTGATACCACACCACCCCACGATCCGTTAAGCCCCACCCGTCATACAGGCTATGGACCCAGGACGACTCCACCCGTCAAGTGTGACAAAGCGTTAGACTATGCCAGGCGGAAGAAGCTGCCGGCGATGTAGCGCGTGCCCCCGAAATTGTTGCCATCGTCCTCCATGAAGTAGTAGGCAGTAAAGATGCGCCCGTCATCCAATTGGGTTGCCACCGGGTAACTCAGGCCCCCATCGCTGGCGTCGGCCCGGATTACCGCTTCGGTTGACCACGTAGCACCGTCGTCCTCGCTGACGACCACGCCCATCCCGTACGGGACTCTCCTGCGGCCGAAGATCACGACAATGCGTCCATCGCGCAGTTGCAGGGGCCAGGGCGAGCGGTATGGGACCGCACCTGTGGAGCGGCTCCGATAACCAGTATGGGCGGCCCCTGACCAGGCGTGCTGACGGCTCAACGACGCCCACGGCGAGTGGCCCCACCGTATGATCGATTCGGGACGGCTTCAGGTGTATCCGCCGTCGTCGGAATATGACATCACTATTACACTGTCTCTCCTGCCCGCAAGGTGAAGCATGTAACATTGCAGGCGGCCACTGGGTAAAAGCAACAAGCGGTCGTAGACTATGCGTCCCACGTCTCCGTCGGGGTCCCGAGCTATCTCGGCCATGTAGTCCCAGGTAAGTCCGTTGTCATCCGACCCGTACAGGGCCGGGATATTCCCTTCGTGGGTGCCAGATACCACCAGCGTACCGTCCGGAAAAACAATAGGCGGCATGGCGTCCATTATTATCGACTTGAACGGCGGCGCCGGTTGAACTCGGGTAGGCACCTCTTCCCAGTTGCGGCCACGATCGGCCGAGCGGAAGGCATAGTTTTCGCTTATCGGGCCTCCGCGAATGTCTTCCCCGGGAGAGCGCTTGAAGAAGACAACTGAGTCGGGGCTGGTCAGGTCAATCTCTTCGCGTACCACGCCGGGCTCGTCAGCGCGGCTGTAAATGGCCTTCTTTTCTCTATCCGACATGGTGTTATCCCACATGACCACATCGTGCTCATGGTCCCACGTTTCGCCATGGTCGAGAGATCGCTGCAGCAAGAAAACACCCCGTCCCTGATACTCGACGAAGGATTCCCTATCCGCGTAGGTGCAGGGGGCGTGACAATGCATAACCGCAATCTCGCCATCGCCGAAATTCCGAATGACGTGCTGGCTGACATGGGCGCAGTACGTCTCTTTGCTGTAGCAGACCTTGGTGTGCGTCACATCGGCTAGTTCAGGTGAACTATGGTTCATCATTCTCCTCCCCTACGCAATTCGGTTTCCGAATCGTTCTTCGTGCACCATCTCCCCTAGCGGCCTGCGGGGTCTTCCTCTTCCCTTGAAATCGTCCGGACGGTAGCCGAATGGCAGCACGGTAACCAGAGCCAGAGAAGAGGAGATTTCCAAAAGTTCCCTCACCCGCTTCTCCTCTTCTGCCGTCAAAGTTACGAAGCAAGTGCCCATTCCCTCGGCCCAGGCCATGATCTCCATCTGCTGCAATGCTCTTCCTGCGTCCAACTTCGGCTGGTCGGCGTTCTCCATGATGAGGGCGATTGCCATCGGCGCGAGGTTACGTCAATAGGTGTGTAAACGACATCAGGCGGCGACCTTCTCAGCCGTTGATTCAATGGCGATTCCATCCGCATACTGTGCACCGAGATAGACGTCTTCGATCAACTCAGGGGCCTTCAGACGCCTGAAGCGCTGTTCGGCGACCATCAACATTTTCCAGATCACCGCTATCGCCCGATCGACCCTCTTGTAGCGCTTGGCGGCATCGGTCCGAAGCCTGAGGGCCGCGAAGGGTGATTCTACCGGGTTCGTCGTGCGAAGGTGCCCCCAGTGCTCCTTTGGGAAGTCATAGAAGGTGACCATGCGGTCCCAGTCCCGCTCCAAGGCCTCTGAGGCCGCCTCGTAGGAATGGTCGCCGCACCACCTGGTGAACACCGTCCTGAGCCGCTCAGCCTCTGTCCGAGTCGGCGCGTAGGGGATAGTACGCAGCATGAGCTTGGCCTGGTCCTGTTGTCGCTTTGGAAGCTTGGCGAGCACGTTTACGATCTTGTGGTTCCAGCAGCGTTGCTCTGCCGCCTGCGGATAGACGTTGCGCAGAGCTCCCCAGATGCCCAGGTGTCCGTCTCCAACCACCAGCCTCGGGCAGCTCAAGCCCCGGCGTTTGATGTCCCTGAGCACCTCGGACCAGTTCTCTGTGGACTCCCTGTATCCGGGAACAGCGCTCACCACCACCTTGCTCCCGTTGCTCAGGGCCGCCATCACCACCAGTACCGCCGCCTTCTCCTTCTCAAGACCAGCCTTGACGTAGACTCCATCCACCCACATGTAGACCACTTCCAGGTCATCGAGGGGCCGGCTGCGCCATTGGGCAAGCTCATCGTTCCACTTATCCTTCAACCGGGCCACCGTGCTCGCCGATACCGGTGCGTCCTCTCCCAGCAGCCCCCGCAAAGCCAGATCGAAGTCGCCTTCGGATAGACCGTGCAGGTACAGCTCGGGGATCAACTCAGCAACCTTCCTGGTCCTGTTGACGAACAGCGGCAGCAGCCGGCTCTCGAACTGCTCCTCGGTATCGCGGACTCGCGGCCGCCTCAGCTGTATCGTTCCCGAACTCAGCGTAAGCCTCCGGGCTCTGCCGTATCCGTTCCGATAGCCGGTATCTGAGTCCGAGTCGGATCTGAGCGCCGACTTCGCCCTTCCCAGAAACGCCGTCACCTCCTCCTCCAGCAACTCCTGGATCAGCCTCTGGACCTGGCTTCGCACCCAATCCTCCAACTGCTCCCACTCCGGCCTTGACTCCGACCTACTCTCAGTGCTTTCCTTCCTCATGGGCGGTCTATCTCCTCTCTTGGGCCTCGAGCCCGTGTTGTTCAGAGAGAGGGCACACCGCCTGACTGTTTACACACTTTTTGAAGATACCTCATCGGCGCCTCGGCGATAAATCTACCGGTCCCGGCGATTCCACCGATGCTTGACAGGGTGTCCCGGTCCCGGATGACAACCAGGTGCCATGGCTGTTGGTCACGGGAGCTCGGGGCCCACCGGGCCGCCTGAAGAATCTTGTTAACCACGGTCTCTGGGACCGGATCTGGTTTGAACGATCGAACTGTTCGACGCTCTTTCAGGCATTGATAAGTATGGGATTTATACGGAATCCTTGACAACGGAGCAATAAACAGCTATGATTATCTCACAGTCAAAGAGCGTGAGGAGAGACGATTATGGCAGGCCCTGGGAAGTCCCACAGAATCGGAATCAGCCTAGTAGAACTGTTTGACATGTTTCCCGACGAGGACGCGGCCCGTAAGTGGTTCGAGGAAACCCGTTGGCCAAATGGCCGGGCCTGCGCCAAGTGTGGCAGCGTCACGACGAGCAAAGTTCCGAACGCTACTCCCATGCCCTACTGGTGCTCCGATTGCCGCTCCTACTTCAGCGTCAAGCTTGGCACGGTCATGCAGGGTTCCAACCTGCCGATGCGCAAGTGGGCCATTGCGATCTACCTCGTGACGACTAACCTTAAGGGCGTATCGAGCATGAAACTCCACCGCGACTTGAAGATACGTCAGGCGACGGCTTGGCACATGCTTCATCGCATCCGCAAGGCCATGCAGGGCGGAGACCCGCTGTTTAACGGTCCGGTTGAAGTGGATGAGACGTACATCGGCGGGAAGGAAGCCAACAAGCACGAGTACAAGAAGCAGCGCCAGGGGCGCGGGCCGGTTGGCAAGGCCGCCGTCGTTGGGGCCAAGGACAGGGAGACGAATCAGGTAACCGCCATGCCGGTAGCCTTCACGGACAAGGCGACGCTTCAAGGATTCGTGCATAGGCACACGGCGGTGGATACGATGGTCTACACGGACGACGCGCTGGCCTACGTGGGGTTGAGGCGGCCCCATGCGACGGTCAAACACAGTGCGAAGGAATACGTGGACGGCATGGCCCACACGAACGGCATGGAGTCGTTCTGGGCGATGCTGAAGCGGGGCTACCAGGGTGTCTATCACCATTTCAGCGCCAAGCACCTTCACCGCTACGTCGGGGAGTTTGAGGGCAGGCACAATGACAGGCCTCTGAATACCATCGACCAGATGGCGGAAATCGTGCATGGGATGCTCGGGCAGCGGCTCCGGTATGCCGACCTCATTGGGCCGGAGTACACGCGGCTGAACACGCAGTTGGGACTGGCCTAATGGCCGCTCCCAACTTCCGCAACCGGACGCTCTACCACGGGGACAACCTGCCATTCCTGCGTGGCATGAACTCCGAGTCCGTCCACCTTATAGCCACAGACCCGCCGTTCAACAAGGGCAAGGACTTCCACGCCACGCCTGACAGTTTGGCGGCTGGGGCCAAGTTTCAAGACCGTTGGTCATGGGCGAAGGACGTGGAGCAGATAGAGGACGACTGGCCCACCGTCCATGCCGTCATAGAAGCGTCAAAGGCGATAGCCGGTATCTGAGTCCGAGCACATACGGGCAGGATATGGCCGCGTTCCTGTGCTTCATGGGGGTGCGCCTGTTAGAGATGCAAAGGATTCTCCGCAAGGATGGGAGCATCTATCTCCACTGCGACCCTACGGCAAGTCACTACCTGAAACAGCTTATGGACGCCGTGTTTGGGCCGGGGAAGTTCAGGAATGAGATTGTTTGGCAATGTGCCACAACCAAGAAGGCAGATGCCAAGCGGTTCGGCAACACCCACGAAATCATTTTTGCTTACTCAAAGTCTGAACATGCCGCTTGGAATCCCGTTTATCTCCCCTACAAAGAAGCCTACATCAAGTCCATGTATCGCAATGACGACAACGACGGGCGAGGGCCTTACCGGGTGTCTGACCTAACTCAAACCGGCATTAGGCACGGCGCATCAGGCATGGTGTGGCGGAGTATTGACATCACAGCAAAAGGGAAACACTGGATAACGCCTACTGGCAAGGGGGCGGGTGATTGGATAGTTGACAACGTGATCCCGGATTTTAGAACCATTCGCGGCACGCAGGCCCGTTTGGATGCTCTTGATACTCACAATCTCATCTATTGGCCCAAACAAGGTTCTATGCCTGGACTGAAACGATATTTGGCATCGGTTGCGGGGGAGGCCGCTACGGACTTGGTGCTAGACATCGCCCCGTTGCAGGGATCTGCTAGGGAGCGAACAGGCTACCCGACCCAGAAACCGTTAGCCCTCTACGAGCGCATTATCAAGGCGTCCTCCAACCCCGGCGACCTCGTGCTCGACCCCTTCTGTGGTTGCGCCACGACCCCGGTGGCCGCCGAGCGCCTGGGACGGCAGTGGGTAGGCATGGACATATGGGAAGGCGCGCTCACCATCGTAAAGCAGCGCATGGAGGACAACCGGCAGCTGCTCACGGAGGCTGACCCGCAAGTCCACTATGAGACATCTCCGCCTGAGCGCACGGACGGCGGAATGGAGGCCGCGCCGTTCATCCAAGTGACGGAGCGGTATGCCGAGCCGAACGGCCCGCGTATGAGCCGGGCAGAGATGTATGAGTACCTGCTGGCCCAGCGCGGCCAGCGTTGCCAGGGCTGCGACCGCGTGTTTGATGATGCCCGCTACTTGGAGCTAGATCACAACACGCCGCGCTCCGACGGTGGCCTGAATCACATCACCAACCGAGTACTTCTCTGCGGGCCGTGTAATCGGTCCAAGTCCAATACCTACACGCTGTCTGGTCTTAGGCGACTCAATCGGGCAAATGGTTGGATGGCGAGCTAGAAGGAGGGGAATCATGCTGAAGGGAGAGCTTTACTATCGCGTTGCCCATGCGCATCGGCAAGAACAGGACCACCGGAATCGCGACTTCGACCTGAAGGCGGCGGGCTGTCTTGGCATAGCAACTACCATAACCGGCATGGGTGCCATTCTCCTCAACGGGTTCTTGAACAACTCAAACATGGAGATGACCACACTGTCGCTCGTCTTCATCGCTCTATCAGCGTTGGTATACATCTGCACTCTAGGTTGTGGCCTGCTAGCCATGAGACCCCGTGAGTGGCGTTTCGACCCTGACCTGTCGAAATTTGCGGCGTATCTACCAGATTACGATGATGAGGCGTTCGTTGAATGGGCAGGAGACCAGTTCAAGAATTCCGCTGAATCCAACAGCAAGATTCTGGCTCGAAAGGCGCAGTTCCTCATGGTCTCCTTTTTGCTTACGCTCTCCCTGCCGATTCTCCTATTTGCTCTTGTCCTCACGTTTGGGGATCTAAGTCAAGGCTCTTCTTCTCCGTTATCGGAGCATCAGGAGGCTTACATAGAGGACGTGGCGGCTCAGGCTCGTCCGGCTCAGGCTCGTCCGGCTCAGGCGTGGGCAGCTTGGGGTCGGTCATTCAGTGCCTCCCGTTCAGGATAGACTAACCCTAGCAGAAGGAGTGAGGCTTGTCAAGGATTCCGTATAAATCCCATAAGTATCCATCGGCTAGCCTCCCTCGGTGCCAGTGGCTCATTCAGACTATGAGTTTGTATCACTCAAATCGTGTCCTTCACAGGGCTCTCCTGCTTCTTGAGGATATTATCTCAGTGATATGATCACGGCGCTATAGAGCCGTCAGATCCACATCAGACGGAGGCTGCGGGGCCACCTGTGCCCTCGAGTGGCCTGGTGTGGGTTCGGGCTCTGTAGAGAGATTCCGTGCCTCGCCACGAGGGGGCTCTCTCATGCGGACTGCCATTGCGGCATCTCCATTCAACATGAGGCGCCTCCGCCTGTCGAGCTGACGCATAGTATCCAGGTCCCGGCCGCGATTCAACGCCGCTGTGGATCACTAAGAGCGTGTGAGGAGTATGTGGAACTGTGGTTCGACCCTTCGACTTCGCTCAGGACAGGCAGGCTCACCACGATGGTTCGATACGGCCTACGGCCTACTCACCATATGCGGTATTTGCCAGCTCGCCCCGAGTAGTCCTTCCACCGTGGAAGGACGTATCGAGGGGAGCTTGTCGAAGGGTATGAAAGTCGTATTCACACACCCTCTAACCGATGATCGATCCGTCACTTTGACATTGGACCATCCTTGCACTAGGCTACATTCGCGAAAGGTAGATGTGGAATGGACTCGATCAAGCTCACCGACGTCCAGATGAGGACGTTCATCCGGGATGGGTACGTGGAGGTCAAGCCCGACCTGCCACCCGAATTCCACGCTGAGATGTTCGCGAAGATCGACGAAGTCTTTGAGACGGAAGGCAACCCCGGCAACAATATCCTTCCCCGTATCCCCGAACTGCAGACCATCTACGACGACCACAAAGTCCACGGCGCGCTTCAAAGCATCGCGGGCGACGACTACTACGCGGAGCCGCATAGGCACGTTCACTACAACCCGCCCCACAGCGAAGGCCAGACTCTCCACAAAGACTCATTCACCCGCAGACGGCACCATCCTCGCTGGCTTGTGACCTTCTACTATCCGCAGGACACGACTCTGGAGATGGGCCCTACCGGCGTCGTGCCCGGCACGCAGTACACCAACGTCATTCCTGAGGACTCGTCCGACCGCGAGATCGGCGCGGCGGGCGAGGCTGGCCGCGTAGTTATAGCAAACTATGACATTGTCCATCGCGGAATGCCAAACGGCACCGGCAAGAAGCGGTACATGGTCAAGTTCCTATTCAATCGCATGAGCGAGCCGACGGCTCCAAACTGGGACAATTTGGAGGCCGAATGGGCGGCCGACGGACGCGCCGAGTACGAAGCCGTCATGGACCACGTGTGGGGGTGGCATCGGGCTGAAGGGAACAGCGCCGGCCGTTCCGCTTACGACGCGGTCGACGACCTGTTCTCTGATCTCAAGAGCGATTCGGAGCCGACCGCTTTCAACGCGGCTTACACGCTGGCGAAAGTCGGTGAGTCTGCAGTCGGGCCGCTTATAGATACGCTTCTGGACGGTTCAGCCGAATCGTGGTACAGCGGGCTTGTACGAAAGGCGCCGGGGCAGATGGTGCCGTCGGCGAACGCCAGCTACGCGCTCGCTGCGATGGGGGAAGCAGCGGTCCCTGGACTGGTCGACACCTTGGGCCGCTCGTCGGGCTGGGACAAGAAGCTCGTGGTGCAGACACTGGGCGATATCGGACTCGCAGCTAAGGGAGCACTCCCCCGGCTGTTGGGCGTTGCCAGTGACACGGACCCTATCGTCCGCGCCGAGGCTGCGGAGGCTCTAGGACAGGTGGTCCAAGACACATCCGAAGCCGTCCCGACCTTAATCGACCTGCTTTCGGATGAGGATGGAGACGTCCGCCGTAACGCGACCCTCTCGCTGGCAAAGCTCAAGGGACACGCAGTTGAAGCCGTGACCGCGTTGGCCGGTGTCCTCAACGACAGCAACCGATACGTGATCGGAAACGCATTCGAGGCACTCCGCCGGATTGGGACTGCGGAAGCGACCGAGGTGCTCGTCAAGCACCTGATGGCCGCCCGCTGGTGCCCGGTGACGAGGCCGGGTAGTCTATATTAGCCGACCGCTCATAAGGAGCCATATCCCGGACTCGTGGTATCATTGATTCCCTCGTAAAAACCCCTCGTCCTCCGGGGGCAATGGGAGGATAATGTGGGGAAAGGGCGTTGGGGCAGCGCCCGGGCGAGGGAGGGGAGGATGTTCCGAGCGCGAGACCCGCAAGAGAGCCTCTGGCAGTCCCAGTTCCTGGTGACGCCGAAGAAGGCTAAGCGCCTGGAGGGGAGTTGGGCCGAGGTTTTCCGAAACGAGGCGCTCCCCCTGATTGACGAGGAGCTCTTTGCTCCGATGTACTGCGCGGACAACGGCCGTCCCAACCGAGCGGTGCAGACCGTCCTCGGGGTCCACCTTCTCAAAGAGATGTTCAACCTCACCGACGGTGAAGCCCTGGAGCAGCTAGAGTTCAACCTGCTCTGGCACCACGCCCTGCGGCTGGACATCGAGGAGACCCACCTGCCCCAGAAGACCCTCCACAACTTCCGAGTTCGCCTGATGCAGCACGATGGTGGCTGGCTGGCTTTCCAGGAGACCACGGACCGGATCATCCAGGCGCTGGGCATACGCACCGGAAAGCAACGGCTGGACTCCACCCACATCATGAGCAACATCGCTACACTCACCCGGCTGGGCCTGTTCTGTGAGACGATGCGGTTGTTCCTGCGGGCCTTGCGCTGGGAGCACCCAGAGCTTCGCCCTGTGGTTCCGGAGGGCCTCCTGGGGCGCTATTTGAAGGAAGAAGACGAGGCGACCCACTACGAGGACGCCCACACGGGGGAGGGTCGGCGACGCCTTTCGGTCTGTGCCCGGGACCTCTACCGGCTGGTGGACCGGTTCCGTGGCACGACTGCTGCCCAGCTGGAGGAGTACCGGCTGCTGGAGCGGCTGCTGCGGGAGCAGTGCCATGTGGGCAAACACCGGGACGGGCGCCCGGGGGACGATGATGACGATGCTGGGGAATGCAAGGTGCCCGTGGCCCTGAAGGACCCGAAGCAGGTGTCCGCCGACTCGCTGCAATCGCCCCACGACCCGGATGTGACCTACAGCGGCCACAAGGGGAAGGGGTACGAGGTGCAGGTGGCGGAGACCTGCCACGAGGAGAACGCCACCCAGCTCATCACCCACGTGGAGGTGACCCCCTCGAGTGGGAGCGACACCGACGTGAGCGTGCCGGTCGTTGACGGGCTCGCGGAGCGGAAGGTCCGACCGGACGAGCTCTTCGCCGACACGGCGTATGGGTCGGGCCGCAATGCCTTCGAAGCCTCGCGCCGGGGAACGGAACTGGTGAGCCCGGTGGCGGGGTCGGCGCCGGGGAACTCGCACGAAGGAGAGGGTGACGGACCACCGCCGCTCACCGCCGCGGACTTTCAGATCGACGTCACAGGGGAGCAGGCCACGGTGTGCCCCGCCGGCCACCCGTCCATCGAGGAGTACGAGCTGAAGGATGCGCCGGAGCGGGTAGAGGTCCACTTTGCCGGGACAACATGCGAGCCCTGCCCCTTGCGATCCCGTTGCCCAGTGAAGCTGGACCGGCGTGCGGGGGCCTACGTCCTCAAGGCGGACCTGGTGAAGGTGAACATCGAGCGGCGCCGGAGGGCCGAGGCCACCGAGGAGTGGCGCAAGCGGTATGACATAAGGGCCGGGATCGAGGGAACGAACTCCGAGCTCAAGCGCGCCCACGGGCTTGGGCGCTTGCGGGTGCGAGGGGGCCGTCGGGTGCGGCTTGCCGTCTACCTGAAGACGTTGGCGTGCAACTTCAAGCGGATGGTCCATGCACGCCTGGTGGAGATGGAGAACACGGCTCAGCGGGCGGTCGGGACGGTACCTGCGGTCGCGGCCGCATGAGGGCGCCGCTCCACAGCTTCCACCGGGTGCCCTGAGCCACGGAAGGGGTACCGCAACGGGATCACGCTTGTCCTGAGCGCGGCAGATGGTGCGGTGAGCCCAGCAGCCGGCATCCCGTGGCCTCCTCCCTTCCAGGCCCCTTCGCACGCCAGGGTTCATCTCAAACAGGCCTTTTTGCGAGGGAATCATCATTGCCTTACGGAATTTGTGGAAAGGAGAGGCCACCAATGCAGAGTGAGAACACGAAGGAATGGCAAGTTACGTGCGTGTGCGGATGGCGGACGCTCGGAAAGAAGGAAGACGTCGTTTCCGCCGTCATAGCGCATGGCCGTGACACACACCAGCAGGAGGTAACGGAACAGGAGGCGATGTCGCAAGTAGTGCCGATTTCATGAGACCAATGTAAGGACCTCGCCCGATTCGTATCAGTAGATTGGGACGTGGGTGCGGTACTTATTCCCTGGATGCCGCCTACCTTTGAGGAGAACGGACTTGCAAGGCGATAGGCCTTCACACGATATTCACGGGATGCCAGAGCCGCCCTCTGAAACCCTGTGGTCGGCTGACTTTGTGATGCAGGCGATAGAGATCCTGCCGGTCTCGCTGCGGCGTGGGCGTATCTGGTCCTTGCAGCCCGGGCATGCTGACTCGTTCGTCGTGGGCTGGCCGGCGGGAGCAAAGCCGGAGGATGTTGCTGCGCAGGCAATGGCGCAAATCGGGGTTGAGGCCGACGTACTTCATTCAACGTCGTGGCGGCATGCGAATAAGGAAGTGGTGCTGACCTATATCGCGGTCATTCCGCCGGACACCCCACCACCACCGTCATGGGAAATCGTGGAGGTCGCGCGCTCAGAGCTCGCGCGAGGGGATGCGACTGCGCCCCCGTCGTCTATCGGGATAATGCAGGTCCAGGAGCACGCGCTGCGCCACCTAGCCTGGCTAAGGCAGGATGATCCTACGATCGCAGAGCTACTTGACGGTTGGACACGAGCACTCTCTGAATACATCCCCGAACCGTTTCGAGCGCTTGGTAGTCCGCCTATGTAGGGCCAATATTCAGGTGGTATGCCTGGCCGCTGGGGGCGCATGCCATCCCAGAGATAAATACTGGGCAATCTGATTGATAACAGCCGCCTCACCCCCACCGCGATCGCTCCCCAGTCCCCCTCAGCTGCGAAAACTGCGTTGTCATAAGAGAGCTCGACCCTGCTGGGCTGCGGCGAGGAACAACGTAGCTCGTCGAGCCGGCCCCTTGGCAGTAAGTTCAGATGCTACCTGCTCAGCCAGAAGGCATAGAGCTGCGCGTCTCTGAGATGGAAACGGACGCGGACGGTCCGCTGGCTGTGGAGCACGGCCCCGCCCGCCCAGGTGACCCGCCCTCGAAGCTGGTCCCCGGTCACCCCGTTGCACGAGTCGAGAGAGAGTGCCGGTAGCGGTTGCACCGTCTCGGCGTCTACGATCTCGGCCCGAACCTCGCCCTGTGACGCGATGGCGTTGACGAACAGACTCTCGCCATTCACGGCGAACGGCCTGGAGAGGATGGTCCCGCCATCCCTGGCATCCAGGGAGACGAACCCGTCCAGCCTGAGCTTGGCCATGCAGAGGGCCCCGGCATCTTCGAAGTACTTGTGGTACTTCTCGTCGTAGAAACGCTTGGGGCCACGGAACCGAAGAGCGTTGTAGTAGACCCAAATCTCCCGGTCCTCGTGAACACGGGGACGGCCGCACAGCAGGTTCTGCGTCGTGCCGTAGTTGACGCCGTCCCACGGGTCGATGCCGACGAAAAGCTGCCGGTCGGCGACCCGGTCCCAGTGGTAGAGGTCCCGCGATACCGCAAGCTCCACTTGGTTCAGCGCCGTGTAGTTGCCGTAGGGCTGAGGAAGGGCCGCCGCCGGGTTGAACAGCACCGGGAAGCCGACGTACAAGCCCTCGTAGGGCATGACCGCCATCTGGTACACCTCAGCGATGCGGTCCACACCGTCCACCAGTGGGGGTGAAAGGTAGGCCGGGTCGTCGATGGCCCTCTGGACACGCTTTCTGCGGTTCTCCTGGTCGGTCTTGTCGGAGTGGAACACGAGCCGCGGCTCAGTCCACTCCTCGAAATCGCGGCTGGATGCAACCCACACCGAACGGCCCCACTCGGTGCTGTGCTTTACGAACGCCAGGTAGAGGCCCGTGGACTCGTCGTGCATGAAGTGGGACTCATCTTGGCTGGGAATAGGGGGCACGTCCAGCATAGTCCAGTCGAAGCCGTCGGGAGAGACACCCGGGGCTCGATCCCTGGCGCCATGCAGACCCTTGTAGCGACGTCGCGGGTCCTGCTCTCCCTCGTCGCGGATGACGTGGTAGATGGGGCGCCCGCCCGCATGCGGGTTGTAGGCGATATGGTTGTCCGTGGAGCCGTCCCACTCGAACAGGCCCAGTGAAGGCGTCTCCCAGTTGACCCCGTCGGCGGAGATGGCGTAGGTGGTCAGGTCCCTGCTCGTGTCCTGCCTGCGGCCGTAAGGCGGTACTCTGTACCCGGTCCAGTACCACCACTCCCAGATACCTTTCTCTGAGTTCCACTGGGGCACGCTGCGGCTCTGGAGCACAGATTGCCCTCGCGACGGGTCGGGCCTGATCACCGGGCCCAGCTTTTCCGGCTGGTGCAGCGTTCTCACGACCCGGGATGTCTGCTCCACGGCGTGGTCGTCGAGGAAGAGTTGCTTGTTGATGTCGGGGCTGATTTCTGGGTTCGTCGTGTCGAATCTCCTTGTCGCCTGCGGCTCAAACCATCTACCCGGCATGCCCCCGCGAGACGAAACACTAGACTATGCCAGGCGGAAGAAGCTGCCGGCGATGTGGCGCGTCCCCCCGAAATTGTTGCCATCGTCCTCCATGAAGTAGTAGGCAGTGAAGATACGACCATCGTCCAGTTGCGTGGCAACGGGATAGCTCAAATCCGAGCCACTCCCATCGTCGCGGACAATCGCCTCCGCCGACCAGGTTGCCCCGTCGTCCTCACTGACGATCAGTCCGATGCCTGAGGGTTGCGAGCGCCGCCCAAACAGCACCACGATCCGGCCGTCACGCAATCGTATCGGCCAGGGCGAGCGGTGATTCACCCCCGCGGAGTGCCACCACGAATTGGGGGTCACGTCTGGCTTAGGACGGGCCGCCCAGGGCGATTGGCCCCAGGCCACAATTGGCTTCGGCTCGCTCCAGCTATAGCCGCCATCGTCGGAGTAATTCATCTGAATCACTTGCCAACGCTGGGCGCCCATAGCGAGCATATAGCACTGCAACCGGCCGCTGGGCAACAGGATCAAGCGTTCGTAAGCGGGCCACCCCAGACCCGTTGGCTCGTTTGCCACTTCGGCCAGGTACTCCCAGGTGAGGCCACTATCGTCAGAGCCGTAGACAGCCACGCCACCCGGACCCAAATCATTATTGGGGTCGTGGAAGTGCATCGCGGTCATGAGCGTACCGTCGGGGAACTGCACTAGCGGATGGCCATCTCTATGAACGCCCACTCCATTGGCATTGGTAACACGCGTGGGCACCGTCTCCCATGTGCGGCCCCGGTCTCCCGACCGCAAGGCGAAGCATTCTAGGGTGGGTTGACCGTCCCCGTCCGGCGGACCGGTCGCCGCGCGGGTGAAGTACACCGCCGCATCCGGGCTGGTGAGGTCGATCTGTTCGCGGGCCACGCCCGGCTCGTCAGCCCGGTATAAGATTGCACGTTTTTCCTCCAGGGGACGTGACTCATCCCACACCACCACGTCGTGTTCTCTCGGCCAGGTCTCGCCACCATCCAGGGACCGCTGGAGTAGAATCTTTGCCCGGCTAGCGTAGCCGGTCGTGAAGGAGTGGTCGATGTCGTCCAGTACCCGGTACCGGGACGGCGCGTGGGAATGCAGCACCGCGATCTCGCCGTTGCCATAGTTGAAGATACCGCTCTGGCACGGATGCCCGCAGTATCTTTGCTTGCTATAGCAGAGCTTGATGTGGTGCATATCCGTGAGTTCTGGTGTGGCACGGTTCATGATGATCTCTCCTAGTTCTCATTCAGTGCGCTTGTCATGAGCGACTGCTGCAATTGGGCATCGCCCTACAGAGTTGCCTACCCTAGTGGCTCGACGGGCCCCTCGACCGCAGGAGGGCCAGGCGCGTGCCCTTGTAGCCGATCTCCTCCAGGTGGTCCTCGTCCACGGTGATGCCCAGCCCCGGGCCCTCCGGCACCACGAGGCACGAGTCCTCGTACCTGACGCGCTCGGAGGTGCAGTCCTCGGTGTAGAGCAGCGGCCCGGCCTGATCGCAGGGCATGTCGACGGTATCGAGGGACGCCAGGACGTGGGCGGCGGCGGACGTGCCGATGCTCAACTCCTGGGTAGTCCCGTGAAGGGACCTCAGCCCGATGCCCGCGACGAACTCGAACAGCTCTTTGGTCTTCTTGATGCCGTTGGCGCACGTCGCGATGTTCGCCACGTCCACGGCGCCCGCGTCCCGGTATCGAAGGATCGACATATAGTCGTTCAGGTGCTCGCTGATGGGCACCCCGAGCTGCCGCCGCACCTCCGCCATGCCCTCGACATCCGTCAGGCCCCTCTTCCGCAGGGACACGCTCTCGGCGACCTCGTAGTCGTACTCCTTGAAGCGCTGCAGCAGGCGGAGCGCCTCCTGCCAGTGGAAGCGCCCGCTCAGGTCCAGGGACTTGATCGCTATCTCGTCCCCGAAGGTGTCGCGGAAAGTGCGCAGCCACTGCTCCTCCGCGTCCAGGTTGTAGCCGATGTACTTGCGTATCCGGCGCAGCCCCATCTCTTCAACCCGCCGCACGCGGCGGACGTTGTCCTCGATCTCTTGGCTGGGGTCCTTCCCGATCGGCGTCTGCATCGGGAATATCGGATAGCAGAAAGGAATGCGGTCTCGCCGCTTGCCGCCCAGCAGCGCGTAGACGGGAACGTCGAGAACCTTGCCCATCAGGTCGTACAGTCCGACGTCGAAGGCCTCGGGTAGAAGCCCGCCCAGCCGCTCCATCGTCTCACCGATGTTCAGTGGGTCCGCGCCGGCAATACGGTGGTTGGCCTCCTCCTCCACGAGGTCGAAGTTGGGAAACTCCGCCGGGTGGGAGTGGGCCAGGTCCGACCGCTCGCCCCACCCGATTATCCCCTCGTCGGTGTCGATGCGAATCATCAGGTACTCGCTGATCGCCCCGGTCTCCCTGGGGGTCTCGACGAGGTAGAACTTGCATCCGGTGATCTTCATTGCGCTGCCCCCTTTTGGGACTACTCAGAGTCCAGCCCCCTTGTCGCACACGTAGAGGAATGGTTCGCCGGCCAGGAACCGCCTCATGTTCTCCTTGAATATCGTCCGCCTTCCCCCGTGATGGCAGGCGTCGTTGCCGGCGGTGGAGACGTAGTAGTGCTGCTGAGAGTCCGAGATCGGCATGCCGGTGGCTCGCTCCCCGGGTATTCGTCCGGCGCCACCCTATAATGTCTGCACGCTAAAATCACGTCCTGTCCGAAAAGGGACCGCGATTATCACTGGACCAAGGAGGTTAACCTTCGATTGCCCAAGAACGCGGCTCTGGCGGTAGGCTCAGTGGACTATGGTGCTAGGCGCTCCAGGCTCCACGTGCCGTCGTCCTGCCTCTGGTAACGCAACCGGTCATGCATCCGATGCGGCCGCTGCTCCCAGAACTCCACTACATTTGGCGACACCCGGTAGCCGCCCCACCAGTCCGGCCGGGGCACCTGCTCCGGGAACTTGTCTTCGCTCCCCTGCCACCGACGTTCCAGCCATGTACGGCTGGGTATGACCTTTCTCTGTGGAGATGCCCAGGTCTCCAGCTGGCTATCCCGCGGACGGCTCTGGAAGTACGCGTCGGATTCTTCTTCCCCCACAGGCTCGACCGGCCCTTCAACCCTGACCTGTCGCTCGCACCTCGGCCAGTAGAAGGCGAGGCTGCCCCATGGGACCTCTGCCAGCTCTTTAGCCTTCCGGCTGGAGTAGTTCGTGTAGAAGACGAAGCCACGCTGGTCCAGCCCACGCAGCATGACGAACCTGGCCGAGGGGTGCCCGTCCTTGCCGGACGTCGCCAGGGCCATAGCATCGGGCTGAATCTCACCGGCCTCCTGAGCTTCCCGTCGCCAACGCTCGAAATGCTTGATCGGGTCCTCAGCTGCGCGTTGCTCCGAGAGTTCCATCGGCACGCTCCAGGCGGGCTTATCTGCCGCCGATGTCCTTGTCTGTCTGCATGATCCAGAACCTGCGAGCCCTGCCTTACAAGGCCGGCTAGTCGTTCACCTGTGACCATCGCCGTCGCATTAGTGCTCGCCCTCACCAAGCTTCTCTGTGTACTGGGTCAGCGGGGACTCGACAACCCTTAGGACCATCTCCCCGCCCGAACGCAGCGTTACCTTCATTCCATCCATGCCTCTCTCACGCTCCCTCGGGACCCATCCTTCTCTCGCGGTCTGCCGGAGGCCGGAAGCATCCGCCGGAGGCGGCGCCCTGGGGCTGCATGTGTGCGTCCCAGGACTACACCTTGGGTTCGATCACCTCGAAGAGGCGAATTTCCGGTGGCCGCTGTACGTTGCCGGCCAGCCCCTGCTGCAGCCTGGGCCCTATAACCGAGGCCGCGGCATCGGCATCCTCTTTCGATTCCCACAGTACGAAAAGGCCGTACTCTCCGTCCGTCGCATCGCCGAAGAAAGTGGCGCCGTTACATCCCGTCAGGGCGCTGATCGCTGGAACGAGTGTCTGGGCCAGCTCTTCCGCCGCCGAATGCTTCCCCGGCCCAATGCCAAACCTCACCAGGCGCACATACATGAGTTACCCCCTGCGTTAACCTCGGGTTGCCGGCGGAGCGGCCGCCATCCCCCCGGGCCCGCGTGTAATGTGAAGGAATGTAGCAAGACGGTGGTTCGAGGTCAAGCGGCGGAATGTGGCCCGCGCCTCCCAGATGACGCCCTCCAGCGGCTCGATGGCGCCCGCGGCTGGCCCTGCTGCCCCGGTCCCGCAAGAGAGATGAGCCCCCGATCGAGGGGGCTCATCTGGGTCGGCCGCCAGACGCAGGCTCATTTCCCAGGCATATGGGGAGTGCGGTCTACGCTACACGGGCATCGTCCGCTTCGTATACGCCCTCCCGGCAGCGGCGGTCGCTTCGCCCTCAGGGCCGCCCACTCCGCATATTCGGTTGCCCTCGTCGATTTTCTGGGCAGCGGTGTCAGCGGTGAACCCTTCGAGGAACCTGAGGCCCGCCCCCTTGCATGCGGCGAACACCCTGTCGCGGGCCGCCTGGACCTCAGGCGGGCGAGGCTCCGGATGCGCCTTCCCGTAGCCGAACGACATATGCATGTCGCTCTGGCCCCACTCCGCAAACGCTATGCCGGGTATTCTGGTCGTAACCTCCACATTCTCCAGCGCTCTTCTGTTTTCGATCTTGAGGCCCAGCATTATCTCCCCGTTTGGGTCGAGAGGCCAAGGGTCGGCCTTGTCGAGGTATTCGTCCGGCGATACGCCCCATATCTCGGCCGCTGACCCCTGACCGCCCGAGCCCCTGCGTCCAACGCCGAGATTGCTCCCGACGCCGATGGTCTTGAACGGGTAGCGACACGACTCTACAAAAGCTTTGACGGCGCCGGGGGTCTCAGCGTGGCAGAGAAGGAGCCCGTGGACTCCTCTGGCGAGTATCTGCCTGATCTGCCATGCGTTCGCTCTGATAATCTCCTCGCTCCCACCGTCTACGGGCAACTCCACCATCACGGCCGGCGTGCGGTGTCCGCTGTTCGTAGGTCCTCCATCTACGAGGCCCAGCAGGAACTGGTCTAGTCCCGCCATGTCGAAGGAGCCGTGCTCCATGCCTACATTGATGTAGTCGGCGTAGGTCTTGGCCATTCGCTTTCCGGCCTCGTAGCTCAGCTCTTCGCCGAAGTGGCTGCCCACGTAGTAGATTGGCTGGTCCTGCTCCAGTAGCTCAATCGCCTTGTTGATACGGCTTGGCATGTTGCACCTCCAGGATTCTGATACGCCAACGCTCGATCGAGGTGTAGCCGGGCAAGCTACCACCTACGAAGTTGCTATCGCGGTGATCCTTGTCCGTCTCCTGGCCGTTTGAGAATCCGGACTGTCGGGTCCTGGCCCTTCCGGACAACCGCGGCCTTGCCACTAAGCCAGCTTATCGAGCTTTAGATGATGATTCCATAGCGCTCTGCAGTACTCCGGCGTGACAGGCGAAGCCACCGGCGATAAGTGCGACACGATATGGGGTAGAGCCCCGCAATCCGGCCATACGGGTTCAGTCTGGCAAAACCTTCAAGCTGTCTGATTCAGGCGTCTAATCCGCGCCGGCTCGTCACCGCGAAGGGTCTCTTGAGAGCGAATCAGCAGCGTGCGGTCTTCCAGGGGCAGAGTCACCTTAGCGCCGCCACGACGGTGCGATTCCCGCAAAGCCATAGCTGCCTCCAGCTTGGCGAGGCCGTCCTCACCAGAGCACCTTGGCGGCGTGCCGCTCTCGATGGCGGCGACGAGGTCCTCGACGAGGTATCTTCAAAAAGTGTGTAAACAGTCAGGCGGTGTACCCTCTCTCTGAACAACACGGGCTCGAGGCCCAAGAGAGGAGATAGACCGCCCATGAGGAAGGAAAGCACTGAGAGTAGGTCGGAGTCAAGGCCGGAGTGGGAGCAGTTGGAGGATTGGGTGCGAAGCCAGGTCCAGAGGCTGATCCAGGAGTTGCTGGAGGAGGAGGTGACGGCGTTTCTGGGAAGGGCGAAGTCGGCGCTCAGATCCGACTCGGACTCAGATACCGGCTATCGGAACGGATACGGCAGAGCCCGGAGGCTTACGCTGAGTTCGGGAACGATACAGCTGAGGCGGCCGCGAGTCCGCGATACCGAGGAGCAGTTCGAGAGCCGGCTGCTGCCGCTGTTCGTCAACAGGACCAGGAAGGTTGCTGAGTTGATCCCCGAGCTGTACCTGCACGGTCTATCCGAAGGCGACTTCGATCTGGCTTTGCGGGGGCTGCTGGGAGAGGACGCACCGGTATCGGCGAGCACGGTGGCCCGGTTGAAGGATAAGTGGAACGATGAGCTTGCCCAATGGCGCAGCCGGCCCCTCGATGACCTGGAAGTGGTCTACATGTGGGTGGATGGAGTCTACGTCAAGGCTGGTCTTGAGAAGGAGAAGGCGGCGGTACTGGTGGTGATGGCGGCCCTGAGCGACGGGAGCAAGGTGGTGGTGAGCGCTGTTCCCGGATACAGGGAGTCCACAGAGAACTGGTCCGAGGTGCTCAGGGACATCAAGCGCCGGGGCTTGAGCTGCCCGAGGCTGGTGGTTGGAGACGGACACCTGGGCATCTGGGGAGCTCTGCGCAACGTCTATCCGCAGGCGGCAGAGCAACGCTGCTGGAACCACAAGATCGTAAACGTGCTCGCCAAGCTTCCAAAGCGACAACAGGACCAGGCCAAGCTCATGCTGCGTACTATCCCCTACGCGCCGACTCGGACAGAGGCTGAGCGGCTCAGGACGGTGTTCACCAGGTGGTGCGGCGACCATTCCTACGAGGCGGCCTCAGAGGCCTTGGAGCGGGACTGGGACCGCATGGTCACCTTCTATGACTTCCCAAAGGAGCACTGGGGGCACCTTCGCACGACGAACCCGGTAGAATCACCCTTCGCGGCCCTCAGGCTTCGGACCGATGCCGCCAAGCGCTACAAGAGGGTCGATCGGGCGATAGCGGTGATCTGGAAAATGTTGATGGTCGCCGAACAGCGCTTCAGGCGTCTGAAGGCCCCTGAGTTGATCGAAGACGTCTATCTCGGTGCACAGTATGCGGATGGAATCGCCATTGAATCAACGGCTGAGAAGGTCGCCGCCTGATGTCGTTTACACACCTATTGACGTAACCTCTCCTCGACGATGGTCAGCCCCGACCCCTGAATCTGTTTCGGCAACGGAAACGGGTACTTGGCGGCCATGGATCGTCGGAATTGCGTTGATGTTGAACGGGTGCCGTAGCTCTTAGAGTCGCCCTGGTCGAGCCGGGTCAGCTCGACCTCCTCCGCATTCTGTAGAAACCGGACCCGCCCTTTCTCCCCTATCACGTCGAGCTCCCAGAACGCCACTCCGGTCGGCATGCCCCGAATATATGCGCGCACTCCATTGTCAAAGGCCAGGTAGCCGTTGCCCATCAGGTCGTTGTCGCCTGATGCAGCTCCGTCCGACTCCATCTCCCCGAAGACCCACTCCACGTCGCCTCCGGCCATGTATCGCACGATGTCCAGGAGGTGGCTTCCATTATGGGAAAGTCCGCACCGACCGTACGCGGTGACCTGCAAGACCTCGCCGAGGTCGCCCTCTTCGATCATTCGCCTGGCCTCGGCAAAGAACGGGTTCCAGCGCCGCGAGCAGTTGATCGCCAGGGCGGTACCTTGCTCGCTGCAGACGCGCACCATCGCGTCTGCCTCCGCCAGGCTTGTCGCTATCGGCTTCTCCGCCCAAATCGCCTTGGCGCCGGCGCGGGCCACGTCCTGCACGATATCGGCCCGAATCTTAGCCGTCGTGGCCACGCTGACGATGTCTAGCTGCTCATTCGCCATCATGTCGCTGTAGTCGGAGTAGACGTGGTCCGAAGAGAGCCCCCAGCGGTCTGCAAACAGGCTGCGCTGCTCATCGTGGGGATCGGCGCCAGCGACCAGCTCGACCAGGGGCGACGCGCGGTAGCTCGGCGCATGGCAGTACGGCAGGAAGATCGAGCCTCCACGCTGGATCTCATCGTCAAATGTGCTTCCCATCCGGCCCAGTCCGATCACGGCTGCTCGATATGCTGGCATTCGTCTCCTCCAATCTCAAAGTGGGCGTGTTCTGTAAGAGGGTGTGTGAATACGACCCTCATACCCTTCGACAAGCTCCCCTCGATACGTCCTTCCACGGTGGAAGGACTACTCGGGGCGAGCGGGCAAATACCGCATATGGTGAGTAGGCCGCAGGCCGTATCGAACCATCGTGGAGAGAGACTGCCTGTCCTGAGCTAAGTCGAAGGGTCGAACCATTCTCACACACCCTCTAAGGCCACTTTAGGTCTCTTATTCGTGGCTGAACCGTGACCTGATTCCCCTTCAGGGCAGGATCTATTCACAAGCTCTCAGGAAGACATTCAGGGCTATACTCACCACTACCTACACGTGGAACACGTAGAGGTCTCGGTTCTCCATGGGCAGTGGGACCCACTCGCCCCCGCGCCGGTGGCTCTCCGCGACGGCAAGACATGCCTCGGTGACGTTGTGCGTCACGTCTATGTTGCCCCTCGTTGGGCGCCCGGTCTCGTGGGCGGCGACAAGGTCCTCGAGGCAGGTCTGCGTCGTCTGATTCTTCTCCGGAATCGCCCCGGCCTGCGCCTCGAACCACTCGCCTCGCCCGCCGTCACCCAGCCTTATCTCCCAGCGGGCCACTGACTCGGCAGATTTCATCGCGCGGACCATTCCTTTTGTGCCGATGACCTCGAAGTCCCTGGGACCAGCCGGCACCGACCACGCCTCCACACCGTTGGCGAACTCGATGTGGTAGGACGAGTTGGGGTCCTGGTCCAGCCGGTTGTCGTCGACACTCAGGCTCCTCGGAATCAGCTCACCGCGCACTGCCTTGACGCCCGGGTCGCCGATCAGGTACGAGACCGTGTCCATGGAGTGGATGTGCATGTGCATTAGAGTGCTCGACTCGGTGTATGCAATGACGTGGGTGGGTTCCCCAATCTCGCCGCGGTCGATGATGTCCTTTACCGCGGTGAACCGGTCGTCGAACCGCATCAGCACCCCGGTGTTGAGCAGCGTGCCGTTCTTATGGCAGGCATCAAGAATCTCGCCCGCCGCGTGCGGAGAGCAGGCCACCGCCTTCTCGACGAAAAGCATCCGCACACCGGCCTCGGCGGACCAGACCGCCATGTCGGCGTGCATGTCCTGTTTGAAGTCCCTGGACGGCGCTTTCCTAACGGGCTTCTGTATGCCGGTGGCGGTAGTGCACACGGCTACCATGTCCGGCTTCTCCTTCTCGATCATCTCCTGGTAGTCCTCGTAGACTGCGTTGACACCCCACTTTTCTGTGAACGCCTTGCGCCGCTCCGGGAGTATGTCCGCGCCGGCCACGACCTCCAGCCGCTGGCTCATCCGAGACGCATTGGCGATGGACATGTCCAGTGTGCTTCCCATGCGCCCCAACCCCACAATGGCGACACGATAGGTGTTCATGATGGGCTCCCTTCGCCGGTGCCGGTCTTCGGCATTTTGCGTAACGGCGTCTGACAGTCCGTTGTCAAGGGCGCCGTCAGGCGCTGCCAGCACTTAGGCCAGGAACCCGGCTGACGCGCAAAACGACCGGCCCTAACCGACATTTCCCATATCCAACTGGGCGCAGCCAAATAGTGGATGATCGCTGACCACGGTGATGATACAGACACTTCGGAAGGTTGTCGAACACCCTATCGTGCCCAGGAGACCAGCTGTTGGCGTTTAAACTGCTCAGCGAATGGGCGGCGGAATTAACTGACGGAGGAAGCGCGCCATCGCTATCCGGCGACTCAGCCCAAAGGCGTCGCGTTCTCCACGGCGCACAGCATAGGATGGCTGTTCACTTGACCTCGATTCAGCCGTCGGCTGGCTTGCCGAGGCCGCCCACCAGGCCGGCGCATGGGTCTACTCACCAGTGGTCGCGCTACTGGCCTTGCCCGGGTCGGGTGCGCCTCATCAACGTCGACGCGGTGGGGGGCCTGATAGCCCAACCCCACATGCCCGAGTCGGGTCCTGGAAGAACACTATCAGGCCCCAGTGCTCGAAGTCGATGAGGACCTGACTCCCACCGCCCCGCAAATCATCCCAGCGGTGCCAGGGGACAGGCATCTCGGACTTGCTGAACTGGTACATGCCTATTAGCCGGTCATCGCCATTGTACATGAGGAAAAAGGGCTCGCCCTCTCCCGCCGATCCCTTCTGAAAGTAGCGGCCCCTGCCGGGCGAGCAGAATACCGGGTCGGTCCAGCCGTCCGCGACCGCCTCGGCGGCCGTGAGTGGCAGACTCATGTCCACGGTGATTTGCGACCTAAGTTTCCCAAACTGCTCTACCCGTGGGTGGCCAGTTTCGAAGATGGTGCCGCCACTGGTCAAGAACACCCTGTCCCCCACCGACGTGACGGAGGATTCCCCCGCCGAAGCCAATACCACGATTACGGCGACCAATACCACGATTACGGCGAGCAGGACTCCCGAGACCACGTACCCCGAAGCCAACCGGACCCACCGATTTTGCGCCAGAGCAGCCATGCCCCACCTCCAGTGATTAAAGTCTGCCGCACCTGATTATACCGAACATCCTCCACGAGGTCGAATGCCGGCTAGGCCCACCTTCCGTGGTATCCTTTGGGCCGGGAGCTAACGAGTTAACGAGGCACAATCCCGCCATTTCCCTCCGTGTATCCAATAAATCAGTCGCAGCCGGTCTATTCAGATTTGATTCGCCGGGTGCGCGATGCCTCTGATGACGAAGCTACCGAGATGGTGATCGCTAAATAGAGACAGCGGTACCGTGAGCAGATTAACCCGACTTCTTTGGCAACGCATGGGATTACTGCGTGTTGTCATGTTGCTCGCCCCTCCTGAGCGCCCCTCTGGGGGCAGTATGGCTACGGGCCTCCTATTCCAAGTTCCTTGGCCTTCGCGAGGTCCAGTTCTGCTTCAATTGACTTACCGATGACCCCGTAAACCCCACCCCTGTTGTAGTAGGCCTCGGCGTATTGGGGGTTGAGGCGGATGGCCTCGTCGAAGTCCTCAATCGCACGTTCGAACTGGCCCAGCTTGCGGTACGCAACACCCCTGCTGTAGTAGGCATCGGCCTGTGGGTTGAGCCTGATGGCATCATTGAAGTCCTGTATAGCAAGCTGGTACAGATCAAGACCTCCGCGCACCTGCTCGGACCGGTCAAGACTGTAGTAAGCAACGCCCCTGTTGTAGTAGGCGATGGCGTCCCGCGGATCTAACCCGATGGCCTCGTCGAATGCGTCAATGGCCTTCCTGTAATCACCTTGCTCAAGATAGGTCATGCCTCGGTCAGTGGGATTCACGTCCTCAGAGCAAGCTGCGGTGACCGCGACGAGCAGCACGCATCCCAGTGCTAGTACTGCCTTGTGTCTCATCCCACCGCGCATGAGCGTGCCTCCGGACCAATATAGGCTGGCCTACAATGACCCTGACAATATCCAATCCTGCTCGCCTAACCCGGAATAGATGTCGGCCAGATTGTCCTCAATTGTAGTATCATCAGCCCAAATCGCAAGCCTTGGTCAGGGGATACTATACTATGCGGTCAGACTAGCAGGTCGGAAATCGACGTAGGGGCGCCCGAGCAAGTTCCCGGGCTCCACGGAGTCGGGCAGGAACAAGAGGCATCGCCTTGAGGAGCCGACCGCATGAGCAAGATGATGCGGCTAGAAAAGCTAGAGGGCGTCGGGAACGTCCAGATGGTCGAGGTGGATGTCCCCGAACCGAAGCCCGAAGAGGTACTGGTGAAGGTGAAACGCGGCCTTGTCAGCCGCGGTTCCGAGCTGTTCGGCAGGTACGTCGTCGAGCATGAGCGGCCACCCCAGGTCATGGGCTATTCGGACGCGGGCGACGTGGTCGAGGTCGGGGACGAGGTCAATGATGCGGCGGTCGGCCAGCCGATGGCCATGACGTCGCCACACGCCGAATACGTGGCCGGCCGCCTGGGTGAGGGCGGCGTCGCCTTTCCCATGCCCGACGGCATGAGCTACGACGTTGCCACGTTCCTGCCCCTGGTCAGCGGTGCCGCGGCGTGGACTCTCATCCCGCCTGTCGAGCATGGCGATACAGTGGTCGTCACGGGCCAGGGACTCGTGGGTAACCTGTGTGCACAGGCGGTCCGGGGAAGGCAGCCGGGCCGGGTGATCACTGTAGACGCTCTCGACCTGCGCTGTCGAATTTCCAGGGAGTGTGGCGCCGACGAGGTCGTAAACGTTTCCGAGACCGACTCCGTGCAGGCGGTCCTGGACCTTACTGGTGGAAAGGGCGCCGACGTGGTCTTCGAGTGCGTCGGAGGCGCCGGCGGCGGCAAAAGCTTCGAGCAGGCCATGCGCATGGTCAGGAGAGACGGCGTCGTCCACCTCATCGGCCTATTTCAGGGGCATTCATATCGGCTCGAGTCTAGCGTGGCAATGAATAAGATGATCATCGGCGGCTACTTCAGGTCTATCTCCAGACTCAAGCGCTTCGAGCTAGCCGCCGAGATGCTCATGGACGGCCGGATCAACGTCGCGCCGCTCATAACTCACCGGCTCCCAGGGCGCGAGTCAGACCAGGCGTACCACCTGCTTTACAGCAGCCCTGACGAGGCCTTGGGCGTCGTCCTGGAATGGGACCGCTGAACCATGGCAAAGATGATGCGGCTGGTCAAACGGCAATAGACAGGGTGGCTCTTGAGTGTCCGAGGGTAGCTTATGCCCCAAGAAAATGGATTCCTACGACTCGAAGACCTGCTGGCCCCGGCGCTGGCAGGCCTGCCCGATGATGCTCGGTCGTCGTTTTCCAAGCTGCTGCGCGACCACTATGGAGAGCGCATAGGCGACCCTGGCGAGTTCCCTTTCACCCGCGGTATACACGCCACGATGTACCGAGGCAGAAAGCCGACAATCCGGCAGTTTGCGGGCCACGGCCTCGCGACCGACACGAACGAACGCTTCAAGACCGTCTTGAAGCTCGGCGGGACCGGGCTTTCCACTGCCTTCGACCTACCCACCCTCATGGGGCGCGACTCCGACGACCCCATCAGCGAGGGCCAAGTGGGCTGGGGCGGCGCGGCGGTTGACACGCTGGCGGACATGGAGGACCTGTTCGCCGGCATCCCAATCGAAGAGATCACGGTGTCCATGACCATCAACGGGCCTGCGGCTATCGTGCTCGCGATGTACTTCGCGATGGCCCAGAAGCGTGGCATCCCTCTCGCCCGGCTGGGCGGCACGACGCAGAACGACATCCTCAAGGAGTATATAGCCCAGAAGGAGTGGTTGTTCCCCGTGGACAAGGGCGTCGACCTGGTCGTGGACACGATGGAGTTCTGCGCCCAACACGCGCCCAGGTGGCACCCGGTGTCCATCAGCGGCTACCACATCCGAGAAGCGGGAGCTACCGCGGTCCAGGAGCTGGCCTATACCCTCGCCGACGGCGCCTGGTACGTTCGGAAAGCCATCGAGCGGGGCATGGACGTGCGCGACTTCGCCCCACGTCTATCCTTCTTCTTCGACGTCCACAACGACTTGTTCGAAGAGATCGCCAAGCTCCGCGCCGCCCGACGTTTGTGGGCGAGAATCATGCGCGACGAGTTCGGTGTAAAGGACCCCAGGTCCCAGTCGTGCCGCATCCACGCCCAGACGGCGGGCGTCACGCTTACGCGCGAGGAGCCCATGAACAACATCGCCAGGGTAGCCTTGCAGGCCTTGGCGGCGATGCTGGGGGGCGCCCAGAGCATCCACACCAACTCCTACGACGAGGTGTTCTCCACGCCGACCGAGAACGCGCTGAAGGTGGCCCTCCGCACTCAGCAGATTCTCCAGGAGGAGTCGGAGATCACCCAGTGGGTCGACCCGCTGGGCGGTTCCTGGCTGGTCGAAGAGCTGACCGACAGGCTGGAGCGGGAGGCGAGGCAGGAGATCGATGCCATAGGCCACCTGGGCGGCATGGAGGCCGCCATCGAGCTCTACTATCCTCAGCGCGCTATCCACGCCAGCGCCGTGAAGGACCAGAGGGCCGTCGAGTCGGGCGACCGCAACATCGTGGGAATGAACGTCCATCGTGACCCGGACGGCGAAGCCCTGGACGTCGAACCGTTCATGGAGGAGCTGAAGACCCGCCGAGGGTTCGAGGAGCGGCAGATAGAGAGACTAAGCCAGGTAAAGCAGGCGCGTTCGGCCGGTGGAGTTGAAAGGGCATTGGATGACCTGAGACTGACCGCCCAGTCCGGCGAGAACCTGATGCCGGCGCTGATCGCCGCTGTATCAACCTACGCCACGATGGGGGAGATCTCGGAAACCCTGAAGGGGGTCTGGGGCGAGTACCAGGAGCTCGACGTCACCTCACCGGGGCTGTCGACTCAGGAGCTAAAGGAGGTTACGGACGGCAGACACTTCTCCGGGCCGGTCCGATTCCTGCTGGCCAAGGGGGGCCTGGACGGGCACACACGGGGCATGTGGATACTTGCGGACCTCCTACGGTCCATGGGCGCCGAGGTGGTCTACGCCGGGCTGCATTGCTCCATGAAGGAGGTCGCCAAGGCCGCCGTCGAGGAAGACGTGGACGCCATCGGCCTCAGCTCCCACATCGGCTCTCCCACGGTCTTCTACACCAGGCTGAAGGAGGAGCTAAAGACATACGGGAGGGAGGACATTCTCATCACCGGTGGGGGCATCATGCTGCCAGACGACCAGCGTTTTCTGGAGGAGGAGCTGGGAGTGGGTCCCCTGTTCCCACCGGATACGGCGCTGCGCGAGGTCGTCGAGAGTCTCATGGAAGAGCTGCCGGCCCGAAGCAGCGCCGGCTCCGCTGTAGGATGAGCGACGTGGATGTGATCTCCGGTGCCGACCGGGGCCGTCTGGCCCGTCTGATTACCCGTCTCCAGGACGAGCCCGAGCGAGCGGAGGAAACTCTCGCCTCGGAGGGGCTTATCCAGGATGCCGCTGTAGGCCACACCGTCGGGATCAGCGGCGCCGCGGGCGTGGGAAAGAGTACGCTCATCAGCCGCATGCTGCTTGTGCTGCGCGAGGAGAACCTACGTGTGGTCGTGCTGGCGATCGACCCGACCTCCGAGCGCTCGCGGGGCGCCCTTCTGGGAGACCGCATCCGTATGCGCGAATCCTACCGTGACGAGGGCGTGTTTATCCGCAGCCTGGCGACCAGAGGCGCGCCGGAGGCGCTTACCGTAGCCCTTCCTGCCATCATCCGGGTGTGCTCATCTGCTTGTGACCTGGTGATCGTCGAGACCGCCGGCGCCGGGCAGGTTGACGTTGGCATCGACAGGCACGTGGACACCTTGGTCACCGTGGTCGCCCCGCTTGGGGACGCGATAACCCTGATGAAGTCGGGCCAGACCGAGCACGCCCACGTGGTCGCTGTCAACGTGAGACGAGGCCTGGAGGGAAACGACCGCTTCGTCCAGCAGGCGCGGGTCATCCTGGGCGGAGACTCGCTTGAAGATGGGTGGAAGCGCAAGGTCTTCGCCCTCGACGCCAAACACCGCGAGGGTATCGAGCCCTTCGTCCGCGATGGTATCCTAGCCCACCGGGAGGCCCTCAACGGTGGGTAAGGTCTTCGCGTTCTCACCTGACGGACGAAGTCCCTCACCCCAGATTCCCTGTCATCCTTCAAAGGAAGGGCGAGGTTACGTCAATAGGTGTGTAAACGACATCAGGCGGCGACCTTCTCAGCCGTTGATTCAATGGCGATTCCATCCGCATACTGTGCACCGAGATAGACGTCTTCGATCAACTCAGGGGCCTTCAGACGCCTGAAGCGCTGTTCGGCGACCATCAACATTTTCCAGATCACCGCTATCGCCCGATCGACCCTCTTGTAGCGCTTGGCGGCATCGGTCCGAAGCCTGAGGGCCGCGAAGGGTGATTCTACCGGGTTCGTCGTGCGAAGGTGCCCCCAGTGCTCCTTTGGGAAGTCATAGAAGGTGACCATGCGGTCTCCCAGTCCCGCTCCAAGGCCTCTGAGGCCGCCTCGTAGGAATGGTCGCCGCACCACCTGGTGAACACCGTCCTGAGCCGCTCAGCCTCTGTCCGAGTCGGCGCGTAGGGGATAGTACGCAGCATGAGCTTGGCCTGGTCCTGTTGTCGCTTTGGAAGCTTGGCGAGCACGTTTACGATCTTGTGGTTCCAGCAGCGTTGCTCTGCCGCCTGCGGATAGACGTTGCGCAGAGCTCCCCAGATGCCCAGGTGTCCGTCTCCAACCACCAGCCTCGGGCAGCTCAAGCCCCGGCGCTTGATGTCCCTGAGCACCTCGGACCAGTTCTCTGTGGACTCCCTGTATCCGGGAACAGCGCTCACCACCACCTTGCTCCCGTCGCTCAGGGCCGCCATCACCACCAGTACCGCCGCCTTCTCCTTCTCAAGACCAGCCTTGACGTAGACTCCATCCACCCACATGTAGACCACTTCCAGGTCATCGAGGGGCCGGCTGCGCCATTGGGCAAGCTCATCGTTCCACTTATCCTTCAACCGGGCCACCGTGCTCGCCGATACCGGTGCGTCCTCTCCCAGCAGCCCCCGCAAAGCCAGATCGAAGTCGCCTTCGGATAGACCGTGCAGGTACAGCTCGGGGATCAACTCAGCAACCTTCCTGGTCCTGTTGACGAACAGCGGCAGCAGCCGGCTCTCGAACTGCTCCTCGGTATCGCGGACTCGCGGCCGCCTCAGCTGTATCGTTCCCGAACTCAGCGTAAGCCTCCGGGCTCTGCCGTATCCGTTCCGATAGCCGGTATCTGAGTCCGAGTCGGATCTGAGCGCCGACTTCGCCCTTCCCAGAAACGCCGTCACCTCCTCCTCCAGCAACTCCTGGATCAGCCTCTGGACCTGGCTTCGCACCCAATCCTCCAACTGCTCCCACTCCGGCCTTGACTCCGACCTACTCTCAGTGCTTTCCTTCCTCATGGGCGGTCTATCTCCTCTCTTGGGCCTCGAGCCCGTGTTGTTCAGAGAGAGGGTACACCGCCTGACTGTTTACACACTTTTTGAAGATACCTCGGAAGGGCTCCTCGGAATGACATCGGAGGGCACTATCTCACTGTCACCTGGAGCGAGGAGCTGGGGCGGGTCGGCCCTGTCCCCTCTGAAATGTCGCACCAAGGCTCAGTCCGACGCGCTCCGAGCACGGTCGAGCTCGTCTTGTCTCAGCTCGACCCGGCGGATTTTGCCGCTTATCGTCTTGGGCAGCTCGGTGACGTACTCGATAGCCCTGGGGTACTTGTAGGGTGCGGTGACGTCCCTGACGTGCTCCTGAAGGCTCAGCGTCAGCTCCTCGGAGGGCACATGCCCAGGTGCCAGGACCACGAACGCCTTGACGATGCTGCCCCGGAGCTCGTCCGGGCTCGCCACCACCGCGGACTCGGCCACCGCCGGATGCTCGATCAACGCGCTCTCCACCTCGAAAGGGCCGATGCGATAGCCCGCTGATATGATGAGGTCGTCGGCCCGTCCGACGAACCAGAAGTACCCGTCCTCGTCCTTGTACGCCTTGTCGCCGGTGAGGTACCAGTCCCCCATGAAGGCGGAGGCCATGGCGTCTGCGTCTCCCCAGTACTCCTTGAGCAGTCCCACCGGCCGCTCGGGCTTGACCCTTACCGCGATCTGCCCCTCCTCGCCCGCGCCGAGCTCCTCGCCCTCTTCATCGACGATGGCCACGTCGAAGCCCGGAGTGGGTTTGCCCATCGACCCGGGCTTGACCGGCATGCACCGAAAGTTGCCCACCAGAAGGACCGTCTCGGTCTGACCGTACCCGTCGTAGATGGTCAGCCCCGTCCCGTCTTCCCAGAGCTTCATCACCTCCGGGTTCAGGGGCTCGCCGGCCCCGGTGCAGTGGCGCAGGTCGCTAAGATCATACTTCGTCAGGTCCAGGAGTACCATCATGCGGTAGGCGGTTGGGGGCGCGCAGAAGGACGTCACCCCGTACTTCTCCAGGATTCTCAGAGCTAGGTCGGCGTCGAACCTTCCCACGGCGTTATGCTGGAGGACAGTGGCGCCCTGAGTCCACTGCCCGAAGAGCTTGCCGTAGGCGGCTTTTGCCCAGCCCATATCGGACATCGTCCAGTGGACGTCCACGGGCTTGAGGTCGTGCCAGAAGCGTGCGGTAATGGTGTGGGCTATGGCATAGGACGCCTGAGTGTGGAGCACCATCTTGGGCTGCCCCACGGTGCCCGACGTGAAGTAGATGAGCAGGGGGTCGTCGCTCCTTGTGAGTTCCGGGGCGTCGAAACGGGGGGCCATCTTGGGCAGCTCTTCGTCGCAACTTATCCACCCCTTCCTCGTCCCCGTGACCAGAATCAAGCGCTTGATAGACGGGCAATTGGCCACCGCCTCTTCTACTTTGGCCGCGCCTTCCAGGTCCGCGATCACAACGGTGGCCTCGGCGCGATTGAGCCTGTACTCGATGTCCTGGGATGTGCACAGGGTGGTGGCGGGCATAGGAACCACGCCCAGCTTCATCAGCCCGATGATTGCCGTGTACCATTCCGCAATCCTGGGGGCCATAATGAAGGCGCGCTCGCCCTTGCCGACGCCGAGGCCGCTCAGCAGGTTGGCGAACTTGTTCGACAGCACTTTGATGTCCCAGAACGTATGCTTTTCGGCACGCTCCCCCGTCGAGTCCACCGAGATGAGGGCGAGCTTGGTGCGGTCCTCCGCCAACCTGTCCACCACGTCGAAACCGAAGTTGAAATGCTCTGGGACGTCCAGCGTGAAGTCGTTACGGGTCTGCTCGTAGTCGAGCATATTCGGGGCAAGTTCGGTCATGGCTGCGCTCCTCCCAAGGGGGTCTATAGCGACTTGACGCGGCCATGATACCAGTCAGCCTGCTAAAGGGGAATCGCTCACCCTCCTACGGGCGGGCGCTTCTGGGCCCAGGGGTGGGCCTCCTCGAAGGCGGCGGAGGCTCGCAGCACCGTGGCCTCGTCGCCCTTTCGTCCCACGATCTGGAGCCCGATGGGCAGGCCAGCCGACGAGAATCCGCAGGGCACGCTGGCGGCGGGGCTCCCCGACATGTTAAATGGGTACGTGAAGTGATAGTACCCCGCGTGCTCGCTGACCGAAAGGGCGTCCAGCTCCCTGCCGGCTATCTCGGTGGGCCACTGACCGCAGGGGAACGCGGGAACGGACAGCGTTGGCGTCAAAAGAAGGTCGTAGGTCTCGAACAGGGCCGCGACCTGCGAGCGCCAGAGCTCCATCTGCGACATGGCCTTCAAGAACTCGGGTCCCGTGACGGCCTTGCCCAGGGCGAACTTACTCCGCAGCCAGGGCATCATCAGCTCGCCCTTCTCTTCGTAGATACGCCCGTAGCGCAGGTAGAGCGCCGGGTGGTGAATGATGGTGAATGTGCGGAACAGGTCCTCTACAGAAGTGGCTCCGGAAATCTGAACAGGGGGATAAGTGGAATCGCTGCCTGATTGAGGGCATGATAGTGCTCTCGGAGACAGGAGCGAGAGATGAGCAGACGACCCGGCCGTAACCACTCGGCAGAGTTCAAGTCGAAGGTGGCTCTTGCCGCAGTGCGCGGCGACCGGACACTTTCGGAGCTGGCAAGCCAGTTCGATGTGCACCCGAACCAGATCACGCAATGGAAGACCCAGTTGCTGGATCGGGCGGCGCGGTTATTTGGGGCCGGGACAGGGCAGGCTGAAAAGCCGGTAGATATGAAGGTCCTTCACGCTAAGATCGGTGAGCTTGCGTTGGAGAACGATTTTTTAGAGGCCGCGCTAACGAAGGCGGGATTGCCGGGCGCAAGGCGATGATCGACCGCGATCACAAGCTGCCTCTCGCCCGCCAGGCAAAGGCAGTGGGCATCAGCCGCGGGAGCATCTACTACCGGCCACGGCCGGTGGGCGAAGCCGGTCTCGGACTGATGCGCCGCATCGATGAGCTGCACCTTGAGTATCCGTTTGCAGGCAGTAGGATGATGCGAGGCCTGCTCCGCCAGGAGGGACTCTCCTCCGGGCGTAGACACATCGCCACACTGATGCGGCGGATGGGCATCGAGGCGCTGTACCGCAAGCCCAACACCAGCCGGCGACGGCCCGGCCATACGGTGTATCCGTACCTGCTGCGCGGGCTTGAGGTGAGCAGGCCCAACCAGGTGTGGGCAATGGATATCACGTACATTCCGATGGCCAGGGGGTTCGTGTACCTAGCCGCAGTGATGGACTGGCATAGCCGCAAGGTGCTGGCCTGGCGGGTATCGGTCACAATGGACACAGACTTCTGCGTGGAGGCGCTCGAAGAATCCCTGGGACGCCACGGCGCGCCGGAGATATTCAACACAGATCAGGGAAGCCAGTTCACAAGTGATGCCTTCACCGGCCTGCTGAAAGCCAGTGAGATCCAGATCAGTATGGACGGGAAGGGAAGCTGGAAGGATAATGTGTTCGTCGAACGGCTGTGGAAGAGCGTCAAGTACGAGGAGGTGTACCTGAGAGCCTACGAATCGGTCCCGGAAGCCAGAACTGGCCTCGGGCGGTACTTCGAGTTTTACAATGCCGGACGGCCCCATTCGAGCCTTGGGGGAATGACGCCGGACCAGTTCTTTGACAGAGCGCCTGCCGAGCCCGCGGCGGCCTAACGCACGGCAGCGCGATTCCACTTATCAAACCGGGCAGCGCTGTTCAGACAAACGAGACCACCTCACTACCTCCACCTTGATTGGAGCGGGCTCGACGGTGGCCCCCATCCCCTCGAAGGACGATGCCGCCCTCTCCGTTGCCGCCAACACCTCGGGGTCGACCGGCGCCGAGCCCAGGTCAGGACTCCAGGCTATGCGCAGCCCCTCGATGCCGCGGCCCAACTCCGGGGTGAACTCTGGGGCGTCGAACTGCATACTGAGGAGGTCATCGGGATGTGGCCCAGCCATGACTTCTAGGAGCATGACGGCGTCTCGAACGGTCCTGGCTACAGGGCTGACGACCGAGAAGCTGAAGGTGGGGAGCCTCGCCATGGGCCCGCTGACGGGGGACGGTACGCGGCCGGCTGTCCCCTTGATGCCGAAGTTGCCGCAGAACGACGCCGGTATGCGAATGGACCCGCCGCCGTCGCTACCCTGGGCGAAGGGGGTAATGCCCGCAGCCACGGACGAAGATGCCCCGCCGCTGGACCCGCCCGGAACTCGCTGCGGGTCCCAAGGGTTGCGGCAGTCATCGCCCAGGGCGTTGTCGGTCGTGGCCGACTGGCCGTATTCGGGCGTGTTGGTCTTGCCGACGATGACAGCTCCTGCTGCCTTGATCCGCTGCACCACTATCGCGTCCTCGTCGGCAACGTGGCCCTCCGTGGTAAGCGAGCCCATGGAGGTCCGGACGCCCTTGACGTCGACTAAGTCCTTGATGGAGATGGGGATGCCGTGGAGTGGGCCGAGTGGGTCGCCTCGCAACACGGCGTCCTCGGCTTTTCGGGCGGCGTCCATGGCGAGGTCAGGCGTGACGGCCAGGAAGGCGTTCAACGTCGGGTCGAGCTCGTCGATGCGGCGGAGCGAGTTCTCCGCCAGCTCGACGGGAGAGACCTGCTTCTCTGCTACGAGCTTTCGCAGCTGAGTGGCGGGCGTGAATGCTAACTCAGTTGTGGTGATCATGTCTACCTCGCCCATGTGTCGGTCAGAGGAGAAGAGAGCCCCCTCTTTACCGGCATATTTCGTATAACCTAACTCGAAGGTGTGTTTTCACTACGATTGCACCCCCTTCCAACTCCTTCGCTCACGTCGGGGGACGCAGGATTGGCTACCGGGGGGTCCAGGATTGTGAGTTCCGTCGTGTATCTCCTCCAAGTCACTGTTTCTGGATGCGCCGGACGTAGCGCTCGGCGGAGCGACTTACGGCCTCCTTGGCGCCGGTCGATACGGTGCGCTGCCACCAACCTCCATGGATGCGGTCGAACGCGTAAGGCTCTACGGCATCCACGATACCGCGCACCTGTTTCGGGGACAGTGGAATCAGGTTGGGGTAGCTGGTCATGAAGCTGACGTACCGCCTGTCGCTCACGACTGCAATAGTGTCTCCCACAAGCAGCGCCCCTCTACCGGCTGCGCCGTCAGCCCAGTGAACGACCGCGCTCCCTGGGAAATGTCCTCCGCACTGGACGAGGGTGACGCCTGGCAGTAGCTCCAGCGGACTGCCGTCCCAGTAGCGTATCACCGGGTCCGGACGCATGACGAAACCGCTGTCGGCTTCGGGAACGTAGATTGGGGCTCTATCGAAAGCGTGACTCCACGCGACCATGCTGTCGTAGAAGTGGGGGTGGGAGAGACAGATACCCTGAATGCCGCCCAAGCCTCGAATCGTGTCTATAGTCTCATCGTCAAGCAGGCTCACACAGTCGAAGAGGATGTTACCTTCGGATGTCTGCACCAGGAGGGCCCGCTGGGCGATGCTGAAGTCTGGAGCTATGCCGATACCGAGCAGTCCGGGCTCTTCCTCCCTGACTTCGTTTTTGTATCCAGCGTCCTTCATCTGCCCCATCGTCGTCCACCGCTGGCCGTCCAGTCCGATGTACTGCCGTTCGTCTTCGCATATGACACATTTAGCCGGAGGACTCTCACTGTCCGCGTACTCAACGCCGCACGTCTCGCAAATGTATCTAGTCATCTCTACTCGACATTCCCCATATCAAACTGGGGGCGTTCGAAGAACACGCAGTCATTGAACTTAATGATGGTACGGACACTCCGGAACACTGTCAATCAGCGTATCGAGCCCACTGGACCACCTGTTGGCGAATCAGGACCCTTTTTGGCGAATCTATTCCGTCAGAAATGGATACCACACCACCTCACGATCCGTTAAGCCCCACCCGTCAAGGGTGACAAAGCACCAGACTATGCCAGGCGGAAAGAGCTGCCGGCGATGTGGCGCGTCCCCCCGAAATTGTTGCCGTCGTCCTCGATGAAGTAGTAGGCCGTGAAGATGCGCCCGTCATCTAGTTGGGTCGCCACCGGGTAGCCCAGGTCCCAATCGCTGGCGTCGGCCCGGATCACCGCTTCGGTTGACCACGTATCACCGTCGTCCTCGCTGACAATCAAGCCCATTCCGAACGGGACTTGTCTTCGACCGAAGATCACGACAATGCGTCCATCCCGCAGTTGCAGCGGCCAGGGCGAGCGATAGCGGACACCGTTCTGTCTGGCCCCTTACCAGGCGTATTGACGGCTGAACGACGCCCAGGGCGAGTGGCCCCACCGTACGAGCGATTCGGGACGGCTCCAGGTATATCCGCCGTCGTCGGAATATGCCATCACTATTACATTGTTTCTCCCGCCCCCACGGTGGAGCATGTAACATTGCAGGCGGCCACTGGGTAACAGCAACAACCGGAGGTAGATTATGCCTCCCACGTCTTCGTCCGGGTCCCGAGCTATCTCGGCCATGTAGTCCCAGGTAAGTCCGTTGTCATCCGACCTGTACAGGGTCGGAATCCAGCCCATGACCGAGTCGAAGTTCCTAACTGTGTATCCAGCTACCACCAGCGTACCGTCGGGAAACACAATGGGCGGCATGGCGTCCATTATTATCGACTTGAACGGCGGCGGCGGTTGAACTCGGGTAGGCACCTCTTCCCAGTTGCGGCCACGATCGGCCGAGCGGAAGGCATAGTTCTCGATAATCGGGCCTCCGCGCATGTCTTCTCCCTCCGCGAGAGGAGAACGCTTGAAGAAGACAACTGAGTCGGGGCTGGTCAGGTCGATCTCTTCGCGTACCACGCCGGGCTCGTCAGCGCGGCTGTAAATGGCCTTCTTTTCTCTATCCGACATGGTGTTATCCCACACGACCACATCGTTCTCTCGGTCCCACGTTTCGCCATGGTCGAGCGATCGCTGGAGCAAGAAAACACCGCGTTTCATGTACTCGCCATGGCTCACGGACAGCCGGTCCGCGTAGGTGCAGGGGGCGTGACAATGCTGGACCACAATCTCGCCATTGCCGAAATTCCGAATAACGTGCTGGCTGGTATGGCCACAGTACCTCTCCTTGCTGTAACAGACCTTGGTGTGGCGAATATCTGTGAGCTTTGGCGTGGCACGGTTCATCGTGGTCCCTCCCATTTTTTAATCAGTGAACTAGTGGTCCAACATCATTGAAATGAATACCATGATAGTCATTGTTCCTCTTGGGGGTTCAATCGTAACGTTGAACCGAGGAGGAACCATGATGTCTACCAAGAAGTACCGTATCAGACTGACTACCGACGAACAACAGGAACTCAACGCCTTGGTCTCACGCGGTCGGGCTGCGGCGTACAAACAGACCCATGCGCGCATTCTGCTGATGAGCGATGAGTCACGCTCGGACGGGGGAATGAAGGACGCGGACATCACCAGCGCGCTCGGTGTGGGACAGTCAACGGTCGAGCGAATACGCAAGCGCTGTGTGGAGGAGGGGGTCGAGTCTGCGCTGAATCGCAAAAAGCAACTGCGTCGGCGTCAAAAGAGACTGGACGGCGAAGGTGAAGCACGGTTGATAGCGATGGCCTGCGGGGAACCGCCGGAGGGGCGTGCCAGTTGGACCCTGAAGCTGTTGGCTGACCAGTTGGTCGAGTGTGAGATAGTCGGGACCATTAGCACCGAGACGGTTCGCCAGGCGCTTAAAAAAAAACGAACTGAAGCCGTGGCTGAAGCAGAGTTGGTGCATCCCGCCCGGTCAGAGCGCGGAGTTTGTGTGCGCGATGGAAGACGTACTGGAGGTCTACCAACGGCCGTACGATGGGAATGAGGTTCTGGTGTGCATGGATGAGACGAGCAAACAGCAAGTCAAGGAGACGCGAGTGCCGCGTCCCGCAGCGCCCGGCTTATCGGCGGCATACGACTACGAATACGAGCGCAATGGAGTGAGCAGCCTGTTCATGCTGTTTGCACCGTTGGACGGATGGCGCCGAGTCGAGGTCAGAGAGCGTCGCACGAAGGTGGACTGGGCGCATGTGATAAAGGAACTGGTCGACGAGGACTACCCTGACAGAGACCGGATCGTGCTGGTAATGGACAATCTCAACACTCACAAGCTGTCCTCGCTATACGAGGCATTCGAGCCTGCTGAGGCGAGGCGTATAGCTGAGCGACTGGAGATACACTACACTCCCAAACACGGGAGTTGGTTGAATATGGCGGAGATAGAGATCGGTGTGCTGGCTCGACAGTGCCTGGACCGACGGATTGCCAATCAAGACATCCTGCGCGGCGAGGTCAATGCTTGGCAGAATCAACGCAACCGGGATGTGATACGAGTGGATTGGCGCTTCACTACCGAGGATGCGCGCATCAAGCTAAAGTCACTCTACCCATCAATACAAAAACGTTGAACCACTAGTAAACCGACATACCCTGAAAATAGACTCTGTTTATAGAACATCTTAGCGCGGGATTGACCACCACCACCGGCAGCGGGCCTACGGGAGGTCTCCTAACTCGTACCAAGACTGGAATGAGACTCCAGCCATACAAGAGCTCGATCGTCGAGTGACAAATCCCAGGGCTGTTGCTCCATGTCCTGCTCTAGCCACCACCGATAAGTCATCTCTACCCCGTCATGTATGCCGTATCGAGGCGACCACCCAAGTTCACCACAGAGCTTCTCGTTGCTATATACAGGGCTTTCTTTCCAGGGGTAATCAAAAATCTCTGAGGCCTGGAGCGACGCAAGGTCCTCCAGCATCGCCTCGTAGTCGCGGACCTCAACGTGGACTGTCTCGGCGTCAACCCCCATTATTGATGCTATCAGGTTGACGTATCCGTTAAATGTGACGGCCTCCGGGCCCGATGCGTTGTACACCTTCCCCACTGCTTCGCTCCGACCCGGAACAGCGGCAAAGGCCGTTGCCACATCGTCGACGTGCACTGAGTGGGTCATCGCCAGCCCATCTCCAGGCACGATCAGCTTCCTCCCGCGTGCCAGGCGGGCGAAAATGCCGAACAGCCGATTTTTGCCGTCCGGCATCCTCCGGCCTGGCTCATGGGGACCATAGATGTAGGGTGGCCTGATGATCGTGGCAGGAAAGCCGCTCCGGCTGAACATCTTCACCAAGATGTCCTCGCAAAGGATCTTGTTCGCGAATAGAAGCCGACGGCGCTCTGCTTCCGATGTCCCATCTCTACGGTACTCACCCGCATCGCAGCCTCGAATCAGAGGAAACTCTTCTCGAATCGGGGCCAGGTCGGTTGGGGCGTAGACGCCGACGGTACTACAGAAAACGTAACTCCCCACGTTGCCGTCCAGGGCGGCTATTACAGGCTGGATCTCTGAGGGATTGTAGCCGGAGATGTCAAAGGCGGCATCGAACCGTCGTCCCCGCAGCGCTGCCGTGACTTGTTGGGGTTGTGAGCGATCCGCGAGAATTCTGCCGACCCCGGCGCGGCGAGTCTGCCGACCCCGGCGGGCCCTGGGTCTGGCCGCGGTTGAGAACTGTCACACCATGTCCTTGGCTACGTAGTAGTCGCACCAGTTGAAGGCCCAGAAACCGTGTCCCTCCCAATACCAGCGCGTCCATAGTGCCTATTCACCTCGCGTACGCTTTTTCCGACATCACCGTGAAAAAAATAAAGGACACCGGTTGGCGGGCAAGCCTTTATTACGGTACCCTGCGTGCTCCCGCCCGAAGCGGCGGAACCAGGGGGGCGCACATGCCAGTGGGATCAGCCCCAGGTAGTTCGGTGCTCTCTTCTCGTAGCGCATCAACAGGCTATCGGAACTGGAATGAATACAGCTTGGAGTTTTTGAAGTAGAACCGCAGCTTTATCGACTTGCCGGCCAGCGCGCTCACGTCGGAACTGCCGTTCCAGGAGACTGCACGGGCCACGCTGGACTTCGTCATCGGGTCGGCGTCATCGAAGGTAAATCCGGGCAGCTTCTTATGGTTCGCCCTCAACACCTCTACCCTCACTTCGCCGGGACCCGGCCCCGCAGCAAGCGGCGCCATGCTCGCGTTCAGGTGCAGGCTCGACCCGGAGAAGCTGAATGGGCGGGTCACCATCTGGCTGAACGATTCAGGCACCTTGAATATCACCCCCTCGCCAGAGGTGCGTTGCAGCTCATCCTGAGACGTATCGGTAACCACCCAGCCCTTCCCACTGTCCAGGGAGACGAACCCATCAAGGCGCGAGACCGCCAGGCCGATGCCCGTTGTGGCCTTATCGCCCAGCTCCAGAGCGATCTCAGGTGACCGCCTATTGGTGCCGATATAGTAGGAGAGTATACGGTCCCCGTGGACAATGACATCCTGGACATAGACGCTGCTGGAGTCGAAGTCTGCCCTGGCGCCTCCCCGGGGGATGAAGGGCTCCCGGAATTTGCGCTGGAAGTGAACACCGTCGCGGCTGAAGACGACTTCCGGGTGATGAGTCACGTTGGTAGTGCGAAATATCCACAGCAGCCCGACGTAGATCCCTTCGTAAGCTATGACAGGCATACTGTAGAACTCGGTGTCCGGGAAGTCGTGCTCGTCCGGCACCATGATGATCTCGGGCTCGCTCCAGTGCACCATGTCTGGGCTCTCGGCACGCCCGATCAGACGCTTGCCGTAAGGACCCCTCCAATGGTGACTGGCCTCCATGGTGACATAGTAAGTCTCACGTATGGGGTCCCAACCCTGGAACCGGCCGTGCCAGCGTCCCAGCTCCTGACCGGTATCGATAACGGGGTTGCCCTCGTAGGGTGTCCACTCAATCCCATCCGGGGAGTAGTAGAGATCGTACTGCATCCCCCGCGTCTGCGTGCCGCCGATCAGGCTCAGGGCCTTATATAGCCTGGCCGGGTCTGGGTCGTGGAGGTCTTGGAAGGACGGAACTGCCGGCCGGTCGTCTCTTGTGGGGAGGATGTTGTTGTCAGTCGAGCCGTCGAACTCCACGAGCCCAAGCGACGGCCGCTCCCAGTGGACGCCGTCATTAGAGGTGGCCAGGCACGTCACGCCACCCCGGCTATCCATAACATAGCCGGCGGCGCCGCCCGGTATTGGCTTGCCGTTCTCCAGGCGCACTGTGCTCGTAGCCGTGCTATACCACATCTTGAAGGTCTGGTCTTTTTCGTCAAAGATCACCTTGCCGGGGGTCATGCCGTTCCCTTCCCAGGGACGCTCAGGCCGCAGGATGGGGTTATGATCGGCCTTCACCGCAAGATTCAAGCCCTGCTTAGCATTGCTCAGGCTTTCAATCAGGTAATCATCGAAGAAGAGCTGCTTGGTCGATCCGATATCGATTATAGCCATCGGTGTTCCTCCTATTGATTCAACGCTCCTTCGACAACGCCGAGTCGTACCGTTCATTCACGAGTAGGTCGAAGCTCCCCGAGACCGTCGTGGCGCCTAATCCCCTTTCGCAGCGGGTGACTCCCCGGCGAGTCTCGAGAGCAGCGACCGCAGGTCAATGTCAGATAGGCCCTCAAGTCGAAGGTCCGCTTCCTCCAGCGGCATGTCTTTGGTCATTGGATTGGGAACCGCGACGCAGAGCATGCCGGCTCGCTTGGCCGCCCTATCGGAGGAATCGCCGAATGTGCTCTGCAATCTCGTATTCGCGTTCCAAGCTTACCAGCACCTCACGATCTGTTTTCACGGGGATCTTGCCCTCGATGACAGCTATGTGTGCCGGGCCGCTACCCCAATCGCCGCCGACTTTGCGACGAGGGACAACGTGCATGTGAAAGTGAGGGGCGTCCTGACCTGCAACGACGCCGTTGTTTTGAATCAGGTTAAGCCCATCAGGGTCGTATGCCCGGACCAGGGCATCAGCGACTCGGCGGACGGCGTGCATGACGGCGACCGATTCGTCGTCCGTCAGGTCCAACAGCGTCGGAGTGTGCCGTCGGGTGAAAACATAGACCTGCCCCAGCTCGAACTGTTTCCAGTTTACGAACGTAACCGTGTGCTCTGTTTCTTCGACAAATGGCTTTTCAGTCCTGCCTGCGGCTGCTTCGCACAGGTAGCACGGGTCACCTGGAACAGGGGTCTTACCTCGATCGGCTCCCCCGGATCCGGTGGGTATCTCGATTGGCATGATTCGACTCCAAACTCTTCCTTCCCGGAATCAATTACGCTCTCCCGCCAGGGTCCTCGACTAAAGTTCCAGCGGACTGCCCCATGTGATGGTCGAGGTAAGCTCCAGGGACACCTCGTTCCCGGAAGCGAATGGCGTGACCGCGGCCGTTACCTCTGAATCGAACGCCGCCGCTGACTCCGCCGTCATGCGCTCTCTTGAGAAGCCGTTCTGCGAGTGGATCATCTCGACGTAATCTCTGACCGGCATGTGAAACTCCGTAGGCGCCGTCTTGTGGCGGCCGACTACGCGGGACAACGACCGACTCTCCAACTCTTCAATAAAGTCGTACGGTTTGAAATCCTGGTTGGTGGAATATCGAGGTATTATCTCCCTCAAGCTGTTTAGCCAAGGGTCCTCTTCCTGTTGTCGGCCGCCCACAATCGCCAATAGTCCGTGCGTTTGGAGCAACGACCGTCTCATTTTCGGAAGCACGGCATACCAATCCATCCAGTGAAGGCTGGCACCGGCGACGATTAGGCCATATCGTTCTTGGTAGTCGAAATACTCGGCACCGGTGCAGACCCATCGGATATTTTCTTGATCCCATCCCGGACGAGTTTGGGCCATTTTCAGCATTGCCTCTGACTGATCTACCGCATCGACACGATCGACCCGACCCGCCATTGGAATCGCTATTTCTCCCGTCCCGCATCCCATGTCAAGAATGAGACGAGGCTTGCCCTGGATAAGGGAGTCGAGCACGTCAAACAGCTCTGCTGGGTACGGTGGGCGGTAGAGGTAAGCCGACGCCACGCTTTCATCTTTGAACTGGTCGGCGTATTCGGGTCCAAGATGCTTCGGTTTTGGAATAGGCTTCATTGCTGAGCCCTGATACCGGGGTGGACGTTCTCAACCGCCTGTATAGTCACCATTAGCCAAAGTGCCCTTTCCGGCGTCTCCAGCCTCCCTCGCCAAAGGCCGAATCGCTCGTGCCAGTGCCGACGGAGGAGCCCTTCGGACTATGAGCCGGCCTGTTCGAACGCTCCCAGGTCGGAGTCAACGAAGCCGCGATGGAAGCTCTTGCCCATCAGGTATTTGGTCTCCAACTCCACGTCGCGAACCGTGATTGCAGGGGTCACGTCGGGGTCGCGCTCGAGCAAGACGATCTTGATCTGGTTGCTACCTTTCACGGGCCAGCGGTCACGATCCAGCCTGAATACGAACCAGTAGCCACCCACTCGATACCTGGGTGCCGACATGGCGTACATCCGGTTGATCCTACGAAGCATCGAGCCGGGCAGCTCCTTCCCGTTGAGCCTGAACGCGAGCCGGTCCAGCTCCGTCGTGTTGGCCACCCGAATGCGCAAGAGCACCTCGTGCACCCGTCCGACGCGGTCCCATCGAAGCAGCTCGTCGCTTATCGTCAGCTCGACCCCAACGGGCTTCTTCACCTCAAGCGTCGCCGGCAATTGCCTGGTCAGCTCCTCGTGGCTGAAACGCCCGGTTTCGGTCGGAACGTGGTAGTACTTGTCCTTGGGCTCCATGATGTCCGGGTGCGGCAGCTCGCGGAGCTTCTCGTAAAAGGACGCCTCGTACGGCCAGTTGCCGTGCCACTGATTCAGATATAGCCCATCCACGCCCGTTGACCAGTAGTTGCTGGCGGCGGCCCTGACCATTTCTACCGGCGCCTCGGCGAGGCGGTCTGAGTCCAGATGGCTGTCGATTGCGGCAAGCACCCGGCAGCTCGACCCCCTGGCGGTCTCTACCAGAGCACCGATGTCGTCCAGCATCCAGCCTTCGTACACCAGGAAGGTCCCATTGGGGTCCATCAGCTCCGGGCGAGCGAGCTTGTGTCCAATCAGGACGTCCACAATTCGCCGCCTTATCCACTCCTGGGGGTCCAACCCTATCGACATGCAGCTCTCAATGCTGGCCGGGATGCTGATGGCCAACTCCCGGTCGGGACCGCTCCGCTTTACCGCCTCGTAGACCCGACCCACCCAGTCAGTCATGATGCTTCGGCCTGCATCGACCTCATCCGGGTGAAAATAGTAGGGCCAGAAGTTAAGCTGGAGCTCGAACCCATCGACTTCGTAGCTGTTCAGGACCTCCGCGATAATCGCAAAGCGCTCGTCACGGACCTCGCGGTGCTTGAAGTCGGCGCAGTTGAACCCGAGGAAGCTGGGGTCCAGGTCTCCGCTGCCGCCGATGTCCAGGTGCTTGTTGTCCAGGCGAAAGTCCGAGCTACGAATATCGTATCCGCCACCGCCCCTCACGCCGCTTTCAAGCTGCACCAAGAGCGTGGGGTACAGTAGCATCCCCTTCGCATGGGCCCTGTCGCAGACTATCCTCAGCGGGTCGTTGCCCTGTTCGATGAGGGTCCTGGCGTTCTGCGAGGCACGGCGAAAGATCACGTGGGGCCACGGGCCCGCTACGTTGTCGCCCCACAGCTCGCCGGCGCTCGTGTCGTGCATCATCGTCCGGCCGTCGCCGAGGCAGAACATCAGCGCTTCGACGGGCGTTCCCGCCAGTTCGTCCACGACCGACTCCAGCTCCTCCCGCTGCATTGGGGGCTCATACATGTAGAGCAGAGGGTGGCGTCCGTCTGAGTAGAACATGATTCGCGGATTTGACATCGTTAACCTGTGTTCTCGCCGGCTAGCAACTCGAGTGTCCCGTGAGTGCTTCCACTACGCAGTCACGCGCGCTGTCCTGCTAGCACGGAACGGGATAGAGAAAGACTTATTGCGGAGCAGCCCCGTCTCTCCCTTGATCTGCCCTGGAGTAAGCGGGCCCTGTTGCGCTACAGCAACCAGCACGATTTGCTGAGTATGCGAGAGGCCCCGCAACGGCCGGTAAAATGCGTTAGCGTAGTGGGCAAGGTCCTTCGCAAGCAGCCAAGGAAACGGCCCTTCAGTATGAGGTGGCTCGCCCTCACCAGTGAGTCACGCGTCGCGCCAGAGCTTGACTCGCTTCTTCACGTTCTTAAGCAGGCGAGGGTCGAAAGCCTCTAGCTCGTACCCCTGGGGCTGGGGCGGCCGCACCTCCAACCCCAGCAGCCGGACGACTCTCGGGTCCACGTAGTAGCCCGCATAGGTATGCCGCGCCAGGTGGTGGAAGAAATCACCGTGGTCCGCTTCGACCTTTTTCAGCACCTCCACCTTTTGCGGGTTTGTCACAGCCGAAAACTCCTGAGAGAACATCCCGAGGCTAATTTGCTCGATGGCCAAGAGGCCGTCCGAGAACAATCGGACAAGCCTGGGAGAGCGGGAAAGAACGGCGTCCACGTGCTCGGCGACGCCAAGTTCGCCAGCGCCGGGAAAGCCGTCGCCCGGCGGTACAATCTGGTCAAGCACCTCCGCCATCAGCGAGCTCTGGGCCTGCGAGAAGAACTTCATCAGTACTCCCTGATGCGGTACGAGATCATACGCCCTTACCGGCATTTCTCTTGAAGTGGTCGGCGATATACAGCGCCAGGGCCTGTATGGTCGAGGTCGGGTTCACGGCCCCCCCGGTGACCAGGATGCTGCCGTCGATGACGTACAGGTTCTTGACGTCGTGGCTCCTGCCCCACTCGTCCACCACCATCCTGGCGGGGTCGGCGCCCATTCTTGCCGTGCCCATCAGGTGCCACCCCGCGGAGCGGAGCAAGGGGTTCGCCATCACGTCTTTCGAACCTGCGGCCTCCAGGACCTCGGTCGCCCGTGCTATGCCGTGGTCCATCATTCGTCTGCTGTTCTCGCTGAGTTTGTACGACACTTTCGGTGCAGGAATGCCGTGGCTGTCGGAGAGGTCTGGGTCCAGGGTGACAGCATTGTGCTCCTCGGGCAGGTCCTCGCCGATCACGGCGATAGTCATCGTGTGGCCGAGCCGCTCCCGCAGCACCTGACGGTGGTCCTTCCCCCAGGGCACGGGGTCGTTTCCGCCGAAGCCGCCGAGGGCAGTGTTCACCGGACCCGAGCTCCTGGCTATCTGGAAGGTGTAGCCGCGGACGAAGCCCCTGGAGAGGTCGGTCTCGTAGAACTCCTGGCTGAGGATGGCGCAGCCTATAGGCCCGATGTGGCCGTCCAGGGGCTCCTCAAACACGCCGGTGACCATCGCGTAGGGATGGAGCATCAGGTTCTTGCCGACTTGGCCGCTGCTATTGGCAAGCCCGTCAGGGAAGCGCGCCGACTTGGAGTTAAGCAGCAGTCTGGGCGTTCCAACACCGTTGCAGGCGATCACGACTACCCTGGCCTTCTGCTCGTAGAGATTGCCGGACCGGTCGTAGTAGACGGCGGCGTCGGCGAGCCCGTCGCGGCCCACCGTTATTTCCCTGACCCTCGCCCACGTCTTGAGGACGGCGCCGCTGGCGATGGCCTTTGGCCAATAGGTGACGTCGGTGCTGGCCTTCGCGCCCCGGTAGCACCCAATGTCGCACGGGCCGCAGTTGTTGCAGGCGGCGCGCCCGTCGTACGCTTCCGTGAGAATGGCACTGTCCGATGGCCACCAGTGCCAGCCTAGCTCGTCGAAACCTCGGGCGATGGTCTCGCCTAGCTTGCCCAGCGGAACCGGCCGGGTCTGCCTGGCGGATTTAGGTGGATAGGCCGGGTCGCCCGACAGGCCGGCCACGCCGGTCATCGTGTCGTTGAGCTCGAAGAAGGGCCCCAGGTCGAAATAGGTCATGGGGAAGTCGTCGGCGACGCCGTCCAGGGTTCTCACCCTGAAGTCCGACGGGCGGAACCGGGGGAAGTGCGCGCTCCAGTGGATGGTGCTGCCGCCGACGGCGTTGTGCATCAGCGGTGCGATGGGCGAGTCGTCGTTGTTGACCGGGTAGTCCTGGGGCAGCCCCCGGACGTTGGGGTCGGGGCTCATGTCGGTGAGCCGCGACAGCTCCCAGTCCTCGGAGGCGCTGGGGTAGTGGGTCGGCTCGATCCAGTCGCCCTGCTCCAGGCACATCACCTGAATGCCGGCCTGGCTCAGGCTCCAGGCGAAGGCCCCGCCCGAGGCGCCCGCGCCGACGATGAGGACGTCTACGGTGTCGTTATCGTACAACATCGGGAATCCCCCATTTCAGCCCGATCGGGGCAACCGACGCCCTGAACTCTGACCAGGCTTGATGCTACTCCGGCCAGAAGGCGCGGTCAAGCCCGTTCCGTGGACCCGAAGCCTAGTGCGACACCAGACAAGGTGTTGGGGAACGTGTTATGCGCCCACGACGAAACCGTACCGTAGGGGCAGGTTTGAAACCTGCCCCTACCCAGGCCGGCGTAAGGCGTCGGCACCCTATTCCTTAATACGTCTCCTGATCATGCACTACGGTTATACGCTTCCCGTCTGATCGTCCCATACTCTACCCGGTAGACCTCTCTTGGTTCCCTCCATGTGCTCCCTTCCTCAGCCTTCGTGTGGTCCACCCCAGACCAATCGTTGAGCGCCGAAATCATAACAGTAGCGGGGGATTGGAACACTCGCTCGAAGGGAAGGCAATGCGGACGATTAGAGAATGCTGAGCGGAATGGTGGCTGGGCTAGGGTCCATCGGTTGAACCCCAGCATGCCGGACCAGGCCGGGAGTGGAAACTGACCCGCCGGGGGAAAGGTCAAAGGCTCTGACGAACTCAGTTTTTCAGGAAGCCGACCGTGTCGTATTTGCCCTTGACGACGGGCCTGGCATCGAGCTGCATCCAGCCCTCGAGTATCTCTGTGTAGAGGCTGCGGAAGTCCAGGTTGAACTCCAGGTCGCCTTCCAACAGCTTGTCTGGGTCCAACGACGGGTATTCGCCGTAGTGGCCTCCCTGCACGCCGTCGCCTATTACGAAAGCCACGCCGCCCGACCCGTGGTCCGTGCCGTTGCCGTTGTCCTTGACCCTACGCCCGAACTCGGAGAACGCGAAGATGAGCACATCATCGCTCCGGTCGTGCTCCTTCATGTCCGAGTAGAAGTCGTAGATGCCGCCGGATACGTCGCGCCACAGACCCTCTTGAAGCGCCAGCCCATTGGTGTGGGCATCGAAGCTGCCGTGCGCCGTGTAGCAGATGCGAGTGCCGATATCGGCCTGCAGGACCTGCGCCGCTCCCTTCATGCTCTCGGCAAAGGAGTTAGAGGCGTACTCGATGCTGGAGGAGTACTTCTGGGGCACGGTGCTGAGTATGTCGGCTCCCCTGAGGACGTCCAGTCCTGTTTGACTGAGGAAGTCCATTACCGGCCCCCTGCCGATGGCCTGGATGTACATGTTCCTGAACACCTCCAGGGCCTCATTGCGCTGGTCCTGGACGTCCTTATAGTTCATCAGGCCGTAGTTCTCGAGATCGGTCACGGACGCAACCGGCGCTCCCTTTGCCACGAGCGCCCTGGGTAAGCCCGCTCCGAAGTTGATCGCCGCTACGACATTGTCGCCCTTTGGGTGCATCTGATTTATTGCGGTGCCAAGCCATCCTTCGGCGCCCAGTTTGGAGGGCTCTGCGGTGTGCCAGATGTCCATCGAGCGGAAGTGCGATCGGTTGGGTTCCGGATATCCGACGCCGTGAATTATGGCCACCTTGCCCTGGTCGTACAGGTCTTTGATCGGCTGCATGCCGGGATTCAGGCCATACCCTCTGTCCAGGGGAATTACCCTGTCCTCCGTTATGCGGACGTTGGGCCGGCTGTCCACGTAGCGTGGATCGTCATAGGGAACGATGCAGTTCAGGTAGTCGTTCCCACCCGTTAGCTGGACAACGACGAGCTTTCTGTTCTCTGTGTCACCCACGATGCTCTTCTCCTGCCGCCTCACTACTTTCCGTTGTCAGCCCTTTCGTATATCTGAAAGCGGTGCCTGCACGTCTCCAGCACATAGAGTCTGTCCTCGTTGTCCAGGGCTACGGTGACCGGGTCCCAGAAGTACGGCTCGATCCGCGCCGATACCTCGCTGGGGTCATCCGTGTCCACATCGAATACAGGTACATACGTGGACCGGGCCGCGTTCTCGTCCGCCGCGGAGGTCAGATACTCAACCGCCCATGGATTGAGGGTTGCTTCCCCTCGCAATTTTTGTAGGAAGACGCCCTCTGAGTCCAGCACCTGCACGCGCTGGTTTCCCCAGTCTGCGACATAGATGTTTCCCTGGGAGTCGACAGCAACGTCAGACGGCCTGTTGAACTCGCCGTCACCGCTGCCGGACGTGCCGTACGCAGCGATGAACTCGCCATCGGAGGTGAGCTTCTGGATGCGGTCGTTGCGCCAGTCGGCAACATAGAGGTCGCCTTCACTATCCTGCGCGATACCCCAGGGGAGATTGAACTGCCCCTCGCCGTCTCCGAAGGAGCCCCACTTGGACAGAAACGTGCCGTCCTTCGTGAACTTCTGGACCCTGTGGTTTTTGTGGTCGACCATGATGAGGTTGTCCTCGCCGTCGAAGACGAGTCCCGACGGTCCGTCGAACTCGCCGTCCCCCGCACCCCTGGTACCCCAGGTGGATACGAGATCGCCCTCTCTGTCGTACACCGTTATCCGATTCAGAAGGTCGTCAGCCAGATACAGGTTGTCTTCGGCATCCACGGCGAGCGCTGAAGGCCAGACCATTTGACCCGGCTCTCTCCCGTATGCTCCGATCTGGCCGAAGAACTCGTGGTCCCGAGTTACCATCTGAATCCCTATTATGTCAAGCGCTGTCGTATTGCTGCGGCTGGCCACAAATATCCGCCCATCGCGCCTCAGCGTCATGGCGGTAGGCAGGCAGAAGCCACGCCCACCCATGTCCGCACAGAACCCGACGGTGGTAACGTACTTCATGCTTAACGTCGTAGATGTCATCTGAGCAACCTCCCGTCCGAGACACAGTGCGCCAGATTCCTCTACACCAGCTGGTATTCCTGGGTCGATACGATCAGTTGGATGATAGCAACGATCGCCTCATCGGCCTCGGAGGTTGCGTGTCCATCAGAGAAGCTCAACCCCCCGTACTTCTCCGCGTATTTCACCAGGCTGCTACGAGTGCTATCCAGGACCTCCATCGGGCCAAGGGCATCGAGGCATGAGTCTACCAGCGCTTCGGGAGAAAGTGTCGAGTCCCCGGCGGCTCGAGCGATGCGGTCAATGATTGCCCTGACACCCGGTTTGGCCGGATCATCAAGAGTCAGGCCGACGAAGTTGACGCGCTGCACATAGGTTCCCGTGTTTATCCACTCGCTGCCACCTTGCCAGCCCTCGACGCTGGGAGGCGCCAAGAGTCCCTGGCCCATGGTGCCGCAGGCGATTGCCGCGGCATAGGTATCGGCAGATGGCACTCCCAGACCGCCGGCGAGCCGCATCGTACCGACTATCATCTCAACCGGGCTCTTAGTTCTGGCGAAGCGCGATGCCTCCGACTTGAAAAAGTCGGAGGTAAACATTATCCGAAGCATCTCTCCGATGCTATACCCCGAGTCGAAGTAGGCCTCGGCCATGGTGTCAATGGCCTCCGGGTCACGCGGCGGAGTATGGGGCCACTGGGGGACGGGTTCCTCATCGGCGACGAAGAAGTGGTAGAGGTGCCTGGCGATGAACCGGGCCGTAGCCTCTTGCTTGCAGATGATGTCCACTGCGTCTTCGCCGTTGAAGTCTCCCGTCTCGCCAAGGAGAGTCTTCTGGCCGTGGTCGTGGTCGTCATCGTCGTATTCGAACTGCCAGGACATGTACCCGTAGGGCCGAGCAGTGTTGTTGCGCATCTTGATTGACATGTACTCGGGATTTACGATTCGCCATCCAGTGAACGCCCTGGCGCACTCTTTGATGTCGTCCTCCGTGTAGTTGCCGACCCCCATTGTGAACAACTCGAGGATCTCTCTGCCGTAGTTCTCGTTGATAGAGTCCTTGTGGTTGTCCTGATTGTCCAGCCACATAATCATCGCGGGATCGCGGGAAAGCTGGACGAGAAGGTCTCGGAGGCTACCCATACCATACTCCCGGAACATGTCTAACTGGTTGGCTACGACCCGGGCCTGAATCAGCTTGGTTGACGCGGTCGCGAACACTCGGTGCCAGAAGAGACACATCTTTTCGCGTAAAGGGGAGTCGGTCATCACCATGCGATAGACCCAGTAGGCCCCGGCCGCGGCAGCCCCCCGCATCTCCGACTGGTCAACGTGGTACCTTCGGATCATGTCGTCGGGCAGGACATCTGGTGCGCCAGGGTGCAAGAGATCTTCCAGCGTCGCGTCGTAGCCCTTGTCCATCGCGCGATCGAGCTCGTCAGGCGTCGCACCAAATCCTCCCCGCCTGAGCAGATGGGCCATAAGGCCCCGGGCATTATCGGTCCTGGTCTTTGCGGCGACCATAGCGGCCCTCCTCGTGGATAGCTTGGCGAACTCTGTCCTACGGGACTCGGACCCGGGGCTGCCCGAAGGAACTCGATCGCGGATTCAGTAGTCGATATCGTACGCCGCTTTCGCTGCACTGCCAAGTTGGAGACCGGAATCTGCGTACGGTGTTGCAGCCCTTGAGGTCACTCGAGTCTGGCATCTACTGCTTCGCGCCTCGCCCCACGCAAGGGGCTTTGCACCAAAAGGTGGAATGCGGCGGCGTGGTTCGACAGGCTCACCACGAACGGAGCTATAAACCAACCGTTCGCCCTGAGCTTGTCGAAGGGCAATTCACACGACCGCGCCACTTCTTGTGCAAAGCCCACGCAAGGAAAGGCGCGCCAGATTGACGTCCACGGCCGGGTGTCCGGCGGCGAACGATGCCGCAAGGTTGATTCCCTCGTAAAAACCCGTTTTGAGGAAGTTCCAGCGCTTTAGCACATGTGAGCGCTACCGTATGTTGGGGTAGTACACGGAACAGAGACTGTATATTGTACCCAGGCAAGGGTACGGTTGTTCTAATTCGACCTGCACAGACTTTTTACGAGAGAATCAAGGTTGGTCGGCACCCGAGATGAAGGGCGTGAGCCGAGCACTATTTGACTCCCGATCTGCGCTTCCCTACCATCTCTGCCAGACACCCCTTACGCGTAAATGGAGTAGCGATGAGGCTGGAAAACAAAGTCGCACTGATAACCGGCGGAGGCTCCGGGATCGGACAGGCCACCGCGATGCTGTTCGCCAATGAGGGCGCGCGGATAGTGGTAGCCGATCAGAACGAAGCCGCCGCGCGGGGGTCGGTGAAGGCGATCGAGGATGCAAGGGGCGAGGCTATAGAGATAACGGGTGATGTTGCCGATGCCGACGACGCGGAGCGGATGGTGGCAACCGCCGAGCGGCGATTCGGCGGGCTAAACGTCGTGGTCAACTGTGCCGGCATAACGCATCGTAGCGCCCTGGGCCCAAACGCCTCGCCGGAAGAGGTCTGGGACCGTGTGATGGACGTGAACCTTAAGGGCACCTATCTGGTCTCATGGCAGGCACGGCGTGCCTGCCATGAGGCGATCAGGTGGCGGGTCCATAGTCAACCTGGCATCCGTCATGGCCCTGGTGGGTGTGAGTCACCAGACCGGTCGTGGCTTTGACCCCTACCCACCATCGAAGGCAGGCGTTGTCCAGTTCAGAAGGAACCTGGCCGTCGACGTCGCCAGGGATAATATACGCGTCAATAGCATATGTCCAGGCCATGTCTGGACCCCCCTCATCGACGCTCTGACCAGCGACCCTGAGATGCTCAAACAGTTCGAGAGCAAGTATCCCCTCGGACGGCTCGGGCGTCCCGAGGAGGTGGCCTACGTCGCGTTGTTTCTGGCCTCGGACGAGTCCTCATTCGTAACCGGAACGTATTTGCTGGTGGACGGGGGATTCGCGGCCCAGTAGACCGGGAGTCCGCTGGCGGTATCTCCGTTGTGGGGGCACCCGGGCTACCCCATGCCCGTCACGAAGCACCAAACTATGCCAGGCGGAAGGAGCTGCCGGCGATGTGGCGCGTCCCCCCGAAATTGTTGCCATCGTCCTCCATGAAGTAGTAGGCCGTGAAGATGCGCCCATCATCTAATTGGGTCGCCACCGGGTAACCCAGGTCCCAATCGCTGGCGTCGGCCCGGATGACCGCCTCGGTTGACCACGTATCACCGTCGTCCTCGCTGACAATCAAGCCCATTCCGAACGGGACTTTTCTTCGACCGAAGATCACGACAATGCGTCCGTCGCGCAGTTGCAGGGGCCAGGGCGAACGATAGCGGACACCGTGCTGTCTGGCCCCTGACCAGGCGTATTGACGGCTCAACGACGCCCACGGCGAGTGGCCCCACCGTACGATCGATTCGGGACGGCTCCAGGTATATCCGCCGTCGTCGGAATATGCCATCACTATTACATTGTTTCTCCCGCCCGCAATGTGGAGCATGTAACATTGCACGCGGCCACTGGGTAAAAGCAACAAGCGGACGTAGGTTATGATTCCCACGTCTTCGTCGGGGTCCCGAGCTATCTCGGCCATATAGTCCCAGGTAAGTCCGTTGTCATCCGACCCGTACAGGGCCGGGACGTTCCCATCTTGGGAGCCTGCTACCGCCAGCGTACCGTCCGGAAAAACAATAGGTGGCATGGCGTCGACAATTAGCGACTTGAACGGCGGCGGCGGTTGAACGCGGGTAGGCACCTCTTCCCAGTTGCGGCCACGATCGGCCGAGCGGAAGGCATAGTTCTCGTAAATCGGGCCTCCGCGCAGGTCTTTTCCCTCCGCCAGAGGGAAGTGCTTTAAAAGGACCACGGAGCTGGGGCTGGTCAGGTCGATCTCTTCGCGTACCACGCCGGGCTCGTCAGCACGGCCGAAAATGGCCTTCTTTTCTCTCTCCGACATGGTGTTATCCCACACGACCACATCGTGCTCTCGGTCCCACGTTTCGCCATGGTCGAGAGATCGCTGCAGCAAGAAAACACCCCGATTCTGGTACAGGCTATGGTACAGGGACATCCCATCCGCGTAGGTGCAGGGGGCGTGACAATGCATAACCACGATCTCGCCATTGCCGAAATTCCGAATGAGGTACTGGCTGGCATGGGCGCAGTAGGTCTCCTTGCTGTGACAGACCTTGCTGTGACAGACCTTGCTGTGCCGCATATCTGTGAGCTCTGGCGTGGCACGGCTCATTGTGGTCCCTCGCATTTCTCGCTCAGGCTATTGGGAATCGCGTAGTGAAAGCCGCCTCCGCTGCCCATCGAACGCCAGTTCACTACACCGACAGATGGTTTTGTCCGCCTGGTTGCTCGGTTGAGCAAGTTGCAGGATTACCCAAGCTTTCATGAATCAAAAAGGGGTGTGGGCAGGTGAGGGTTAGGGGCGGTAGTAATCGCAGATACGTTGCCAGTTATAGCCACTTTCTCGAAGGGTTATCTTGCAAATTTCCATGTATTCCCATCGCTCAATAACTCTGCGGACGGCTGGATTGAGGGCTTGGAGTTCGAGTTCTCGTCTACAGAGGCTTTCCAACTGGGACGCGCTTATATATGTTGTAGTTGAGAGTTTGAGGCTGGGGCTGGCCGAAATAACTGCCTGGTCTGACGCTTCGACCTGGTCAATGCAGTCGGCGACCGAATCAAACCTGGAGCTGCTTGAGGCAGCCTGGGCAGTGCATCCTCATAGCAAAACCAAACAACCGGTGACAAGAAGGAATGCCTTGGACATAGGAAGCCCCCTCGTGGCAAGGATGCGCTTGTCACAGACGCAGATCCCAAACCCTTACGGGACCACTCGGGGGCAAAAGGCACCCTTTTATACGTTCCCCGCAAAGGCAAGGGACGTCCCGTACGGATTCGGAACCGCGTCTGTGACAACAGGGGGGATTATATCACGTAGGGGAGTAGGCGACTTGAAGTGCGATCAGGCTCAGGTAGCAGTGGGCGGTGACCTTTCGCCAGCCTCTTACAGTGATATGGTTCAGCGAACGCTGACCTTTGAGCCGGGAGTACGCACGTTCAACAGCAGTCCTCTGCTTTTTGAGGCTCCGGTAGCCTGCAAGAGTGGCCTGGCGGCCTTCTTGTGCCAGCATATGGACAGAGGTGGCGGGGATGTCGATAACGGGGTCGGCATTGTACTGGCGTCGTACCAGATGGAACATGGCTCTGGACGCATAGCCCTTGTCCGCAATAATGAAGCGCGGGTGAAAACGAGGGACCTCTCTACGAGCTTCTCGCAACACATTGGATGCTCGCTTCGAATCATTAACATTCCCTGCGCTTACATTGGCGGCAATCGGCATTTCAGACTCGCAGTCTACCAAGAGGTGCAACTTCCAACCGTAGGTATATTCTTTGGAACCTTGCGAACCCTTCTTGATCGACCAGCCGGCGTCTGGATCAGTCTTCGGCTTCTTTCCCCCATTGCTCCAAGCTTTCAGGGTCGTGCTGTCCAGCGCCACGCGCTCACCGAATCCAGGCAATTCGGAATAGTGCCGCCGCACAAAGCTACGCGACACGTCCTTGAGTCTAGGCAGGACCTTGGGACTGGCAAGCCTCTTGAAAAAGCGGCTGAACGTAGCCTTGTGGGGGATGTCCAAGACGGTCTCAATGCCTACCGTTCTTGCGATGTAGGGGTTCCGGTGGAGCACGCGGAGGAGCTCAGCGGTAGAGGAGAGACCCAAGTAGTATTTGACGACGAAGCAATGCCACAGCACCCAGGCCGAGTGGCCCTTCGGGCCTCGGCGCTTGGGTCCGATCAACGCTTTTACGACCGCCGCATCATCGAGTTTCCCAAAAAGCGTTTGCAGTTCGCCGACAAGCAGCGGTTCTGCGACAGCTTCGAGTATGGTAGACTGAAACGACAAGGATGCATGTCCTTGTGCAGCCCCATCGGTTCTAATCTTGCCAGAGCAGGCCGGTGGGCGCTGGGTTTCAATGGGCGGGGGAGGCGGGATTCGAACCCGCGAGACCGAGTTGGCCTACCCGTTTTGCAGACGGGTGCGATAAACCACTCTGCCACTCCCCCGCCGAAGACTCTATTACACGCCCCTCTATGCGTCCTCAACGGGCGTGAACTCAAAGGTACTTCGGGCTATCTTTGTAAAACCGACGGCGCTCGTCAGTACGGTCCCAATAACTGCGAGCGGTTGCTCGACACCAAGATGCAAACCAGCATCTCGGAGATTGTCGAGTATATCCTGGGCCTTGACCAGATTTTCCTCCGCGCCACCCCACTGAGTTTGTTGACCCCTCCACACACGTATCGCCGCTTCGGTTATCAGTCGCGGGCGCTCAGACGCCCCTATTTCATCAAGTGCGGCACCAATCTCGTGAATCGTCCCAATGGTGCCGGGTTCAGGAGCAGGGACGATGTCCCCCTGGCTTTGGAGCAAAGAACCAAGCGACTTTATCGCCTCCTCCTGCTGCTCCAGATCGCTACGGTCCATCCTTATTTCACTAATCAACTCCAAGCCAAGATCGTAGGCCGCCTGGTCGCCATCATTAACCCAGGTCGTCATCATTCGCCGCACGTAACCCCTCATGTAGCGCACCCCCGCATTGTTAGTGTCTTAGCAGTACTGGCATGTAGTACTACAACACACTTCTGGGCGACACACAAGTCATGATTCGGGATTACGTGTTCACTATTCAGGAAACAGCGGATGTGCTGTCGGTAAACCGAGAAACTGTCAGCAGGTGGCTGAAGGCGGGCCGCCTGTCTGGAGAGAGTATCGGTGGGGCGGTCCTCATACCGCGATGGGCGGTGGAGATGCTGAGAGATCAGAGGCAGGCACAGAGGAGAGGGCGGCGACAGGGGAAGGGCGAAACAGGAAAAGAGATTCAATCATGCAACACGCTGGGTTGACGGGTTTCGTGAGTGATACTACCATGGCTTTCGTCGAGAAGGTACCTTGCTTGGGGCCAGGCAGTCTGATATGGGAAATCTCGGATGAAGCAAGGGGTTCTCCCCCCCTTCCAGTGCGAGAAGGAAAGGAGGCGAAGACGCCTAGTTCTACCTGGTCCCGTAATCCCGGAAAGGAAGACAGCTGATGCTTAGTTATGACCAGGTCATGCACTTCAATACGTTTGGGTTCCTGAAGCTCCCACAGCTCTTCACGCAGGAGGAGATGGACACCATCACGCGCGAGTCAAAGGAGATCATGGCCGAGCAGATCCCTGACTTCGATGGAACGAAGACTGTGGGCCTATCGCTGTTCGCGGAACGACGACCTTTCCTCGCCCAGCTTGTTGACGATGACCGGATCCATGACATCCCGGAGCGAATCATTGGGCCGGACTTCATGTTCGCAGGCTCTGGGGGGCATTTCTGGGTGGGCGATACGCCCTGGCACGGAGGCGGCCATGTGAAAAAATGGCCCTTACGCGCCATAAAGATCTCGATGTACCTCGAGCCGCTGAACGAGGGCAATGGCTGCCTGCGCGTCATCCCCGGGTCGCACCGAAACTACCTCAGGCAAGTCGACAGCAGATGGGACCAGGCGCCTGATTACCTAGAGAGTCTGAGAGACTCCAGGTTGTACGATCCAGATTACAGGCCCTTCGGCGTAAAGCCCTCAGAGGTGCCGTTTTTCCCCTTGGATTCGCAGCCCGGAGATGTACTGGTGCACACAGAGGACCTGCTGCACGCTTCGTTCGGTGGTCCTCATGGGCGCTACCAGGTCGCTTTCAACTTCTACGCGAATGCCAGGACGGACGAGCAGATCCACTATCTCCTGGAGCAGTTCTACTCGGGCCCGGAGCTTCGTCCGGCGGAGTCGTACGTCAACAGCGACAGGCCGCGCATTCGGAGGATGGTATCGAGACTGGTGGAGATTGGCTTCAAGACGGCCAAGCTATAACACCCACTATCATTAAAGGCAAGGGGCGAGTTGCATTTCTCGGGGCGGGCGTCAGGGCGAACGGCGTGCACTACCCTTGCCTAGCCAGCTTCCCCTCGACCAGTGCACTGAGTAAGCAGGAGGTACCACGATGAAGCGTGTCACACCAGAGCTCACAGATATGCGCCACATCAAGCTCTGCTATAGCAAGCAAAGATACTGCGGGCATCCGTGCCAGAGCGGTATCTTCAACTATGGCAACGGCGAGATCGCGGTGTTGCACTCCCACGCGCCCTCCCGGTACCAGGTCCCGGACGACGTCAGCCATTCCTTCACCACCGGCTACGCCAGCCGGGCAAAGATTCTACTCCAGCGGTCTCTCGATGGCGGCGATACCTGGCCGAGAGAACACGACGTGGTGGTGTGGGATGAGTCCCGTCCCTTGGAAGAAAAGCGTGCAATCGTACACCGGGCCGACGAGCCGGGTGTGGCCCGCGAACAGATCGACCTCACCAGCCCGGACGCGGCAGTGTACTTTACCCGCGCGTTTACCGGTCCGGCCAATCCGGACGGGCAGCCCACCATGGAATGCTTCGCCTTCCGGTCAGGGGACCGGGGCCGCACTTGGGAGGAGGTGCCCACGCGCGTCACTAATCCAACCCATCCACATTCTGCGGGCGTTTCTCAAGATGGCCATCCGCTGGTGCAGTTCCCCGACGGTACGCTCATGACCGCGATGCACTTCCACGACCCTAATAATGATTTGGGTCCGGGTGGCGTGGCTGTCTACGGCTCTGACGATAGTGGCCTCACCTGGGAGTACCTGGCCGAAGTGGCAAACGAGCCAACGGGTCTGGGGTGGCCCGCTTACCAACGCTTGATCCTGCTGCCCAGCGGCCGGTTGCAGTGCTATATGCTCGCTATGGGTGCCCAGCGTTGGCAAGTGATCCAGATGAATTACTCTGACGATGGCGGCTATAGCTGGAGCGAGCCGAAGCCAATTGTGGCCTGGGGCCAATCGCCCTGGGCGGCCCGTCGTAAGCCGGACATGGCGCACCGCGGCGGGCCGTTTTACCGCTCGCCCTGGCCGATGCAACTGCGTGACGGCCGGATCGTGGTGCTATTCGGGCGTCGCAAGCCACCCTACGGCCTCGGGCTGATCGTCAGTGAGGACGACGGGGCAACCTGGTCAGCACAGGCGATTATCCGAGACGATGGGAGTGGCTCGGATTTGAGCTATCCGGTCGCCACGCAACTGGACGATGGGCGTATTTTCACCGCCTACTACTTCATGGAGGACGATGGCAACAGTTTTGAAGACGTTCCCGGGCAACAACGGGGGACGCGCCACATCGCCGGCAGCTTCTTCCGCCTGGCATAGCCCGGCGCTTTGGCAAGTCGGGGGAGACATCCGCAGAGCTCGTCTTACGCTGCGCGTCTACTCGAACCGCAGCGCATCCGCCACGTTTACGCGCGCGGCACGGACAGCCAACGAGAACAGAGCGACCAGCCGGGGCGCGTCGGGGACAGCATCGAGTAGTCCCGAGCCGACGCCAAATTGCTCTCCTAAGAAATCGCGACGTGGACGCTATTGCGTTAGCCTTACGACAAACGCATCCCGCATACCGGAGTACGTCTGGCCGGGCATGGCACCCTGCGTGTAGCCTGCCACGTACACACCCCCCTCTCGGTCCACCGCGACGCTGAAGCCGAAATCATCCTGAGGGGAGCCGAACTGCCGGGTCCAAAGCTCCTCCCCAGTAGGGTCAAACTTGCGAAGGATGGCATCGCCCAGGACTTGTCGGCCTGTAGTCGAGCCTGTAACGTAGACATTCCCCTGCTCGTCCACAACCACACTGGTTACGCTATTGAAGCTCTCGCGAATAACCCGACTCCACAGCTCCCCTCCCGCGGAGTCGTACTTGCGAAGGAAGGCCTTCCTTTCACCGCTGGGCATCTGAAACTCGGGGGTGCTGTCCGTGGAGCCCGCCACGTAAACGTTCCCTTCCACATCCACCACCACACTGCTGGCAGAATCAGATGAGTCGGGGTAGCCGAACTGACGGGTCCACAGCTCCGTCCCTCCAGGAGCATACTTGCGAAGGAAGGCGTCTCCCCTACCCGCGCTGACCTGGTCAGGCAGGGCACCGCCGGTCTCGCCCGCCACATACACGTTCCCTTCCGCGTCCACCGCCACGCCTGATGCCGAGTCGCGCTCAGGGGACCCGAACTGCCGTGTCCACACCGCTTCACCGCCGGCGCCATACTTCCGCAGGAAGGCGTCATTTGGCCCGGCGTCGACCTGACCCGACAGGGCGCCGAAGGTCCATCCTGCAACGTAGACATTCCCTTTTGCGTCCACTGCCACTCCCAGAGCCCGGTCCGATTCAGGGGACCCGAACTGCCGCGTCCACAGCTCCACCCCCAACGCGTCGTACTTGCGAACGAACGCGTCTTTATCCCCCACACTCGCCTGGCCTCTCAATGATCCTAATGTGATCCCGGCAACGTAGACGTTACCCCCTCCGTCGACCGCGACACTCGCAGCCTCATCTATCGCAGTGCTTACCATCGAGCCAAACTCGCGGCTCCACAGCTCCGTTCCCACACGATCGTACTTGCGAAGGAAGGCGTCCCGTCGCCATGGCTGGCCTGGTCCGGCGGTGACCAGCGTGTAGCCTGCCACGTAGACGTCGCCCGTCGCGCCGACGGTGACGCTCAGTGCCGAACCAGGTCCGAACTGGCGAGTCCACGGCTCAGCAGCTGCCTCCGATCCGGGAGCAGACACCGCAGTGGCCTCTTCCGACGATGCGGGCGCCCCAGGGGATGGCGTCTCACCACTGCCACCACCGCACGCTACGCCGATCACCATCAGCGCTGCCACTCCAAGGCCTGCCGCAAGACCTTTCATCCTGTTCATTTGCTCTTCTTCCTTATCGAAATGTGTGACGTCCAACTGGTTCTACATATATAGACGGAGAGCGAGCCCGAAATGTTTCAAGCGTCGTGGCTGTGCCGATGGCGGCGGTCATTTCTTGCCTTGGATCAGCTGGCCGCTTCCGCCCGCCGCTGGGGCCGCCTCACGAAGAAGTAGAGCGCCGCGCCAATCAGGTGGGTGAACATGATGATCAGGGTCCAGACCACCTTGTTATTCCCCTCATTTGGCTCTTTTGTCACAGAGTCAATGAGCATCCATGCCAGAAGAAGACGGTGCCCCGCACGCCGAGCCCAAGGGACACGGCCGCGATCCAAGGGTCACCGGTTATGGCACCGCTACTCCCTGTTCTGTGCCTACCCACTCTCCTGATATCTGCTGGTATTCAACGGTAAAGTAACCGCCACTCATGTAACCTTCGGTTTTCTCGGAGTCCTTGCCTTTTGCCAGAGTATTTGCCAACACCACTTGAACGACAGACCCTCTCACCTCTATCCGATCGAAGCTGAGGAACATAAAATCGCCCTGATCGTCAGCTTTCTTTTGAATCTCTTCCGGCCGAAGAAGGATCAGGTTCCTATTGGGAATGTTAGGGACCAGAGAAGCGTTGATATTCTCGGTCGAGAGCACCACGCTCTCGTTATCCTTCACCAACACTCCGGCCGCGATCATCTCGTTACCGATTAGCGCTCGCTCCAAAGTCTGTCGGATCAACTCCGATCTGTCTTGGTCGGTCAGGGACAGCGAAGGGGAACAATCTTCTCCCGGCGTCCACTTACGACACCATTGCTCATAGCTAAGAGGGGCTGGTGGTGCGACGTCAGCCGTCCAACGGGTCCAGGTCACCGGCCCCGTGGCGGTCCCACCTGGCTCCCCTGACGCCTCGACGGTCTGGGCCGGGTGGAAGGTGTACACGGCGGTCGTCGCATCGGCCTTTGGTCGGTAGACCTCTACGCTGGCGTCGCCGTCGGGGTTGTGGTTTGTACCTGTGCCAACGACCTCCATGTCGTCCATGTCGATCGGAGTCCCGCAGCACATAACTGGCCCTGTGGGACTGGCTGCGCTCAGGATCCCCACCCCGGTGTACTCCACCCCCTCGAACGTCAGCCGCAGGTCGGGGGCGATCATACCCGTGACCGCCGGGACGGGTGTGGGAGCAATCGGTGGAGGAGGAGGTGTACCGCTCGAGTCATTTTGCGGCGTTGAAGAGGGGGTAGCTTGGTCAAGTGGGTATATGGCAGCGGGCTCATCCCTTGGCGTCCAGCGTGTCCAGGCATCTTTGCCCTTGATAATCTGGCCATCCTCAGGGTTCACCCCCCCCCTTGCCTGGTATGAATTGGTAGACGTCGTTCGTCTCGCCATCCTTGAGTCTGTAAATCATCAGACCCGCACCTGTAGCGCCGGGATAGCCGGTGTTCGATTCGTCAGTAGACCCTACTAGCTCCAGGTCGTCCACGTTGAACTCGGTTCCATGGAAGACGAAGTCAGCGCCTTCGCCTGACCGCCGTCGTGCACCGCCGCTTGCAACATAGATCACGTCATGGAACTTCAACACTGCCAATGGAGAGCCGCTGGGCGCAGGTGGCGGAGGTGACCCGTGTGTGAGGGCTGGTGCGGGCTCGCCGGACGGCCCGGGCAGGTCCTGTGCTTGCGAAGCGTCGGATGCCGGTCCCGCTTCTGTCGGGTCTTGCTTATCTTCGGCGCCACATGCCAAGCCAGCTACGATCAGCGTCGCGAGTCCAACGCTCAGTGCAAGTCCTCTTATCCTGTTCATTTCCTGCTCCGTTTGTCTGGGATATATCTACCGGTCCTGTACATGTAGACGGAGACAGCCCTCGAAAGGTTCCACGCGTCGTGGCTGTGCCGACATCGGCGGCCGTTTCCTGCTTGGTATCAGCTGTCGATACCGGCCACCGGCTCATAGCCTGCTAGCCACAAGATCAGCAAGGTCTTTAAGGCTTTCCAGTGACAGAAGTGGTCGCTGACCCTCTGGCTGTGCAGTATGCAGTGAAACGAGCTTGTCGCCCCTGATGAAAACAAGCATGCTGCCGATGCCCTGAGCGTTCACGTCGATCTCAATAGAGGCATCTCCGATGGGCGAGTCCATGTCTTGCATCCCAGGAGTCTCGGACTTCATCTTTTCGAAGTGGTCCTGCGCAGAGGACGTTGAGTCGAAGTCTATGACCGAGAATGTCATGCCTTTGCCGCCGTCGACTGCGTCGATGGTCATTTGGTACCAACTGTCCATCTTCTCGACCTGCGCTGGGTTTACGCCCTCGGCCATGTCCCTCAATTCCCTGAAGTCGGCTTTCAGAGTAACCTTGCTAGTCAGTAGCGTTTCTACATCCTTTATGGTCATCAAGCCCTTGAAACTGTCCTCAGTCAGCGCCGTCCCGGAGGTGGCCGCGGGTGCCGGCGGTGCGAAGCCAGCCGTCCAGCGAGTCCAGGTCGCCGGCCCCGTGGCGGTCCCACCTGGCTCCCCTAACGCCTCGACGGTCTGGGCCGGGTGGAAGGTGTACAGGTCGGTCGTCGCATCGGCCTTTGGTCGGTAGACCTCTACGCTGACGTCGCCGTCGGGGTTGTGGTTTGTACCTGTGCCAACGACCTCCATGTCGTCCATATTGATCGGAGTCCCGCAGCACATAACTGGCCCCGTGGGACTGGCTGCGCTCAGGATCTCCACCCCGGTGTACTCCACCCCCTCGAACGTCAGCCGCAGGTCCGGGGCGATCATACCGGTGACCGCCGGCGCAAGAGCCGGTGGTGCGACGCTGATTCCACTGAGGTTTAAGCCCGAATCCACCGAAGGACACCGATGGACGGCGTGAGGAAAGCGGAAGGGGGGTGAGGGAGCTACAGGGGAAATAGCCTGGGTTCCATTTGGGGTAGGGAGGTCGGCGGACGGTCTTCATCGCCGCACAGGGGCCCCTATGGCCGTCTGCGGGAGCTGCGATGCGCGGGATGGCGAGAGAATACGCAGCAGGGAACTCTCTCGGACCGGGCTGGCACGAGTCTGCGGGGATCTTCGGTTGTCCGGTGGGTGGGTCGGTCGCCAACGGTGCCGTCAGGCCGGGAGTGGAATGGCTCGCAGCCGGGCCAAGGCGCGGCTGAACTTCTCAGCCCAAGGCCAGCGATCCGGAAGATGCAGGGTCAACCGGCGTGCCGAGCGGGTGAGCCGTCCGGCCAGGGAGAAGAACCGCCGCCGGAGGGTCTTGGTGGTGGCTATCCGCTCTCCCAGACCGATCCGCGCCGTCCAGCGGGCCAGGTTGTGGGCCATCGTCTGGACGGCCAGCCAGGCGCCGTTGGCGGCGAAGCGGCCCGAGGGGAGATGGTTCAGCCCGACGCCGTACTTGAGGTCGCGTATGGCATTCTCGATCTCGGCGTGGCGGCGATGGTCAGCCTCCAGTTCGAGCAACTCCCCGTCCCGGTCGGTGATGAAGCCATGATAGCTGTATTTGGCGAAGAGGGCCAGTTGGGAACCGGGCGTCGGCTTCACCCGCCGGACGATGAGCCGTACCGGCGCGGCGTCCGCCTCGGCCTGTATAGACCGGGGACATAGCTTACACATGTTCGGGGACATGGTGGACACCATAATAGGCATGACTTCATTACAAGGAGGTGGTCATGCCATGGAAGGAGATGTCCGTTATGTCTCAGAGGAGAGAGTTCGTGGAGCTGGCGCAGGCTGAAGGCACCAACAAAAGGGGCCTTTGCCGTCGCTTCGGGATCAGCCCTACGACTGGATACAAGTGGCTTGGGCGTTTCCGTGAAGGGAGCGAGGCAGGCCTGGTCGAGCTGCCGCGGCGGCCTCACTACTCGCCTGCACGTACCCCATCGCAGGTTGAGCAGGCGGTGCTGTCTGCCCGTGCGGCCCATCCGGCCTGGGGAGCTCGTAAGCTGCGACGGTGGCTTTTGGACCGCAGGGATGTGTTTGAGGCGGACATGCCGGCCCCCAGTACTATCACGGCGATCTTGCGTCGTCATGGCCGCATTGACCCCGCCGAGGGGCCCAAGCACCGTTCCTGGCAGCGATTTGAACACCAGGCACCCAACGACCTGTGGCAGATGGACTTCAAAGGCCACTTCCCCCTTAGCCCGAATCCACCGAAGGAGGGCGTCGGGTTAGCGTCCTGAGGCGGCAAGAAGGTGCTCCTGTGCTTCTGGGATAATGGTTTTGTAGCAAAAAAACGGCCCCGGAAAAGGAGCACCCAGTAGATGCTGCCACGCAACCACCCCGACCGGATCCAAATCACCTTCGACGACCGCCGCTTGGTGGCCAATGCCGGGCTGCTCCTTCCGGCCACCCTGGCGCGGCACCTCGGCCTGCCCGAACTCGTCCGGCAGCGCCTCGACCTAGGCGATGCCCCGGGGCGGGCGAACACGAGCGACAAGATGATGACGCTGGTGGCGTCTGCGCTGGCTGGGGGCGACTGCATTGACGACGCCGATGTGTTGCGCACCGGGGGGACGGCCTGCACCCTGGGCGGCACTCTCAAGGCGCCATCCACCCTGGGCACCTTCCTGCGCAGCTTCCGGTGGGGCCACGTCCGTCAACTCGACCGGGTGAGCCGCGAGTTGCTGGCCCGGGCTTGGCAGGCCGGGGCGGGACCCGGCGACGGGCCCCTGACCATTGACCTGGACTCCACCATCTGCGAGACCTACGGACTGGCCAAGGAGGGAGCGCGCCACCACGGCTATACCGGCAAGCGGGGCTACCACCCGCTGCTGGCCATCGCCGCCGGCACCGGAGACGTGCTGATGTCCCGGCTGCGCGAGGGCCGGGCCAACACCGCCCGCGGCGCCGCCCACTTCCTGCGGGAGACGGTGGGACGGGTGCGCTACGCCGGGGCCAACGGACGACTCACGCTACGGGCCGACAGCGGGTTCTACACTCATGGCGTGGTATCCGTCTGCCGCAAGATGGATGTCCGCTTCTCCATCACCATCCGCCAGCACAAAAGCCTGCACAATCTCATCGAGGCGATACCCGAAGATGCCTGGACGCCGATTCCTTACTGGATGGACGGCGCCGCCGATGTGGCCGAGACCACCTGCACCCCCTTCCAGGCCGAGGCGGACGCCGCGCCGGTACGGCTCATCGTCCGGCGGGTGAAGCCCACGCCCGGTTCCCAACTGGCCCTCTTCGCCAAATACAGCTATCATGGCTTCATCACCGACCGGGACGGGGAGTTGCTCGAACTGGAGGCTGACCATCGCCGCCACGCCGAGATCGAGAATGCCATACGCGACCTCAAGTACGGCGTCGGGCTGAACCATCTCCCCTCGGGCCGCTTCGCCGCCAACGGCGCCTGGCTGGCCGTCCAGACGATGGCCCACAACCTGGCCCGCTGGACGGCGCGGATCGGTCTGGGAGAGCGGATAGCCACCACCAAGACCCTCCGGCGGCGGTTCTTCTCCCTGGCCGGACGGCTCACCCGCTCGGCACGCCGGTTGACCCTGCATCTTCCGGATCGCTGGCCTTGGGCTGAGAAGTTCAGCCGCGCCTTGGCCCGGCTGCGAGCCATTCCACTCCCGGCCTGACGGCACCGTCGGCGACCGACCCACCCACCGGACAACCGAAGATCCCCGCAGACTCGTGCCAGCCCGGTCCGAGAGAGTTCCCTGCTGCGTATTCTCTCGCCATCCCGCGCATCGCAGCTCCCGCAGACGGCCATAGGGGCCCCTGTGCGGCGATGAAGACCGTCCGCCGACCTCCCTACCCCAAATGGAACCCAGGCTATTTCCCCTGTAGCTCCCTCACCCCCCTTCCGCTTTCCTCACGCCGTCCATCGGTGTCCTTCGGTGGATTCGGGCTTACCCGAGGACGCTGCCACCCTCTGACTGTTCTGGACGATCACTCTCGGTTTGCCTTGGGGCTGCAGGCCTGCGGTAACGAGCAGGGAGAGATGGTGCAACAGCGCCTGACGGCTATCTTCCGGCGCTACGGCCTGCCCAACACAATGTTGATGGACAATGGCTCCCCGTGGGGCCATGACCAAGACCACCCCTACACACCTTTTACAGTCTGGCTGCTGAGGTTGGGCATCGGAGTCAGTCATGGACGCCCTTATCACCCTCAGACACAGGGAAAAGATGAGCGCTTCCACCGAACCATGACCGTTGAAGTGCTGCAGGGGAGCAGCTTCACTGATCTGGCGCACTGCCAGAGAGCCTTCGACCTGTGGCGGGACATCTACAACTTGGAGCGGCCCCATGACGCCCTTGACCTTGCTACTCCGGCCACCAAGTACCAAGTGAGCCAAAGACTGTTTCCCGAGGTCCTTCCACCCTTGGAGTACGAACCAACCGACCTGGTACGCCGTGTTCACGACAAAGGTAGGCTCCAGTTGTTTGGCCGTATCTTCAAGGTACCTAAGGCCTTCAAGGGCATGCCAGTGGCTATTCGGCCGACAACTGACGATGGAGTCTGGAACGTCTTCTTCGCCACTCATCAAATCGCCCAGCTTGACCTCAGGCACGATGCCTAACATACTCAAATGTGTCCACCATGTCTCCGAACACCCGTCCACCATGTGTCCGGTCCATACACGGCCTGGAAGGGGGTGCAGGTGGTCTCGGCCACATCGGCGGCGCCGTCCATCCAGTAAGGAATCGGCGTCCAGGCATCTTCGGGTATCGCCTCGATGAGATTGTGCAGGCTTTTGTGCTGGCGGATGGTGATGGAGAAGCGGACATCCATCTTGCGGCAGACGGATACCACGCCATGAGTGTAGAACCCGCTGTCGGCCCGTAGCGTGAGTCGTCCGTTGGCCCCGGCGTAGCGCACCCGTCCCACCGTCTCCCGCAGGAAGTGGGCGGCGCCGCGGGCGGTGTTGGCCCGGCCCTCGCGCAGCCGGGACATCAGCACGTCTCCGGTGCCGGCGGCGATGGCCAGCAGCGGGTGGTAGCCCCGCTTGCCGGTATAGCCGTGGTGGCGGGCGCCCTCCTTGGCCAGTCCGTAGGTCTCGCAGATGGTGGAGTCCAGGTCAATGGTCAGGGGCCCGTCGCCGGGTCCCGCCCCGGCCTGCCAAGCCCGGGCCAGCAACTCGCGGCTCACCCGGTCGAGTTGACGGACGTGGCCCCACCGGAAGCTGCGCAGGAAGGTGCCCAGGGTGGATGGCGCCTTGAGAGTGCCGCCCAGGGTGCAGGCCGTCCCCCCGGTGCGCAACACATCGGCGTCGTCAATGCAGTCGCCCCCAGCCAGCGCAGACGCCACCAGCGTCATCATCTTGTCGCTCGTGTTCGCCCGCCCCGGGGCATCGCCCAGGTCGAGGCGCTGCCGGACGAGTTCGGGCAGGCCGAGGTGCCGCGCCAGGGTGGCCGGAAGGAGCAGCCCGGCATTGGCCACCAAGCGGCGGTCGTCGAAGGTGATTTGGATCCGGTCGGGGTGGTTGCGTGGCAGCATCTACTGGGTGCTCCTTTTCCAGGGCCGTTTTTTTGCTACAAAACCATTATCCCAGAAGCACAGGAACACCTTCTTGCCGCCTCAGGACGCTAACCCGACGCCCTCCTTCGGTGGATTCGGGCTTAGGCGGCCTGCCCACGGGCCGCTTCAGCAGGTGCCGGATGTTTCCTTGTAATACCTCGTTGGCCGGAAGCCGCATAGCGTAGCCAGTGTCCCTTGACTCCAGGTACTCGTACACCTCGGGCTTGGCAAAGGCAGCATCGGCCCGGAACAGCAGCCGGACTCCTTGTATCTTGGTTTGGTGTGTAACAATCACTTCACTTAGGTGGATCGGGGTGCGGCAGACCGACTATTCCTAGGTCGTAGCAGGCCGTGAGAAAGCGAGGGTCGCCGCACCCCCCAGAGTTAGAGCCCGAACAGTTGCCTGGGCCAACCAAGCCCGCATCTTGCAAGGACGGGCCAATAATTCGCAGGAGGTGCTGATGGAACAGGAAGCGACCTACGTAGGCATCGATGTAGCTAAGGCCCAGGTGGACGTTGCGGTGCGTCCCACGGACGAAAGATGGGAGGTCTCCCATGACGATGCGGGGATCCGGCAGTTGATCTCCAAGCTGAAGACCCTGGAACCTGTCATGGTGTTGCTTGAGGCTTCGGGCGGCTTGGAGCTGCCTCTGGTGGCTGCTCTGGCAGCCGAGGCGGTGCCGGTGGTCGTCGTCAACCCGCGCCAAGTGCGGGACTTTGCCAGGGCAACGGGGAAGCTGGCCAAGACCGACTCGCTTGACGCGGCGGCTATTGCTCACTTTGCCGAAGCGGTCCGACCTCCCGTGCGCCCTTTGCGGGACGCCGAAACCCAGGCCCTCAACTCCCTGGCTGCCCGAAGGCACCAGGTGATGACCATGCTGGTCTCGGAGAAGAACCGCCTCGGCACCGCCACCGTCGCCGTCCGTCCCCGCATCGAAGCCCACATTGCATGGCTGGAGCGGGAGTTGGACGACCTGGACAAGCGTCTGCGTCAGACTCTGCGCCAGAGTCCCGTGTGGCGGGAGAAGGACGACCTTCTGCGCACCGTCCCCGGCGTGGGCGAGCAGCTCTCCCTCACTCTTCTGGCCTACCTGCCGGAGCTGGGCACCATGGATCGCCGGCAGGTTGCCGCCCTGGTGGGAGTGGCTCCCTACAACCGGGATAGCGGCACCCTGCGTGGTAAACGCACCGTCTGGGGCGGACGCGGCCGGGTCCGCGCCGCCCTGTACATGGGAGCGTTGGTGGCCAGCCGCTACAATCCCGTCATCCGAGACTTCTACCAGCGGCTGTTGGCCGCTGGTAAGCCGAAGAAGCTGGCCCTCACAGCCTGCATGCGCAAGCTGCTCGTTATCCTCAACTCCATGCTCAAGCATCGCTCGCCCTGGCACGACATGACTTCCACATTCGTTGTTCATTCCTCTTGACTTTCAAGACAGTTGCTTTCTCCTGGTATCGCTTCACGACTGGCTCCAGAACCTCCCGCCACCGCTCAGCGCTGTGGACGTTGCCCGGGCGAAGCATTGCACCTTCGCAATCTCCGAAATGGTTGAACAGGAAGAGCGGGTGATAACATACGGACCCGAAGTGGCCGTTGTAGGCGACTCCCTCTTGCTGCCCATGCACCGGGCTTTCAGAGCTGTCCATGTCTAGGATAACTCGCTGGTGAGATGTCTGGGCCATGCCCCTGTCCACCCACTCAACATTCAGGCGCGCAAGCCCATCCAGGTTCGAGGTTACGTCAATAGGTGTGTAAACGACATCAGGCGGCGACCTTCTCAGCCGTTGATTCAATGGCGATTCCATCCGCATACTGTGCACCGAGATAGACGTCTTCGATCAACTCAGGGGCCTTCAGACGCCTGAAGCGCTGTTCGGCGACCATCAACATTTTCCAGATCACCGCTATCGCCCGATCGACCCTCTTGTAGCGCTTGGCGGCATCGGTCCGAAGCCTGAGGGCCGCGAAGGGTGATTCTACCGGGTTCGTCGTGCGAAGGTGCCCCCAGTGCTCCTTTGGGAAGTCATAGAAGGTGACCATGCGGTCCCAGTCCCGCTCCAAGGCCTCTGAGGCCGCCTCGTAGGAATGGTCGCCGCACCACCTGGTGAACACCGTCCTGAGCCGCTCAGCCTCTGTCCGAGTCGGCGCGTAGGGGATAGTACCCAGCATGAGCTTGGCCTGGTCCTGTTGTCGCTTTGGAAGCTTGGCGAGCACGTTTACGATCTTGTGGTTCCAGCAGCGTTGCTCTGCCGCCTGCGGATAGACGTTGCGCAGAGCTCCCCAGATGCCCAGGTGTCCGTCTCCAACCACCAGCCTCGGGCAGCTCAAGCCCCGGCGCTTGATGTCCCTGAGCACCTCGGACCAGTTCTCTGTGGACTCCCTGTATCCGGGAACAGCGCTCACCACCACCTTGCTCCCGTCGCTCAGGGCCGCCATCACCACCAGTACCGCCGCCTTCTCCTTCTCAAGACCAGCCTTGACGTAGACTCCATCCACCCACATGTAGACCACTTCCAGGTCATCGAGGGGCCGGCTGCGCCATTGGGCAAGCTCATCGTTCCACTTATCCTTCAACCGGGCCACCGTGCTCGCCGATACCGGTGCGTCCTCTCCCAGCAGCCCCCGCAAAGCCAGATCGAAGTCGCCTTCGGATAGACCGTGCAGGTACAGCTCGGGGATCAACTCAGCAACCTTCCTGGTCCTGTTGACGAACAGCGGCAGCAGCCGGCTCTCGAACTGCTCCTCGGTATCGCGGACTCGCGGCCGCCTCAGCTGTATCGTTCCCGAACTCAGCGTAAGCCTCCGGGCTCTGCCGTATCCGTTCCGATAGCCGGTATCGTTGTCCGAGTCGGATCTGAGCGCCGACTTCGCCCTTCCCAGAAACCCCGTCACCTCCTCCTCCAGCAACTCCTGGATCAGCCTCTGGACCTGGCTTCGCACCCAATCCTCCAACTGCTCCCACTCCGGCCTTGACTCCGACCTACTCTCAGTGCTTTCCTTCCTCATGGGCGGTCTATCTCCTCTCTTGGGCCTCGAGCCCGTGTTGTTCAGAGAGAGGGTACACCGCCTGACTGTTTACACACTTTTTGAAGATACCTCCCAGGTTCTCCTCTTCGGTTAACACCTCAGTCTCAAATCGGCTCATAGTGTTGGTGCTGGCTGCCTGCTTATCAGTACCTTGCCACCCGACGATGACACGCATAGCCGGGTCTTGGGCAAGCCGTTCAGCGTCGTTGGTGTCCTCGTAGCCAGCGAGACGGCTATACACCGATTGTCTGAGCAAGGGCAACAGCGGGTGTTGCACATTGCGGCCGGTGCGGCTTTCATGGATATAATCGTTGGCTGTCTCTGTGAGCCCCAGAGCGGCATCAAGCTCGCGGCATGCCAGGAGTCCGGCGTCCGAGGTGATCGTAGCGCCACGAAAATCCAGGCGGACTCTGCGGTCGAATTGGAGCTTCAAAGGGGTGTCGGAGCTTTCACCCATTGGGTGCCTCCAGCGAGATTGCGGTATCCAGAACTAGACCCCCTAGCTCGGCCAGTCTAGCACCCACACTGCCCATAATGCCCAGGTATGCGGCTCAAATAGGCAGCACTCTTACCGGATTACGACGCACCCACGCGGCTGATCTGGGAAATGTGGGGTCAAGGGACACTGGCTACGCTATGCGGCTTCCGGCCAACGAGGTATTACAAGGAAACATCCGGCACCTGCTGAAGCGGCCCGTGGGCAGGCCGCCTAAAGCCTGCCCTGAGCCTGTCGAAGGGAAGCCCGTAGTCCGGTATCACGACTTCGTTTACCAGGCCCAGAGCTGGGACATTCCCCGGCGTGTGGTCGCCAAGGTGGAGTGGCGCCAGGGTGAGCTATTCCCGAGGGTCGGGTTCGTCGTCACCAACCTCAACCTACCGCCGGCAGGCGTAACCCACTTCTACAACGGGCGGGGCACGGCCGAGCAGTGGATCAAGGAAGGTAAATACGCCCTGAACTGGACGCGGCTCTCGTGTCACAGGTTCGTTGCTAACCAGGTGAGGCTGTGGCTGTTTGTGCTGGCCTACAACCTGGGCAACTTCATGAGAAGGCTGACTTTGCCAGAGTCAGTGAAACACTGGTCACTGCGAAGCGTGCAGACCAAGCTCATCAAGATGGGTGGACGTCTGGTGCGGCATGCCAGGAGGTTGGTGTTTCAGCTTGCTGAGGTGGCAGTGTCCCGGGAGGTATTCCGGCAAGTGTTGGAGCGTATCGCCGGGCTCCATCCAGCACCAGGGTAGCGATTATCCTTGAGGTCATCAGAGGTGAAGAGAGGCAACCAAGGGCGAGGTGCGTGCCCGGAGGAGTTTGAAGGGAGTGCAAACGTGGTGAAAGCCACCTCCGCTGCCTGGGGCCGCTAACTCACCACGCCGAGAGATGGTTTTGTGAGCTTGATTGGATGGTTGACGGCATCCGTGACTGATACTACGATGGCTCTCGTCGAGGATGGTGCGTTGCTTGGACCCAGGCAGCTTGATATGGGTAATTCCGGTTCATATATGTTGGAAGGTAGGACCGACGTCTGGATCGCGACACAGGGCCAGCGGGCGAAAGCAAAAGACGTGAAGTTCAGGCCTCGACGGCGGCGAACAGCGCATCAAAATGAAGTGGTCGTCTACTCAAGAACGAGGTATCAGCTCTTGCGATAATCTGGTCGGAGAGCCGCAGCCGAAGTTGAAAGACGAGCTGAGTTGTAGCTTCCGCGCGCCAAGGCCCGCCGATGCCGAAGCTGGCCTGTGGCTCGGGCCTGGACGGCCGGGAGCGGACCGTTCTTCATCCAGACGCCTCCGAGACCTCAACGCTCCCAGACCATCGCACACCCTTGCCACGGCCAGACACGCCCTTGCCACGGCCAGACACGCCCTGCGAACCGCGGGACCCGGATTCGCTGGACCACCACCTCTGTGCTTGAGGGACCAGGCGTACCACGGCGGGGATTGCTCCGGAAATGCAACGTCCCCAGTGCTCAGCAACACTGGGGGCCAGCTCAAGGAGGAGCCAGTGCCGGACCGATGAACGCCGTCTATAGGAGGATGTCGCCCATCAATACCGCACCGGCGTTATTGCTCTACCACATAAAGTGGCAAGTGTCAAGGGATATTCCACATAGAGGGAAGTGCATAACTCCAAAAACTACCAGCCGTGCCTAGGCAACGGCTAGGTCTTCTGCAGGCTCCCCGGGCCTTCGTATTTTGCCATGGCCCTGGACTGTTCCCACTCATCCCGTTTCTCGGCTAAGACATCAGCATCCGTGCTTGCGCGAGCGTTGAGGAGCTCCTCCCACAGCCAATCTCCGAACTCAAGCGCCCAGATGCGGGTGGAGAATTCATCCACCGCCGTGGTCTCGCCCTCGATCTTGATAGTTAGGATGTACGTGGACTTGCCGACGGTCTGATTCACGGCAAGCTCTGTGCCGTTTCGCTTGCGGTTCCGCCATACGGACTTCGAGATTGGATGCCATCCATTCAACTGTGCATATAGCAGGGTATCTTTGTACTCCCGCTTGCGCTCCCTGTAACCCCAGATCGTGAGTACGAGCCCGGCAACGACGCCACAGGGCCAGTAGAAGAATGTGGTCACTCCAACGACAGCCCAGAAAATGTTGACGTTTTCGAGTGGCGGGTCTTCTCCAGGCTGGACAATCACCGTTGCGATGATGAGCAAGATGGTCGTGGGAATGACAGACAGAAGCAGCAACACGCCGAGCTTCGACTTTGTGATGCCCATTCTTCTTACTCCTTCCGTCACCAGCTGATTCGGTCGGAGCTATTAACCTTGGCTCCCAGGGCCACCTCGCGTTCATCGGGGTAGTACACGCCGATTAAGTAGTCGTACTTCCCACTCCCGATGCGTTGACCCACGCCTCCATCCCGCAACAGACTCTTGGTCACCCTGACGAAGTTGTCCCCGAGTTCCTGGGCGTAGTCCGGGTCGGTCGCGTAGTCAACGATGATCACGAGGCTGAGCTGCTTGCCGTCCTGACTAATGGCGGCATCCCTAACTCTCGGGTAGTCCTCGATGCTGGCAATCACTATATCCCTGATGTCGGCGACACTGACGGTCGGGGTCGCCGTGGGCCTTGGCCTTTCGGGGGTGTCGGGGGTGTTACGGGCTTCGCAGTCCCCTTCGGCGGCCAGGGTTGCGACGGCGACTAGGACGACCAGTATCAACGAGAGGACTGTGCGGGCATTCACTAAGGTGCCTCCTCGCGGCGTAGGCTTCCTCTGCCACAAATGAGAATCAGGATGAATTTCTGCCAGCTCACTCTATCCTGCTTCCCTTGGGCGCTGCCCCATGTCTAGTCCTCGGCCAGCATGAGCTCTACCCCTCCGGGAACCGTCGCCGCCAAATTCATTGATGCGCCAGAATTCTCCGCCGGAGGGAATCGAGCCCTCGCGCCACTCGGCCACGCGTGTTCTGTACTGCCAAGACGAGCTGTGGGAGAACCGGCGGGACAACCCCAGGCTGTTCGGGCCGTTGCGTCAGCTTTGCGCTTGCGTGTTGACTACGGCCCTTCCTGAATCCTATTTAGGTATAGAGTCCGTACTTCTCGTCCAGTCGCATCAAGGTCAACAACCTCTTCACATTCAAAGACGTATGGTTCTCGGATGGTCAACCCGCTCAGATTAAGGCCACCCTCCATTACGCTGCCAACCTTCATTCCGTCCGCCGTGTTCAATCCCCAAGTACCTGCACCAAAGTTCACTCTCTCCAATGCCCCTCGAAGTTCCACATCTTCCCTCCCTAAGCTGGTATCTTCCGCGAGTGACTCGGCAAGACCTCTGGCGACAGTCTTTGAGACGCCGCTGTACTTAGTTGCTTCTGACATGGGACTAGCCCAACCGTACTGTAGTCCAGATTTATTGTCTGCCAAGAATCGCATTAGCTTAATGTATGACCCTGCTAGGTGTCCTTTGTAGGCTCGCAATCCTTGCCTGGCTGTTTCGGGATTACTGGCGCTCTCAAATACATCATCCATTCGTTGCAATCCCCGCTCTAGTTCAGCAAAGCCAAACAGGTCAGGTCGCCTGACTGCTTCGAGTATGATCTGGAAAGAACCTGGGGCAGCAGGAACAACGACATCCAAGAGGTGTCCGTCGGTAGTGTCGATTCTTCGCCTCGTACGGCTGACAACATCCTTTAGGGCGTTGCTGTAGGCATGACGCAAGACCATTTGCATCTGAAGCAAGAGACTCCCGAGAGTATTCATCCTGATTCGGTGACGGTTCCCTGTCTCAGGCGGCGTTGCTCTGAGTTCAAAGACCAGGTTGTTCTCCTCCCTTGCCCGAAGTAGTGGCTGATCATCTCTGGGAGTTTCACACAACACAAAGCCATCGTTAGGCAGATATCCGCTATCGCAAATTGAACCCTCGCCAACGGTCAGTTCAAGTGGTCTGCTAAAGTCCCCCTTAGTCCAGGTGACGTACCATTGGTCATCGGGCGTATCCAATAGCAAGCTTTTCATATCTATGTCACCCGCGCGGAACTCGTTCAGCCGATTGGGATTCACTCCGGCGACCAGATACTGGTCACGATCACTTTGGCTTTCGATCATTACACCAATATAGTTGCCGCCAATGGAATCTTGAGCCCCGAAGACCTCAACCCCATCATGATAGACGAGCGTGTCCCGGAAGCTAATAGGCTTCATCACTCCTCGACCGAACAGTGAGCCAAAATGTCAAACTCATTAAGAGGCCACCATGTGTGATGCGAAGGATGCCTGAAAGTCCGTTGAATTCGTCCGGCGCCATACGATAAGACCACGCGGCAAATCAGCCTTCCATTTAGATGGGGTAGGCCATTCCTCATCTGAACCGACTGGGTTCTATCTGTATACACAGATAACCCTCTCGCAATGCACTCTGGCATGCCTGTGAAGGTTCTATTAGGGCGTTCGGCCCGTTGTGACCTGAAGTCACAGTCAGTGGGTGGGTTATTTCTGACCAGTCGATACACGACAAGTGACCCATGTATCTCTTCCGACCCTTCAGGCGGGCAATCCTCGGGAAGCGACTCTCGATACATCCCTAGCTTACCAAGCTCACCACATATCCATGCATGCAGCCTCTAGCTTCCAAGGAGGCACGAAGGGTCGCCTATCGCGCGAACCCACGACCCAGCGAAGGCAGGACTCGTGGAAGAGTCGGGGCCATCGTACCACAAAAAGGCGCGGTGACGAACGCCGCTTTCATCTTCGTCCCGCCCGTCTGGCAGTAGCTCGCCTCCTTGCGGTGGTGACGCGCTTGCCAGAGACACTTGTCACAACCGTGTGTAGGGTAGGGTGACGTCGCCTGGATCAAGAACAAGCTGAACTAGGGGCAGCTATGCGACCTTCCTGACCATCCACCGCATCATCTCGGCCTGCCCCGTCCTCAGCTTCACCAGCGCCGTAGCTTGGAAGGCCAGTGCCGACATCATGGCGTGAAGGGTGATCTGCCGCAGCCCACGGACACAGTGCCGCTCCAGCCGTCTCGACTCCTTCATCGACTTGAATACCCTCTCAATGGCCTGCCGCTTGGCGTACAGGGCCTTCCACTCCGGCCCGTCCCGCCTGATGGTCCCGAACAGCCTGACGTTCCTGGTAGGGTCCTCCCATACCTCCGTGTCGCAGTGGCGAATCCCGCCCCTCATTGATCCGGCTAGGCGACATCCCTCGGGGCTGCAGCGGTACAGGTGGCCGCGTTCCGGGTCGCTCCTGACGAACTCCATCGGGATTTGTCCAAGACAGGTCGGCACTCCCTTCTCGGTGTAGATGCCCTCGAACAGTGCGCCTCTAGGATTGCGCCTGATGTGGATTACGGGCACCGCATCCTTGCCCCGCAGGAACTCGTGGTTGGCCGCCGAGTCGTACCCGCGATCCGCGATAACGGCGGATGGGTGGAACCAAGGGTACAGGCTCTCCGTTTTGGCGAATACCGTAGGCAGCTCCGGGGAGTCGTTTCGACTAGCAGTGGTGACGACGTGGGCGAGAGGAAGCCCGTAGTTGACGTCGGCAATCATATGTACCTTGTAGCCGTGTCGCCACTCCTTGCCGCCTCTCTTGGCCTGTGTGCTGTTCTTCGCTGTCCAGGACGCCTGCGGGTCGCTGATGGGCTTACGGCTGGGCGCGCAGTGGCTCCGAACTGTGGTCGCGTCCACCGCCGTCTCCTCGCCCAGGTCCGGGAGCAACGCCTTTATCTGGCCCGTGAGCTGGGCGAGGCACAGTTCCACGAGGTCTGGGTGACGGGACAGTCGTAGTATGAAGCGGTTAAAGGTGGTGCGGTGCGGCAGGGTGCCGAATCCGCAGAGATGGCGGAAGCCGTCGTCGTCCTCCAGTCGTCGGATCAGGGCGTTGGTGTGGGGCAGGTTCAGAACGAAGGAGCCGACGTAGGCGCGCCAGAGGGCCTTGAGCGGGTATCCCTGCCTGCCGGTGGGCCGGTACTCCTGAAGCCTCGCTAGTAGCGTGGAGTCGTCAAGGCTGGCGAATATCGCCGCAAGTTGGCCCAGGAGGTCTTGAGCGAATCTCGTCTGACGGTTATAATGCTGCAACGCCACTTGGAAATACACTTCCTTTGTGGTGGAAACCGCCATGGATTACCCGTCCCTGGCGGTTTCATATTTCTGTAGTTACATTGTACCTGAATCAGCACGGTAGTTCTAGTGTTTGGGGGGCGGAATTAGGGTAAAGCAGCGATGAATCGCGTATACTCGCAGGAATGAACAACGCCAGCGACTGGCGTCGCTGGCGTTCGCGGTGGCCGATGGGGACACAACCTCAATCCCCATTCTAGCCCCGGCAGCCGAACGCTGTCAAATCTCAGGGCGGGCCTCCGCAAAGGAGCTTGTCTTGGGAATCTTTGAAGTGGTTGCGTATGGATTGATCACGCTTGGGATCTGGGAGGGGGGCAAGGCGCAGGTCTTGCGCTGGATCGAATCGCGGCGTCAGCGCATAGAAGAAAAGAGGGCCCGTCGGCTGGAAGAATGGAAAGCTGCCGAAGCATGGGGTAAATGGCAAGCGGCGTTCCCTCATGAAGCGCGGACGCCATTCGTGGCAAGCCCCTAGATACGCGGTTAGGCCATCTCAGGAGTTTTGCACTTCCCTCCACATATAGCGGGTATTTGCTCGGCCACCTCGAAATACCCAGCGTAGCCCCGGCGGCATGTTGACGCCGGTCGCCCCTTGCTGTGACAATTAGAGGGTAGGGCAGGGAGCTTTTTTTCCGGATACGCCTGGGGAGACCTCCAGGGCAGGAGGGGACATTCTAGCAGGTTGCCGGGCTCCAGCCGGGGCTCACAGGTTGGCGATACCCGCAGGGCGGTCCCTTAACGTAGTCGTCGCCGCGGCGGCCCTGTTGACGTTTGTCGTCGCCGCGTGCTCTCCGGGGCCGGCACCTGCGCCCACCCCCCTTCCGACTGCCACTCCGGCGGCTCCGCCGGCAACTGTGGGGTCAGGGCCCCCCGGCGAGTTGACGGTCGTGGTCGCTTCCACCGACCTGGCGGTTGGGCCCAACCGGTACGTTTTCGGCGTCCTGGAGAGCGGATCGAACCCCATCAGGACCCCTTCAGTCAAGGCCACGTTTCTGTATCTAGAAACCGATCCGTACGAGGTGCGCGCGCAGGGAACGGCTGGCTTTGTCCGGTGGCCCTCGAGTCGGGCCGGGGTCTACGTTGCCGCCGTATCCTTCGATGAGGCCGGGCGCTGGGGCGTAGTGGTCGAGGTCACCGGCCAGGACGGCGCCACGATGGTGGGACAGGCCGGATTCGTAGTCAAGACTGAGAGCTCCTCCCCCGTCATCGGTCAGCCGGCCCCACCGAGCCGGAGCAAGACCGTCGGCGACGCATCCGACCTGGCGGACATCACGTCGTCCCCGGTCCCAGACCCGCACCTGTACCAGATGACCATTGCAGAGGCGGTTTCCAGCAACAGGCCGACGGTGGTGTCATTTGCCACCCCTGCATTTTGCCAGACGGCCACCTGCGGGCCCCAGGTCGAGGTCGTAGCCTCGCTGAAGGACCGCTACAAGGACAAGGCCAACTTCATTCACGTCGAGGTCTACGATAATCCGAAGGAGATGGCGGCCAGCCCCTCCAAGAGGCGCGTCTCCCCCCTGATGCAGGAGTGGGGACTGCTCTCGGAGCCTTTCAGCTTCGTGCTGGACAGGAACGGGCTGATAGCCGCAAAGTTCGAGGGGTTCGTGACTGAGGCGGAGCTTGAGGCGTCCCTCTCGGCGGTCCTGGGACCTTAGCGGCCCGCAGGGCTGGTATTCGCGCCGGTCTCGTTGAGGAGAGTCGCGGTCCTTGAAATTAACTCTGTTGGACAAAGTTCCGAGATACGTTCTGGCCGCGCTCCTAGCGGCGATGGCCGCCACTCTGCCGCCGGGGGGACACGGCGCCCTGGCCAACGGGGGTGGCACAGAGATATTCCGCGCCAGACAAGGGGCCTACGAGATCGTTGTGTGGGTCCAGCCCGAGAGACCGGTCGTGGGCGCGGCGCATTTGACCATCACACCCCTCAACGCGGAGACCTCCGTTCCGGTGCTCGAAGCCGAGATAAACATAGTTGCGAACGACCCTCAGGGCGTTCCGACTTACAGGGTCCGGGCGTTGAGCGCGCCCCTTTCTCTCCAGTACTACGACGCCAATATTACCTTTGACAGCTCGGGCGATTGGACTCTATCGGTGAGTGTCGAGCACAGCACTTTGGGGCGCGCGATGGTTGACGTCCCTCTCCATGTTGATGAGCAGCCACTCGGCCCAAGCCTCGCAGGCACGATAGTCTGGCTGGCCGTGATCTCGATATTGGCTGGCGGGGCGGCCTACGTCTGGTCCAAGCAGCGGCGAGCAGCAGCGCGCCCATAGGGAGCCTGCGGAGGCCCTGCACGTGGGCGCGCCGGCCCGGCCCGGTGGTGGGCCCAGGGACGATGTGCGCTATCCCTTGAGGTATCGCCGCCACCTGGCGCGGAAGGGCGTGGCGGAGATGCGGGGGAAGTCCCTGTACTTTGTCCAGCGGGACAGGGGAGGAGGAAGCCACTTCAGGCGGCCTCCCCTGAGGAGCGGCGCCTGGGCCATGCGGCCGACTCGGTTTGCCAGCCCCAGCATGAACGCGTTTGTTACGGTCAGGCGCCACGCCTTCATCCCCAGCCTCTCGGCAAGGGACACCTTCTTCATGCCGGGGCGCCCGCCACCCTCGGCGAGCTGCGTGCGTAAGTGCAGGAGCATCCGAGGGATGTTGATTTTGACCGGGCAGACCTCGCGGCATGCGCCGCAGAGGCTGGAGGCGTACGGCAGGTCCTTGGCGTCGGGCAGGCCCGTCAGTATCGGGGACACGACCGCGCCGATGGGCCCCGAGTAGACCCATCCATAGGCGTGGCCACCCACCTTGCGATAGACGGGGCAGGCGTTCAGGCACGCGCCGCAACGTATGCAGTAGAGGGCCTCCCGTAGATCGGGGTCGGCCAGCATCCGCGAGCGGCCGTTGTCCACGATCACCAGGTGGAACTCCTCCGGTCCGTCCACCTCCTCATCCCGCCGGGGCCCTGTCACGGTCGTAACGTAGCTCGAGATGCGCTGACCCGTGGCGGAACGGATGAGCAAGCGGAGGAAAAGGCCCAGGTCCTCCATCGACGGGATTATCTTCTCCATGCCCATTATGGCTACGTGTATGCGAGGCATGGAGGTGCACATCCGCCCGTTCCCCTCGTTGGTGACCAGCACCAGGGTTCCCGTCTCCGCGACGACGAAGTTGGCCCCGGTGATACCCATGTCGGCCCGGACAAACTTGTCGCGCAGCCGGTTTCGTGCCTCCGCGGCAATGTCCTCGGCCTTCTCGTAGCGAGGGGTGCCCAGCTTGTCGTGAAAGAGGCTAGAAACGTCCTCCCTGGACTTGTGAATGGCCGGCGCGATGATGTGATATGGGGTCTCGTCGGCAAGCTGGATGATGAACTCGCCCAGGTCCGTCTCCACCGGCTCTATCCCTATCTCGGATAGCCGTTGGTTCAGGCCCATCTCCTCCGAGAGCATGGACTTGCCCTTGATGACGAGCCTGACGTCCCGTGCTCGGGCCAGGTCGAGGATGTACTGGCTGGCGTCGGCCGCCTCGCTGGCAAAAAAGACCACGCCGCCGGCACGTGTCACGCTGGCCTCCACCATCTCCAGGTAATAGTCCAGATTGTCCAGTGTGTGGGCCTTGACGGCGCGGGCCCTCTGTCGAATCGCCTCCCAGTCGGGGGTGGCCTCGGCCGCCTTCTCGCGGGCCTGATTGAACCCGTCGTACAACCCCTTGAGACTTGCCTGGACCTTAACGTCCGCGAGGGCAACGGCCGCCTGCTGATTGAACTCCTTGGTCCTCGGTTTCATGTGATGAACACCCTTAGCTGAGCCCCAATCCCTCGTCGATGAGCTGTGCCAGATGCATTGGCCGGACCGGAATTTGTTGTCTCTCCAGGCCTCCGGCGATTTGCATGAGGCAAGTGCTGTCGCAGGAGATGACGGCTTCGGCCCCTGTATCACGGACGAAGTCGATCTTGTCCTGGAGCATGGCGCCGGAGATGTCGGGGTATTTGACGGAGAAGGTGCCGCCGAAGCCGCAGCAGACCTCGGCCTGCACCATCTCGACCAGCTCCGCGCCCGGCACCGAGCGAATCAGCGTGCGGGGTTGCGTCGTTACGCCCAACTCTCTCCTCAGGTGGCAGGCCTCGTGATACGTGACCTTGCGCCCGGGCGTAGCTCCCGCGTTGCCGGAAAGGGCGGCAAGGTCGGTCACCCCCAGCACTCCCACTATGAACTCCGACAGCTCGTACACCCTGGGACCTATCTCGTTTGCCTCGAGCAGCAGCTCCGGCTCATCACGCAGGAGCTCGGAGTAGAACACCCTGACCATGCTGGCGCAGGACCCGGAGGGCGTGACGATGTAGGGCTTGTCCCGGAAGGTCCTCAGGAAACGGCGCGCGAGAGGCTTTGCGTCGCTCCAGAAACCCGCGTTGAAGGCCGGCTGGCCGCAGCATGTCTGTGCACTCGGGAAGTCCAGCTCCACGCCGAGCCGTCGGAGCACTCGCACCGTGCTCTCGCCCACCTCTGGGTAGAACTGGTCCACGGTGCAGGTAACGAACAGGGATGCCTGTACGTGCGCCGGATTGTCAGTCAAAGACCGGCTCCATGGCCGCCGAGAGACGCCGCGCGCGACGGGGCCGCCCGGCAGCTAGGGCGGAGCAATCGCCTGAGCCGGGGACAGAATGGAGGCGCGGCAAGAGGCGATCGGGGCCGTTCAGCGTGTGACTAAAATACAAGGCCCCTCACCACGAACCCCAAGACCCAGCTCATCATCAATGCCGGGCCGGCGGCAAAGACCCAGCCCTCGGTCGACTCCTCGGCAGAGCCTCGTATCCTCAAGTGCAAAATGAACGCGCCGAATCCCAGCCCCAGTAGCACCGCCGAGGCGGTGGTGACGCCAAGTGCAATCCCGATGACGAATCCGACGATGGCCCAGGAGAAGGGCGAGTCGATTATTCTAACAAGTGACATCTATCTTGCCCAGCACAAGGATACACTGCGGGCATTTGCTTGGCAATTGGCGCACGCGCAGCGGAGGCTTGCCAGACTTCCTAGCATCAGCTAAACTCGGTCTTCTCAGCCACGCAGTCGGGAGGGACAGCAAATACTTTCAAGATACTCGAATTAGGGGGTCCCAAGGATGAGCGTCGACTTCAGCGACATCAATTACTTGGCAGTAGTCGTTGCGGTGGTCATCCAGTTCGCCGGCGGGGCGGCCTGGTATGGGATTTTGTCAGCGCCATGGCTAGCCGCTATTGGTAAGCCCGAATCCACCGAAGGACACCGATGGACGGCGTGAGGAAAGCGGAAGGGGGGTGAGGGAGCTACAGGGGAAATAGCCTGGGTTCCATTTGGGGTAGGGAGGTCGGCGGACGGTCTTCATCGCCGCACAGGGGCCCCTATGGCCGTCTGCGGGAGCTGCGATGCGCGGGATGGCGAGAGAATACGCAGCAGGGAACTCTCTCGGACCGGGCTGGCACGAGTCTGCGGGGATCTTCGGTTGTCCGGTGGGTGGGTCGGTCGCCGACGGTGCCGTCAGGCCGGGAGTGGAATGGCTCGCAGCCGGGCCAAGGCGCGGCTGAACTTCTCAGCCCAAGGCCAGCGATCCGGAAGATGCAGGGTCAACCGGCGTGCCGAGCGGGTGAGCCGTCCGGCCAGGGAGAAGAACCGCCGCCGGAGGGTCTTGGTGGTGGCTATCCGCTCTCCCAGACCGATCCGCGCCGTCCAGCGGGCCAGGTTGTGGGCCATCGTCTGGACGGCCAGCCAGGCGCCGTTGGCGGCGAAGCGGCCCGAGGGGAGATGGTTCAGCCCGACGCCGTACTTGAGGTCGCGTATGGCATTCTCGATCTCGGCGTGGCGGCGATGGTCAGCCTCCAGTTCGAGCAACTCCCCGTCCCGGTCGGTGATGAAGCCATGATAGCTGTATTTGGCGAAGAGGGCCAGTTGGGAACCGGGCGTCGGCTTCACCCGCCGGACGATGAGCCGTACCGGCGCGGCGTCCGCCTCGGCCTGGAAGGGGGTGCAGGTGGTCTCGGCCACATCGGCGGCGCCGTCCATCCAGTAAGGAATCGGCGTCCAGGCATCTTCGGGTATCGCCTCGATGAGATTGTGCAGGCTTTTGTGCTGGCGGATGGTGATGGAGAAGCGGACATCCATCTTGCGGCAGACGGATACCACGCCATGAGTGTAGAACCCGCTGTCGGCCCGTAGCGTGAGTCGTCCGTTGGCCCCGGCGTAGCGCACCCGTCCCACCGTCTCCCGCAGGAAGTGGGCGGCGCCGCGGGCGGTGTTGGCCCGGCCCTCGCGCAGCCGGGACATCAGCACGTCTCCGGTGCCGGCGGCGATGGCCAGCAGCGGGTGGTAGCCCCGCTTGCCGGTATAGCCGTGGTGGCGCGCTCCCTCCTTGGCCAGTCCGTAGGTCTCGCAGATGGTGGAGTCCAGGTCAATGGTCAGGGGCCCGTCGCCGGGTCCCGCCCCGGCCTGCCAAGCCCGGGCCAGCAACTCGCGGCTCACCCGGTCGAGTTGACGGACGTGGCCCCACCGGAAGCTGCGCAGGAAGGTGCCCAGGGTGGATGGCGCCTTCACCGTGCCGCCCAGGGTGCAGGCCGTCCCCCCGGTGCGCAACACATCGGCGTCGTCAATGCAGTCGCCCCCAGCCAGCGCAGACGCCACCAGCGTCATCATCTTGTCGCTCGTGTTCGCCCGCCCCGGGGCATCGCCCAGGTCGAGGCGCTGCCGGACAAGTTCGGGCAGGCCGAGGTGCCGCGCCAGGGTGGCCGGAAGGAGCAGCCCGGCATTGGCCACCAAGCGGCGGTCGTCGAAGGTGATTTGGATCCGGTCGGGGTGGTTGCGTGGCAGCATCTACTGGGTGCTCCTTTTCCGGGGCCGTTTTTTTGCTACAAAACCATTATCCCAGAAGCACAGGAGCACCTTCTTGCCGCCTCAGGACGCTAACCCGACGCCCTCCTTCGGTGGATTCGGGGTAAGGCGCGAGAGGAGCTCCCGCAGGGCAAGAGCGCCATGAGAGCATATCTTATTGTCTTTGCCGGTTCCGTGATGGGGATAATGGGCTTGGCGATATTGGTCCAGGCATCCGGCGCTGACGGTCTACCTGAGGGACTGCTACTGGGTCTCATCGTGGCATAGGATTCGTAGCCACGTCCCACGCCTCCCAATATTCCTTTGAAGGTAGAACTCTGAAGCTGAAGGTAGACCTCTGAAGCTGTATCTCATCAACTCCGGCTACCCAGTATTGATGCTGGCCATAGCCGGCAGCATACTGGGCGTGTGGCAGTAGCGGCACCCACCGTTCCGCGCTTCGCGAGGGCGCATTATGGTTGATAAGCAGCCTTTACGGCCTCATCAGGCGATTGACAACCCCAAAGGGTGAACTACGCCAACTCCTCGGGTACAGGCCCGGGCGCCACATTGCCAAGTCCAACCCCGGGCGTTTTTGGCATCGAGAGGCGGCGAGCAGATTGATCGCGAAAGGAAATCAACGGCTGGCAGGAGCATGAGCAACATGGCCCAGAGTAAAGCTAACTCAGTAGACGAGTATCTCGCCGAATTACCGCCGGATCGGCGGGACACCATCGCAGCAGTTCGCAAAGTCGTTCTTGATCACCTCCCAGCAGGATACCAGGAGACTATGCAATACGGGATGATAGGATACGTCATTCCACTGGAGACTTATCCAGTAACATACAATAGGCAACCTCTTACATATGCCGCCCTCGCTTCGCAGAAGAATCATGTGTCGCTGTACCTGATGAACATATATGGCGAGAATGCGGCCACTCAGTGGTTCATTGAAGGATACAAGGCCAGTGGCAAGAAGCTGGATATGGGGAAATCGTGCGTCCGGTTCAGGAAGCTTCAAGATGTTCCCATGGGCTTGATTGGTGAGGCTATCGCCCGCACACCTGTGGCTGACTTTATCAAGCTTTACGAAGATTCTAGACGCACATCCAGGCGGGAACACGCTTAATGCTCCCGCATAATGAGCGTGTACGTGCATTGAGTTGCTTCAGGCTAGAGGTATCTTCAAAAAGTGTGTAAACAGTCAGGCGGTGTACCCTCTCTCTGAACAACACGGGCTCGAGGCCCAAGAGAGGAGATAGACCGCCCATGAGGAAGGAAAGCACTGAGAGTAGGTCGGAGTCAAGGCCGGAGTGGGAGCAGTTGGAGGATTGGGTGCGAAGCCAGGTCCAGAGGCTGATCCAGGAGTTGCTGGAGGAGGAGGTGACGGCGTTTCTGGGAAGGGCGAAGTCGGCGCTCAGATCCGACTCGGACTCAGATACCGGCTATCGGAACGGATACGGCAGAGCCCGGAGGCTTACGCTGAGTTCGGGAACGATACAGCTGAGGCGGCCGCGAGTCCGCGATACCGAGGAGCAGTTCGAGAGCCGGCTGCTGCCGCTGTTCGTCAACAGGACCAGGAAGGTTGCTGAGTTGATCCCCGAGCTGTACCTGCACGGTCTATCCGAAGGCGACTTCGATCTGGCTTTGCGGGGGCTGCTGGGAGAGGACGCACCGGTATCGGCGAGCACGGTGGCCCGGTTGAAGGATAAGTGGAACGATGAGCTTGCCCAATGGCGCAGCCGGCCCCTCGATGACCTGGAAGTGGTCTACATGTGGGTGGATGGAGTCTACGTCAAGGCTGGTCTTGAGAAGGAGAAGGCGGCGGTACTGGTGGTGATGGCGGCCCTGAGCGACGGGAGCAAGGTGGTGGTGAGCGCTGTTCCCGGATACAGGGAGTCCACAGAGAACTGGTCCGAGGTGCTCAGGGACATCAAGCGCCGGGGCTTGAGCTGCCCGAGGCTGGTGGTTGGAGACGGACACCTGGGCATCTGGGGAGCTCTGCGCAACGTCTATCCGCAGGCGGCAGAGCAACGCTGCTGGAACCACAAGATCGTAAACGTGCTCGCCAAGCTTCCAAAGCGACAACAGGACCAGGCCAAGCTCATGCTGCGTACTATCCCCTACGCGCCGACTCGGACAGAGGCTGAGCGGCTCAGGACGGTGTTCACCAGGTGGTGCGGCGACCATTCCTACGAGGCGGCCTCAGAGGCCTTGGAGCGGGACTGGGACCGCATGGTCACCTTCTATGACTTCCCAAAGGAGCACTGGGGGCACCTTCGCACGACGAACCCGGTAGAATCACCCTTCGCGGCCCTCAGGCTTCGGACCGATGCCGCCAAGCGCTACAAGAGGGTCGATCGGGCGATAGCGGTGATCTGGAAAATGTTGATGGTCGCCGAACAGCGCTTCAGGCGTCTGAAGGCCCCTGAGTTGATCGAAGACGTCTATCTCGGTGCACAGTATGCGGATGGAATCGCCATTGAATCAACGGCTGAGAAGCTCGCCGCCTGATGTCGTTTACACACCTATTGACGTAACCTCTCAGGCTACACCTCCACATCCCCCGCAGTTAGATTTAGAGCGTCTAACAATACTCATGGAGATTGAGGGAGTCCAGAGGGGGCTTCCCCCTATGGTGGGGGTCTGGGGGTACCCCCCAGATTGACTCCATTCCCCCTCTCCCTTGCCAAGGGCTTTGCACTATAAATGCCGGCTGAACCATAATTCCCAATTCTGAACCATAAATCAGACATCCAACCCCCCGCTGCAGGAGGGAAGGAAGCTGTCAGACCATTTCGGCGTCGCTGCCGACTTGTCTGCCCAGCACTTCGAGGAGCGCTAGCCTGTTCCTGGGAGATGTGGCCCATAGAAGATACTCCGTAGGATTCTAACAAGACCATCGCAGGGTAGGGGTGGTCTTGGTCATTGGCCGTATCCCCTAGGTAGTTGTGTAGACATGCCCCAGCCAGAATCACATAAGACAAGGGCAGCTGAGGAGCGCACGGAGGATGCCAGATCCTTTCTGCGAAGAGTCAGGAGGGCAGCCCGGCGCAGATACACGGCCGAGGAGAAGATCCGTGTCGTCCTAGAGGGGTTCGGCAGGGAGGTCGCCGTTAACGATCTGTGCCGGCGGGAGGGGATCAAGCCTCACTCCTTCTACGCATGGACCAAGGAACTCATGGGGCTGGGAGGCAGCGGCTGGCCCGAGACACCCTAGCATTCAATCGCTCGACTTGTGCCTCACCAGGACTGCGTTGGTGATATTGGAGCTTGGGATGAGAATCTCGCAGTCTTCCGTGTTCAGCACGGTGTGCATCAGGGTTATCCTGATCACCGTCCCGGTGTTGGCGCCAATCGTCACCTTGTCCTTAACTCTGATAGGTCGTGCGATTGTCATGAATAGCCCTGCCAGGGCGTTTCCCATCACGGTCTGGCTCGCAAAGCCGGCGACTAGACCTGCAAAGCTGCCCATTGTCAACGCTGCGGCTGGGTTGTTGGTCAGAACGGAAACGACTGTGGATAGTATGATCCCGTACGCGACGATCCGCGCTATTATTCGGAGGGCTCCTGCAACATCCGGCGATATGCGCCTTTGGACAACGGCGAACAAACTCTTGCTTCCGTTCTCTACGGCCGGAATCCCGAAGAGCGCGAGCAGAGCGATCACAACGTAATCCTTATATGGCGCAAGGAAACCGATCGGCTGACCCTCTTCTATGCTGGCCGTGTATGCGAGAAGGCCGAAAAAGGCTACGGCACACGCCACCGTCCACAACAGCGGCCAAGCCACCGAAACAGCAGGCGTGGGTTGATTTGTGTTGTCAGACATCGCTTTCGCTTCCTAGTAGACCGACATCCTAGCAATGAAGGGTAACGAGAATACTGCGCGACGCTCCCATCCTAACCTTCCCCCTGACGGGAAGGGACTCACTGTTGCCGTGAGGTCTCGCCAATCCAGGCTAACCCTCATTTCAAAGAGTTCGTACCACTAGTCCCGTATCTCTATAGTTCGCTGAACAATCCTCCGAATCGGTGAGCCGCATCCGATTCTTGTGCCATCCGTTGCGTTCGTTCTACAAGGACAGGGGCCGGGTGGACCGACACGAACGTCTCCGGACGGCTGAAGGGCTACAGATTGTTCTTTAGGGCCTCCTCCCTGGTCTGGTTCCATTCTGTCGAATCTGGACCGGGCCACGTTTCTAATACGAGCTTGGCCATTCGTAGGCTTCTGGACCGGATGCTTTCTTCGTCCCAAGGCGATTGAGCCAACAACTCGTTGTTGAGCAGCAGAACGCTGTGCTCTTGGAGTTCGTCACGTTTGGATTGCCAGGAGGCGTTGGACATGGATGAGTTGAGTTTCTGCGTAACGAGCGTGAGGTTGCCAATTGTGTGGACAAGGCTATTGCGCTGGTAGGTGGCTACATCGACATCAACCCACCCTGGGAGCGGCCACTCCTCTTCTCTCCAACCCACCGGTAGCAGGTGCTCTATTGTCAGATTCGTTGGGACGCCAGGTTGTTCAGACTTTCCCGAGGAACGCAACCGCCGCTCAACGCCTTCGAGCACCAACCGTAGCCTGCCCCTTGTAAGCAGGCGATAGAGGGGAGAAGACTCTAGGGCATCAGCCACAGCTTCGTTGCTAGGCCATTCCCTAGCATGTGCTGTCTGCTCTCTCAGGAACGCGGCGGTCACTACGTCTGCCTTGTCCAGCCCACTCTCTTGCAAACGGCTGGCCATCTCTAGGATTAGCCTGTTGTAGTCCTTCGTAGTCTGACGGCAGATCATTCTCCGGACGAGGAAACTCTCCAAGGCGCTAAAGGCCCTTATGCGCGTTTCTGCCTCAGCTGACAGGAGCAGCAAGAGCACGGGAGTGATCACGCCTGCCTGCATGACACCTACGTGGTAGTAGAACGACTTCTCATCAGGGCTACGGCCTCCGGTGGTCTCGAAGTCACGGTAGTGCGCCAGGTCCAGCTTGACTGCCGACATCACCGAGTGGATCTCTTGCTCCGCAACGTCGCTGCGGAAAGCGTCAAACACTTTTGATGGAGACACCTCCGCACCCGTGCACATCACCAGCCAGTAGTTGAGGAGCATGTCCAAGCGCGGCCTGAACAGGCGGCCTTGTCTGACCTCCGTCCTCCACCACCCATCGTCCAAGTTTCCCCAGGCATCTCCCTCCTGGTCTCGTTCCCGAGACAAAACAAAGTTCTTAATGAGGTCGGACTGCTCAAGTGGAGTGCCGCGGGCATTCAGCGTCTCGAATATAAGATTCGGATCGTCCTGAGAGTCGAGGTCAATTACAACCATGTGGAGCATCGACGTTGCCGCAGCCTCAAGTGCATCGATTCGCGGTTCAATTGACCCTGGTACGTCTTGAAGCCATTTGCGAATTTGCAGCTGGAAGAACTCGTGCGCTTGGACGATCAGTGACTCCTCAAAGTCGTTTGCGGCGAGCCCATTGTCCATAGCATGCCTGAACGCTTCTCGGTCGCCCCTAGTAGGCCACAACTTGAAGATGTGAAGCCTATTGTCTCCGATGAGTTCTTCGTCGTTCGTAACGAGCTTGGCCAGACGCCTTGCGACCATCTTAAGGTATGGTTGGTCTGACTCCTCGCAAATCTGTCGAATGGCATCCAGAAGGAGCTGCAGTGTCGTCACCCGCTGTTGGCCGTCAATCACTTCACGCTGGTCGATGTCCTTTGCCGCCGCGGGGATGAGGTTACGTCAATAGGTGTGTAAACGACATCAGGCGGCGACCTTCTCAGCCGTTGATTCAATGGCGATTCCATCCGCATACTGTGCACCGAGATAGACGTCTTCGATCAACTCAGGGGCCTTCAGACGCCTGAAGCGCTGTTCGGCGACCATCAACATTTTCCAGATCACCGCTATCGCCCGATCGACCCTCTTGTAGCGCTTGGCGGCATCGGTCCGAAGCCTGAGGGCCGCGAAGGGTGATTCTACCGGGTTCGTCGTGCGAAGGTGCCCCCAGTGCTCCTTTGGGAAGTCATAGAAGGTGACCATGCGGTCCCAGTCCCGCTCCAAGGCCTCTGAGGCCGCCTCGTAGGAATGGTCGCCGCACCACCTGGTGAACACCGTCCTGAGCCGCTCAGCCTCTGTCCGAGTCGGCGCGTAGGGGATAGTACGCAGCATGAGCTTGGCCTGGTCCTGTTGTCGCTTTGGAAGCTTGGCGAGCACGTTTACGATCTTGTGGTTCCAGCAGCGTTGCTCTGCCGCCTGCGGATAGACGTTGCGCAGAGCTCCCCAGATGCCCAGGTGTCCGTCTCCAACCACCAGCCTCGGGCAGCTCAAGCCCCGGCGCTTGATGTCCCTGAGCACCTCGGACCAGTTCTCTGTGGACTCCCTGTATCCGGGAACAGCGCTCACCACCACCTTGCTCCCGTCGCTCAGGGCCGCCATCACCACCAGTACCGCCGCCTTCTCCTTCTCAAGACCAGCCTTGACGTAGACTCCATCCACCCACATGTAGACCACTTCCAGGTCATCGAGGGGCCGGCTGCGCCATTGGGCAAGCTCATCGTTCCACTTATCCTTCAACCGGGCCACCGTGCTCGCCGATACCGGTGCGTCCTCTCCCAGCAGCCCCCGCAAAGCCAGATCGAAGTCGCCTTCGGATAGACCGTGCAGGTACAGCTCGGGGATCAACTCAGCAACCTTCCTGGTCCTGTTGACGAACAGCGGCAGCAGCCGGCTCTCGAACTGCTCCTCGGTATCGCGGACTCGCGGCCGCCTCAGCTGTATCGTTCCCGAACTCAGCGTAAGCCTCCGGGCTCTGCCGTATCCGTTCCGATAGCCGGTATCGTTGTCCGAGTCGGATCTGAGCGCCGACTTCGCCCTTCCCAGAAACGCCGTCACCTCCTCCTCCAGCAACTCCTGGATCAGCCTCTGGACCTGGCTTCGCACCCAATCCTCCAACTGCTCCCACTCCGGCCTTGACTCCGACCTACTCTCAGTGCTTTCCTTCCTCATGGGCGGTCTATCTCCTCTCTTGGGCCTCGAGCCCGTGTTGTTCAGAGAGAGGGTACACCGCCTGACTGTTTACACACTTTTTGAAGATACCTCGCGAGAGTGCTCGACGAGGCCAGGGCCGCGCTCGCACGTGCCGAACATATCACCCCGTGGGATCTAGCCTACCGTCTCGCTGATGATGAGTTCGCGGACGAAGGCGGGCTCGTCCCGCATTGGGTGTTCACAGAAGGTGACGCACGGATTCAGCGCCGCTCGCCGGTCCTGCCGCTGTCGCGGGATGTGGACCGCGAGGTTGCGCTCAGGCGGTCACTGGCCGTATACCGTATGGTATTTGGACAGCCACGACAGGATGACCTGCTGGAATTCATCCTGCGCGAGGTCCCCGACGACCGCAGGGATGATCTTGCGACGGCGCTGACCATCGACCTGAGTCCGCCATCATGAGGCTGCTCAACGGCCTACCGTCCAAAGCGGGTTCAGTGGTACTGCCTACCGTCCAACACAGACTCACAAACTTCCCAGCCACAATTCGAAGACGGTTCTGTCTACGGTGAAAAAAGGTCCACCAAACTGGACAAATCAAGGCCCTTCGTGTTGAGGTTCGTTTTGGGAACGCCGATCATCCGGCCTGATCGTCCCCCGTAACGTCGAGGAAATACTGCTCCAAGGACATCTCCTCGGCTGCCATCTCAGTAACGTAGACCTCTGACCGGCCCAAAGCCATACTGAGCTCAGGCGACCGCTCGCCCGGACCTGTCACGACAACTGACTCACCGTCTGCCGACACGTCGTCAACCCAGTCCAGCGCCGACAGCACCTCGACGGCCTTAGCGTTGTCGGTCGTACGCAGACGCACGCGCTCGCCTTCCCGCGAATGCACTAGGTCTTCGACCTTGCCCTGCACGATGAGCTTGCCCTTCGAGAGTATGCCTACGCTGTCGCACACCTGCTCGACCTCGTGCAGCAGGTGACTCGACAAAAGCACGGTGCGGCCGCCCGTGCCGAGGCTGCGTATCAGGTCCCGCACCTCGGCCATGCCAGCGGGATCCATGCCGTTGGTCGGCTCGTCCAGGAACAGCAACTCGGGATCGCCCAAGATGGCGTAGGCCAGCCCCAAGCGCTGCTTCATACCCAGGGAGTAGGTGCGGAAGCGGCTGTCCCCGCGGTCGGCAAGCCCTACCTTCTCCAGCAGGTCGTCCAACTCCCTCCGATCTCCCCTCCCGGCGATGCCCTGGAAGTAGGCAAGATTGTCGCGGCCCGACAGGTAGGGATAGAACGACGGGGTCTCGACTATGGCGCCGACGCGACTCAAAGCTTCACGGTGCTGTGTATCCGCGTCGAACAGGTTGAACCTGCCCGCCGTGGGTTTCACCAGCCCGAGCAGCATCCCCATCGTCGTCGTCTTGCCCGAGCCGTTCGGACCCAGAAGCCCGAATATGTGGCCGCGCGGCACCTTCATCGACAGCTCGTCCACGGCCAGGATGTCGCCGTACCGCTTAGTCAGCCCATCTGTTTGTATGACGAGATCGTTCACTATCCATCCTTTCTCATCTCACATCACGCCAACGGCAGCACTGGACCTTCAAGGTACGCCTGTCACAATTGGGAAGGAAGGACATGCCCGATCATTCGCCCTTCGCGCCGGCGATGTCCCTGCGGAGGAATATCCAGAAGGCGGCGGTGCAGAGCACCATCGTGTAGGCCAGTATCACCAAGAACGCTTGGAGCGTGTGAGGCTGATTGGCCGTGGAGCTGGCGCCTGAGACCTCTACGGTCACGAATGCGGACTCCATCCATTCGCTTACGTTATTGCCGAGGAGGGCGTCTGCGATGTTCTCGCCCCAACTGGTGACATTGAGGATGGGGGAGGCTATCAACTCGATGACGTAGTATCCCAGGGCGATTGCCATGCCTGCGGCGGCGGACTGGGTGAGCACTGCCAGGAAAATGCTCAGCGCGATGTATGGCGCGACGGCATAGACGGCTTTGCCGAAGGTCACGGCTACATCGAACCACCTTCCGGCGTTGGCGAGCTTGCCAACTTCGTCAGGAGGAATAACGGCGGCTAGCAAGCTGGCGATGGCCGTCGCGACGGCCACGACGATGAATCCGGCGGCGCACGTCAGCAGGACCAGGATGATCTTTGACGCGAGGAGCTGCCAGCGCCCGGTGCCGCGCGTCAGGGTCGTCCTCAGCGTGCCCCATCCGTATTCGGTACCCATGAGAGACGCGGCGAGGATCATGAGGAGGATGGGGGCGAAGCTCACCAGCCCCGTCGTGCTATTGGCGATGGAGTGCGGAATGGTGAACGCCTTGCGTAGGTCTTCGCGCAGAGCGGTATCGCCGCAACTCTCTTCGCGGAATCTCTCTACATCTCTCAGGAAACGACTCCGCTGCTCTTCGGGGAGGGTCTCAACCTCTGGGGGCATATCCTCATTCGCGAGGCTTTCGCACGACACCTCTATGTTAATTGTCTCGCCGTCCACTTCCTCGCTTACTCCGAAAGAGTTGCTGCCTCCAGAAGTGATTTCCTGTAGAGTCTCGTTGTGGTACGCGGTGTAGCCGAACCACATGCCGAACTGTACGAGGACGACAGCGATGCCCAGGAGGACCCACGGCATCCAGCGGTGGCGGAGCTTGAACCACTCCCATAGTGTCAGGCGCATTACGTGGGCGATCATTTGTTTATGGCTTCTCCAAAGTCGATTTGCAGATCTTGCTCACGGGCCTGCGTGAGGCTTCCTACTCAACAAGAGGGCGATCAGACGACACCTGATCAACCGGGATTTCCCATATTGGCAGTCTTCAGATTCAAAGGGCAGCCCAAACGAGATGGGAGCATCATAGTCAGGTCCTGCAAGGCCAGTCAATCGCCGGTCTATCCAACAAGAGATGCGTTTGCAGTCGTAGAGCACCCTTCTTGTCCGTCTTCATCGTCCTCGTGTCCCCTGCCAGTGGGGTGAAACCGCATTGAAGACAAGGCGACTCCCTGAAGCGCTCTCCCCTCTTGGCAAGATCGTGGTTGTACCCTCCCTCAGCTTGGCGCCGGCGATAACCGGCCGATACGATCCAACACTCCCTGGAACAACCGTCGAGGAACCGACACCTCGGATAACTGAAAGATCAACCACCGGGCGTGCCGCACCAGACGGCCTCCCATCTTGATCAGCTTGACCTGCACGCTCCGCAGCAATCAGTGCTTGACCGCCTTGGGCAGACACAGCCGACTCCTGTCGCCCCGTAGCGGGACAGGATCGGATCCAATACATCACGCCACCTGTGCGCGCTATGTACGTTCCCCGCACGCAGCATCGCGCCCTCGCAGTCACCGAACTGGTTGAACACGGACAAAGGGTGATAGCACGTGCTCCCAAAGTGACCGTTGTACGACGCTCCCTCCTGTCCTCCATGTACCGGACTGTCCGAACTGTCCATGTCTAAGCCGGAATTACCCATATCAAACCGCCTGGGTCCAAGCAAGGTACCATCCTCGACGAGAGCCATCTTAGTATCACTCACGGATGCCGTCAACCATCCATCGAGCGTACAAAACCATCTCTCGGCGTGGTGAGTTAGCGGCCCCAGGCAGCGGAGGTGGCTTTCACCACGTTTGCACTCCCTTCAAATCTCCGGGCACGCACCTCGCCCTTGGTTGCCTCTCTTCACCTCTGATGACCTCAAGGATAATCGCTACCCTGGTGCTGGATGGAGCCCGGCGATACGCTCCAACACTTGCCGGAATATCTCCCGGGACACTGCCACCTAGGCAAGCTGAAACACCTGAAGCTCCAATTCGACCGCAGAGTCCGCCTGGATTTCCGTGGCGCTACCATCACCTCGGACGCCGGACTCCTGGCATGCCGCGAGCTTGATGCCGCTCTGGGGCTCACAGAGACAGCCAACGATTATATCCATGAAAGCCGCACCGGCCGCAATGTGCAACACCCGCTGTTGCCCTTGCTCAGACAATCGGTGTATAGCCGTCTCGCTGGCTACGAGGACACCAACGACGCTGAACGGCTTGCCCAAGACCCGGCTATGCGTGTCATCGTCGGGTGGCAAGGTACTGATAAGCAGGCAGCCAGCACCAATACTATGAGCCGATTTGAGACTGAGGTGTTAACCGAAGAGGAGAACCTGGATGGGCTTGCGCGCCTGAATGTTGAGTGGGTGGACAGGGGCATGGCCCAGACATCTCACCAGCGAGTTATCCTAGACATGGACAGCTCTGAAAGCCCGGTGCATGGGCAGCAAGAGGGAGTCGCCTACAACGGCCACTTCGAGTCCGTATGTTATCACCCGCTCTTCCTGTTCAACCATTTCGGAGATTGCGAAGGTGCAATGCTTCGCCCGGGCAACGTCCACAGCGCTGAGCGGTGGCGGGAGGTTCTGGAGCCAGTCGTGAAGCGATACCAGGAGAAAGGAGTCCGGCTGCTGTTCCGGGCCGATGCTGCCTTTGCCAAGCCCGAGGTGTACGAGTACCTGGAGTCAAGGGACACTGGCTACGCTATGCGGCTTCCGGCCAACGAGGTATTACAAGGAAACATCCGGCACCTGCTGAAGCGGCCGTGGGCAGGCCGCCTAAAGCCTGCCCTGAGCCTGTCGAAGGGAAGCCCGTAGTCCGGTATCACGACTTCGTTTACCAGGCCCAGAGCTGGGACATTCCCCGGCGTGTGGTCGCCAAGGTGGAGTGGCGCCAGGGTGAGCTATTCCCGAGGGTCGGGTTCGTCGTCACCAACCTCAACCTACCGCCGGCAGGCGTAACCCACTTCTACAACGGGCGGGGCACGGCCGAGCAGTGGATCAAGGAAGGTAAGTACGCCCTGAACTGGACGCGGCTCTCGTGTCACAGGTTCGTTGCTAACCAGGTGAGGCTGTGGCTGTTTGTGCTGGCCTACAACCTGGGCAACTTCATGAGAAGGCTGACTTTGCCAGAGTCAGTGAAACACTGGTCACTGCGAAGCGTGCAGACCAAGCTCATCAAGATGGGTGGACGTCTGGTGCGGCATGCCAGGAGGTTGGTGTTTCAGCTTGCTGAGGTGGCAGTGTCCCGGGAGGTATTCCGGCAAGTGTTGGAGCGTATCGCCGGGCTCCATCCAGCACCAGGGTAGCGATTACCCTTGAGGTCATCAGAGGTGAAGAGAGGCAACCAAGGGCGAGGTGCGTGCCCGGAGGAGTTTGAAGGGAGCGCAAACGTGGTGAAAGCCACCTCCGCTGCCTGGGGCCGCTAACTCACCACGCCGAGAGATGGTTTTGTGAGCTTGATTGGATGGTTGACGGCATCCGTGAGTGATACTGACGTGGCTCTCGTCGAGGATGGTGCGTCACTTGGGTCCAGGCAGCTTGATATGGGTAATTCCGGTTTACTGTACCGCCGCGCGTGGGCCTAAAGGCCCCGCGCCCCAGTACTATGCGGTGCTCTGGCCCTTCAGGGCCAAGCGAAACAGCGCATCAGCCGCGTAACGGAGCGGTCACAAACCGGGGTGGGGCGAGGGCCCCACCGTAGAAAAGGGAGAGGGCTTATGCTAATCTTCGAATAAGGGGTACGCATCTCAGCGAGCAGCCAGTCTCGTCCCCGTGGCTGTTCAGCCCCTGCACATTGAGAGGCAGCCCTCAGGCCCCCCAGGTTGACGCGGTGCGCACTCTATTCAAAAACTCAGCCCTTCACCGTATAACCTCTGCCGTCGTCCGCAGAAGCGACGCCGTGCGCGAGCGCCTGGGGCGCTACTTTCTTATCGTCCTCGTCGTACGCACCGTGCAAGAGATGTCCGACGATGACGCTACCCACATGGCCGCGGGCGTCGCCTACTATGCTCTGTTCTCCATCTTTCCCCTGCTGCTGGGCCTGATAGCCCTTGTCAGCTTCCTGGACGTGCTGGAGTCGGAGACCGTGCAGACCGAGATCACCGACTTCGTCACCGACTACCTTCCCGGCTCCGAGGGATTAGTCGACAGCAACGTCGAGTCGGCCAACCGGCTTCAGGGGGCCCTGGGCGTGTTCGCGATTGTCGGGCTTATCTGGTCAGGCAGCGCGATCTTCGGTGCCGTGACCAGGGCTGTAAACAGGGCGTGGGACGTCCATAAGGACAGGCCGCTGCTCGTCGGCAAGCCCCGACAGCTGGTCATGGCGTTGGGCGTGGGAGTCCTGTTCATGCTGTCCCTGAGTACGGCCACCTTCGCCCGGGTGGTGGGGCGCCTCAGCGAGTCCGACGTGCCCGGCGTTGGATTCCTGGCCGAGGCCGTCGGCGTGGTGTTGCTCCAAGGCAGCTCCTTCGTGCTCTCGCTCTGCATATTCCTGCTCATCTACAAGTTCTTGCCCAACACCAGGACTACTGGGGGTACATCTGGCCCGGCGCGCTTCTGGCGGCGGTCCTCTTCGAGCTGGCCAAGAACGTCTTCATACTCTACCTGGGCCGCATCGCCACCTTCGAGAGCGTCTACGGCTCCCTGGCCCCGGTCATCGCCCTGCTGCTGTGGACCTACGTCAGCAGCCTGATCCTGATCCTCGGGGCCGAGCTCAGCTCGGAGTACGGCCGGCTGCGGCGGGGCGTGGACCGGGGCGTCCTGCTTCATCCAAAGGAGCCGGTCGCTCGAGACGAGACCGAACCGGGCGCGAGCTAGAGGGAGACCTGGGGCGGGTACCTCTAGCTCCAGTCGGGGTCGAGGTGGGCCTCGATGTACTCGATGTTCAAGTCGACGCCCAGCCCGGGCCGCTCCGACAGGTACAGGTAGCCGTCTCGTATGTCCAGGGCGGGCGTGACCAGCGCGTTGTGCAGGTCCAGGGCGGCCCGGTTGAACTCCAGCCGGTAGAAGTTGGGCACCGTCATCATGGTGT
>CAXXWW010000004.1:0-35576 GCA_963665215.2 Dehalococcoidia bacterium
GACTACATTCAGCTCGACGAGCCGTCGTTCGCCGTGATACCCGGCCAGGTCAAAGAGTGGGTGGACCTGTACAACGCGTCGGTGGATGGGGTCAACGCCAAGCTGGCCCTCCACGTCTGCTTTGGCAATCTCGGCAGCAGGCCGCGGGGCAAGCGGACCTACAAGTGGATGTTCCCAGAGCTGCTGGAGGTCAACGCCGAACAACTAGTCCTGGAGTTTGCCAACCGCGAGATGAGCGAGAGCGACCTCTGGACCGAGTTCGGGGTGGACAAGGAGCTGGGCGCAGGCGTCGTAGACGTCAAGTCCTTCTATGTCGAGAAGCCGGAGGACGTGGCCGAGCGGATCAGGACGTTGCTAAAACATGTTGAGCCCGAAAGGCTGTACGTCAGCCCCGACTGCGGCTTCTTCCAGATTCCCAGATGGCTCGCGTACCTCAAGCTGGAGGCGATGGTGGCCGGGACCGAGATCGTTCGGCAGGAGCTTGGCGCGTAGAAGGGATATGGGGCACAGGGCATAGGGCACGGGCCGCCGCGCACAGAGTGTGTAATCATTGGTCAAGGTGACGCAAATCGCCAAAGCGGAGCTGAAGCGCATCGTCGAGACGCGAAGCCTTGATCCGGGCAAATGCTTGAGGCTGGCGATGCCCCCCGTCTGGGAGGGGGAGGGTGACTTCGGGATAGTCGTAGCGGACGAGGGACACGGGGACCACGCGATTAGCTACCGGGGGCAGAAGGTCCTGCTAGTTGACCCGGCCCTGACCGACCAGCTGTCCAAGTCGGTGCTGGACTTCAAGGACTCGCGGTTCACGCTGGACGTGTACTGAACCCATGCATGGCAGGGGCAGGTTTGAAACCTGCCCCTACACGCAAACACGCAACGGCGGCCCTTACGTTGTCACAGCGCCGCGGGCGGCGGTGGACACGAGCTTCGCATATTTGGCCATCACCCCGAAGTCGTACCTGGGTGGAGGCGCCCGCCACTCCTTGCGACGCAGCTCCATCTCGGCGTCCGACACCCTGACGTTGAGCTCTCGCTCAGCCACGTCCAGGACGATGACGTCGCCCTCCTGGACCAGCGCGATGGGGCCCCCCACCTGCGCCTCCGGGGCCACGTGCCCAATCATAGGCCCATGAGTGGCGCCAGAAAAGCGGCCGTCGGTCATGAGCATTACGCTGTCTCCCAGGCCCTGACCGATGATGGCGCCGGTAACGGCCAGCATCTCCTGCATCCCCGGCCCCCCCTTCGGCCCTTCGTAGCGCAACACCACGACGTCGCCATCTTTGATCTCTCCATTGGTGACGGCGCCGAAAGCCGCGCGCTCGCCGTCGAACACCTTCGCCGGGCCTTCGTGGTTGAGGTGCTTGGTCCCGGCCACCTTCATCACCGCACCCTCGGGCGCCAGGTTCCCCTTCAGGATCACCAGGCCACCAGTCGGACTGCGCGGCGCAGACACCGGATAAATGACGCGGCTGTCCGGCTCGCCTTGGAAGTCGCGTAGGTTATCCGCAAGGGTCTTGCCCGTCACCGTCATGACGTCGCCGCGCAACAGCCCGGCGTTCAGAAGCTCCTTCATGACCACCGGCACGCCGCCCGACTTGTCTACGTCCGACATGACGAAGCGGCCGGCCGGGCGCAAGTCCGTCAGGTAAGGGGTGCGCCGGCTGAGACGGTCGAAGTCGTCGATCTCCAGCGGCACCCTGGCCTCGTGGGCGATGGCAAGCAGGTGCAGCACGGCGTTCGTGGAGCCTCCCATGGCCAGAACGACGGCGATAGCGTTCTCGAAGGCCTCGCGGGTCATGATGTCACGCGGCTTTATGTCGCGCTCGAGCAGGTTGTAGAGCACCGCCCCGGCGCCGCGGGCGATCCCATTGCCGCGCGGGTCGACAGCCGGGATGGAGGCCGCGCCAGGCATGGACATACCCAGCGCCTCGACAGCCGAAGCCATGGTGTTGGCCGTGAACATCCCAGCGCACGCGCCCTCACCGGGGCAGGCGACGCGCTCGATCGCCAGCAGGTCCTCCAGCGACATCTTGCCCTGGGAGTAGGTGCCGACGGCCTCGTACATGTCTTGGATGTTGACGTCCCCGCCCTTGAAGTGGCCGGGAAGGATCGTCCCGCCGTACACGAACAGCGAGGGGACGTTGAGTCTCGCCATCGCCATGAGGGAGCCGGGCATGTTTTTGTCGCAGGCCGCCACGACGATGAGGCCGTCCATGCTCTCGGCGAAGGTCACCGTCTCGATGGAGTCGGCGATCACCTCCCTGCTGACCAGCGACGCCTTCATGCCCTCGGTGCCCATGGATATGCCGTCGCTGACGGTTATGGTCCCAAACAGGAAGGGGACCCCGTTGGCCTCCCGCACACCCTCCTTCACCTTTTGGGCCAGCCTGTCCAGGTGCACGTTGCAGGGGGTCACGTCGCTGGCCAGGCTGCCCACGGCGATGAAGGGCTTGTCCATGTCCTCGTCCTTCAAGCCCACTGCCCGCAACATGGACCGCGCCGGCGCCCTGTCCGGTCCATCGCTGACCACATGGCTCCTGCGCTTCAGTCCGGACTTTAGCTCAGTTGGCATCATGCTCCTCCGGAGTCATTGTAATTGTCCCTTACCCCTTTGCCCTCCCTCTTTTCTTGCGAAGTGTATGGCCCAGGGGAATACAATTCTGGCGGACCGTTTCAACAGGCGCTTCGGCGGGCCCCAGACCGCATCGACAGGGGGCCGGCACCTCTACGTTCCCCCGATGGGCGACACCTGAAAGATTCCTCCAGAAACGGGCTGGACCCAACGGGCGGATTATAGCAAGACAGGAGGGGCATAGAAAGGCCACGTCAGACCCGAAATGCTCCACGCTAGGACGGAGGCGCAACCTGTCCCGCTCTTGGTGTCTGGTACCGTCGCCGCCGGGAGCGGGCAAAATGCCACTGCAGGAGGGTGAGCCCCCCAAAGACGATGACGCTGAGATACGTGATCGACCGGTCGACCAGGACGACGGCGACCGCATCCTCCCTTGCCAGGCCAAGCACCAGCAGCCCGGTGACGCCCGGCTCCACTACCCCAATCCCGCCTGGAGTAGGCACCGTGCTCAGTATCGCATGGCCGAGGGCAGTGATGAGGACCAGTGGGATGCCTATGGTGAGATCAAGCGCCTGCACCACGAAGTACAAGCGCCCGACCTCCAGGAGCCACCCAATGAGTCCCAGGACGAAAAGGGCCGGTAGCTGCCTCAGGCCGCCCACCGCCCCCTTGTGAAACCGTTGGTACGCATCCTCGAATTTACCGGGCATGAGGCCGGCCAGTCTCCCACCGTACCCCTTCATCAATACCAGGAATGCCCCGAGGGCGGCGGTCATGGCAACGGCGGCCAGCAGAATAGTACCTGTGCCAGCAGATTCACGGGTGAGCGAGTACCAGGCGACGGCGGTAAGGACCAGGGCCAACACAGCCGCCATGTCCATCACGCGCTCGGCCAGGACAGTACCCAGGCTCCACGCGAAGCCGCTCCGGGACTCCCTGGAGAGCTCGTAGGCCCGGTACGGGTCGCCTAGTCGAAGCCAGGCCACGGCGTTGACGAACCATCCGATAATTATTAGCTGGGAAAACCGCAGCACAGAGGGCAACCTGGCGTTCGGGAAATCGAATATCCCCGCGTTGCGGGCGAGCATCCGCCATCTCAGCCCCCTGACGCCAAAGCTCAGGTAATAGAGGCCCAGGGCCAACAGGTACAACCATGCGTTCATATGACGAACGCCGTCCCAGGTCTTGCTCCAGTCGACGTCGAAGCGGGTGGCCAAGAGGTAGATTATCGCGATGGCCAGGACGAAGGACAAGAGAGTGGGCAGCGAGAAGACCCGCCGTCTCAGGCGCACCAACTGGCGCTCGTTGTCGGCGTCTAAACTCATAGCGGACGCTTGGCGGGAATCCCGGGCCGCCGAGGGTACCGCTCCGGCGTCGGGCCCACCTTCTCCAGCACCACCAGCGCACCAGCCGCGGCTGGACCTTCCACCGCCACCTTTACGACCTCTACCAACCTACCGCCCATAGCGGCTATGGCCGTTCCCGCCTGGCGTATCTCATCATCGATGCCCCGCCCCTTTTGCGCCACCGTAACGCCTCCCAACCGGCAGAATGGCAGGGTCAGCTCCGCAAGCACGGCCAGCCTTGCCACACCCCTGGACAGGACGACGTCGTAGCCCTCGCGATGCATGGGATCGTGGGCCATGGTCTCGGCCCTTGCCGTGATCACCTCCACATCGCCGAGTCCCAGAAGCCTGGTGACGTGGGCGAGGAACGCCGTCTTCTTGGCCGTGGCTTCTACTAGAGTTACGGTCAGCATTGGAAAGGCGATCTTGATAGGCAAGCCGGGGAGCCCAGCTCCGCTGCCAACATCCAGGACCTTTCCACCCGAGCGCGTCAGGCCCGGAGGAAACGCGGCGCTCACGGCCAACGAGCCCAGGAAGTGCCAGGTCTGTACCTGCTCCCGTTCGGCCACCGACGTGAGGTTGACGCGGCTGTTCCAATCAGCGATCTCGAGGTAGTACCGGTGAAACTGGTCTAACTGGGTCTGGTCGAGCCGAATTCCCAGTTTTTCCGCCGCACCGGTCCGTAGCGGCTCCACCCATACCCCCGAACGTGGAATAAACGGAAGGCCCGGGCGATTATATCACGGCGGCCGTTACTGGCGGCTCCCATCGAGGGCGGGTGTCCCCAATTCCGCCGCTACGCCAGGCCGTGTCTGCGGATCGCCGCTCAGCGTTCACCTATTGACCGACGTAACAGTGTTATGTTACAGTCCCTTCATGGCTCAGATCCCAATGATCTCAAAGAACGAGGTGCTCAAGCGGACCGGCATCTCGTATGGCCAGTTTTACCGCTGGAAACGTAAAGGTCTGATACCGGAAGCATGGTTCAACCGGCGGTCCACTTTCACCGGCCAGGAGACATTTCTGCCGCAAGAAAAGATTCTGGAGCGCATCAGACGCATCAACGAGCTCAAGGATGACCACTCCCTCGACGCGATTGCCGAGATGCTGTCGCCGGACCTGATTCGTAGGACCTACTCCGCCTCGGAGGTTGAGGCAATGGATTGGCTCTCAACGAGGGCCAGGAAGGTCTACCGGGGGTTGCGGGAAGGCCAGGGGCCGTACGGGGTCAATGAGGTACTCTTCGTTGCGGCGATAGAGCACTTGATGCAAGACGGGAAGCTGACCTCGGAGCAGATCGAACTGGCGACCAGAACGATGATAGCGGGGCTCGAGGCGTTGCCGGACGACGGTGAAGACCGGTATTTGACGGTGGCAAGACGGTCTTCAGTGACCTTCCCAGTAGTCTTCTCCGGAGAGGCCTACTTCGGGCCGGACGCGGCCGTTGTCGTGAGCCTGGACCTCAACGAGGTGCTCGCGCAGATCAAGGTGAAACTACGGGAAGTACTCTGACCCTGGAGATGACAGCATGACTGATAAACGCGACACGAAGAGAAACGCGAGCATAGCCGGGAGCGGAAGGTTCACCGGCGGGGTATATGGACATGTTGAAATCGCCGGGTCAGGCACCGTCGAGGGCGATCTGGAGGCTGAAGAAATTGAGCTTTCGGGTTCTAGTAACCTGCAGGGGAATGTCAAAGCAAAGGAGCTCAGGACCGCCGGCGCCTGCTCGATAGACGGAGACGTCGAGATAGGAATACTCAGATCCAGCGGGTCCATAAAGATAAACGGGCGAGTCCAAGCGGACTCGGTTGAGTTTGCAGGCGCCCAGAAAGTTGGAGGCAGCCTGAAGGCGGAGGACGTCGTAATCGGCGGCTCTTTTAAGTCGGGAGGAGATGTCGAGGCTGAGCGGATTGAGATCGGTGGCACCTTTCGCATATCGGGTCTGCTCAATGCCGACGAGATCGACATCGAGCTTGATGGCGGTCGGTCCACGGCCCAGGAGATCGGAGGCTCCAAGATCACGGTGCGAAGAAAGCGCGGCCATCTCGAGGTCCAGTCCGTCGAAGGAGACGAGGTCTATCTGGAGGCAACCGAGGCACAGACCATCCGTGGGAAGCATGTGAAGCTGGGCGAAGGCTGCCGGGTAGACACGGTGGAGTATGCGGAATCCCTGGAGGTGAGTCCAGAAGCGACTGTGCGAAGCCAGGTGAGGACCGGAAAGGACGACCAGCCTTCAGCCTGAGCTCGGCTGATGACACGCCGGTCGAGGCGTAGAAGCCCCCCGCGGCCACGGCAAAGCCGGCGAACAGCGAACGCCTCGGCTCTCGCTGCAACGAGCGGAACGCGTGCTTCAGGTAGAAGAGAAGTCGACCCTTCGTTGGGACCCCTTTAAGCAGTCGTCGCTGTCTCGACCGCGTCCCGAGTCAGCCGCATCACCGCCGCTCTTCACGTGTACCTGATCTACTCCGTAAACGAGTTTGGCGGCGTGACGCCGTCCCACTCCAGACCATAAGCGACCACATTGTTGATCTCGATTGTGTAGGTCCCAGGGGGTCCTTTCCCTCCGTCGACTGTGACCGTCCCGTCGGCGCCTGTTGTGAAGGTATCGGTGTCCTTCTCCTTTCCATTGCGGAACAGGGTGGCAGTGATGGCAGCGCCGGCCACTGGCTCCCCCAGGTCGTCCTTTACGGTGAATATAACGCTCACATGTTTGTCGCCGACCGGCACGTAGACGATCGAGAACACGCCGACCTTCGAAGCTTTGGGAGTCCCAACGGTGATGCGGATTGATGCGCTGCCTGTACTGCCGCCCAGGTCAGTGGCCGAAGCGGTTATGGTGTGGTAGCCGTCTGTGAGGATGGTGGAGACGTTGCCGCCGATGCCGACGATTGGGCCGTCGACGCTCGAGACCCAAACCAGGCCCGCCGTAAGGTCGCCGTCCTCCGCGTCGCTTGCGGTCCCTTCGAACTCCACCGTGACACCCGAGGGGAGGGCGTCCAGGTCCGCGGGGCTCGTGATCGAGACTGTCGGCGCCACGTTTTCACCATGGCCATGTTTGCCGTGGTTGGGCTTATGCCCGGCGAACACCGTCGACGTGCTGAATGCGGAGACCAGCACCGCAAGCAGGGCCGCTACTAATACCCCTCGTTTCCCGTTCATATCATGCCTCCTTCAATCTCGCTACAACCCTCTAGGACAATCGCTCCGGCGAGAAGCGCTGGCTGGGTTTACTTCACTCCTGGGCAGCCGGGGGCCCCACGATATATAGTCCGGGCCCCCACACCGTCGTCGCGACGGCGTATTCCCCGTACAGCGCCACGTCCGACAGGGCAGGTTTTTCCGGCGAAGGGATGAACAGGAAGCCATCCTTCTTGGCGGGGCTGAAGAACCCTCCCACCTTGGCGGGGCTGAAGAACCCTCCCACTTTCACGGGATTCGCCGGGTCGGATATATCGATAAGCTGCACGCCTCCTTCCAACCACGTCGAGTAGACCAGGTTGCCCCTGATCGCCACGTCGTGGGCCCAGGACCACCTGCCGGACCAGGGCCACCAGCTTCCGTGCTCGGGAAAGTCGACGGTAGATACCTCGCGGATGGCGCTGAGGTCGGAGACGTCCAGGATGTGAAGCCTGCTCTCCCTATCGTCTTCCCAGCTACCGTCGGCGAATATCACCAGGGAGTCGTCGGCGTTGGGAACGGGCCGACCCGGCGAGAAGCCTCCAGCGAAGGGGTGGGGCCACACGAATCGCGCGAGCTCCACCGGGTTCGCCGGGTCCTGTACGTCCAGTACGTATAGGAGTATCTCCTTCCCGAACTGGCCGAGCGTGTAAACCCTGGTCCCAGCAGCGTTTATAGAGAGACCCCTCAGGGCCACCTGCTTGGTGTCCTGCCAGCGGCCCGCCACCACCGGATTACGGGGGTCGGACAGGTCCACGATAGCCAGGTGGTGGTCCTTGTTGGGTGCGCCGTGTCTCACATCGCCCGTGCTGTAAATGGCGTAGAAGTAGTGGCCGCGAACCGCCTTGGTGTCGTTGGGCTTGTCGCCGAGGCTATCGGCAGAGAAGACATTACCCAGGCTGAGGGGGCCCAGGAACTGGGGATCGGCGGGGTCGGTGACATCCCAGATGCCGAAGGGCATGGGGTATTCGTCCACGGTGAAGCTGTCGGGGACGCCCTGTAGGACTATGGCGATATCCCCCTGGAACGCGGCGCTCTCGATCCGTGTGGCGACGGCATCGCCATGGGAGTGATCGCTATCGCTGCCGTACTCGAAGCTACGCAGCGGGATTCGCCCCACCAGCGCAGGGTTGGCCGGGTCGGAGATATCGAGAATCCGGATGCCGGTCTTTGTGTAAGCCCGAATCCACCGAAGGACACCGATGGACGGCGTGAGGAAAGCGGAAGGGGGGTGAGGGAGCTACAGGGGAAATAGCCTGGGTTCCATTTGGGGTAGGGAGGTCGGCGGACGGTCTTCATCGCCGCACAGGGGCCCCTATGGCCGTCTGCGGGAGCTGCGATGCGCGGGATGGCGAGAGAATACGCAGCAGGGAACTCTCTCGGACCGGGCTGGCACGAGTCTGCGGGGATCTTCGGTTGTCCGGTGGGTGGGTCGGTCGCCGACGATGCCGTCAGGCCGGGAGTGGAATGGCTCGCAGCCGGGCCAAGGCGCGGCTGAACTTCTCAGCCCAAGGCCAGCGATCCGGAAGATGCAGGGTCAACCGGCGTGCCGAGCGGGTGAGCCGTCCGGCCAGGGAGAAGAACCGCCGCCGGAGGGTCTTGGTGGTGGCTATCCGCTCTCCCAGACCGATCCGCGCCGTCCAGCGGGCCAGGTTGTGGGCCATCGTCTGGACGGCCAGCCAGGCGCCGTTGGCGGCGAAGCGGCCCGAGGGGAGATGGTTCAGCCCGACGCCGTACTTGAGGTCGCGTATGGCATTCTCGATCTCGGCGTGGCGGCGATGGTCAGCCTCCAGTTCGAGCAACTCCCCGTCCCGGTCGGTGATGAAGCCATGATAGCTGTATTTGGCGAAGAGGGCCAGTTGGGAACCGGGCGTCGGCTTCACCCGCCGGACGATGAGCCGTACCGGCGCGGCGTCCGCCTCGGCCTGGAAGGGGGTGCAGGTGGTCTCGGCCACATCGGCGGCGCCGTCCATCCAGTAAGGAATCGGCGTCCAGGCATCTTCGGGTATCGCCTCGATGAGATTGTGCAGGCTTTTGTGCTGGCGGATGGTGATGGAGAAGCGGACATCCATCTTGCGGCAGACGGATACCACGCCATGAGTGTAGAACCCGCTGTCGGCCCGTAGCGTGAGTCGTCCGTTGGCCCCAGCGTAGCGCACCCGTCCCACCGTCTCCCGCAGGAAGTGGGCGGCGCCGCGGGCGGTGTTGGCCCGGCCCTCGCGCAGCCGGGACATCAGCACGTCTCCGGTGCCGGCGGCGATGGCCAGCAGCGGGTGGTAGCCCCGCTTGCCGGTATAGCCGTGGTGGCGCGCTCCCTCCTTGGCCAGTCCGTAGGTCTCGCAGATGGTGGAGTCCAGGTCAATGGTCAGGGGCCCGTCGCCGGGTCCCGCCCCGGCCTGCCAAGCCCGGGCCAGCAACTCGCGGCTCACCCGGTCGAGTTGACGGACGTGGCCCCACCGGAAGCTGCGCAGGAAGGTGCCCAGGGTGGATGGCGCCTTGACCGTGCCGCCCAGGGTGCAGGCCGTCCCCCCGGTGCGCAACACATCGGCGTCGTCAATGCAGTCGCCCCCAGCCAGCGCAGACGCCACCAGCGTCATCATCTTGTCGCTCGTGTTCGCCCGCCCCGGGGCATCGCCCAGGTCGAGGCGCTGCCGGACGAGTTCGGGCAGGCCGAGGTGCCGCGCCAGGGTGGCCGGAAGGAGCAGCCCGGCATTGGCCACCAAGCGGCGGTCGTCGAAGGTGATTTGGATCCGGTCGGGGTGGTTGCGTGGCAGCATCTACTGGGTACTCCTTTTCCGGGGCCGTTTTTTTGCTACAAAACCATTATCCCAGAAGCACAGGAGCACCTTCTTGCCGCCTCAGGACGCTAACCCGACGCCCTCCTTCGGTGGATTCGGGGTAAGGCTTTCCGTATCTGATGCTCTGGCTTCCCACGAACGCGTAGTTGCCGTGGACGTAGACGCCCGCCAGTGGCGACTCCCTGCTCTCGGTAAGGGCCGAGCCTACCAGCTCCAGGCCCGATGCGCCGTCCGGCTCCGTTGGGGCGGATTTGCCCGGACCACCGGTCGTGGCCGCGACGGAGGGTCCAACGCTGCCGGGGGCCCAGGCCGGAGCCATGTCTATAGCAAGGTCATTGGTGAGCCTAGTCGGACTCGTGCCATCGGCGTCCATTACGTAGATCTCGCCGGCGCCGTCTCTAGAGGAGACAAAGGCTATCTTGGTCCCGTCGGGCGACCAGTTAGGAAAACCATCGACGATGGGCTCAGGATTGTTGGTGAGCCGGGTCTCATTGGTCCCGTCGACGTTGATCACGTATATTTCGTCGGCGCCCCCCCTTGGGGAGTGGAAGGCGATCCTGGCGCCGTCCGGGGACCATGCGGGCGCCCAGTGTCTATGAAAGCCCCCCGACGGCTGAAGGTCGGCCAGGGGGACCTGGTTGGAGCCGTCGGCGTTCATCACGTATATCTCCTGGCGGCCGCCCCTCGTGGAGGTAAAGGCGATCTTGGTCCCGTCTGGAGACCAAGTTGGGAACGCCTCATTATCCTGGTTGAAGGTAAGGCGGACCTGGTCGGAGCCATCGACGTCCATCACGTATATCTCTTCGCTGCCCTCCCCGGTCCGGGAGACGTAGGCGATCCTGGCGCCGTCAGGAGACCACGCGGGTAGGATGTCCGGGTCGGAGTTGATCGTGAGGCGGACCTGTTTGGAGCCGTCCGCGTTCATCACGTATATCTCCCAGTTGCCGTCTCTCGAGGACTGAAAGGCGATCCGAGCGCCGTCCGGGGACCACCTGGGGAAGCCGTCCTCGTCGGTATTATTGGTGAGCCGGGTCTGGCTGGAGCCGTCCGCGTTAATCGCGTATATCTCGGCGTTGCCATCCCTATTAGAGGCGAAGGCGATCTTGCCCGGTCCGACGGTCACATCCTGTACTGCCGCTGCCGGGACTTGTCCCGGCTGTGATGCCGGTGCTGAAGAGCGGCAAGCAGCCATCACCAGTAAAGCCGGCAGCAGGAGTCCTAGGCCGACTACTCCCAATAGGTTGCTTGACCTGAATGTACTCATTTCATGTATACCTCAGCGGGATATTTAAGGCCCTCGCCGTCTTATAAGCCCTCGTACACACACGACGACCAGGCTCCTCCGTGTCCCTCCACCACGAATCGGAGCTCAGACCCGTCGGACCTCATGATGTACACGCGAGGACCTTGGAGCTCGACCCTGGTGAAGGAGAGCCAGTGGCCGTCGGGCGACCAGCGGGGTCCTACGTCCGTGCTCAGGCTGGTGGTCAGACGTGCCACTCCACCGCCGTCGGAATTCATCACGTAGATGCTCGTGCCCAGCGTGGGCAGCCAGAGGGGGTCCGCCTCCCAGTCGCCGTGCCGGTTGCTGGCGAAGGCGATCCTGCCGCCATCGGGAGACCAGCTGGCCCAGCCATCGGTGGCTTCGTGCCGGGTTACATTAAGCGGCAGCGTGCCGTCGGAGTTCATCACGTACACCTCAGGGGTGAGGCCCCGGTACCTGGTGAACAGGATGCGCTCTCCATCGGGCGACCAGCCTGGGGTAAGGTTCAGGCCCGGCATATTGGTGAGGTTGGTCTGGCCGGTGCCGTCGGAGCTCATCACGTAGATGTCCGAGTTGCCCCTACTCTCGCTGGCAAAGGCGATGCGGGTGCCGTCCGGCGACCAGGTTGGCTGGATGTCGCCTCGTGGGCTCCTAGTGAGGTTAACGATGTTGGACCCGTCGGCATTCATCGTGTAGATGTCGCCGAGGGAACCCACTGACCCCTCGCGGTTACTCGTGAAGGCGATACGCGAGCAGTCGGCGGACCACGCCCCGCCGGCGTCCCTCGCAGGGTTGTCCGTGAGGCGGACACGGCCGGCGGCGGTCACATAGGAGAAGTTCGAGAAGTCCGGGACTGGGCCCACCTCGGGGTCCGTGACCAGCAGTCCGAACCCCTCGGGGACCGCGAAGGCGGCGACCGTCGCGGCCACCACGACAGTTGCGGCCACCTTGGCCCCGGCGCCCCACCACAGCTTATTGAAGGACCAGGCAAGAACCGCCGGGAATGCGGTCCTCCACCACGGTATCTGGGTAGGCTGCCACGCCGCCGCCTCAAACCGGCTGGTGACGCCCAGCTTGCCTATTATCTCTGAGACATGGTATTTGGCACCGGCCCTGCTGAATCCCAGGCTCTGGGCGATCTCCGGGTTGCTCTTCCCTTCCCGCAGCTCACCCAGCACCTCCCACTCACGGGGAGTTGAGGATATCGGGGTGCGGTGGACGGCCTCGTTTCCTCATGGCTAGGACGCTAGCACAATGTCGGCTGATTTACACTAGCCACCCCCTTTTTCCGCATCGTGCCCACGCGCACGGGATTCGACGGAGCGTGGCTCAGTGAAGAGATGAGCGGCTTGTGCTGCGTGAGGATGAGCGAGAACGACCTCAGAAATAGAGCTCTGGTAGAATCACTGACGGATGCCGTCAACCATCCCATAGAGCTCACAAAACCATCTGTGGGCGGTGGGGATAGAGGGTGCTTCAAGACGGGGACGCGAGTTCTGGCTACAGAAATAACCTCTGTACCGGCTGCTCCGGAAGGGAAACCGTTCGAAGACGGGACAGAGTGGAACTTGGCCTGGCCAGTCCGCTGGCTCCTCGGCAATCTATCCCATTGTCGCCAGCATGTCGGCTGTGACCCCGTACAGGAGTGGCTCTCCAGCAAAGAAGCGGGCGAACTCGTCGGCCACGGTCTCGCCCAGTCGGAGTCGCGACTCGACCGTAAAGCCTGCGACGTGCGGACTCAGGATTACGTTGGGCAGCTCTCTGAAGGGGCTGTCCTCCGCCAGGGGCTCCGGCAGCGGGAACACGTCCAGGGCGGCCGTTATGCGACCGGTCTGGAGCTCTTTTAGCAGCGCGTCGTAGTCTACGGCATCGGCGCGTGCGGTATTGACGAAGAGAGCACCATCCTTGACAAGGCCCAAGAGCCGCGCGTTCACCATGCCGCTCGTCTCCGGGGTGGTCGGCGCGTGGTTCGTGATGATGTCGGAGGTCGCCATCAGCTCATCCAGCGAATCGACGTGCCTGACACCCAGGTCCGCTGCGTCTTGGTCTGACAGGTAAGGGTCATAGACGAGGATGTCGGGGTCGAAAGGCTTCAGAAGCTTTATGAGGGCGCGCCCCACCACGCTGGCGCCGATGACGCCCACCCTTTTGCGGTACAGCTCGCGAGGTCCAAGGGCCAGGTAGTCGGGCCATGCCTCGCCGGCCTGCAACGCACGGTCCACCGTATGGACTTTGCGCAACGCCATCAGCGTCACCGTCAGTGCCCATTCAGCCACGGATTCGCCTATGGTGATGGCCGCGTGGGTGACCGCGATGCCACGCTCGAAGACCGGCGGCAGGATGAACCTCTTGATGGAGCCGCCGGCGTGACCGATTACTCTAAGATCAGACGCCACCGCCAGGAGCTCGTCGTCAAACCGCGGCGCTCCATAGGACGTCAGGACCGCCGTACAGCCGGGAATGCGCTCGGCCACTTCTTCTCGGGTCAGGACCCGTCCAGACTCGTTCCACTCGACGGTACCCAGGCCCTCTAGGACTTCACATGCCCGGTCCGACATGATCCTCGCGGCATGCCGGTGAAGTCCTACGAAGATGGAGCCGGGGGGCAGCACGAGGATTTTCGGGCGTGGATCCGCGCTCATGTATCATACCTCCATTAGCTGCCCATATCCATCTCTGCCAGGACGTCATCCGTGCCAGAGACCCTGTCAAAGACCCTGGGCTTGCATCAGCAGCGCCTCGTCGTTTGCGCGTTGGGTCATTGTGGCGCAGGCATCCGCGCAGATCACAGCGTTGTAGCCCAGCTCGGCGCCCACTCGGGCCGTGCCCGGCACGCACATGTCTGTGAGGATCCCCGTGATCACCAACTCGGTGACCCCCATGTTGCGCAGCACGTGGTCCGTCGGACTCGCGGTGAAGACCGATGAGATCGGCTTGTCGATAATCAGCTCGTGCTCGTTGGGGGACATCTCAGCCAAAGGCTTAGCCCAGACATTAGCTCCGAGGCCCGAGGAGGGCACTGCCTGCGCCCTCAACAACGAGGGCGCTGTCATCGGAAGAAATAGTCCCCGCACCATGGTTGGAGCTCTGGGGTGAACATCGCGTTGGCGCGGCTTACTGACGCCGGAGTCTTTGCCTCCACCCGACCAGCGTGGACAAGTGTACGGCAGCGGACTGCTCCGAGATAAATTGCTGCCAAGTCTGCCGCAGATAGGCGCAGATCTGGCTCTTTCCGTGTGAGGCGACACTCAGCGCCGTCAGGTCCGGCCTCCAGCTCGAAACGTCCTTCATTCCAGGGGCAAGCGGGATCCGACACCTCGATTGTCAGGTGATCCTCCTCCGCATAGTGTCTGCCTGAGAGTGCGGCGGGCACGTCTACAAGGCGAAGCCATATGCCGTCGCCTGGGGTACGGCGCAGCCGGCGGGGGTCCGACAGCATCCATAGCAGTGGGGCGTCGACCGGTTGAACCTGTGCCTCCGTGGACGTGATCAGGTCAACGCCGAAGCAGAACTGCCACAGAGCCGCATAGGCCTCGTCCGTAGCCGCGATCAGCTCGTGGACTACAAGCGCTCGTGTGCCGCGGTTGATGCGATAGAGCACGTAGCCGTCAACGCGGTCATCCGCTTCGTGGACTGCGTGAAAGAAGGCGCTGGCGCCTCCACGGTCATGCTCTGTGTCTCTGAGCCTGCTGTCCCAGTGAACCGTGTCGCGCTTGATCATCCCCGGCCGGGACGGCCATACGCGCCGGTAGACATCCGGGAACAGACTTCTTGCTTCGTGCGGCTCCACAAATCTCACTCGGCCCTGTTGCTCGAGCGGGTTGGCGAAGGCGCTATGCTGTCGTTCGATGCTCCAATTCTCGTGGAAGCATGCCATTCCGAATCCAAATCGGCCATAGATACTACTTTCGGCTGCCCATAGGATAGCGATCGGCTCAGGCCCGTCGTGAATATCCCGCAGCTGGCGCCGAGTCATTCGCGCAAAGATGCCTCTCCTTCGATGGGTTGGCTGGACGGAGACGTGGATGATCCCGGCGGCGGGCAGGGAGCCGCCCGGCACCGCCATCTCAAGTGATCGGGCCGCGGTTGTGCCGACGATCTGGCCCTCATCGAGGACTGCCAGTGCCCGCTGAGGCTCAATAGTGGGCGTGGTCCTTTGGATATCCTCCTCGCCGGTGTGCGCACCAAAGGCACGGTTCCGCGCCCTTATGAACGCGTCTACCTCGTCGGGCGCTATGGGGCGCATATCCAGTTCCATGGGCTTTGTTACTTTCGGTCGAGGCGTTGCACTCGGTTAAGGGGCCAAGATCTGAAATTAGGGAGCGGCTGCTCAACAAGAAAGGCCTTCTGGCCCGCCCGATTCTACGCTGCCTTCGTGGTGCGACGCAAGGGGTCCACCTTCTAGAGCGCGACGGAGATGAAGCGCGCGATGTAGGACTGCGTCGGCCACGACTCTGCCGGATCCTAAGTCCTGCGGCAGACCGCCTTGGGCTTAGCGATCGCTGCTTAAGGAGGTGTGGCTCAGGCGCTAGGCTCAGAGGTGCGTAGTAGGAGGGGCAAACGACCTCGCGCGGGCTCGTGGCTTGTGGGACAACCGGGGCGCCCCTCCACGCGAAATGGGGGACAGCACCCATGACACGCGAGCGGATGTGCCATAGGGTCGGCGCCAGCTACGCAGTCCAAAGTCCGAGGGACGGGGTTGCCTATGTCTAACTCGCAACAGAATTCTGCGGCCTCCACATCGAAACATGGGTCCCTGCTCGCTCCTCTGCCCCGGACTCCGGACCGCGGTCCGGACAGGCCGCCAGTTGATGGTGTAGCTGGTCCCGGCAGGGTCCCAGAAGGGCACGTCGCCGAACCGCAGAGGTATGTCCTTCTGCAGCGGTACTACGAGGTCATGCTGAAGATAGGCCGGCTGGAGGTCCAGGTGAATAGGCTCACAGCACGGTTCGGTGAGAGCTTGGAGAGGTCCGGCGATACCGGTGGACCGGCCGTGATAGAGGCGGGCCAACTGAATGTGCCGTCCCGGGAACCACCAGGACCCTCACCTGGAATGGGCTCAGTGCAGGCTGATCGTGCCCTCACGTGGGCCCAAAGATTGGAGAGATACAAAGGAATCGGGATGGGTTGAGGCAGGTTAGTCTAATGATCTCCGATCACCCAAGTCAGGTCGGCCGGCCAGGCGACGAATCGAGGCGAGTCCTCTGCGATGGCTGGCGCCGCCAGCGCCACTTCCATGTCACCAGCTATAAAGATGCTGGATGCCGAGGCCGCCTCTAGGCTGCGCCCCCCCTTTGAGCTTGCTCTGAGCAGCCACTACAACCAAGCCACTATGGTCACGGTGCTGTGCGACCCTCAGCGGGTACTTGAGGCGGTATTTCAGCACCACCCTGTCACGGACGGGAGTCGTTCCCTGGTCAGGGCGTGAATACGGGCTGCGTCCACGCCCGGGCGCCCGATGACGACCGCGCCGTCGCCCGGACGTACCCCTCATCGCCCCGCATACGGTAGGTTGCCTCCAGTCCCCCGCTCTCCGCCAGCAGCACCCCGTGGCGGCCCGTGAAGCTGATCGCGTATGCGCAATCCCTGTCAGCCGCGATTTCCAGGTGAATGGACTCCTGTGACAGGCTGAGCTCGGCGAACGACACGCCGGTCGAGGCGTAGAAGTTCCCCGAGGCCAGGGCTTCGACGATGGCATATTTGCTGAGCTCGGACGCCCTTACCTTGACCCAGCCACGCCCGGGGTTGCTTCTTTCACCGCTGAAGTCAGAGTAGTTGTGGGAGTCATCGGTGGCCACCCCGTAAATGACCTTGCTGGCGCTTAGCACGCCGTCCCAGATCTCCTCGTTGCTGAGCTTGCCCGGCCCGCCGTAGACGTTGGTCCCCGGGTGCCCGTTGAATACCTCCAGCAGGCTCGCACCGCTCACCTGTTTGAGCGCCTCGTGGTCGAACGCCCATTTATAGTTGGGGTGATTGACAGACGCGATGCCGCCGGCCTGCAGTATGGCGTTGACGTTGGCCTGAATTGTGGGCACCACCTCCCCGGCGTCGATGGGCTCCACAACTCGCGAGATTCCGATGCCGTTTATGTGGACCGGCACGGACCCGTCAAGTATGTTGACCGAGACCTCCTCGCCGGGGATCATGAGCGGTCTCCTGAACCGGCGCTTGCCCCGGGAGTAGTCCAGTATTGTGCGGTGGTTGTGGTCACTCAGGACGAGGAAGTCGTAGCCGTGACGTCGGAACCAGCTCACCACTTTCTCCGGCTCGGCGTCGCCGTCCGACTCTGTGGTGTGAGTGTGCAGGTTGCCCTTGTACCAATTCGCTTCGCTCATTGCTGAACCTTTCTCGGGCGCCTCGCGCCATTAGGGAACTGTATGACCTCAAGCGGACCAGCTGGGGATGAAGATCAACGCGAGATAGGCAGTACAGGATGATGCGGCCAATACTGCCGCAGTCAAGACCATCGGCAGTATGGCAGTCTTCGTTCTCATGTAAGAATCCGCAATTCTGTTGTTCTAGGCAGGCACATCGATGAGACGCGAGCCCTGTCGGTGGGATTCCAGGAAGCCGACCATGATCTGCACCGTCTTGCGAGCCTCCCTGCCCGAGGAGACGCCGCTGCCGCCGTTCTCGATGACGGCGACCAGCTCCTGATAGGCCGCCATCAGGTTTCGCACGAGGTACTGCCCGGGCACCAGCGTCTTCCGGACCGCCTCGCCTGATACCGGTTCGGTGGTCAGCAGCTCGGCCGTGCGGTCCTGATGGCCGCCCCACGGCGTCAGCGTGATCTGGCCCTTGTCCCCGTACAGGAGGTAGGAGCTGTTGGTGAACGACCGCTTGTCCGTACAGTAGTAGGCCCGAACGCCGTTGGCGAATTGGATGTAGCCGCTGGCAAAGGGATCGTTCTCCGGCAGATGGCCACCGTCCCCTCGGTACCGGTCCCAGTTGTCGAAGCCGTCCTCGAGATGGGCGAACGCTCTCTCAGGGTCAGACTCGGCAAAGAAGCAGATGCCGTCGATGGTGTGGGTCCCGTTTCGAAAGAGCATCGCGCGAGGGCCGGTCTGCACGGCGACTATGGTGCTCAGCCTGCCGATGTCGCCCGCGTGGACCGCCTCCAGGACCCGGTGGTAGAGCGGGTCCCAGCGCCACGTGTGGTCGGTGATCAGCGCGGCGCCGTTGGCCTCACATGCCTCGATGATGCGGTCGGCGTCATCCAGTCTGGTGGCAAGCGGCTTCTCCACGAAGACGCCGCGTACGCCGGCAGTTGCGCCGTCGACCGCGATGTCCGCGTGCAGGTGGTCGGGCGTCGCCACCGTGAGGATATCCAGACTCTCGCTGGCCAGCATCTGCCTGTAGTCGTCGTATCCAGTTGCGTTGGGCCAGCGGGCGGCCCAGTCGCCCTTGAAGGCGTCCAGTAGCTCAGGCACGAGGTCGCAGTAGCCGGCGACCTCCATCTGCGGCATATATGCAAGGGCGCCCGCGTGGGACAATGACAGCGTGTCGCGAAACGGCGCAGGCGCCTCCGCTGGCGGCCGTGCCGCTATCCCGCTCAGGCCCACGATGCCGACGCGATATGTCTTCTTCATCACCGTCTCTCCTGTCGTGGTCGCGTCCCAGTCTAGTTAGCGGTGTATTCTTGCACCAGACCGTCTGTACCGACATTCCCCATATAAAACTGCGGGCGTCCGAGGAACGCACAATCCATTACCTTAATGATGGTACGGGCACTTCCGTAACGCTGTCAATCGACCTGCCACCCCCGCGAATTCGCCCTAATATCACGTGGGGTGACATCGCAAACAAAAAGCAATCCCGAACGCGGCCTATGTCCCTTCACTCCGCGCGTGATACTATCGGGCCAATGTATGCTCCCGTCGCGGACACCAAGGTCACGAGGAGACGCAATGCGAATTGGAGTAACACTACCCCAAAGGGAAATAGCGATAGGGACCGACGTGGGCGCGGTCCGGGAGTTCGCACAGGCGGCCGAGTCCATAGGCTACACCTACCTTCGGACCGGCGAGCACGTCCTGGGAGCGAACGTCGCCAGCCGGCCGAACTGGCGGGGGCCCTACGGCCACACTGACCTGTGGCACGAGCCCTTCGTCCTGTTCGGATACCTGGCCGGCATCACTCAGACACTGGAGCTGGTCACCAGCATCCTAATACTGCCACAGAGGCAGACGGCCCTCGTGGCCAAGCAGGCGGCAGAGGTCGACGTTCTGAGCGGTGGGCGCCTGCGACTGGGCATCGGCGTAGGCTGGAACGACGTGGAGTACGAGGCCCTGGGCCAGGACTTCCGTGACCGGGGCCAACGGTGCGAGGAGCAGATAGAGGTCTTGCGGGCCCTTTGGACCAGTGAGCTGGTCACCTACGAAGGCCGGTGGCACAAGATCACCGACGCAGGCCTAAACCCGATGCCGGTCCAGCGGCCCATCCCGATATGGATTGGAGGCGGGCCCGGGTCGGCCGGGACCATATCAGCGGCAGGGTCGGAGCGGGTGTTGAAGCGAATCGCGAGAATGGCGGACGGATGGTTTCCCTCGGTCGGTCTGCAAAGCAATGTAGGCGGAGCCATCGCACGACTGCATGAGTTGATGAGGGACGCGGGGCGAGACCCGTCAGCGGTGGAGGTCGAAGGATCGGTCTCAGCTGCGGACAGAGGGCCGGAGGAGTGGGCTCAACAGGCGGCAGCGTGGAAGGAGGTTGGCGCCACGCACATCACGGTCAGCACCGCGGGGGCGGGTTATTCTACGTCTCGGGAACACATCGAAGCGTTGGAGCGAGTCCATGGCGCGGTGGCTAATGTGTTGGGTTAGCGGGCTCCCTGAACTCGGCGCCCCGAAAAATGCAACTCGCTGCCTGCCTCTCATGATAGTGGGTGCTATAGCTTGGCCGTCTTGAAGCCAATCTCCACCATCCTCGATACCATCCTCCGAATGCGTGGCCTGTCGCTCTTGACGTAGGACTCCGGCGGGCGAAGCTCCGGGCCCGAGTAGAACCTCTCCAAGAGATAGTGGACCTGCTCGTCCGTCCTGGGATTCGTGATGAAGTTGAAAACGACCTGGTAGCGCCCATTAGGACCACCGAACGAAGCGTGCAGCAGGTCCTCTGTGTGGACCAGTACATCTCCGGGCTGCGACTCCAAAGGGACAAACGGCACCTCTGAGGGCTTTACCCTGAAGGGCCTGTAATCGGGATGGTACGAGCTCGACTCTCTCAGACCCTCCAGGTAATCGGGCGCCTGGTCCCATCTGCTGTCGATTAGCCTAAGATCGTTTCTGTGCGACCCGGGGATGACCCGCAGACAGCCGTTGTCCGCGTTCAGTGGCTCGAGATACATCGAGACTTTTATTTGGCGTATGGGCCATTTTTTCACATGGCCGCCTCCGTGCCAGGGCGTATCGCCTACCCAGAAATGCCCCCCAGAGCCTGTGAATACGAAGTCCGGCCCCAGGATTCGCTCTGGGATGTCATGGATCCGGTCATCGTCAACGAGCTGGGCGAGGAAAGGTCGTCGCTCCGCGAACAGCGGTAGGCCCACAGTCTTCGTTCCATCGAAGTCAGGGATCTGCTCGGCCATGATCTCCTTTGACTCGCGCGTGATGGTCTCCATCTCCTCCTGCGTGAACAGCTCCGGGAGTTTCAGGAACCCAAACGTATTGAAGTGCGTGACCTGGTCATAACTAATAATCATCAGACGGTCTCCATTTCTGGGAATTCGGGACCGGATAGAGCCAGGCGTTTTAGCCGGCTCTCCCCCTCGTGCTGGAGAGGGAGGACCCCTTGTTTCATAGTGGCCGCACCTTTGTGATGGCTATCATTTGACCGCAACCATCGCAGCCCGCATTCCTACGCGTGCCAACGAACTCTTACTTTAATCTTGGTGGTGAATCAGGGGACGCCCGGCGGTCATGGTGTAGCGCCAGGCACCACCGGCAGGACGATGTGGGACGGGTACTCACGGGTGTGGTAGACGGTCTGACGCGCCGGTCGTAATACCGCATCCTTCCCAAACTCGTGTCCTGTGTTCGGGTTGCGGTCGAACCTCGGGAAATTGGAGGATGAGACTTCGAGCCGTATCGAGTGCCCCTTCCGAAACAGGTTGCCGGTCACTCCCACGTCGATCTCGTACCGGTACACTTTGTCAGGCGAGAGCAGCGTCGGGTCGGTGCGGCTTTCGCGGTAGCGGGCCCTGAGGACGCCGTCGGTAAGGTTCATCGCGTAGCCGCTGGGCGAGACGTCCACCAGCTTCGCCGTCCAGTCGGTATCGGGACCATCCGTTGCCGCGTACAGGACCACCTTGACGGGCCCGGTCACTTCCATATCCTCGTGCAGAGGCTCTGAGCTATACACCAGCACGTCGTTCCGCATCTCGACGGGCCGCTGATCGTACGGTCCCCAGGGGACGATGTGTGGCGAGCAGCAGTTGGCTCCTCCCATCGTCTGCACCGGGAACCGCGGGTCGTAGACGAAGTGGTCGGGCGGCTCGTCGCCGGGCTCCGAGGCCGCCAAGCGGCCGTCACCTAAGACGCTGTTGGCGCTGCCACCGGAGTGCAGGTTCCACCTCTGCCAGTCGGTCCGAGCCAGCGGCCACTCGTTCTCGTCCTGCCACTGGTTGGCGCCCATGATGAACAGCCTCAGCGGAGGCTCGTTGACGATGCCGTTCTGCTCGCCCTTCAGCCAGTAGTCGAACCAGCGCATTTCCATTTCGTCAAGGTCGACCATCGAGCCGGCCCCAAAGTCGATGTCGCCGGTCTTACGGGACTTGCTCAGGGCGTGGGGCCACGGCCCGACGATTAGCTTGCTCTGGCGCGCCTCCGCGCTGCGTCCGCCCCCCCTAAGACCGTTGAAGTTGGTGAAGGTGTCCCTGGCGTAGAGGTCGAACCAGCCGCCCATGTTGAGCGCGGGCGCGGCGATCTCGCCCCACCTGTCCTCGATGTCGATGGCTTCCCAGTAGTCGTCGTAGGTCGGGTGCTCGATCCAGTCCTTCCAGAAGTCCAGGTCGCGGCCTGCCTCCAGGCCCATCTCGATCAGTGGCAGGGTCCGGAATGCCTCAGTCCAGTTGTGGTACTCGATGGTCTGGGCCGTCCGGCCGTTGGTCCGCATTCCCCAGGACAGGGCCACGTTGAGCTGGAGAGCTCCCCCAGGGTAGATCAACCCGCTGTAAAAGTCGCCGCAGATTGCCCTGGGCACCATGCAGGTCAAGTACTTACTTCGGTGAGGGGCGCTCTGCCACTGGACCAGCGCCACGTACGAGCCGCCGGACATGCCGATCTTTCCGGTACTCCACTCCTGCCGGCCTATCCACTCCTGGGTGTCGTAGCCGTCCCTGCCGTCGGCGTGGAACGGGTAGTGGTCGCCGTCGGAGTCCCAGCGTCCCCGTGTGTCCTGAGCGACGCATACGTAACCCTGGTTGGCGAGTGCCCGGGCCTTCTCGACCGTGTCGTCCCCGTTATTGCTGTACGGGGTCCGCATCAGCACCGTCGGGAACTTGCCGTTCGCTCTGGGCAGGTAGATGTCTGCGGAGAGATTGACCCCGTCCCGCATCGGTACCCTGACGTTCAGACGCATGTCGACGTCGTAGCTAGGCTTCATGGCTCTCCTCTGGTCTGGGGTTTTCCGGCCGAGAGTCGATGGGTGGCCGTCGGGCCGGTAAGCCGAAGTTTAGTCCTGCGGCCAGGACGGGTCAATTCTCTGAGGCCGCGTTGGCACGCCAGCGAGCCAGGGGCTACACGAGCGCTCTGCGACGAGTATCGATGCTGCAGGCCTTGGCCTCAGCCCTCTACGTACCTAAGAATACAAACTGTTCTCAAGGCGGGCTAGATACAAGAATAATAGTAACTACGGCACTAAAACACCACGATAGCGCAACGACAGCACGGCTGCCCGGGAGCTGTGTGCACGCGACGCAGTCGCGGGGAGGAGGTTCTTGAGTCACCACATTCTTATCTCCATGAACATTAACCTCTAGAAGAAAGTAACTCGTCGTCCATAGCGAACAGCAAACAAAGATCTGAGCCAATATCGCCGGTGCCATCGGTCCGTCTCTGGGCTATATGGCCGTGGTGTGCGTCATTCCGAGCCGGCGGCGAACAATCCCTGACGCGGCTGCCAGGGCGAACACGAGGACTCTGCGTCAGTATGGAAGCTGGGTATCCGGGTTCTCGTGGAGGTAGTGGGCCTGCCGGACGCCGAAGTTCTCCTGAAGCTGAATCGACAGGCCGCCGTCGATCACCAGCGAATGGCCGGTAATGAAGGAGGCCTCCTCAGAGCAGAGGAACACGACGCCGTCGGCGATATCGGCGGCGCGCCCGACCTTCCTCAAGGGGTACTGGTCCTCGAAAAAGCGTAGACCGGACGGGTTCGCGTCCCACATCGCCTGGAGGCGCTCGGTCACCATGTGGCCCGGCAGTATCGCGTTGACCCGGATGCCCATTGGCCCAAACTCGGTGGCCATCTGTCGAGTTATCCCGATGACGGCGGCCTTACCGGTCTCGTACACCATGAACCCCGGCGCCGTCAGCAGGCCGTGCACAGAGGAGACGTTGACGATGTTGCCCCCTCCCCCATTCTGCATCTCCGGAACGGCGTATTTGGCTCCAATGAATATCGACTTGACCATAACCGCCATACCCCGGTCCCAGACCTCTTCGGTGACCTCCAGGGCGCCGCCGCTGCCCCCCGAAAGCACATTGAAGGCGTTGTTGACCATGATGTCTAGCCTGCCCCACTCGTCCACCGCTCTCTTGATCACTGCCTTGATGTCGTCGTGCCTGCCCACGTCGGTCCGGAGGGCCAGGGCGGTGTTGCCCGCGGCGCGAATCCTCTCGACGTTGGCCTCCGCCGTCTCCAGGTCGATGTCTGCCACCAGGACCCTGGCCCCCTCTTCAGCCATCCGGCGGGCTGTAGCGCCGCCGATTCCCTGTGCACCCCCGGTAACGATAGCGACCTGGTCGGTCAGTCTCTGCATGGTGCGAGCTCCTCTGGAAATTGCTAGCCGATTGTAGCCGCAGGCCCGCTGGACTGAAAGTGCTGGTCCTCGTGCCTTGAGGATGGTCCGCCCAAGGGTCGCTTCACCACTGAGCCGTCGCCCTTGATGTGCTCGACTCCAGAGGCGCCATCGTAGGCGACGGCCTTCAGGTGAGCCTCTATTCGCTGTCCCGGGGCGAGTGTCAGGGCGGTCCCGTTTTCGATGGCCGTCGCGAGGCCCTCGCCGGTGGGGCTCGTGAATGGCTCCAGTCCCACGTTGTAGGTGCGACCGTACCAGGGGTAGCCGAATCCGCCGCCGAAAGACTGCCAGTACCACAGGAAAGGGAATACCTCGTTGGGGAAAAGCAGGCCGAACCCAACTCCGCTGCGCTGGTCGGTCACGGCATACCATCCCTCCGGCATATCAGAGACATAAGACAGGTCGTATGCCCTGATGCGCTTGGAAGGGACTCTCGACAGGTCTATGGAATCTCCGTTCCTGCCCTCCGTCAAAGGCCAGTCGCCCTGAGCGCCCGGCTTCAGCCGGTTGTTGGGATGGTGCTCGACAGGGTGGTTGGTCACCGTGCCCCCCGGCAGATCAATGACACAGTCTTCAGAGAGGAAGGGCGCCCCTAACGCTACGTGCTGCCCCCACACGCGGTGGGCCGGCTCCTCCCCCTCGTTGAGCAGGACCTCGTCGATCTCCAGCACCAGGGAGCCACTGTTCAGTTTCAGAGTTTTCTCGAAGAAGAAGGGCGTCCGGTAGGTACGTACCCAGCAATGAATGGAGACGGTCTCGGGCGTGTCCTCGATCACGGCGCAGTCCCAAGGCATCGTGTTGACCTCCGCGTGGAGGCCCAGTTCGGCATCGCCGTACTGGGACGGCCAGCCGCCCCCTGGCAGCACCGTCTGCCAGCCGCCCTCGTACACGTCCATCCACAGCCCCGCAGGCGACCCGGAGGTGGGTACGAACCTGCGCGGGTCGCGGACCCCCCACGGCGAGCGCCACAAAAAGTCCACGTCTGTCGGCTTGTACACGAGCTGGTATATGTCGGCTCCTTTGTCTATGAGGACCACGACCCTAAGGAGCTCGTTCTCGAGGACCGCCGTCCTGAGCCCCCGGTACGTCCACGCATCCGAGACGCGACAGCCGTAGTTGCGCTCCAGCTGATAGTGCATGGCGTTTCCTCCTGGGCCGAGATGGGTTCAGGGTCCGGGTCCCGTGTGGTCCCTTCAGCCGATGTCTGGGTAGTGCAGGGGGAGCCCGGCGGCGTCCACGTCGTAGCGGGTAATATGCCATCTTCCGGGGTTGGTGCTCAGCAGGATATCCCGATTGCTGCCACAGAATGCGATGTTGGTCGGGGCTGCAATCAATGTGCCCTCGAAGTCGTCCGCCAAGACGTCCAACTGGCCGGACGGGGTCAGACGGTAGATCCTGTCGGGCCTATACATGGAGACGTACAGACTGCCACTGGTGTCGAAGGCAACGCCATCCGGTACGGTCATGGGCAGCTCAACCACGGTCTCTACCGCGCCACCGCTCCCGTCCGACTCGATCTTGATGCGGTCAACCCTCGGTGGGTTGAGGCTCATGGCCACGTATAGGTAGTCGCCGCCAGGGTCCAGGCACAGGCCGTTCGGAAAAGCCTTTGCATCTCTTGTGAATACCTCACCCTCACCCCCGGGACGTATTCGGTAGATCAGGCCGTTGTCCTTCTTCCAGTCGCCCGAGAGGTTACGTCAATAGGTGTGTAAACGACATCAGGCGGCGACCTTCTCAGCCGTTGATTCAATGGCGATTCCATCCGCATACTGTGCACCGAGATAGACGTCTTCGATCAACTCAGGGGCCTTCAGACGCCTGAAGCGCTGTTCGGCGACCATCAACATTTTCCAGATCACCGCTATCGCCCGATCGACCCTCTTGTAGCGCTTGGCGGCATCGGTCCGAAGCCTGAGGGCCGCGAAGGGTGATTCTACCGGGTTCGTCGTGCGAAGGTGCCCCCAGTGCTCCTTTGGGAAGTCATAGAAGGTGACCATGCGGTCCCAGTCCCGCTCCAAGGCCTCTGAGGCCGCCTCGTAGGAATGGTCGCCGCACCACCTGGTGAACACCGTCCTGAGCCGCTCAGCCTCTGTCCGAGTCGGCGCGTAGGGGATAGTACGCAGCATGAGCTTGGCCTGGTCCTGTTGTCGCTTTGGAAGCTTGGCGAGCACGTTTACGATCTTGTGGTTCCAGCAGCGTTGCTCTGCCGCCTGCGGATAGACGTTGCGCAGAGCTCCCCAGATGCCCAGGTGTCCGTCTCCAACCACCAGCCTCGGGCAGCTCAAGCCCCGGCGCTTGATGTCCCTGAGCACCTCGGACCAGTTCTCTGTGGACTCCCTGTATCCGGGAACAGCGCTCACCACCACCTTGCTCCCGTCGCTCAGGGCCGCCATCACCACCAGTACCGCCGCCTTCTCCTTCTCAAGACCAGCCTTGACGTAGACTCCATCCACCCACATGTAGACCACTTCCAGGTCATCGAGGGGCCGGCTGCGCCATTGGGCAAGCTCATCGTTCCACTTATCCTTCAACCGGGCCACCGTGCTCGCCGATACCGGTGCGTCCTCTCCCAGCAGCCCCCGCAAAGCCAGATCGAAGTCGCCTTCGGATAGACCGTGCAGGTACAGCTCGGGGATCAACTCAGCAACCTTCCTGGTCCTGTTGACGAACAGCGGCAGCAGCCGGCTCTCGAACTGCTCCTCGGTATCGCGGACTCGCGGCCGCCTCAGCTGTATCGTTCCCGAACTCAGCGTAAGCCTCCGGGCTCTGCCGTATCCGTTCCGATAGCCGGTATCTGAGTCCGAGTCGGATCTGAGCGCCGACTTCGCCCTTCCCAGAAACCCCGTCACCTCCTCCTCCAGCAACTCCTGGATCAGCCTCTGGACCTGGCTTCGCACCCAATCCTCCAACTGCTCCCACTCCGGCCTTGACTCCGACCTACTCTCAGTGCTTTCCTTCCTCATGGGCGGTCTATCTCCTCTCTTGGGCCTCGAGCCCGTGTTGTTCAGAGAGAGGGTACACCGCCTGACTGTTTACACACTTTTTGAAGATACCTCCATTTTTTGGGAAAAGGAGACCAACGTGGAATACGGATTTGAACCAGTTCTGCTGAGTACCGACCGATTGGAGCTGAGGCCATTCGACTTCGGCGGCGTAGACGACTACTACGGCTATGCCAAAGACGCCGATATGAGCCAGTACGTTTATAAGCCGGAGCCATTTACTCGGCGGAGGGCCGAGGAGGATGTGGCCGGGTCCATTCTGAACCTCGCGAAAACAACGCCAAACTTCGCCGTGGTCCTCGACGGTAGTGTCATTGGTGACCTGTGGCTCCGCTTCAATCGAGAGAACGAAGTAGGTGAATTAGGCTTCTCAATTGCCAAATCTCACTGGGGGAAGGGGCTGGCGTCGGAGGCCTCAGCCGCGGTCATCGAGTGGGGCTTTGAGACTGAGCCACTTGCGAAGATAACCGCGAGGAGCGATCCGCGCAATAAGCGTGCATTGCGAGTCATGGAGAAGCTGGGCATGACTCAAGAAGGCGTGCTGCGCAGCCACGGAATTAGACGCGGAAACAGGGTCGACTACGCCGTGTTCGGCATTCTCCGAGAGGAGTGGGATCAAAGAGAATGAAGCTCATCATGAGTACCTTGAGTCCACTGGGTACCCGAATTACCCACCAAATGTCGCCAATGCGAGTGTAAGCTTGATTCTCTCGTAAAAAGTCTGTGCAGGTCGAATTAGAACAACCGTACCCTTGCCTGGGTACAATATACAGTCTCTGTTCCGTGTACTACCCCAACATACGGTAGCGCTCACATGTGCTAAAGCGCTGGAACTTCCTCAAAACGGGTTTTTACGAGGGAATCAAGCTTGCGTTGGGGGATCAGTAGAGGAGGTACTGGACGAGCTCGATCAGGGCGATGATGGACATGATCGACGCAGCCGGTAGCGCAACGGGGGATGCCGAGGCGTTCCCCCGTCTAGTGACTCCCTCCAAACCTTAGCACTGAACGCGGCTGTCTAGATGAAGCCGTGACACTCGAACAGTGGACAGAAAATGCCCGAGACCTGTAGTCTACGTCGTGGCCGTGATCTCAGGGATTCCGGGATCCTTCGTTGTGCGCGCCGCTCTACTTGCTGACGGGGCGGGCCCATTGAAGCTCTGATGTGCGGTGCCAGGTAGGCATACGAAGTTTGCTGACTCCCTAAGAGGGTGTGTGAGAAGTATGTGGAACTGTGGTTCGACAGGCTCACCACGAACGGAAAACTCCGTTCGCCCTGAGCTTGTCGAAGGGTATGAGGGTCGTATTCACACACCCCCTAAGCTAGCTACCGGAGGTGTCAACCCTTGTACTCTTGGCTCGTCTTCTTCCACGTTTTAGGCACCTTCGCATTCCTGTTTGGGCACGGGGTCTCTGCCATGGTCGCTCTGCGACTGCGATACGTGCGCAACTTTGGAGCAGGTCCGGGCACTGCTAGACCTTTCGATGTACGCCCTGGGCGTGCTATACGTGTCGATCCTTCTGCTGCTCATAACCGGTGTATGGGCAGGTTTCAAAGGAGGTTGGTGGGACAATGGGTGGATATGGGCTTCCCTGGGCCTCCTGTTGGCCATAATTGTCTATATGTATGCAGTAGCAACTCCCTTCTATCAAAAAGTGCGTCAGGCTGCGGGGCTGAACATAATACCATAATACATGGCACGCGCGTGGAACAGCCTCCACCAGCCGACGAAGAGGTGCTGGCGGACCTGCTAGCGTCCTCACGCCCATTCTGGCTTACTGGCGTTGGACTGGGAGGCTTTGTAGTCATCCTATGGCTGATGATGTTCAAGCCGTTTTAGACGGACGCCGAGGCGTCCCAATGAGCGCGGCCCCCACCCTGCTTTGACATTGACCGTCGGTGCTAGGCTCAGCTCTCATAGACCGGCCTAGTCTGCCGGGTCGTCTACCGAAATCGAGGAAAGTGACCCGCTTCGAAGCATCGTTGCTTGGGTAGTGCCAATATTGCTCGCGGGTGCAGCGGTGCTGCTTGGAGTGGCCGCCGTTGCAGGATAGAGGGCTAAATCCAATTAGCGGAATCAATCATGTATCGGCTATAGTTCGCTCCAGCCTCGCGCCATAAGGGGGAGAAAGGCGCTAAACAACTACAATTAAAGGATCAAATACTATGATGATATCATCGCCGCAAATAGATGTTTGGCCGCAAGGCAAGCCTTCCCAAGTAGACGATCTGCTCTCTGACGGACAATTCGGTTACCTCAACGAACAGGTCCTTTGGATAAGGCATAAGGCAATGGAAGACAGCAGATCTGCTCTGCGCGTTCCCGAATTTGTCAGGTGGGCAGGAAAAAAAGGAGCAGATCCTGGCAAGCATTACCAAGCGTACCAAGTTGGCCAGTCATGGCAATCAAGCAATAATAGACTCCTTTTCGAGAAATGTCCTATTTCGTATTCCCATGGTGAGTCACCTGGAAAACTGGCGGCAACAGTGGAGTTTATTGAAGACGATATTCTTCAAGTGGAATTGGAGATCGAAAACTTATCGCGAAATCGCATTGAGGAAGCGCTCTGTCATTTCTGTTTGAACCATCGACGTGCTCCTCTACTGGGACGTAATCAGTTTGCCCATTGTGATGACGGATGGATGGATTTTGCGAAATATGAGGATGACGAGAGTAAGGGATGGCGTCAATACTACTTCGATAGGAGCAAGAATTATAAAGAGCTGCCTGATATTGCCGAGCCACTGCTGTTTTCTGAGACCGTATCTGAGAATGGACTCTTCACTTCGGTTATTGGATCGCCTCAAGCGGAGTATATTTGCTCAAAGACTAGCTGGCCCTGTACTGATATTTGCATAGATTTTGGTGACATAGATTCTGACCAAACCTGTGCAAGAAGGATATTCATTTCTTTTGGCTACCAAACCAAGGACCACTTCTTAGAGAAAATGGCTCCCCTGGTTTCCAGTTGAATCAACAAAAATGGCTAAGAGGGATAGGAAGGTGGTTTTAATCCCCCTGCCCCAAAACCCGGCGTGCGGGTCCTCAAGTGGCGCCTTGCCCGCTTATCAGTAGCCATGCCAATCCCGACAAGCAGCACGAGCGCCAGGGCCGCTGAGGCTGTGGCGGCGCGCTGACCTTGTCTGCACACCAGTCACCGCAACCTCGGGCATGACAGATAGGCCCGTGGTGAGATGGTGCGGACCTCCTCGGGCCGCGCATGTTGACACCCCGGTGGACACGGGAATATATTCCCGCTAGCCTCACTTGTCGGGTGAGTCTCTCCTATGAAGCTTGTCTCCCAGGTACGTATGGAATCGTCTTTGAGCCAACGGCTGAGAAGGTCGCCGCCTGATGTCGTTTACACACCTATTGACGTAACCTCTATGAAGCTTGTCTCCCAGGCAATTCTAGCTCTGGCGTTTGTGGCCGCCGTCGCCGCGGCGGTTGTCCTTCTCGTTAGGGGCTCTGCCGCAGGTGGCGGCATCGAGATAGTGCTGCCTGCGGCTACGTCGGAGGCGGTGGTCGAGATGAGAGTCTATCTCACCGGCGCGGTGCGGGAGCCGGGGGTCTACGTTGTTGGGCCGGAGAGCCGGCTGATGGACGTGATCGACGCCGCCGGTGGCGCGATGGCGGACGCCGACCTGGCGGCCGTGAACCTGGCGGTCCGCGTCCGTGACGAGCAGCACTGGCACATCCCCAGGCAGGGTGATGAGGCCCAGGCCCCACCGACCGCAGGCGCAACTTCATCAGGCAAGATCGACATCAACTCGGCCGGCGGCGAGCAGCTGGAGAGTCTGCCGGAGATCGGCAAGACACTTGCCCAGAGGATCATGGATCACAGGAAGGCCAACGGCCCCTTCTCCAGCGTAGACGGGCTCCTGGAGGTGCGGGGCATCGGGCCAGCGACGCTGGACGCGATCCGTGACCTGGTGGAGGCGCGGTGAGCCGGCGCTCGGAGGGCGTAGCTGTGGTGAGTGACCACTGACCCATGGTGCTACTCTCTCTGGCCGCAGCATTCCTGGGGGGCGTTTACGCGGGAGCCCAGTTCGAGACGCCGGCGCCCGTCCTGGGGATGTTTGCGGTAGCCTCCATATCGCTATAGGCGCTGCTGGTCACCTCGCGCCGTGCCCCATTGCCCGCCCTGCTCCTCGCGGCGGCGGTCCTGGGAGCGTTGAGGGTCGAGTACCTCAGTACTCAAGATGCGTCGTCACTGGCCACCTATCATGGACGGGGCGCCGTGCTGGTCCGGGGTGTGGTGTCCTCCGACCCCGAGGCCGCGGGCGCCGCAACAAGATTCCGCTTCTCCGTCCGGCAGGTCGGCGAGAGCGGGCTGTGGAGGGAAAAGACTGGGGACGTGCTGGTCACACTCCGGGAGTCCGCAGAGGTGGTTCTTCAGAGGGACAGGCCGTACTTCCGGTACGGGGACCGGCTGCTCCTGGAAGGTTTCCTCGAGCCGCCTCCCGTCCTGGGGGACTTCGACTATGCGGCATTTCTGGCGCGCCAGGGTATAGACTCGGTCATGTCCTTTCCCAAGGCCTCGCTCCTGGGCGAGGGGGAGGGGGAGGGTGTGTCGTTCTACCGCTGGCTGTACGGCGTGCGCCAGAGCGTCGGCGTGGCTCTCGCTGATACGGTCCCCGAGCCTCAGGCCTCCGTGGGCCAGGCCGTGCTGCTGGGGCTGCGCGACAACCTTCCCGAGGACCTGGTTGAGGATTTCCGGGCCACCGGAACGTCTCATCTGCTGGCCATATCCGGGCTCCACGTGGGTACCCTTCTGGGCCTCAGCCTGGCGGCGAGCTGGCGGGTTCTCGGCCGCCGGAGACAGCACTACCTGATCGCGCCCCTCCTCCTGATGTGGCTATACGCCCTCATCGCCGGGATGTCGCCGTCGGTGACGAGGGCGGCCATTATGGGGAGTGTCTACCTGGCCGCTCTAGCCCTGGGCCGGCCCCGCAGTGTCCTACCGGCGCTGGGGTTGGCCGCGGCCGTGATGGTGGCGGTGAGCCCCCACGTCATGTGGAGCGTGTCCTTCCAACTGAGCTTCGCGGCCATGGCCGGCATTGCCGTGGTGGCCGAGCCGCTGAGGGGTAAGTTCCGTCGTCTTCTTGGAGACCGGCCCGAGAAGGGCACGGCCCACAATTCGCTCCGAGACTTCGTCGCGGATGCGGTGGCGATGACCGTCGCCGCATCGTTCGCGACGCTCCCCCTGGTAGCATTCTACTTCGAGCGGGTGTCCCTGGTGGGGCTCCCCGCGACACTCCTGAGCCTGCCGGCCTTGCCGATGGTGCTTGTCACACAGGCTGCCGCCGGGGCAGTGGGCCTGGTCAGCACCGACTTGGCGCAGCCGCTCGGCTGGCTGGCATGGCTATTCACGTCATACCTTACGGGTGTGGTGGGGCTGTTCGCCCGGGCTCCCGCCGCCTCGATAGAGACCGGCCCTGTCGCGCCACTGCTGGCGTGGGCCTACTACGTGCCATTCCTGTTGTGGTACACGGGTGGTCCCCTCCTGTCGGCGGCGCCTCGGGCTTTGGCGCGACTCCGGGGTTCACCGGCGCTCTTAGCGTTCCGGGGCAGGGCTGTGCCATGGTGGGTCCTCTTCGGGGCGGTCTCAGTGGCGGCGCTGGCGTGGATAGCGGCGCTGTCCGTACCGGACGGCAGACTGCACGTGACCTTCGCCGACGTGGGGCAAGGCGATGCCGTATTCATCGTGACCCCCAGCGGCGCCAACATCGTGGTGGACGGCGGCCCCGACCCTCTGGACGCGGCAAGGGTCGCGGGCTCAAAGCTCCGTTTCTGGGACCGCACCATCGATCTGGTTGTGCTCACGCACCCTCACAGCGACCACGTCTCCGGGCTGACCGCGCTCCTGAGGAGGTACGATGTGGAGCGAGTCCTGGAGCGCCGTGTAGAGTACGACAGCCCAGCGTACCAGGCCTGGCGGCAGGCCGTAGATGGCGAAGGGGCCACGGTCACCCAGGCCTGGGCGGGGCAGGTGGTCACCCTCGACGATGGTGTGCTGTTGCAGGTGGTGGGCCCGCCAGAGAAGTTGATGAGGGGCACCTCCTCGGATGTCGACAACGCATCGGTAGTCCTGCGGCGGGTGTACGGAAGAATCAGCTTCCTGCTCACCGGGGACATATTCGGCGAAGCCGAGGCGGACCTGGTCGCCCGCAATGCACTCATCGATAGCGACGTGCTGAAAGTCGCCCATCACGGCAGCCGCACCTCGTCCATCGACGAGTTCCTCGACGCCGTAACCCCCGCGCCGGTGGTGGTATCGGTGGGCGAGGACAACCGCTTCGGCCATCCACACCCCCAAACAGTTACAGCGCTGCTGGGTCGTGTGCCCGAGGACAGCGTATACCTGACCAGCGAGAAAGGCGACATCGAGTTCGTGACAGACGGCACCCGCCTGGAGGTGAATACCAGGCGGTGAATCCGATATAATCGAACGCCAGTCCCATGCGCCCGTCCATCATGCGCTTCCGAAGATCAATCGTATCGCTCCCGGCGTTCCTGCTGCTGGCGGCTGGCTGCGCTGGGCCCGCTCCCGTGCCCGCCTCGGCGCCAACTTCACCGCCTGCGCCCGCCGGGGCAGCTGAGGCTGTGGCGGCGCCCTCTCCGACGCCTGCGCTCGCGACTGCGCCGACATCCGCGGATGGGGTTAACTCGGCCACCAACACCTTGAATCAGGAGCCAACGAGCACTGAGATCCTCGTGACCCCTGGCGGTGCTGAAGAGGGTTTCACGTTCACACCTCCCAGCGGAGTCAGCACCACGATTGTGACGCTGCCGAGTCCTGCACCCAGGCCGGGCGTCGCTTTTATGCCGCCGGAGGGCCCTCGCACGGACACTCCCCTTCACGACCTACCGCTGACACTTCTGAATGGCGAGACGCTCCGGCTCTCGGACCTGCGAGGGAAGGTCGTGGTGCTGAACTTCTGGGCCTCTTGGTGTCCGCCGTGTCGCTGGGAGATGCCGGCGTTCGAGCGCGTCTGGCAGGAGTACCGCAAAAAGGGTGTCGTCTTCGTCGGCATCGCCGAGGGCGACGTGGAGCAGGACGCCAGGGAGTTCGCCGATGATGCGGGCATCACCTACCCGCTGGCGCTGGACACCACGGTGCAGCTCGCAAGGGAGCTCAACGTCACCCGGCTTCCCACTACGTTCCTCTTCGATCGCCAGGGAAATCAGACGCGGAAGATCGCCAACGTCGCCAACGAGGGGGTCCTTAAGGTGTTTCTGGCGGGCCTGCTCAAGGAGTGATAGCGGCCTCCGGCCCCAATGGCGACCGCTTCGCACCGCCGCCCTGTCGCGTGTGCTATACTCCCAGCCACACTCCCCCCCGGAGCCCCTCTTGATTCGATCCGACGGTCGGAGACCAGACCAGCTTAGAGAGGTCCGCCTGACGCCCAACGCGCAGGTCTTCGCCGAAGGATCGGTGATGATCGAAACGGGCCAGACCCGCGTCCTGTGCTCGGCCAGCGTGGAGGATGGGGTCCCCCAGTTCCTTCGGGGCGCAGGCCGGGGGTGGGTCACCGCCGAGTACGCCATGCTTCCTCGCGCCACCGTCACCCGGAGCCCCAGGGAGGGCAGGGGCAGAGGGCCGCGGGGACGCACTCAGGAGATACAGCGGCTGATCGGGCGCTCTCTCCGCGCAGCGGTCGACATGGAGGGCCTGGGGGAGCGGACCATAACCGTGGACTGCGACGTGTTGCAGGCCGACGGCGGCACGCGCACCGCTGCGATAACCGGCGCATACGTGGCCCTGCACCAGGCCCTCACCACGCTGAAGACCCGGAACGACCTGTCAGTCATGCCGATCAGGTGCGCCGTAGCGGCCACCAGCGTGGGCGTGGTCGCCGGACGGGTTCTGCTGGACCTGTCCTATGAAGAGGACTACCGCGCCGAGGTCGATTTCAACGTCGTGATGACCGACCAGGGTGAGTACGTGGAGGTGCAGGGCACCGCAGAGGGTGGCGCCTTCTCAAGAGGGGTGCTGGACCAGGTGCTGGACCTGGCGCAAAGTGGAATATCGCAGCTCCTCCAGGACCAGAAGCGGGTCATCGACAGCATGTGACGTCGGCTTTCGGCCCGTGGCCCCATACCCTTTACGCTAGACCCTAACCCCCAGGGCCCTTCTGCACCATATCAATGTTGGGTTCGCGGTGCGACGGTACCTTGTAGGTCAGCGCGGGCGCGCTGCCCCCTTCGTTGGAAGCGGTGATCTCCACCTCCGTGGGGCCATGCAGGTAGCTGATCTCCTCGCCCTCCAGCCTGAAGGGCAGGTCGTGGCCGGGATAGAAAACTTGATTCCCTCGTAAACACCCGTTTTGAGGAAGTTCCAGCGCTTTAGCACATCTGAGCGCTACCGTATGTTGGGGTAGTACACGGAAC
>CAXXWW010000005.1:0-72043 GCA_963665215.2 Dehalococcoidia bacterium
GATGAAGCCGTACTCTACCTTGATCGGGGGGCCGCTTATGTAGGTCTCGCCGAGTTCCAGCGGGCCATCGAGGACTACGATACGGCCGTCAGGCTTGAGCCGGATAACGACAGGGCCTACTCCGACCGGGGCATCGCTTACGCGAGTGCCGGTGAATATCGGCGCGCCATAGAGGACTTCGATCAGGCAATAAAGCTTAACCGCTTCGACCCAAGAGCGTTTACGAACCGGGGACTCACCTATGTGAACCTGGGCGAATATCAGACGGCGACAGAAGACTATGACGCAGCCATCGCACTTGGCCCCAACAACCCCGTTCCGTACCTGAACCGGGCGATCGTGTACGCTCTCCTGGGTAGGGACGATGACGCCAAGAACGACATCGACCGCGCGGTGGACTTCGGGATGGACCGGGGTCTCGTAGAGTCGAGGATTGCGAGAGCGACAGGGCAGCAGGGGGGTGACCGGTAGCAGGCCGCTGGTTTAGACCATGTCTCTATTCGATGGCCAAGGCGCTCCGCCCCCATCGGTGTGGACCGACCCGGTGGCAGGAGTTGCCGCCGAGGCCATGTGACCGCCTTGTGATGGCACGAACTTCTCCATCTTCGATGCCGCATCCATCATGACCCGTTGGAGCCCCGCGTCTCTCTCCTGTGAGTCCTGGAGGCTCTCGATGGGGACAGCGCGCAGGTGGGCGATCTCCGTGGGAAAGTCGGTGAGGATCGCCGGCCCCGACCGTTGGCGGCGTTTATTCTCCGCAACGATCCCCGGACACCATGAGCGCGGCCCCAAGGTTGCGACCAGTCCCGCTCCCCCTTAGAGACCCCCGATCACGGCCCGGCCCTTGAGCAGCTGATGGTGGGTCTGCGCATGGGCTTTGACGGACCGGGCACGGGCACTCCGATTCTAACGGAGCGGCAGGCCTGTGGCGGGACCCGTGCGCTTGCCGAGAACGGCGCCGACGGAATCGTGTATAACAACTGCTTGGAGGCTCCCCGAGGGTCGATCGAGTGGATCAAGCCACAGCTAAGCCCGAATCCACCGAAGGAGGGCGTCGGGTTAGCGTCCTGAGGCGGCAAGAAGGTGCTCCTGTGCTTCTGGGATAATGGTTTTGTAGCAAAAAAACGGCCCCGGAAAAGGAGCACCCAGTAGATGCTGCCACGCAACCACCCCGACCGGATCCAAATCACCTTCGACGACCGCCGCTTGGTGGCCAATGCCGGGCTGCTCCTTCCGGCCACCCTGGCGCGGCACCTCGGCCTGCCCGAACTCGTCCGGCAGCGCCTCGACCTGGGCGATGCCCCGGGGCGGGCGAACACGAGCGACAAGATGATGACGCTGGTGGCGTCTGCGCTGGCTGGGGGCGACTGCATTGACGACGCCGATGTGTTGCGCACCTGCACCCTGGGGGACGGCCTGCACCCTGCGCAGCTTCCGGTGGGGCCACGTCCGTCAACTCGACCGGGTGAGCCGCGAGTTGCTGGCCCGGGCTTGGCAGGCCGGGGCGGGACCCGGCGACGGGCCCCTGACCATTGACCTGGACTCCACCATCTGCGAGACCTACGGACTGGCCAAGGAGGGAGCGCGCCACCACGGCTATACCGGCAAGCGGGGCTACCACCCGCTGCTGGCCATCGCCGCCGGCACCGGAGACGTGCTGATGTCCCGGCTGCGCGAGGGCCGGGCCAACACCGCCCGCGGCGCCGCCCACTTCCTGCGGGAGACGGTGGGACGGGTGCGCTACGCCGGGGCCAACGGACGACTCACGCTACGGGCCGACAGCGGGTTCTACACTCATGGCGTGGTATCCGTCTGCCGCAAGATGGATGTCCGCTTCTCCATCACCATCCGCCAGCACAAAAGCCTGCACAATCTCATCGAGGCGATACCCGAAGATGCCTGGACGCCGATTCCTTACTGGATGGACGGCGCCGCCGATGTGGCCGAGACCACCTGCACCCCCTTCCAGGCCGAGGCGGACGCCGCGCCGGTACGGCTCATCGTCCGGCGGGTGAAGCCGACGCCCGGTTCCCAACTGGCCCTCTTCGCCAAATACAGCTATCATGGCTTCATCACCGACCGGGACGGGGAGTTGCTCGAACTGGAGGCTGACCATCGCCGCCACGCCGAGATCGAGAATGCCATACGCGACCTCAAGTACGGCGTCGGGCTGAACCATCTCCCCTCGGGCCGCTTCGCCGCCAACGGCGCCTGGCTGGCCGTCCAGACGATGGCCCACAACCTGGCCCGCTGGACGGCGCGGATCGGTCTGGGAGAGCGGATAGCCACCACCAAGACCCTCCGGCGGCGGTTCTTCTCCCTGGCCGGACGGCTCACCCGCTCGGCACGCCGGTTGACCCTGCATCTTCCGGATCGCTGGCCTTGGGCTGAGAAGTTCAGCCGCGCCTTGGCCCGGCTGCGAGCCATTCCACTCCCGGCCTGACGGCACCGTCGGCGACCGACCCACCCACCGGACAACCGAAGATCCCCGCAGACTCGTGCCAGCCCGGTCCGAGAGAGTTCCCTGCTGCGTATTCTCTCGCCATCCCGCGCATCGCAGCTCCCGCAGACGGCCATAGGGGCCCCTGTGCGGCGATGAAGACCGTCCGCCGACCTCCCTACCCCAAATGGAACCCAGGCTATTTCCCCTGTAGCTCCCTCACCCCCCTTCCGCTTTCCTCACGCCGTCCATCGGTGTCCTTCGGTGGATTCGGGCTTAGAGGGTGTGTGAGAAGTATGTGGAACTGTGGTTCGACAGGCCTGTCTTGAGCTTGCCGAAGGGCTCACCACTATGGTTCGATACGGCCTGCGGCCTACTCACCATAAGCGGTATTTGCCCGTTCGCCCCGAGTAGTCCCGACGAGTCGGGACGTATCGAGGGGAGTTTGTCGAAGGGTATGAAGGGCCGTCTTCACCCACCCTCTTGGCTTAGAGTCCGCCAGGAGTTTCGTCGCGCCACCATCACCTCGGACGCTGGACTCCTGGAATGCCGCGAGCTTGATGGGGAGGTCGACGGCATTCGTGAGTGAAACTACCATGGCTCTCGTCGAGGACGGCGCGACACCCACCAGGCGCAAGCCCTCCGTCCGCGACTTGAGGAATCCAGGTTTAGTGGTATGGAGAAACGGATTCCCAGGCTCTCTGGATCCCATACGGCTCGGGAAGAGGGTGGGGGGAGGGGTGCCTGGTTTTGGGTGTTAGGTGTTGGGTTTTTCGGAAGTGGCGCTTTGAGTTAAGGGTCAGGTGGCGGTAGCTGCATGGCGGAGGGTGAAATGGATGACTCGCGAGATATCGGGTCCCGGCTGGAGCTGTTTTTGGACGACTGGCTGATCGAGAGGATGGACGGAGTCGCGCTGCGGCTGCATCATCCCGTCCCGCGGGAGGTGGCGCTGGTTCTGGACAGGCCCTGGGAGGGCCCCGAGAGCTACGATCCGGTGGTGATGAAGGAGGGGGACTCGTACCGGTTATGGTACCGGGGCGATAATGCGATGCCCGCGCAGCGCACGGCATACGCGGAGAGCGGAAACGGCATTCACTGGGAACGCCCGACGCTGGGTATCTGCGAGTTCAACGGCTCCCGCGACAACAATATCATCCTCCAGGGTCCGGACGCCGCCATGGCCCTCTGCGTCTTTAAGGACTCCAATCCGGCGGCTCCTGAGTCCGATCGGTATAAGGCCATGGGGCGCTTGGCCCGCGTGGTGGGAGAGCGAGATGGGCACCGGACATTCACGTCTCCGGATGGGGTCCACTGGAGGGGGCAGGGCAGCGACCCAGTCCTGGTCGCGCCCGAAGACGGGACCATGCCCGTCTTCGATTCGCACACCGTCGCGTTCTGGGACACCAACCTGGGCCATTACGTCGCTTACATGCGCGGTTGGGTGCATCCTCGAACCCGCGCTATCAGGCGCAGTGTCTCCGACGACTTCCGGACGTGGACGGACCCCGAGTTCATCGATCTTGGCGACTCCCCGTTGGAGCACCTGTACAAGAACTCCTGCAACCAGTACTTTCGAGCCCCGCACATCTACCTCATGTTCCCAAAGCGCTTCGTGCCCGACCGCAAGTTCGACCCCGATTGGGCAGATAGCGGGATCTCCGAAGCGGTGTTCATGACCAGCCGCGACGGGGTCCGCTGGGACCGGCGCTTCATGGAGGCCTTCCTGCGGCCCGGTCTGGACCCCGACAACTGGACGGACCGCAACATGTACATCGGCGTAGGGGTCGTGCCGACTGGACCCGCCGAGATGTCGGTGTACTACATGGAGCACTATAAACGTCCAAGCGTCCGGGTGCGGCGCGGCTCGCTTCGCATCGACGGCTTCGTCTCGGTCAATGCCCCCTTCGGCGGCGGCGAGCTGGTCACCAGGCCGCTGACGTTCGAGGGAGGAGAGCTGGTCGTCAACTACTCTACCTCGGTTGTGGGCAGCCTGAGGGTGGAGGTACAGGACCCCGAGGGGCGGCCCATCGACGGTTACCGGCTATCGGAGAGCGCCGAGATCTACGGAGACGAGATCGAGCGGGCCGTGGCATGGGCCGGAGGCCACGACGTGGGCCGACTGGCCGGGCGGCCGGTCCGGTTGCGCTTCACCATGAAGGAGGCAGATCTGTTCTCAATACGGTTTAGGTAGGGGCGTGGGGCACGGGGTGTTGGGTGTTAGATGTTGGCGGAGGGAGTGGGGCGGAGCGATTATCGAAATGAGGCGCGCTCGGATGGATCTGAATAATACCCTCTCGTGACTCTTGGCATATCCGCCCGAATCAGTACGGAAAGGAAGGCCCACATTGGCAGTTCAAAAGGTCCTGATGACAGGTGCAACAGGCTACATAGCCGGCCAGCTCCTGCCCGAGTTCCGGGACAAATACGACATGGTGTTGATGGACGTCAAAGATGAAACGCGGGAGGGTGAGCGGGTGGAAGGCGTCGTGATCGCCGACCTGATAGACCCGGACCGCAGCAGGTACGCCCGCCACTTCCAGGGCGTGGACGCGGTGGTGCACCTGGGCTACAAGCGCCGCTCCGGCGGCCCCCTCGACAGCTTCTATGACGAGAAGGCGAACGTGGAGATGGCCTACAACATGCTCCGGTCTGCATACGACGCTGGAGTGCCTCGCGTCAGTGTGGCGAGCTCCAACCACGCTGCCGACTGGTACGAGAACGCCCTGATCCATGACCGCAAGATTGAGATGCTCGACCCATACAGGCTGCCCCTCTCCGACAATTTCTACGGGTGGGCCAAGGCAACCTACGAGCACATGGGTTTCCTGTTTGCCTGCGGTGCCTTTGGGCGGAAGTTGGGAGTGGTGATGGTAAGGATTGGCGCGCCGCGAGAACTCGATCGCAAGCTCTATGAAGGCGACCCGGCAAGGTACAAGCGGGACCTCGGCGCCTACGTCAGCCCGCGCGACCTGACACAGCTCTTCACCAGGTCAATTGAGACGGCGGACATCGAGAACGAGCATGGCATCCCCTGGCAGGTGGTGTACGGCATCAGCAACAATGCCCGCGCCTTCTGGTCACTGGCCAACGCCCGTGGGGTGCTCGGCTACCGTCCCCAGGACGACTCCGAGGTCAGATACGCCGACGATATTCGCGGGTTCCTGGTAGGGGAGGGCGCCAGCGGGGGCGTGGGCAGGGTGGGTCTGTCCTAGCGTGACGGTATCTGGCGAGCCTTGGTGGCCCGCTTAGCGGCGTTGGGCCGCCGTCTGGCCGGCCTTCACCGAGGATGGGGGACATTTGACGGGCGAGGGAGTGAGGCCCAGGCGAGTTGATGTTGGATCGCCCGGCGCAGATAATACTCAGCGCAATGTCGCTGAACTGAGGGTCCCCAGAGCCATAAACTCGCGTAGGAGGCGAGAGACCGTGGACATCCAGAAGGTCGTTTTTATGCTAATGGCGCAGGACATGGACCGGGCGATCGCGCTCTACTCGGACGTCATCGGCCTGGAGGCGAGGTATCGGTCGCCTAACTGGACAGAGATGGCGTACGGCGACGCAGTCGTGGCGTTACACGGCGGCGGCGACGGCGAAGTCAAGTCGACGGGGCTGGGATTCACTGTGGCCGACATCGAGGCAGCGTGCCGGGAAGTCAGCGCCGGCGGCGGCAAGGTGATGAGCGGCCCGTCCGAGCGGCCAGGCGAACCGATCATGCTGGCGCACTTGGCCGATACGGAGGGCAACGGCTTTGAGCTGGCGCAGGAAGTGCGTTCGTCCGGTCAGACCGCGGGGTATCCGCCATGAAGGTCGGGTACGCATTTCGCCGCGATGTCTTCTATCCGTCGCGAGGGGGAATCGCCGAGCTCTTCACCGGCGGCACCACCGACAGGTACCTGGCCAAGCTAAGGGAGATCGGCTTCGAAGGGGTTGAGCTCAGCCTGGAGACCCTGGCAGACGTGACCGAGGAAAAGGCCCGAGACCTGGCACGTCGCCTGGAGGGCGCCGGTGTGCCGTGCGTGGCCCTGAGAGGCGGCGGAGACATGGCAGACCCAAAGATCGGTACCCAAAATCGCAAGCGCTGGGAGAGGGGTGTCCAAGTAGCGTCCTGGATGGGGGTGCGCATTGTGAACGGGGTGGTCGGCAGGGCTCCCAGAGACCCTAAAGGCAAGGGCTCAGGAATCGGAGAGACAGTCTCCCAGTTCTCTAGCCGGCAGGCGACCGCGGACGATTACTCACTCAACGCGAAAGCCATCGCGGCGGTGGCGGACCTGGCGGCGCCCCACGGGGTCAGGCTGGCTGTGGAGGTCCATCAGCAGAGCATCGTCGACAACAGCTGGTCTGCTCTGTACCTCCTGAAGCTGGTCGACCGAGCGAACTTCGGCATAAACCCGGACCTGGGCAACATCTACTGGGAGTATGACGAACCGGAGGAGACCAGCGAAGACGCCATCATGGCGCTGGCGCCCCACGCAATCTACTGGCACTGCAAGAACCTGATACGCACCCACGTCCCCAATCTGCGGAGGTCCTTCTTTGCCAGGGTGCCCCTGCCCGACGGTGATGTTGACTACCGTTTCACCATATCCGCAATGGTGGAGGCCGCATATCAGGGCTATCTGATGGTCGAGGGCGCTCAGGTCGGAGACCAGCTTCATCAGGACCGACGCAGCTTCAAATATGTCAAAGAGATTCTCAGTGAACTCCCCGGCGGGTGATGGCTGAGAATCACCGGAGACACCAGCCGCCGGCCCCGCCATCGATAGAGCGCCACGGACAGCGCCGAGGCAGAATTGGCGCCGCCCGTCCGTCATGGGGGCCCGCGATTGGCGCGGGTGGGCAGAGCAATTTCTGGCATCAGGAGACGTATGATGAAGATTGTGATGACCGACATGGTGGAGATCATCGACGAGCTACGGTCCAGCTATCCGGAGGTGACCTTCGAGGTCGCGACCAACGCCGAGGAGCAGGCGGTCCAGATACGGGACGCAGACGCATACGTGGGGTGGCCGTCTCAGGAGGTCTTCATGGCCAACGAGAGGTTGCGATGGGTCCACGTGGGGTCGACTGGCATCGACATGGCTAGGACTCTGGTGCCCGCGCTCAAAGAGAGCGACGTGGTCTTGACCAATACCAGAGGGCCCCATGCGAACCCCATGGCGGACCACGCGTTTGGGATGATCCTGAACCTTGCCCGCCCCTTCCCCGTGTTCAGGGACGACCAGCGGGCACGCCGGTGGTCGGGCGGACACAGAGACCGGATGGTGGACCTGAGCGACCGCAACATCGGTATCCTGGCCCTGGGTGACGTGGGCATGGCCGTGGCGCGGCGGGCCCACGGGTTCGGCATGCACGTTTACGCCGTAGACAAGCTCCACACGCAGGAGCAGTACGGGCCTCCGGCGATCAAGGAGGTCTGGGGTCTCGACCGGCTCGACGAGATGCTTCGGCTTTCCGACTGGCTGGTCGTCACGGCACCGCTGACATCGGAAACCCGAGACCTTCTCGACCGCCGCCGTCTGGGTCTGCTGAGACGCGGCTCCTACGTCATAGTGGTCTCCAGAGGGAACATAGTCAACGAGGCCGCCCTTATCGATCTTCTTCGCTCGGGCCACATCGCGGGGGCCGGGCTGGACGTTACCTCCCAGGAGCCGCTTCCACAGGACAGCCCCCTATGGGACATGGAGAACGTGGTCCTGACGCCCCATTGCGCCGCGGCCTCGCCCGACAGGACGGACGCGCAGAGGGAGGTTTTCAAGGAAAACCTTCGACGCTTCCTGGCCGGTGAGCCGTTCCTGTACGTCTGCGACAAAGCGGCAGGCTTCTAGACGAGGCCGCCATCGGGTTGGTAGGTACGTCATCGGAAGGTGAGCTTCAATGACGGAGGAGCACCGTGGGAGCCGGGTCCACGTCTAACATAGACAACGCCCTCGAGGCGTATCAGATGGGGCTGTCGCCCGAGCCGCGGGCGGAGATGTCAGAATGGGGGGGGAGAGGGGGTGGCGTCCCTGACAGGATTCGAACCTGCGACCCGCTGCTTAGAAGGCAGCCGCTCTATCCACTGAGCTACAGGGACGTGCTATCGCCCCACCAGTGTACCAACGGCGGAACGAAGGGGTCAACGAGACCGTCCAGAGTCGCGTGACGTGCGGAGCCGGTGAATAGCGAAGCGCCCAAGCCGAAGGGTGCTGATGCCGGTAATTTGGACGCCCTCGACGTCGGCCAGGGTCGTGTAGCGCTGCTGGACCATGCTACCTATGGGCCGTCCCAGCAACGTTGAGACGAGGATCGCGGTCATCGCGGCCGGCATGCGTTGGAGGCGGCCCTTAGACCTCCCCAGGATGATTCCCGACAGTACGCCTGCCAGGAGAGCCCCGACCACCAGGTTGGTGCCGCAGTATGGTGACACCGCTAGCTCGCGCTCGCCGGCCTGCATCCTGTGCAGCGCCTCGTCGGCCGCGGACCTGACGTCCTCCACAGCTAGATACCCATATATGAGGAACCCGCCGGGGGTCGCATTCCCCGCCAGGGGAGTGCGCGCTCCCCTTTCCAAGAGCACCGCGACGGTACCGTGCTCGATGGCATGATTTTGTCGGGTCCTTTTGACTATCTCGAGGCCCACGCCTCAACCTCCACTCCGTACCAGACGTTGTCATACCGACCCATTGCCGGCCGTATCGGGCCGCTCTTGGAATGGCCGTAGAGGGCGATGAAAGCGGTAGGGCAGGGGGGGTGACCTGCCTTTTCCGCGAATTCGGCCCTCCGCGCGCTATCCATACCGGTATCAGGATCCCGCGCTTCCGACGCAACGCGCGCGGTCCTGATGATACCGCCGAGTCTAGCAGGCGCGCCACTACAGGTCAACGACGCGGACCTCAATAGCGATAAACTTAGCCTACACGCTAATTCACCGTGTGGCATCCATCCAATAGCGTGGAGTGCACCGGTTAGCACATCTTGGACCTGGAGTGGGAGAGCTGGCAGCCGAATGAGTAGAATAGAAATCGTTGAAATGGTTGGAATTGTCTTAGATAACTGCTGAAAACACATTGACACATTATCAAGCCAGAGTTAGCATATAGTTATCAAAGGCTCAGGAGGAGACTATGATGAGGCGGAAGACGAAGAAGATGATCGCGGTTGAAGAGCGGTATCAGCAGCCGCTCGAGAAGATGTTGCCCCCTCTGGTCACGGAGCAGGGCCTCTCTGCTACGGCAGATGAGATCGGGGTGAGCAAGGCTACGCTTGGCTACTGGCTGCTGAAGCTGGGAATCGACGTCCATCGGGTTGCCCTCGCGCCCGGCGAGTCACTGGAAGTCAAGAGGGTAAGCTAGCTGTAGGCCGTAAGGGCGCTCTCCCATTACCTCGGCAACAGTTCAGTAGGGGCTATCGACTTCTCCGGCGAGGGTGAACGGGTAGCCGTGGTGGGAGGGCGGCTGTCCGCCTGGGGCGGACCGGCCCTTCGACACGTTCATAGAATGTCTGCCCTGAGTTCAGCGAAGGGACAGGCGCCGGGGCTTCGGCCCTCTGCACACCCCGTCCGCCCGCCTATGGCGGGACCAGCCTGCTAGTATATGGAATGGTGGAGTCCGTCTTATAGGGGTCCAGGCCTCCGGTCCCGCGCGAGTGCGGCGACGCTCGCCGCGGCTGAGGTCGGTCATGGCCGTCGCTTGATGGCGTCCTGGGCCTCGCGTCTCCTATCCCTGTCGATAATCGCCCGCCGCTTGTCGTACGTTCTGCGGCCTCTGGCGACCCCCAGCTCAACCTTCGCACGGTGCCGCTTTAGATAGAGCCTTAGCGGGACGATGGTGAGGCCCTTTTCGTTTACCTGGCTGGACAGGCGGGTAATCTGCTCCTTGTGCAGGAGCAGTTTTCTCGGCCTGGTCGGCTCATGATTGCTGAGACCGCCGGCCGAATACTGGGCGATGTGGACGTTTACCAACCACAGCTCGCCCCCTTCCGGCTTGGCGTATCCGTCGCCAAGGTTCGCGCGGCCCTCTCGCATCGCCTTGATCTCGGTGCCGGCCAGCACCAACCCCGCCTCGACGGTGTCCAGGATCTCATAGTCGTAGCGGGCCTTTCGGTTGACGGCCAGTGTCTTGCCGCTGGTCATTGGCTCAGAGTTTACGATGCCTCGACGCCGGTTATCCGCTCCAACTCCTCGATAGCGCGCTGCAACTGCTTTATGTCGGCCTCCCTGGCGTCCCGGTCGACGACCTCGATGTCAGGATCCAGACCATCATCCTGAATGAGCCGCCCGAGGGGAGTGTACCAGTGGGCGATTGTGATATACAGGCCACCTTCATTGCTCAGGGGCCTCAGAATGTTTACGCTTCCCTTGCCAAAGGTTGTTGTGCCGATTATCGTGGCCCGATTGTGGTCCTGAAAGGCGCCGACCAGTATCTCGCTGGAGCTGGCGCTGCCCTCGTTGGCCAGGACTACCATGGGTATGTCCTTTGCGATGCCGCCCTCGCGGACCTCCCACTCCTGCTTACGGCCGTCGCCGTCGATGACATACAGGACCAGGCCGCCATCCAGGAACTCGCTGGCGATGTCCACCGTGGCATCCAGGGTGCCTCCAGGATTATTCCGTAGATCGAGAATCAGGCCCTCGGCCCCGCCTTTGATCGCCCCGGAGAGCATTCTACGCAGGGTGTCGACGGTATTCGGATAGACGTTGGTAATCCTAATGTGCGCAAACGGATCGCCCGGTTGGCTCCTCAGGAGGACACTGGTGAGCGGGATGCGCCCTCGGACCAACGTTATCTCCACCGGTTCTGGGGCGATTAAATGCTTGATGAGCAGCGTTACTTCCGTTCCCTTGGGACCGCGTATCTTTGCCACTGCCTCCAGGATGCTGAGGTCTTCGAGGCTTTCCCCGTTCACCTCAAGCACAATGTCCCCGGGCCTGATACCGGCAGCCTCGGCGGGGCTGCCTTCGATGGGCGATACGATCACCAGCTTTCCATCGGCGTTCATCTGCACGTGGGCGCCAATACCCTCGAACTCGCCGTGAAATACGTCCTGAAATGATCCGGACAGCACCTCGGGGCTGACGTATGCAGTCTGCGGGTCCTCAAGGACTCGCAGCATTCCTCTGATGGCTTGCTCGGAAAATGCCTCTGGGTCCAGCTGGGACCGGTCTACATAGTCCTGATGAAGGAGCTGCCATGCCTCCCAGATGATCCTCAACTCCTCCGGAACGTCCCGCGGCGGGTCCACCTTAAGCTCGGTCGGCTCAACGGGCGGGAACTGCGACGCATCGGGAGCATCAGCTACGATGGTGTCCGCGGCAGCGCTCGCAGGGGAGGGAGCCGAGTCCAATGGTGCGGCGGCAGGTGCAGCCGCGGCGGCCGGTGGGGGAGCATCCACTTCGGGTGGCGCCTGCTCGGCGGCGCCACCGCATGCGACCAGCAGCAGGCCCGCGAAGGCGGCGAACGCCGGCGCCAGGAGTCGGGTTCTCGACTTTTTGCTCAATATGCTCTCCCTCTAACCGTGTCGATTGCTACCTATTTTATCACTTTGGCATCCGGCGTCGCGCACGGGCTCGATGGCGCGGCGCCGTGGCGCTGGGGACGGTCCCCCAGGTGACTTCCCCGGGGCTCACTCCTGGCCGTCTAAGTTACCTACGAAGTCAGGTACCCCATGGACTTCCAGGACTTGTCGTACTTTTGGGCCCACCGGGCCCTTGTGACGCTGCGCTTAATAGGTATGATGCTATGTTCTTGCGAGGGGGTCTCGGGTGGTACCCCTGGCTCGCTACATTGGGCCCCGACTATGTGGACCGGCCAGGCCTGATGGTACGTGAATGTTTTTCAGCCGGGGCGTTGTTTCAACTCTTTTCAAAAGTAGCAGGAGTCTTCTCAGCATAGACAATTCATGCTGAAACTGGCTGAAACGCGCGTTGACATCATCGTCACGGCGATATATATTCCACCTTGAGTACGATTCAGGATGCGTGGCCGCGAGTCATGGGGGTAAGAATCATGGAAGGCCAATCAAATGAGTCCCCGGAGGGGACCAAGACCCCGAGAAAACGGACGCGAATGGTCAGGCCGTACCCCGTCCACACACTCGAAGAAGCGAGCATCATCGCGTCGGCGATCCAGGAGCGAAACTCCGGCCTGCCATTCGACCGCGTGCTACTTGCCAAGGTCTTGGGCACCACGCCCACGAGTAGCGGGTTCACCATGAAGCTGAACTCGTCCGCGAAGTACGGCCTTACGCGTGGCGGGTACAACGACGACCGAATCGAGCTCACGCCCAGAGGAGGGTTCGCGGCCGTGCCGCAGCGGAGCGGCGAGCGGCGTCAGGCCCTGCTTGAGGCGGCGCTGCAGCCGGAGCTGTTCAGGCGGTTTTACCAGATGCTCGATGGCAAAAGGGTCCCTGAGGACGATTTCGCGCAGAACACGCTTCAGCGCGAGCTCGGAGTCCATACCAGTATTACGTCAGAGTGCCTCGGTATCATCAAGGCCAACGGGCTTTACGTTGGAATTCTGGGAGATGTGGGTGGCACTCTTTACGTGAGCCTCGAGGGCGCCCACAAGCCGGACGAGGATGTGGTCGATGGCTCACAGCCAATCCGTGACAGCGGTGTGGCCGCCGGACCGCTGCGACCGGCAGAGGCCGCGGATACCTCGCGGGACGGTCCGATTCATGCCGGAAGTATTTTCATCGGCCACTCGGGGTCCCCGGACGTGGTCGATTTCTTAAAGACCGTGCTGGACGAGTTCGACATCCCATACGCCGTCATCGAAAGCGACTATGACGACGCGCGTCCCGTCGCGGCCGAGGCCTCCAAGGTGATGAGAGAATGCAGCGCCGCCATTCTGGTGTTCGCCCGGTCATCCTGGGCACGGGTCGGCGGAGGTCGTGAGGCATCCAGCACCGATATCATGCACTATCAGCTCGGGGCCGCATCCGTACTGTACGGTGACCGGGTGATCTCGCTGCTCGAAACCGGCGTGGAGACCGGAGGCCAAGAACCGGGATTCAACTCCCTTGAGTTTGATCGTGAGCGCCTGGGGGACACCTCGCTTGCGCTTCTTGTCGAGCTTCACCGCATGGGCGTGATTGAGGTCCGCGCGCGGGTCCTGGCGCCAGACCACACGCACACGGGATAGTCGAGGGCGCCACGCCATGTCAACGGTTAACACCTTTTTAAGGTCTGTTGCAACTCGACATAACAGCTATAGTGCGAACCATACAATCATGATTTATGAAGCTATTGAGGTCCTACTGTGAACACTCTCCTCTTCGTTCTATCTTTGCTCTCCCTCCCCTTCCGGTGGGCGTCGAGCGTACTGAGAGCTGGTTATCACCTAAACCGGCTGCAGCAAGAGAGGAAGCAGTATGCAAGGCTTAGAGAACTGGAACGAGGGCAGCTGCAATCCATGAGGTCCAGTAACGATCCAGAGGTTCTCTCTGCACACTTGGAATAGGTCGCTGCATACATAGCCGGGCAGTCGGAGAGAGAACCGTATGTGTCCATAGGTATCAGGATGTTCAACGGGTCGGTATTCACGCTCAAGGTAGGGGAACCGAAATTCGTTGCTCAGCTCGGCCAGACTCGCCTTCGCATGAAGTCAACTTTGGAAAGTACGCAAATGACTGTCGCGCCTGGCAATTCTACTGTGCTGCAGTTTACGCAGCCTATGAACGCGGGTTCCGCTAAGAGACTCAAAGACTGGGCGGAACAGAAAGAGCAGGTTCACTGGGAATTCAGATTGGACTGCGAGTACGAGGTCCAGGAGTACGGTATTGAAGCCAGATTTGCGCCAGAGCCATTTCGAAGGCTTGAGATACCGATGGCCAGATGACTTGGGCTGGTGGGTTCAGAGTCAATTAAGACGAGAATGGCCGCGTATCTCGGGTACGGGCCAGTTCTCAACTCGGCATGAGTGGTAACGAGGAAAACAGGGGGTCAGAGAGGCCATCCGAGGGGAAACCGGTGCTTGAAGGGGAAAAAAGCGCTGTACGCCCTGCCCTGTTCCTGATGAATGAGGAAAGGCTAGAGGGATCGGGCTCCCACGGGGAGGGAGTCCCGGGCTTGAGAGGCGAGCAGGCGGTCCATTTCGGAGAGTAAGCGGTCCTTGCCATCACCCTTCAAGGCGGAGATCAGTATCGCCGCGGCCCCTCCAGCCGTGGCGGCGTCGAGGGCGTCAGCTTCCGGAGCGTCCCGGTGGGTGTCGAGCAGGTCGGCCTTGTTGAGCACGAGAATGGAGGGCTTGTCAGCCAGGCCCAGGTCGGCCAGAACGCTCGCCACCACGTCAGTCTGGGCTCCGGCGTTGGGGTGAGTAATGTCGACGACGTGCAGAATGAATGCGGAATCCTGAATCTCCTCCAGAGTCGCTCTGAATGCAGCCACCACCGTCGGCGGCAGCTTCTGTATGAACCCAACGGTGTCGGTCAGAAGCAGCTCGCGGCCGGATGGGAGGCGGACCCGGCGCGTGACCGGGTCCAGGGTGGAGAACAGCCTGTTCTCGACCGCCACGCCGGCCCCAGTGAGTTTGTTCATGAGGGTGCTTTTGCCGGCATTAGTGTACCCGACCATCGTCGCTACCGGGGTGGCACTTCCTTTCCGCCTGTCGCGGTACAGCCCTCGGTGACGTCTTACGTCCTCCAGCTCCCTCTTGATCTTCTGGATCCTGCCTCGCACCAGGCGGCGGTCCGTCTCTATCTGCGTCTCGCCGGGGCCTCTGGTCCCGATGCCGGCCCCGAGGCGCTCAAGGTGAGACCACTGGCCTGCAAGCCTCGGCAGCAGATACTCGTGCTGTGCGAGCTCCACCTGGAGGCGGCCCTCGTAAGTACGTGCCCGGCGGGCGAAGACATCGAGGATCAGCGCCGTGCGGTCGATCACCTTGACCCCTCCGAGGGCACTCTCGACGTTTCGCTGCTGCGTGGGCGTCATCTCGTCGTCGAAGATGACGGTGTCGAGCTCCCGGTCCGTGGCCATCTCCTTCAGCTCTTCAAGTTTGCCCTTTCCCAGGTAGGACTTGGTTGGCCTGTCCAGACGCTGAGTCACGGTGTCTACGACGCGGGCGCCGGCCGACCGGGCAAGCTCCCCCAGCTCCAGGAGCGAGTCCTGGAGATTCAAGGACCCGGATCGTCCCCTTATCTGAACACCGACGAGAAGGACTCGCTCGGTGTCCATTGCGGTGGACAGCATCTTCCTGGGGATTTTCAGGCCTCCTGAGTCAGCGGCGTTAGAGCGTGGAGGCAGGATTCTCGAGGTCGCACGCGTACGGCCCCGCTACCCCGCCCGGACCGGCGCCATTGGAGACGGGATGCGCCAGGAGGAGATGCGGTCCAAGGCCCTTTCAAAGTCGTCGTCTGGAACGGTGAGCGAAAGCCTGACGTACCCCTCGCCGTACCTGCCGTACCCTGTGCCGGGCGACACCAGGATGTCCCGCTCCTCCAGCAGCCTCTCGGAGAAATCGGCCGATGTGTACCCGTCCGGGACGCGCGCCCAGATGTAGAGGCTCGCCCTCGGGGGCTCGACGCGGAGGCCGATGCCTCTCAGTACGGTGATGACCCTGTCGCGACGGCGCTGGTAGACGGCGTTCCGTTCGTCAACCGAGTCCAGGGCGCCGCTCAATGCCTCGATGCCCATGCGCTGTATGGCCTGCGGCACTCCCGAATCCAGATTGGACTTTACGATCATGAGGCTGCGAATCATGTCGGGGTTGCCGGCGGCCATTCCGATACGCCAACCGGTCATGTTGTACGTCTTGGAGAGGGAGTGGAACTCCAGCCCCACGTCCTTGGCCTCACTTGCCTGGAGGAAGCTTGGGGGCTTGTAGCCGTCGTACGCCACCTCGGTATAACAGGCATCGTGCATGACCGCGACGTCATGCTGTTTCGCAAAGGCGACCACCTTCTCGAAGTAGTCGAGCTCCGCGGTCGCCCCCGTGGGATTGTTTGGATAGTTGAGCCACATGACCCTGGCTTTGCCTGCAACATCCTTCGGAATGGCGTCGAGGTCCGGCAGCCAGCCGTTCTTTTCCAGGAGGGGCAAGGCGTAGCTTTCACCCCCGGCGAACAGGGTGCCCACGGCGTAAACAGGGTATCCCGGGTTGGGCACCAGGGCCACGTCTCCGGGGTCGATAAAGCAGAGGGAGGCGTGGCCTATGCCCTCCTTGGCGCCGATAAGCGAGAGCACCTCAGTCTCAGGGTCAAGGGAGACTCCAAATCGACGGTTATACCACGCGGCAACAGCCTGGCGGAACTCGGGCAGGCCCTCGCTCTCCGGATAGCGGTGATTGGACGGTTCCAGGGCCGCCTCGCGCAGTGCATCCGTGACGACGGCTGGAGTGGGCATGTCGGGGTCGCCTATGCCAAAGCTGATGACATCGATGCCCTCGGCTCGCTTCTCAGCTATCTTGCGGCTGATCTGAACGAAGAGGTACGGGGGCACCTGGCTGATCCGATTGGCAAAGTCCATCAACTCTCCGTCTAGAGTGCACTTTACGTTTATGTTAGCCTGTTATGTCAACCCCGGGCGGCTGGTTCACGCCTGTTGCTGGCAGCCGTGCTCCAAGTCCAGAAGTGTCGCGACGAGATTTTGGGAACGCCATGAATTCAGTCTGGCCACTCCCCTACGAACACCTCCTGAATGGGGCCCTCCAGTATCACCTCGCCTTGGGCCGGGCCGGGCCATCGGACGACCAGCTCCCCTCCGGGTAATTCAACGGTGACCTCGTTCCCGGTCAAGCGCTTCAGGCGGCCGATAACCGCGATCGCGGACGCGCCCGTGCCGGACGCCATGGTCTCGCCCGAACCGCGCTCCCATACCCTGGCCTTGACGCGGCCCGTACCGATCACATTGGCAATCTCGAAGTTGACCCGCTTGGGAAACATGGGATGACTCTCGACCAGGGGCCCAAGCTGGTGGAGCGGTACATCGTCGACCGGGGTATCCAGGAAGGCCACGGCGTGGGGGTTCCCCATCGACACACAGCTTATCTCAAAGGTGTGGCCGTCGACCTCCAGCGGGTAGTCCATCAGCATTTCATGTCCCGGAGCATCGACGGGTATATCCTCGACCGCCAGGCTGGGGTCGCCCATGCCGACGGTGGCACGCGTCACCGCGTCACCCTCCCAAATGGGGTCGACGGGGCGGTCCCCCGCCAGGGTCTCCACGACGACAGGCGAGGTCTCGGCGGGCACGATGCCACGGATGAGCGCAAAGGCCACCAGGCAGCGAATGCCGTTGCCGGACATCTCGGCTTCCGAGCCATCGGCATTGAACATCCTCATCCGCAGATGGGCCCGGTCCGACTCCAGGGCCAGAATGATCCCGTCGGACCCAACGCCGAGATGCCGGTCGCTCATGGCGACGGACAGCCGACTCCAGTCCCTATCGTGTCCCCTGGCATCGATATAGACGTAGTCGTTGCCGGCGCCGTGCATCTTGGTGAATTTCACGCCAGTACCTTGTCAACGTGAACTTAATGACATGTCATTCTGAGCCGAGCGAAGAATCTGGCGGGGTCGGGTTCCAAGAGACCCCGACTGGGCGCGGCAGCGACCCCACCCCAGGTTATTAGTCGTCAGCCTCAGGCGGGCTCCTCAGAACGACAATCAAATCTAGTTGGGCAGAGTCCCAGCCCACCGGCGGCCTATCGCCTAGTCCACTGCCCTATCCCGGCCATTCTAGCACAGCATCTCTCTGACCTGCGTCACAGCCGCATCGATCCCTTCGGGTGTCCCCTGGAACCAGCGTATCCGCTCGTCATCCAGCCGGAACCATGCGTGCTGCTGACGGGCGAACCTGCGGGTCCTCTGCTTGATCTCCGCCAGGGCGACTTCAAGGGTCTTCTCCCCGCGGAGGTGCTGTGCGATCTCCCGGTAGCCCAGGCTCGACATGGATGGAAGGTCCGGGCCGTACCCGCGGCCCAGCAGTCCCTCCACCTCCACGACCCAGCCCGCCTCCATCATGGCGTCCACGCGCCCGTTCACGCGCTCATACAGGGCTGTCCGCTCGAGCGTTAGCCCGACGATGGCGCGCTGAAATGAAGGTTGCCTGCGCGATGGTTGAAAGGAGCGCGGCTCTGCGGAGGTGTCAGATATCTCCAGGGCGCGGATGACGCGGCGGACGTTGCGGGCATCGATGCGGTGCGCGGCCGAAGGGTCCAGGCGGGCCAGCTCTTGGTGTAGCGCGGCCGCACCCTCCACACGGGCCCTCTCTTCCAGTGCGCCGCGGAGCGCCGGGTCGGGAGGCACTTCGGGCACCTGCCAGCCCTCGAGGAGCCCCCATACGTACTGACCCGTTCCGCCCACCACGATGGGCAGCCTTGATCGGGACAGGATGTCTCGTATCGCCTCCCGCGCCCGACGGAGGAAAAGGGCCAGGCTGAAAACCTCGTCGGGGTCCACAACGTCGATGAGGTGGTGCCGGACCGCTGCCCGTTGCTTCGAGGACGGCTTTGCCGTGCCGATGTCCATGTGCCGGTACACCTGCCGGCTGTCGGCGCTGATGATCTCGCCGTCCAGCTCCTCGGCCAGCCGCTGGGACAGGGTGCTCTTCCCGGCGGCGGTCGGTCCGATGACCGCGAGGACCTTGCGTCCGGTAGCCATTAGCCGGGCCCTAGACCAGGGCCTCGGCCGCGTTGCGAACCAGGCGGACAAAGGTCTCGGGACTGAGGCTAGCGCCCCCGACCAGCGCGCCGTCGATGTCCTCTTGAAAGGCGAAGCTCGCCACGTTGTCGGCGGTCACGCTGCCACCGTAAAGAAGAGGCACCTCGGAGGCAGCACTGCTGCCGTACAGAGCAGCCAGAGTTTCTCTGATGTGGCCCATCATCGCCTGGGCGTCTTTCGGGGTGGCGGCAGCGCCGGTGCCTATCGCCCAGACAGGCTCGTATGCCACCAGCAGGCCGTCGAGGGCGCTCACCTCCGCCAGGCCAAGGCTGACCTGCCGCTCCACCACACCGTCGGCGTCGCCGTCATCCCGTTCTTTCAGCGTTTCGCCCACGCACAATATCGGTCTCAGACCTACGTCTCGGGCTGCTGCCACCTTCTTACCTACGACGACGTCGCTCTCCCCGAGCTTGTGCCTGCGTTCGGAGTGGCCTGTGATGACGAACTGGCAGAGGTCGACAAGCATCGTTGGTGAGACCTCGCCGGTGTAGGCGCCGCTGCCCTCGAAGTGCATGTTCTGCGCTCCCAGCGCGATACTGGAGCCTTGCAGCTGCTCCCTGACTGCCGCAAGGGCCGTAAACGGTGGGCAGACCACCTTCTGGACACCCTCGATTGCCTCTAGCCCCGGCTTCATCCCGGCGACCAGCTTCTTGGCCTCGTTAATGGTGGTGTTCATCTTCCAGTTTCCCGCGATTATCGGGGTAGCCATGGGGTGGAGCCTCCCTGGTATCATGACGTGGGTATCATGACGTGGTTGTCGCTACGCCCAGCCGCATTGTACACAATCGGGCTAAGACGCGGGCAACGTGTGGTCGCTACCACGGCAATGCGACGGTCCGCGCTAGCTTGAGCCCTCGATACGTCCTTTCACGGTGGAAGGGCTACTCGGGGCGAACGGGATGAATCCCGCCCCTCGTGAGTAGGCCGCAGGCCGTATCGAACCATCGTGGTGGCTGCCATGTACGCGTTTGCTGGTGTCTGGTATATTGAGTGGCGATACGGCAGCGTTTGAAAGCTCCCTGCGGGTAAATTTGGAAAGAGAGGCTTAGAATGATTACAGCTGAGGCCAGTGCGATGATCAACCGGCCAGTTGAGGAGGTGTTCCAGTTCACAAACGATCTCGACAAGGTCACCCAGTGGCAAGGAAATCTGGTGCAGACAAAGCAGACTTCCGACGGCCCCATGGGAGTCGGATCGACCTTCGATGAAATACCGCAGGCACCGGGGCGAAAGGTCAAGAGCACCTGGGAGATCACTGAGTATGAGCCCAACGGTAGGGTCCAGTGGAAGACCACCGCAGGGCCGATCCCGATGGAGGGCAGCACCAGTTTCGAGTCCACGGAGGAGGGGACGCGGGTCACCTTCATACTCGAAGCCAGGCCGACGGGCTTATACGGTCTGCTCCAGCCGATTATTGGCCGCGCTGTCAGGAAGCAGGTCAAGTCTGACCTTGAGAGCCTGAAAATCCTGCTGGAGTCCCAGTCCTAGCGCAAGGGTGAAAGGCTGGCCTGCTATGGGCCGAACTTGCGCAGCTTTCCGGCGTGGGCCAGCGCCGTCATCATCACGCTGGTGGCGGGCGTTCGCCCGATGCTGCCGCCGGCACAGGCGCGTTCGGTGAACTCGGGCACCCCGTCACCCTCCGTCAGACGCGAGTGTACCAGCAGGGGCACCGGATGCCAGCTGTGGCCGCCCATGACCGCCGGCGTCGAGTGGTCGCCCGCTATCACCAGCACGTCGGGCCGGGTTGCCAGCAGGCGGGGTATCCTGGCGTCGAGGTCTTCCAGCGCGGCGACCTTGGCCTGAAAGTCGCCGTCCTCTCCCGCCGCATCGGCCGGCTTGTAGTGGACGAAGAAGAAGTCGTAGCCCCCGATATGCTCCTCAAGGGTGTCGAGCTGGTCGTCAAACGTGGCACCCGTAGGCAAGACCTCCATGCCGACTAGCCTGGCGAGCCCGCGGTACATCGGGTATGACGCGATTGCGGTGGGTCTGAGCCGGTATGCGTCGCTCATCTTGGGAAGGCGGGGCAGCCTGGAGAAGCCTCGTAGCAGCACCATGTTGGCGGCATCTCTACCGGCGAGTGACTCACGTGCGGCGGCGACAAAGTCGTTTACAGCCCTGGCCGTCAAGTCCGAGTCGTCAGACAGGGACTGGGCCTCCAGTGGCGCCGTTCCCTCGGACTGGGGATCGGTCTCGCTGACGTTTGCGCCAAGACCCTCGCCCCGCAGCACAACCACGAACCTGTAGTCCAGTACCGGGAAGACCGACAGCTCCGCCCCTTGCACTTCAATCTGGCCCAACAGGTTGATAAGGGGGTCGCTCTCCACCGTCCGAATTCGTCCCGCGCGCCGGTCGACCAGAACGCCATCGTCGTCAACGGTGCAGAGATTGCCCCTGGCGGCCACATCGTCGTTCAGCAGCTCAAGGCCGATGCCGAGGGCTTCCAGGACTCCCCTGCCAATGAGATACTTGAGCGGATCATACCCGAACAGCGCCAGGTGGCCGGGCCCGCTTCCGGGCGTGATGCCCGGCGCGACGGGGGTTGTCAGGCCACAAGCGCTGCGTGATGCCAGCCGGTCCAGGTTGGGGAGGGCGGCCGCCTCCAGCTCCGACACTCCCGTCGCGGGGTCGGGGAGGCCGCCAAGTCCGTCCACCACCAGCATGACGATCCGTGTCTGTGTGGCCTGGCAAAGGTCCTGGATGTCCGGGAAGTCGATCATGGTCCGCGGCGAACGTTCATCCGGCGGCCGGCGCCGGGTTGTCTATGAGCGCGTCAACGCCTGGTAAGGATCGGCCCGACAGTAGCTCCAGGGCGGCGCCTCCGCCTGTAGAGACGTGGGTCATTTTTTCGGCCAGGCCCAGGGCGGAAACTATGTGGGCGGTGGAGCCCCCGCCGATAATCGTCGTGGCGCCACGCAGTCGGGCGAGCGCCCTTGCGATGCGGCCCGTGCCCTCGGCGAAGGGCTCCCACTCGAACACGCCCATTGGGCCGTTCCACACCACTGTCTTCGCAGACTCCAGCGCGCCCTCGAACAGCGCCGTGGACCGCCGCCCTATGTCCATGATCAGCCAATCGGGGGGAATCTCGCCCGCCCGGACCTCCTGGTGGAGGGCTGTCGCGGAGAATTCGTCCGCGACCACCAGGTCCTCCGGCAAAAGTAGTCTCACCCCCAACTCGTCGGCAGTCTGGATTATGTCCCCGGCGGACGGCACCAGGTCGTCCTCTGTCAGAGAGGCTCCCACCGCGAGTCCCTGCGCCCTGAAGAATGTCGCCGCCATCCCGCCCCCAACGATAAGCGTGTCAACATTTGCCATAAGGCTGTGGAGGACGGCGATCTTATCGGAGACCTTTGCGCCGCCCAGGACAGCTACAAATGGGCGTCTTGGAGATCCCATAGCATCGCCAAGCATCTGGAGCTCGCGTGCCATCAGAAACCCGGCAACGGCCGGCAGGTACCGCGTCACCCCCGCGGTCGAGGCGTGGGCGCGATGGGCGGCTCCGAAGGCATCATTCACGTATATGTCGGCGAGGGAGCCCAACGCAGCCGCAAATCCGGCGTTGTTGGATTCCTCCCCGGGATGGAACCTTAGATTCTGAAGCATCAGGACAGCCCCTCGCGGCAGCGCACCCACTAACCGCTTTGTTTCCGCGCCTATACAATCGCGGGCCTGGGTCACCGGCATTCCCAGCAGCTCGGACAGGCGTCTTGACACCGGCGCCATCCGCAGCTCCTCCACTTCCCTGCCATTGGGCCGCCCCAGGTGGGAGCAGAGGACAACCCTGCACCGCCGCTCCAACAGATACCGGACGGTGGGGAGGGACGCTCTTATGCGGGAGTCGTCGGATATACGGGTCGTGCCCGGGTGGCAGGTGACGTTGAAGTCCACCCGCACAAGGACCGCCTTGCCGGCTACGTCTATGTCGCGAACGGTCCTTTTGCTTATCGTTGACATGCGCACCGCCGGTGGCGCAAGGGACCCTGGTGTTGTGTCGAGGTCCATTCCCTACCCTACTTTCTCAGCAGGCGGGACGTAAGCCGGGCTGTCGATTAGCGGTCAAGCACTGACTCCACGAACCGTCCCACCGCAGCCGCGCCGTCGTGCGAGATCTGAGGGATGTCCACAGCCGCCTCCGCCTCAGCACGGTATCGCGCCAAGAGCTCCTCGCTGTACTCTCTTGCCCCCAGCTCCTCCAGGATATCGCGCACGGAGGAGATGTCGTCCGCCTCAAGCACGCGCTTGAAGTAGATGTCGCCCAGCCTCCTTTTCTGACTCAGGGCGGCCTTTTCCACCGCGTACACCACGGGCAGCAGCTTCTTCTTGTTGAGAACCTCAGGACTGGGCGGGCCTTCGTCCTGGCCATCCGGCCACAGCTCTCGCAGGTCGTCCCGGACCTGTACCGCCATGCCGACGCTTGCGCCGCAATTGGCGAGTGCGTCGACTGCCTCCTCATCGGCCGCGGCGACCAGACCGCCCAATTTCATCGCGCATGCGTACAGCGCGCCGGTCTTGCTCGCCGCCATCTTAAGATAGGCGTCGACCTTGAGGTCGATCCGCTCCTGGGCCTCGAGGTCTTGAAATCGTCCCTCGCAAAGCTCCAGGCTGGCCTCGTCCACGAGCTGAAGGGCACGAGTGACGGCCTGAGGCGAGACGCCGTGCTGCTGCAGCCGGAAGATGGCCAGGCGGGCCATTGCGTGCATGGCATCTCCGGCGTTGATCGCCTGTGCCGGGCCCCAGACCCACCAGACGGCGTCACGGTCGTCGCGCCGAGGGTGCCCGCCCTGGACATCGTCGTGGATCTGGCAGAAGCTGTTGACCAGCTCCACCGATGCTGCGGCGGGAAGCGCTGCCTCGACATTGCCGCCGGTGGCGTGGCACGCCGTCAGGCATGCTAAGCCGTGGCTCCGCTTCCTGGCCACCGGGCTGAGGGCGGACCCGCGATCGTCCTCCCAGCCGAGGTGGTAGGTCATCATCCGATAGAGGTCCATCTCGCGAGGCGCCAGGATATCCCTCAACTCGGCCTCTACCCGATCGGCAAGCCAGTCTATTGTTGGGGCGATAACCATCGGCAGGTCTTTCCCCATGTATGCATGGGCCCCCGAAACGCATTTATGTGGGGACCGGCCTGGAGCGCCCGGCCGCCGCCGCCGAGCGACCGAGACTGGCATTGTCGGGCCGGCTCGTCAGCTACGAGGTGCCCATAGCCACCGCAGTCCCGCAAGCGTCCTCGATCTCCTGTCTTGACACCGCGCCCACGCGCAGTACAACCGGCGTGGCGCCCGAGACGTCGACGACGGTTGAAGCCACGCCTCCCGGGCTGCGCCCAGCGTCGACGACGTAATCGATGTCGCCGCCCAGATGCGTCCGAACGGCTTCGGCGCTGGTGAGGGCCGGCATGCCGCTGCGGTTCGCACTGGTCCCCGTGATGGGCGCCCCCAAGTCCCGGACCACCTGCCGGGGCACCCAAAGGTCCGGAACGCGGACCGCAACGGTCTTCATGCCGCCCGTCACCGCCTGCGGCAAGTTCCCGGCGCTGCGCAACACCAGCGTTAGTGGCCCGGGGAAAAAGCGCTGGACCAACCGGGCGGCCAACTCCGGCACGTCGAGGGCGTATTTGCTGATGTCGGCGGGGTCGGCCAGCAGCAAAGGAAGGGGCTTGTTTCGTGGCCGCCCCTTGATGCGGAAGAGCCGCTCGACCGCCTGCTCGTCCTGCGCCGACGCCGCCAGGCCGTAAAGCGTCTCGGTTGGGAGGGAGACCACTCCACCGCACTCAAGGACGCGCACTGCGGTCCGCACCTGCGCACGTATCCCCTTAATGACGCGGCGGCCTGCCGGAGGCGTTTCCATCTGGGCTTGACCACAATATACCATAGATGCTAGCCTTGAGGCGCGGGCCAACATGCCAAAGGAACCCACCCCCACCCCAAGTCGCAGGGTAGCTGCCAGCGACGATTTGGAGGTCTCTGCCTACCTCGAAATCGCCAGGCAGAAGAGCGGTCAGGAGCCCCTGCCTCAACCCGCGCAAAGTCCACAACCAGAATCCGTCCTCGTCATAGACTTTGGCTCTCAATACAGCAGGCTCATCGCGCGGCGAGTCCGCGAGGCCAGGGTCTACTGCGAGATCATCCCCCACGACTCTACCTGGGAGTCGGTCGCCCCGCTGAATCCCAAGGGGGTAATCCTATCAGGGGGTCCCGCGAGTGTTTACGATCCTGGCGCCCCCATGGCCCCTGCATGGGTCTATGAGCGTCAGCTTCCAGTCCTGGGCATCTGCTACGGAATGCAGGTCATGGTCTACCAGCTCGGGGGAAAAGTCGCCCCCAGCGCCAAGAAGGAGTATGGCCATGCGGTGCTGAGCCAGAACGTCCCAGGCCTGCCACTCTTCCACGGTCTGCCTCCCTCGATGCCGGTCTGGATGAGTCATGGCGATCGCATAGTCGAACCTCCCCCGGGCTTCGTGCCCCTCGCCTACACGGAAAACTCCCCCATAGCCGCTACCGGTAACGACCAGGGCATGCTGGGAATTCAGTTCCATCCCGAGGTAGCCCACACTCCCCATGGGAAGGCGCTGCTGGAGAACTTCGTTCACCGCGTTTGCGGATGCGGAAGTCTATGGACGCCGGCCAACTTCGCGGCCACGGCCATCCAGGGCATCCGGGACCAGGTCGGCGGCGGCAAGGTAATATGCGCCCTTTCCGGCGGCGTCGACTCGGCCGTGGCGGCTACACTGGTACACGAGGCGGTGGGTGACCAGCTCACCTGCATCTTCGTCAACAACGGGCTGATGAGGCGAGAGGAACCCCAGCGTGTGCTGGACACCTTCGAGAGAAACCTGAAGGTGAACCTCGTGTACGCGGACGCGTCGCAGGAGTTCCTGGGTGCGCTCCGACAGGTGAATGACCCTGAGGAGAAGCGCCGGGTCATAGGGGAACAGTTCATCCGGGTCTTCGAGAGAGAGGCAGCCAGGCTCGGCCGCGTGGACTTTTTGACACAGGGCACCCTCTACCCGGACGTTATCGAGAGCAAGACCTCCGACAGTAACGTCTCCGCCAAGATAAAGACCCACCACAACGTCGGCGGGCTGCCCAGCGACATGAAGCTCACCCTGGTTGAGCCACTGCGGTACCTGTTCAAGGACGAGGTCCGGGAGGTCGGGCTTGAGCTCGGTCTGGCCGAGGAGATGGTCTACCGCCAGCCGTTCCCAGGCCCTGGGCTGGCGATCCGAGTTATGGGCGAGGTAACGCCGGAGAAGCTGGAGGTCCTTCGAGCCGCGGACTGGGTCGTCATGGACGAGATCAAGGCCAACGACTTGTATCGAGAGCTGTGGCAGAGCTTCGCTGTGCTGACCGACACTCAGACCGTGGGCGTCACGGGCGACTTCCGGACCTACGGCCACGTCGTGGCGGTCCGTGCGGTAACCAGCGACGAGGCCATGACGGCGGACTGGGCCCGCCTGCCCTACCAGGTCCTGGCGCGGATATCCACTCGCATCGCAAATGAGGTGCCCGGGGTCAACAGGGTGGTGTACGACATCACCAGCAAGCCCCCCGGCACCATCGAGTGGGAGTAGGGGCGCGGCCGCAGAGCTGCTGACCCACGGCGCTAAGCCGATCCAGCTTGTTCTCAGCCCGAGCTTTTATGGTTATTCTAGGCCCGATGGGGAGGTCGAGGTTATCTCGTGGAGACCAGGGACAGCTCGAATCAGTTCGCCGATGAGCAGTTGAAACTCGAGTCGATAGCCCAGGAAGACGGAGAAATGCTGGCCGACTCGGGTTTTTTTGCAGAAGGCCGGAGGGTATTGGGAGCCGAGCGAGAGCAACGAATTCACGATCATGTCCAGTGGGAAGTCGCCCGCTACCACCAGCAACGTATCAGCGAATTGAAGGAATATTACGTGGAGTGGGATCGCGTCACGGAAAACATTGTTGAATCCTTCAGACGAGAGTTGGACAATTCAGAAAAAGAGGAGCAGATCCACCAATTCCTGGCTCAAAACAAGGTATTATTGGTCGAGCATTTGGGCGGTGGTCACGGACGATATGTTCTTTCTAAACCCAAGTTAGGGGCGGAGTACGTTCCTGATTTTCTCCTCGCGGAGGATAGCTCCATAGGAATTGAGTGGCATGCTGTCGAGCTGGAGTCCCCAACAGCAGAATTATTTACGAAGGCCGGTGAGGCAAGAGCTGGCTTGCATCATGCGATCCAGCAGAGTAATCGACTGGAGAGAGTGGCTGACCCAAAACGTAGCTTACGCTCGGACCAGTTTCCGAGAGCGGGCTAGTGGTTCAACGTTTTTGTATTGATGGGTAGAGTGACTTTAGCTTGATGCGCGCATCCTCGGTAGTGAAGCGCCAATCCACTCGTATCACATCCCGGTATAGCGTTGATTCTGAGGAGCATTGACCTCGCCGCGCAGGATGGCTTGATTGGCAATCCGTCGGTCCAGGCACTGTCGAGCCAGCACACCGATCTCTATCTCCGCCATATTCAACCAACTCCCGTGTTAACCGGGAGTGTAGTGTATCTCCAGTCGCTGAAGCTATACGCCTCGCCTCAGCAGGCTCGAATGCCTCGTATAGCGAGGACAGCTTGTGAGTGTTGAGATTGTCCATTACCAGCACGATCCGGTCTCTGTCAGGGTAGTCCTCGTCGACCAGTTCCTTTATCACATGCGCCCAGTCCACCTTCGTGCGACGCTCTCTGACCTCGACTCGGCGCCATCCGTCCAACGGTGCAAACAGCATGAACAGGCTGCTCAGTCCATTGCGCTCGTATTCGTAGTCGTATGCCGCCGATAAGCCGGGCGCTGCGGGACGCGGCACTCGCGTCTCCTTGACTTGCTGTTTGCTCGTCTCATCCATGCACACCAGAACCTCATTCCCATCGTACGAAGGGGCCGTTGGTAGACCTCCAGTACGTCTTCCATCGCGCACACAAACTCCGCGCTCTGACCGGGCGGGATGCACCAACTCTGCTTCAGCCACGGCTTCAGTTCGTTTTTTTTTAAGCGCCTGGCGAACCGTCTCGGTGCTAATGGTCCCGACTATCTCACACTCGACCAACTGGTCAGCCAACAGCTTCAGGGTCCAACTGGCACGCCCCTCCGGCGGTTCCCCGCAGGCCATCGCTATCAACCGTGCTTCACCTTCGCCGTCCAGTCTCTTTTGACGCCGACGCAGTTGCTTTTTGCGATTCAGCGCAGACTCGACCCCCTCCTCTACACAGCGCTTGCAGTATTCGCTCGACACGTTGACTGTCGAAGCGTGCACACCACCGAGCTCGCGCTGGTGATGTCCGCGTCCTTCATTCCCCCGTCCGAGCGTGACTCATCGCTCATCAGCAGAATGCGCGCATGGGTCGAGCATTTGTACGGCCGTCACGCCCGATATGTTCTTTCTAGACCCAAGTTAGGGGCGGAGTACGTTCCTGATTTTCTCCTCGCGGAGGATAGCTCCATAGGAATTGAGTGGCATGCTGTCGAGCTGGAGTCCCCAACAGCAGAATTATTTACGAAGGCCGGTGAGGCAAGAGCTGGCTTGCATCATGCGATCCAGCAGATAATCGACTGGAGAGAGTGGCTGACCCAAAACGTAGCTTACGCTCGACGACCAGTTTCCGAGAGCGGGCTAGGTCTGCTCGGCATTGACGGCAATGTGCCAGCTACGATCCTGATGGGGCGTAGGCGCGATGAGATGCCAGCCCGATTCAACGCCTTCCGTAGGCAAATGAAGCAACCGCAGGATATTGAGATCCATACTTACGACTGGCTGTTGGATCGGTTGGAAGGGAAAGCGCGCGCGCTCGCCACCCGTAGGAAGAGTTGATTCAACCCCGTGATATGAAGGTGTTGGTCGTAGGCAACGGCGGTAGGGATCACGCCATCGCCTGGAAGCTCCGCCAGAGCCCGGGGGTCGGCCGGCTGTACGCGGCTCCGGGAAACGCGGGCACCGCGCAGATCGCCAAAAACGTCCCTATCGCTGCGGCCGATGTCGGGGCCCTGCTGCGGTTCGTACAGGACGAACGAATCGACTTTACAGTGGTCGGACCGGAGGCGCCGCTGGCCGCGGGGATCGCCGACCGGTTGCAGGAGGCGGGCCTCCTGGTCTTCGGACCGACGAGGGCCGCGGCCCGGATCGAGACCAGCAAGAGCTTCGCCAAAGCCCTCATGGTGCGGCACGGGGTGCCCACCGGGCGGGCGGAGACCTTCAGCAGCTTCGAGCGTGCGTCTTCGTACATCGAGACTGTGAAGCCGCCCGTCGTCGTTAAGGCCGATGGACTTGCGGCCGGAAAGGGCGTCGCCATTGCGGCCACGCGAGACGAGGCGCTGGAGCTGGTCCGGCGGCAGCTGGTGGAGAGGCAGTTCGGCGATGCGGGGGAGAAAGTGCTTATCGAGGAGTACCTGGAAGGCAAGGAGATCAGCGTCTTTGCCTTCGTGGACGGGCTGCGGGTCTCGCCTCTTGTGGCCGCCTGTGACTACAAGCCGGTTGGGGACGGCAACTCTGGCCCCAACACCGGTGGAATGGGGAGCTATAGTCCCCCCGAGGACCTCATCTGGGACGCCGACGTGGAGCGGCGGATAAGGGTTCAGATTATGGAGCCGGTGGTCGGCGCCCTGGCAGACGAGGGTACCCCGTACCGCGGCGTCCTGTACGCAGGCCTGATGCTCACCCCGGAGGGACCCAAGGTAATCGAGTTCAACTGCCGGTTCGGAGATCCTGAGACTCAGGTGATACTTCCCAGATTGCAGAGCGACCTGCTCGAGGTCATGACGAGGACGGCCCAGGGCGACCTTGGAGACCTGTCATTGGAGTGGGACGCGCGCCCGTGCGTGGGGGTGGTCATGGCCTCGGGGGGCTACCCCGACGGCTACCAGACCGGCTACCCGATTAGCGGTCTGGACGATGTAGGCCCTGACGCCCACGTGTTCCACGCGGGGACGGCGCTGGGCCAGGACGCGGCAGGTCAGGATGGCGGCGTTCTCACGGACGGGGGGCGGGTGCTCACCGTCGCTGCCCTGGGCGAGACCCTCGAAGACGCCAGGCGAATGGTGTACTCCAACATCGCCGGCGTGGGCTTCACGGACTCGTTCTACCGCAGGGACATCGCAGACAGCGCGTCGATGATGAGGGCGGTCCCTCCCCGCCGATGAGTGAGAAGCTTGTAAGAGCGCAAACGTGCCAGAGGTAGGTCTTTGGGCGCATGAGTGACGTGAATGGTCTGCTGGCCGCATTTGATGCCGGTGAGCTGCTGCGCCCTTCGGCGGAGGTCCCGAATATCGTCGACCTCGGCAACGCCGTCGCCGGGCTGGCCGGCCTCGACGGGGCGTTGCATACCGAGTATTCTCGCAGCATCGCGGAGCAGATCGGCCCTTCAAAGCACCTGGTCCTGATCGCGGCTGACGGCCTGGGAATGAACGCCATCAGGGAGATGGCCGTTGGCTCGTTCATTCGCAGCCACGTGGTCACAGAGCTGCGGACCGTCTTTCCATCTAGCACTCCCGTGGTGTTCACCTCGCTTGCCACCGGCCAATGGCCGAACAGGCACGCGGTCATCGGCTGGTACATGTACCTGAGTGAGATCGACTGTGTGGCCACAATTATCCGGTTCGAAAGCAGGTCAGACAAAAGGCAGCTTTCCAAGCTTGGGCTGGCCGCCGAGCAGGCCTACCCGCTTCCATCACTGATGGGTCGCTTCAATCGGGCTACGCTCTCGCTGCTACCGGAGGAGATCGCCGGCACCGCCTACTCGACCTACACCGGCGGGGGCACCGCTCAAAATGGCTACAAGACGCTGCACGAGGCCTTTAGCGGCGTGTTGACCCAAGTATCGAGCTCTTCGGAGCCGACATTCACCTATCTATATACCCCCACGATAGATGCGATCACCCATGAGTTTGGCTTTGCTCACGAGAAGGTCCACGCCGCCATCCAAGAGCTGGACCGGGAGACCGAGTGGCTCGCGAGTTCTCTTCCCACGGGCTCTCGGATACTGCTGACCGCCGACCACGGCCTTCTGGACGCCGGCCAGGAGCACGAGCACGAGCTACACCCCCCGGACGAGCTCGTGCAACTCCTCAGGCGAGAGCCCTGGGGAGACGGCAGGGCCACGCAGTTCGATGTGAGGGAAAGCGAGAACTGGCGATTCGAGGAGACCTTCAGGAGACTCTTCGCCGAGGACTTTTACCTGATCACGGTGGCCGACGCCGAGCGTCTGGAGCTATACGGACCCGGTGGGATATCGCGTCTGACCAAGGAGCGTCTGGGTAACTACATCGCGATCTCCAAGGGACGTGGGACCATCTACTACAATTATCCAAAGACGGAGAAGTCGGACTTTCACATGGTTTCCCACCATTCGGGTATGACGCCAGACGAAATGTTGGTGCCGCTTGTAGTAGCATAGGCCGCGTGAACGTCCGGATGAAACCCGGGCAGGGCCGAAGAGCAAGTTGTATGAGCAGGGAAGGGAGATTCAGTAGATGCCCCTCGTAGGCGTCGTAATGGGGAGCAAATCGGATGAGCCCTTGGTCAATGAGACCTTGGCGGTGCTCGAACAGATGGGTGTCGAGCACGAGGTGGTCGTGGCTTCAGCCCACCGGACCCCGGAGAAGGTGAGGGAGTACGCGAGAGCGGCACGGGGTCGCGGCATCGAGGTATTGATCGGGGCGGCGGGCGGCTCAGCGGGGCTCCCCGGCGTGCTGGCCTCCTGGACCACCCTGCCGGTCATAGGCATTCCCCTGCCCTCCAGCGACCTCAAGGGTGTGGACGCGCTCTACGCCATCGCTCAGATGCCGCCGGGCGTGCCGGTGGCCTGCGTGGCGGTGGGCTCTTGGGGAGCCCGAAACGCCGCGTTCCTGGCGGCGCAGATCCTCGGCATAAAACACGAGCGCATCCGCCAGGCGTACGAGGGCTATCGCGAGGGCTTCAAGAAGTAGCAGGCTAATCCGCCTGGGGCGGATGGGGTGTGCAGAGGGGCGGAGTCCCCTTTGCAACGGGCATACGGGGATTCCCCATACCGACAAGGGCGGATGGGCGCGACAAAATGGCGGGAAATGGGCAGAGCTGAGTGGGGTGCGCGTAGTGATCGAGCGGTACGCCAGGCCGCGGATGAAACAGGTCTGGTCCGACGATAGCAAGTACAGCAAGTGGCTCCTGGTCGAGCTGGCGGCATGCGAGGCCTGGGCCGAGGAGGGCGTGGTCCCCAAGGAGGACATGGAGCTGCTCCGCGGCGCCAGCGTCGACCTTGGCCGCCTCGGCGAGATACTCCAGGAGACCCGGCACGAGATGACGGCTTTCCTGTCCGCCGTGACGGACGATATTGGGCCGGAGGGCCGCTGGCTGCACCTGGGGCTTACAACCAGCGATGTTTGGGATACGGCGACCAGCCTTCAGATGGTGGAGGCCGCCGGTCTCCTCGAGAGGGAGATTGACAACCTCTTGCAGGCCCTGAAGGAGAAAGCCCTTGAGCACAAGAAAACGATGATGATGGGGCGCACCCACGGGGTACATGCCGAGCCCATCACCTTCGGCCTCAAGCTCGCGCTCTGGTGGGACGAGACCCGGCGCAATCGGGAGCGCCTAGCCCAGGCCAGGAGCGTGATCGCATACGGCAAGATATCCGGCCCCGTGGGCACGCACGCCACGGTCCCGCCCTCGGTGGAGGCCAAAGTATGCAAGAGGCTTGGGCTTGAGGCGGCCCCCATTTCCAACCAGGTGCTGCAGCGCGACCGCCACGCCCAGTTCGTCACGACCCTCGCTCTGATCTCTGCCTCGCTGGAGAAGTTCGCAACCGAGGTTCGCGCCCTTCAGCGTACCGAGATACGGGAGGTAGCGGAGCCGTTCCCCGAGGGCCAACCGGGCTCGTCGTCGATGCCGCATAAGCGCAACCCGGAGCTGTCGGAGCGGGTGTGCGGCCTGTCGCGCCTCGTAAGGGGGCACGCACTGACGGCGATGGAGAACGTCGCCCTGTGGGGCGAGCGCGACATCAGCCATTCGTCGGCGGAGCGCATCATCCTGCCCGACGCGTGCATGGCCCTGGACTATATGCTGAGTTTGTTCGCAGACGTGATACGGGGCCTCCGGGTTTTCCCCGAGCGAATGAGACAGAACATGGAATCCACACGTGGAGCGCTGTTCTCCCAGCGCGTAATGCTGGCGATGGTGGAGAAGGGGATGACCCGGGGAGACGCCTACGCCCTCGTGCACCGTCGCTCCATGGAAAGCTGGGAGGAGGGCAAGGACTTTCGTGACCTGGTCAGGGCGGACCCGGATGTGAGCGGCTGGCTGTCCGCTGAGAAGCTGGAGACCCTGTTCGACTACGAGTACTACGTGCGGCACGTCGACGAGATATTCGAGCGTGTCGGACTGACCTAGGAGGCGCAAAACGTGACGACGATACGGGAGTCGAATCTGCCGAACCTCATCCATCGTGGCAAGGTCAGGGACACGCACGACCTCGGCGACGGCACGCTGCTCATGGTGGCCACCGACCGGATTTCCGCCTTCGACGTGGTGCTGCCGACAGCCATCCCAGACAAGGGCGCCGTGCTGTGCCAGATGTCCGCCTTCTGGTTCGAGCAGACCGGGCATATCGTCCCAAACCACCTCGTGGACATGGCGTCCAGCCGGAGCGACCTGTCGCTGCCTGTAGAGCTGGCCCGCCGCGCGATGGTCGTCAAGAAGGCGGAGCGAATTGACGTGGAGTGCGTGGTGAGAGGATACATCACGGGCTCGGCGTGGGCGGAGTACAGGCGGTCGGGCACCGTTTCGGGCCACCCCGTGCCATCGGGGTTGAAGGAGGGCGACAGGTTTCCTGAGACGCGCTTTACTCCCACCACCAAGGCGGAGGTGGGACACGACGAGAACATGAGCTTTCAGGACGTGGCGGACATGGTAGGCATGGAAACGGCTCAACGCCTCAGCGACATATCCAAGGCGTTATATAGCCACGCACACGGTCTGGCCCTGGACCGGGGTATAATCATCGCCGACACCAAGATGGAGTTCGGCTTCATCGACGGGCACCTGACCCTCATTGACGAGCTGCTGACACCGGACTCGAGCCGCTTCTGGGACGCCTCCGGATATGAGCCGGGGAAGCCTCAGCCCAACTTCGACAAGCAGTTCGTGAGGGACTGGCTCAACGCGGAGGGGTGGGACCATGAGCCTCCGGCTCCACCCCTGCCCGATGACGTTGTGGAAAGAACGCGGAGGCGCTATCTGGAGGCCCACCGCAGGTTGACGGGGAAGGCCCTCGCTTAGGACGAAAGATCGCGGGGGGGGGTTATCGAGGACAGATGGCCACAAACGCAAAACGCCGACAAGATAGGCTGACGCCGACCCAGGCTCGCGCCGCCAGGCGCGTGCGCCAGCATCGCCGAAAGAGGCTCGTACGGGTCGGCGCCTTTCTCGCTATTGGCACCGTTGCAGGGCTATTCATAATCTCGCTCTTCGTCCCCAGCCTGCTCACATCCGTCGGAGTCCGCGGCGGGGGGACCGGCAGCGTGGGAGTGAGGGTGACCAATCTCGGCGCCACGCATATCCAGCGCGGCGAGACGCATCCGCCCTACAACTCCGTCCCCGCGACATCGGGGTGGCACTACTCCGACGAGTCCTCTCCGACACGGTGGGGCGTCCACCAGGAGGTTGTGCCAGACGAGGTGCTGGTACACAACCTCGAGCACGCTGGAGTAGGCGTCCACTACAACTGTCCGGACGGCTGCGAGGAGCTGGTAGAAAAACTGGCGGAGATAGTGAAGAGCTCAAACAAGGTGCTCTTGTCGCCATATCCGAACATGGGCACTACCATCGCGTTAACGGCCTGGAACTATATCGACCAGTTTGACGAGTTCGACGAAGACCGAATAATCGACTTCATATTGGGCAACGTCAACTCGTCCAACGCCCCCGAGCCCTTCGCTCGCTAGAAGCTCCCTGACCCGGTGCACCAGATTCCGAAGTGTGGTGGTACGGAATGTTCCTGGCCAAGGTCTTCATCACCCTCAAGCCAACGGTCAACGACCCTCCGGGACAGACCATCCGGGGGGGGCTGCTGGAGTTGGGCTTCGACTCGGTGCGCAGCGTCAGGTCGGGCAAGTACATGGAGGTCCTCCTCGATGAGGATAGCGAAACGGGCGCCGCTGGCCTGGTTGAGGGGATGTGCGAGAAGCTGCTGGCCAACCCCGTAATTGAAGAGTACCGCTTCGAGCTGGAGCGGGTGGGCGAGGGTTAACCGTGGGGTATAATTAGAAGCGGTATGAGAATAACCCCGCGGACACAGTTTCGGCACGCCGGGGAGTTGCCGCCTCGATTTGATTCTAAAGACCCCAGGGGGGATGCGTTCGCAGAATCGCAGGTGGTGGTGGACTTGCGGGAGTGTGAGTTCGTTCGCGCTGGGGCCGTGTTCTGGTGTCTCGTCTATCCTCTACTAGCCAAACTTAGGGGTAGCGAGTGCAGATTACTTGTGCCAACCAATACCGGTGTTTGCATCTATCTCAAGTCGATGGGATTATTCCGCGTCTTGCAGAACAGTGGCATAGAAGCTGACGACAGAGGAATCTATAGTAAAAAGGACTCTCAACTCGTGCTCCCATTGACCAGATTCGACACCGAGTCTGAGGTGGAAGAGTTGACGAACGAGACCTATGAGTCTCTTCAGCGTTCCGGTTTAGGGTCCGCGAATCTTTACCCTCTGGTGAGTGAGGTATTCGCCGAACTAGCAGTTAACGCAGTTGAGTACGCTGATTCGCCGATTGGAGCCTACGGATTCGTGCAATTCTATGAATTCGAAGTAGGGCGTAGATTTGTCTGTGGAATTGCGGATAGTGGCATAGGAATCAGGCGCTCACTTGTAAAGAATCCCGAGCTGAGGGAACGCGTTTTCTACGACTGGGACGCAATTGAGTTGGCTTCTCGCGAACGGGTCAGGAGGTATCTTCAAAAAGTGTGTAAACAGTCAGGCGGTGTACCCTCTCTCTGAACAACACGGGCTCGCGGCCCAAGAGAGGAGATAGACCGCCCATGAGGAAGGAAAGCACTGAGAGTAGGTCGGAGTCAAGGCCGGAGTGGGAGCAGTTGGAGGATTGGGTGCGAAGCCAGGTCCAGAGGCTGATCCAGGAGTTGCTGGAGGAGGAGGTGACGGCGTTTCTGGGAAGGGCGAAGTCGGCGCTCAGATCCGACTCGGACTCAGATACCGGCTATCGGAACGGATACGGCAGAGCCCGGAGGCTTACGCTGAGTTCGGGAACGATACAGCTGAGGCGGCCGCGAGTCCGCGATACCGAGGAGCAGTTCGAGAGCCGGCTGCTGCCGCTGTTCGTCAACAGGACCAGGAAGGTTGCTGAGTTGATCCCCGAGCTGTACCTGCACGGTCTATCCGAAGGCGACTTCGATCTGGCTTTGCGGGGGCTGCTGGGAGAGGACGCACCGGTATCGGCGAGCACGGTGGCCCGGTTGAAGGATAAGTGGAACGATGAGCTTGCCCAATGGCGCAGCCGGCCCCTCGATGACCTGGAAGTGGTCTACATGTGGGTGGATGGAGTCTACGTCAAGGCTGGTCTTGAGAAGGAGAAGGCGGCGGTACTGGTGGTGATGGCGGCCCTGAGCGACGGGAGCAAGGTGGTGGTGAGCGCTGTTCCCGGATACAGGGAGTCCACAGAGAACTGGTCCGAGGTGCTCAGGGACATCAAGCGCCGGGGCTTGAGCTGCCCGAGGCTGGTGGTTGGAGACGGACACCTGGGCATCTGGGGAGCTCTGCGCAACGTCTATCCGCAGGCGGCAGAGCAACGCTGCTGGAACCACAAGATCGTAAACGTGCTCGCCAAGCTTCCAAAGCGACAACAGGACCAGGCCAAGCTCATGCTGCGTACTATCCCCTACGCGCCGACTCGGACAGAGGCTGAGCGGCTCAGGACGGTGTTCACCAGGTGGTGCGGCGACCATTCCTACGAGGCGGCCTCAGAGGCCTTGGAGCGGGACTGGGACCGCATGGTCACCTTCTATGACTTCCCAAAGGAGCACTGGGGGCACCTTCGCACGACGAACCCGGTAGAATCACCCTTCGCGGCCCTCAGGCTTCGGACCGATGCCGCCAAGCGCTACAAGAGGGTCGATCGGGCGATAGCGGTGATCTGGAAAATGTTGATGGTCGCCGAACAGCGCTTCAGGCGTCTGAAGGCCCCTGAGTTGATCGAAGACGTCTATCTCGGTGCACAGTATGCGGATGGAATCGCCATTGAATCAACGGCTGAGAAGGTCGCCGCCTGATGTCGTTTACACACCTATTGACGTAACCTCCCGGGTCAGTGGCTTACCGGACAAAAGCCGGGGCATCGGTTTGTACGGAGTTTCCGAGGATATGCGAAAGGCTGGCAGACAGTTGATCATCCATTCGGGCATAGGCGAGCTCCAGATAAGCGAAGAGCTGGAGTCCAAGGCGTCGAGGACCAGGCTGTTTCCAGGAACATTGGCTTATGCTTCGATCCCTGCATAGGACCCCATGATATGAGAGTCCTGCACGTTATTGAACTGCTGGATAGACGTATCCTGGTGACACGCAGCTCAGCCAGGATCATCCAGCCGAGCTTGGGTGCGGCCCTGGCAGAGGGTCACGACCGGATAGTATTGGATTTTGCTGGAGTGGACGGCATGTCGCCGTCCTTTCTTGACGAAACCCTCACCATGATCGAGGAGGCTCTCCAACAAGGGAATTCCGACAAGTTTCAGTTGGTGCTTGAAAACCCTCCAACTAACTTGTCGTTGAAGTTCAGGGCGGTTGGTAGAGGGCATGACTTGTCGATTAACGAATCAGAGACCGGTGCATGGGTGATCACAAAGGCTGAACGACTATCCTCTTCTGAAGGCTGATGAATCTCGCCACGTTTATCCGGCACCGGGCGGCCCGTTGGCTCGTCTAGGGTCGACGGCTGAATGTCGGCGTGCAGATTGGCAGTCAGAGCAGTTAGCGGCTTCCTTACCCGAGCGTCCCCTTGGTGCTGGGCGATTGCCCGGATAGCCGCTCGTCGGGTGCCAGCGCGGTCCTCATCGCTCGGGCGAGCGCCTTGAAGACGGCCTCGGCTTTGTGGTGGTTGTTGGCGCCCGCAAGCATGAGGACGTGAAGGTTGAAATTCCCCTCGCGGGCGAGGGTTTCGAGAAAGTGCTGCACCAGATTGGCCGGTAGAGCGCCGAGATCGGAGTCTCCCAGTTTCGCGTCTACGACGGCGTATCCCCGTCCGCCGAAGTCGAGTGGGCGGCGCCGCGGGCGGTGTTGGCCCGGCCCTGCGACGACGGCCAGCGCCTCGTCCAGTGGAACGAACGAGTGGCCCATGCGCGTGATGCCGCGGCCGTCCCCCACCGCCTCACGCAGCGCGCGGCCGACCACGATCGCAGTGTCCTCCACGATGTGGTGCCAGCCGACGTCCGCGTCTCCCCTGGCGGAAACTTCCAGGTCTATCAGGCCGTGACGCGCGATCTGTGCGAGCAGGTGGTCGAACATCCCGACGACGGCCAGCGCCTCGTCCAGTGGAACGAACGAGTGGCCCATGCGCGTGATGCCGCGGCCGTCCCCCACCGCCTCACGCAGCGCGCGGCCGACCACGATCGCAGTGTCCTCCCGGTGCCAGCCGACGTCCGCGTCTCCCCTGGCGGAAACTTCCAGGTCTATCGTGACGCGCGATCTGTGCGAGCAGGTGGTCGAACATCCCGTTCCCGGTGTCAATTTTGAAGCCACCCTGCCCGTCCAGGTCTATTTCCACCGAGATCTGTGTTTCGCTGGTCTCGCGGCTTAGCTTGGCTGTCCTGGCACTCAATTCTGGGCTCCTTTGCTTATTGCACGTGACGTCGCCCGGCGCTCCGAACGCCTGCGCCCGCTTCTCACCGTCGGCATGCCCTCCGGGAACGGCGTCGTCCGATCGCCTGGGTAGGCGGGGGCTGCCGGGCCGTCAGGCCAGGTCGGACATGGCCGCGATCACGGCGTCCGTCTGCTCCGGGGTACCAACGGTGATCCTGAAGAAGTCTGCGAGGCGCTCATGGCTAAACTTTCGAACGAAGATACCTCGCTTTATCAGCCCTTCATACATGAGAGTGGCCCGTCCAGGCCCGAATTCGCAGAGAATGTAGTTTCCACCCGAGGGCCAGGGTTTCACCCCAGGGAGCTCCTCCAAGAGAGAGAAAATCCGCTCCCGCTCATCGACGATGAGCTTGACGTTCCCCAGCAGAGCGTCGGCGTCTTCTAGCGACGCCAGCAGCGCCGCCTCGCCGGCGGCGTTGATGTTGAAGGGGGGCTTTATGTCAATAATGCGCTTGACCAGTCTGGGGCTCATGATGCCGTAGCCCACCCGCAGCCCGGCAATCCCCGCCCATTTGCTGAAGGTCCTCAAGACCACGAGGTTCTCGTGCTCGAGAACAAGACCCGCCACGGTCTCCCCGCAGAACTCATAGTATGCCTCGTCCACGACGACTATCGGCCCGGTCTCCATCAAGGCCCCGAGCTGCTCTGTAGTCAGGGGGTTTCCCGTCGGGTTGTTGGGGGAGTTGAGAAAGACCATCTTGGTAGCGGGGTCGATGGCATTCTTGACCGCCGGTACGTCGACCTCGAAGGCGGCGTCACGCGGGACCGACCTGATCTCGGCGCCAGCTATTCCAGAGTAAAAGCTATACATCCCGAACGTTGGGTCGCACTGTATGACCCTGGTCCCGGGAGAGACGACCAGCCGAAAGAGCAGGTCGATGAGCTCGTCGCTGCCGGCGCCACAGACGATGTACGCGGGGTCGATTCCCGTGTACTTGCCCACCTCGCCTCGAATATTGCGCTGGAGCGGGTCGGGGTAGATGTGAGTTGGCAGGCTGGCGAGCGCCTCGGCGACCTTGGGAGACGCGCCGTAGGGGTTTTCGTTGGCGTTGAGCCTGATGATCCGGTCCGCCGGGACCCCCGCCTTCTCAGCCATCGCCACCAATGGCTCGGCTGCCTCATAGGGCTTAATACCGAGCAGGCGAGGCAAAACAAACCTGTCGATGTCCACGTTTCTCAACACCTTACCTCAGCTCGTCCCTTATCTCAGCAGCCTGGGCATGGCCTGTAAATCCCTCTGCACGCGCTATCACAGACGCCGTCTGCGATAAGGCGGCGGAGGTCTCCTCATCCAGCCCCACTATGGGGCTGAACTTGAGGAAAGAGCGCACGCCGACGCCGGAGCTGAACCTGGCGGTGCCGCCGGTCGGCATCACGTGGCTGGGTCCCGCCACGTAGTCTCCGAGGACTTCGTGTGACAGCTCACCGAGAAACACGGCTCCAGCGTTCCGGACTCGGCCGGCGTACCTCCAGGGGTCTCTCACCATCAGGCTGACGTGCTCGGGCGCATACTGGTTGGCCAGATCAAAAGCATCGTCGAGACTCTCGACGATCGCGATACAGCCCCGCTGCTCCAGTGAGGCTGTCGCTATACTTGCCCGCTCCAGCGTGGCCGCCCGCGACGGCGCCTCCGTCTGGACGGCCTGAGCCAGCTCCTCAGAGGTTGTGACGAGTACCGGCGTGGCCAGGTAGTCGTGCTCGGCCTGTGCTACCAGGTCGGCGGCGCAGAGGGTTGGATTGGCGCTGTCGTCCGCGATAACCAGGGTCTCGGTGGGGCCATAGAGCCCGTCGACCCCGACGTCGCCGAACACCATCTTCTTGGCGAGCGTCACAAACACGTTGCCCGGCCCGCAGATCGTGTCCACGCGGGGCACCGTCTCTGTGCCGTAGGCCATCGCCGCTATTGCCTGCGCGCCAGATATCTGAAAAATGTGGTCGACGCCCGCTATGTCCGCCGCGACCAGGACCACGGGATGGGGCGGTCCCCCCTCCCCTGGAGGAGTGGCCATGATCACCTCCTCGACGCCGGCAACCCTGGCGGGAATCGCAGTCATCAGCACCGTCGAAGGAAATCGCGCCGTGCCGCCGGGCACGTATGCGCCGACCCGGCCGACGTGGTTGACCAGCTCCCCGTATCCTTGGGAGTAGTCGACCCAACTCCTGGGCAGGCTGGCCTCGTGGAAGCTCCGTATCCGGCCGGCCGCCACATTCAGCGCTTCGACCAGGTCTTCAGAGACGCTGCTGTAGGCGGTAGCGATCGCCGACCGCGGTACTTCCAGGTCTGAAAGCCCGATACCGTCCAGCTTCAGAGTAAGGTCCCGCAGCGCGTCGTCGCCCCTTTCGCGCACCTCCTGCAGGATCCGCTCCACGACGCGGGCCGGCGACAGAGGCTCACCGAATACCTGTCTTGTCTTCTCCTGAACGTGGGTTGGAACGTGGCCCAGATCCATCCCACGGCCGTCGCATAGGAACCGCCTTGCCTCTTCGATCCCTCGAAGGGTCCTCACGACAGGTAGTCTCCCACTGCGCCCGTGATCTGCTCGACGGACCTTTCGCGAAAGCCGGCCAGGTCCACATTTGAAACATGCCGCTGCAGGGCATCCAGGCTGCCGGGCATGGACCCCAAGAACTCGCCGGCCAGCCGGTGCGCTGGATGGCCGTCATCGCCGGCCGCGATGCGTCGCGCCATGAACCGGAGCCTGTCCCAAGTAAACTCCCTGGCCAAGAACTCGAGGACCCAGCGGTGCCAGTCGCCGAGCGTTTGTTTGGATATGAACTCCACGTCAACGCCGTTTCGCGCCTGCGCCAGCAGTGGGAGACCGGTCTCGACACCCCCGTGTGATATGCGGTCGAGCTCCAGCTGCAATGCCCTGTCCATCACCTTTCCGTAGGCGTCGTCATGGAACACCGTGGGGTTCCCAAAGTAGGGGCGGTAGATCTCCACTATCCAGGACTCATCCAGGACCAGGTGTGTAATATAGCCGGCCACAAAAGCACGGGTCGGCCCGTTGCACTCGGAGGGCATCACCAGCCGTGGATGGGAATCGAACAGGCCCTTGATCCCGGCGCCGACTTTCCGAAAGTTGAGAGGTGCGAAGTGATAGTCCTCACGTTTGCCGCGGGCCATGGCCCTCACGTCCGGTGACGTGGAGCCGAGAAGGAAGTACCCGACATACGGCTCCAGCGCCGGGTGGCCAAGTCGATCGGCGGCCTGGTGGGCAAGGTCTATGTGGGCTGGCAGATTGGGCACTGGACCCCTTTCATCCACCCTCGGTCAGCCGCGCGACGGCCTCGCATTGGGAGTCGAAGACGTAGTCGGGCTGGGACACGGTGACGCTGCTGCCCCCAATCTGCCTAAAGCGCTCCACGGCGTCCAGGAGCCTCTCCTTCTCCAAGATCACGGTGACGGCGTACCATCCATCGCCGTCGCGGGTGTACACCTTGGAGATAGTCGGCCCCCGAAGTCCAGAGATGTCTGCGTGGCCAAGCACATGGCTGGCGACCTCCTCCGCATCCTCCCCCCTCATGTTGGCGGTGACGCTGTAGATCTCCTGGGCTCGAAGGTGGGCCTCGACACGCTCCACCAGCGCCTTGGCCAGACCAAGCGTGTCCTGGTTGGCCGCCACCAGAGACCGGTTGCTGATCAGGCAAGCCTCCGAGGCCATTATGGAGCCCCCGCCTACCATCTTGATCCGGTTCTCCCTCATGGTCGCGCCGGTGGCGGAGATGTCGGCGATGATGTCTGCGTAGCCCATGGCAGGGGCCGCCTCCAGGGTGCCGCTGGCGGTGACCAGCGAGAAATAGTTCACCCCACTCTTCATCAAGAACCGTTCCACCAGCCGCGGATACTTGGTGGCTATGCGAAGGTCCCTCCCCTGCTCCCTGAACTCCATTGACAGGTCGGCCAGGTCCGCCACCGAGGTGACGTCGACCCACGAGTCGGGAACGCCTATGACCAGCTCGGCGTGGCCGAAGCCCAGCTTTTCTACGATGACGGTGGTGTTGCCGCCCTCCAGTCGCGTCTCAAGGTAACGGTCGTGGCCGACGATACCCATATCCGCGCTGCCCTCTTCCACCTTAAGAGCGATGTCGGCCCCACGCTGGAAGTGCACGGTGACGCCGGGTAGGGTGGGAATTTCCGCGGCGTACCGGCGCAGGTTGGGCCTCAATACACCGACGCCGCAGGAGCGCAGAAAGAGATTCGTTGCTTCGTGCAGGGCACCGTCGCTGGGGACCGCGAGGCGAAGCAATCTATTGCCCTGGGCTCGACGGAATCGTCGACGTGTTGCGGACCGCGGGGTCCTCCTGTGCGATGGTTTCGACCACCCGGTCCAGCTCGTATGCAAACCCGAGGGCCGGAACGTCTCCACCGCCAAGCGCTCCGACCAGCCCATCGTACCTACCACCCCCTCCCAACAGCGTGCCCGCAGATGGGCCCGAGGAGACGAGGCCAAAAATCACTCCGGTGTAGTACGAGATGCCTCTGGCGTAGCCCAGGTCCAGGGTCACCTGCTCATCACCGATTCCCCTTGCGGCCAGTGACTTGAACAGCTCGAACAGCTCATCGAAGGCAGAGGTCTGGAGGCCGTGGTTTGAGGCAATTGCCTGGGCGCTGGCCAACGCGCTGGCCGGGCGGCCCTCAGCCTGGGCGAGATCGCGCACCATTACAATAGCCCTTTCAAGCCTGTCTGCATCGTCCCCTTGCCGCATCTTTCGCAGGAGACGTTCCACGATCTGATCAGAAGTCCGCCGCCCCGAGGGGCTGGACATCGCCTCGCCGAGAATGTGCTGAATGAACTCCCGGGTGGCCTCCGCGGTGGAGCCGTTGTCGTTCTGGCCGAGCTCCAGACCCGCGCCCAGTAGCCCTATTTCTTGCGCCTGCTGAATTAGCCCGGACACGTCGACGCTGGCAACCTTGAGGGCTTGAACATTGCCGACTATGAACAAGCTCGCCCGTTCTGAGAGGCCGTAGCCTTTCAAAAGGTCGCGGAGGACGCCGATGTGTCCGATGCGCATCTCGTAGCTTCGTAGACCCGTTTCACGCAGGCCCTCCCAGGCAAGGCCCAAAAGCTCGGTGTCGGCATCGACACCGCTCACGCCTATCAGCTCGGCGCCGACCTGGGTGTACTCCCGGTACGCGCCTTCCGCGTCTGGCTCGTAGCGGAAGACGGGGCCGCCATACTGCCAGCGGACCGGCGAATCCAGGGAGTCGCTCTCCTGCACGAAGTGCCGGATGACCGACGAGGTGAACTCGGGGCGCAGGCTAACGCGGTGTCCACCGGGGTCCACGAAGGTGTACAGACGGCTGCTGAGCTCCCCGCCGGACTTCCGCACGAAGAGCTCCGCCTCCTCCAGCAGTGGGGTGTCTATTACCTGGTAACCTCTGCCACTCAGGTAGACGCTCACCCTCTCTCCGGCGACTCTGAGTTGCCGGAGCGCTTCCCCGGAGATATCCCGCATGCCCGCCAGCCGGCTGATTTGGTTGCTGGTCAACTACATTCCCCCGGTCGACTTGCCGCCATTTTACACGAGAGGCGACCGCCCTTCAACGAATGGAATCTGTCTCTAGGCCAATACCGCCGGATTCAGCGCATGACGCCGGCCGTGGTGCACGGCACGAATGGTCGGCTACGTGACGAAACAGCCCCCTTGGTCGCTTTCTCCCCCACCGAAAGAATGGGGGATGAGGACCACTTCGGGGGATCGCGCCATACCCCGGCCGGGTGGGAAGCAGGTGTCAGCCGCCGCCTCGTCACAAGTTCCGCATTGTCGCTTTGGGCTCCGAAGCCCATGGTAAGCGAGCAACGTCGGGGGGGAATCCAGACGGTGACTTGACTGCGTAGTTATAGGAAGACATAATCTGGAGGATCACATGGTTGTAGCGGAGGTCGACCTCGGTTTGTACCGCCGAGAGCTACTGAAAGGGAACACAGAGACGCTGATCCTCTCCCTCTTGGTCGAGGAGCCGATGTACGGCTATCAGATCGTCAGAGAGATTGACCAGCGGAGCAGCGGCTACTTTCGCTTGAAAGAGGGCACGCTCTACCCCGCTCTTCACCGGTTGGAGCGTGACGAGGTGGTGGAGGGCGTCTGGCTGGATTCGCCCAGCGGCCAGAGTCGCAGGTATTACCACTTGACTGAGTCGGGCCGAGAGAAGCTCAGGTCCATGCTCCTGGAGTGGGACCTCTTTTCCAGGGCGGTTAACCTCGTGGCCCATCCGGTGGGAACCCTGACGAGAGGTGTCATGAATACTTCATGAGCTCCCTGGTGCGCGGATACCTCAGCGACCTGGGGCGACACCTCCACATGTCTCCGCCACAAGAACGCGAAATCCTCAACGAGATCAGAGGCCACGTCGAAGACAGCGCCCGGGAGATGATGGATGAGGGCATATCCCAGGACGATGCCATCTCCTCCGCCGTCTCCGGACTTGGACCATCAGAGGGCGTCGCCCGGCAGCTCTATCGGGTGCACACGCAGGGCTCCTGGTACCACACGTCCCTCGCAGTGCTCCCCCACGTTCTCCTCTCGCTGATGTTCGCTCTGGGACTGTGGACCGCGCCGGGCTGGCTCGCCGTGCTGCTGCTGGTCGCCGTAGTGATAAGCATCTTCGGGTGGAGGAAGGGCCGCCCGACCTGGACGTATCCGTGGCTTGGCTACTGCCTGGTGGCTCCGATCGTTGCCTGGGGCCTGGCCATGAGCACGGTGGGATACGGCGCCTGGGGCGTCCTGACCGGTGGGCCCCTGCCGCTAAGCATCCCGATTTACGTCGCCTCGTTCGTCTACCTAGCCGGCTCGATGTGGGTTGTCATGAGCATCGTGACGCGGGTGGCCCAGCGAGACTGGGTGATGGCTTCCCTGACCGTCATGCCGGTGCCCTTTCTGACATACTGGTTCGTGCTTTTTTACAATGAGGAGGGGCTGATGTCTGCCCAGGGGCGGCTCTTCCAGGGAGTCGATGCCAGCGCGGCAGTGGTGTTCCTGATACTGGCGGGCGCCACGGCCCTGTTTTTCCGTCTCGGTCGCCGTGTGGTCAGGGTGGGCCTCCTGCTGGTAACCGCCCCGTCCATGGTCATCCTCTCATGGCTGAGCTACCGTGGAGGGCCGGGCTATATGGCGGTATTTACGTTGGCCGCAATGTCGTTAGTCGTCCTGCTGGTCCCTGCCCTACTCGACGAGAGGCCTCGCCAGACAGAAAACCACGTCTTCCTCATCGAAGATACCGGGTGAGCCCCCGCATCAGGCCCTCCTCCGCAACCCCCATTTTGCGACCTACTCACTCCTGACTCCCTGCACAAGCTCTTGACGTCCCATGCGAATATGTGAGACTTTCTTGTCTCGGCGATTGCTGGCGTTGAGGAGATGTGCTGGTGAGCAAGCAGAAGGACCGCGTGGCCATAGTGGTCGACAGCGCGGCGTCCCTGCCCCAAGACATGGGCGAGCACACGCAGTTGTACGTTGTCCCATTGCAGCTTACGTTGTCGGGTAGGACGTACGAGGACGGACGCGACCTCACCTCCACAGACTTTTACCGCATGCTCAAGGGAATGACTGGGACGCCCAGCACGGCGGCGCCCTCCCCTGCACGCTTCCTCGACGTCTTCCGGTCTGCCACCTTAGAGGCCTCGTCGATCGTGTGCGTCACAGTGTCGCCTCGTTTCAGCTCATCCTACGACTCGGCCATGAGCGCAGCCCACGAAGCGCGGGACGTACTGCCCCACGCCCAGATCGTCGTGCTTGATAGCGAGAGTGCGGCGGGGGCGGAAGGACTCATTGCCATGGAAGCGTGGCGGGCCGCCCGTCGGGGCGCGAGCATCGAAGAGGTCAGAGCCGCCGCCCTAGCGGTGGTCTCAAAGGTGTCGCTACTGGCCTTCCTCGACACACTCTACTACGTTTGGAAGAGCGGTCGTGTCCCGAGGGTGGCCCACTTTGGCACGTCCCTGCTGCGGATCAAGCCCATTTTCGAGCTGTTGCGTGGAGAGATTCGGACCCTGGCACGCCCAAGGACCGCTGCGACCGCCACCGACCGGATGCTGGAACTGATGGGCCGGCGCATCGGGCCGGGTCCTGTCCACGCCACGGTTATGCACGCCCACGCCGGGGAGGCGGCTGAGTTAATAAGAAAGAGGCTCGATACAGAGTTCAGGTGTGAGGAGCTGTTCGTCAGCGAGTTCTCCCCCGTGATGGGGGCTCATACAGGCCCCGGCCTGCTGGGTGTCGCCTTCTGGAGCGAGGCGGCGGGGGGCGAGATTTAAAGACCGCTTTTCCCCGGGATGGCATTGCCGACCGGGAGATCGGTCGGTTTCGCCGTTGAAGCCGCACGGGCAGAGGTTGCGTGCAGCTTCTCCGGTAGTTGAACGAACCTTGCTAGGACGGGGAGTCAGGCCCCCCCTGTCTCCACCACCATCCTCTGCGTCGCATCACGAAGCCGTTTCCGCGATTAGGCCATAAGCCGGCCTGCGCTTGACAAGACCCTCGGTAGACACCTCCCGCTGCCCACGGTTGCCCATCCTGTCACCGGCAGGCGATACTTAATGCGGGCCTGGAGATTGCGTGTGGATGGATCCGCTTGACTTGGTCCGAGGCGTGTGTCGATGGTCTACGATTATGTCAGTAGTTAACAGGTCAGGGAAAATGTCAGTTCATGAAAGGATTGACATTGACCCAGAAAGAACAGGCAAGGCTCCAAGTGCTCAACGGTATCCTGGAAGGTCAGATATCAGTGGATGAGGCGGCAGAGGTTCTGGGAGTGAGTGAACGCCACGTTTGGCGAATCCTGGCGGAGTATCGGAAGGAGGGTGCCGCCGCACTGGCTCATGGGAACCGAGGTCGCCGAGCGAACAACTCCATCCCGGAGGAGGCTAGGACTCAAGTTGTGGCCCTGGCACGCACACGGTATGCAAGAGTAAATCATACGCACCTAACCGAGCTCCTGGCAGAGCGGGAAGAGATCGTCTTGGGGCGCTCTACGGTCCGGCGTATCCTGGTAGGCGCCGGCATGGCTAGCCCCCGTCGACGTCGACCCCCACTGCATCGGGTCCGTCGCCAGCGCATGAGCCAGGAAGGCATGTTGGTGCAAGTAGATGGCAGCGTTCATGCCTGGCTAGAAGAACGGGGCCCTCGATGCACCCTGCTGTTGGCAATCGATGATGCCACCAGCACCGTGCCCTACGCACTGTTTCGCCATGAAGAGGACACTCATGGCTATTTCCTCCTCATGCAAGAGCTGATCCGGCGTTGTGGGGTTCCTTTGGCCCTGTACAGTGACCGCCACGCCGTCTTCAAGTATGTACCTGGCTCGCATCAATCGCCTGCGCCGACCCAATTCGGTCGTGCGATGGCAGAGCTTGGGGTGGAGCAGATCTTCGCGCGTTCTCCGGAGGCGAAGGGTCGGGTAGAACGGGCCAACGGCACCTTCCAGGATCGGCTGGTGACCGAACTACGTCTGGCTGGGGCCAGAACCATCTCAGAGGCCAACCAAGTCCTGTGGGCTTTCTTGACCCGCTTCAACAAGCGATTCGGGGTGCCACCAGCACAGTCCACCAACGCATATCGCTCTCCAGATCCGGACCTGAACCTGGCAGGCATACTGTGCTTCAAGCATAGCCGCAAGGTGGCCAGAGACAACACAGTCAAGTACAACTGGCATACCCTCCAACTGCTTCCTTCGAGCGAACGGTCCACTTACGTTGGAGCGCACGTGGTGGTCCAGGAGCGATTGGACGGCAAGCTAGTGGTTCAACGTTTTTGTATTGATGGGTAGAGTGACTTTAGCTTGATGCGCGCATCCTCGGTAGTGAAGCGCCAATCCACTCGTATCACATCCCGGTTGCGTTGATTCTGCCAAGCATTGACCTCGCCGCGCAGGATGTCTTGATTGGCAATCCGTCGGTCCAGGCACTGTCGAGCCAGCACACCGATCTCTATCTCCGCCATATTCAACCAACTCCCGTGTTTGGGAGTGTAGTGTATCTCCAGTCGCTCAGCTATACGCCTCGCCTCAGCAGGCTCGAATGCCTCGTATAGCGAGGACAGCTTGTGAGTGTTGAGATTGTCCATTACCAGCACGATCCGGTCTCTGTCAGGGTAGTCCTCGTCGACCAGTTCCTTTATCACATGCGCCCAGTCCACCTTCGTGCGACGCTCTCTGACCTCGACTCGGCGCCATCCGTCCAACGGTGCAAACAGCATGAACAGGCTGCTCACTCCATTGCGCTCGTATTCGTAGTCGTATGCCGCCGATAAGCCGGGCGCTGCGGGACGCGGCACTCGCGTCTCCTTGACTTGCTGTTTGCTCGTCTCATCCATGCACACCAGAACCTCATTCCCATCGTACGGCCGTTGGTAGACCTCCAGTACGTCTTCCATCGCGCACACAAACTCCGCGCTCTGACCGGGCGGGATGCACCAACTCTGCTTCAGCCACGGCTTCAGTTCGTTTTTTTTTAAGCGCCTGGCGAACCGTCTCGGTGCTAATGGTCCCGACTATCTCACACTCGACCAACTGGTCAGCCAACAGCTTCAGGGTCCAACTGGCACGCCCCTCCGGCGGTTCCCCGCAGGCCATCGCTATCAACCGTGCTTCACCTTCGCCGTCCAGTCTCTTTTGACGCCGACGCAGTTGCTTTTTGCGATTCAGCGCAGACTCGACCCCCTCCTCCACACAGCGCTTGCGTATTCGCTCGACCGTTGACTGTCCCACACCGAGCGCGCTGGTGATGTCCGCGTCCTTCATTCCCCCGTCCGAGCGTGACTCATCGCTCATCAGCAGAATGCGCGCATGGGTCTGTTTGTACGCCGCAGCCCGACCGCGTGAGACCAAGGCGTTGAGTTCCTGTTGTTCGTCGGTAGTCAGTCTGATACGGTACTTCTTGGTAGACATCATGGTTCCTCCTCGGTTCAACGTTACGATTGAACCCCCAAGAGGAACAATGACTATCATGGTATTCATTTCAATGATGTTGGACCACTAGTAGTGTGCTATCAAAACCAAATCGTCCCTACCCAGGAAACCGCGTCCTGGTGTCCTCCGGACTCTGAACGCCACTCGAGGTCTTGGAGCGTCACCGTGGAGAACCTCGCTGCAGGCATGGAACGGGATCGGTGGTCACGAGCGAGAAGGACTGGGAGCGATGACCGCGATCGGCCGGGGACTCGCCGCAGGGAGATTAACCACGGATCGCGAGAGTGAAGCCGTCCACCCTTAGCCCGAATCCACCGAAGGACACCGATGGACGGCGTGAGGAAAGCGGAAGGGGGGTGAGGGAGCTACAGGGGAAATAGCCTGGGTTCCATTTGGGGTAGGGAGGTCGGCGGACGGTCTTCATCGCCGCACAGGGGCCCCTATGGCCGTCTGCGGGAGCTGCGATGCGCGGGATGGCGAGAGAATACGCAGCAGGGAACTCTCTCGGACCGGGCTGGCACGAGTCTGCGGGGATCTTCGGTTGTCCGGTGGGTGGGTCGGTCGCCGACGGTGCCGTCAGGCCGGGAGTGGAATGGCTCGCAGCCGGGCCAAGGCGCGGCTGAACTTCTCAGCCCAAGGCCAGCGATCCGGAAGATGCAGGGTCAACCGGCGTGCCGAGCGGGTGAGCCGTCCGGCCAGGGAGAAGAACCGCCGCCGGAGGGTCTTGGTGGTGGCTATCCGCTCTCCCAGACCGATCCGCGCCGTCCAGCGGGCCAGGTTGTGGGCCATCGTCTGGACGGCCAGCCAGGCGCCGTTGGCGGCGAAGCGGCCCGAGGGGAGATGGTTCAGCCCGACGCCGTACTTGAGGTCGCGTATGGCATTCTCGATCTCGGCGTGGCGGCGATGGTCAGCCTCCAGTTCGAGCAACTCCCCGTCCCGGTCGGTGATGAAGCCATGATAGCTGTATTTGGCGAAGAGGGCCAGTTGGGAACCGGGCGTCGGCTTCACCCGCCGGACGATGAGCCGTACCGGCGCGGCGTCCGCCTCGGCCTGGAAGGGGGTGCAGGTGGTCTCGGCCACATCGGCGGCGCCGTCCATCCAGTAAGGAATCGGCGTCCAGGCATCTTCGGGTATCGCCTCGATGAGATTGTGCAGGCTTTTGTGCTGGCGGATGGTGATGGAGAAGCGGACATCCATCTTGCGGCAGACGGATACCACGCCATGAGTGTAGAACCCGCTGTCGGCCCGTAGCGTGAGTCGTCCGTTGGCCCCGGCGTAGCGCACCCGTCCCACCGTCTCCCGCAGGAAGTGGGCGGCGCCGCGGGCGGTGTTGGCCCGGCCCTCGCGCAGCCGGGACATCAGCACGTCTCCGGTGCCGGCGGCGATGGCCAGCAGCGGGTGGTAGCCCCGCTTGCCGGTATAGCCGTGGTGGCGGGCGCCCTCCTTGGCCAGTCCGTAGGTCTCGCAGATGGTGGAGTCCAGGTCAATGGTCAGGGGCCCGTCGCCGGGTCCCGCCCCGGCCTGCCAAGCCCGGGCCAGCAACTCGCGGCTCACCCGGTCGAGTTGACGGACGTGGCCCCACCGGAAGCTGCGCAGGAAGGTGCCCAGGGTGGATGGCGCCTTGACCGTGCCGCCCAGGGTGCAGGCCGTCCCCCCGGTGCGCAACACATCGGCGTCGTCAATGCAGTCGCCCCCAGCCAGCGCAGACGCCACCAGCGTCATCATCTTGTCGCTCGTGTTCGCCCGCCCCGGGGCATCGCCCAGGTCGAGGCGCTGCCGGACGAGTTCGGGCAGGCCGAGGTGCCGCGCCAGGGTGGCCGGAAGGAGCAGCCCGGCATTGGCCACCAAGCGGCGGTCGTCGAAGGTGATTTGGATCCGGTCGGGGTGGTTGCGTGGCAGCATCTACTGGGTGCTCCTTTTCCGGGGCCGTTTTTTTGCTACAAAACCATTATCCCAGAAGCACAGGAGCACCTTCTTGCCGCCTCAGGACGCTAACCCGACGCCCTCCTTCGGTGGATTCGGGCTTAACCATACACGTGGATAGGGACAACGTAGACGTCATTGAGGGTAGGGGGCACAAGCACAGGACGGTGGTCGGGACCGTATCCATCGGCGACATGGTGTTCACCGCCCAGCCCTGACCTCAGGTACGGTCACGCTAGGAAGGCGAGGGCGAGTCTAAGGACACCTGGAAGGTGCCAAAGGTAGCCCAGCTTGATGAAGAGTGGGCTGTGGAGATGGGCGAAGCCCCCGCGCCTGGCCTGAACCTGCCGAAGGGCCGGGAGTCTGAGAGCCTGTCCTGAGCCCGCCACCGTGACTGCCGTGACTGCCGTGACTGGCGGCCCATGGGAAATGAATACGAGCAACGGCCCCGGAAAGAAAGTTGCTTGCACGGGGGAGGAGACCACGGGGGAGACGCTGGCCTTCACAATCGTAATCACTCGTATAAGCTGACTCGGGTAGGCGGGCCCCTGACAAGATTATGCGCACCGCGCGATCGATGCAACCGGAGCGGCTGAAGAACCGATTACACCTGGATCGGCGTAACGGGAGTGCTTTGGCAGTAGCTTATAGCCGTCGGGCCTCAACGTGGTAGCTGCACGAAATCGGCGCCCGCGCGGCTCCCGACTCGAAGTAGGTGGAGTTCCCAATTCTCGGGTATCCCGTCTCCACCTACTTAAAACGCCACGCCCAGCGACTTACGGGCGCGCAAAAGCTTTTGGAACTTTTTAAGTAGGCGGAGTTCGACCCTCCCCCGTCTCCACCAACTCCAAACTTTCAACCTCTCCGACTCATCCTCGGAGAGCAGCGTTGCGGCGGGGCTTTCTGCCCTGGCCATCGCTCCCTCCAGTAATCGGCGAAAAGCCGACGCTGGCACGATGGCCCCGATCATACTGCAATCCATGTCCACATAGACTCGCTCGATGAGCGGGCTGATTAGCTTCCTTCTTTCTTCCGGCGTCGCTTCCCTCCATAGTTGGGGTATATCCTCGAACAATTGTGCTGCTTCTTCCAGTGTAGGCAGACCCACACTCTCGGTCAATCTCAAACTGGCATCAATCTCAGCCAGCCTCGCATAATATTGGGGGTAGGTGAATCCTCCATTAGCAAAAGCCACCGAAAGCCTGCGCCTTTTGTCCTGTAGCTCCCTCGGGTCGGGCCCTTTAGAGTCCTCGACTGCAAGTTGGGACATTCGGCTCCGCCATTCCGGCATCAATTCCATTGCTGTCAGAATATCCTCGATCTGCTGGTCCACGGTTTTTGCCATTATGGAACGCCCGTTGGTGTCACACTCACGGGAGTGTCGTTCCCGGTACATGGGCCCGCCGAATCGGTGGCGGTCGGACTGGATTCCTTTGCCGCAGTTGCCGCAACATATAATCCCTTGGAGGAGCCCTTTCGGACCCTGGACGGTTCGCACTATTGTGCGGCGTTGCCGGCGCGCCTGAACTTGATGGTAGAGTTCTTCGTTGATGATCGGCTGGTGTTGGCCTGCGTATTCCTCACCGTTGTAGCAGACTTTGCCCACGTAAAACCGGCAATTAAGCATGTCCTTCACAGCATGGCCGGTGAAGATCCCACCTTTCCTAGTCTTGAATCCCAAGTCGTTTAGCCAGTTAGCAAGCGATCCCGTGGATTCTCCATCTTGCCTCCGTTGGTAAACTTGTAAGATCGCTTCCGCTTCACATTCGACGACCTGGGCCACCCCGCCCGGCTCTAGCGCCAGGTATCCGAAAGGTACTGGACCTATCTGGAATCCCGATTCGGCGCGAACACTCAAGGCCTTTCGCACGTGGAGACCAAGCTGGTCTGAGAAAAACTCGTTGATGCTCCCCATTGTGTTGAGCATTAACCGGCCAGATGGTGTGGTCATGTCGATATTTTCCATGACGCTCGCGAACCCAACCCCTACCTTGCCCAAAACCCCGAAAGCTTCGGATTGGACGCTGAGCTTTCTTGCCCATCGGTCGAGGGTATGAACCACGACAATGTCCGTCTCATTCTGACCTGCAGCGTCGAGCATGGACTTGAATACCGGACGCTTTTGGATTTCATCTACGTGGGCCGACCGTCCCTCCTCGGCAAAGATTCTTACGGAGTCGTATCCGTTTTGCTCGCACCACCGGCGGATTCCAGTTTCCTGTGCTTCCAACGAGTGCCCTAGGATCTGCTCACGGCTCGAGACCCGAATGTATCCGAAAGCCCTATTCCCCTTGGTTGGTTTCATGCCGCTCCCCTCCGGCGCATCAGAATGGCACGCCCGACCTCTGCCCAGACATTGCAAAGATGATCAACCTCTTGCTGCGTGGGTTGAATTTCGGCGTCAACACCGTATTTACGCTCTAGTGGAGGCGACTTATCAAGTGAATAGGTCGGTTTCCCGTCTGGCCCGGACCGAGGCATCCCATTCTCCCAATCCAGAGATGCGAGCCCTTCCCAGGCCCGATGGGAGCCTCTCCGCTGCCCCAGGCGCGTCTATTCCATTGCTGAGTTCTAAAGCTTGAGTTCCAGGTCCACCTCTATCTGATCGTCTTTCTTATTGCGGCGCCAAACCAGTCGTCCGTAGTTCACCGAGCGTGATAGGACTTCCCGGTTGGCCTGCAATTTTTGGACAATGGAATTAATCAGATGATCTACCAACTCGTTGGTCTGGCCCATTGGGTTCTTCATCGTCCTCCCATCAACGTCGAGAACGCGGGTTGGAGATGAATTATTTTTCTCCCACCTTTCTGCTCAACGATGATCCGCCCTTCCAGATCCAGTTGTTTCACTAGGGCCGATCGATTGACGCCAATTTCCCATGCGGCTAGGTTCAGTAGCCGCCACATCTCTCCATTGTCCTTAGTGGTCCCCTTATCCCCCAGCCGACAAAACCCCTGGAAAGCTTCCGATCGGGACAAGGCTTGATAGGAAACGGCCGCGGCCCGCCCGGCTTCCTCGGCGAAGAATTCCCGCATCGACTCCGGAATGTCGCCGCTGGAACTAAATCGCTCACCGGGACGACGCCAGTTGCGAAAGTCCCGGTGGCAAACTATCTTGGTTGGCGGCCCGAAATCTGGTAGGGTCAACTGGGGTCCTGATTTCAACTCGGATATGTCCCGCTCGACGTGGACGGCTTCGTGGAGCATGGCCACGTTCTGGATTCCTTCTACGTCCTTCACCCCAGGAATCTGACCCGTGAATGAGTTCACCGTCACCACCGGACGATCGTCCTTCCACTCGGTCTGGGCGTATATGTTGAGTGGCAGAGGGTCGAAGCGAAGATTAGCTCCCAGGAAGTCGGTCAACAGCTGATCGGCGATCTTTGCTGGAGGAGGTGGCACATCTTCGCCATACTCTTCCCTGTACTGGGTCAGCAGTTGATCTCGCAGCGATCGGCCGTAATCCCAAGCCTCTTGACGCAGTCGGTCTGTCATCTAGCTGTTGCTACCCTCTTGTGCCGATAGATCCGCAATCAATGTGAATATCGAGGCACGCTTGGTTCTTTCCAGGTTCATCAAACCGTCGATGGCCAACGCAAGAGCGCCCGCATCCATGTCCTCTAGGTTGTACATGTCCTTAAGCGGTGCCGACAAGGCGTGGTCGACGCCACGCATCGCTTCCTCGGCCGGATCGCCACCCGTTCCAGCGGTCCGCATCAGGGAATCGGCCGTGGACTCCTCTGGGGACCTGATTCGGTCGAGGATTACCCGGGGAAGGCAGTTGGACAGTTCCAACATAATCTTCACATCACCATCCAAGGCCTCGGACAACCGGACTACCGATTCGACTGAAGGGACGACTGAATCGTTCTCCAGGCGGGAGAGGTGAGGATAAGAGATATTGCAGTTCTCAGCGAGTTGAGTGAGACTCCACTTGCGGGACCGGCGCAGGCGTCGCATGTACTCGCCGAAAGTCAATTGGGTCTGCATCAAATCTCCTCAGAAGTATTGCCGTGAAAGGCATATTTAAGAGTAATTAGCTATATTATAATGTGTGCCGCAAAATTTGTCTAGTAATTCTACGCAGGATTTCGGAAACGATTTCTAGGCGCAATTGGACCCACTTGTTAGACCCAGGTTCTCAGCAACCTGCTCCCAAGCGGTGTCCCGGTCGCCTTCTAGCTGCCGCAAGTACACCGTGGTCACCGCCAAGGAACTGTGATCCAGGAAGCGGCTTACCTGCTCCACTGACTCACCGGCCTCCCTCCGCAGTTTGGCTGCTGAGTGCCGGAAGATGTGCACACCCGCTGGCATTAGACCAGCAGCCTTGAAGTACCGGAGCAGATTGCCGTAGAAGGTGCCGCTGGTGATACCGCGCCCACTGTCGGCACTGGATGGCCACAGGGACTCTTCTGGCTTCATCGCCGCGAGATCCTTGCCGAATGCTTCCAGGGCCTGCTGAATGGCCCTGAACGCGGGCCGTGGCAGTTCCCTTTTGCCGTGTTTCCCACCTTTGCCCCGGTAGCTGTAGTAGACCGCTTCTCCATCTTGAATTAAGTCGCTGACCTTGAGGTTGAGCACTTCAGCGCGCCGCCGGCCCGTGAGGATCAAGGTCAAAATGATGGCTCGATCCCTGAGTCCAACTGGATTATCAGGGATGAAGTCCAGTAGCTTCTTGATGTCGGCGGCGGTCAAGCCTCTGGGTAGTGCCGGTGTCGCCCGGGGCCTCTCTAACTGGTCGCATGGGTTGGCACTCACCAGGCTCATGCGGATGAGGAAGCGGTAGAAGGAACTCAGGCAGGCGATGCGGGCGTTAATGGTGACAGATGAAGGCTTTTTACCTGAGAGGCCGATGCCATGGGCGTAGCCGAAGACCTCCGGTGACGTTGACCTGCCCCCCAAGAACTGGTCCAGGTGTAATGTTAGTCCTGGGCCTGAAAGAAAGGGGGGTAAAGATGGCAAGGAGGAAGCATACGGCAGAGCAGATCATCAACAAGCTCAGAGAGGCGGAGGTGGCCATATCGGCAGGGAGTACGGTCGCTGAAGTCTCTCGTCAGATAGGGGTGACCCAGCAGACCTTCTACCGGTGGCGCACCGAGTACGGGGGGTTGAAGATCGACCAGGCTAGACGGCTGAAGCAACTGGAGACCGAGAACGGTCGTTTGAGGAGAGCAGTGGCTGATCTGACGTTGGACAATCAGATACTGAGAGAAGCAGCGGAGGGAAACTTCTAAGCCCTTCTCGTCGTCGCCAGTGTGTGGAGCACGTCAAGGAGATGTTCGGGGTCTCAGAGCGACGAGCCTGCAAGGTGCTGGGCCATCCCAGGTCGACGCATCGGTATGAGCCGATACCTGGAGAGGATGAGCAGGGCTTGACCGAGGAGATCGTAGAGTTGGCCAGTCGGTATGGCAGGTACGGTTATCGCAGGGTCACCGCTCTGCTGAGGATGGAGGGTTGGGATGTGAACCACAAGAGAGTAGAGCGGATCTGGCGACGAGAAGGGCTGAAGGTGCCGGCCAAGCAGCCCAAGAGAGGACGTCTGTGGCTCAATGACGGCTCCTGCGTGCGTCTGCGGCCCCAGGGACCGAACCACGTGTGGGCCTACGACTTCGTACTGGTCAGGACCCAGGACAGTAGAGCTGTGAGGCTGCTGACCGTCATTGACGAATACACCAGGGAGTGTCTGGCCATCAGGGCAGATCGACAGATCCGAGCCTCCGACGTAATAGAGACCCTTGCCGAGCTGATGATGATCAGGGGAGTGCCCGATCACATACGCTCAGACAACGGCCCGGAGTTTACAGCCAGGGCTGTGCGGGAGTGGCTTGGGCGAGTGGGAGCCAGGACGCTGTACATTGAGCCTGGATCGCCGTGGGAGAACGGCTACATCGAGAGCTTCAACGGCAAGCTCAGAGACGAGCTGCTGGACAGGGAACTCTTCTACACGCTCTTGGAGGTGAGGGTGCTGACCGAGCGGTACAGGCAGATTTACAACCGCATCAGGCCTCACAGCTCGCTGGGCTATAGGCCGCCGGCCCCGGAGACTGTGCTGCCTGCTGTTCCACTCCCTGTCCTTGCTGGACTAACATAGCAGGTGGTACAAAGATCGGGGGCAGGTCATGTCGTTGTTCTACGATTATGTCAGTAGCTAACTGGTCAGCGAAAATGTCATCCCATGGAAGGAGTGACATTGACGCAGAAGGAGCAGACGAGACTTCAGGTGCTCAACAGCGTTCTGGCAGATCAGGTGCCGGTATGTCAGGCGGCCGAGGTCCTGGGAGTGAGCGAACGCCACATGAGGCGTATTCTGGCGGCCTGTAGGAAGGAGGGCGCCGCCGCACTCGCCCACGGGAATCGTGGCCGCCGACCGGCCAACACCACGACGGAGACCAAGATGACTTACGTGGTGCAGCTGGCCCGCACTCGCTACGCTGGAACGAACCATACGCATCTGACCGAGTTGTTGATGGAACGGGAGGGGATCGACCTGAGCCGCTCTACGGTGCGCCGCATCCTGGTCAGCGCCGGCGTGGACAGCCCCCGCCGCCGCCGGCCGCCCAGACACCGTGTCCGGCGCAAACGCATGGCCCAAGAAGGGATGCTGCTGCAGATAGATGGGAGCCACCATCGGTGGCTGGGGGAACAAGGACCCCGGTTCGTCCTGCTGTTGGCCGTGGACGACGCCACCGGCACTGTGCCTGACGCTCTGTTCAGCCAGGAGGAGGACACCCGCGGCTACTTCCTTCTCATGGAGGGGTTGATCCGGCAATGCGGGATACCGCTGGCCGTCTACAGCGACCGACACGCGGTCTTCAAGCATACTGGAGAGCCTCGCCAGAAGCCGGCCGGGCCAACCCAGTTCGCCCGCGCCATGGAGGAGCTGGGGATACGCCAGATATTCGCCAGGTCACCGCAGGCGAAGGGCCGGGTCGAGCGGACGGCGGGGACATTCCAGGACCGGCTGGTGACCGAGCTGCGCCTGGCGGGCGTCACCACCATCGACGAGGCCAATGAAGTCCTGCACCGCTTCCTGCCGCGCTTCAACGAGAAGTTCGGGGTTCCGGCAGAGCACTCAAGCGTTGCTTACCGCTCTATGGAGTCATCGGTGTCCCTGGACCAGATACTCTGCTTCAAGCACCGCCGCAAGGTGGCCAGGGACAACACCGTCAAGTACAACTGGCGTACCTTGCAGCTGCTGCCTGGTAAGGAGCGGCCTAGCTACGCCGGAGCGCAGCTGGAGGTCCATGAGGGCTTGGACGGTCAGCTCCTCGTGCAGTACCGGGGACGCACGATCCCCACACAGGAGGCGCCGCCGCGCCCTGGAGTTCTCCGTGCCTCCAATGGTCCTCTCCGATATGGCCCCGGCCTTGAGCGTAGGGTCAACGGCGTGGGCAGCCACCCCAAGGAGAGCTTGGCATCCCTCGACGCCATCGAGGCCGACAGCGCCACATTGAACGGCGGCGGCAGAGTTCGCAAGCCTCCGGCATCGCCACGCAGGAAACCCACGCCGCGACAGAGGGTCCGGTGGAAGGCCGTGCAGCAGGCTAAGCTTCGGGGCCTCTCCATTCGGGCAATCGCCAGGGAGTTGGGCATCCACAGGAACACGGTCCGCAAGTACGCCGAAGCCAAGAGCCCGCCCATGATGCGCACCAGGGGCAGGTCCCGCGTATCACAGTCCGATGGTATGACAGCGGCCTAGATGGACATTTTCCCTGACCACTTAGGCGGACATAATCGCTGGACATCGACACAGGTCAGGTCGGCCCTGGGGGCTGCTGGTTGCACCCTAGGGTGAGGAACAAGATCGCCAAGGCGGTGGAAAGGGCCTTGGTCATTCTTCAGGGTGTACCGCTTGGTACGTCAACCGGAACATCTCCGTGTTTATCCATTCCCGGAAGTCCGCGTCGCTGCTATACGCCTTGTAGAGCTCCGTCTGGCACCGGACCATCGCGGTGATGAGCCGCCTCACCGCCGAGTCGTGTTCGATCTGGGCGTTCTGCCGGTCTGAGTTCGTCCTGGCGTTCCGGTAGGCCTCGTCCTCCAGCACCTGGTCCGGCATCCGGTTGAGGATCTCCGCGACCCGCTCGGGTTCCGAGAAGTTGCCGCCCCAGGTCTTGTTGAACTCTGCGATGATGTTGGAGAGCCGGTCCATCTCCGGCTCATGGGTTCCTCCGCCAGCGCCCGGGAGGACTGGGTTTATCACGGCGTCCTCCTCGGCCAGGCTGATGCTCTGGGCCGCCTTCCGCTCCATCCGGTAGCTGTCCATATCCACAGCTTCCAGCACTCCCCGGGAGAGGTCCGGCTCCACTGGGGCGGGCAGCTTGTCGATCAGGAAGTTCAGGAATATCGAGAGCTTCTCCCAGTTGGCGTTGCCGTAGGGCAGTACCTGGGACAGGAAGGCGTAGAGCCTGGTGAACGCCTTGGCCGAACTCTTGAACTCCACCTGCCCGTCCTCGTCCAGCTTCAGGTACTCCTCCACGCATACGTCCAGGGCGGGGTCCAACTGGTCTCGGTCGGCGCCGTTCAGGTAGGCTTCCACAAAGGCGTCCACCTGTTCCCAGGAGTAGACCTGGCGCTGGTCCAGGGTGCCCCGGAGGTCATGGAGCTTGTTGGGGTCGGTCTCGTCGGCGAGGATGGTGGTCTGGTAGTAGTCCTCGAAGGCTGCCTGAATGGCGTTGGGGTTGTTCATGAAGTCCAGCACAAACACCCGGTCCTTGTTGGGTGCCTGCCGGTTCAGTCTGGAGAGGGTCTGGACCGCCTTGATGTCCCCCAGGGTCTTGTCGACGTACATGGTGTTCAACAGGGGCTCGTCATAGCCCGTCTGGAACTTGTCGGCGCAGATGAGGATCCGGTAAGGGTCCTGCTGGATCATCTCGGGGATCTTGCCGGATGGGAACCCGTTCAGGGATGCCTCGCTGACCCGCTTCTCGTCATGGTCCCGTTCACCGGAGAAGGCGATGATGGCCCGGAAGGGCAGTCCCTTCTCCTGGATGTACTCGCTCATGGCCAGGTAGTAGTCGATGGCGCGGTCCACGCCGTCGGTGACCACCATTGCCCGGGCTTTGGCTCCCATGAGTTGCGGGCTGAATATTGACTCGTGGAAGTGGTCCACGATGATCTCGGCTTTGGACCGAACGGCGTATTCGTGTCCCTCGACGTAATGCCGCAGACGCCTCTGGGCGCGCCTGGAGTCGAACTCCGGGTCCTCGTCGATCTTCTTGATGAGGTTGAAGTAGCTCCGGATGCTCGTGTAGTTCTCAAGGACGTCCAGGATGAACCCCTCCTGGATGGCCTGCTTCATCGAGTAGATGTGGAAGGGCAGGTGTCTCACGGTGCCGTCGGGTTGGGGAGATGCTTCCCCGAAGAGCTCCAGGGTCTTGTTCTTGGGGGTGGCCGTGAAGGCGAAGTAGCTGGCGTTGCCCAGCATCTTCCGGCTCTCGATGATCCGGTTGATCTGGTCCTCGAACGTGTCCTCGTCCTCTTCTTCCCCGGTCTGGTTTCCCAGTGCCGCGTGCATATCAGCCGCTGTCCGGCCTCCCTGGCTGGAGTGTGCCTCGTCGATGATGATGGCGAATTTCCGGTCCAGGTGCTCCTCGGCCATGGCGTCGGCAATGAAGGGGAACTTCTGGACGGTGGTGATTATGATCCTCTTGCCCTCGGTGATGAGCCGCTTGAGGTCAGCAGAAGTGTCGGCGTGTCCCACCGTGGCGTTCACCTGAGTGAACTGCTTTACGGTCTCGCTGATCTGGTTGTCCAGCACCACCCGGTCGGTGACGATTATGGTGGAGTCAAAGACGGTCTGAACGCCCTTCTGGAGCCCGATGAGTTGGCGGGCCAGCCACGCGATGGAGTTGGACTTGCCGCTGCCGGCTGAGTGCTGAATGAGGTATCGCTCTCCGGCGCCCTTGGTCGAGACGTCGCGGAGAAGCTGGCGCACCGACTCCAGTTGGTGCCGGGGCCAGATCTGCTTCTTCCCAACTTGCTGGGCGTAGTTCTCGATGATGTCGGTGAGGCTCTCGGGCATCAGGGTCTCCTGCCAGAGGTAATCGGTCCTGAGGCCCTGGGGGTTGGGCGGGTTGCCGGCGCCCCTGTCATGGCCCTGGTCGAAGGGCAGGAACACGGATTTCAGGCCGGCCAGTTCGGTGCAGAAACGTACCCGGTTCTCGTCGACGGCCATGTGGGCGGCGCAGCGTCCGGGTCCGAAGAGGTCATCCCTGGGATCGCGGGACGTTCGGTACTGCTCAACCGCGTCCTCCACCGTCTGCTTGGTGAGGTTGTTCTTGAGCTCGAAGGTGATGAGCGGCAGGCCGTTGATGAAAAGTACCAGGTCCAGGGAGAGGCCCGGGTTCCTGGTGCTGTAGTGGACCTGCCGTGTCACGGAGAAGCGGTTCTTCGCGTGGAGGGTTGCGGCTGCCTCGTTGCCTGGGCTGGGAGTGCCGTAGAAGAGGCGTATGGAGTGCTGACCATGCTCGATGCCCTTTCTGAGGACGTCGATGATGCCGTGGTTCGCTATCTCCCGCTTGAGACGGTTGAGGAGCTGGCGGCGGGTGTTGTTGTCGGAGTCCAGGCTGAGGGCCTGGGCGGTCTCCGGCTGGGTGTCCTGCAGGAAAGCGGCCAGGTGGGCCAGGTCCACGCAGGACGCGGCGTTGTAGTCCTGGTTGTCCCCTGGGAGCCAGCCCGACTCCTGGAGTAGGTTACAGAGCCGGGTTTCGAGTCCCTTCTCGCTGGTGTCGGTGGGCATGGGGTTGACCTCCTGTATTACAACCCGCTATGGAGGGTTGATTCCCTCGCAAAAAGGCCTGTTTGAGATGAACCCTGGCGTGCGAAGGGGCCTGGAAGGGAGGAGGCCACGGGATGCCGGCTGCTGGGCTCACCGCACCATCTGCCGCGCTCAGGACAAGCGTGATCCCGTTGCGGTACCCCTTCCGTGGCTCAGGGCACCCGGTGGAAGCTGTGGAGCGGCGCCCTCATGCGGCCGCGACCGCAGGTACCGTCCCGACCGCCCGCTGAGCCGTGTTCTCCATCTCCACCAGGCGTGCATGGACCATCCGCTTGAAGTTGCACGCCAACGTCTTCAGGTAGACGGCAAGCCGCACCCGACGGCCCCCTCGCACCCGCAAGCGCCCAAGCCCGTGGGCGCGCTTGAGCTCGGAGTTCGTTCCCTCGATCCCGGCCCTTATGTCATACCGCTTGCGCCACTCCTCGGTGGCCTCGGCCCTCCGGCGCCGCTCGATGTTCACCTTCACCAGGTCCGCCTTGAGGACGTAGGCCCCCGCACGCCGGTCCAGCTTCACTGGGCAACGGGATCGCAAGGGGCAGGGCTCGCATGTTGTCCCGGCAAAGTGGACCTATACCCGCTCCGGCGCATCCTCCAACTCGTACTCCTCGATGGACGGGTGGCCGGCGGGGCACACCGTGGCCTGCTCCCCTGTGACGTCGATCTGAAAGTCCGCGGCGGTGAGCGGCGGTGGTCCGTCACGCTCTCCTTCGTGCGAGTTCCCCGGCGCCGACCCCGCCACCGGGCTCACCAGTTCCGTTCCCCGGCGCGAGGCTTCGAAGGCATTGCGGCCCGACCCATACGCCGTGTCGGCGAAGAGCTCGTCCGGTCGGACCTTCCGCTCCGCGAGCCCGTCAACGACCGGCACGCTCACGTCGGTGTCGCTCCCACTCGAGGGGGTCACCTCCACGTGGGTGATGAGCTGGGTGGCGTTCTCCTCGTGGCAGGTCTCCGCCACCTGCACCTCGTACCCCTTCCCCTTGTGGCCGCTGTAGGTCACATCCGGGTCGTGGGGCGATTGCAGCGAGTCGGCGGACACCTGCTTCGGGTCCTTCAGGGCCACGGGCACCTTGCATTCCCCAGCATCGTCATCATCGTCCCTGGGGCGCCCATCCCGGTGTTTGCCCACATGGCACTGCTCCCGCAGCAGCCGCTCCAGCAGCCGGTACTCCTCCAGCTGGGCAGCAGTCGTGCCACGGAACCGGTCCACCAGCCGGTAGAGGTCCCGGGCACAGACCGAAAGGCGTCGCCGACCCTCCCCCGTGCGGGCGTCCTCGTAGTGGGTCGCCTCGTCTTCTTCCTTCAAATAGCGCCCCAGGAGGCCCTCCGGAACCCCAGGGCGAAGCTCTGGGTGCTCCCAGCGCAAGGCCCGCAGGAACAACCGCATCGTCTCACAGAACAGGCCCAGCCGGGTGAGTGTAGCGATGTTGCTCATGATGTGGGTGGAGTCCAGCCGTTGCTTTCCGGTGCGTATGCCCAGCGCCTGGATGATCCGGTCCGTGGTCTCCTGGAAAGCCAGCCGGCCACCATCGTGCTGCATCAGGCGAACTCGGAAGTTGTGGAGGGTCTTCTGGGGCAGGTGGGTCTCCTCGATGTCCAGCCGCAGGGCGTGGTGCCAGAGCAGGTTGAACTCTAGCTGCTCCAGGGCTTCACCGTCGGTGAGGTTGAACATCTCTTTGAGAAGGTGGACCCCGAGGACGGTCTGCACCGCTCGGTTGGGACGGCCGTTGTCCGCGCAGTACATCGGAGCAAAGAGCTCCTCGTCAATCAGGGGGAGCGCCTCGTTTCGGAAAACCTCGGCCCAACTCCCCTCCAGGCGCTTAGCCTTCTTCGGCGTCACCAGGAACTGGGACTGCCAGAGGCTCTCTTGCGGGTCTCGCGCTCGGAACATCCTCCCCTCCCTCGCCCGGGCGCTGCCCCAACGCCCTTTCCCCACATTATCCTCCCATTGCCCCCGGAGGACGAGGGGTTTTTACGAGGGAATCAGGGTTGACCTTACTGGTCCAAATCTGTTTTACAAACTCTCGGGCGTACCCGAGTTCTTGGTCGTCGGCGAGCTTCTTTTGATCAATCACATGTTGGACCCATCTGGGACCATGGTCTCCAACCGACTTACAGAAACCTTCTAGTTGGCCTACTGGTACAATCCATAACCCGATCTTGTTGCACAACTGTTGAATTTGCTGAAATCGCTGCGTTGTGTCACCGGGTGGCAGGGCGGCCTGGCCCGCATCCTTGATGCGTTCCCAACGGGATGCTCTTGGGAATGTTGTTTCGATCCGCTTGCGGAGGTCAATAGGGAATTCCCCCTTTAGAGGGGTCTCCTTCAAGATTTCCTCTATTTCATTCTTTACCCCTAGTGAATCAAGGTTGAGCTGGCTTTGTTCGATAGCGCTGTTGATTGACTTGCTTAGCCCGAATCCACCGAAGGAGGGCGTCGGGTTAGCGTCCTGAGGCGGCAAGAAGGTGCTCCTGTGCTTCTGGGATAATGGTTTTGTAGCAAAAAAACGGCCCCGGAAAAGGAGCACCCAGTAGATGCTGCCACGCAACCACCCCGACCGGATCCAAATCACCTTCGACGACCGCCGCTTGGTGGCCAATGCCGGGCTGCTCCTTCCGGCCACCCTGGCGCGGCACCTCGGCCTGCCCGAACTCGTCCGGCAGCGCCTCGACCTGGGCGATGCCCCGGGGCGGGCGAACACGAGCGACAAGATGATGACGCTGGTGGCGTCTGCGCTGGCTGGGGGCGACTGCATTGACGACGCCGATGTGTTGCGCACCGGGGGGACGGCCTGCACCCTGGGCGGCACGGTCAAGGCGCCATCCACCCTGGGCACCTTCCTGCGCAGCTTCCGGTGGGGCCACGTCCGTCAACTCGACCGGGTGAGCCGCGAGTTGCTGGCCCGGGCTTGGCAGGCCGGGGCGGGACCCGGCGACGGGCCCCTGACCATTGACCTGGACTCCACCATCTGCGAGACCTACGGACTGGCCAAGGAGGGCGCCCGCCACCACGGCTATACCGGCAAGCGGGGCTACCACCCGCTGCTGGCCATCGCCGCCGGCACCGGAGACGTGCTGATGTCCCGGCTGCGCGAGGGCCGGGCCAACACCGCCCGCGGCGCCGCCCACTTCCTGCGGGAGACGGTGGGACGGGTGCGCTACGCCGGGGCCAACGGACGACTCACGCTACGGGCCGACAGCGGGTTCTACACTCATGGCGTGGTATCCGTCTGCCGCAAGATGGATGTCCGCTTCTCCATCACCATCCGCCAGCACAAAAGCCTGCACAATCTCATCGAGGCGATACCCGAAGATGCCTGGACGCCGATTCCTTACTGGATGGACGGCGCCGCCGATGTGGCCGAGACCACCTGCACCCCCTTCCAGGCCGAGGCGGACGCCGCGCCGGTACGGCTCATCGTCCGGCGGGTGAAGCCGACGCCCGGTTCCCAACTGGCCCTCTTCGCCAAATACAGCTATCATGGCTTCATCACCGACCGGGACGGGGAGTTGCTCGAACTGGAAGCTGACCATCGCCGCCACGCCGAGATCGAGAATGCCATACGCGACCTCAAGTACGGCGTCGGGCTGAACCATCTCCCCTCGGGCCGCTTCGCCGCCAACGGCGCCTGGCTGGCCGTCCAGACGATGGCCCACAACCTGGCCCGCTGGACGGCGCGGATCGGTCTGGGAGAGCGGATAGCCACCACCAAGACCCTCCGGCGGCGGTTCTTCTCCCTGGCCGGACGGCTCACCCGCTCGGCACGCCGGTTGACCCTGCATCTTCCGGATCGCTGGCCTTGGGCTGAGAAGTTCAGCCGCGCCTTGGCCCGGCTGCGAGCCATTCCACTCCCGGCCTGACGGCACCGTCGGCGACCGACCCACCCACCGGACAACCGAAGATCCCCGCAGACTCGTGCCAGCCCGGTCCGAGAGAGTTCCCTGCTGCGTATTCTCTCGCCATCCCTCGCATCGCAGCTCCCGCAGACGGCCATAGGGGCCCCTGTGCGGCGATGAAGACCGTCCGCCGACCTCCCTACCCCAAATGGAACCCAGGCTATTTCCCCTGTAGCTCCCTCACCCCCCTTCCGCTTTCCTCACGCCGTCCATCGGTGTCCTTCGGTGGATTCGGGGTTAACCTCGCTCCTGACCTTGCCAGGTCGTTCGTAACCGCAAACCGGCGAAGAGCTTTTTGGTCCAGCGGGTAGCTTCTACGCGCCCCCTGGAAGCTCACGCCGGATTGCGGACGAACTGGCAAGGCGATCCTATCCGTTGGCCGAAGGGGGGCACCCTTGCTAGCACGTATCCAGTTCCCATTCGCCCTTGCGCTTGTCTTGGCCCTGTTCCTGAGTTGCGGCGATTCGGTAGACATTGACGCTCTGATCGCCGACTCTATTAGCTTGGGGAAGGAAATGGATCAAATCGAAATTGAACATGATAGCGTGTTGGTGGAGTTTGAGTCGACGTGGGACAGTGTCCAAAAAGGCCCTCAGATGATGCTGAACGTTTGGCTCGATATCGCGGCTAGTGACGAAGCGCGCGGATGGACGATAGAGGCCGAGAAGGTCCGACAGGAAGCCTACGCCGAGTTCAGCACCGACCCGCTGGTCATAGAGGCTAAAAGGCTATTGGATCGGCACGACGCGCTTGACGCCCTGTGGGTAGAGAAGAACCGGGTGATATTGGATATCCTGATCGCTCTACAGGACGCGGACGCAACCGACCAATGGAGAGAAGCGGCGATGGCTGCGGGACTGCATTGAGCTCGCTTGACCTAAACCCGAATCCACCGAAGGACACGGATGGACGGCGTGAGGACAGCGGAAGGGGGTGGGTGAGGGAGCTACAGGGGAGATGGCCTGGGGTCTTGGGGTAGATGGGGGGTCGGCAGGAGCAGGCCGGCATTGGCCACCAGGCGATGGTCGTCAAAGAGGATGCGGATACGGTCGGGATTGTTCTGTGGCAGCATCTATTGGGTGCTCCTCTGAATCTGGGAGCTGAATTCCGTTCCTGGCGCGTTGGTTGGGATGACTCCTATAGGCGAAGTCGTCGTTGTGGTAGAGTTCTGGATAGGAGTTGGAGATTTCCTTGTCCGAAGGACTATCCAGAACATCAGTGTGGAACTGTCCTCCGACATCAGCGAGGGCGGTGAGCTGGAATCTTGAGCTCGATATGCGGTTGTCGGACTACGGCGAGCCCGTGGATAGACAAGCTACGGATGTGGAGTCCACGTTAGGCACAGGACCAGGGTATTCAGAAGCAACCCCGATTCCGGCGCCCACAGCAACACCTGTACCCGCAATAACCATCCCGCCGACGCCGGAGAGTACGCCGACACCCACACCGGCGGCAAGGTTGACCTTTGGTGCAAAGCCCTGTGGACCAATGGGTTGTGTGGGGTTGGATTGTGGACCACGAGGTTGGAAAGTCTCATGAAAATAGAAATCGGCGAATCCCTGGGCTATTCTTACCTGCGGCACGTCAAGCAATGCTGGCTAGTGCAGGTCAATTGGAAAGCGTCCGAGCATTGGGCCAAACACATGACCGATGCGGAATTGGAAGCGATGTTTGCCGCCATGAGGCGGAAATTCGATCCGGACGGTAGCGTGTTCAAGAAATCCAGGGACGCCGCGCAGTTTTTGCGGCAGGGCGAAATTGATGTCTTGGGAGTGAACCAGAATGGCGGTGTCCATGCCATGGAAGTCGCTTTCCACGAAGGCGGCCTGAATTACGGTGGAGGAGTCGCCAACAGAGTTCTCAAGAAACTGTTGCGCACGATGATGATTCTGACCGCCTACCACTCATCCGAAACAAGGTTCCATATCTACTTTGTTTCTCCCAAAGTGAATCACTCCGATCAAGAACCGCTGGAGGACACCTTTACGACTAAGGTGGACCCCATTATTAAGACAGCACGAGGGCTAAATTAAGAGAGTCTCCCACCCCTGCGCTAGGTTTCACCAAGCCCGATGGCAGCCCTGCTTCTTCAGCTGCTGCTCCCCTTTCTTCCTGGCCATGTTGGTACACCTCTGCTGGGGTCCGGTAGCCCAAAGCCTGGTGAGGCCTCTGCCGGTTGTAGAACTCCAGGTAGGCATTGATCCCAGTTCGGGCCTCGGCGACGGTCTGGTAAGCTTTCAGATACACCTCCTCGTACTTGATGCTCCGCCACAGCCGCTCCACGAAGATGTTGTCCAGGTACCTACCCTTACCATCCATGCTGACCTGGACCCTCTGCTCCTGCAACGTCTGGGTAAAGGCCTCACTGGTGAACTGACTCCCTTGGTCGGTGTTGAATATCTCCGGTCGTCCCTTACCCAGGGCTTCCTCCAACGCCGCCACGCAGAAGCTGGTGTCCATGGTGTTGGAGAGCTTCCAGGCCAGCACGTGCCGGCTGTGCCAGTCCATGATGGCCACCAGGTACAGGAAGCCCTTCGCCATGGGGATGTAGGTGATGTCCGCGGCCCAGACCTGGTCGACCCGATTAACCTCCACTCCCTTCAGCAGATAGGGAAAGATCCGGTGTCCCGGCGCTGGTTTGCTGGTGTTGGGACGCCGGTAGATCGCTTCCAGACCCATCAACCGCATCAGCCTTCGAACCCTTTTTCGGCTCACCAGATAGCCCTGTTGCAGCAGCCAGGCCTTCATCTTCCTGGAGCCGTAGAAGGGGGTCTTCAAATACTGACGGTCCATCAGGGCCATCAACTCCAGGTCTTCTGCCCTGGTCGGTACCGGCCGGTAGTACACCGAGGCCCGGCTGACGTCCAGCAGGATACATTGACGCACCAAAGACAGCTGCTGGTGGTCTCGGTCTATCATGGCTCGCCGTATGCTGCGACTCATAGACCGGACCTTTCCGACAAAAAATCGCGTTCCACCTTCAGCTGGCCGATGTGCCGGTAGAGGTGGTTAATCTGAGCTTCCTTGGCTTTCTCCTGGGATTTCTGATTGGTGGCAAATAGCTCCGGGGCTCCTTCCACCAGGGCCCTTTTCCAGGCGTGAATCTGACTGGGATGGACCTCAAATCGGCTGGCCAGCTGGGCGATGGTCTCTTCCCCCGCAAGGGCGGCCAGGGCCACCTTGGCCTTGAACGCCGGACTGTGCTTATTCCTCGTCTGCTTCATGTCCTGCTCCTCCACGTCGGTTAGTTGCCGGTTATTTTAGGAGCTGGACTCTCTCTTAGCCAGTTGTCTAGTTTTTGGGTACCACCTCAGACCTTGCGAACAGAATACCCCGAAGTCGAGTGGAATCTCATAATCAACCAGGACTTCACCGATCAGGTAATGAAGCCTACTCTGGAAAAAGCGGGTACCGTCGCAGACACTTCCGAGTTGTTCATGCGCTCCGCAAAGCTACTGGCTCTGAGCCGGGATAGCTCGGAAATAGGTGGGAACGTCGGCCTTGGGCGAACAACAAATGGAGCGCAGCAATCCGGACCCGGTCAAATACAACCGCTGGTGCGAAAACTCATGAATACGCTGCTGGAGGATTATCCTACCCTTCTTAACGACGTTGACCTGCACAACTTGATGAATCAGGACTACTGCAAAAACACCGTAGGCCTCCAAATCAGCAATCTGGCGCTTTTGCGCAGCACGGAAGCTAGAAGGGAGATTTCAGGCCACAACAGGTACTGGAAGAAATTGTACGCAGGCAAATTCTACGTCTGCTCTCAATGGTGGAAAAGCCACCACATTCCCAATGCAGAAAGCCTGTTGCGGTTCGTGTCTGGACTCGGCCAAAGGAACCGGGGTCATCAGGGTGTTCCCGCATTGAAGAGTCACGAGAAAGCGCTCGATGATTACATCAGGCGGGGATAAAGACGGTTGGAAAATCGGCCATTCAGGATACGGCAGCGGAGAGGTTTCTAAGAACGGTGGCTGGGCGATAGGTGAAATCGTATACAATGTTGCAAGGGCAGGTTGCGCAGTTGACGGCGGCCAACGAAGAGTTGCACAAGCAAGTCGCCGAGCTCAAGCGAGCAGGAAAGCGTCAGGCGGCTCCGTTCTCCAAGGGTGGGCGAAGCAGCAGCCCCAAGCGTCCCGGCCGCAAGCCGGGTATGGGGTCGTTCAGCTATCGAAAGTCGCCGTCTCCCGATGAAGTCACCGAGCCGCTTGTAGAGGTGGCGGTGGCTGAGGACACCTGCCCCGGATGTGGAGGCAGACTTGCCGCCTTGTATTGCTTGCTCGACGGAGTGGCGTGACGCCAAGACAGGAGGAATTATGAGAGGACGTAGCGAACGCAATGACCCAGCGACTCGATATTGACCAGCCCTTCGACCTAGACGCAGTCCTTGATGGGACACAGGACTTCCGCTGGCGTCCATGGGAGTGTGACTGGCATTCCGGGGTGCTGAATGGGAACCTAATCCACATCAGGCAGGTCAGCGGTGGCGTCGAGTACAGGGCTGCGGCCGAGTTGGACGCTCTGGTACGTTCCTACTTCCGGCTCGACGACAACATTCCGGCCATGCGGGCCGAGCTATCGGCCCGCGACAGGAATGTCGCCAGGCTGCTGAACAAATACCCGCACCTGCGCGTGCTGCGCCAACAGGACCCCTGGGAGTGCATGGTTAGCTACATCTGCTCTGCCACCAACAATGTCAGTCGCATCAGCGCCATTGTGGAGAGCATCGCGGAGACGCTCGGGCAACCGTTGGAGCTTGCCGACGAGGTGCGCCATACGTTCCCAACGCCTGACATGGTTCTGGAGGCCGGTGTGGAGACCCTAGCGGAGTTAGGGTTGGGCATGGACCGCCATTCCAAGATAATCGCCGCTGCTGAGCGGATACATGCTGGGAGGCTCGACCTCGCCTATCTGTCGCAGCCAGAGGTGTGCTACGCCGAGGCCAAGCGGCGACTGATGGGCTGCTACGGAATCGGAGACAAAGTGGCCGACTGCATCTCTCTGTTCTCTCTAGACAAGATGGAGGCGTTTCCGGTCGACAGGTGGGTGGCAAGAGCCATGACGTCTTACTTCCCGCGCCGGGAACAGCCCTACGGCGATGATCTGGTGATGTGGGCCCAGGACTACTTTGGAAAGTATGCCGGCTACGCCAATCAGCTCCTGTTTCACGAGCAACGTGAGTTGACCAGCCCGCGAACCGCGAAGGCGTAGGGGGGAAACGAGGCCGACGTCCGCTAGGGACATCAGTTGGAGATAGAGTAAGTATGATTCCCTCGTAAAAACCCGTTTTGAGGAAGTTCCAGCGATTTGGCACATCTGCGCGCTACCGTATGTTGGGGTAGTGTGCGGAACAGAGACTGTATATTGTACCCAGGTGTGGGTACGTTTGTTCTAATTCAACCTACACAGACTTTTTACGAGAGAATCAAGGATGCCGCACCCCAACCTCGCCGTCGTCACCGGCGCCTTCAGCTATACGGGAAGGTATGTCACCCGGCGTCTACTTGACCAAGGCGTCCGCGTCGGGACACTGACCCGCAGCCCGGATGCCGAGGACCCCTTCGGCGGCCGGGTGGAGGTGGCCCCCCTGGACTTCTCCGACTCCGATGGGCTGTGCCACTCGA
>CAXXWW010000006.1:0-474286 GCA_963665215.2 Dehalococcoidia bacterium
CGCTCATGTTCTGCATCGGTGACGGGCGCACCGTGTTGCACGACACCAAGGTCGGCGAGCTGTGGGGCCACAACATGGACAAATGGCCTCATGTGATCTTCCGGCGCGCCCACCAGAACGCCAAGCACCTGATAGAGGAGGGGAACGATCCCCTTCGCGTCATATGCGACCGCGCCCACGCCAAGGGCATGCTGCTGTATCCCACTCTGCTGGTGCAGCAGGCCAGCGGCGAGCGAGGCGTCGATACTCGCGGCTCGAACTTTCGCTTCGACAATAAGCATTTGGAGATCGGCGCCGCAGGTGACCTGGATTCCACCGTCCCCGGAATCGATGGTCTCGACTTCAAGCGTAAAGAGGTCCGGGACGAGAGATTCGCGCTGATCGAGGAGACCCTGACCCGCTATCCTGTGGACGGTTTCGAGCTCCAGTTGAACTATCGCCCCTACTACTTTCACCCCAGGGAGGTAGATGCCGGCCGCGGGATAATGACCGAGTGGGTGCGCCGCGTCTACGAGGCCGTCAAGAAGAGCGGCCCGGAGAGGGAGCTCGCCATACGGATCCCGGCCAGCGTAGAGGGCTGCCTCTCGGTCGGGCTGGACCCGCGGGAGTGGATCAGGCAAGGCATCGTGGACGTTATTATCGGGCAGACGTTCTCCGGAGCCGACCTTGTCGACCCGCTTGCCGATTTTCGCCCTCTCGTGGAGGCCGCCAAGGGGTCCGGCTGCCGTATCCACGCCGCCATCCAAAGCCATCTCGACTCGGACCGCCTGAGCGAGGCGACCATCTCGATGGTTCGTGCGACGGCCTGCAACTACTGGGCACAGGGCGTCGACGGGCTCTACCTCGCCCACTGGTTCGGCAACTGGCCCTACCCGGCGTCCTTCTACGAGAAGCTGCGCGAGCTGCCGAATCCTGACGTGATGGCGCCCAGGGACAAGTTCTACCTCATACCGACGGGCACGGGCCGCTACCCGGCGCCTTCGCTGGGGCCGGGGCTCACCATGCAGCTTCCGGTCAATCTGGAGGTGGGCAAGCCCGCACGGCTCGACCTGACCATCAGCGACGACCTACCGCGGTGGGGCCGTGTCGGCCGGGTGCACGAGGTGCTCTTGAGATTCCGAGTAACCGGCGCGACGGAGTTGGACCGCCTCAGCTTCAAGCTGAACGGCAGGGAGCTGCCGGGGACGCTCCTGCGGACCATCAACCGCATGTATCTGATGAGCTCGCCTCGCTACCGGGTCGGCGGCTACTGGTTCATCTACAAACTGGACAGCGACCACTGGCCGCGACAAGGGCATAACACCCTCGAGGTGACCCTAAATGAGCGCGACCCCGACGTGACGGCCCAGATCGAGCTACGCGACGTGGAGCTGGAGGTGAAGTACCTGATGGGCAAGAACTACCACCGCAGCTTCGTCGACGCGGATCTGGGCCCATACGAGCACCGCAATGAGTAGGCGTCGCTGGCCCTGCTATGCACTCTACCCCTGGCATGCGGAGGCACAGTTAAATGGATGTTAGCGGCAAGGTGGCGATCGTGACCGGCGGCGGCCGAGGCATAGGCCGGGCGATAGCCCTGGAGCTGGCGCGGAACGGCGCTGACGTGGCCCCCACCGACGTCAATGTGGCCGATGCCGAGAGCGTGGCCGCGAGCGTGGCCGAGATGGGTCGCGCTTCGCTGGGGACCGCCGTCGACGTCACCGACCCAGGGGTCGGTCGAACGAATGGTCCGGCTTGTCATCGACCGCCTCGGCCGCATCGACATCCTGGTGAACAACGCCGGGACCATCGGCGCCGCCGGCTGGGAGGAGCGCGCCGCGCCGGACGATGCAGACTGGGACATCATCTACGCGGTAAACGTCCGGGGAATGGCCAGGGTCACTGACGCCGTCGCCAGCCACATGAAGGAGCGGCGCTACGGCAAGATCGTCAATATCGCGTCCATCGCCGGCCGGACCGGCACTCTGACCAGCACTCCGTACGGCGTCTCCAAGGCCGGGGTCATCAATCTGACGCAGACATCGGCCCTGGAGCTAGCGCCCTTCAGCATCAACGTAAACGCCATATGCCCTGGGCTCCTCTGGACTCCAATGTGGCAGCGGATCTCCTACCGGTGGAGCATAGACCCGGAGAAGGCCAAGGGCCTCTCTCAAAGGGAGATCTTCGACCGCGCAGTAAAGGAGCGCGTCCCGCTCGGTAGGGAGCAGACCCCGGAGGACTTGGGACACCTGGCCACCTTCCTCGCTTCTGACTACGCAAAGAATATCACGGGCCAGGCCATCAACGTCAGCGGCGGCTCCCACATGAACTGACGGCGGGTGAGACGGCCATACCCGCCCCGGCGGCCCGCAACCGTCGGGTATGCCGTGCCGGGAGAGGTCTCACGTCCGGGCTGGGCGGTGTCGGGCGGGACGCGGCAGGATAACGCGGTCCGGGGTGCACGCCCAATACCCGGTATGCTGCGCCGTTCCCCCCTTGTTTGACGTCACCGACACCTATCGAGAGCTGGAGCGCGGCGGGGTGGTCGCCGCCGCCCTACCGGTGGGAGCAATCGAGCAGCAGGGCCCGCACCTGCCCTTGTCGGCGGACTGGGCGCGGGCCGACGTGACGCCTCATCCATGGGCTAAACGGCCGGTGGACAGCGTGGCGGGATCGTGGCTATAATTGTGAGCGGTGGCCCATCGTGTGGCGCATCACGGGATGCTGCTGCGGTCTTCGCCGGCAAGGTGGGCCTGGCATCGCATTGCGGGGGTACAGCGCCGAGGTGGTGGAATTGGTAGAACACGCAGCGTTGAGGGCGCTGTGGCCGTAATGGCTGTAGGAGTTCGAGTCTCCTCCTCGGCACCAAATAACCTAATACCTCATGTTTCGTATCTGAACAGGGGCGCCGTTTTCGGCGTCCCTTCCGTTTTGCCGACAATTTGCCGACATTGAGTCTAACTCTCAGCTCTCATAGCCTTCCCGAATGCTTCCGCTGCCCTTTTCTGCTGACCTTCGAACAGGTGTCCGTAGATATCAACCGTGGTCTTGATGGAAGCGTGCCCTAGTCGGCGACTAACCAGCATCGGGCTTTCGCCCTGGTCAAAGAGTGCAGAGGCGTGGAGGTGCCTGAGTGCATGTAACTTCCTTTCTGGAACTCCGGCCCGTTGAGCGAGTGATTTGAATGCCCTGGTCAGCGCCAGCGGAATGATCTGGTTGTCGATGTCGTGACCGCGTATCCAGTCGACTGTAGGGCTTGCGGTTACAACAAGTGGTGGCGGAGGATACGAGGCGGCGGGGAATGGGTCTGCGGAGTGTGCCATCCCGCGCCGGACCTGGAGCCGGAGCAATACCAATGAAATGGCTCTCCTGCTGCCTGGCGGGGACAAGTCGCGAGCACCGACATTTGATGTGCCTATCCCATAACGGGAACCAACCACAGAAATGAGCCTATCAGCAAGGCGCAGACGAGCACAGCGTTTCAAGCAAACTCGTCAGAGTCAACAGCCGGCCCGTAGAGCATCTCTAGGAGGGCGAACCCGGCTGGATGCCCGTGAGGGGTTCAAACAGCGTTTTGCCGCGCTCTTGCCACGCCTTGTCGGGGGAGAGATGAGCCAGCGGCAGGCAGCACATGAGCTTGGCATCTCTGCACGGTTACTCATGCGGTATGTCGACTCGTCCGGGCTTTATCGAACGATGTTAATGAGATAAGAGTGTCAATCCGCGCGATTCCGTTGACATGAAGGCGCGCGTCAAATCGCGAATAGCACCAGAAGGTGGGAATATCCTGCGACGGCGAATAGTAGTTGCAAGTACGTGACTATGTAGCAGGAATACCGGGTCACAACCGACGCGCTGACGTATTGGTCAGTTCGGTCGTTGGCCACGGGTTTAATACTGGGCGTGATCTGATAGACGACGCCTGCTACTCCCGCCAATATGGAAGCCGCGAGCAACTGCACTGTTGTGACCTCTTGGGGTGATAGAGGCGTATCAGACAACTTGAAGAAGCCCAAAGTGACACCCGTGACCGCTATGACGACCTGGTTGGCCATCCTGAGACTATCGAAATACCGCTTGGGGTATTTCCCACTGATATCGCACCTCCGTAGCCTGATCACCTCACCAATCAAATTCGGTACTAGGATCATGACCACGACAGCAACCATCGGTACAAAAATACTCCAAAACAATGAGAGATCCATAATCAGCATTGTAAGATCGAAAATGAGGATGGCGCCCAGTATTAGGGCGCCAAGCCTCAAGTACAACCAAGTGCATCGCATAGACCGTTAGCTTATCCAACGGGATAATCAAGCTCGTGTGTGACTTCTGATAGCGCTGCTGTAATATTCCTAATTTGATGGGCAGTGAACGGGCCCCCCTGACGAAACACCATCAGGCCCAATCTCCAGCAAATAGCCTCATAGGAGATGATGCTAAGCCCATCCGTAATCAGCGGCTCTTCCGTGCCACTGTCCCGCATGATGGGCCTCAGCCGCTCCAAGCCTTCAGCCATACGATGTCGCCAAAGTAATCCTTGATTCCCTCGTAAAAACCCGTTTTGAGGAAGTTCCAGCGATTTAGCACATCTGCGCGCTACCGTATGTTGGGGTAGTGTGCGGAACAGAGACTGTATATTGTACCCAGGCGTGGGTACGTTTGTTCTAATTCAACCTACACAGACTTTTTACGAGAGAATCAATCCTTGTTCTTGCGATTCGAGATTTGGATCTCCAAGAATCGTGTCGGTGTAGATTTCCAATTTCGTCACATCCCCGGCAAATGCGAATAGGTGGTCCGCAGGTATATTTCCTTCGACCCTCATTGCGTCAAAAGACAACATCGCGGGCTGCGCCACTACGCACATCACATCGCAGTTGGGAGGTATCTTCAAAAAGTGTGTAAACAGTCAGGCGGTGTACCCTCTCTCTGAACAACACGGGCTCGAGGCCCAAGAGAGGAGATAGACCGCCCATGAGGAAGGAAAGCACTGAGAGTAGGTCGGAGTCAAGGCCGGAGTGGGAGCAGTTGGAGGATTGGGTGCGAAGCCAGGTCCAGAGGCTGATCCAGGAGTTGCTGGAGGAGGAGGTGACGGGGTTTCTGGGAAGGGCGAAGTCGGCGCTCAGATCCGACTCGGACAACGATACCGGCTATCGGAACGGATACGGCAGAGCCCGGAGGCTTACGCTGAGTTCGGGAACGATACAGCTGAGGCGGCCGCGAGTCCGCGATACCGAGGAGCAGTTCGAGAGCCGGCTGCTGCCGCTGTTCGTCAACAGGACCAGGAAGGTTGCTGAGTTGATCCCCGAGCTGTACCTGCACGGTCTATCCGAAGGCGACTTCGATCTGGCTTTGCGGGGGCTGCTGGGAGAGGACGCACCGGTATCGGCGAGCACGGTGGCCCGGTTGAAGGATAAGTGGAACGATGAGCTTGCCCAATGGCGCAGCCGGCCCCTCGATGACCTGGAAGTGGTCTACATGTGGGTGGATGGAGTCTACGTCAAGGCTGGTCTTGAGAAGGAGAAGGCGGCGGTACTGGTGGTGATGGCGGCCCTGAGCGACGGGAGCAAGGTGGTGGTGAGCGCTGTTCCCGGATACAGGGAGTCCACAGAGAACTGGTCCGAGGTGCTCAGGGACATCAAGCGCCGGGGCTTGAGCTGCCCGAGGCTGGTGGTTGGAGACGGACACCTGGGCATCTGGGGAGCTCTGCGCAACGTCTATCCGCAGGCGGCAGAGCAACGCTGCTGGAACCACAAGATCGTAAACGTGCTCGCCAAGCTTCCAAAGCGACAACAGGACCAGGCCAAGCTCATGCTGCGTACTATCCCCTACGCGCCGACTCGGACAGAGGCTGAGCGGCTCAGGACGGTGTTCACCAGGTGGTGCGGCGACCATTCCTACGAGGCGGCCTCAGAGGCCTTGGAGCGGGACTGGGACCGCATGGTCACCTTCTATGACTTCCCAAAGGAGCACTGGGGGCACCTTCGCACGACGAACCCGGTAGAATCACCCTTCGCGGCCCTCAGGCTTCGGACCGATGCCGCCAAGCGCTACAAGAGGGTCGATCGGGCGATAGCGGTGATCTGGAAAATGTTGATGGTCGCCGAACAGCGCTTCAGGCGTCTGAAGGCCCCTGAGTTGATCGAAGACGTCTATCTCGGTGCACAGTATGCGGATGGAATCGCCATTGAATCAACGGCTGAGAAGGTCGCCGCCTGATGTCGTTTACACACCTATTGACGTAACCTCGTTCAAACCTGGTGGTGAGAACAAACTAGCCAGGGTGGTTGCGGACCAGGTGCTTGATGAGCTCTTCGTCGCTAAGCTCGTCCATAGTCATGTGAACTCGGGATATTCTAGTTGGTGAAGATATCTACGATGTTACCAATGCCGGTACCGTCTAACCGATAGAGCTCAGTGTAACCGCATGCCGCACAGGCCACGGTGGCATTTTTCTGGTTCTGTATGTTTAGGTACCGGGTTATGCCTGACCCTGTGGTCCTTAACTCCCCAGCCTTATATTCGGTTCCTTTGCACTTTATGCAGGAATATGCTTGCTTCGCCACAGGTGACCTCCTAATAAGTCTAGACGTCGCCTCGAAAGTGTCTTGGAGTCAGGCTCATTCTCTACCAACCTTTGGACTACATTGGGCGTTAACACTCGGGCCGCAATTCCGAACGGACTTAACCTAGCATCGTCACCATTACCCAGAACGGCTGCCTCCCAACTGCATAGTCTTGTAGGGCATGCAACTCTCCGGTTGCCTTATCCACGCCGTAGGAAGTCATCACGTTGGCCCTCTCCCCAGCGCAGTACAAATATGCCCCCGTAGGATCAATACTGAATGACCGAGGACTCGCCGGGACGGAAACGTGCCCGAAGGGGCTGAGCGCTCCGTCGGTATCGATATTGAACCCGACGATGCTGTCATGGCCACGATTGGACGCGTAAGCCCACTTTCCGTTCGGATGCACTTCCACATGGGCCGTGGCCCCGCCTTCTGTATAGTCCGATGGCAAGGTCGAGATATTCTGGAAGATCTCGAGTGTGCCGCGTTCCGCGTCGAAGCGGTGGGCGGTCACCGTGTTGCCCTGTTCGTTGACGATGTATGCTACATCCCCTTGGGGCCGGAAACAGATATGGCGAGGGCCGGTTTGGTCATCCGGCGGCGGAAGCTCGGCGGGGTCATTCGGCTCGAGCAGGCCGGACTCGCCATCGAAGCGAAATTGGGAGGTCTTGTTGGTCGGGCAGACGTGCGGTACAAATACGAAGCGGTCCCCGGCTGCTGAGACAATGGAGTGGGCTTTCTCTCCAGTATCGACATACTGCACGAGCTCCTGGATAGCGCCGTCAGCGCCCAGCCGATGGACGGTGACACCTCCGCCGCCGTAGTAAGCGGTGAGTAGGAAGCGTCCAGCGCGGTCCGTAATGAGATGGGCCGGGGTGCCGATGCCCGGGTCCACCTTGTTGATGAGCGTGAGCTCGCCCGAGTTTGTATCGACATGGAAACTGGCCAACGTCGTCGACTCCACATGGGCAACCAGCATTACATTTCCAGACGGGTGCAAGCAGAGGGCGCCTGAGGGGCCATAGCCGTTGCTGGTCGACCGCAGTTGTAGTGCTCCCGAATTGAGGTCCAGGTCATAGAGTTTGATCTCTTCGTCCCCGGTAAGCGAAGCAAAGACGACACAGCGGCTGTTCTTGGTTTCAGTCAAATCATTCGGCTCCTGTCTGTTGGCGATTACCACGCGGCTTTTTTTACGTCCGGGCTTGAGCTAGGTGGACGCTTGGAAAAAGCGTACCGTTTATGCGCGCTCTAAGGTACTCGGCAAAGGGGCGAACTCGGTTATTGGGGCATCCATTTGATCTCAGCCTCATTCCCCGTACCACTAGACTCGTTCATCGTTGCACTCCCTTCGCTCATCTACCTTGTTTGCGATGGGCCGCTAGAGTGGATCGGGGCCTGGACCCAGGCAACGCACCATCCTCTACGAGAGCCATGGTAGTCCTCCATCTGTCAATCGTTACTGCGCCAGGAAGCCTCCGTCTATTACGAGCTCGCTGCCCGTCACGTACGATGACTCGTCGGAGGCCATATAGAGAACGGCATAGGCCACGTCCTCGGGGCTGCCTATTCTACCCAGGGGAATCCGCGACAGATACTGCTCATTGCGCTCTGGATCGGCCAATCGCGACTCGCTCATCGGCGTCCTCACAGAACCAGGATGGACCGAGTTCACCCTGATGCCTTCCTTTGCGTACTGGATGGCGACCGACTTTGTAAATATTCGCACCGCCCCCTTGGAGGCGTTGTATACGGGCTGAACGCTCTCCTGCCCTACGTTACCTGAGATCGACGAGATATTGACGATGGAGCCACCCCCGGCATTCCTCATCTCAGGGATCGCGGTCTTGGTGCCGAGGAACACGCCCTTTACGTTAACGTCCATCACCAGGTTCCAGTCCTGATCGGTCGTGTCCTCCAGCGTCCCCCATACAGCAACGCCCGCGTTGTTCACCAGGATGTCGAGCTTCCCGAACCGGGCTACTGTTGCCGATATCGCCCGTCGCCAGTCCGATTCGCTTGCTACATTGAGACGCACGAAGAGGGCCTCTCCGCCTGTCTCGTTGATCTCGGCCTCCAGCCTACGTCCCTCATCCTCCAGGATGTCCCCAAAAGCGACTCTGGCCCCCTCGCGAGCGAACAGTCGGGCCTCCGCTTCGCCCTGTCCCCGGGCTGCGCCACTGATAAACGCGACCTTTCGTTCCAGTCTCATGTTCGTTCCCTTCTTAACTGGAATTCCTCATTTCGACGGGTGTGCACCGACGGGGGTGTCCCTCTGGAATGGGCCGGAATATAGCACCATGTTGGAATTCCCCATATCAAGCTGTCTGGACCCAAGCAACGCACCATCCTCGACGGGAGCCATCGTAGTATGAGTCAAGAATGCCGTCAACCATCCCATCGAGCGTACAAAACCATCTCTCGGCGTCGTGAACTGGCCTACGATGGCCGCGCGAGCGGCTTTCACTACGTTCGCACTCCCTTCCAACTCGTCCAGGCACTACTGTACCCTGCTCAATAGTACCTCTGTCGGTACTGGTCGGAAGCGACTGAAACGAAAGGATGTGGTGGGCTGATGGCTAAGCGTGACTCGTATTGCGAAGATGTCCTCTCGGGGAAGCTCGACGTGCAGCGCGTCTACGAGGACGACCTCGTCCTCGCCTTCCACCACCCCAGCCCCGTGGCCGAGATTCATGTCGTTGTAGTCCCCAAGAGCCACGTCCCTTCACTACTCGACGAAGCCGCCCTCGACGGCGACCTTCTGTCGTCGATGGTCCAAGCGATTCAAGCGACCGCGACATCGCTCGACCTTCTCGGCGAAGAGAGGCCCTGAGGGTTCTACGTGCGGGCCAATGCTGCGGCTCCCGGTGTGACGCCGCACATGCACTGGCATATTCTCGGGCCGGGTGCCGGTGCCAATTGGCCAGGATCATGATGCGGTCGCGTCGCCCTGGTTATCGTCGGCGAATTGTTGGTCGTCGCCGTTTTCACCTGAATCTTGGATAGGCTGGATGGTACCTGAACTCCACCTCATCAAGCCCAAGCTCCCTCAGCGTGGAGTGCTCGGCAACTATTGGGGTGTGGGGGAACGGCGCAACCTCCTGGAGCATATCAATGAACAGGCCACGTTCCACTTCCCGGATGACCCGGTCTGCCTCCCGCTTGGCCCCGTCGTACCAAGCATGGCCGAACACTTCCCGAGCGTAGGCTTGCTCGAATTCCTGCAAATCAACAAGCCGACACGATCTGCCATCGGCGAGCACCAAAACATCGAGGTGCAAGTCAGTAGTGTAAATGGCGTCGCGATGCAAGTAGTGGGGCGTGGTCATGTCACAGTTGAAGGCGAACGGGAACTCGCTCTTCGGATATGACGTTAGGCTGAGGTCGTTGATGTCAAAGGTTACAAAGACGCTCAGCCACCTATCCAAGAACCCATAGTACCTCCCGAATGCGTGCCAGCCCTTCCGAACCCCCAGGGTGTCAATGACGATGGCATCGTCGCCAACGTGTACAAGCCGACTCGGGTGTTCGAAACGCCTTACGTGCCCGAGAGGCCAGGCCTTGGAAGGAAGGTGGGCCTGATAGAGGATGGTAGGGTCTGCGTCAGATATCATTGATGGCGGGAATCACCCCTCGTCGCTCATTCTTAGCCGTTCATTGCGCCTCTTTAGGCACAGCGTGGTCCAAGTGGGGTGGCGTACTTGGCCGCTGCCCTAGTTGGAAACCGATGATGAATTCGGCCGCGGAGTGTTAACTCCGACGAACCGCCTCTATCACAGCCTGGTGGTCGTAATCCACTCGCCGGTGTGCAAGCTCCAGCGCCGAAGGAGATGCGTCGAGGATTTGGTAGCTCGACCTGAGGTCAGGTGCCTTCGGGTTGCTCACACTTCCGGGGTTCACCACCCTTATCGGACATCAACGAGCATCAGGGCCACCAGCAGCGCAAGGGTGCCGTTGTTGACAGTGACCACCCTGGGGTTGCCGATGAACTCGCCGAGCATGGTTTCGAAGGCGTCGATCATCGACTCGCCGTCTTGCCGGAGAGCGCGGCGCAGGTGCTCGATCTCCCCTTCGCCGAAACTCGGGTTCTCCCAGGGGACTCGCACCTCCATGCGACTCGCCCTTGCGCGTGCTGTGAGTAAGATTCTTTCATCCCCCTGGTCCTTCGGCTGCGGGTCAGACAAGCCCAAGCTCCTTGGCCTTGGCCCGGATCCGCTCGATCCGGTCCTCGATCGGGTTTATTCTCGAAGCATCGGGCGTTGCCCTCGCCAGGCTGACCCACTCGTAGAGGTCGAACCCGGCGAAGCGGTCATCGTTGTAAACAGCCTCCAGGTCGGCCAGGTACTCCTCGATATCAATCGCCCGCGCCAGGTATCGGTTGAGGTACAGCGGGGTGCCGGCGCGGTTGGCGAATGCGATAGCATCTTTCGCGACGGGTTCGCTCAGCGAGTTGTCGAGGCGCTGGCGGTCCGGCTCGCCCTCCGGCGGGTCCTCCCAGGCCTCGAACCAGCTCGTTCGGAAGGTGATCCCGTCGGCCAGGCCGTCCGAGACCCAACTCTTCCAGTCGAAGTGCATGTTCGGAGGAAAGCCCATGAGCTGGCCGTGGACCGGTTTGGGGCGAAACGCCTCGGTGTGGAGGTGGAACTGCATCTTCCGGCCGGCCTTCCGGACCCTCGCGGCGGTATCGCGCACGAAGTCCGTGTAGTGCTCGCCGCGGATTCCGGCCAGCCGCGCCCTGTCCTCTGCGCTCAATGACGGCTCCGAGCCGTACCTGCGTTCGAACTCCTGCACGACCGGATCGTTGTAGCCATACTCTGTCGGCTCGTCCACCAGGCTGCCGTGGTGGGAGACCCGCAGGTCCAGGCCGTCGACGCCGGTGTCGAGGATGCGGTCCACCCAGCCGGACCAGAGCTTGCGTACCTCTGGGTACATCTCACAGGGCGTAGACGGCAAGTACTCGTTCCTGCCTCGGGCGAACGCTATTATGCCTCCGCGTTGGAGCGAGCTCCAACGTTCGTCGTCCTCACGTCGGCTGTTATCCGAGTCCAGGGCCACCGGAAGCACGCCCATGCCCGAATCGAACTCCAGGCCTCCCTCACGGAAGTCGCTCGGGCGGTTCCACACGGTGCTCAGAGTGGCAACCTCGATCGGCAGCGGCTCAGGTGCGTCCCCGTAGGCTTCGATCATTCCCACGGCGGTGTTAATGAAGTCGCCACCCTGGTCGGTGAAGTCAGTCGTAACGAGGACGTACTTATCGGCGAGGTCCAGCCCCTCCAGCGAGAGGGTGCGCACTGCCGCACCCTCGGCCGTTACGACATCCCCGTAGTAGTCGCGCAGCTCTCGCGGAGCGCGCTCCACAGCCTCGGTCACCGTGAACGACGTATCGCTCCGCTCGTACTGCCAGTTGTTGTGGCTGACCCAGACCTGGAGGTGTTCGGCGGTCACCCGCGTAGGCGAATCGTCCTTTTTGAGCAGCCTGATTTTCTTGATCGGCGTGGACTCGAGGCTGGGCGGAAGCTCGACGGGATAGCGGCGCAATCGGACTTCGGGATGCTGCTGTGCGAACGGTATCGCTTGCCACACTGTGCCGCCGATACGCTTGAGGGTCGTAGCGTCGGCCAGATCCGAGCCCTCCGGGTACGATCCCGAAACCCCGGTATTGTAAGCCTTCAGGACTCCGTACACCTCCATGCCGTGCTTGTGAGCCAGGGGCACGGCGGCCTTCAGAGGCTCGCCGATGCGGTCGAGAGTCGCCCGGCCATACTTCATGAGTGGATGTTCGAAAAGGCTGCCCGCCCAATAGGAGTCGGGGTCTGCGTCGCCGTAATAGAGCCAGTAGATGCGCCCAACCCCCATGCTCTTGATCATGCCCATCATCTCGTCCATCAGGTCGAGGGTAAAGCTCCCGCTGCCGACGTCGTCGGGGAAATCGACGGTGCAGGAAAGGAGGAAATCTGAGCGGCGGTTACCGGTTGCGGGGGCCATGATGCTCCATCCTGAGCAGGCGTCGTTCAGGTACCATCGCGAGTGTAATTCCGGCCGAGGCGACTGTCAACGGAACCGCGGCGGCCTGCGTCGGGGCCCAACGCTAACGGGACCGTAGGGGCCAGACCCGATGAGAGAAACGTTCTCAAGACCGCGGAGTGGCGGTCCCAACCTCAGCCAGCATTCAGCCGCCGAGCTGGCGAGAAATGCGGCCGAGCAGGTCCTGGACAGCCAGCGCATCCTCGTCGATCGGTCCGGAGTCCATGTGCGGCCTCGCAGTGGACGGATCATCGAAAACCAGTCCAGGTCGATGGCGCCGTGTAGCACGTCCGCCTCCACTAGCAGGTCGGATACCTCGGACAGCATCGTAGTCTTTCCAGACCCCATGGAGCCCGAGATGATTAGCATTGGCACTGTCGCACCCATCTCAAACACCTTTCCTTATCGCCGGGCTTCCAGCCTAGGCTTAACCTATGGGTCGCAGTACGAAGACGTTTCCACACTGGATGGCGACTCTATATAGTCTTTAGCCCGAATCCACCGAAGGAGGGCGTCGGGTTAGCGTCCTGAGGCGGCAAGAAGGTGCTCCTGTGCTTCTGGGATAATGGTTTTGTAGCAAAAAAACGGCCCCGGAAAAGGAGCACCCAGTAGATGCTGCCACGCAACCACCCCGACCGGATCCAAATCACCTTCGACGACCGCCGCTTGGTGGCCAATGCCGGGCTGCTCCTTCCGGCCACCCTGGCGCGGCACCTCGGCCTGCCCGAACTCGTCCGGCAGCGCCTCGACCTGGGCGATGCCCCGGGGCGGGCGAACACGAGCGACAAGATGATGACGCTGGTGGCGTCTGCGCTGGCTGGGGGCGACTGCATTGACGACGCCGATGTGTTGCGCACCGGGGGGACGGCCTGCACCCTGGGCGGCACGGTCAAGGCGCCATCCACCCTGGGCACCTTCCTGCGCAGCTTCCGGTGGGGCCACGTCCGTCAACTCGACCGGGTGAGCCGCGAGTTGCTGGCCCGGGCTTGGCAGGCCGGGGCGGGACCCGGCGACGGGCCCCTGACCATTGACCTGGACTCCACCATCTGCGAGACCTACGGACTGGCCAAGGAGGGCGCCCGCCACCACGGCTATACCGGCAAGCGGGGCTACCACCCGCTGCTGGCCATCGCCGCCGGCACCGGAGACGTGCTGATGTCCCGGCTGCGCGAGGGCCGGGCCAACACCGCCCGCGGCGCCGCCCACTTCCTGCGGGAGACGGTGGGACGGGTGCGCTACGCCGGGGCCAACGGACGACTCACGCTACGGGCCGACAGCGGGTTCTACACTCATGGCGTGGTATCCGTCTGCCGCAAGATGGATGTCCGCTTCTCCATCACCATCCGCCAGCACAAAAGCCTGCACAATCTCATCGAGGCGATACCCGAAGATGCCTGGACGCCGATTCCTTACTGGATGGACGGCGCCGCCGATGTGGCCGAGATCACCTGCACCCCCTTCCAGGCCGAGGCGGACGCCGCGCCGGTACGGCTCATCGTCCGGCGGGTGAAGCCGACGCCCGGTTCCCAACTGGCCCTCTTCGCCAAATACAGCTATCATGGCTTCATCACCGACCGGGACGGGGAGTTGCTCGAACTGGAGGCTGACCATCGCCGCCACGCCGAGATCGAGAATGCCATACGCGACCTCAAGTACGGCGTCGGGCTGAACCATCTCCCCTCGGGCCGCTTCGCCGCCAACGGCGCCTGGCTGGCCGTCCAGACGATGGCCCACAACCTGGCCCGCTGGACGGCGCGGATCGGTCTGGGAGAGCGGATAGCCACCACCAAGACCCTCCGGCGGCGGTTCTTCTCCCTGGCCGGACGGCTCACCCGCTCGGCACGCCGGTTGACCCTGCATCTTCCGGATCGCTGGCCTTGGGCTGAGAAGTTCAGCCGCGCCTTGGCCCGGCTGCGAGCCATTCCACTCCCGGCCTGACGGCACCGTCGGCGACCGACCCACCCACCGGACAACCGAAGATCCCCGCAGACTCGTGCCAGCCCGGTCCGAGAGAGTTCCCTGCTGCGTATTCTCTCGCCATCCCGCGCATCGCAGCTCCCGCAGACGGCCATAGGGGCCCCTGTGCGGCGATGAAGACCGTCCGCCGACCTCCCTACCCCAAATGGAACCCAGGCTATTTCCCCTGTAGCTCCCTCACCCCCCTTCCGCTTTCCTCACGCCGTCCATCGGTGTCCTTCGGTGGATTCGGGCTTAGTAGAGGAGGTATCCGGTGTGGACTTGATCCCTCCAGCGGGCCCACGGCCTATTGTCTTGCCGCCTGGAAACATATGAATCCGGGTTGTTTCATTAGCTTCCGATAATCTTCCGGGTCTAGGTCCTTGAATTCCTTTAGGGGTCTGGGCTCAAGCACGCGCTCTAGTGTAAAGCCTGCGCCGAGCAGCGGGTCTAGCATGTCACTGAGTGAGCGTCTGTAATACGGCACCACGATCGGTGTGCCAAACCCCCGCCACGTCATATCGACTCGTTCCACGTCGAAGTAGTTGCCTGCGGGATGGTGTTCGTAGAACTCATCAGATGGATGCCCCACTGAAAATACGAACCGACCAGACCGTCGTAACACTCGGAAGAACTCTTTGAAAACTGGTTGCCAGTCCTCGATGTAGTCCAATGCCAGAGAACTAACAATTAGGTCAAATGAGTCTGACTCCAAGAAATCGAGCGGTTGGTTGAAGTCTGCAAGGAATATTCGGGCTCTTCCTTGAAGACGTTTTTCAGCTAGCTCCACCATCTTGGGGCTGACGTCGAAACCTACAACTTCTGCGCCATGCTCCAGTAGCCAATCAGCAAGAACTCCCGGCCCACAGGCGGCATCCACTACCCGCTTTCTCTCGACGGGGGGCAACAAAGACTGTATAGCTGGCCAGTTATAGAAGGCATTGTGAGCCTTGGTTTCGACTCGGGCTGCGTACGATTCGGCTATCTCCTCCCAGGCAGCCAGTGCTAATGGTTCCTCTTTCATGGCCGTCATCTCCTGGCAACTGGGAATCGGAGCCTTTGAGTTACACCCTCAAATGTTATCGATGAACGAGATCGCCCTTTGCCGCAAATCCAGGTTTCGGTGGATGAGGTGTATGACGCTCCGGCCAACACTTCAGGCTGAGCATTGGGGATAGCTCTCGACAGTTCCTCTCCCATCGAAACTGGCACGACCCTGTCACCTGCCCCGTGGAGCACCAGAGTTGGAGCGCCCACATCTCTGGCAAACTTGATTCCCTCGTAAAAACCCCTCGTCCTCCGGGGGCAATGGGAGGATAATGTGGGGAAAGGGCGTTGGGGCAGCGCCCGGGCGAGGGAGGGGAGGATGTTCCGAGCGCGAGACCCGCAAGAGAGCCTCTGGCAGTCCCAGTTCCTGGTGACGCCGAAGAAGGCTAAGCGCCTGGAGGGGAGTTGGGCCGAGGTTTTCCGAAACGAGGCGCTCCCCCTGATTGACGAGGAGCTCTTTGCTCCGATGTACTGCGCGGACAACGGCCGTCCCAACCGAGCGGTGCAGACCGTCCTCGGGGTCCACCTTCTCAAAGAGATGTTCAACCTCACCGACGGTGAAGCCCTGGAGCAGCTAGAGTTCAACCTGCTCTGGCACCACGCCCTGCGGCTGGACATCGAGGAGACCCACCTGCCCCAGAAGACCCTCCACAACTTCCGAGTTCGCCTGATGCAGCGCGATGGTGGCTGGCTGGCTTTCCAGGAGACCACGGACCGGATCATCCAGGCGCTGGGCATACGCACCGGAAAGCAACGGCTGGACTCCACCCACATCATGAGCAACATCGCTACACTCACCCGGCTGGGCCTGTTCTGTGAGACGATGCGGTTGTTCCTGCGGGCCTTGCGCTGGGAGCACCCAGAGCTTCGCCCTGTGGTTCCGGAGGGCCTCCTGGGGCGCTATTTGAAGGAAGAAGACGAGGCGACCCACTACGAGGACGCCCACACGGGGGAGGGTCGGCGACGCCTTTCGGTCTGTGCCCGGGACCTCTACCGGCTGGTGGACCGGTTCCGTGGCACGACTGCTGCCCAGCTGGAGGAGTACCGGCTGCTGGAGCGGCTGCTGCGGGAGCAGTGCCATGTGGGCAAACACCGGGACGGGCGCCCGGGGGACGATGATGACGATGCTGGGGAATGCAAGGTGCCCGTGGCCCTGAAGGACCCGAAGCAGGTGTCCGCCGACTCGCTGCAATCGCCCCACGACCCGGATGTGACCTACAGCGGCCACAAGGGGAAGGGGTACGAGGTGCAGGTGGCGGAGACCTGCCACGGGGAGAACGCCACCCAGCTCATCACCCACGTGGAGGTGACCCCCTCGAGTGGGAGCGACACCGACGTGAGCGTGCCGGTCGTTGACGGGCTCGCGGAGCGGAAGGTCCGACCGGACGAGCTCTTCGTCGACACGGCGTATGGGTCGGGCCGCAACGCCTTCGAAGCCTCGCGCCGGGGAACGGAACTAGTGAGCCCGGTGGCGGGGTCGGCGCCGGGGAACTCGCACGAAGGAGAGGGTGACGGACCACCGCCGCTCACCGCCGCGGACTTCCAGATCGACGTCACAGGGGAGCAGGCCACGGTGTGCCCCGCCGGCCACCCGTCCATCGAGGAGCACGAGTTGGAGGATGCGCCGGAGCGGGTAGAGGTCCACTTTGCCGGGACAACATGCGAGCCCTGCCCCTTGCGATCCCGTTGCCCAGTGAAGCTGGACCGGCGTGCGGGGGACTACGTCCTCAAGGCGGACCTGGTGAAGGTGAACATCGAGCGGCGCCGGAGGGCCGAGGCCACCGAGGAGTGGCGCAAGCGGTATGCCATAAGGGCCGGGATCGAGGGAACGAACTCCGAGCTCAAGCGCGCCCACGGGCTTGGGCGCTTGCGGGTGCGAGGGGGCCGTCGGGTGCGGCTTGCCGTCTACCTGAAGACGTTGGCGTGCAACTTCAAGCGGATGGTCCATGCACGCCTGGTGGAGATGGAGAACACGGCTCAGCGGGCGGTCGGGACGGTACCTGCGGTCGCGGCCGCATGAGGGCGCCGCTCCACAGCTTCCACCGGGTGCCCTGAGCCACGGAAGGGGTACCGCAACGGGATCACGCTTGTCCTGAGCGCGGCAGATGGTGCGGTGAGCCCAGCAGCCGGCATCCCGTGGCCTCCTCCCTTCCAGGCCCCTTCGCACGCCAGGGTTCATCTCAAACAGGCCTTTTTGCGAGGGAATCAAACTTCGACACGTCCACGTCTAAGGGCCATCGCCTCGGTCATGTCCTCGCTTACGTTTAACGCCCGTGCGATTGTGCGGGCGACGTGGGAGACCTCAAGGGTGTGAGTGAGTCGCGTAACGTAGTGGTCACCCGTCGGCGCGATGAAAACCTGAGTCCTGTGCTTCAAGTCACGGAACGATTTGGAGTGCAAGTCCAAATATTCAGCCGCTCGAGGTGGCAAGCCGCCACGAGGAGATGCGCTCCAAGGCCTATCCCTCGGGGACCGGCCAGCCGAAGCCGAGGAGCAACCCGCGCAACTCGTCCAACTCTTCGTCCGATAATGGTAGCGACGGCGGACGCATCGAGCCGACAGGGTGCCCCATGACGGCCATGACGCCCTTCTTGACACGCGCCTGACCGCCTGACCGACTGGTGACCTTAGCGAAGAACTCCCTGAGAGGTAAGCTAACGGAGTCCCGAAGCGCCTGGGCCTCATCGAACCTCTCGGCCCTCAGAAGATGCAGTATGGCAAGATCGTGTTGAGGGTATGCCGTGGCCTGCTCATCGAGGAAGCCCATGCCGCCAAGACGGAAGCACTTGCCGACGTTAATGCCGTTGTTTTCGAAGATATTGAAAAAAGACGCCAGGCCCTCCATCTCCTCATATTCGTAGCTCGCGGGCATGGACCACTTGATGGCCATCACCTGCTCGAAGTCGGCCATTCTGCGGAACGTCTCGGGCATAATCTCGCCACGAGGCATCCACGGGTTGTTGTACACCATGATGCCGATCTCGATGGCGTCAGAGAGCGCCTCAAAGTACCGCGGCATATCGTCCTGTGTGGGGTCGTTGAACAAGGGCGGGGAGACCTGGAGCCCGGCGGCGCCCAGCTCCTGGGCCTTCAGTGCGTCCATTATCGAGCGCTTGGTGTCTTTGGCGTGTATCCCGCCCAATACCGGCGCTCTACCTTTGGCCGACTGAACCACGGTACTCAGGAGACGGGGCCACTCCTCGTCCGTCAACTGTGGCACCTCACCCATTACCGAGACGCACTTGATCACTGCCATGCCTTCAACCAAGCCGTTCTCGACCCACCACTCAGTCATCTCGGCCATTCTGCCGTAGTCCACCTCGAAATCGTCGTCGAACGGCGTTGGTGTCGCCACGATGACGCCCTGGAGCAAGTCTTTGAGCCGGTCAGGTCCTCATGCCGTCCACCTCCTGGCGATGCTCGCCGACGTTCCCTGTTGGCTGTTCCTCGTGCGCGCCACTCGCATGCTTGGGTCGTAAGCTGCATGGTGGGTGGCCTAGCCGGAATTCCCCATATCAAGCTGCCTGGACGCAGGCAACGCACCATGCTTGATGAGAGCCATCGTAGAATCGCTCACGAACGCGGTCAACATTCCAATCAAGCTCACAAAGCCATCTGTCGGCTTCTGGACTGGCGTTCGATGGACAGCCGACAGGAAATGTTCTGCGGCTTGTCGCACAGCCACGCCAGAAGTGGGCTACCTTGCGCCGCATGCGGTTCAAACCATTTAAGCGGCATGCCCCGCGCGATGAAGCATTAGACTATACCAGGCGGAAGAAACTGCCGGCGATGTGGCGCGTCCCCCCGAAATTGTTGCCGTCGTCCTCCATGAAGTAGTAGGCGGTGAAGATGCGACCATCGTCCAGTTGCGTGGCGACAGGATAGCTCAAATCCGAGCCACTCCCATCGTCTCGGATAATCGCCTGCGCTGACCAGGTCGCCCCGTCGTCCTCACTGACGATGAGCCCGAGACCGTAGGGTGGCTTTCGATGCCCGAATAGCACCACAATCCGACCGTCGCGCAGTTGGATCGGCCAGGGCGAGCGGTAATGTGGCCCACCGCGGCGTATCATGTCTGGCTTACGACGGGCCGCCCAGGGCGATTGGCCCCAGGCCACAATTGGCTTTGGCTCGCTCCAACTATAGCCGCCATCGTCGGAGTAATTCATCTGAATCGGTTGCCATCGCTGGGCACCCTGATTGTGCATATAGCACTGCAACCGGCCGCTGGGCAGCAGGAGCAAGGTTTGGTAAACTGGCCGCCCCAGACCCGTTGGCTCGCTTGCCACTTCGGCCACGTACTCCCAGGTGAGGCCACTATCGTCGGAGCCGAAGGCGGCTATGCCACCCGGACCCACAGTCTCTACCTCCTTGAAAGTGGGGTCGGCGTAGGCCATGGCGGCCATGAGTGTACCGTCGGGGAACTGCACCGGCGGATAACCATTTTTGTCAACGTTCCCCCAAAAGGGATGAGTGACGCGCGTGGGCACCTCCTCCCACGTGCGGCCCCGGTCCCCTGACCGGAAGGCGAAGCATTCCAGGGTGGGCTGCCCGTTCCAATTATCCGTCCCGGTTGCCGCATAGGTAAAGTACACTGCCGCGTCCGGGCTGGTGAGGTCGATCTGCTCGCGGGCCACACCAGACTCGTCGGCGCGGTATAGGATCGCACGTTTTTCCTCCTGGGGACGCGACTCATCCCACACCACCACGTCGTGTTCTCTCGGCCAGGACTCGCCATGGTCCAGGGACCGCTGGAGCAGAATCTTTGCACGGCTGGCGTAGCCGGTGGTGAAGGAGTGGCTGATGTCGTCCACGACCTCGTACCGGGATGCCGCGTGGGAGTGCAACACCGCGATCTCGCCGTTGCCATAGTTGAAGATACCACTTTGGTGCGGATGCGCGCAGAACCTGTCCTTGCTGTAGCAGAGCTTGATGTGGCGCATATCTGTAAGTTCTGGTGTGGCACGGTTCATGACGATCGGAGGTATCTTCAAAAAGTGTGTAAACAGTCAGGCGGTGTACCCTCTCTCTGAACAACACGGGCTCGAGGCCCAAGAGAGGAGATAGACCGCCCATGAGGAAGGAAAGCACTGAGAGTAGGTCGGAGTCAAGGCCGGAGTGGGAGCAGTTGGAGGATTGGGTGCGAAGCCAGGTCCAGAGGCTGATCCAGGAGTTGCTGGAGGAGGAGGTGACGGCGTTTCTGGGAAGGGCGAAGTCGGCGCTCAGATCCGACTCGGACTCAGATACCGGCTATCGGAACGGATACGGCAGAGCCCGGAGGCTTACGCTGAGTTCGGGAACGATACAGCTGAGGCGGCCGCGAGTCCGCGATACCGAGGAGCAGTTCGAGAGCCGGCTGCTGCCGCTGTTCGTCAACAGGACCAGGAAGGTTGCTGAGTTGATCCCCGAGCTGTACCTGCACGGTCTATCCGAAGGCGACTTCGATCTGGCTTTGCGGGGGCTGCTGGGAGAGGACGCACCGGTATCGGCGAGCACGGTGGCCCGGTTGAAAGATAAGTGGAACGATGAGCTTGCCCAATGGCGCAGCCGGCCCCTCGATGACCTGGAAGTGGTCTACATGTGGGTGGATGGAGTCTACGTCAAGGCTGGTCTTGAGAAGGAGAAGGCGGCGGTACTGGTGGTGATGGCGGCCCTGAGCGACGGGAGCAAGGTGGTGGTGAGCGCTGTTCCTGGATACAGGGAGTCCACAGAGAACTGGTCCGAGGTGCTCAGGGACATCAAGCGCCGGGGCTTGAGCTGCCCGAGGCTGGTGGTTGGAGACGGACACCTGGGCATCTGGGGAGCTCTGCGCAACGTCTATCCGCAGGCGGCAGAGCAACGCTGCTGGAACCACAAGATCGTAAACGTGCTCGCCAAGCTTCCAAAGCGACAACAGGACCAGGCCAAGCTCATGCTGGGTACTATCCCCTACGCGCCGACTCGGACAGAGGCTGAGCGGCTCAGGACGGTGTTCACCAGGTGGTGCGGCGACCATTCCTACGAGGCGGCCTCAGAGGCCTTGGAGCGGGACTGGGACCGCATGGTCACCTTCTATGACTTCCCAAAGGAGCACTGGGGGCACCTTCGCACGACGAACCCGGTAGAATCACCCTTCGCGGCCCTCAGGCTTCGGACCGATGCCGCCAAGCGCTACAAGAGGGTCGATCGGGCGATAGCGGTGATCTGGAAAATGTTGATGGTCGCCGAACAGCGCTTCAGGCGTCTGAAGACCCCTGAGTTGATCGAAGACGTCTATCTCGGTGCACAGTATGCGGATGGAATCGCCATTGAATCAACGGCTGAGAAGGTCGCCGCCTGATGTCGTTTACACACCTATTGACGTAACCTCTCCGTTATTTGGCCGAACCTGCAAAGAAGTCTTGAACCATTCGGACAAAACTGCACTGAAACCCACACCAAAGGGTTCGCCGGGTAGCACCCGGAATACTGATTCAAGTGCCGTATAAGCCGGAATTCCCTATATCAAGCTGCCTTGGACCCAAGCACCGCGGCATCCTCGACGAGAGCCATGGTAGTATCACTCGCGTATGCGGTCAACCATCCCATTCAGCACACGGTTAGGTGGTTCCCCGCCAGAGTACAGGCAAGACCGCAGCACTCGCATTCCCTTGCCCCCTCAGGCTATACTGCCCCAGCGGCACAGTGACGCTCGTTGGGATGAGACATACATATACGGAACAGAGGTGACGGATGAGTCTTGAGGGCAAGGTCTGCGTAATCACGGGCGCCGGGAGCGGCATCGGCAGGGCATCGGCGTTGATGATGGCCAAGGAAAGAGCCCGAGTCGTCCTGGCCGGCCGGACGGCCTCGAAGCTGCGGTTGGTGGAGGATGAGATCAACGCGTCAGGCGGAACGGCCAGGTCCTTTGCCCTGGACGTTGCCACCGCCGTCGCCGTCCACAGGATGGCGGCGGCGGTGATCGAGGAGTTTGGCGGCGTCGACGTTCTGGTCAACAGCGCGGGGCACAGCTCGCCCCACCGCAGGCTACTGACCACGACACCCGACGAAATCCAGGACGTACTGAACTCCAATCTGATCGGTACCATCTACTGCACGCAAGCCGTGGTGCCGTCCATGCTAGAAAGCGGCAGAGGGACGATCATCAACGTCTCCTCCCTGGCGGGGGTCGTGCCGGCGGTGATGGGAGGCATGGCTTACAGCGCGGCCAAGGCGGCTGTGATCAACTTCACCGAGTTCATCAATACGGAGTTCACGAACACGGGCATCAGGGCCAGCGTGGTCATTCCCGGAGAGGTGGACACACCCATCCTCGACACCCGTCCGGTGGTCCCCTCCCGAGAGGCCAGACAGACCATGGTAACGGCGGGTGACGCGGCCGAAGCTATTACACTGATCGCCAGCCTGCCCCAGCGGTCGGCCATTCCCCACCTGGTCATCCGGCCCACGATCCTAAGGGACAATTCCGGCGAGGTGCCTGTCGCCTGAGGCAACAGGATGACGCTGCGAGTTGGAGAAGATTCAGACTCGTGCTGCCTTAGACGTCACGACCGCGAGGCGCCCAGTGTGTGGACGACCATGGCTGGCATTGTCAGCCCCGCTCTAGCCCAACCAACGAACCTGAAACCGCCGCATCGTTGGGCGCAGACTTTAGGAGTCCCCATCGCCGGGACTCCGGTCGGCTGTTCCTCTGCCGGTATCTCCACTTTGGGGGCGCCGCCATATGATAGGGAACCCCATACTCAATGCCCCTTTACGGGCAACCTGGCGCGACTGTGCCCATACATAGAGCTAGGGGCCGGCGAGCTCCCGCACGGTGACCGATACCACGACACAGACGACAAGAGTCGGGGCCGGTTGCGAGCAAGGGGCCGCCAAAGCCCTACGGTCAGTGGCTGAGCAGTTTCCGTACGAGCCCCTGTACTACGGGAGAAAGAGGGGAGTGAGCCGGCAGGGATTCGAACCCTGGACACTCGGATTAAAAGTCCGATGCTCTACCAGACTGAGCTACCGGCCCCTGTATAGACTGGTTCTGGGGTCAGGGAAGAAGGTGAAATGAACCCTAACGACCTCCGGATTCGATATCACGGGTGTATCACGCCAGCCTCACAACCACACTACACCCGACTCACTGGCGCTGCACACCCTCATCACGGAATGTCGACACTGGTCGAGGGTGTCTTCATTATGGGCGCAAGCGACTGCGCTGGGAAACCATGGACAAGGACGACACAGGGCTCTCCAAGCCGGCCGAACACTATCTTATCACCTGCCGGACCGAGGGCAAAACGGATCCGAATCTGCGCGGCTACGGCCAGAAGCTGGGTCGGTTCGTTCGGCGGTCCGACGGTTCCTGCCTGGGAGACTTCTTCGTGAAGCTGGCCAGAGCCTAAATCTCCTACGTGCAGTTGGCGCCCAGATTCGAGGGTCAACCGGAACGTGCCTCCGAGGGTCGGCATATGTCGGCTGCCAACATCCAGAATCATGTTCGCGTACTGGCGGCCTTCTCCCCGTGGCTTCACCGGGAGACATACACCGTTCAGAACATTTTGAACTCAGCCAGCCTGCTGCTCTTCCTGGATACGGGGTTGCGGTGCTCGGAGCTCTTGGGCCTCGAGGTGGCGCGCCAGGGCGGAGACCGCGTCCCGCCGGTTCCGATGGAAGGTGCTCTCGCTAAGCCCGAATCCACCGAAGGAGGGCGTCGGGTTAGCGTCCTGAGGCGGCAAGAAGGTGCTCCTGTGCTTCTGGGATAATGGTTTTGTAGCAAAAAAACGGCCCCGGAAAAGGAGCACCCAGTAGATGCTGCCACGCAACCACCCCGACCGGATCCAAATCACCTTCGACGACCGCCGCTTGGTGGCCAATGCCGGGCTGCTCCTTCCGGCCACCCTGGCGCGGCACCTCGGCCTGCCCGAACTCGTCCGGCAGCGCCTCGACCTGGGCGATGCCCCGGGGCGGGCGAACACGAGCGACAAGATGATGACGCTGGTGGCGTCTGCGCTGGCTGGGGGCGACTGCATTGACGACGCCGATGTGTTGCGCACCGGGGGGACGGCCTGCACCCTGGGCGGCACGGTGAAGGCGCCATCCACCCTGGGCACCTTCCTGCGCAGCTTCCGGTGGGGCCACGTCCGTCAACTCGACCGGGTGAGCCGCGAGTTGCTGGCCCGGGCTTGGCAGGCCGGGGCGGGACCCGGCGACGGGCCCCTGACCATTGACCTGGACTCCACCATCTGCGAGACCTACGGACTGGCCAAGGAGGGCGCCCGCCACCACGGCTATACCGGCAAGCGGGGCTACCACCCGCTGCTGGCCATCGCCGCCGGCACCGGAGACGTGCTGATGTCCCGGCTGCGCGAGGGCCGGGCCAACACCGCCCGCGGCGCCGCCCACTTCCTGCGGGAGACGGTGGGACGGGTGCGCTACGCCGGGGCCAACGGACGACTCACGCTACGGGCCGACAGCGGGTTCTACACTCATGGCGTGGTATCCGTCTGCCGCAAGATGGATGTCCGCTTCTCCATCACCATCCGCCAGCACAAAAGCCTGCACAATCTCATCGAGGCGATACCCGAAGATGCCTGGACGCCGATTCCTTACTGGATGGACGGCGCCGCCGATGTGGCCGAGACCACCTGCACCCCCTTCCAGGCCGAGGCGGACGCCGCGCCGGTACGGCTCATCGTCCGGCGGGTGAAGCCGACGCCCGGTTCCCAACTGGCCCTCTTCGCCAAATACAGCTATCATGGCTTCATCACCGACCGGGACGGGGAGTTGCTCGAACTGGAGGCTGACCATCGCCGCCACGCCGAGATCGAGAATGCCATACGCGACCTCAAGTACGGCGTCGGGCTGAACCATCTCCCCTCGGGCCGCTTCGCCGCCAACGGCGCCTGGCTGGCCGTCCAGACGATGGCCCACAACCTGGCCCGCTGGACGGCGCGGATCGGTCTGGGAGAGCGGATAGCCACCACCAAGACCCTCCGGCGGCGGTTCTTCTCCCTGGCCGGACGGCTCACCCGCTCGGCACGCCGGTTGACCCTGCATCTTCCGGATCGCTGGCCTTGGGCTGAGAAGTTCAGCCGCGCCTTGGCCCGGCTGCGAGCCATTCCACTCCCGGCCTGACGGCACCGTCGGCGACCGACCCACCCACCGGACAACCGAAGATCCCCGCAGACTCGTGCCAGCCCGGTCCGAGAGAGTTCCCTGCTGCGTATTCTCTCGCCATCCCGCGCATCGCAGCTCCCGCAGACGGCCATAGGGGCCCCTGTGCGGCGATGAAGACCGTCCGCCGACCTCCCTACCCCAAATGGAACCCATGCTATTTCCCCTGTAGCTCCCTCACCCCCCTTCCGCTTTCCTCACGCCGTCCATCGGTGTCCTTCGGTGGATTCGGGCTAATGCTGAGGCGCATCATGATGTGCCGGGTCGGTCTCTTCATGACGTACTCCTCGTGCAGGATGTGATACTGGAGGGCTCCCGCGTCGCCGGCACGCGGCGTCTCGTTAGGGGGCCTGAGCCGCTCGATTGCGGAGACGAGTAGGTCGCGGAGGACCTGAGCCTGCTCCAGAGGTGTAAGACGGGCTTGCGCCGTGTCGACAGGGCTCGAGCGGGGAAAAAGGGTCACGGGGAGCTGTGACACCAGCTCGCACTGGGAGAGAACGGAGGGGTTGTTTAGCTGCCGCAGGGCCTCCTCGACCAATCGCGGGAAACCTTCCAGAGACTGCCCGTTGCCTTTAACCTCGCTCGAAGCGCGACCGTTTCTATCGGCGGACGCCGAAGGCTGCACAGGCGGCCGGGCATCCAACCCCTTGATGTCGCTCTGCTCCGCTTCGCCGCGCAGTACCTCGCCGATGGCGTCGTAGAGGTTCAGCAAGTCCGTCGCCCATTTCCGGGCCTCGTGTGCGACGCTGGCGTCGTCGCCCTCTTGGAGGAGCGCAACGAGGGTCCCAGCCGCGTTGGATGCCTGCTGCACGCACTCATCTATCGCAGCGCGCTGCCGGGCGCGAATGCTCCGCAGGCGCTCCAGCACTTCCGGCCCGGGAAGTGGCAGCTCACCGCCTTCGTATCGACTGAGGAGATTGCTGACCTCGCCTTGCCGTACCAGTAGCTGCTCGAGCGCGGGGGCGATCTGCTTGTCGACGTAGCGGATGGCCTCGGAGAGGATGCGGACGAGCTCCGACGGCCCGCTGCCATTGGCCGCCTTACGGTCGGCAAGCTTCGCCTGCATCAAGCGGCGAACGGACTGCAGCTCCCGCAGCTCAGGCGCGCTCGGCTCCTGGCGCCATCGGTGGATAGCGATCAGGGAGGCGCCGGAGCCGAAGAGGCCCCAGAAGAGGACCAACGGCGCCTGCGCGGACCAGCGCTCCAGCCCCGGCAGGAATCGCATTTCCACGGCCATGAGCAGGCTGGCGATCAACAGCGTGGGCCCGAAGGGATGCCGTAGGGTGGCTCGCGCCGCGCGGCCTGACCTCGAACGGGCTCCGGATATCCTAGCTGGATCTTTCCCGTATTCCCGCATACTCCCCTCCTTCATAAAGGGTTCAGATGTCCGACAGCGTCATACTCTGCGCCACCCACCCGTTTGGCAGCCAGGTTGCACAGCCAGCAAGACAATGCGGTGAAGATGTAGACGAAGGCGCCGTACGGTAGAGGGGCCAACTTGCCTACCGAAAGTGCACCGCCTCCGCCACCCGCTGCAACCGCCAGTAAGGTGAATGGCAAGAAGACCAGGCCCAAGAAACAGTAGAGGATGGCAGCCGCCCTACTGGTCCGGTGGACCCATACGCGGCTTATCCGTTTGTTCACAGCCATCCCTCCGCTCGCCCTCACCTCTTTGACGCCTTCGAACTTCGTTGTGCACCCCCTTGTGAGCCATATTTCTTCAGAAATACCTGCTGAACTCCGCTAGGACGCGTGCCAGGTCCTCCTCGGCGACGCCCTGGAACTCGGCCCCGGTCGCCTGGGCGATGATCCGGCCTACCTGCAGGTCGGCGTCGTCGCCGATGCCTATGAAGAATATCTGGACGGGATGGCGGGTTTTGAAGGCCAGCTCGGTGCCTATGACGCACTCCTTCGCCACGGAACTTCCTCCTCTTTCCACCGCCTGCAAATTGCCTTTCATACCATCAAACGTCTCGATGCGACGCTCGTTGCAGGACATCATCTGGATGAGGTCGTCCAACCGAACCGCCCCGCGATTCGCCAGGCCGTCGGTAAGTACTACGACGCCGCGAATGGCGTCCCGGTCGCCCGGTGCCGCCGCGTCCGTCATCTCAATGGCGGCCTTGATGGCGTCGTAGAGGGCTGTCTCGCCCCTGGCGCGCATCTTCTCGGCGGCCTCCGCTATCTCGAAGCGGCTCTCGGCCAGGGGCGCAACCGGGACCCGCGTGTTGATGGCGTCGTCGAAGGTTACCAGGCCAACCTGGTTGTTCCTGGCCATGGTGTCCGGGGCGCGGATCAGGCCGTTCTTGGCTTGCGCGATCTTGGTGCCCATCATAGAACCCGACGTGTCCACGACGACGGTCACTATCCCCGGCCTCTTTACTTGCTCCCAGTTTTGGTCGATGGCCGCCGCGACATCCGGCCTGGTCATCGAAGGATTGAGTACGATTGTTGGTTCTTCGGGGTTCAGTCCGAACTCACTGCTGATCTTGCTGCCGGGGAAGTTGAGAGCGAGGTCTGTCCCCGGCCGAAATCCCGCGGCCATGAATGCTCGCTGCTGCTCATCTTCCCGGATGAAGTCAATCCACTGCTGTGACGCCTCAACCTGCTCCTCGCTCACCCAATGAGCCTGAACGATGCAGGCGCAGTTCTTGCGCGGCATGGAGCCTTCCTTCGGATAGATCATGACCATGCGTTTCTCAATGGGAGGGGCCGTGGTCTTTATTCCATTCACGTAGGACTTTTCGGTCCCTTCATACAGGTGGATGAGGTTGTCCTCGGGCATGATGAAGAAGTGGCCGTAGCGAGGCCCCTGATGGATCTTGGTGTTCAGGACGGTTGTGCCGATCAGGTAGTGGTCTATCAGGCCCTGGAACTCCTTGACGTAGGCAACCACCTCCGGATCGTTCACGTCGCCTACGGTGAGGTCCTCCGGCGGTTTGTTCGCTGCAAAGGAGTAGAGGGCGAGGTGGAGGCTGCGTCCGGTGCTGGAGGTGGTGGGGTCGGCGAAGGCCAACAGGGGCCTCCGCCCCCATTCAGCCCTGGCGCAGGGGTAGCGCTCCCACCCGAGGGGGTCGTTTCTCAACGCTATTATGTCGGCGAATCCGATCTTCTTCTCGGGCCAGCCCAGGCATTTGGCCATCTCCTCGTAGGTGACGATGCCGATCACTGGCCGGACGATGCTTTCGGCGGCGTCGAGGTCCACCACAGCGCGGCCCACTTCGTAATTGGTGGTTACCAGCCAGTGAGCGCTTGAGGGAGTGACGATAGTTGGGTCCGGGATGTTCTTGACGACGTACCCGTTAGTTTCCTTGTGAAGATCTCTCCGCGTTCCATTTCCCAAAAGCTCGCTCAAGTACTTGCCCTGCAGCTCTGAGGGGGCATCATACACCTCAACGACGACCCTCGTACCGCCAATCCTGTGGCCGGCCTTATTGAACTCTTTGGCCATGTCTTTCAGCAGCCCATCCCGCGTCAGGTGGCCGGTGGCCCAGTGGGCGACCACGACCCTGGGCTCCGGCGGAGCGGGCCAGAGGACCGCGCCTAAAATCAAACCGACGATGCCGAAAATCCATATGGTCGCGATTAGCGAGAGCACCCTCTCGCGCGTCAGGTTGAGCTCAGACATTGAAGACACCGCCTTTCTTGGCGTAGCTAGTCTCACTCCAAACCTCAAGACATCCGGCACGGTAGAGGAGCCGGTCGACACGGTCCGCATCGCGAAGCTTGGGGTGCTCCCCAGCCCACGAAGAACCATCGACATCCCTAGCCCGGCCCCGCCCAGCGCCCAGACGAGGGTGACGGCCGCCGTCGAGACGCCCATCCGCGCGTAATGGGCGATATTCCAGAGCCCGAGTCGCATCGGGCGGGATATGGTGGAGACGCCGAGCGCCAGGTACCCAAGGGCCGCATAGCCGCTCCTCCCCAAGTAGCGAAGCGCCAGGCCGACGGCCACAGCGGTCGTGGAGACGCCCAGCCACACGTGGCGCGCGACGACGGTGACGCCGAGCCAGAGGTAGCGTAGCAACGGACCGACGGCCACAGCGATCGTGGAGACCCCCAGCCACAGGTGGCCCGCGACGGTCACGCCGAGCCAGAGGTAGCGCAGCAGCGTCCCGACAGCCATGGCGACCGTCGAGACGCCCAGCCACAGGTAGCGCAGCAGCGTACCGACGGCCACAGCGACCGTCGAGAGGCCCAGCCAGATGTGGCGCCCGACGATAGCGATGCCGAGCCCGAGGTAGCGCAGCATTGCTCCAACGGCCACAGCGGTCGTGGAGACGCCCAGCCACAGGTGGCGCGCGACGATAGCGATGCCGATCCAGAGGTAGCCCAGCATTGCACCGACTGCGACAGCGACCGTCGAGACGCCCAGCCACAGGTGGCGCGCGACGATAGCGATGCTGAGCCGGAGGTAGGGCAGCAGCGCACCGACGGCCACAGCGATCGCGGAGAGGCCCAGCCACAGATACCCGAGGGTGGTGGCGACGCCGAGCCAGAGGTAGCGCAGTAGCGCTCCGACGGCCACAGCGATCGTGGAGAGGCCCAGCCACACGTGGCGCGCGACGATAGCGACGCCGAGCCAGAGGTAGCGCAGCAGCGCTTCGACATCCAGAGCGATGGTAGAGGTAGCCACCCGCAGGTAGCGCGCGACGATGGAGACGGCCAGCCGCAGGTGGCGCGCGACAATAGCGATGCCGAGCCAGAGGTAGCGCAGCAGCGCTCCGACAGCCACAGCGACCGTCGAGAGGGCCAGCCACAGTTGGCGCGCGACGATGGAGACGGCCAGCCGCAGGTGGCGCGCGACGATAGCGATGCCGAGCCAGAGGTAGTGCAGTAGCGTCCCGACAGCCAAGGCGACCGTCGAGACACGGAGCCCTGCGTAGCGGCTTGCGGTGGCGACCCTCGGCCGCGCGTGTCGTAAGAACGAGGAAATGCCGGTACCCGCGTAGTACAGAGGGATAAGGACCAGTACCGCCGCGAGCCCGACGAGTAGCTTGAAGGCACCGGAGACGCCCAGCCGCGAATAGCGGGTGATAGTGGAGACGCACGCCCGCAAATAGCCCAGCGCTACGCCGACGGCCCCGGTAATTGCGATGACGCCAAGCCAGAATGGGCGGACAATGGCCGAGAGCACCTGCCACGCGTATCGTAGGAGGATCGAGATTGTCAGCCACAGGTAGCGCGCGACGATAGCGATGCCGAGCCAGAGGTAGCGCAGCAGCGCACCGACATCCAGAGCGATGGTAGAGGCAGCCACCCGCAGGTAGCGCGCGACGATAGCGATGCCGTGCCGCACGCCGGGCGGTGCCAGGCTCAAGGCCGTCACACCCAGGACGGCGCCTGCGACGGATGCATGTCTGAGCGAGGATGGGAGGGTGCGTGTGGCACCCTCGTCGACCATGCCCTGGGAAAGGGCCCAGGCGACCAGAGTGTTGTTATACGCCCAGAGGGCGACGGAGGTCCCCACGAGAGCCAGTCCGATAGCCAGGAAAGGCAGCCAACCTGCCAGTCCCGCTCTCGTGAAGCGCTCCGCCACCGACACTTTCACCCCCCTGCTTGCCCCGTAGTTGAGCTCATAGGCCCCTGGCATCCTCATGGGGCGCCTCCTGCGTCATGGCGTCCCGGATACGGGACGCCGTCGGTGTAATCATCTTCCACACTGCCCAGGGCCGGCCTCGGTCCCAGGTCCCCTCGAAGCGCCGCCAGCTCCTCTTCTACCGCCTCCGTTTCCGCGACCTGGCGTAGCTCGCGCTCCACTACATCGCCACCGCCGGCGGGTAGGGCGAGGGCGCCGCTGTCTACCAGGGAGTCGATGGCGGAGGCGTGGGCAAGCATGCGCCCGATTTTTTCCTCGGCCCGCCCCAGGGCATGCCCAGGTCGCTGAAGTCTCGCGACACACCGCCGAGGGCCTCGTTTACGCGCACGTGGGCCTCCGCGGCGGTGTACCGGGCAGCGATGGTCTGGCGCTGCGTGCGGAACTCCTCGATGCGAGCCGCAAGCTGCTGCTCGGATAAGACCATCCTTCCCTCCTCCTCCTCGACCTCGGCCACCTGGACCCCCAGCCTTTCCAGCTCGCCCAGGGCCCGCTGCTTGCGCTCCAGCGCGAGCCTGGCGAGGTCCTCTCGACCGGCGGCGCGAGCCCGCCTGGCCTGGTCCTCCAACCGGGGCACCCTGGCGTCAAGGGTCTTGACCTGCTGCTGGAGCTGGCGTTTGGAGATGGCCACCTCGATCAGCCCGTGCTTGACCCGGCGCAGGAGCTCGTGCTGCTGCTCGTCGACGTAGCCCAGCACCTCTCGCGGGTCCTCGACCCGGTCCAGCGCCGCCCTTCCCTTTGCCCTGAGGATGATGAGAACTCTTGACCAGATACTCATGTGACACCTCCTGTCGGTTACGCGGTAGTCATATCTCCGCTGCTAATTCGCTAAGGGCAAGTGCCTCAACTGCTTTGGGCTACTCTGCGTCGGCGTACATCTCGAAATTGCGGAACTCTTGCACCCCCCAGTAGATCTGCGCGCCTCCGTAGATGGTCCAGCCTCCGAAGCCGCCACTGAAGATGTTGAGGAGGCCGATAGCCACCAGGGCCACGCCGATTGCAATGAACAGTCCCCTATGAGCCAAAAGGAGGCTCAAAGCACCCAGGGGCACCACGACGAACGCCCACGCTGGGTCCAGGAAGGGTATGAAGAACTAGGCGACCCCGATGACGATGAGCCCGATCCCCCAGCCGCGGAGCTCACCCCGCATCCCGTCGCGCGTTGGCTGGTCTCCCTCGACGTCCGCCTGCTTTTCGTAGGCTTCCCGTTCGACCGGAGGGACCTCTCTCTTGAAGGGCAGGTCTTGCCTGTCAACCATCGCCTTTCACCTCCCATTTATCCTGCTGCTTGTCGCCGGCTCTCATTTACGTCTTTCCCATCACGCGGCGCGTCTACTTCACGGCTCTCACTCCTTTCCCCTGGCAGGCATCGGTCCTAATGGCTGCACATACACACTGCGGGGCGCTTGCTGTCAGAAACTCACGTGTCACTGCCAAAGACTGCCGACGCTGGTCCACGAGTAGCCCCCCCCTCTGCACAGAAAGGCGATGGCATCAAACCATCGCCTCTCTCCTAACCCTGTTGTGGCCGGGTCGCCGCCGGCTATTCGGTTGTGCTGTGTGTCATCTGTTCCGCCGTCAGCCTCCGCCATTCGTGGTGGATGATGGGCCTGGGGAGCTGCGCCCCGGCGTATCCTGTGACGTAGGTGGCGCCTGACCGGCTCCATCCCTGGCCGGGCGACAGGCGTCATAGGAGGTATCTTCAAAAAGTGTGTAAACAGTCAGGCGGTGTACCCTCTCTCTGAACAACACGGGCTCGAGGCCCAAGAGAGGAGATAGACCGCCCATGAGGAAGGAAAGCACTGAGAGTAGGTCGGAGTCAAGGCCGGAGTGGGAGCAGTTGGAGGATTGGGTGCGAAGCCAGGTCCAGAGGCTGATCCAGGAGTTGCTGGAGGAGGAGGTGACGGCGTTTCTGGGAAGGGCGAAGTCGGCGCTCAGATCCGACTCGGACTCACGATACCGGCTATCGGAACGGATACGGCAGAGCCCGGAGGCTTACGCTGAGTTCGGGAACGATACAGCTGAGGCGGCCGCGAGTCCGCGATACCGAGGAGCAGTTCGAGAGCCGGCTGCTGCCGCTGTTCGTCAACAGGACCAGGAAGGTTGCTGAGTTGATCCCCGAGCTGTACCTGCACGGTCTATCCGAAGGCGACTTCGATCTGGCTTTGCGGGGGCTGCTGGGAGAGGACGCACCGGTATCGGCGAGCACGGTGGCCCGGTTGAAGGATAAGTGGAACGATGAGCTTGCCCAATGGCGCAGCCGGCCCCTCGATGACCTGGAAGTGGTCTACATGTGGGTGGATGGAGTCTACGTCAAGGCTGGTCTTGAGAAGGAGAAGGCGGCGGTACTGGTGGTGATGGCGGCCCTGAGCGACGGGAGCAAGGTGGTGGTGAGCGCTGTTCCTGGATACAGGGAGTCCACAGAGAACTGGTCCGAGGTGCTCAGGGACATCAAGCGCCGGGGCTTGAGCTGCCCGAGGCTGGTGGTTGGAGACGGACACCTGGGCATCTGGGGAGCTCTGCGCAACGTCTGTCCGCAGGCGGCAGAGCAACGCTGCTGGAACCACAAGATCGTAAACGTGCTCGCCAAGCTTCCAAAGCGACAACAGGACCAGGCCAAGCTCATGCTGCGTACTATCCCCTACGCGCCGACTCGGACAGAGGCTGAGCGGCTCAGGACGGTGTTCACCAGGTGGTGCGGCGACCATTCCTACGAGGCGGCCTCAGAGGCCTTGGAGCGGGACTGGGACCGCATGGTCACCTTCTATGACTTCCCAAAGGAGCACTGGGGGCACCTTCGCACGACGAACCCGGTAGAATCACCCTTCGCGGCCCTCAGGCTTCGGACCGATGCCGCCAAGCGCTACAAGAGGGTCGATCGGGCGATAGCGGTGATCTGGAAAATGTTGATGGTCGCCGAACAGCGCTTCAGGCGTCTGAAGGCCCCTGAGTTGATCGAAGACGTCTATCTCGGTGCACAGTATGCGGATGGAATCGCCATTGAATCAACGGCTGAGAAGGTCGCCGCCTGATGTCGTTTACACACCTATTGACGTAACCTCCGCGTGGGCGTTCTTGCGGTTGCCCATGTGCCAGGTCCGCGCCTTGCTGGGCACCCTCATGGCGCCGGTCTCGCCACTGACCCTGTAGTCCAGCGGCCTAAGCCACCCCGGCAGGCGCGCATCGCCGTCCCGCGCCCTTAGGGCGTCCCTCCCGCCGGAGACCCTGTGGTCCCGCAGTGCTGCCAGGCGTGCTTCTCTTGCTACTACGAACCTTCGCTGCCTCTCAGCGCGCCTCTCGCGCCGGGTGAGCGTCACTTTCTCCGCGGCCTGTGCTGCATCTTTGTGGAGTGCCCTTGACATCAAGGGCATCGTACGGTACGTTTTATGCGACGTGCAAGTAGCTACGGCGTAGAGTTATCGCCAGATATCAGAAGACCTAGCAGTTAAGGCTCCTCAGGGCGACGCACCTGCTACAGAATATAACGGGAGCGTAGCAAAAGATGCAGAAACTAAACGCGCCGGTTTTCAGTCCTGAGGCTCCACCTGACCTAGAGCACGCACGCCAGATCCGTGAGGAGGCCTTCGACTGGCTTGACTCCTATTACCCGGGGGAGATCTCGTTCAGGAGCGGTACGGTGCTACGTATGGCGGGGGAGCGAGGGCGGACCTGGTTGATCGCCCGGCTTCGAGCACGAGGCATCGGGAACGCGGAGGAGTTCAGCTTGCCGGACACGGCCGACGCTCTGACTGTGCTGTTCCTCCGGTCCAGGGATGTGAAGTTTGGCGGCGCAGTGCGTGCCGTCGTTGGAGGAAAAGAGACTCCGCGGGTCCAAGAGCAAAGGTACGGCGGAGTGTGGAACCGGCTCATAGACGTTGCCATGAAGCGCCTGCGTAGACGCCTGACGGCGCGTCTTCTCGGGGCCGCCGTGTTCGCCCTACTCCCTGAGCCGCAGGACCACCCCAACTGTCTCATTGTTGTGAAACGTCACGGGCGAAACGGCGGCGAGACAAGTCAGAGCGTAGCCAGCAGCGCGCGGCATGAGCATGTCCACCGAACGATTTTGGAACGCCCGGCTCCCTCGTGCTGGGTGCTCTCGCCCTTCCGAGAGGTCTTGTTCCTGGACAGAGACCAGCTTCCCACGAGAGCGGAGGTAACATCCCGTGACTTCCTGGGGCTTCAAGTACGCACCGAACGCGAGGTCTACGAGGTGCTGCTGGGGACCATGAGACCGGCCTCCATTTCACCGGATAGCGTGACTTTGCAGTTCGTTGGCAGAATCCTAGATATCGTATTCCTGGATTTCGAAGAGTTTCTCCGAACGCAGTCATCTTCGAGGCTCGAGACCGCTATCGTACCGGGGCTCAGCAGCGCCGATGACCTTCAGCTATGGTTGGTGACTCAGCTCCTCCAAACGATCTATCCCGGGTCGCTGTGTGAAATCAGCGAGACGTCACAATCTTCCCAGGCGGCAAGAGTGCTTGCGAGCTCCGTAGCCAAGCCCTGGGAGCCATCGCTGTGGGACCCTCCCAAGCCTCTGGACATGCTCACCGGATACGCGGGCCGCATCGGCGTCCCTCTCGTCGTTGAGAAGGTCGAGCCCCCTTGGACATCGTTGATCGAGTCCGTTGAGCCAGAGATGCGGTATCTCGAGAGCGGGTCGTCAAATGACAGCGACCTTGCAAGCTACTCGGCCTTGGCCTTGCCGATAACCCTGAGCTCCGGTGACTCGATAGGCGCGCTTTACTTGCTCATGCCGCGCGTCGACGGGCCCCGGCTGAAAGTCGAGGTGCGCATACTGACGGTGTTCAGTCGGATCATTGGAGAGATAGTCGAACGACAAAGGGCGGCCATTCACACGGCCAATGTGTCAGCCAATATCGCCACTTCTACCGTTCTGACTCAGGAGCAGTTCAAGGTCGCGCTGCTCGACCTGCTCAGCCGTAAGGCGGACATGTTGGGCGAGACTGAACAACCCCAACGGGACGTGAGACTTCCGTTTCTGCTGCTATCTGCCCACAGTCCCGACCCGGATGAGTACGACCCCGCCGTCTCGGGTCGTCTCAAGAACTGGCTTGTCGAGACGCTGCACCACCTGGAGTGGCGCTCTTTCGTCCGGTCACACATGTCCGACGCTGTGGGCGACTTTGTAGAGGGGAGTTTCATCGGCGAGCTGCCGGGGGTTGGGATGATGATCGCGCTAGACAAGCTGGTCTCAAAAGATGAGCTTGACCGAATACGGAACGCCTTTCCAACTAAGATCAACCCGGTTTCCCCGACCAATTCGCCCGTGAAGCTTGTGGTTTACGTGCTTGACGTGCCAGCGCAGCGCATCCTGGATGCGGCCAGTAAGCAGGATTTGCCGGCCCTGGCAGACGATGTAGAGAGCTGGGGTTTCGACGTCGCAACCGTGGTGGACGACGTCTCCCAGAGCTACATCCTGGCGCAAGAGCAAGGGGAGTGGGATGCGGCCCTTCGCAGGGTGAGGAAGGCTTTACAGAAGGAAGGGGGACGCACAAATGCCTACCTCCGCAGGATCGCCGCAGACTGTTCTTTGTCCCTGGGGGACTGGCCCGGTGCTCTCAAGTACGCCCGAGAGGCGGCCACGCTGGACAGGCGGGAGCTGGGAAGTGGCCTCGTTCGGTCGCTGTGCCAGGAAGGGGATGCTCATCTCTGTTTGGGTGACCCGGTCCGCGCATGGGACCTGTACTCGGAGGCTGCTTCGCGGGCGCCGACCCACCCGCTTCCGCGCTCCTACCGGGGTCAGGCTCTTCTGCTAATGGCCAGGCTCCTCCACGTGTACGAGGACGAGCGACGAAGGGCTGAGGGGGCGGCCTTCGATGAGGCCGACTTGGTCGACATGGTGATCAACACCCTCGCGAACGGGGCCATGGAGGACCTCACGTCCGCAGCTGATTTGCTGGACCGCTGGGGACTGATCCCCGAGTCCTACCAGTACCGGAACTTTCACCTCGTGCCGACTCTGCTGGGGCAGGGGCTCGGCTACCTGCTTACCCGATCACCCGGTCCCGCCGCGAGCAGACTTCAGAGCGCCCGCCGGTCCTTCCCAAAGGACGACCTGTTCTTCCGCGAGTTCCTCTTCGCTAAATGCTGGGAGCAGGGGCTCCACCGGCGCTATGGAAAGCTGCTGCTAGGCGACCAGTGGGCCCCTCTTCGTGACCGGCTGCACGAGGCCTTCGGCGAGCCACCGAGCTCGCATCGTGCGGACGAAGGCTACGCGCTCGATGTCTAAGAGGGTGTGTGAATACGACCCTCATACCCTTCGACAAGCTCCCCTCGATACGTCCCGACTCGTCGGGACTACTCGGGGCGAACGGGCAAATACCGCTTATGGTGAGTAGGCGGCAGGCCGTATCGAACCATCGTGGCGGCCCTGCCAGTCCTGAGCGAAGTCGAAGGGTCGAACCACAGTTCCACATACTTCTCACACACCCTCTAAGTTTGCTGGAGAATGGTCGAAATGTGGCGGTCCGGCGGGCGGAGCGGACAGGCACTACGCCGCACACGCCTTAGGTGTGTGTCCGCATGCAGCACACAGTCCTGAGAGACCTGCGCAAGGGAAATCATCGGACAAAGCCAGATGGAAAATGCGGGCTAGATTCGCTCGGCGCCCACCCTGGCTATCCAGCGTGGGGTCCACTCTACCGGCCAGGGCACCCAGTAGGGCTCCGTACCCCACAAGCCCGTGGTCGGTCCTGACTCTGAAGACCGTCCGGTCGGTTATGGAGACGAATCGCGCCTCGAGCCCCTCGTACCGGCTTGCCAGGCGTGGGTGAATCGGTATGATGTCGACTTCGGTAATCTTCATGGCGCACTCTTCTCGGTAGCAAGCGCAGGGGGAAGCTCGATACGGTCGTGTTCACCGAGTTGGAGACTACCACGGACGCTGACACTCCGCCAGGGAACCGGCCTCTCCATGGGGACTTCAGCCGAAGGCGGGAATCATGTAGTATACGCGTGTTTCTGGAATTCCCTCGGGTCCACGGGTTCTACAAAGCCGGAGGTAAACCATGGCCACCCATAAGGGGCGAGATGCCGTCATTGTCGTGGACACACCGAGTGCACCGCCGTCGTGGGCCCTCCTCGAGCGGGAGCTGATCAAGGCCCAGACCCAGGCCTGCGAGGAGTTCTACGGCCACTACTTCGACGAGCGCGGCTACCTGCTCTGCGTGCCTCGCTGGGGGGGCGATGATGGCCCTGACGACGCGGCAGAGAACCTCCTCAACTGGACGATGCTCCACGCCCTTGGCGCACCAGACATCGTCCTCGAGCTGTACAAGATGGGCTGGGAGGGGCATCTTCGCCAGTACACGGAGGCGAAGACAGTGGAGGTCCCCCTCGCCCGCGACGGGATGTACTTCAAGGAGTTTCCCGTCATGTTCGACTGGTTTCACCATGGGGAGTGGCTAAACGCCTTCGTGCTTCAGGGTCTGAGCGATCCCCACGACGCCACCTACGAGAACCGGCTCAGGCGCTACGCCGGGTTCTACATGAACGAAGACCCCATGGCCCCCAACTACGACCCGGAGCACCGGATCATCCGCAGCATGTTCAACGGCAGCCGGGGCCCGCTGCTGCGCAAGGCCACGGCCCTGGACTGGGCGGGCGACCCCATCGAGCTGGAAGGCCGCTTCAGAGCGGGACACGGCGAGCGCAGCTTCCAGGAGATGCTGGACCACTTCAAGGACTATAACGACGTTGTTGGCGACCATCCCTTGAACCTGGGCGCCACCACTCTGGCTTTCGACGCATACGCGCTCACCGGCGAGTCCAAGTACAGGGACTGGCTTCTCGAGTACGTGGATGCCTGGGTCGAGAGGACCGAGGCAAACGATGGTCTCGTCCCCACCAACATCGGCCTGGACGGTACCATTGGTGGCGCCTGCGACGGCAAATGGTACGGCGGCGTCTACGGCTGGGGCTTCAGTGTGGTCGTGCCGCAGACGGGAGAGGTAGCCCATCGGTCGTCCTTCCGGGACAGGTGCCACTACGGTTTCGCCAATGCCCTCCTGCTGACCGGCGACCAGAGATACGTCGACCTGTGGCGCCGGATGATGGACAAGGTCAACTCGAACAAGAAGGAGATCGACGGCGAGACGATGTACCCCCACATGTATGGGGACCAGGGCTGGTACGACTACAAGACTGAGGAGTTCTCCGACGGCGCCGAGGAGCTCTACTACTGGTCGATGGACCGCGAAGACCTCAAGCGCCTACCCAACACCGGGTGGAACGCGTTTCTCGAAGGTCACAACCCCGATTATCCGGTCGACGCGCTCCAGGGGGACTTCGTCGCCCTTCGCTCGAAGATGGAGGAGGTGCGTCGGGATACGGCGACGGCGGACACCCGAATGTCGGACGACCCGAACCGGCTCAACCCCGCCACGGTTGAGACCCTGACGCAGCTGATGCTCGGCGGGCTCCCCACCGGACGAGTAGGGTATCCACTCCACTGCCGGGTACGGTATTTCGATCCCGACCGGCGCCGCGCCGGGATACCTGAAGACGTGGCGGCGCTCGTGGAAACGCTGACCGCCGACGAGGTCACGCTGGCCCTGGTCAACATCAACCAGGTCCGAGAGAGGACGGTGATCGTGCAGGGAGGGGCGTACGCCGAACACCAGATAGTCAGCGTGGCGACCGACGATACCGTCCTACCAGTGGACGACACGCGGTTTGCCGTCCGCCTGTCGCCCGGGGCCGGGAGCAGCCTGGTGATCAGGATGAGACGGTACACGAACCAGCCGACCCTCGCCTTCCCCTGGACGTAGTCTCTCTGCCGCGGGCCGGAGGGTAGCGAGCCCTACGATCGAGACTCGAGAATCTCCTTCAATTTTTGATAGTCCTTCTTTGCCTTGCGTTTGTACATTATCATCCCGACTGGCATCAGCAGCTTGAAGAACGGGTTCTTAGCGCTTCCGACGAACCGGTATGTCAGCCGGGTCCCGCTATCGGTCGGCTCTGTTCTCCACTCGGCATCTCCGATGAACTTGTCAGACTCGGCCTTGAGTGCCATCAGCTCGTTAGGCTTCCACTCCGTGACCTCCCAGACTGACTCGTCCCTTCCCATGAAGTTCTCCACTCGCCGCCCCTTGGAACCGACCCCCATCGGACCTTCTGACGTCAGCTCGTTCTCCTCGACGCCTCTCTCCCACTCTAGGAAGTTCTTTGGCTCGGCGATATAGGTAAATACTTCCTCCACCTCCACCGGACGGCCGATCTCGATGGTCCCTTTGACTTCTGGCATTTCGTTCCCTCCCTTTAGCGGAATTCCCCATATCAAGCTGCCTGGACCCAGGCAACGCACCATCCTCGACGGGCTTTGCACCAAAAGGCGGAATGGGGAGGCGTGGATCGACAGGCTCACCACGAACGGAGCTATAAACCAACCGTTCGCCCTGAGCTTGTCGAAGGGCAATTCACACGACCGCGCCACTTCTTGCGCAAAGCCTCCTCGACGAGAGCCATGGTAGTATCACTCACGGATGCCGTCAACAATCCCGTGAAGTGCACAAAGCCATCTCTTGGCGTCCTCGAATAGCGGCGGACGGGCAACGGAGGCGGCTTTCACCGGGTTTCCACTCACGTCAAGCTCTTCCAGGCGCGCACCTTCCCCTCGGTCGCTTCCCATCCCCTCTGACATCGAGCGTCCGACTACGGCGGACTACACTGCTCCACCGCTAAGAGGGTGTGTGAATACGACCCTCATACCCTTCGACACGCTCCCCTCGATACGTCCCGACTCGTCGGGACTACTCGGGGCGAACGGGCAAATACCGCTTATGGTGAGTAGGCCGCAGGCCGTATCGAACCACACTTCCACATACTTCTACACCGCTCTACGTCGTCGCGCCATTGTAGGACAACGCCTCGAGGGTATCAGGCATGATCGGCCCGCGTGCGACCACGGCCTTGGACTCGTCTCGGCGCAGGTCGGTGTGATGCCTGCTCCGTAGCCCGGCCATGGTATAATGCCATTCCTTGACGCCGGGGCTGATTTTCAGCTCAGGCGGCTGGAGCCTCGAAAATCCAGTCCGGGCAGGTTGTCAAAATGTCCATGAGGCCACAGGCGGCGCTATTGGTGAAGGGGGGCCCCGGTGACGGGAATACGATCATGCTGTCACTGGGGATCACCGTGATCGGCAGGACCCAGCCAAACGACATCGTCGTCGATGACCCAGGGGTCTCTCGACAGCACGCCTCTATCCGCGGCGACGCCTGCGGCTACTCGATAACAGACCTGAGTAGCAGAAATGGGACGTTCGTCAACGATGAAAGGCTGAGCGCTGAGCCTCGCCAGCTCCGCAACTGGGACAAGATTGATTCCCTCGTAAAAACCCGTTTTGAGGAAGTTCCAGCACTTTAGCACATCTGAGCGCTACCGTATGTTGGGGTAGTACACGGAACAGAGACTGTGTATTGTACCCAGGCAAGGGCACGGTTGTTCTAATTCGACCTGCACAGACTTTTTACGAGAGAATCAAGATTGAGCTGGGCGGACTGGATGTGCACTGGGTGTTTATGGAGACTGAGGGCACCATGGAGGTGCCCAGGGTGTCGTAGCACCCCGCCCCAGCGCCGGCTCGCATGGACGCCGGGTCCCGCAATCCCACATTCCTGATGCGCACTACCCGCAGAGAGTGGGATGACTGCTTCCCCATAGGCAGGCCTAGTGCGACACCAGACCAGGTGTTGGGGAACGTGTTATGCACCCACGACGAGACCGTAGGGGCGGGTTTCAAATCTGCCCTTACCCAGGCCGGCATAAGTCGTCGGCAGCCTATTCCCTGATACGTCCCCTGATCGTGCACTAGGCCGCTCGCAGGTAAGACCCAGGATAGCTGCCCCCCGCACGTGGCGATGCCCGTGCTCCTCGGTCTAGCAGGGTGCTGAAAATCCCTTTCGACCATCCCCATGGCCCTCTTTCCTTCGATACACTCAGGACAAGCTCTGGCCAGGAAGGGTTCAGTAATCAGCTCTGAGGGACTGCCGTCCTCGCAGCGGACACGCAAGGGGAGGCGACCGGCAACGACCCCGCAGAGGTCGGAGTGGCTGGCTCCCATGTGCTCAGGATGAGGCCGGACCCCTTGGCTTTCCGCGACACACCCCCTGGCGGCCTAGCTGCTTGGCGCGATAGTCGGGGGCATCCATCTTGAACAGCTCTCCTACGTCCGGGTCCTGAATTCGCGAGCCTATTGGGCCTCGCTCCTCCGGCCGTCTGAAGTCAACCATCGACGTGATCACCGTGGGCAGCCGCGCATTATGTCTATGGGCGATGATCTGGCGCAGCTTCTCCTCGGCCCAGGAGCTCATGTGCTCCTTGTCCAGGTCGTCCAGGATGAGCAGCGGTGTGTTCTTCACCTCTTCGAACCGCTGGTCGTAGGTGGTCGTGCTGTTGGGTCCGAACGCAGCCCTCAAGTGGTCGAGGAGGTCGGCCACCATGGAAAAAAAGACAGAGTGGCCTGCCTTGAGCCGCTCCGACGCCACGGCCACCGCCAGGTGGGTCTTGCCGACGCCGGTGTCGCCGATGAGTACCAGCCAACCTTCGGGGTCGGAGGCGTAGTTTCTCGCGAAGTTGTAGGCTTGTTCCAGACTGCGGCGTTGGTTCGCGCTGGGATTGTTGCCCCGCACGTCGAACGTCTTAAACGTCATGCGTCGCAGCATGCGAGGCTCGATTCGGCCGAGGCCACCGGCGCGGTCCCGCGACCGCCCTTCGACCTCCAGGACGCGACTGAGTCCCGGCGTCTTAAGCCGGCTTAGTATGTATGGGTCCACTTCGCTCAGGTCACGGGCCGTCGTCACGATGGTAGGGAGCTGGGAGTTGTATCTCTGGTTGATGATCTGCCGCAGCTTCTCCTCCGCCCACGGCGTCGCGCTGTGGCCCCCCAGGCCGTCCAGGATCAGCAGGGGCGTGCTCCTCACCTGGTCGAACAGGTCGCTGTACGAGGTATCGCTACCGGGGCCGAAGCTTGCGCGCAGGTGGTCCAGAAGGTCGGGTACGTCGGTGAAAAGCACGACGTGGCCCTTTTCTATGCAGCGGTTGCCGATGGCCGCGGCCAGGTGCGTCTTCCCCGAGCCGTGGGGCCCCGCGAACACCAGCCAGCCGGTGGGGCTTTCGGCGTACTGCTCGGCCTCCTGGTACGCCGCCTTGAACAGCGCCCGGCTTTCCGGGTCCTCCGTCCACCCCTCGTGCTCCAGGTTGTCAAAGGTGAACCGGGTCAGGAGTCCCAGGTTACTGTAGCGGACGAGCCGGTCGGACTGCTCGCGCTCGAGCTTCTGCTCCTGGCAATCACAGGTGATGACCTGGCCGAACTCCGGGTGGCCAACGGGCACGTCCAGCGTGACCCAGCCGCGGCCGCCGCACCGATCGCATGGCTCCGGCTGCTCGGCCGGCAGCCCCTGGACTCCCTCCACCCTATATTCGGCGATGCCCCGGATAGCCTGCCTTTTTAGAATATCCTCCAGGTCCTCCATTGCTTCTTCCTTCTCGCTCCCATCGCTCCAGAATGCGGGCGACGTACCGCCAGCTTCGCTTGTTGTTGCCCACCGCCTCTCTTATGGCGTCCTCGATCCAGGTCTTGGGGTAAGTCCCTTCAGCCTCTTTGAGCTCATCGGCGATCATGGGACTGATCATCCCGATGTTGTCCTCATACAGGGCGAAGATGTTGGGACGCTCAGTCGCCCCTTCCCAGGGCCCTATCCTGGAGGCCGCTTCGTTGGGGAGCTCGCCACCGGGCACTGTATCCGCCAGGGCGTCTCTGTTGGCCTGGGTGTTCAGCGCGTAAACCCGCTCTCCCGCGGACCGATTCTGGACCTGCCCGGAGAGGAAAATGCCGCGCCCAACGGCCAGCTCCATCGCCCGGGCTACCTTCGAAGGCAGGTCATCGCCCTCGCCGGGGAGGGCTTTCGCCAGGACGCGGTCGGCCAGCAGCTCATCGTGAGTCACGTACTTGGGAAAGCCCTTCTTCTGCTGCAGGAGCCATATGAGACGCAGGGTGCACTTGAGCTCGCTCAGGTCGTCTATCTGCTCGAGCAAGGGGCCGAACAGGGGGCTTGGCACCGGGGTCAGATGCACGTTGCGGGGGAACCCGGAGAACAGCATGCTACGCGAACTCCCTGGAACGCACGGGTTGCTCCAGGTTCTCAAAACGTACCACGTCGCTCCGAAAATACAGCCGGATGGTGCCCGTTGGACCATTCCTGTGCTTTGCTATGATGATCTCGGCGATGTTCTCCGGGTACGCTTCGCTGGGGTTGCGCTTCTCCCACTCATCCCGGGTGGTGTACATGTCGTCGCGGTAGATGAACGCCACCACGTCGGCCTCCTGCTCTATGCTCCCGCTCTCCCGGAGGTCCGACAGGATGGGCCGGTGGGACGGCCGTTGCTCGACGGCTCGGCTGAGCTGGGAGCAGGCGAGGATGGGTATGTCCAGGTCACGCGCCATCCCTTTGAGGGAGCGGGAGATCTCACCCATCTCCTGGACTCGGTTGTCTCCTCTGCCGCTGGTGCCGCTAATCAGCTGCAGATAGTCTACGATCAGCAGGTCCACCCCTCGCTCGATCTGGAGCCTGCGCGCTTTGCCCCGCATCTCCACGATGCCCTGGATCGGCGTGTCATCTATGTAGAGGGGCAGGTCCGAGAGCATCCCGATCGCGTCGAGCTCCCTGCTGTGCTCTGCCTCGCTGACCATGCCCATTCGGAGGCGGTGGCTGTCAACGTTGGCTTCGCTGGACAGCAGCCGGATGCCTATCTGCTCGGCGCTCATCTCGAGGCTGAATATCCCGACTCTCGCCCCCTGCTCCGCCGCGTGGCGGGCTATATTGAACGCCAGAGTGCTCTTGCCGAAGCTCGGCCGGGCCGCAAGCACCAACATGTCCGACCGCTGCAGGCCGTTTCCCAGCAGCTTGTCCAGGTCGGAGAAACCCGTCGGCACCGGGGCCAGACGCCGTTCCCCAACGACATCGAGGGTGGCTGTCTCCTCCATGTATTTGTCCAGGACATCTCTAAGGTAGATGAAGTCCCTGGTCCCGCGGCCGGTGCGCACCTGGTACAGCAGGTCTTCGGCTTTGCTCAGTGCCGAGTCCGCGTCGGGAGAGCCTTCATAGCCGATGTTCGCGATGTCGCCGGCCGCAGCGATAAGCTGGCGCATGATCGAGGTGCGCTGCACGATCTGGGCGTAGTGTTCGATATGCACGGATGTCGGGACAGTGCGTACCAGATGGCCCAGATACGCGGCCCCACCCACGTCCTCGAGTCTGTCTTGCAGCGACAGCTCGTGGGCCACCGTCACCTGGTTCATGGGCTCACCGCGGTCAAACAGCGCGATGCAGGCTTCGTAGCACCAGCGGCTCTTCGCCTGGTAGAAGTCGGGGGACTTCAGTATAGAGGTGACCTTGGACAGCGCCTCGCCGTCTATCAGCACCGAGCCTATTACGGCTTCCTCGGCTTCAGGGTCGTGAGGCAGGAGTCGCTCAGGGTACAATCGTGGCCATCCTAGAATGTGTGAAACACTGAACGCGGTTACCACCGACTCTCACGCCCATTCCGGCCCACGGCCGGCCGCTGGTGGACGCGGAGGATGGCGATCAGGGCCTACCGCATAAGCGCCGTGCGGTAGTTCGAGCTACTCGTCCTTCGGGACCCCCGTGGCGTCGGCTGGTGCCTGGTCTTCGGCGACGGCGTCCTCCACGGACGGCTCGTCACCGTTGGCGTCCCCCGCGGCGGGCTCTTCATCGTCGGCGGCGGCCTCTTCGTGCTCTGCCTCGGCGGGCTCTTCATCGTCGGCGGCGGCCTCTTCGTGCTCTGCCTCGGCGGGCTCTTCATCGTCGTCGGCGGCCTCTTCGTGCTCTGCCTCGGCGGGCTCTTCATCGTCGTCGGCGGCCTCTTCGTGCTCTGCCTCGGCGGGCTCTTCATCGTCGTCGGCGGCCTCTTCGTGCTCTGCCTCGGCGGGCTCTTCATCGTCGGCGGCGGCCTCTTCGTGCTCTGCCTCGGCGGGCTCTTCATCGTCGGCGGCGGCCGCCTCCTGCTCTGCCTCGGCGGGCTCTTCATCGTCGGCGGCGGCCTCTTCGTGCTCTGCCTCGGCGGGCTCTTCATCGTCGTCGGCGGCCGCCTCCTGCTCTGCCTCGGCGGGCTCTTCATCTGCGGCGGCGGCCGCCTGCTGCTCTGCTGCGGCGGGCTCTTCATCGTCGGCGGCGGCCTCTTCCTGCTCTGCCGCGGCGGCCTCTTCATCGTCGGCGCCGGCCGCCTCCTGCTCTACTGCGGCGGCCTCCGTCTCTTCTTCGAGACGGGCCGCGTACTCCGCTGGGTCCGTGCCCGCTGGATATACCAGGAGCGATATGGTGGCGTCTACCTCCGAGTGAAGCCGGACGCGGAGCTCGTACTTTCCAATGTCACGGATCGATTCGGGGATCTCGATAGTCCTGCGGTCCATCTCGCGACCCGTCATTTTCGAAAGCTCGGCCGCCACGACGGCGTTGGTGACGGAGCCGTACAGCCGGCCGGTGGCGCCGGCCCTCATCTCCACGTTAACCTGGGCGCCGTCCAGCTCCTCGCTCAGGGCCCTCATGTCGGTCAGGGTCTTCAAACGCACGGTCTCGGCTTGCCCCGTCAGGCGCTTTACCCGCTGCAAGGCGTCTCGTGTGGCCAGCGTGGCCAGCCCCTTGGGAATGAGGTAGTTCCGCGCAAAGCCCCTTTTGACCTCTTTTACCTCGCCGCCCAGCGCGACACCGGCGACGTCTTCAAGGAACAATACCCTCATCGTGTGTTACCCTTAGTCTGAATATCTACCGTAACAGCTAACGCGTTGCGGTCACGGCGCGGTGGAGGCGGCCCCGCGCTGACATCGCCCGCGCAGTCCGCGACTCACATTTGTGCCGGGCGCCTCGATGGCCCGTCCACACACTCAGGTTGGGCCGCCGTTCCCCGCCGGCGGGGGCTCCTGCGGGCGACTCAGAGAAGGGCCGTTCCCCGCCGGCGGGGGCTCCTGCGGGCGACTCAGAGAAGGGCCATTCCCCGCCGGCGGGGGCTCCTGCGGGCGACTCAGAGAAGGGCCATTCCCCGCCGGCGGACTCAGAGAAGGGCCATTCCCCGCCGGCGGGGGCTCCTGCGGGCGACTCAGAGAAGGGCCGGGGGCTCCTGCGGGCGACTCTAGAGAAGGGCCATTCCCCGCCGGCGGGGGCTCCGGCGACTCAGAGAAGGGCCATTCCCTGCCGGCGGGGGCTCCTGCGGGCGACTCTAGAGAAGGGCCATGTCGGGCTCGGCGGCACAAACTACCAGCCCTTACGGCCTGGGGCTGATTATAGCATGGGTGCCTGGCACTGAGTAGGGGTGTGATTGACAATTTGAGAAGGGGGGGGCTAGAATCTTTTGGGAAGCCCCTGAATCTGATCTAAATGGTGGGATGCGGAGTCAAATGCTAAGAATTCGTCTCAGACGTGTGGGAGCAAAAAAAAAGCCGAGCTACAGGATCGTGGTGGCGGATTCCAGGGCGGCGCGGGATGGCGCCTTCGTGGAGCAGTTGGGCCACTATGACCCGCTGACCGACCCGCCGACTGTCGTCATCGATGAGGAGAAGGCGCTAAAGTGGATTCGACAAGGGGCTCAGCCCTCTGAGGCCGTCCAGCGGATGTTGAAAAGGCTGGGCACGCTGGAGAGGGTGAAGGAGCAATGAAAGAGCTGGTCGAGTACATCGCCAAGTCGATCGTCTCACACCCGGAAGAGGTCAAGGTCACCGAGGAAAACGAGGACGGCCGTGTCATCCTCAGGCTGGAGGTTGCGCCGGATGACAAAGGCATGGTGATCGGCCGGCAGGGCCGAGTGGCCCAGTCGATACGGGTGCTCCTTCGGGTCGCAGCCGTCAAACAGGAGACGCGCGCTATCCTGGAGATAGTATAAGGCGCTCTCGGCCAGCCTTTTCCTCGAAGTGGCACGTGATGGGTGATTTGAGGGGCGGTACTCCCCCTCATCCCTTCGACGGGCCCTTCTTCCGAACTCAGGCCCCGGGGCTCAGTACAGGCCCTAGCAGGCTGATGAAATATGGGGTGTGCAGAGGGGCGAAGCCCCTTTGCCGGGAGTCTGAGGGTGCCCCTCAGATACAATTTCTCCCCCCTTCCTGGCCAGGAAGGGGGACAGGGGGATGGTCGAAAGGGCTTTTCAGCACCCTGGTACCCGGCTCGCCTACATTGAGGCATCCAGCACCATCGCAGTCCACTGAGTTCGTCGTCGTCGGCAGGGTCACCGGTTCCTGGGGCACGGCCGGCGAGCTCAAGGTTGAGGTCTTCACCGATTTTCCCCAACGGTTCTCGCCCGGAAGCGTCCTTTATCTGGACGGACGCGCCGCCAGGGTGGTGCGGTCCCGTCAACACAAGGGCTCGCTCGTCGTAAAGCTCGACCTGGTCAATGACCGTACCCATGCCCAGTCCTTGCGGGGCAAGGACCTCACCATCCACGAGCGTGAGCTGAGAACGCTGCCGGGGGGCTCCTACTACTACTTTCAGATCATCGGCATCGGCGTGTGGACTGAAGACGGGGAGTACCTGGGAGACGTCAAGGAGATTCTGAGCACCGGGAGTAATGATGTCTACTTGGTGCGGGGCGGTGGCGATAAGGATGTCCTGGTCCCCTCCCTGGAGGGTGTCGTCCTCGAGGTGAGCCTCGACCAGAAGAGGATGGTTGTCCGCCTCCCCGAAGGCCTCAGGTAGTCCAGTGTCGATGCTCGCCACGGTCGTGATGCCTGCCCCACATCGAGCCATGTCCTAGCGCGCGTCTTTTGACCAGAAAAATGCTCCGTGCTAAAATGTGGCCACGACTCGCCGGTCATCCAACCGAGGAGAATCTCGATGTCGGGTCACTCAAAGTGGTCCACCATAAAGCACGGCAAGGCGGCTACAGACGCCCGACGGGGCCAGCTCTTTACCAAGTTGGCCAAGGAGATTATCGTGGCGGCCCGGCAGGGAGGCGCAGACCCGGACATGAACTTTCGCCTGCGTATAGTCGTGCAAAAGGCGAGGGATAGCAACATGCCCTCCAGCAACATCGATCGTGCAATCAAGAGGGGTTCCGGCGCCGGGGCTGTGCAGGACCAGATGGTGGAGGTGGTCTACGAGGGCTACGGCCCGGGAGGCACGGCCATCCTGCTTCAGGCCCTCACCGATAACCGGAACAGGACCGTCTCGGACGTCCGATCGACCTTCTCCAAGATCGGTGGTAGCCTGGCCGAAGCGGGAGCGGTGTCCTGGCAGTTCCAGCAGAAGGGGGTCGTGGCAGTTGATGCAGGCCCTGAGGAGTCCGAAGAGCTGGAGCTTGCCGCCATCGACGCGGGTGCCGACGACTTCGAGACATTCGATTCTACGGTGCACATCTACTCAGCTCCCGAAAGCCTGGAGAGCATTCGCACGGCGCTGGTGGAACAGGGGGCGACCATAACGTCCTCCGAGCTCTCCATGGTCCCCAATAACACGGTTGCGCTGGACGCGAAGACGGCTCTTCGCACACTCAGGCTGTTGGACCGGCTGGAGGAGCTCGACGACATCCAGAGGGTCTACTCCAACGCCGACTACCCTGACGAGGCCCTGGAGCAGTACCGGACCCAGGAGTAGTCTCCGCCACGGCTCCGGAGCCGCCGGTAGAGGGAGTTCGGGGGCGGGTGCAATGCCGTACTTTCCCGGCCACGTGGAGGGTGCTCTTGTGCGAGTCCTGGGGGTAGACCCCGGAACCTATAAGATGGGTATCGGCGTCGTGGACTCGGACGGCGCCGGACTCACCCCAGCGCATTTCGGTGTCCTGACCCCCAGGAAGGCGGACCCTATTCACCAGCGTCTCCACTACCTCTTCGAGCAGATTTCCCGGGTAATTGAGGAGTGGAGGCCATCTGAGGTGGCCATCGAAGAGCCCTTCGCCGCCCGCAATGTCCATGCCGCAATGGCCACCGGCCACGCTCAGGCGGTGGCGATGGTTGCCGCGGCCCGCCATAAGCTGCCCGTGAGCGGCTACGCGCCCCGCCAGGTCAAGCTGGCGGTGACCGACTACGGCGGCAGCTCCAAGGAGCAGGTACAGGAGATGGTCAAGCTCCTCCTGGGCCTCGATGCGCCGCCGGAGTCGTTGGACGCCTCGGACGCTCTTGCCGTCGCCATATGTCACATCAGCGCCAGCCGGGCCAAACAGCTGGTGATTGGACGCTGACACGCGCCCTAGTCCTAAAGTCACACATGATTTGGTTTGTCCGGCGGGAGAGTCCAGAGAGGGTTGCCGCCCTCGGCGCCTGCCCTGAGCTCGTCGAAGGGGCAGGGGCTTGGGGATTCCCCCAAACCCTTAGGGTGGGCGGGTGGGAAGAAGAACCCTTCATTTCACCAGTAACTAACGGATAGTCGTAAGTCACGCGTGCGTTGATGGGTATGTGCACAAGGCGCCGGTGGACCACGGAGCGCATGGGGGAGTGCAGAGGGGGCAGAGCCCCCGGCGCCTGTCCTGAGCTTGTCGAAGGGCGAGGGGTATGGGGAACTCCCCATATCCCCAAAGGCCGGGTGGGCGGGATATGATGCCATGATTACAGCAATCGAGGGTACCCTGGCGGGCTCTGGCGTTGAGTGGGTCGACGTCGCGGTCGGCGGCGTCACCCTGAGGGCCAACGTCCCCCAGTCTACGGTGGAGCGGCTGGGCCAACTGGGGGAACGACTGCGGCTCTTCACCTCCCTGCAGGTGCGGGAGGACAGCCTCACGCTATACGGCTTCCCTACGGAGGAGGCGCGGTCGGCGTTCGAGGCGCTGGTGAGGGTCAACGGCGTCGGGCCGCGGCTGGCTCTCAGCGTTCTGTCCAGCCTGAGCCCCGAGTCCCTGGCAATGGCCGTTGCCTCCGCCGATGCCAGTGCCTTCAAGGGCGTTCCCGGGGTCGGCGCCAAGACGGCCAGCCGCATAGTGCTGGAGCTGACGGGAAAGCTGGACCTGGCGCCGGTCTCCGCACCCACCGCGCAGGGCGATGGGGAAGTGGTAAGGGCCCTGACCGCCCTGGGCTACGCGACCTCGGAGGCGTTGGGTGCCCTCGCCTCGCTCCCCGACGGCGACTCCTTGTCCGTCGAGGAGAGGGTCCGGCTTTGCCTCCAGCGGATGGGGAGCCGGTAGGGCTTCGTGGCTTCTACCTACGACGCGTGGGCCGACGTATACGACTCCATCTACTCCTACGTGCGGGAGGACATCCCGTTCTATGTGGAGGCGGCGCGAGAGTCTGAGGGACCCGTCCTGGAGCTGGGATGCGGCACCGGCCGGGTCACCATTCCGATAGCCCGGGCGGGGGTGGACATCGTAGGGATGGACTCCTCCGAGGCGATGCTGGACGTGGCGCGACGGAAGGTTGCTGAAACGGCCTCCGGCGGCGGCGCGATTACCCTTATCCACGGCGATATGAGGGACTTCTCCCTCGACTCCAGCTTTGGCCTTGTGATCATCCCATTTCGCGGGTTCCTCTCCCTCCTGACGGTGGAAGACCAGACCAGGGCCCTGCTCAGCATCAAGCGGCACCTCGCCCCCGGCGGAAAGCTCATCTTCAATATCTTTGTCCCCGACCTCGAGATGCTCGTCCAGGAGGGCGACGTTCCCTACCACTTCCGCGACGTGACCGACCCGGACACCGGGGCGCGCTACGTGCTGTGGCACCAGAGCAGCTACGACAACCACAGCCAGATCATAAGCACGCGAATCATCGCGGAGGAGCTGGACCATCAGGGCACGATGGTCAGGCGTTTCTACCGCGACTTCCAGCTGCGGTACGTGCACCGCTGGGAGATGTTTCACTCCCTCAGGTCCTTGGGATACGAGGTGGTGGACCTCTATGGCGGCTTCGATCGCTCCCCATTCGACGAAGCGAGCACGGAGATGGTGTGGGTTGTCCGGTAAAGCGGAGCTAGGTGTGGCTTCAGTATTCGCCCAGTGCTGGAGGCCACCCCGATAAGCCGGGATGGCGGAGGCCTGGCGGGACCCCCAGATTTTATTTGTGCAACCGGGCAGATAGGCAACAGCTGAGCCGGGGACCCAGTGGGTGAGGGTTACTGATACGAGTGGGCTTGTCACCCCCGGTTTGGAATGGCACGAACAATGGCGGAGGTGGAGGGCTATACCAGAGTAGAGATGTAGCACCACGCACTGCCGCTGTCAACCCCGGTCGCGGGCCGGAAAACCGGCGTCCCTGCGATCTAGAGCCTCTGACTTGGCCTAGTCTTGCCCGATGGGCTATGATGAGTCCCGTGACTGACTTCAAGATCGTTTCCGACTTCGTGCCAACCGGCGACCAGCCTCAGGCCATAGACAAGCTGGTCGACGGTATCGAGCGGGGCCTCCGCCACCAGTCGCTCCTCGGGGTCACCGGCAGCGGCAAGACCTTCACTATGGCCTGTGTCGTCGAGAGGGTGCAGCGTCCCACCCTGGTGATCGTCCACAACAAGACGCTTGCGGCCCAGCTTGCCACCGAGTTCAGGGAGCACTTCCCCACCAACGCCGTCGAGTACTTCGTCAGCTACTACGACTACTACCAGCCCGAGGCCTACGTCCCGCGGACCGACACGTACATTGAGAAGGACGCCGATATCAACGATGAGCTTGACAAGCTGAGGCACTCCGCCACGCAGGCCCTGCTCACGAGAAGGGACGTGCTCATCGTCGCCTCTGTCTCGTGCATCTTCGGCCTGGGTGCGCCCGAGGAGTACGAGAGGTTCGTCGCCAGGGTCCGCCGAGGCGACAAGCTCGTCCGCGGCCGCCTCGTCCGCCAGCTCGTGGACATGCAGTACGAGAGGAACGATTTCGACCTGGCCCGCGGCCGGTTCCGTGTCAAGGGCGACACCCTGGAGATTCTCCCCGCCTATGAGGACGATGTCGGCATCCGCATAGAGTTCTGGGGCGACGTGGTTGAGCGCATAGTCCAGCTCGACCCTCTGACGGGCGAGCTGCTCTCCGAGCGGGAGGAGATCGAGATCTACCCCGCCAAGCACTTCGTCACCTCAGCCGACGAGATGCGTCTGGCAATCACCGACATCGAGGCTGAGCTGCAAGAGCGCCTGGCGGAGCTCAACGGGCAGGGCAAGCTGCTGGAGGCCCAGCGCCTGGAGTCGAGGACGGGTTACGACCTGGAGATGATGCGCGAGACCGACTACTGCGCCGGCGTCGAGAACTACTCCATGCACCTTCAGCGCCGCAGTCCCGGCAGCACCCCCTACACCCTGCTCAACTACCTTCCCCAGGACTACCTCCTCTTCGTCGACGAGTCTCACATGACCCTGCCCCAGCTCAGGGCGATGCACGCCGGCGACAGGTCCCGCAAGGAGGTCCTGGTCGAGTACGGCTTCAGGCTTCCCTCCGCGCTGGACAACCGCCCCCTCAACTTCGGCGAGTTCGAGGAGCGGGTGAACAGCGTCGTCTACGTCTCGGCCACGCCCGGCCCCTACGAGTACGAGCACAGCCAACAGATCGTCGAGCAGGTCATCCGGCCCACCGGACTGGCCGACCCGGTGATCGAGGTCAAGCCCACCGATGGACAGATCGACGACCTCCTCCACCAGATCGGCCTCCGCATCGGGAGGGGAGAGCGCTGCCTGGTGACGACCCTGACCAAGCGCATGGCGGAGGAGCTGGCCGACTACCTCAGGGAGGCGGGCATCAAGACCCACCACCTGCATTCGGAGATAGACACCCTGGAGCGCAGCGAGGTCCTGCGGGACCTTCGCCTGGGCGTCTACGACGCGGTGGTTGGCATTAACCTGCTGCGGGAAGGGCTCGACCTCCCGGAGGTCAGTCTGGTGGCCATACTGGATGCTGACAAGGAGGGGTTCCTTCGCTCGTGGAGCTCCTTGATTCAGACCATAGGGAGGGCGGCCCGGCACGTGGACGGCCACGTCATCATGTACGCCGACGTTGTCACCGATTCCATGAAGCGTGCCATCGACGAGACGGACCGTCGCAGGCAGTTGCAGCAGATCTACAACAAAGAGAACGGCATCACCCCCCAGGGCATCCGGAAGACCGTTCACGATATCACCGAGCGCGTCAGGGCCATCGCCGAGACCAGGACTCCCTACGTCGTCAACGGGGACATACCCAAGGAGGACCTGCGGCGCCTGATCAAGGACCTGGAGTCGCAGATGAAGGTGGCCTCCCGCAACCTGGAGTTCGAGAAGGCTGCGCTCCTGCGTGACCAGATAGTCGACCTGCGCAAGGTCATCGCCGACGACATCCTGCGCTGAGGCTGCCGAATGGGGTTCCCATCCGCTGAGCAGCCGGGCAGACCGAAAGGGTCTGCCCATATACGTTGCCATGAGATTCGACCCAGACAGACACCATCGCCGTTCCATACGGCTCCGCAGCTACGACTATGCACAGCCCGGTGCATACTTCGTGACCGTGTGCACCCACAACAGGCAATGTCTGTTCGGGAACGTCATTAACGGCGAAATCCGCCAGAACGAGTATGGCCGGATCGTGGCCGCATGTTGGAGTGAACTGCCAGGTCATTACCCCCGCGTAGCACTGGACGTATTCGTGGTCATGCCCAATCATGTACACGGAGTCATCCTGTTGCGCGACGATGAGGCCGTCGATCGCGTAGGGGCCGGTTTCAAACCCCCCCTACTGCCCTGGCCAAACGCCACGGGTTGCCGGAGGTCCTACGTGGATTCAAGACCTTTGCGTCGCGCCGAATAAACGAGGTCCGCAACATAGCCGGTGCGCCTGTTTGGCAGCGGAACTACTACGAACGCGTCATTCGCAACGAGAGCGAGGTGAACGCCGTACGTCATTACATTCAGCACAACCCGTCCCCCTGGGCCGGGGATGTCGACAACCCGGCCAACTTCCCTGGGCCAAAACCCTCCCATAGACCGTAGGGGCAGGTTTCAAACCTGCCCCTCTTGCCCCGCTGCCGAAATGCCCGATGTGCCGCGGCGGGGGCAGCCCGGATCTGCGTGGCACGGAATGGTGCAAGATGGCACACATTTGTCGCGTGCCACCACCGCCCTCCCGCGCGCGGTCGTCTCGCCCAGCCTCTTTATCTTTGACTCTCGGCGCTTTCAGCGTGCTCCGAGTTCAGTTGCAGACGCAGCTCTAAAAACGCAAAACATGCAAGAATAGGGTTAATTGACACCCTCCACCACGCCATATAGAATGGTCTTAGTCTACATAGCGCCGATATTCACCAGGGGAGAAAAACGCGATGGTTGAGACCTCGACCCTTACCCGCGACGACGTGCTTGAGGCGCTCAAGGACGTGTTCGATCCGGAGATACCCGTCAACGTCGTCGATCTGGGCTTGGTCTACGACTGCCAGGTCGACGAGGGCGACGTCAAGATCACGATGACCCTCACCTTCGCCGGATGCGGCATGGGGCCCTACATAGCCCAGCAGGCCGAGTGGCGAATTGCGGAGATCGAATCGGTGGAGGACGTCGAGGTCGAGATGGTTTACGACCCGCCCTGGAGCCCGGACCTGATCTCCGAGGACGGAAAGGCCCAGCTCGGCCTGGAATAGCGGGCTTCAGCCTGCCGAAGGGCCTGATGAAGGCGGCGAGTGGCCCCGAGTAGAATCTGCCCTGGGCCATCCCTGCGTAGCCCTACGTATCGAAGGGGCTCACCTAGAACGGAGGTCCCGCGTCCGTTCGCCCCGAGCAGGGCCTGTCCTGAGCTTGCCGAAGGGCCTGCCGATGGGGTGCCCCCACTTTCTGCCGACACGACAAAGGCGCGGAGACCGTTAGATGAACAAACCCCAGCCCATCAACCCGCAGGCGGCCCAGGCCCGCGCGAAGATCGAGCAGATGAAGCGCAGCTTCGAGCAGAAGCGCGCGGTCGCCGACAGCCTCTCACGAATCAAGTACAAGATCGGCGTCTACAGCGGCAAGGGCGGAGTTGGTAAGACCACCGTCGCAGTCAACCTGGCTGTGACTCTGGCCCAGGACGGGGCCAAGGTGGGCATCCTTGACGTCGACATCGACTGCCCCAATGTCGTCCGGGCCATTAAGATATACGAGCCGCCCACGGTCAGCGAGGACAAGAAGATGCTCCCTCCGGAGCGCTTTGGCGTACGGGTAATGTCCATGGGCTTCTTCCAGAAAAATGAGGAGGAGGCCATCATTTGGCGCGGGCCAATGGTCCACAACGCCATCAACCAGCTCCTTCAGACCACCGAATGGGGCGAGCTGGACTACCTGGTGATCGACCTGCCTCCGGGCACGTCCGACTCCCCCCTTACCGTGATGCAGACGTTGACCCTGGACGGGTTCCTTGTCGTCACCACGCCTCAGGAGCTGGCCAAGATAGACGCCAAGCGCTCCATCAACATGATCCGCACCTTGCACGTCAACGTGCTGGGAGTGGTGGAGAACTTCTCGGGCGAGGTCTTCGGCTCGGGGGCGGGGGAGGAGCTTGCCGAGGAGATGGGGCTCGCCTTCCTTGGCCGGCTGGAGCTCCGGACCGACTATCGAGACACGTCGAAGCCAACGGTGCTCACCAGCAATAAGGTGCTAGCCGAGTACCGGCACATCGCCGAGCAGGCCAAGCTGGCCTTGCAGAAGCAGCCTGCGGAGGCCGCCACCAGCGCCGACTGAGGCCGCAAGGCCGGTAGCTCTGGCCACGTTCAAAGGTTGACCCCAAAGGGCCCCGATCGGATCGGGGCCGCTTTTTGGTACCCGTATCACAACTCCCCCCGTTGGGAGAGTGCAGACGGGGAGCACCTCCGGCGCCTGTACTGAGCCTGCCGATAGGGGTTTCTCAGTACCGCGTCTGCTAGAGAACGCGCACAAGGTCGCCGACCTCGACAGCCCCACCCTCTACTACGGAGGCCAGCATTCCGCGGCGGCCCTCGAGCTCCTGCTGAAGCCCCGGCCGAATCTCATCCATCCGCGAGCAGGGCGCGCACGGCTTGGATATCTGGAGCACGGTCTGGCCCCCCAGGGCGATCCTCTGCCCGACCGCCAGGGACGCGAGATCGATCCCGTTGGTGGTGACGTTTTCGCGTACCTGTCCGGCGGAGAGGCCGAGGGCCGCCAGCGTCTCTTCGTCCATCAGCAGCACCTGGTAGTCCTGCCGTTCCCCTCTGGGCGAGGCGTGCCTGTCTCCTTCAATGCCCTCGCCGGCAATAAAGTTGGCCCTCTGTACCACCTGCATGGCCGCCCTGTGGGCGACGTTGAGCCACAGTGAGGCGACCTGGCTCCGGGACGGTAGGCTCATCGTATTACCTCGTTTCTCGACCGGTTACAATCTACACCCGGTCCCGCCCCGAATCAAGACATCATCGTGCTATACTTCCTGCGACTCGCCCTCATTGACGATGGAGGTCCTCGATATGAGACTCGCGCCCGTTGCACCCGAGACCGCCGTACATGTTGCCGAGGCCGCCGCCTCCCTTGTTGCCGCGCTGAGCCCGAAGCAGAGGGCGCTGGCGACATTCGACTTTGCGTCCGAGGAGCGCGAGAGCTGGCACTACACCGCCAAGCCCCGCTTGGGCCTGTCGCGCGGAGACATGGGCGCTGAGCAGCTCGACGCCGTCGAGGCGCTGATGGGCAGCGGCCTGAGCGAGACGGGGCTGAACACCGCAAGAGCCATCATCCAGCACGAGCTCATTCTCGGGCGCACCGAGAGCAGCGAGGGCGTAGACCGCTTCGATAGGACCCCCGACCTCTACTTCTTCAGCATATTCGGCACGCCTGGAGGAGACGAGCCCTGGGGTTGGCGCGTGGAAGGCCACCACCTGTCGCTGAACGTGACCGTCGCTGGCGGTGACGTCATCTCCGTCACGCCGACCTTCTTCGGCGTCAATCCCGCCGAGGTCAAGCACGGACCCCAGAAGGGGCTGCGCATCCTCCAGGCGGAGGAGGACCTGGGAAGGGAGCTTTTCCTATCACTTGGCGAGGGCCAGCGAGATCTGGCGGTGATCTACCCCGGGGCGCCGCCAGATCTGATCACCCGAGCCAGCAGGCGCGTCGAGATCGCCAGTCGAGTGGGGCTGCCAGCGGGGCGCATGACGGCCGAGCAGCGGGAGAGGCTGATGGCCCTGGTGAATGTGTACACGGGGAGGATGCCAGCCGACGTCGGTCGCGCCGCCACGCGAAAGCTGGAGGGGGAGGCGGCCAACGACCTCCTATTCGGATGGGCGGGCAACCACGATCGGGGCCAAGGCCACTACTACCGGGTCCACGGCCCCAGCATATTCATTGAGTATGACAACACCCAGAATATGGCCAACCACGTCCACTCCGTGTGGCGTGACATCGAAGGCGACTTCGGCTCCGATATCCTTCGCGACCATTACGAGCAGCACCACGCTTGACCCACTTGGAGGGCCGTCCTAGGAGGGCGTCCTAGTACTCAGTCACACCTGATTTGGTTTGTCCGGCGGGAGAGTCCAGAGAGGGTGCAACCCTATTTGGTAGGGGTCTGGGGATTCCCCCAAAACCCTCAGGGCGGGCGGGTGGGAAGAAGAACCATTCATTTCACCCGTGACGGAGCACTAGTCGTAAGTCACACGTATATCGACCGGAATAACCCATATCAAGCTGCCTGGACCCAAAAATTGGGACTTATCAAGAATGTTACCCATATGCCAGCGAGTTTGAAGGTCGACACAACAGCCGCTCGAACGACACCATCAACCAGGTTCGCAGTGTCATTCGGGGCATGGACGGAAAACGGCTCCGGTATCAAGACCTTATCGGGCTTTGCACTAAAAGTCGGGGTTGATGCAAATGTCGTGTTTCTTGTCCCTACTCGCCCATTGGCGGTACGTGGACGAATTCTCAGGGCGGCATAACGTCCGGTCGCTTGACACGCAAGACCAGATGGATAGAATGGCAGCGGGCGCGGTGGGCAAGTGGCTCACTTACGCGGAGCTAATCGACCCGAAGCATCCTCGGCAACCGAGGATGCTATAAGGAGGATCGGGGCATGCAATCTCTGTTTCCCGCCACAGAGGACTACGCCAAGTATTTAGCCGGTAACGCCCTTGTCTGTAGCGACAACATCGACGTACTCCGGGACCTCCCCGACAACTCCGTGGACCTGATCTACCTGGACCCGCCGTTCCAGTCCGATGCCCACTACGTGGCAGTGTTTGGTGATAAGGGACAGGCTGACGAACAGCTCAAGGACATTTGGCAGTGGACCACGGAGACCGAGCGGACGTTCCAGAGATTGCCCTTCGGTCCCGTACTCGACACCCTCAAAGGCATCCGTCTACAGGCTGGGCAAACGTCGCCCATGGCGGCCTACTGCGTATTCATGGGGCGCCGCCTCATAGAGATGGGCAGAGCCTTGAAGCCAACCGGAAGCATCTATCTCCACTGCGACTACCATGCAGGTCATTATCTCCGTATCCTCCTGGACGCCGTTTTGGGGCGGGAAAACTTCCAAGCGGATATTACCTGGAAGCGTACCACAGCCCATAACGATGCCCACGGGTATGGAGCCAATACTGATACCATACTGTTCTACGTAAACGGTGACAAGTCAACGTGGAACCGTCAATACCAGGCTTATGATGACGGGTACATCAAGAGCCACTATCGTTTCAAAGACTCAACGGGGCGACGGTACAGGACTGATAACTTGACCGCCGGTGGCCTGACTGGCGGAGGTTACCAATATGAATGGAACGGTGTGACGAGAGTCTGGCGGTGCCCGCCTGAGCGCATGGCCGAATTGGAGAGCAAGGGGCGTATTCGTTACACTTCAAAAGGAACCGCAGAGTACATAAGGTATCTCGATGAGATGCCTGGAGTTCCAGAGTACATAAGGTATCTCGATGAGATGCCTGGAGTTCCGCTCCAAGACTTGTGGACGGACATACCCCCGATAAACTCACGGGCGAAAGAGCGCATTGGCTATCCGACTCAGAAGCCCCTGGCCCTCCTGGAGCGCATCATCCGGGCCAGCAGCAACGAGGGCGACCTAGTCTTGGACCCGTTCTGCGGCTGTGGTACGGCTGTAGACGCAGCAGCCAAGCTAGGCCGGAAATACCTAGGTATTGACATCAGCGGCATTGCCGTGCGGGTCATGGAGCAACGTCTGACCAGCCGGGGCGAAGCCGTCAAACCGGTTGTCTATGGGCTGGAGTGGGGTGACTGGGAATGGGAGCAATTCGAGCGCATGGCCCTACGGACCCGAGACGAAGCGGAGGATGGCGTACCGGGTTGGGCATGGGCAGAGGACCGCGTGGCGGGATTGCTCAATGCTGTGCCTAACAGCAAAAAGACCGGCGACGGGGGCGTGGACGCCCGCTACTACGGGGCAGGCGACGAAGTTATCCCTATTCAGGTAAAGATGCACAGAAACCCCGTAGGACGCCCTGACATGGACAAGCTCCTAGGCGCACAGACGGCCATGAACAACCGGGGCATCCATGCTCCAATGTCCCTGATGGTCAGCCTGTACCCTCCCGCGCACAACCTACGTGCCTTCGCTGCCCAACAGGGGCGCGTTCCGCTACATGGCGACGACTACCCCGTGATGCAAGCCTTGAGCGTGGAGGAGATGCTGATCAAAGGGGAGAGGCCAAAGTTGCCGCCGGTGGACCCTAGGGCGCTTGTGGGCAACACGCAATCCCGCTTGGTAATGCCGTAGGAGGTCATCATGCCGAAGCAGAAGAAGCCGAGGGGCCGTCCGAAGAAGCTCATTCCCCCGATTCACGGGCCGTTCGAGTCTGTGATAAAGGCCCTGGTGCGCCCGCTAAAAGGGCCTGCCAAGCCTGTGCGGTCTTAGTAGCTATGGGTAACATTCTTGATAAGTCCCCAAAAATAACGCACCATCCTCGACGAGAGCCTTGGTCGCATGACTCCCGAACGCCATCCCCTGTAGCTCTGGCGGGTAGAGCAACGGTTTCCTAAGCCGAATTGGACTGTTCCCCAATGTTCCCTGGTGTCTCTGGACGGCTTCGTAGACTGGATTCGCTCGCCTGACCCGTTCACCGTTGGCCCCTACCTGAGTTATGCGGAGAATCGACGTCAGCCCCCGCGGGCCGCTCGCATCTCAAGCGCCACCGATTCAACTTCGGCCACCTTCTGTGTGACCGTCGCCGGATTGAGCCGTGCCGCGTGATCGTGGTAGCCGGCTCTCTCAAGCATCGACGCCAGCTTGCCGCCCTTGAACAAATCGAGGGCCCAGCGCAGGGAATCGGGTATGGCCGCTGTGTCGAGATACAGACGGTGGTTCTTCGCCCTCGGGCCGTAGTGGTAGTGTGGCTCCTTGTCAAAACAGTCGAACGTCAGTAGCTCTTTTTCGCCGCCATCTACGTCGCCTAGCACGTGGATCGCGATCCCGGGCTCCCGGTTTTCCACGCCGAATCGGATCGGTCCAGCCTCTACGATTACGTCCCCTCGGTTGTGTATCACTGTGACCCGTTGCTCTCTTGCTATCTTCCGAGCGGCGGTTTCCATCTCAGCCAGGGTGGTTTCCAACGCACTCATGTCGATCTCGTCTGCCACTCGCTCGAAACCTGCCCGCGCGATCAGCTCGGGCAACCTGTTGGCGAGCAGCCACACTGACCAGTCGAGCGGATCGCCCTCTGTGGTCTGGTCGATACTCATTCTGTCGCCTCGCTCCTCTGGGCCGTAGTAGTAGTGGGGGAGGTGGTCGAAACAATAGAATTGCAAGAGTGACACCGGTCCACCTTCGACCTGTCCCAGGACCTGAATGGTCAAGCCCTGGTCCTTGAGCAGGTCTTGGAACTGAAGCTTGAACTTGATCAGCCCGTCACCGATGAATACAGGGTCGCTGTAACGAAACTGTCCGCGTAGTCCCTCACTGAGGTACTCGAGGTTGCCGTAATGCAGCATGGCGCACCCCTCCTTCGTCAGCAATCTTGCCGTTGGGTATGGTACATTGGACCCCTTGCAAACACAAACGAACAGTCACTAGCAATGCATTCGGATCAAGGCTGCTATTCAACCACGACGGGCTGCGTCCACGCCCTCGCCCCATCTGAAGATGTTACCCTTGCCCTGACGTAGCCTTCATCACCTCGAATGCGGTAGCTCGCCTCGAAGCCTGACTTTTCGCCAAGCACCGCGCCTCCCCGCCCTATGAACGAGGTGACATACGATTGCTCACCTGTCTGGTCGATCTCCAGCGAGAGGGACTCCTTAGATACCTGAACCTCGTGGAGCGACACTCCCGTAGATGAATAGAAATCGCCTTTTGCGAGACTCTCGACAATCGCCTCTGCAGATAGCTCCGCTGCACGTGTGACTACCCAGGCGCGACCTGGATTCGCTTTATCCGGGCCGAATTCAAGATAGTGGTGGGCGTCGTCGGTGGCGGTCCCGAATATAGTCTCGCCTGAGCTTAAGATCCCGTCCCACACCTCCTCGAAGCTGAATGTCCGCGGATCGCCTTTTACGTTCATCGGGTGTGCGTTAAAAATGTCCATAAGCTTTGCGCCCTCGATTTCTTTTAGGGTTCGAGGGTCAAACCCCGGTCGGTAGTAGGGTACAGACAGAATGGCGATTCCTCCGGCGCCGAGGACGGCGTCGACGTTTGCCTGGATCGTCGGAAGTATCTCGGCGGCGTTGATGGGCTCCACGGCTCTCGATATTCCGACACAGTTTACATAAACCGCCTTCTCCTGGTCCTCGAGCTGCACGGTCAGCTCTTCTCCGGGTATCATCAGCGGCTTGCCGGACGGCGGGGTGTCAAAGTCCTCCGGGAGAATTGTCAGGCGATTGTGGTCGCTCAGCACCAGCCAGTCAAACCCGTGGTCTCGGAACCATTCCACCACTTCCCCAGGCGACACATCACCGTCCGACTCGGTTGTATGGCAATGGAGATTCCCCTTGTACCACTTTAATTCTGCCATCTACGGCCTCCTTGAACTTCTTCAGCTTGCCATCCGCGGGTCCGCCCCACACGCGATTCTGGTGGCCCCGTAATTATACATATAAGCCAGGATTTCCCACTTCAGACTGCCCGGGCCCAAGCCATGCCCAATCCCCGACGAGAGCCTTGGTCGTATGACTCCCGAACGCCATCAACCATCCCGTCGAGCTTGCAAGACCGTGTCTTGGCGTTGTGAACTGGCGTTCGATGGGCAGCGGAGGTGGCTGTCACTACGTTTGCACTCCCTTCGAACTCCCCCAGGCACGCACCTCGCCCTTGGCTACCCTCATCACCTCCGATGACCCAAAGGATGTTCGCTACCCAGGTGCTGCATGGAGCGCGCCGATGGGCTCCAAGACCCCATGGAACACCACCCGAGGCACAGCCACCTCAGCGAGCTGGAACACCAGCCGCCGCGCGTGACGAGCTAGCCTCCCCCCAATCTTGATGAGCTTGACCTGGAGGCTTCGTAGTGACCAGTGCTTAACCGCACAGGGCATGCATAGCCTGCGCAGCAAGTCCCCAAGGTTGTACGCCAGGCCTGTCCTGAGCATGTCGAAAGGATGAACAGAGCTAACCGCACCTGGTTGGCCACGAACCGATGGCAGGACAGCCGGGTCCAGTGCAGGGCGTACAGTACTCTTACCGGATTACGACGCTCCCATGCGGCTGACCTGGGAAATGTGGGATCGAAGGATTCTTGTTCCCGCCCACCCGCCCTAACGGTGTTCGGGAAGCCCCCAGACCCCTCCCAGAAAGGGTCGCACGCTTTCTGGACTCTCCCGCCGGACACGTCAAACCAGGAGTGACTTGGGACTAGTGGACCCACCCCCTCGATGTCAGCCAGACCCAAGGGGGACCCTCCGGGAAAGTGTATAGACCGGGGACATAGCTTACACATGTTCGGGGACATGGTGGACACCATAATAGGCATGACTTCATTACAAGGAGGTGGTCATGCCATGGAAGGAGATGTCCGTTATGTCTCAGAGGAGAGAGTTCGTGGAGCTGGCGCAGGCTGAAGGCACCAACAAAAGGGGCCTTTGCCGTCGCTTCGGGATCAGCCCTACGACTGGATACAAGTGGCTTGGGCGTTTCCGTGAAGGGAGCGAGGCAGGCCTGGTCGAGCTGCCGCGGCGGCCTCACTACTCGCCTGCACGTACCCCATCGCAGGTTGAGCAGGCGGTGCTGTCTGCCCGTGCGGCCCATCCGGCCTGGGGAGCTCGTAAGCTGCGACGGTGGCTTTTGGACCGCAGGGATGTGTTTGAGGCGGACATGCCGGCCCCCAGTACTATCACGGCGATCTTGCGTCGTCATGGCCGCATTGACCCCGCCGAGGGGCCCAAGCACCGTTCCTGGCAGCGATTTGAACACCAGGCCCCCAACGACCTGTGGCAGATGGACTTCAAAGGCCACTTCCCCCTTACCCGAGGACGCTGCCACCCTCTGACTGTTCTGGACGATCACTCTCGGTTTGCCTTGGGGCTGCAGGCCTGCGGTAACGAGCAGGGAGAGATGGTGCAACAGCGCCTGACGGCTATCTTCCGGCGCTACGGCCTGCCCAACACAATGTTGATGGACAATGGCTCCCCGTGGGGCCATGACCAAGACCACCCCTACACACCTTTTACAGTCTGGCTGCTGAGGTTGGGCATCGGAGTCAGTCATGGACGCCCTTATCACCCTCAGACACAGGGAAAAGATGAGCGCTTCCACCGAACCATGACCGTTGAAGTGCTGCAGGGGAGCAGCTTCACTGATCTGGCGCACTGCCAGAGAGCCTTCGACCTGTGGCGGGACATCTACAACTTGGAGCGGCCCCATGACGCCCTTGACCTTGCTACTCCGGCCACCAAGTACCAAGTGAGCCAAAGACTGTTTCCCGAGGTCCTTCCACCCTTGGAGTACGAACCAACCGACCTGGTACGCCGTGTTCACGACAAAGGTAGGCTCCAGTTGTTTGGCCGTATCTTCAAGGTACCTAAGGCCTTCAAGGGCATGCCAGTGGCTATTCGGCCGACAACTGACGATGGAGTCTGGAACGTCTTCTTCGCCACTCATCAAATCGCCCAGCTTGACCTCAGGCACGATGCCTAACATACTCAAATGTGTCCACCATGTCTCCGAACACCCGTCCACCATGTGTCCGGTCCATACAGAAAGGGAGAGGAGGGCGGTCAGAGTGCCGCCGGCGTCTAGGGCGGTGAAGGTGGCGGCCCGTTGGGAACGAATCCGGTGGGCTCCCATGCGGGGAACGCATCCGTAGCCTCGTGCTCGGTGAGGCGAATCGTGGACTTGGCGGCGACATCGACGACCCAAATATCACGTTGGCCGGAGCCGGCAAACGAGGCATAGGCGATCTTCCTGCCGTCGGGAGACCAGCTTGGCTTCTCGTCGGGGCCCACGGCCTCCTGGATCAGCGGCCTGAAGGCGTCCCCATCGGCCTCTACGGTGTAGAGCGTGCCAACGTCCAGGCTGGTCCGGTCCAGGAGGTTAGAGATCAGCGCCAATTCAGACCCGCTGGGCGACCAGTCCGGCCAGCCAAGAAAAAAACCATCGAACAACACTTTTTTGTCCTTGGCGCTAAATATTGGGGTGGTGCCTATGATGCCTTCCCGGTCGAAGGCAAACAAGCTGCTCTCCACCACAAAGGCCACCTGGGAGCTATCTGGAGACCAGGCAGGCCACCGGGCGCGCTTCCGGAACGGGGTTATGTTCGTCGGTTCTGACCCGTCAGGGTTCATAATCCATATGCTGGTGCTGCCTCCTCTATCCGATACGAAGGCTATCTTCGTGCCGTCGGGGGACCAGGCGGGGGTGAGGTCGGAGGCGGGATCACTGGTCAGCTGTACCTGATTGGAGCCATCGGAATTCATCACGTAGATGTTATTGTCCCCATCCCGGTCCGAATAGAATGCGATCTTGCTCCCATCCGGCGACCAGGTAGGATGGCTGTCAAAGCCCGGGTGGTTGGTAAGATTACTCTTCCCCGAGCCGTCGGCGTTCATGACGTATATCTCCCAGTTGCCGTCCCTCTTTGAAACGAAGGCGATGCGCGACATGACCGGCGCTGCTACAGGCGTGGGCGTAGGAGTGCTGACCGTGGGTGCGGGGTTAGAACATCCGGCAGCTATCAGCAAGGCAGCCCCGCAAAGGGCGGATACGGCCAGGGTCAGTCCGGCGCGCCTGGGGGCCTTCGATGCAGGTTGCCTGCTCATGGTTGGGACGCAGCCTCGGGGCGATTCAATGGTTGTGCTCTCGGGTGGGCAAGTAACCGGGCGGCGCTCGGCCCGCGTGGCGCTGGCCCTAACCGGACGGCGCAGGCGTGGGTGTGGGAGCGAGAATGAAGTCCTGCCTCGTCTTTAGTACCTTAGCGGCGTCTTCGGCATTGAGGAAATACACCCAGGAATTTTCGAGGTCCTTGACGTAGTAGGAGCCTTCTGCCTTCTCCAGGAATAGCAGCAGGACCGAGCTTGCGGTGGCTCCCTCCTTGGTGCCGATGCCGAGGCGGATGTCGGGCTGGGTAAAATCGAGCTCTGCTACCTCTTTCACGCTGGGCAAGTCGCTGGTGACCAGTGTCTCAAGCTCCGCCAGCAGGCCCAAGGTGACATCCAGGCTGGCAGCCTCCCGTGAGCCATCGCTAACCACGAACCAGACCGAGTTGATCACGCGTAGGTCGAACTCATCACCGGGGTAGGAGAAGGTGATGGCTTCCACCTCGTCGCGGGGAATTTGCACGATGGAGGGCTCGGCCCAGAATTTCGGGTCCGCACGGAAGCGGATCGGGAACTCGCAGAACACGCCGTATACCTCGTCGGCGTCAGGGCGTCTCAGATAGCAGAGACGCGCGATCGTCGTCCAAGGCGTGTATAATTTCTCTACCCCTTCGACCGGGGCGAACACCTTATCCCCCACCAGGAACTCCTCGTACAGCCTGTCCCCCTGCCAGAACTGCACCACCGTGGCATTGCCCGGTGAGACTCCCATCAAAACGTGATTGTCGGGATTATTAGATATAAGCTCAGCCTCGTCGTCGAACAGCGCCGCGGTCTCCCACATGTCCTGAAGGCCCACTACGACCACTGGGTACGGCCCCGCCTGCCACACTCCTCCCACCTTTTCAATAATGGTCTCGTGCTGGCTGTCCCTCATGACCACCTTGTCCACTACCTCGGAGGCGATTGGACGTACCCCCGCGAGCGTAGGCTGGTCGGACTCGGCCGACAAAAGGCGGAGCACCAGCCCGACGACCCCCAGGACGATCAGAAGGACCAGTACGTAACCTACCTGCTTACCCTTCACGGGTGTATACCTTCCGCGTAACGTTGCGCCGCATGAAATAGCGGAGCAGGCCAAGCATGATAATCAGCGCCGGCACACCGATTATGTTGCTGTACTGTACCAGGCTGCGGTGGGTGTTCGAGTCGAAGACCAGTTGACGGATCGAGGCCCCCTTCGACCGGATCGTCGCCAGCGAATCATCCTGTGTAAGCCAGTCGATCCAGTTGACGGCCAGCGTCGGGTGTTCGGGGACTTGGCCCACCATCGACTCGGTTATCCAGTCGGAATCGGTAGCAACGATCATGCGGAAACTTTTCTCCGGGTCCTTCTCGCACTTGGGCTTCAGGGGTGCACAACGTGTGCCGGAGATGGCGACGGCCAGCAGGCGCTCCCCCTTCTCCTGGTCCGACACCTCCAGCACCCGGCTTGACTGCACGGTCAGGTCCCGAAAATCTACGTCGAGGGCAGCCGACGGCAGGGTCTTGAGCAGTGGGGTTACCTCGACGTCGATAGTATTGCCCGTCGGCCCACCGACCTCCATCGAACTGGCCCAGGGGAACACCGCCGACGTCACTCCGCCCGATATCTTGCTCTCCGCAGTCGGGACCCTAACCCAGTAAGGATAGGGTAGAGAGACCTGTCCAAACTGGGATGTGAAAGTTACCGTCGCATTGGAGGCCACGTCGAAGACGACATCACTACGCGCGATCACCCCATATTGCGAGAGATAGTCCGCCAGGCTGAACTCATTGGCATCCCCTCTTAGTCGACTTTGGTCCACTGTCACCGGGTCAATTAGAAAGAGGGCTTTGCCTCCATCCGCCAGGAACTCGTCTATGAAATCCTGCAACACCCCCGACATTCTCTCGGTGGGTCCCGGAATGACCAGGACGTCCACAGTGGCAAGGTCCAAGAACGCTTCCCCCCTATATTGGATCTCTTCAACCCTGTGGTGTCGTTCCAGCTGGTCCCTGAACGTCTGAAGCGCGGCGTCTCTGCGCTTTTCACCATGGCCAAACACGAACGAGATGGTCTTGGGCTGCTTCTGAGTCATTCTGTAGATGTTGCTGAGGAATCGGTACTCGATCCCGTCTAGCGATTCGATGAACGGCAGTATCTCCTTGCGATTTGCGTATGTCATGCCCACGCCCAGGAAGCCACGCGTGAGCCTGAGCTCACCCTGACTCTCAATATTGAACTGCCTGGGGGGGATAAAGTTCTGACGGGCTTCGAGCTCCACCTCCTCGTCCTGATCCGGGAACCGCCGGACGATTCTTACCTTCCCGTTCGACGTGGCTGCCAGGTCGTCCAGGAAGTGGTTTACCTCTCGCACAAGGGGTGCAATCTGCACGGGGGGTTCTTGGGACGCGAACAGCTTAATGGTAACGATGTCGTCCAGCCCGGTGAGAAGCTCCTCGCTGGCGGTGCTGAGGGTGTAGAGCTTCCCCTCCGTCAGGTCCCATCTGCCCTCGATTGAGCGGCCGAACCAACCGACCAGCAAGCTGATCACTACCAGTCCCCCTACGCCCAGTTGCAAATTGCGGTACCGGGGAGATCGGTGACTGACACTCTTACCTCGAATCATCAGGTAGGACGCGCTCAAAAAGGTGGAGATCAGGGCAAGGAAGTAGAGGACGTCCCGCAGGTCCAGGACGCCGCGAGCGATGCCGGCGAAATGCGTGCGGGGGCTGAGGTCCTGCACCAGCACCGCAGCAGCCGAAGGCAGTGCGATGGTGACCTGCTGAAGGCTCGCCACCATGAGTACCATGATGATTGCCAGGGCGAGGATGAAGGAAACGATCTGGTTGCGGGTGAGACTTGAGGTGAAGAGGCCGATTGCCACGAAGGATGCCGTTAGCAGGAAGGTGCCTAGATACTGGGCGACGATGGCCCCGCCATCCAGGTCCCCGGCCGTCAGAAGCGCCAGCGGGATCCCGATGGTAAGGGTGATTCCGGCGCCTACGAATATCAGGCCCACCATGAACTTGGCCGCCAGGACGTTCCAACCCCTTATCGGCTGGGTGAGCAGGATCTCCAGGGTCCCGTCGCGCTGCTCCTCTGCCACCAGCCGCATGGTGGAGGCCGCGACGAACAGGGCCAGCCACCAGGGCATGATCTCGAACAGGGCCCTGAGCGATGCTTCTCCGACAGGGAGCGCACTCCGAAAGTAGAAGTACGAGACCACTGAAGTAAAGATAACGAGAAAGATGTACCCCGTGGGCTGATCGAAGTATCCCTTGAGGTCCTTCCTGATGAGTGAAACCAAGGAGCGCATTAAGGCCTCAACCCTCTTCGTCTTTTCCCGCGTCCGGCTCGTCTGTGACCTGCGGCTGCCCATCTGCGGCCTCTTCATCGGCCGTCAGGGAATGGAACAGGTCCTCGAGCCGCGCCAGGTTTTCATGAAGCTCCCACAGCACCCAGTCTCGCTCCTTGGCAAGCCGGAAGATCTCCGGACGAACATCGCCTTCGTTGGCCACAGACAGGACGTAGCGTTCACGTCCGTTGATAATTCGCCGGCTCAACAGGGATTCGACGCTGGGCAGCTGGCGCAGGGCCACCTCGACCCCATCACCCTCAACCTCCACGTCGACGTAGCGCTCCCTCTGAGCGTGGGACCGTAGCTCGTCGACCGTCCCCTCGGCCACGATCTTCCCGCGCCTGATTATCAGGAGCCGGTCGCACGTCGCCTCCACCTCCTGGAGCACATGGGTGCTAAGCATCACGGTGCGGGTCTTGCCGATGGATCTGATCTCCTCCCGGATGGAGACCCGCTGGTTAGGGTCCAGTCCCTCCGTGGGCTCGTCCATGATCAGGATCTCGGGATGGTGCAGGATTGCCTGGGCCAGGCCGACCCGCTGCTTATACCCCTTGGAGCACTGATTGATAGGTCTGTAGTAGACCTCTTCAATCCCGGTCTCCTCCACCGCCTCCTGTATGTTGGCGCGCCGCTCCGCGCCTGAGAGTCCGCGCAGATCCGCGACAAACGTCAGGTACTCGTGGACCAGCAGGTCGCCGTAGAGGGGGTTGTTCTCGGGCAGGTAGCCGATCTTGCTCCTTGTCAGCACGTCCTGCTCCTGGTTGTCGATCCCCTCTATGAGAATCGTACCGCTGTCAGGAGTGTAGAAAGACGTCAAGAGCCTCATGGTTGTCGTTTTCCCGGAGCCGTTGGGGCCCAGGAACCCCACAACCTCCCCCTTGCGCACGTCGAACGACACGTTGTCCACCGCCGTGGTGGGACCAAATCGTTTGGTAACACCGCGGACCTGGATAGTCAGCTCTTCGGCCGGCTCCGTGGTCTTCTCCGTCATAGCTGCGACCCCGCTCATCTTCAACAGTTTAATACGGCCGGCGGTATACCCGTGGATGCATCCTGGCCAACTTGGCGCCAGGTCCCGGTCGCGGTCCCTGCGGGACTACCCGGCGCAGGCGCGTAGGTCTTCCGCGGGCTTTGCACAAGAAGTGGCGCGGTCGTGTGAATTGCCCTTCGACAAGCTCAGGGCGAACGGCTGGTTTATAGCTCCGTTCGTGGTGAGCCTGTCGAACCACGCCTCCGCAATCCACCTTTTGGTGCAAAGCCTCTTCGGCGATGTGCGGCGTTGGCTTCTCCCGCCGCGTCTGAACACCTCCGCCGCCATCTCGAAGGCTGGCAGTCGCCAACCGCGACTGCCGCAGGAATTGTAGATTCCCGCCGATTCCCTTGTCAATACCAGGCCTTGCGCTGGCGTGGCGGCGCCGGCGCAAGGACAGGTAGGCGAGGTCCGCTGCATGTGGACCCAGTGGAGAGGGAGACCCCTCTCCCGAGGCTGAAGACCTGGGTAGTGCTTCACTGTCGAGCAGGGCGGTGTGCGGCCGCTTACAAGGGGCCGCCAGGCGTGGTATAAAGTACGCGGGTGGACATGCCGGTCAGGTCTCTTGCAGGGCCGGCGAGGACGTGGGCACGTAAGCTGATCTTCATGTGCCCCTGAGCGCCAGTATCAATACAAGCGCGACCGCGGGGACTACGATCATCCACAGGATTCGTCGAGGAGACAGCTTCATATCGGCCGCCTTGGGGCCCGGGACCCACGTCAATTCTAGCACACCGAGTCCGCCCGGCGAGTAGACGATACATGGGTTATAAGCTGGTAGCGCTCGACATAGACGGGACCATTCGAGGCGCGGACCGCCCGGTCTCGGACAGGACCCGCAGAGCGATCGAGCGTGTATCTCAGACAGGTGCGGTGATCACCCTGGCCACCGGCAGGATGTTCCACTCCGCCATGGCATCCACTGCCGAGCTCAACATCACTACGCCCGTAATATCGTATCAGGGGGCACATATCGCCGATCCGATCACCGGCGAGGTGCTGTGGCACCGTCCGCTGACTCGCGACATGGCTCTGGCGTCACTGGGCGAGCTGGCCGCCTGGCGGGGGGACGTACTCGCGTATCACGCGGACCAGGTATATGTTGACAAGCTGACACCGTGGGTCGAGGAGTATGGTGAGCGCAACCAGGGGAGGATCCACGTGGTCGAGGCCCTGAAGGAGCTGGCCGCAAGGGGGCTGACTCGCCTGGTCGTCGTTGGTGGCGAGGATGAAATCCGCGACCTGGAGCTGCGCTTGAAAGCGTCGTACGACTCCAGACTGCATATAACACGGTCCCTGCCACACTTCTGCGAGATACTACACCCAGGGGGCGGCAAGCATAACGCCCTCGCCTGGCTGTGCCGTCATCTCGGGATATCCCAGGGCGACACCGTGGCCTTCGGCAACGGCTATAACGATGTCCACATGCTGAAGTGGGCCGGCCTGGCGGTTGCCGTCGAGGGGGCGGTAAGGGAGGTGTTGGCGGTTGCCGACAGGGTCGCGCCGCCCATGGAGGAGGATGGCGCCGCCCAGGTGCTGGAAGAGCTAATGGAGCGGGGACTGGTGGGTTGACCACGGTCCGCGCCGGCGATAATCATGCGTTCGTCTGACTTCGTGCCTGATCATGGAAACGGGAATGGCTGATGGCCCCGCGGTCGTCGTGGTGCTGGGCGGCATCAATATGGACCTCATCGGCACCGCCCCGAGACTGCCCGCGCCGGGCGAGACCGTGAGGGGAGAGCGGTTCTACACCGCGCCCGGTGGCAAGGGCGCGAACCAGGCCGTGGCGGCCGCCCGGCTGGGAGCGCGGGTGAGAATGGTTGGGCGGGTGGGCGACGACGTATTCGGGCCGGGACTTCTGCACGGACTGCGCGGCTACGGCATCGACGTCAGCGGCGTCGCAGTAGACCCGGAACGTGCCTCGGGCATCGCCATTATTCTCCTGGACGCTCAAAAACAGAATCACATCGTCGCCATCTATGGCGCTAACATGGGTTGTGACGGCGATCAGCTCCGGGCGGTGGAGTCGGCGCTGGACGGTGCCGACTCTTTGCTGCTGCAACATGAGGTGCCCATCGAGATCTCCGCGGCGGCTGCGCGGGCTGCCAAGAAGCGGGGAGTACGGGTGATATGGGACCCGGCCCCCGCCGCGGACATCCCCCCGGCCGCCTACAGCGACCTGGATATCATTACACCGAACCAGACCGAGGCCGAGTACCTGACGGGCGTATCCGTCGGCGACGTCGACTCGGCCAGGGAGGCTGCGGAGGTGCTGCTGGAGATGGGCGCCGCGGTGGCCGTGGTCAAGCTGGGTGGGATGGGAGTCTACTTCGCCTCAGACGGCGCCAGCGGCCACGTGACCTCATACAAGGTAAATGTGGTCGACACGATTGCGGCGGGCGACGGCTTCGGGGGAGCGCTGGCCGTGGCACTGGCCGAGGGCCGCGGCCTGGAGGACGCCGTACGCTATGGGTCCGCGGCTGGCGCGCGCTGGCCGTGACAAGGCCGGGCGCGCAAGATGCTATGCCGGCGCGGGAGGAGGTAGAGGCCCTGCTCTCAGCAGGCTAGAGCACGTGCCGTACGACTCCACCGAAGGGTGGTTAAAACCGGCCCCGTTGCCCCGGCCCGCGATACCACACTACTTCTTGCCGCCACCGCTATCCTAGGGCTTGCCCTTGTCCTCGGGTTTGCCCTTGTCGTCGGGCTTGCCCTTGTCTCCGTCGGGTTTGCCCTTGTCTCCGTCGGGTTTGCCCTTGTCTCCCTCGGGTTTGCCCTTGTCTCCGACGGGTTTGCCCTTGTCGTCGGGCTTGCCCTTGTCTCCGACGGGCTTGCCCTTGTCTCCCTCGGCCCGTGCTTGCTCGCGGTCTAGCTTCTGCTGGGCTCGCTCGTCTGCCTTCTCCTCCCGATCGTCCGCCCGCTGCTGGATCAGAGTTAGCCGGTCTGATTTCCCAGACTGCGCCAGCTTATCGGCAAGTCTCGTCAGCCGCTCTGCGATCTTGTCGGCACGGAGTGCTGCGCGGACCTCTGTGTCGTTCGAGCCGCGGCCCTTCTGCCGGGTCAGCAGGATGCAGTCTTCTTCGCCGACGTCGGTCGCCCCCACCGCGTCTCCGGTTCCGTCGTCGGTGGTGGTGCCGTTTGTACTGCCGCCGCCGTTGTCCGTGGTGGTCGCGTTGCCGTTGTCCGAGCCACCGTCGCCTCCGGCCTCGGGCCCGCTGGTATCACAGGCGAAAATACCCCGATTGTGCGAGCGGGTCGCCTTGCCCGGCTTGATGATAATCACCGTGGCGACCATATCTCGGAAGGGCGCCGCGGGAGTTGTCGTGGCCGTCGGCGTCACCGTGGGGGTGGTGGTCGCTGTCGTCGTGGCCGTTGGCGTCACCGTGGGGGTGGTGGTTGCTGTCGATGTGACCTGGAGCAAGATGCCTTGGAACGTTAGACGGCCAAATCCGCCTGCTCCTGTGACCCCGAGGCTGGCTTTGCTCCAAAAGTCCTATTCCCAGGCCATTTTTGGAACAACCGGCCCTTTTGTTCCAAAAGTCTCTGAGCCGAATATCGGCTCTATCCCCAGCTCGTAGACCGACTGAATCAAGACGCAGATGTTATGGCACAGAATCTTGACCAACACCTCATTGACCTGGGCCACCGGGGTCTTAGACCGGACGGCTCCGCCGAACTTGGCCTTGATCATCGCGAAGGTCGTTTCCACGTTCGACCGCTTGTGGTAGTGGACCAGGAACTCAGCGCGGTTGAAGTTGTAGTAGTGGTACATTCGCTCCCACAGCGGGTCGTGTTTCTGCTTGCGGTTCCTGGCCACCGAGTTCGCCCTGAATGGGATGTAGGGGGTGGCGCCCACAGCTTGCACCGCCCGCAGGTTCTTCCTGCTAACGTACGCCTTGTCGCCGGACACTTCGCTGACCTCGAAACCCCGCGCCGTGGTTTCGACGAACGGGGGCAGGTAGGGCGCATCGCCGGACTCGGTTTCAGTGACCTCAACGGCAGTCACGATGTTGGTCTTGACGCCGCACATCAGGTGAGCCTTCACCCATTTGGCTTCCTTGCGTTGCTTCCCCCACTTATGGTCGAACCAACGGTTGTAGACCGACGTGGAGAACCCGCTGGAATCCACGGCGAAGTCGCTTTCCACCGACCGGAGCGGCAACGCGCTCTGCTCGATCAGGGACTTCAACAGTGGGGCCAAGTCGGGATTTTCCAGGTAGCGGAAAGTGCTCGTGAAGGACGGCGGCTTATCAAGCTGCCCTTTAGCCTGAGCGTCACGGAAGTCGGTCATAGCCCGCCTGCCAGACATAGTGGAATAGACCTTGAGTCCGATACCGAACAGTACGTCGGAGAGTGGCAGCCGAGGCCGTCCGAAGGTTTGAGGCGGCTGGGGGATGGTATCGCACAGCTCACGCAGCAGCTCGGCAAATTTTTCTTGTTCATGGGTCTGAGCCGCATTGTAGGCAGGCCAGTCCTGGCGATAGGTCACCCGCATGGTCTTGGTCTCAATGGTGACGCCATCGGGCCTTTCCTCGCGCTGGATGATGAATTCGACGGCGTAGATATGCTTGCACGGCTGCTGGTGCTTCTCGAAGGAGGTTACGTCAATAGGTGTGTAAACGACATCAGGCGGCGACCTTCTCAGCCGTTGATTCAATGGCGATTCCATCCGCATACTGTGCACCGAGATAGACGTCTTCGATCAACTCAGGGGCCTTCAGACGCCTGAAGCGCTGTTCGGCGACCATCAACATTTTCCAGATCACCGCTATCGCCCGATCGACCCTCTTGTAGCGCTTGGCGGCATCGGTCCGAAGCCTGAGGGCCGCGAAGGGTGATTCTACCGGGTTCGTCGTGCGAAGGTGCCCCCAGTGCTCCTTTGGGAAGTCATAGAAGGTGACCATGCGGTCCCAGTCCCGCTCCAAGGCCTCTGAGGCCGCCTCGTAGGAATGGTCGCCGCACCACCTGGTGAACACCGTCCTGAGCCGCTCAGCCTCTGTCCGAGTCGGCGCGTAGGGGATAGTACGCAGCATGAGCTTGGCCTGGTCCTGTTGTCGCTTTGGAAGCTTGGCGAGCACGTTTACGATCTTGTGGTTCCAGCAGCGTTGCTCTGCCGCCTGCGGATAGACGTTGCGCAGAGCTCCCCAGATGCCCAGGTGTCCGTCTCCAACCACCAGCCTCGGGCAGCTCAAGCCCCGGCGCTTGATGTCCCTGAGCACCTCGGACCAGTTCTCTGTGGACTCCCTGTATCCGGGAACAGCGCTCACCACCACCTTGCTCCCGTCGCTCAGGGCCGCCATCACCACCAGTACCGCCGCCTTCTCCTTCTCAAGACCAGCCTTGACGTAGACTCCATCCACCCACATGTAGACCACTTCCAGGTCATCGAGGGGCCGGCTGCGCCATTGGGCAAGCTCATCGTTCCACTTATCCTTCAACCGGGCCACCGTGCTCGCCGATACCGGTGCGTCCTCTCCCAGCAGCCCCCGCAAAGCCAGATCGAAGTCGCCTTCGGATAGACCGTGCAGGTACAGCTCGGGGATCAACTCAGCAACCTTCCTGGTCCTGTTGACGAACAGCGGCAGCAGCCGGCTCTCGAACTGCTCCTCGGTATCGCGGACTCGCGGCCGCCTCAGCTGTATCGTTCCCGAACTCAGCGTAAGCCTCCGGGCTCTGCCGTATCCGTTCCGATAGCCGGTATCTGAGTCCGAGTCGGATCTGAGCGCCGACTTCGCCCTTCCCAGAAACGCCGTCACCTCCTCCTCCAGCAACTCCTGGATCAGCCTCTGGACCTGGCTTCGCACCCAATCCTCCAACTGCTCCCACTCCGGCCTTGACTCCGACCTACTCTCAGTGCTTTCCTTCCTCATGGGCGGTCTATCTCCTCTCTTGGGCCTCGAGCCCGTGTTGTTCAGAGAGAGGGTACACCGCCTGACTGTTTACACACTTTTTGAAGATACCTCTCTCGAAGTCGGGGCAAGTGCAGAACGGCTCGCCGTCGAGATTCACCACGTAGGAGCCGCTGCCGGACTGAGACGGGACCTTGTAGCCGAGCTTGTTCTTCACCACGGGGGTCAGCGCGGCTATAGCCATCCCGCGCTGCTGGCGTCCGGCGTCTCCGTCGTCAATGGCGTCGGGGCCGAGAGCAGTAAGTTGCCGTGTCTGTTGTTCGTTCATTCTTGCACCTCTATCCGTAACTTCAACTTGTGCCTATTAGACCATACACTGTATAGGTTTGTCAACAGGGTAGTATCGCGCATGTCCGCCTTGACAAGCCTATACGTTGTATGGTATTGTCTCGCCATGAACGAAGTCCAAGCGCGCCTTGCGGGTCTCCGAGCCAAAGGCTGGACTATTGCCGCCATTGCGGCGGAGGTGGGGCTGACGGTTAATGCAGTTGAAAAGTGGAAGGCAGGGAGCAGACAACCGGGTAAGCCAACCATCATGGTGTTAGATACTCTTTTAAATCGGAAGCGCATCCCAAAGAAACGTAGGTATTCCAAGTCACAGCAGGGGGCAGGAAATGCCGAACAATAACTCTGATAAGGTAATCTCCTTATTTCCTGAGGGGTATCGGCTAACTGACCGACTATCAAAAAAGCTTAATGCTGAATGGTCTCAACCTGAAGGCAAAGTGAGAGCACAATGGGTAGCCAAACTCATCAATGAGTATGGCTACAGCCAAGAGCAACTTGCCTTGAACGTCGCGGCAGGAGCTGGCCGCGATGCGGAGAAATCTACGATCTTTGCTGATATTGTGGCTTACAGAGATAAGCGCAGACGGGAGCCATTCCTTGTGGTTGAGACAAAGGCTCCAACAGAATCAAGGGGAGGTTACGTCAATAGGTGTGTAAACGACATCAGGCGGCGACCTTCTCAGCCGTTGATTCAATGGCGATTCCATCCGCATACTGTGCACCGAGATAGACGTCTTCGATCAACTCAGGGGCCTTCAGACGCCTGAAGCGCTGTTCGGCGACCATCAACATTTTCCAGATCACCGCTATCGCCCGATCGACCCTCTTGTAGCGCTTGGCGGCATCGGTCCGAAGCCTGAGGGCCGCGAAGGGTGATTCTACCGGGTTCGTCGTGCGAAGGTGCCCCCAGTGCTCCTTTGGGAAGTCATAGAAGGTGACCATGCGGTCCCAGTCCCGCTCCAAGGCCTCTGAGGCCGCCTCGTAGGAATGGTCGCCGCACCACCTGGTGAACACCGTCCTGAGCCGCTCAGCCTCTGTCCGAGTCGGCGCGTAGGGGATAGTACGCAGCATGAGCTTGGCCTGGTCCTGTTGTCGCTTTGGAAGCTTGGCGAGCACGTTTACGATCTTGTGGTTCCAGCAGCGTTGCTCTGCCGCCTGCGGACAGACGTTGCGCAGAGCTCCCCAGATGCCCAGGTGTCCGTCTCCAACCACCAGCCTCGGGCAGCTCAAGCCCCGGCGCTTGATGTCCCTGAGCACCTCGGACCAGTTCTCTGTGGACTCCCTGTATCCAGGAACAGCGCTCACCACCACCTTGCTCCCGTCGCTCAGGGCCGCCATCACCACCAGTACCGCCGCCTTCTCCTTCTCAAGACCAGCCTTGACGTAGACTCCATCCACCCACATGTAGACCACTTCCAGGTCATCGAGGGGCCGGCTGCGCCATTGGGCAAGCTCATCGTTCCACTTATCCTTCAACCGGGCCACCGTGCTCGCCGATACCGGTGCGTCCTCTCCCAGCAGCCCCCGCAAAGCCAGATCGAAGTCGCCTTCGGATAGACCGTGCAGGTACAGCTCGGGGATCAACTCAGCAACCTTCCTGGTCCTGTTGACGAACAGCGGCAGCAGCCGGCTCTCGAACTGCTCCTCGGTATCGCGGACTCGCGGCCGCCTCAGCTGTATCGTTCCCGAACTCAGCGTAAGCCTCCGGGCTCTGCCGTATCCGTTCCGATAGCCGGTATCGTTGTCCGAGTCGGATCTGAGCGCCGACTTCGCCCTTCCCAGAAACGCCGTCACCTCCTCCTCCAGCAACTCCTGGATCAGCCTCTGGACCTGGCTTCGCACCCAATCCTCCAACTGCTCCCACTCCGGCCTTGACTCCGACCTACTCTCAGTGCTTTCCTTCCTCATGGGCGGTCTATCTCCTCTCTTGGGCCTCGAGTCCGTGTTGTTCAGAGAGAGGGTACACCGCCTGACTGTTTACACACTTTTTGAAGATACCTCATCAAGGGGAGTTAAGCAGGCAGAATCCTACGCTCGCAATCTCGGAGCCGATTACCATGCCTGGTCAAATGGAACTCTCATCAGGTTTTTCCGAACAGCCAAATATCAGAATCAATCTGTTGAAGTAGGGAATATTCCGCATTGGCTTGGGGAGCATCCCGTCGGGGCTCGGCTCCCGAAAACTCAAGAATTGCCCCCGTTCAAGGATGATTCCCTCGTAAAAACCCCTCGTCCTCCGGGGGCAATGGGAGGATAATGTGGGGAAAGGGCGTTGGGGCAGCGCCCGGGCGAGGGAGGGGAGGATGTTCCGAGCGCGAGACCCGCAAGAGAGCCTCTGGCAGTCCCAGTTCCTGGTGACGCCGAAGAAGGCTAAGCGCCTGGAGGGGAGTTGGGCCGAGGTTTTCCGAAACGAGGCGCTCCCCCTGATTGACGAGGAGCTCTTTGCTCCGATGTACTGCGCGGACAACGGCCGTCCCAACCGAGCGGTGCAGACCGTCCTCGGGGTCCACCTTCTCAAAGAGATGTTCAACCTCACCGACGGTGAAGCCCTGGAGCAGCTAGAGTTCAACCTGCTCTGGCACCACGCCCTGCGGCTGGACATCGAGGAGACCCACCTGCCCCAGAAGACCCTCCACAACTTCCGAGTTCGCCTGATGCAGCACGACGGTGGCCGGCTGGCTTTCCAGGAGACCACGGACCGGATCATCCAGGCGCTGGGCATACGCACCGGAAAGCAACGGCTGGACTCCACCCACATCATGAGCAACATCGCTACACTCACCCGGCTGGGCCTGTTCTGTGAGACGATGCGGTTGTTCCTGCGGGCCTTGCGCTGGGAGCACCCAGAGCTTCGCCCTGTGGTTCCGGAGGGCCTCCTGGGGCGCTATTTGAAGGAAGAAGACGAGGCGACCCACTACGAGGACGCCCACACGGGGGAGGGTCGGCGACGCCTTTCGGTCTGTGCCCGGGACCTCTACCGGCTGGTGGACCGGTTCCGTGGCACGACTGCTGCCCAGCTGGAGGAGTACCGGCTGCTGGAGCGGCTGCTGCGGGAGCAGTGCCATGTGGGCAAACACCGGGACGGGCGCCCGGGGGACGATGATGACGATGCTGGGGAATGCAAGGTGCCCGTGGCCCTGAAGGACCCGAAGCAGGTGTCCGCCGACTCGCTGCAATCGCCCCACGACCCGGATGTGACCTACAGCGGCCACAAGGGGAAGGGGTACGAGGTGCAGGTGGCGGAGACCTGCCACGAGGAGAACGCCACCCAGCTCATCACCCACGTGGAGGTGACCCCCTCGAGTGGGAGCGACACCGACGTGAGCGTGCCGGTCGTTGACGGGCTCGCGGAGCGGAAGGTCCGACCGGACGAGCTCTTCGCCGACACGGCGTATGGGTCGGGCCGCAATGCCTTCGAAGCCTCGCGCCGGGGAACGGAACTGGTGAGCCCGGTGGCGGGGTCGGCGCCGGGGAACTCGCACGAAGGAGAGGGTGACGGACCACCGCCGCTCACCGCCGCGGACTTTCAGATCGACGTCACAGGGGAGCAGGCCACGGTGTGCCCCGCCGGCCACCCGTCCATCGAGGAGTACGAGCTGAAGGATGCGCCGGAGCGGGTAGAGGTCCACTTTGCCGGGACAACATGCGAGCCCTGCCCCTTGCGATCCCGTTGCCCAGTGAAGCTGGACCGGCGTGCGGGGGACTACGTCCTCAAGGCGGACCTGGTGAAGGTGAACATCGAGCGGCGCCGGAGGGCCGAGGCCACCGAGGAGTGGCGCAAGCGGTATGACATAAGGGCCGGGATCGAGGGAACGAACTCCGAGCTCAAGCGCGCCCACGGGCTTGGGCGCTTGCGGGTGCGAGGGGGCCGTCGGGTGCGGCTTGCCGTCTACCTGAAGACGTTGGCGTGCAACTTCAAGCGGATGGTCCATGCACGCCTGGTGGAGATGGAGAACACGGCTCAGCGGGCGGTCGGGACGGTACCTGCGGTCGCGGCCGCATGAGGGCGCCGCTCCACAGCTTCCACCGGGTGCCCTGAGCCACGGAAGGGGTACCGCAACGGGATCACGCTTGTCCTGAGCGCGGCAGATGGTGCGGTGAGCCCAGCAGCCGGCATCCCGTGGCCTCCTCCCTTCCAGGCCCCTTCGCACGCCAGGGTTCATCTCAAACAGGCCTTTTTGCGAGGGAATCAAGGATGAGCCACACCTGCGTAATGTCGACGCTCAGCGATTATGTCCGCTTAAGTGTCAAGGGAAAATGTCCTCTAAGTAGATTGCCATGCTAGCAGATTAAGGCACTGCCGACGTTGCGCGGGCGGGCGACATGGGTGGGCTTTCGGCATCGATGTACTTCCTCACGGTGTCTCTGTGTATGCTCAGTTCCCGGGCGATCCCACGGATGGACAGCCCCTTGCGCTTCGCCTTCTGGACCGCCTTCCATCTCGCCGTCTGAAGTGGGGTGGGCTTTCTGGATCGCGGAGTCGCAGTCCTGCGAACTCTTGCGGCGCCGTTGCGGTCGGCATCGTCGCGGAGTCTGTCCACTACGAGCATTGTGCCCATTGACGTCACCTCGTCCTCCGACCTACTGATGACACTGTTGGTGTAGCGGCTGGGACCAGCCGTGTGCACGGTCCGCGTGTCGAAGCTGCGCAGGATATTTGGCCGTGGAGGCGCTTGCTGGGAGGCGACGGTACGCCCTTCGTGTTGCACTGCCAGTCGGCCGTCCAGCCCCTCGAGTACTTCCACCACCGACCCGGCATAGCTCGGCCGAGACTTGTCGGGAAGCAACTGCAGGGTGCGCCAGCGGTATTTCACCGTGTTGTCCCGTCCAACCCTGCGCCTGTACTTCAGGCATAGGACTGTGTCCAGGCACATCCCCGGGTCTGGGACCCGATACGCGGTGTCTGCGTGCTCCGGCGGCACACGAAAGCGTTCATTGAAGCGGGGCAGGAAGTCGTTGAGCACGCGGTTAGCGTCATCGATGGTGGTCGCGCCTGCGAGTCTCAGCTCCGTGACCAGTCTGTCCTGGAGCGTGCCCGCGGTGCGTTCCACGCGGCCTTTGGCTTGTGGAGATCGTGCGAATATCAGCTGTACGCCGATCTCACCCATAGCGCGCGAGAACTGGGTGGGAGCGGCGGCGGTCTCCGACGGCGGCGTGTGCTTGAAGACGCCATGGCGGTCTGAATAGAGTGCGAGCGGTATGCCGTAGCTCCGTATCAGATCCCGCATCAGCAGTAAGTAGCTGCGGGTGTTCTCCTGCTCGCAGAACAGGGCATTGACGACACAGCCAGTAGCGTCGTCGACCGCCAGCAGTAGCGTGAACTGGGGGCCATCTTCTCCCAGCCATCTGTGGTAGCTGCCGTCGATCTGTATCAGCATTCCCTCGCGAGTCATCCGCTGCCGTCGAACACGATGCTTCGGCGGCCTGCGACGGCGAGGACTGTTCATACCGGCGTCAGTCAGTATCTTGCGCAACGTGTTACGATCGATGTCTATGCCCTCTCGCTCCCTCAGCAACTCGCTCAGGTGCGTGTGGTTGACTCCCGCGTATCGGGTCCGCGCCAGGACCACCACGTCGGTCGCCAACGGGTCCGATGTAGCGTTGGCCGGTCTGCGACCTCGATTGCCGTGAGCGAGTGCGGCTGCGCCGTCCCTTCTGTAGGCCGCCAGAATACGCCTGGTGTGGCGCGCGCTCACTCCCATCAAAGTCGCTGCCTGCTCCGTGGTCATATGGTCCGCCATCAAACTGTTGAGAACCTGAAGCCTTGTCTGCTCTCTCTGCGTCAATGTCACATGCTCCTTCATGCGGACATTTTCGCTTGACAGTTAGCGAGGACATAATCGCTGAGCAGTTACATGCGTAACGTCGTAAAAGCGTGCCATGACCGTATATTTTTCCGCCTAGGGCATGACCCCGCGAAAGCGTTTGATGAATTGATGAAGGTGCTTTTCGTCAAACTTTTTGATGAGCGGGAGACGCCCCATTTTTATGAATTCATGGTCCTCGCGGGCGAGACAGAAGCTGAAACAGCCCTTCGCATCAATGACCTTTTTAAGAGAAGTACCACGAGTCGCCGTTACAAGAATGATTCCCTCGTAAAAAGTCTGTGTAGGTTGAATTAGAACAAACGTACCCACACCTGGGTACAATATAGTCTGTGTAGGTTGAATTAGAACAAACGTACCCACACCTGGGTACAATATACAGTCTCTGTTCCGCACACTACCCCAACATACGGTAGCGCGCAGATGTGCTAAATCGCTGGAACTTCCTCAAAACGGGTTTTTACGAGGGAATCAATCTTACAGACCCTGAAATATATGCCGAACTCCGCGCTTTTGCGGAGAAAAATATCTTCGGAACCGACATCAATGAGCGCATGGCGCGTGTCACTAAGATGAACATGATTATGCACGGTGACGGTCACGGGGGCATATTTAATTGTCACGGGCTTGATGTGGGATATACCCTGACTCCAGCTATAGGGAGAGGGAAGGATGTGACCTGCATATTCTCTAATCCTCCATTTGCTGGCCGTGAAGCGGACTCCAAATATGTGGATCGATTTGAGACGACGCAAGGGGAATCTGGGCACTCCGTCCAAACTCCCAAAAGTATCCCATTTGTTGAACATATTCTTGACCTTCTAAAAGTGGGGTAGCTGCGCTTGTTCTTCCAAGCGGGATTTTCAGTTCACAGTCATACCACTTCTGCAAACTCCGTGAGTTTATTTGGGCTAAGACAGAAATCCTAGCAATTATTGGACTGCCTCATTGGGTGTTCTTCCATAGCTGCGCTTGTTCTTCCAGGATGCGATTGGGTGTTCTTCCATGGTGGGGTAGCTGCGCTTGTTCTTCCAAGCGGGATTTTCAGTTCACAGTCATACCACTTCTGCAAACTCCGTGAGTTCAAGGGGCACTTCTATTTTTTCGGAGAACAGATACACCCCGCGACAATTACGATATATTTATAGATTGGGCGGAAAATGTAGGATATGACCAAGCGGGGCGTAAAACAGACAAAAATGACTTACCTGGAATTATTGATAGGTATCAGCGCATTAGCAAGCCCAAAGAAAATCTTTTCAAGGCCGCGACTTTGCGTGATCGTGGCAGGATTGATCCCCTGTTTTACCAGCCTGGTGAGCATCAGAAGGTTAGCACGATAGGAAGACGGAGTGAGCCGCTGACCAGTCTGCTCCTGCCAACCACTGAAATATTAAAGCGCAAGAAGGGGAATAATCTAAAAGTCCGATATGTAGAAGTGGGCGATACGGACAAGGTAACAGGCCGAATCTTTAATGTGACGGAATTGGAAGTTCAACAACTTCCTTCCAGGGCAAAATACATCGCCCATGAAAATATGCTATTGATTCCAAATCATAGGAACTCTATCAAGGCCGGGCGGAGGGTCACACTTGTTCCCGCTGACCATGATGGTATCGTAGTCACAAGCCGTTTCATCGTCGCACGAGCCAAGATTCCCGCCATTTACCTTTACCACATACTGAACCTTGATTCTCTCGTAAAAAGTCTGTGTAGGTTGAATTAGAACAAACGTACCCACATCTGGGTACAATATACAGTCTCTGTTCCGCACACTACCCCAACATACGGTAGCGCGCAGATGTGCTAAATCGCTGGAGCTTCCTCAAAACGGGTTTTTACGAGGGAATCAACCTTGACATTGTTAAGAAGCGAATGTTGACCTTAGTGTCGGGCTCATCTTCGACCGAAATCAAATTTGACCAATTGTCCGAGATACTGGTTCCATTGCCGGATGGGGATGACTTTGACCTTTGGCTTGAAAGGATTCAGCAACTGACAATGGAAATTGATGAAGCTAGGAATTCCTTGTCCACTAAGCCCGAATCCACCGAAGGACACCGATGGACGGCGTGAGGAAAGCGGAAGGGGGGTGAGGGAGCTACAGGGGAAATAGCCTGGGTTCCATTTGGGGTAGGGAGGTCGGCGGACGGTCTTCATCGCCGCACAGGGGCCCCTATGGCCGTCTGCGGGAGCTGCGATGCGCGGGATGGCGAGAGAATACGCAGCAGGGAACTCTCTCGGACCGGGCTGGCACGAGTCTGCGGGGATCTTCGGTTGTCCGGTGGGTGGGTCGGTCGCCGACGGTGCCGTCAGGCCGGGAGTGGAATGGCTCGCAGCCGGGCCAAGGCGCGGCTGAACTTCTCAGCCCAAGGCCAGCGATCCGGAAGATGCAGGGTCAACCGGCGTGCCGAGCGGGTGAGCCGTCCGGCCAGGGAGAAGAACCGCCGCCGGAGGGTCTTGGTGGTGGCTATCCGCTCTCCCAGACCGATCCGCGCCGTCCAGCGGGCCAGGTTGTGGGCCATCGTCTGGACGGCCAGCCAGGCGCCGTTGGCGGCGAAGCGGCCCGAGGGGAGATGGTTCAGCCCGACGCCGTACTTGAGGTCGCGTATGGCATTCTCGATCTCGGCGTGGCGGCGATGGTCAGCCTCCAGTTCGAGCAACTCCCCGTCCCGGTCGGTGATGAAGCCATGATAGCTGTATTTGGCGAAGAGGGCCAGTTGGGAACCGGGCGTGGGCTTCACCCGCCGGACGATGAGCCGTACCGGCGCGGCGTCCGCCTCGGCCTGGAAGGGGGTGCAGGTGGTCTCGGCCACATCGGCGGCGCCGTCCATCCAGTAAGGAATCGGCGTCCAGGCATCTTCGGGTATCGCCTCGATGAGATTGTGCAGGCTTTTGTGCTGGCGGATGGTGATGGAGAAGCGGACATCCATCTTGCGGCAGACGGATACCACGCCATGAGTGTAGAACCCGCTGTCGGCCCGTAGCGTGAGTCGTCCGTTGGCCCCGGCGTAGCGCACCCGTCCCACCGTCTCCCGCAGGAAGTGGGCGGCGCCGCGGGCGGTGTTGGCCCGGCCCTCGCGCAGCCGGGACATCAGCACGTCTCCGGTGCCGGCGGCGATGGCCAGCAGCGGGTGGTAGCCCCGCTTGCCGGTATAGCCGTGGTGGCGGGCGCCCTCCTTGGCCAGTCCGTAGGTCTCGCAGATGGTGGAGTCCAGGTCAATGGTCAGGGGCCCGTCGCCGGGTCCCGCCCCGGCCTGCCAAGCCCGGGCCAGCAACTCGCGGCTCACCCGGTCGAGTTGACGGACGTGGCCCCACCGGAAGCTGCGCAGGAAGGTGCCCAGGGTGGATGGCGCCTTGACCGTGCCGCCCAGGGTGCAGGCCGTCCCCCCGGTGCGCAACACATCGGCGTCGTCAATGCAGTCGCCCCCAGCCAGCGCAGACGCCACCAGCGTCATCATCTTGTCGCTCGTGTTCGCCCGCCCCGGGGCATCGCCCAGGTCGAGGCGCTGCCGGACGAGTTCGGGCAGGCCGAGGTGCCGCGCCAGGGTGGCCGGAAGGAGCAGCCCGGCATTGGCCACCAAGCGGCGGTCGTCGAAGGTGATTTGGATCCGGTCGGGGTGGTTGCGTGGCAGCATCTACTGGGTGCTCCTTTTCCGGGGCCGTTTTTTTGCTACAAAACCATTATCCCAGAAGCACAGGAGCACCTTCTTGCCGCCTCAGGACGCTAACCCGACGCCCTCCTTCGGTGGATTCGGGCTTAACTGACCTCACGTTAACCCAAAGCCCCCGATTGCGAGCGCCCCTCTCTGGCTAAAAGAGTTCAATATGGCTTCGTGCGTCACCGAGATCAGGGAGAGTCAAACTCGGACTTACTTGTTCGTAGCAATACTCGATGGATAGGTGGCCTCTGGGGCAATAGCGTCGGCTTGAATCAATCCAATTTGTCAGCGAGAATGAGCATTGAAGCTAGTAAACGGTGAGATGGCCGCAGAGACACCGTGCGGGCAAAGACCCTTCCAAACGAATCGGCATCATGATTGACGGTGAAGTCTTGGAAACCAAGTTCTCCGCGACCGAAGGCGGACCGGAAGTTTCCGCGATCCTCAAGCGGCCCGGTGACGCACACGCGTTGATGGTATTCGGCCATGGAGCAGGGACGCTCATACAACACCCCGTGATGGTGGGAACGGCCAACGCGCTTGCGGGGCAGGGAGTCGCCACATTCCGCTTCAACTATCCCTACACCGAGCAAGGCAGAGGGGCCGAATGGCGCAGCTCCCTCAATCCTCTAGAGCTGCTCCTGGCCACCGTATATTCAGCCGTGGTCGTCGCCGCCAAGGCCGCACCGGGATTGCCGTTGTTTGTGGGAGGCCGATCTATGAGCAGCCAACTTATGTCCCTAGCCGTGGCCGACGGTACGACGCCAGACGTGCGAGGAGTCGTGTTATTCGCCTTCCCAATGCGTTGGCGCCAACTCCTGGATGACCCTGTCGCTCACCTGAAGAAAGTTCACACTCCGATGCTGTTCGTCCAGGGCAACCAGGACGACCTCACGGACCTGGACGAGCTACAGCCGATATTGTACAGCCTTGGTGACCGCGCGACCCTGCATGTGGTTGACGGCGCCGATCACTTCTACAATGTGCCAGAGAGTTCGGGAAGGACTCAGAAAGACGCGATGTTGGAGGTGGCGGCGGCTGTCAGAAATTGGATGTGCGCCTCTCTCTAAGTCAAACCCGACGCATCAATGCGATTGCTGTCTTGCCGGTGTTATTTCAGGAAATGCGCTCACTTTGATACCCGCGTCGATATACCCTTCATGTAGGGCATCCATGATCAGCCCCAGGGCTCCCAAAACCGCCGACTGCAAGCGCCCCTCTTTGGCTCAGGGACTCGAATACAGTGTTGTGTCTCACCGACATTGGGGAGGCTTGACCCCCCCCAGTGAGCCTCTCCCTGTCTCGCGCTGAATTGCCTAGCTGACGCCCAGCTCTTTCTCGGCATCCCCGATGGCACGGTCTATTCGGTCCACCAGGTCGTCGACCTCGTCCTTAGTGATGACGAGAGGTGGAGCGATGCGCATCGTGTCCGTGACGGCGCGCGCCAACAAGCCCTGGTTCAGGGTGGCCCTGGCCATTACCCCACGGAGGTTGGCCCCGACTGGAAACTTCTCCTTGGTCTCCCGGTCCTTGACCAGTTCTATTCCGCATAGAGGCCCCTTGCCGCCACGAACATCGCCAACGATTGGGTGCTCGTACATCGTCTGGAGCTGCTCGTAGAGGTAGTCGCCCATCTTGGCCGAGTTCTCGACGATGCCCTCGTCTTCCATGATCTCGAGGTTTCTGACTCCTGCGGCGGAGGCGGGAGGGTTTCCGCCATAGGTGATCAGGTGCCGCAGTGCCTTGCTGTCGTCGCCCAGGAAGGCGTCGGAGACCTTCTTGCTAACGATGGCCGCGCCGATGGGAAAGTACCCGCCGGTGAGCGCTTTCGCCACGGTTATGATGTCGGGCTTGATGCCCCCAGTGCTCGACGCAGAACATCTTGCCTGTGCGCCCGAAGCCGGTAATGATCTCGTCGCAAATCATGATGACGCCGTGTTTGTCGCAGATCTCCTGGATCGTCGGCCAGTATTGCTCATGCGGCACGTGGATGCCATGGTGGACCGAGATGGGCTCGCCGATGAAGGCGGCCACGCTCTTCGGGCCTTCGAACTGAATTGCGCGATCGAGCTCCCTTGCGCACTCGAGGTTACAGCTGCCCTTGTCGGAGCAGTACGCGCAGCGGTACTCGTCAGGGTTGGTAATGTACACGTTGCCCGGCATCAGGGGGCCGAAGTCGGTGCTGGATGCTGCGAAGCCCGATCCCCCGAGGCCCCTGCAGAAGTGGGTGGCTCCGTGGTAAGAGCCTTTCCGGCTTACGACTTTCCACCGCGTCGGTTCGCCATTGTTGCTATGGTACTTTCTGGTCATCAGCAAGGCCGTTTCCACGGCCTCGGATCCGCCGCTGACCAGGTAGGTCCGCGACTCCTTATCAGGGGCGAGGCTCGCTACCTTGGACACCAGCTTGATGGTCGCCGGACTCACGGTGTTGGGGGGCGTGTAGGTAACTCCCTCGGTCATCTGCTCGTACACGGCCTGGCCGATTTCCTTCCGGCCGTGGCCGACGTTCAACAGCCACGCCCCGGACGTGAAGTCGAACCAGCGCCGGCCCTGAATATCGTCGACCCAAACGCCTTCGCCGGACCCGAGGATTCGCGTCCCGGTTTCCTCCGACATATCTCCGGCGAGATTGTCATGGGGCCAAAAATGGACCCTGGCCAGGTCCTTTAGTTCTTCGAGCTCCTCACCACTTACCCTCGTGGAGACCATCGACCACCTCCCTACTCTGTCTGCGGCATATTATCATCCACTCACACGAAAATCATCCATAGTTCCTGAGGTAGTCCTCGGCGAGCGCGCAGGTGCCCTCCGTGTAGTCGATTCCCTGTGCCTGAGCAAGCTCTGTATCAGAGTGCGACGCGATCCAGGCGGTGAGCAACAGGCGCCGCATCAAGATGAACGTCGGGACCTCGTTCTCCTCCTCCCCGGACAGGGGCAAAACCCTGCGGTAACCGTCAACCCATGAGGCGATCAGTTCGTCCATGTCCTTTCGATGCTCGATGAAGCTGACCGCTGTCCCGAAGTCGTAGAGGTACCAGCCGAAACCACAATCGTCGAAGTCGATGACTTTGGTCTCGCCATCCTCCACCAGGAGATTGGCCAGCCTCAGATCCGCGTGTATCAGTCCAAAGCGCTCGGGCGATCGTCCGAATTGGTCCAGCCTCTGTCGGAGCCTCGCTACGAGACGGTCCAACAGCTTTCGATCGTTCCCACTCAGACCCATGCCATCTTGCCAAGTTCCCCAGATCGGATATTCGCCGAACATGAAATCGAGGTCCCAGGTCTGGCGCTTGAAGCCGGCTGGAGGCTTCCAGCCTTGTGCGTGAGCATGCAAACGGGCTGTTATCTCACCAAGGGGTCCGAATGACTCAGTGAGCCTATCCTCGTCTGGGAATTCCCCATCTATCCAACGGAACAGCACGCAATACCGGTCGTGCGGCACACCCGGCGCCCCGGCACCCTGCACGAGCGTTCCGTCCGGCGCCGGCACTGGCATTGGTGTAGAAACCTTTCCCTGACGGGCCAAGGCCGCCATCCACGTAAGCTCCGATTCGATGTTCTGCAGTGTGTGATACTCCGGTCGATGGACACGAAGCGCGAATCGTTCGCCAGTATGCGTGTCGTCCACTCTGTAGGTGATGTTCTCGGAATAGTTCACGAGTTCCATCTGAACGCCAGGCGGCAGCCCAAACTCACTCAACGCGTTTCGCGCGAGAACGTCGATTTGATTCAGCGGTTCCTGCGGACGGTTCGTATCAGGCACTTTCTGTCACCGTTCAATTCTTGAGAGGGTGTGTGAATACGACCCTCATACCCTTTGACAAGCTCAGGGCGAACGGAGTTTTCCGTTCGTGGTGAGCCCTTCGGCAAGGTCAGGACAGGCCTGTCGAACCACAGTTCCACGTACTTCTCACACACCCTCTCAGGTCCGGAAAAGCCCTGAGCTCGACGATGTACATTCGTACAGTGCACACCCGGCAATATCGCTGACGGATGGTGGGATACTCCGTGGACGGGATGTTCCGCATCCGACGTGCCCGAACTCACCAGGGCGTGCGACGGCGCTCAATTAACCTAGCCCGCGTCACTCCTTGTATAGACCCCATCTAGGCACATTGAGCGTGTAAAACGTCGCGCCACGGTGGTCAAAGGTACGCCGCGCATCTCGAGTTGCTATGCCTCTTCCATGGCCTCCAGAGACTCGGGCACAGTCTGTCCCCCATCGACGACGATGGTTTGACCGGTGATATAGCCGGCTTCTTTCGTCGCGAGAAACAGGGCCGCATAACCGATGTCCTCCACTGTTCCCAGCGTCTTTAGAGGAATCGATGCTGCCATGGTCTCAAGATACTCCTCTCCCAAGTCCTGCAACCCCTCGGTGATGATGTTCCCAGGCATCACCGCGTTGACCGTGATATTGTTCTTCGCTAACTCGATAGCGGCTGTCCTCATGAATCCCAGCTGCGCCGCTTTGCTCGCACCGTAGTGCGACCAGCCCGCGTACCCTGTGATCGGCCCTGTGATGGATGATGTGAGTATAATGCGGCCGTACTCCTTTTTTGACAATTCCGCAACACACGCCTTGACCGCGAGGAAGCTTCCCTTGGCGTTCACGCCGAGCACCTGGTCCCACTCGTCGGGAGACATATCTGAAATCCCCCGGGACGGGAAAATACCTGCGTTGCTGCAGAGTACGTCGATCCCGCCATAGCGCCGTGCGGCCGTCTCAGCCATTTGCTGCATGTCGTCCCATGAGCTGACGTCGCCAACGAATACCGATGCTTCGCCTCCAGCACTCTTGATCTCGTCCGCCGCCTCCCGTACAGGGGCCTCATTACGTGCGACCAAAAGGACGTCTGCGCCTCTTGATGCAAACACCTTCGCAATGCCTTTTCCGATCCCCCTGCTCGCTCCAGTAACAATAACGGTCTTGCCCTCCACAGGCGTAAACATATCGAGTCCTCCTTCACGGGAACAAGACGTTAAATCCTAATCGATGTAGGGGGTTTCCCAAAATGCGTACCGTCGCTAACGGTACCTCGTTTCCAGGCGAGCGAGTGTTTACCACGGAGACCCCCGTTCCTGGGGCCACTGGCGTGGATAGAACGCAAAGATCATCACAAGGTATTTTGACCCGAGTTGCCGAATTCGATGGGCTGCTGCCCAGTGGCGTTGTAAACAGGCATTAGCCGCGATCCGGATTCATCGGGAGGGTCTCGGACAGGACATGCCTGGCCAGGAAGGGGGAAGAATGTGTATCTGGGGGGCACCCCCCAGATACACATTGACAGCGGGTAGGCGGGACAAGAACGCAGGAAGTCAACAAGCCCCGATAACTTCTAGCCGGAATTACCCATATCAAGCTGCCTGGGTCCAAGCAACGCACCATCCTCGACGAGAGCCATCGTAGTATCAGTCACGGATGCCGTCAACCATCCAATCAAGCTCACAAAACCATCTCTCGGCGTGGTGAGTTAGCGGCCCCAGGCAGCGGAGGTGGCTTTCACCACGTTTGCACTCCCTTCAAACTCCTCCGGGCGCGCACCTCGCCCTTGGTTGCCTCTCTTCACCTCTGATGACCTCAAGGATAATCGCTACCCTGGTGCTGGATGGAGCCCGGCGATACGCTCCAACACTTGCCGGAATACCTCCCGGGACACTGCCACCTCAGCAAGCTGAAACACCAACCTCCTGGCATGCCGCACCAGACGTCCACCCATCTTGATGAGCTTGGTCTGCACGCTTCGCAGTGACCAGTGTTTCACTGACTCTGGCAAAGTCAGCCTTCTCATGAAGTTGCCCAGGTTGTAGGCCAGCACAAACAGCCACAGCCTCACCTGGTTAGCAACGAACCTGTGACACGAGAGCCGCGTCCAGTTCAGGGCGTATTTACCTTCCTTGATCCACTGCTCGGCCGTGCCCCGCCCGTTGTAGAAGTGGGTTACGCCTGCCGGCGGTAGGTTGAGGTTGGTGACGACGAACCCGACCCTCGGGAATAGCTCACCCTGGCGCCACTCCACCTTGGCGACCACACGCCGGGGAATGTCCCAGCTCTGGGCCTGGTAAACGAAGTCGTGATACCGGACTACGGGCTTCCCTTCGACAGGCTCAGGGCAGGCTTTAGGCGGCCTGCCCACGGGCCGCTTCAGCAGGTGCCGGATGTTTCCTTGTAATACCTCGTTGGCCGGAAGCCGCATAGCGTAGCCAGTGTCCCTTGACTCCAGGTACTCGTACACCTCGGGCTTGGCAAAGGCAGCATCGGCCCGGAACAGCAGCCGGACTCCTTTCTCCTGGTATCGCTTCACGACTGGCTCCAGAACCTCCCGCCACCGCTCAGCGCTGTGGACGTTGCCCGGGCGAAGCATTGCACCTTCGCAATCTCCGAAATGGTTGAACAGGAAGAGCGGGTGATAACATACGGACTCGAAGTGGCCGTTGTAGGCGACTCCCTCTTGCTGCCCATGCACCGGGCTTTCAGAGCTGTCCATGTCTAGGATAACTCGCTGGTGAGATGTCTGGGCCATGGCCCTGTCCACCCACTCAACATTCAGGCGCGCAAGCCCATCCAGGTTCTCCTCTTCGGTTAACACCTCAGTCTCAAATCGGCTCATAGTGTTGGTGCTGGCTGCCTGCTTATCAGTACCTTGCCACCCGACGATGACACGCATAGCCGGGTCTTGGGCAAGCCGTTCAGCGTCGTTGGTGTCCTCGTAGCCAGCGAGACGGCTATACACCGATTGTCTGAGCAAGGGCAACAGCCGGTGTTGCACATTGCGGCCGGTGCGGCTTTCATGGATATAATCGTTGATTCCCTCGTAAAAACCCGTTTTGAGGAAGTTCCAGCGATTTAGCACATCTGCGCGCTACCGTATGTTGGGGTAGTGTGCGGAACAGAGACTGTATATTGTACCCAGGTGTGGGTACGTTTGTTCTAATTCAACCTACGCAGACTTTTTACGAGAGAATCAATCGTTGGTTGTCTCTGTGAGCCCCAGAGCGGCATCAAGCTCGCGGCATGCCAGGAGTCCGGCGTCCGAGGTGATCGTAGCGCCACGAAAATCCAGGCGGACTCTGCGGTCGAATTGGAGCTTCAAAGGGGTGTCGGAGCTTTCACCCATTGGGTGCCTCCAGCGAGATTGCGGTATCCAGAACTAGACCCGCTAGCTCGGCCAGTCTAGCACCCACACTGCCCATAATGCCCAGGTATGCGGCTCAAATAGGCAGCACTCTTACCGGATTACGACGCACCCACGCGGCTGATCTGGGAAATGTGGGGTTAAACACGCAATAACAGCCTCACACAGTTTTAGTGGGGAGTATGGCGCGAGTTTGCGCCCAGAAGCTAATAACATATTTTCCAGGGTGACGCGCCTGATGTCAATGCCTTGTCCCGGGGCGCCTCACCCACGGCCCCTCTCCACGTGTGTATAGACCGGGGACATAGCTTACACATGTTCGGGGACATGGTGGACACCATAATAGGCATGACTTCATTACAAGGAGGTGGTCATGCCATGGAAGGAGATGTCCGTTATGTCTCAGAGGAGAGAGTTCGTGGAGCTGGCGCAGGCTGAAGGCACCAACAAAAGGGGCCTTTGCCGTCGCTTCGGGATCAGCCCTACGACTGGATACAAGTGGCTTGGGCGTTTCCGTGAAGGGAGCGAGGCAGGCCTGGTCGAGCTGCCGCGGCGGCCTCACTACTCGCCTGCACGTACCCCATCGCAGGTTGAGCAGGCGGTGCTGTCTGCCCGTGCGGCCCATCCGGCCTGGGGAGCTCGTAAGCTGCGACGGTGGCTTTTGGACCGCAGGGATGTGTTTGAGGCGGACATGCCGGCCCCCAGTACTATCACGGCGATCTTGCGTCGTCATGGCCGCATTGACCCCGCCGAGGGGCCCAAGCACCGTTCCTGGCAGCGATTTGAACACCAGGCACCCAACGACCTGTGGCAGATGGACTTCAAAGGCCACTTCCCCCTTACCCGAGGACGCTGCCACCCTCTGACTGTTCTGGACGATCACTCTCGGTTTGCCTTGGGGCTGCAGGCCTGCGGTAACGAGCAGGGAGAGATGGTGCAACAGCGCCTGACGGCTATCTTCCGGCGCTACGGCCTGCCCAACACAATGTTGATGGACAATGGCTCCCCGTGGGGCCATGACCAAGACCACCCCTACACACCTTTTACAGTCTGGCTGCTGAGGTTGGGCATCGGAGTCAGTCATGGACGCCCTTATCACCCTCAGACACAGGGAAAAGATGAGCGCTTCCACCGAACCATGACCGTTGAAGTGCTGCAGGGGAGCAGCTTCACTGATCTGGCGCACTGCCAGAGAGCCTTCGACCTGTGGCGGGACATCTACAACTTGGAGCGGCCCCATGACGCCCTTGACCTTGCTACTCCGGCCACCAAGTACCAAGTGAGCCAAAGACTGTTTCCCGAGGTCCTTCCACCCTTGGAGTACGAACCAACCGACCTGGTACGCCGTGTTCACGACAAAGGTAGGCTCCAGTTGTTTGGCCGTATCTTCAAGGTACCTAAGGCCTTCAAGGGCATGCCAGTGGCTATTCGGCCGACAACTGACGATGGAGTCTGGAACGTCTTCTTCGCCACTCATCAAATCGCCCAGCTTGACCTCAGGCACGATGCCTAACATACTCAAATGTGTCCACCATGTCTCCGAACACCCGTCCACCATGTGTCCGGTCCATACAACGTGCGGACGGGGGGGGAAGAACGGCAGGCTCACCATCATCTGTCCTGAGCCGGCCTTGAGGTATAATGGGTCGGTCCCACCGATGACGGCTCGAGGCCACCCTCGGCATCGCCTCGTCATCCAGCACCTCGGGGGATGGAGGGCGCCATGCCCGACACTCGGACTGAGTACATCATCTGCGGAGACGTCCGCCTACCCGTACAGGTCCCGGACAGGACGAGGACAGTGACGGCCAGGGGGCCTCTGCCCGCCGTCGGGGACATCGAGCAGGCGGTCAGGGACGCGATAAGCAACCCGATCTCCCACGAGCCGCTGCGCAAGCTCGTCGGGCCCAAGGCCAGGGTCACTATTGCCTTTGACGACGCCTCGGGCTCCTACTTTCAAACGCAACGGGATGACTTCAGGCAGGTCGCCATCGAGGTCATCGTAGAGGAGCTCCGGCAGGCCGGTGTGGAGCTGGGAGACATCAGGTTGCTCTGTGCCCAGGGCCTGCACCGCAAGCTCAGCCGCACGGAGATGGAGACCTTCCTGGGACGCCGGCTGGTGCTGCAGTTCGGCTACAATCAGCTCTACTGCCACGACGCCGAAGACCCGGACCAGCTCGTACACCTGGGATATACGCGCCGCGGGTTCGACGTCGAGGTGAACCGGGCCGTACTGGACTCGGACCAGTTTATCTACCTCAATACGATGTGGGCGCCCTTTAACGGTGGTTGGAAGTCGACAGCCGTGGGGTTGGGCACCTTCCGCAGCATCCGTCATCACCACCGTCCCTGGCCCCTGGCGTCGGGACAGTCGGTTGACGATCCCAAGAGCTCCTCCTTCAAGAAGCTGGTGTGGGAGCAGGGCATGCTGATACAGGAGGCGCTGGAGGAGAAGGGGCGCCGTGTCTTCACCATCGAGACTGTCTACGACAACGCGGAGCCCAGCAGGGACCTGGTCGCCGTCTTCGCTGGCCATCCCACCGAGGTCCACCCCCACACCCTGGCTGCAATCGACGAGCAGCTGGCCGTAGACGTAGATGGCCAGTCGGACATCCTAATCGCGGGTATCTCCAACGTGGAGTGCTACTCCAAGTTCTCCGTGATGAACCCCATACTGGTTGCCAATTCGGCGATGGCGGGCACGGTGATGCAGTTCCAGGGAGCGCCGGTGGTCCGCGAGGGCGGAATCGCCATACTGGTCCACCCGCTGACCGAGCGGTTCGATAGCCGCCGCTTCGCGCCCTACGTGGAGTTTTACGAGAAGCTGTTGCCCCAGTCCCTCGACCCATACTGGCTCTGGGAAAACCACGTGGAGGATTTCGCCCACCGTCCCGAGTACGTGTACGGCTACCGCCACGCCTACGCGTACCACGGCTCGCACCCGTTCTTCATGTGGAACAGCACCGGTGTCCCCCGGCGGTACCTGAGCAAGATCTACTTCGCGGGCGTAACCGACTTCGATGCCGCGGCGCGTTGCGGATTCGAGGCCTTCGCAACGGTGGAGGAGGCGATTGAGGCCGCGGAGGCGGAGCTCGGGAAGGCCGCGGAGATCACATTGCTGCAGCGGCCTCCCCACTTCATCCCGCGTGTCTCGGCGGGGTAAGAGGGTGTGTGAATACGACCCTCATACCCTTCGACAAGCTCCCCTCGATACGTCCCGACTCGTCGTGACTACTCGGGGCGAACGGGCAAATACCGCTTATGGTGAGTAGGCCGCAGGCCGTATCGAACCATCGTGGTGAGCCCGCCTGTCCTGAGCGAAGTCGAAGGGTCGAACCACAGTTCCAGATACTTCTCACACACCCTCTAAGACCCCACTCTGCTGAGCGAGACGCGCCGTCAGGAGGATGGTCGCGATTGGCGACCGTGACTGCAGCCTACTCATGGAACGCTGGCGAGCGGTCCTGCGGCAGCCGAAGATACAACACAGATGCGGTAAGACCACAGTCCAGAGGTCCCATTTGCCGGGTAGTCCGTCTCAGTCGAACGTGGGACAACCGGGCACATGTGCAGCGGTGACCTGGCTCTGGAAGTGAATTGAACGACGCAGACGCGGGGCTGGGCCGCGGAGAGATGAGTCTCGGGCGGCAGCCGGGCCTACTCCGGTGTTCCGCTGCTCTCCAGCACCCTGATCTGCTCGTCGAGCTGGCCGAGCTTCCCGTACTCTTCCTGTACCAGATGGTAGCACCGCCGGAGGTAGAGGTCCGCCAGCTCGGCGCCAGCTTCGTCGCTTGACTTAACGGCCTCAATTAGCCGCGTGATGCCATGATTGTCGGGGAGGTGCCCGGCCAAGACGTGGATCTCGGCCTCAGCCTCGGCTATCAGGCCGGCGTCGGACCCCTCGGTGGCGAACCGGAGCCTTCCGACAAGCTTGGTCAGCTCTCCCAGCCTGTCGGTCTCGCTCATCAGGGCGTAGAGGACATCGCTCACCCCCAGGCCGGTGTCCTCCTCCATATCCTCCTCCGGCTCCTGCTCGGGGATGCCCGTGACCCGGGTGTACATATCGGCGTACTGCTGGACCGCTTCGTTTACCGACATCATCGCCGAGGGCACATCGGAGGCGTTGAGGGTGCCGGCGAAGAGTATGTCATCGTCCCGCGTGGCGGCCAACTCCGTCAGGGCGCTATAGCTCCCGAGACGCTCGGGCGCGGGGGGAAAGGCGAAGGCCGTCAGGTCCGTCGCGCCTAGCTCGCCCACCTGGTTAATGAGGAACGGGGGCACGTACTTGGACACGTCAACGGCAATCGGGAGGACCACCAGATAGGTGACCCAGATCTCCTCAGGGTCTGCGGAGCTCCTGAAATATAGGAGCGCGTGCCCCTTGGGCCGCTCCTTGCTTCCGCTGTCGAATATGATGTCCATACGGTGACGTGCCGCCGTCCCTAGCCTCAGCCAAAAGTATTATACGCCAGAATCCTGCCGGATGTCGGCGGCCGTCCGGTGGTAACGGTCTGACGGACCCCGGCAAGGCTGGAGGGCCGCGTCCCTGCTATAATCGCCACGGCGTCGGCAGGATGTGCTGCCCCGCCCTGGACCTCCCGAATGGGAGAAGAGCTCCCGCCGCCTGCGTCGTCGCCCAACCCGCCCTCGCGGACAACGGGCGCGTCGCTATATCCTGGTCTGCCATGACTATCATTTCAAATGGGTACAGGCTCCTCCTCAGACCACTCTTGTTCATGATGGCCCCCGAGGCCGCTCAGACGGTGGCCGAGTTTGCGCTGAAAAGGAGACTGGCCTGGCGCTTGCTGTCGCCGGCCTTCCGGGTGCGAGACGCGAGGCTCAGGGTTAGCGCGGGGGGCCTGATGATGGAGAACCCCGTCGGTCTTGCGGCCGGCTACGACAAGAACTGCGCTATGCTGCCGTCGCTGGGGGACCTGGGCTTCGGCTACCTGTTGGCCGGGACCGTCACCGAATCTCCGCAGCCGGGGAATCCGAAGCCGCGACTGGTCCGGTTGGCTGGGGAACAGTCGCTCCTTAACGCGCTGGGCTTTCCGAACGAAGGCCTGGAGTCCGCCGCCCGCCGCCTTGAGTTGGCCCGCGGCTCTGCGAGGGGCACGCCCGTGGTGGTTAGCGTATCAGGACTGGCCGCGGAAGAAATCGTCCGGTGCCATCGTCGCCTGGAGCCGCTGGCGGATGCCATAGAGGTAAACATCAGCTCGCCTAACACGGCGGGGCTCCGGTTATTCCACGAGCCGCGGGTGCTGGCCGAGCTCATAGACCGCGTAAACGAGAGGAGATCGAAGCCTTTGTGGGTCAAGATGCCGCCATATCCGGCTGGCGGAGAGGGTCCACGAGGGAGCGAGGGTCTGGACAGCGTGCTGGCCCTGGCGAGGGTGTGCATGGATGGTGGCGTGGACGCCGTGACCGTGGCCAACAGCAGGCCCACCAGCGATGCGAGGCTCTCCACGGGGTCCGGCGGGCTCAGCGGCAAGGCGGTATTCCCCGACACGGTGAGGATGGTCGCCGACATCAGGGCCGAGGTTGGCGGCGGCCTCGCCATAAACGCGTGCGGCGGTATTTTCTCTCCCGGGGACGCGTGGATGGCGCTTCGGGCCGGTGCCTCGACGGTCCAGCTATACACGGGTCTGGTCTACGGTGGCCCCGGCGTAGTGAGGCAGATCAACCGCGGTCTTCTCGCCATTATGGAAAGGGAGGGCGTGGAGTCGTTGAGGGCCGCCGACGCCGGGGCGTAGCGGCAGGACGCATCCTGGAAACACGATAGGTGGGCCAGGCGGGGATCGGGATGCATTGGGCGCATGGGCAGAGGGCCGTCCCGCATCCGGGCTGGACCTGGTATCCCTCCGCGGTTCGTCTCACCCCAGGGCGGCCTTTAGCTGGCTTACGGAGATGTTGCCGCCGCTCATGACGAGGGCGACCTTCTTGCCCTGTAACCGGTCCCTGGTCTTGACCGCGGCGGCCAGGGATGCCGCACCCGCCTGCTCCGTGAGGTTGTGGGTCTTCTCCAGGTGGAGTACGACGGCCTGGGCCATCTCTTCCTCCGTGACCAGGACAAAGTCGTCCAGCATGTCGCGCATGATCGCCTGCGTCAGCTCGAATCCCACGCGGGTGGCGAGGCCCTCCGCCGCCGTGTCCATGGTCGATTCCATGATGCGGCCCTCCCGCCACGACAGGTACGCCGCGGGCGCGCTCGCCGCCTGAACGCCTATCACCTGCTTGCGCGGGTCCAGGGACTTGGCCACGATGCAGGCGCCGCCCACGCCGCTCCCGCCGCCCACGGGGACCACGATCACGTCCACGTCGGGCAGGTCTTCGATGATCTCCAGGGTGAGCGTCGCGACTCCCGGTATCAGTGCGGGCTCGTTGGCTGAGTGGATGTACCGGTACCCCTCCTCCCCGGCAAGCCGCTCCGCGTGCTCTCGCGAGTCATCAAAATCGCGCCCGTGGAATATCAGGGTTGCGCCAAGCCGGCGCATGGAATCGGCCTTGTCGGGATTGGCGTCCACGGGAACAACCACGTTGGCCTCGACATCAAAGACCCCGGCGGCGTACGCGATCCCCTGGCCGAAGTTGCCGGTGGAGGCGACGACCACGCCTCCGCGCTTTTCCGCCACAGGGAGCTGAGAGATGACATTCAACGCGCCGCGCAACTTGAAGGAGCCCAGAGGCTGGTGGTTCTCGTGCTTCACGTACACCTCGGCGCCGATGAGCGCGTCCAGCGTAAGGTAGTGGTGAAGGGGGGTCCGAGTGATGTAGGGTGCGATACGGCGCCTCGCCTCGATGACGTCCAGCATCGTCGGTCGGTCTGACAAGCTAACCTCTCGCCGCTCAGTCATATGCGCCCGGCTGCCTGTGGGAGCGGGCCCCCGCCGCTGTGATACGATAGCACAACGGTGGCTGGCAGTGGGGAGAACTCCCGCTCCGGCTCACCTCGACAAAGGGTCCCACGAGAGAGAGCGCCGCCCAGCGTGTCCATACGACTCTTGCCGCCAGATGTCTCGTCCAAGATCGCCGCCGGGGAGGTCACAGAACGTCCCGCTTCGGTGGTCAAGGAGCTGGTTGAGAACTCCCTGGACGCGGAGGCCTCTGAGATTTCCATAGAGGTGAGGGCAGGTGGCACGGAGTATATCCGCGTGTCGGACAACGGGGAGGGCATAGCCGCCGACGAGGTGGAGCTCGCGTTCCAGAGATTTGCAACGAGCAAGCTGTCGGGCCCGCCTGACCTCGAGGCCATCTCGACCCTGGGGTTCCGGGGCGAGGCCCTGCCCAGCATCGCGGCGGTGTCAAAGGTCACCCTGGTCACGAGGACCCCGTCCGAGGACGCGGGGACTCGCGTAGAGGTGGCTGACGGCAAGATCGCGGGCACGCAGCCGGAGGGCGCCGCGCTCGGGACCGCGGTAACGGTCCGCCAGCTATTCAGCAACTTCCCGGCACGCCGCAAGTTCTTGCGGTCAGCCGCCTCCGAGGCGTCAAGGGTCCAGTCACTGACCATCCGGTTCGCCCTGGCCTTCCCGGGCGTTAGATTTCAACTGACCATCGACGGCTCACAGGTGCTGTCAAGTTCGGGCTCAGGGGACCTGAGGGAGGTTATCTCGGACGTCTACGGGGCGAGCGTGGCCCACGCGATGCTGGAGCTGGGCGATGAGGACCAACGAGGTGAGCCCGGCGTTCCCGTTCCAACCGGTATGATAGGCCCCCCATCTCTGACCAGGGCCAATCGGAATCACATCAGCATATTCGTCAACGGCCGCTGGGTGCAGAACCGGATGCTCGGCTACGCCCTGCAGGAAGCGTACCACGGTTTCCTGAAGGAGAGGCGGTTTCCGGTCGCCGCCGTGAACGTGGCGCTCCCCTACGATGAAGTCGACGTCAACGTGCACCCGTCGAAGACCGAGGTGCGCTTCCGCAGGGAAGGTCCCGTGTTCTCAGCGCTGCAGCAGGCGGTCCGCCACACCTTGACAACCCACTCGCCCGTCCCAGAGGTCGCGAGGGGGTCCGGCCCGGCGACCTCCGGGGCCGCACAGCCGCATGTATGGTCTACGCGCCCCCGGGCGCACGGCCTTACGGCAGCATCCGGCGGAACTGGGCCGGAGCCTCCGGGCGCAGCGCTCTCACAGCAAAGTCCGCCGGAACCGCTGGTGCCCCGAAGGGCGCTGCCGGCCCTCAGGGTCTTGGGTCAGTCTCAGAGCACCTACATCGCGGCGGAGGGCCCCGACGGCGTGTACCTCATCGACCAGCACGCAGCACACGAGAGGGTACTCTTCGAGCGGGTAAGGACGGAGGCCGCGTCTGAGCCGCCCAGCGTCCAGGGCCTGATGGAGCCAGCGACGGTGGAGCTGGACCCCCGCCAGAGCGAGCTGGCGGATTCTCAGTCCGATCTGCTGGAGCGTCTGGGCTTTCAGGTCGAGGCCTTCGGCGGCCGGACATACATACTGCGTGGAGTCCCGGGCCTGCTGTCGGATGAGGACCCGGCGAGGGCCTTGATAGACGTTCTAGACCTGATGGCCGAGGGCGGCGGCTTCGAGTCGTGGGAAGAGCGGGCCGCGTACTCCATCGCATGCCACGGCGCCATAAGGGCGGGCAAGGCGCTGTCGCAGCAGGAGATGTCCGAGCTCATCCGGCAGCTTGAGCTGTGCGAGCAGCCCCACACCTGTCCCCACGGGCGCCCCACGATGATCCATCTGAGCTCCGCCCACCTGGAGAGAGAGTTTGGGCGGCGGTAGGTCTGCCGCGGCCGGTTCGGCCCGCCCATCCACCTCAGCAGCGGGACCAGGCGGCCTCACTGCTTGCCCGTGCCGGCGCCGGGGGCGCATTTCTGCTAGTGCTTTGGGGGTGGCGCCGGCGGTGGGCCCTATCGAGCGTCTGGGCGGGCCGAAGGCGCGCTCCCTCTTCCAAGCTTGCGCGCCACCGTCTTACCCGAAAGCATAAACGAGAACAAATGTCCTTGTCAATGCATACGAACATCTGTTTTACCGAGATTTGGAGAGCTCGAAGGTGACGCGCGAAACGCGGGCCCTTAGCGCGGTCCACGGTCCATTTCTCAGGTGACTAGACTCAGCAGAAGGTACATGGCCGCGCCCAGCAAGACGACGACCGGGAATGTGAGGACCCAGGCGTAGACGATCTCCTGGGCCACCCCCCAGCGCACCGCGGACAACCGGCGGGTGGACCCCATCCCCAGGATCGACGAGGTGATTACGTGGGTTGTGCTCACCGGGGTGCCCGTGCGGGAGGCCAGCTCGATGACGCTGGCTGCCGAGCCCTCCGCCGCGAAGCCGTGGGGGGGCCTCATGGTGACGATGCGCACCCCCAACGTCTGGATCACTCGTCGGCCGCCGAGATACGTGCCGGCAGCCATCACTGCGCCGGATAGAACGATCACCCACAGCGGCACCTCGAAGGGGATACCGGCCCCCTCCCAATCATAGAACACCGCCAGCGACAGTGTGATGATGCCCATCGTCTTCTGAGCGTCGTTGGAGCCGTGGCTGAAAGCCATGCCGGCGGCGGACAGCATCTGGAGCTTGCTGAAAATCGACGTCACCCTTGCCGGAGGGGTCCTGCGGAAAATCCAGTAAACGGCCAACATCAAGATGTATCCACCCAGGAAGCCGAGTATGGGGGAGAAGACGAGGCCCAGGCCGATCTTCTGCATACCGGAGAGCTCCAGCACGCCCCAACCTGCGTGAGCGACGGACGCCCCGGCTAGCCCCGATATGAGGCTGTGGCTGCCGCTGACGGGCATACCCAGGCGAGTGGCGGCGAAGACCCAGATGGCGGCGGCGAGCACCCCACCGGCCACGGCCACTAGGGTGACATCGTCAATTTGCACGACCCCCTTGCCGACCGTCTTGGCTACCGCTGTCCCGGAGACGGCCCCCAGAAAGTTCATGACTGCGGCCATCAGCACCGCAGTCAGAGGGGACATCACGCGCGTCGACACTACCGTCGCGATGGCGTTGGCGGCGTCGTTGAAGCCGTTGGAGAGCTCGAAGACCAGAGCTATGATAATTACGAGTATGAGAAACGACAGGTGGGTCTGGTCTATCATCTGGGCTAAGAGTGCTTGAGCACTATGCCCTCGAGCACATTGGCGGCGTCCTCTGCCCGGTCGGTGGCTTCCTCCATGTCGTTGTAGATGTCACGCCACTTGAGAATTTGAGTAACCTCGTACCCATCGTTGAATAGCTCGCCCATCGCGCGGCTGAGGACCTGGTCCCCCTCGTTTTCGAGCCGGTTTATCTCCACCGACATCGGGAGTATCTCTTGCAGCTTCGAGCCGCGCCTGGAGAGCAGGCCGACGGCCCGCTCCAGCTCGTCGGCGCAGCTCACGATGATCGTAGCCAGGTGGCGCGCGTACTCGGTGGTCTCCTCTATCCTGTACTCAAGTGTGTACTGCGCCGCCTCGTCGATGGCATCGATCACGTCGTCCAGCCGGCCTGCCAGCGCCAAGATGTCCTCTCGATCGATGGGCGTGACGAACGTACGGTGGAGCGACTGGGTGATGTCGTGGATGATCCGGTCCCCAAACTCCTCCAGCTCCTTTATCTCCTGCACCTTGGCCGGAACGTTCTCGAAGTTTTCCATCAGGTCTTGAAGGCTGCGGGCGACTCGCTGGATGTTCTGAGCGCTCTGATGGAGCAAGAAAAAGAACCTGTCTTCTCTGGGGAGGAACGAAAGTTTGGGAAGGAACGAAAGCGATAACCTCATGCGTCACTCCTCCGGGGGGCCACAGAACAGAAGGGCCCCTCCATTACTAATGAAGGGGCCCTTCTCTCCGGATGCCCAAGTTTGGTCGTCTGGTGCCAGACACGATGAGTCTTGGCCGACTTCCGGATTTCCACATCTTTGTGAGAATGGTAAAACCCGGCGCAGAGGATGTCAAGACGGCGAATCTCGCGGTCCCGCCACCGGCCCGTACTTTACAGCCGCGTTGCGGCCTAGATATAATCACGTATGGGATGTGGGGGTGTCCGAGAACGGCGGGTTGTTAAGCACTGTCCGGGAGAGAGAGTTTGGCCGTCCTGCCAATATACGAATTTCCTCACTCCATGTTGAGGCAGAAGGCCAAAAAGGTCCGCAGGATAGACAGGGCCATCCAGCGGCTGGCGGACGATCTGATCGATACGCTGATGGATGCTAGCGGCGTCGGTCTCGCGGCCAATCAGGTGGGCGTTCTCCGCCGGGTCATCGTGATCCAACTCCCGGAGGAGGAGGAGCCGCGGGTGTACATCAACCCCGAGATCGTTGACCGGAAGGGCGAGCGAGAGGTCGAAGAGGCCTGTCTCAGCGTCCCCGGTTATAGAGGCATTATCACTAGGGCGATCCGGGTGAAGGTCAAGGGACTGGACCGGGGTGCCAGGCTAGTCCGCATTCGGGCCGAGGGCCTGCTGGCCCAGGCAATGGAACACGAGGTCGATCACCTGAATGGCATCTTATATATGGACCACCTCAAGAGCCATGAAGAGCTCATCAAGGTCGAGGCCGACCCTGAGTATGCGGCTAACGAGGTGGTGGCCGTATGACTCCGGCGCCCGGCCATGAGTCCACAACCTGAAGCCGGACCAGCCCTCCCGCTGCCTACGTTTCAGTTTCCCCCGTTGATGAAGACCCTCGGGGAGTTCTTCGTCTCGAGGGAGGTCTCCGCCTATGTGGTGGGCGGCGCGATAAGGGATGCGCTACTGGCCAGGGAGGCTCGGGACATTGACCTGGCTGTGCAAGGGGATACTCGGGTATTGGCGGCGGAGTTGGCCGTCCTCATGGGTGGCCGCTCCGTGGTGCTGGATGGCGAGCGAGACATTGTCAGGGTGGTCCTCCCAGGTAGCGAGGGCGACAGGGTCGTGGACCTCAACCCCATGCCCAACGGGATTTACGAGGACCTGGCGAAGCGGGATTTCACCCTGGATGCAACTGCGGTGCCCGTGCAGGACGTGCTGACTGGCGGGGCTCTAGACAAGGTCATCGATCCCCACCATGGTGTGGCGGACCTGGAGGCAGCGGTGATCAGGATGGTGTCCCGGTCGGCCTTGGCCGCCGACCCCGCGCGCCTCATGAGGGCGCCCAGGCTGGCGGCCCAGCTACGCTTCAGCATAGCCGATGAGACCTCGGAGGCAATCCGCCGCCAGGCCCACTTGGTGGCCACCGTGGCGCCGGAGAGGGTGCGGGAGGAGCTCCTGAGGCTGCTGGCACAGCCATCCGCGGCCTCTTCGCTGCGTCTTCTAGACGATCTTGGACTGCTGTGTCTGGTCATTCCCGAGCTGGCCGAGGCCCGGGGGGTGACTCAGCCCAAGGAGCATCACTGGGACGTGTTTGAACACTGCATCGAGACGGCAGGCCAGGTGGAGCGCCTGATTCGATCCAGCAGCGGGGAGCCAGAGGTGTCCGTTGCCGAGACGGTGCCGTGGTCGCATGATTTGGATGAACATTTCGACCAGGACGCGGGCGACGGCCACAACCGGTGGACGATGCTAAAGCTGGCAGGGCTGCTCCACGACGTAGCCAAACCCGCTACCAGAACGGTAGAAGGTTCGGGGCGCATTCGGTTTTTGGGCCACCACCAGATTGGGTCCCAGGTGTCGGCTCAGGTCCTGACGCGGCTGAGGTTCAGCGGGCGGGGCACCGAATTGGTGAGCCGGATGGTGGAGCACCACCTGCGCCCCAGCCAGATGGCGCAGAACGGGGAGCTACCCACCGCCAGGGCGGTTTACCGCTACTTCAGGGATGTGGGAGACGCGGCCATCGATACCCTTTACCTCAACATGGCCGACTATCTCGCTGCCAGGGGTCCGCAGCTGAGCAGACAGGAGTGGACGTTCCACTGCCGCACTATAGGCCACATCCTTGAAGAGGGGACGGCGCAGAAGGCGCCCGGGCGTCTGCCCAAGCTGGTCGACGGCCACGATATAATGGATACCTTTGGTCTCGCGCCTGGCCCCAAGGTTGGGGCGCTCCTTGAGGTGGTCCACGAGGCCGAGGCCGGCGGCGAGATCGCGTCGAGGGAAGAGGCGATTCACCTTATCGAAAAACAGCTAGGCTCGGGAGGCGGCGGTGCGTAGGTACGTTCGGACTCTGGTCGTCATTGCAGTTCTAGTGACGCTGGCCAGCCTCGCGCTGGGTTTCAAGACCATCAAGATAGGGGGTTTTGAGCGGGGCAGCGAATCCATACTAGGGTTGAATCTTGGACTAGACCTGCGAGGAGGCATCGACCTGCGCTACCAGGCGATCGACCCGTTCACGGGCGAGCCCTTTACTCCTCAAGGGGATGAGATGAAGGCGCTGCAGCGGCGGATTGAAGAGCGGGTGAACGCCTCCGGTCTGGGCAGGCCAAACATCCAGATTCTCGGGGGCGACCGCCTCCTGATCCAGCTACCGGGCCTTAGCGACCCGGCCCGCGCAAAGGCGATGATCGGAGAGACCGCGCAGCTTGTATACAAGCAGCGGAAGCTGAACGTGGGCAGCGCCATTACGGATATCTCCGTCGATGACATCCTGAGTGCGAGCGTGTTCGCTCAGGGGGAAGACGTACTCACGGCGACTACCTCGACCGCGACCGCGCCGACCCTGACCGAAGGGCCCGTTACATCGACTGAGGCGGCGGCCACTTCCCCTGATGCCACGGCAACAACAACCGCGTTCGAACCACCGCCCATCCCCGTCCTGAGGCTCGAGTTCACCGAGGAGGCCGCTGAGGTGTTCGCTGGAGTGGTGGACAGGATGCGATTGAGCCTGGCCCCGGTCCCAGGCACCGAGGAGAGACTCCCCGGTAGCGGTGAATTAGTGCCGGGGACGGGAGACGTGTACCCAAACATCCTGGAGATTTCGGTAGGGGCGGACACTTCCACACTGCTGTCGATAACGTACGCCCCGGTACTAAGGGTGCCCGGGCTGGGGGCGGTCCCGCTGGGGGGTGAGCCCATTATCAAGCGGTTTGGCAACACGACACAGTTCTCCATTAATCTGCTGGGCGCGCTGATCGACATGGAGGGTGCGCGGTCCATTTTTGAAGGAGAGCCTGACCTCTTTTTCACCGAGGTGATCGGGAGGCTGGATGAGGACATCGGCCTGACCGGAGAAGACATGTCGAGAGCGTATGCGGGCACAAACCGGAATACGGGCCTGCCCATCGTCAACATCGAGTTCAACTCAGAGGGGACCGGAAAGTTCGGCGAGATCACGACGCGACTGTACGACACCAACGACCTCCTGGTCATCCTCCTCGACGACAAGGAGCTGGTCGCCTCCAGCGTCCGCTCGCCCATCACGGCCGGGGTCGGCTTCATCGAGGGGCCGGACTTCACCTTCGACCGGGTCAGGGACATCGCGCTGCTACTGGAGGCCGGCCGGCTCCCAATCCCCATCGAGCTGATTCAAGAGCGGGACGTGGACGCGATACTCGGCGCCGACTCCCTGGCCCGAAGCGTGGTGGCCGGTCTCGTGGGTCTGGCGCTGGTGCTCCTGTTCATGGTGCTGTACTACAGGGCGGCCGGCGTCGTTGCGGCGCTCGCACTCGTGATATATGCCATCCTGGTCCTGGCCATATTCAAGGTTATCGGCGTTACGCTGGAGCTCTCGGGAGTGGCGGCGGCAATCCTGTCCATCGGCATGGCCGTCGATGCCAACATCCTCATTTTCGAGCGCATGAAGGAGGAGCTGAGAGCGGGCAGGACCCTGCTGTCGTCGATCAACATAGGGTTCAATCGCGCGTGGCCCGCCATACGCGACAGCAACGTATCCACGCTGATCACGTGCGGCATCCTGTTCTGGTTCGCCGATACCCTGGGCGCGACAATCGTACAGAGTTTCGCGGCTACCCTCGCTATCGGGGTGGCTATCAGCATGTTCTCGGCTATCACCGTGAGCCGCACCTTCCTGAGGCTGCTGGCGGCGTCCCCCGTAGGCAAACGGCTGGGCATGTTCGTGCCCTCCGGGGGGGCGGACCTGCCACAGCTAAAGCGGGAGGCCGGGGCCGTCTAGAGGAGCAAGCACTTGAACGTTGTGGCGAAAAGACACTGGTTTTTCCTGCTATCGCTGTTGGTCATCGGGCCCGGTATAGTGTTCCTGATTATTGCCCCAGGCCTGAAGCAGGGAATCGACTTCACCGGCGGTTCCAGCATCTCCCTGAATTTCTTGAATCCGGTGGAGCAGGTTGACCTGCGGCGGGAGCTGGCCGGCCTCGACCAGCCCGACGCCATCGTTCAGAAGACCGGCGACAACGCCTACTTCGTCCGCACCAAGGAGCTGCACGAGGCAGCTAAGAACGAGCTGGTCGAGAGCCTCAAAAGTCGGCTTTCGCCCAGTGGGGTGGAGGTCCTGTCGTTCGATCTGGTGTCCCCCGTAGTTGCCGGTGAGACGGTGCGGGCCGCAATATGGGCCATCCTGGCGGCGACGGTGGGGATATTCTTCTACCTGTGGTGGGCGTTCCGCAACGTGCCCAGTCCATTCCGGTACGGTGCTGCCGCCGTCATCGCCCTCGCCCATGACGCCATGGTGGTGATCGGGATTTTCGCCGTTCTCGGCGTGCTGTTCGACGTGGAGATCAACACGATGTTCCTGGTCGCCCTCCTCACGGTTATCGGGTATAGCGTGAACGACACCATCGTCGTATTCGACCGACTCAGGGAAAACATCCTCCTTTACCCGAACCGGACCTTCGCGGAGAACGCGAATATCAGCATATTGGAGAGTCTAGGGCGCTCCCTGAACACCAGCCTGACCCTGCTGTTCACCCTGCTGGCGCTTCTTCTCTTCGGGGGGCCGACGATCCGGGTCTTTCTATGGGTGCTGCTCATCGGCGTGATCGCGGGGACCTACAGCTCAATCGGCATCGCAACGCAGACACTGGTGGTCTGGGAGTCGGGTGACATAGGACGGCTCCTCAGGCGGCGACGCTCCGCCGCATCCCGCACTGCCTCTCCCCCTGCATGACGCGCGTGCGGCATGGGCAGATAACCCGCAACGGTTCAGAGCCCCTCCTCCGGCACGTTGAGGCACTTCGGGCAACGTAGCTGGACCAGGGCCGGCTGCGGGAACGGCTACCCGCTTCCTCAGGGGCGCGTCGAGAACTGCCTTCCTGCTGATCGATGGGCCTGGTGTCCGCGGGGACGGCCGCCACGCTCGGCTTCCGCGAGGGCAGCGCGCAGCCCCCCCCGGTGGCGCGCGGCTGGGTAGTCTCCTACATTGAACGAGTGCGCCGATACGTCGACGTGTTACAGCGAGGTCCGGGGGACTCGCCTGTGAGATGTGATGGTAGCGCGACGAAATTCCAGGCAGACATTACGGTCGATTTCGAGCTTCAATGGGGTGTTGGCCTGGGGTGGCCGAAATGGGGAATCTCGGTCTAGACGGGGATTAACCAAATGCTGGAGGCGGTTAGGCTGGTCTTTGCGGTCATTCTGCTTCTGGTTGCCGGTCTGTTTGCGCTGGCCAACGCGTACTATGCGTGGTTGGCGTTTCGACACCGGGAAGAGCCACACCCATCATTTGCTCCATTGATCGGCGGCATCGCAGGTGTCGCCGGTCTGTCTTTGGTGCCGCTCGGCTCGATCTCGGACCGTCTGCCCTATCTTTGGCTTCCGCTCGTCCTGGACGCTGGGTCTGGAGTGTACCTGGTCGGTCTGGCTGTTGGCGAGATTGTCCGGAGGCATGGGGAATAGCACGCCGTCCAACAGCATTCTCAATACGTCGCGCGGCCGCCGCTGATGTCGAAGACCGCGCCTGTGCTGAAGGAGCACTCCGAGGAGGCGAGCCATGCCACCAGCGAGGCCACCTCCTCGATCTCTCCGGTTCTCCCCATGGGGACGCGCTCCACCATGTACTGGACCTGCTCCGGCGTAAGCTGCTCCAGGATGCGCGTCTTCACCACCGCCGGGGTCACGCAGTTGACCCTTATGCCGGTGCCGGCCAGCTCCTTGCCTACAGACTTTGTCAGCCCGATCACCGCCGCCTTGGTGGACGAGTAGGGGACCATTCTGGGATTGCCCTCTTTGCCCGCGATAGAGGCGATGTTCACGATGCGGCCGTAATCGCGCTCCATCATGTGCGGAATGACCTGGCGGCAGAAGAGAAAGACTCCGCGCAGGTTGGTGCGGTAGGCGCGGTCCATCTCCTCCACTGGCTGCTCCCAGACGTTGGCGGCCATGCCGGCGATGCCCGCGTTGTTCACCAGCACGTCGATGCGCCCCCATGCGTCGATGGCGCGGCGGACGCTCCGCTCGGCCACCGCCGGCTCTCCAACGTCACCCACCTCGAGCAGGGCTTCGACCCCCTCGGCGGCCAACTCTCCCGCGGCCTTTTCTCCGAGGGCGTCGTCGAGGTCCACTATCAGGATCCTGGCGCCCTCGCCGCCCAGCCTGGACGCTATGCCCCGGCCGATGCCCGTGCCCGCACCGGTTACTATTCCGACCTGTCCTTCGAACCTGGCCATTCTTTTACCCTCACGCTTCGACAAGCTTCCCTCGATACGTCCGCCTCAGGCGGACTACTCGGGACGAACGGTCGAATACCGCTCATGGTGAGTAGGCCGCAGGCCGTATCGAACCACGCCTCCGCATTCCACCTTTTGGTGCAAAGCCCAATCCAGGGGGAGGGGCCGTTCAACCGCCTTGTCCTGAGCGCCTACCGGCTTACCTGCGTTGTGGATCGCTACTGCATGGCTAGGTAGGGGGGAGAGTTCATATCTGAGGGACACCCCTTCGACTATGCTCTGGGCAGGCTCTCGGACTCCCGGCCCTTCGGCAGGCTCAGAGCCTGCCCTGAGTTCACCGAAGGGCCGGGCGCCGGGGCTTCGCCCCTCTGCACACCCCATATGTTCCTCTGTCTGCTAGCCTTCGGCCAGGGACCTGCTGGCGCTGGCCACTCCGGCCCCGTAGGCCACCTCGAAGCCCACGCGCGGCAGGATGCTCTCCAGCGCCGCCAGCAGGGCGAAGACGTGCTCGGGCTTGCTGGAGTCGCCCATCAGCCCGATGCGCCACACCTTGCCAGCGTAGTCCCCCAGGCCCCTGCCTATCTCGATGCTGTAGTTGCGCAGCAGCATTTGACGTACCTCGAGGTCGTCGACTCCTTCGGGGACCCAGACGGGGGTAATCTGATCGAGCCGGTAGCCCTCCGGCGCCGCCAGCCTGAGCCCCAGCGCCTCCAGGCCCTCCCTCAAGGCGGCGGCGTTCCTGCTGTGCCGCTCGTAACGCGCCTCGAGCCCTTCCTCCATTATCATCCTGAGGGCCTCCCGGAGCCCGAGGATCATGCTGACGGGCGCCGTGTGGTGGTATATGTGCTCGTATCCCCAGTAATTGGCGATCAGCGCCAGGTCGAGGTACCAGGAGGTCGGCTTCCGCTTCCTCTCCTTCACCGCCTGGTGGGCGCCCTCGCCTAAGGCGACCGGTGACAGGCCGGGGGGACACCCCAGGCACTTCTGGGTCGCCGAATAGCAGTAGTCGGCAGCCCACCGGTCTACCTTGACCTCGCTGCCGCCCAGCGATGTGACCGCGTCTACCATGAACAGGGCTTCGTGCTCCTTGGCGAGCCGGGACAGGTCTTCCAGAGGCTGCATGATGCCGGTGGAGGTCTCGGCATGGATGGCGGTGACAAGCTTCACCTTGGAGTGCTGCGCGAGCTCGGCCTCCAGCATCTCCGCGGGGAACGGACGTCCCCACTCCCCGCGCAGCGGGACAACGTTGGCGCCGACCCGCTCGGCCATGTCCACCATTCGCTCCCCAAAGAAGCCGCAGACGCAGAGGACGACCGTGTCATCGGGTTCGAGAAGGCTGTTCAGCCCCGCCTCCATCCCGGCGGAGCCGGTGCCGGAGATTGCCATGGTCAGGCACTCCTCTGTCTGGAACACCCTTTTCAGCAGCTCCGATATCTCGTCCAATATCAGCATGAAGTCGGGGTCGAGATAGCCGATCATCGGGGCCATCATGGCCTGAAGCACGCGGGGGCTGGCGCTGCTCGGGCCGGGGCCGAGAAGGATACGGGAGGGTACTGCCGGCATCTTTGACTCGGGCAGCGTATCTTGCACCATGCGGTCCTCCTGGGCGTTTGGGCGGATGTGAAGTACGCAGCCTGGCGGCGGTGGGTCCTTGGAGACGACTAGGGCAGCGGAGCCGCTCCATCTCTTTTCCGGCAAAGTCCGTGTGCATTATATTGGAGGCCCCTGTTCATGTCCATGCGCCGCCCTCGAGGTGTAAGCCGTCCCATCCACCCGCCCGATAAGGAAATTGGGGGACACCCCTTCGACAAGCTCAGAGCCTGCCCTGAGTTCACCGAAGGGAAAGGCCCCGAGCCCCCGGCCGGAAACCGCACGGTTTCCCGCACTTCCCCTCGGTTTCTTTGGCCAACGCGGACCATCGAGGGGCGGCCCTTGACTGAGATGGGAGTCCTGAATACACTTGCACTCGGCTGATTGGGAGTGGCCCACGGTAGTGTTGTCGGGGTGAGCCGGCGAGAATCACAAGGAGGAAGAGATGGCCAGATACCGTGCCGGAGTTATCGGCCTGGGTTGGATGGGGATGCTCTACGACATAGGCAAGCGGATGGGGGTCTGGCACGTCGATGACATCGACCGTCCAACGCCAACGGACCTGGACGTGCATAGGAGATTCCACCATCACGACCACCCAGGCAAAGAAGGCCTGCCGACCACATACGCGGGCGCGCTATGGGACCGCCCGGAGGTGGAGTTGGTCGCCGGGGCGGACCGCGACCGCAAACGGCTCAAGATCTTCGATGAGCGATTCGGCGTGAAAGCCCTCTATACCGACGCCTTTGAGATGCTTCGCAAGGAAAAGCTCGACATAGTGGCCGTTGCAACCAACATCAAGGGCCGCGCCGATCTGACGTGCGCCGCTGTCGATAATGGAGCCAAGGGCGTCTTAGCCGAGAAGCCGATGGCGCACACGCTTGAGGAGGCGGACCGCATGGTGAAGACGTGCGCCGGCGCAGGGGTCCCACTAACATGCGGCTCCATCACAACGACCCACCCCTCATTCGCCAGGGCAAGGGAGCTGATCAGGAGCGGGACCATCGGAGACGTGGTCTCCATTGAGGCGAGCGGTCCCTTCGCGCAGCACCAGAACTGGTCGTACTTTCTGGAAAGCCCGCCGGCGTGGGTCATCGGCACAGGTGACCAGCCGCGTCGCGAGACAGGCAGCGATGAGTTCGTCGGCCAGGGCATCATGGCGGCCCAGGATGGCCAGATGGTCCACTTTCGGAAGGGGGCGCCCGGCGTCCGCCTTACCGGCGCCGCCGGGGAGGTGGCCTTCGACTTCGAAGGCGGGTGGCGCCTGCGGCGGCATATTGACAGCCTACCTCCCACGCAGTGGGTCGAGATGCCCTGGCCCGATCCTCAGTTTGTGCCGCCGTACGGTGCGGTCTACCTTTTGGCCGACATCCTGGACTGCATGGAGGGCAGGCTGGACGAGCCCAAGAATTCGGGTCGGAGGGTCGCCGTGGCGCTGGAGGTGGAGATCGCCCTCAAGCAGTCCTCGGCCCAGGGCGGAGTCCGGGTGGAGCTACCGCTCGAGGACCGCTCTCTGGGCCTCAACTACGACTGGTTCAGGTAGGTCTATTGGGAGCCAGTAGTCTTATCCAAGGGGGAAGAGACAGCTACAGCATGTGGGATTTCAGCCAGTGAACGTCCGAGACACAAAGGACCTGAGGCAGGCCGCCCTGGACCACCTGTGGATGCACAACAGCGACTGGGTCCAGATGGCGGAGGAGGGCGGCCCGTCTATTATAGTCGAGGGAAAGGGTGTCAGGGTAACGGACTCAGAGGGCCAGAGCTGGATCGACGTGAACGGTGGCTATGCATCGGTCAACGTGGGCTACGGCCGGACGGAGATCGCCGAGGCGGCCCGCGACCAGATGCGCAGGCTCGCCTATTTCCCCCAGGGCACTACCACTCCGCCGCTTGTTCGCCTGGTGGAGAAGCTGGCCCAGATCGCACCGGGTAATCTGGAGCGCGTATGGCCTAGCAGCGGAGGCTCCGAGGCGAACGAGACCGCTATCAAGATCGCGCGTGCCTATCACAAGCGCACCGGGGGGCCGGGGCGCTACAAGATCATCAGTCGCCGGGGGTCGTACCACGGCGCCACCGCGGGAGTGCTGTGGTTGGGCGGGAACCGGCAGACCGATCGAAAGGACTACGAGCCTGCCTTCCCCGGCATGGTCTACGCGCCCCATCCAGACCCGTTCCGGTGCGAGCTGGGAGGGGAGACTCCTTCCGAGTGTGCTGCCCTTTGCTCCCAGGCCATTGAGGACCTCATCTTGTTCCACGGGCCCGGCACCGTGGCCGCGGTCATCGCCGAGCCGGTCGCGGGCGCCTCGGGCGTCGCGATCCCCGGGGACGAGTACTGGCCGTATCTGCGCCGTATCTGCGATAAGTACGGCGTTCTGCTGATAGCCGACGAGGTGGCGTGCGGCTTCGGCCGCACGGGAAAGATGTTCGGCGTCGAGCACTGGGGAGTCGTGCCGGACATCATGACTATCGCCAAGGGTCTGTCCAGCAGCTACCTCCCCTGCGCATCCGCCATCGCGACCGCGGACGTGGCAAGCGCATTCGAGGGTGAGGGCAATATATTCTCCATGACACTGACCTTCGGTGGCCATCCGGTGGCCGCCGCCGTGGCGCTCAAGAATATCGAGATTATCGAAAGCGAGGGGCTTGTCCAGAACTCAGCGGAGGTCGGAGCCTACTTCCTCGACCAGCTACGCTCGCTAAAGCAGGAGCATCCGATCGTGGGAAACGTCCGCGGCCTGGGGCTCATGCTTTCGATCGAGCTGATCGGCGACCCGGGGACCAGGGCCGGCTTCCCCGCCGAGCTGCGTGTGGCGAAGCGGCTGAAGGAAAAATTTCGCCGGCAAGGGCTCATCCTCGGTCTCGTTGGCACCTACGTCAACATGGCGCCGCCCCTTTGCATCACACGTAGCGAGGTGGACGAGATTGTGGCGGGCCTCGATGCCGCGCTGGGAGAGCTGGAGGACGAGCTCGCCGACGAGCTATAGGCCATGCGGCCTCGGAGCGCGTGGTATGATGATATCGACTAGTGTTCAGTCACACCTGATTTGGTTTGTCCGGCTGGAGAGTCCAGAGAGGGTGCAACCCTCTTTGGTAGGGGTCTGGGGATTTCCCCAAAACCCTCAGGGCGGGCGGGTGGGAAGAAGAACCATTCATTTCACCCGTGACGGAGCACTAGTGGTTGAACGTTTTTGTATTGATGTGTAGAGTGACTTTAGCTTGATGCGCGCATCCTCGGTAGTGAAGCGCCAATCCACTCGTATCACATCCCGGTTGCGTTGATTCTGCCAAGCATTGACCTCGCCGCGCAGGATGTCTTGATTGGCAATCCGTCGGTCCAGGCACTGTCGAGCCAGCACACCGATCTCTATCTCCGCCATATTCAACCAACTCCCGTGTTTGGGAGTGTAGTGTATCTCCAGTCGCTCAGCTATACGCCTCGCCTCAGCAGGCTCGAATGCCTCGTATAGCGAGGACAGCTTGTGAGTGTTGAGATTGTCCATTACCAGCACGATCCGGTCTCTGTCAGGGTAGTCCTCGTCGACCAGTTCCTTTATCACATGCGCCCAGTCCACCTTCGTGCGACGCTCTCTGACCTCGACTCGGCGCCATCCGTCCAACGGTGCAAACAGCATGAACAGGCTGCTCACTCCATTGCGCTCGTATTCGTAGTCGTATGCCGCCGATAAGCCGGGCGCTGCGGGACGCGGCACTCGCGTCTCCTTGACTTGCTGTTTGCTCGTCTCATCCATGCACACCAGAACCTCATTCCCATCGTACGGCCGTTGGTAGACCTCCAGTACGTCTTCCATCGCGCACACAAACTCCGCGCTCTGACCGGGCGGGATGCACCAACTCTGCTTCAGCCACGGCTTCAGTTCGTTTTTTTTTAAGCGCCTGGCGAACCGTCTCGGTGCTAATGGTCCCGACTATCTCACACTCGACCAACTGGTCAGCCAACAGCTTCAGGGTCCAACTGGCACGCCCCTCCGGCGGTTCCCCGCAGGCCATCGCTATCAACCGTGCTTCACCTTCGCCGTCCAGTCTCTTTTGACGCCGACGCAGTTGCTTTTTGCGATTCAGCGCAGACTCGACCCCCTCCTCCACACAGCGCTTGCGTATTCGCTCGACCGTTGACTGTCCCACACCGAGCGCGCTGGTGATGTCCGCGTCCTTCATTCCCCCGTCCGAGCGTGACTCATCGCTCATCAGCAGAATGCGCGCATGGGTCTGTTTGTACGCCGCAGCCCGACCGCGTGAGACCAAGGCGTTGAGTTCCTGTTGTTCGTCGGTAGTCAGTCTGATACGGTACTTCTTGGTAGACATCATGGTTCCTCCTCGGTTCAACGTTACGATTGAACCCCCAAGAGGAACAATGACTATCATGGTATTCATTTCAATGATGTTGGACCACTAGTAGGGTGCCGCTTCATTGCAAGGCGACTGGAAGGACACGGAGAGACGGCTCATCGCGACAATGAGATCGAGTAACGGACAACCTGCTAACGGGCGGTCGCAACAGAGGGTGGCGGTGTTCATCGACGGCAGCAACTTGTATCACAGCCTGGATGAGAACTGCAAGCGCTTCGACCTGGACTTTGCCGCCTTCGCGGATAAACTCTGCAACGGCCGCGACCTGTTTCGAATTTACTACTACAATGTGCTCAGGGACCCCGACCGCAACCCGCAGGCGTACCAGGACCAGCAGAAGTTCCTGACCGCCCTCTACAACACGCCGTATCTCGAGGTCCGACTGGGCAGCTCAAAGATCCGCGGCGACGTGGCCGTCGAGAAGGGAATCGACGTCATGCTGGCCACCGACCTGCTCCGGCTCGCCTGGGACGACATCTACGACGTAGCGATAGTGGTTAGCGGAGACGGCGACTTCGCTTATGCGGTCCAGGCCGTGAAAGACATGGGAAAGCATGTGGAGATCGCCGCTTTTCCCGCCAACCTGGCCTGGGAGCTGGGCAACGTAGCCGACGACCGAGAGTTCCTTACTCCCGACTACTTCTCCGACCTCTGGAGCAGGAAGCGAGGGGCGCCGAAGACCGGCCCGCAAAGTGGCGGCTCTCAACGGCGCGGCTGGAGGCTGGGTAGGACTCGCGCGAGCGGAGAGCGCTCGGCTTAGAGCATCGGGCCCGCTCAGTGGCTAGAACGCGTCCTGGTCCGCCGCAATGGCTTCCAGGTCGGCCCTTGTGTACGAGCCCAGGCTCCTGAAGTCCAGCTCGGTGTAGCACTTGATCCACCGCATGGCGATCTTCACGGCCTTGCGATACCGCTCCTCGGACTCGGACATCTCACGCCGGCCTTCCTCGTCCCGAGGCTCGGTGTCCTCTTTAAGACGGGCCAAGATATCCTCGACCTCGTTGCGGAGAAGCTCCTTCACCAGGGGGAAATCATGCGCCTGGCCCGTGTCGGCGTCTCTCGCGCCGTGCCTTATCCGCTGAGCGATCTGTGCCACAGATATCCTCCCGGTGGCCAGGTCCTCCATAAGCGCCGGGTGGACTCCGGGCTTGCCGGCCAGGCTGTCGATTCCCTTGGCGCCCCTGCCGTTGAGCCATCCCTCCAGGTACTCGATCATCATCCTGGCGTTGCGGCGCGTACCCTCAACGGTGATGGGGCCATCTGGGACTTTGATCTCGATGGGGTAGTTGTCCGGGTCGAACATCTCGGGCGAAGGCTCCCATCCCGACCCACGCAGCTCTTTGAAAGGATCGGCGGCGACCTTCATGTGAAAGATGTGCGCGACCCATGCCCGCATAAATCCCTGACGGGACTCCCACTCCTTGTCAGCCCTTATCGCAACCGCCGCGGCTTCGTTCACCGCGGGCTCTCTGCTGGGCAGCGCCGTCGCCATTCCCCCGATGGGCACCGCTCCCCGCTTGAGGCACACCGCCACCAGGCGCCGGAAGATGTTTGCCAGAAAATCGGTTGTCTTGATGTCGACTCCGAATCGGTCTGGCCATACTGAGTTCGGGTCCGCCATTACGAACTCGAAGATGCTTGCCTTGAAGTCCCATCGAGCGGCGTTTAGGCCGGCGGCATATGGGCCGAGCTCGTGCAGCATCTCCTCCATCTGGTATGCGGCGGGCAACGATTCGACCAGTGGGATCGCCTTTATGACGGCGCTCTGCGGCAAGCCCAGCTCCTCACGGCTGAAATCCAAAAACTCCCTCCAGAAACCCGCCTCCTCTGCGGACTCCAACTTTGGCAGATAGAAGTACAGGCCCTGGCCACGCTCAATCTGCGCCCTGCCCGCGTGGAACAGGGTTAGCGCCGTCCCCAGGATGGCCGCCGACACGGGACTCCCATCGATGGTGACCTCCGGCTCGTCAAGATGGAGACCGCGCTCCCGGTGCATGAAGAACGGGATCTCACCCTCCTGAATCTTGTACTGCTTGGCCCTTCGCGTGTCGTGGTGCTCCAGCGTGCGGTTGACCGCCGCCAGGCGATTCCGCGCCGCCGTCACCGTATCGATGAACCGGTGCCCCGCCGCGTCCTCATCGTCGTCTAGGTCGCCCTCCGCTCTGGTCCCGTCCGGCCCCGGATTCAAGGCGTTGATGAACATGCCCGTGATAGAGGCAGGTCCGGTTATCTCAATCCCCGGTCTCTTCAGATCATCCGGCACCGGCGGCACCTGCCAGTCCCCTGTGTTTGCCTCTGACTCGGGAAGGTGCGACGGCATGATTGCTTGTGTCAGGGCTCGCTGCAGGACCTGCGCCCTTTTCGCCCGCATTGCGTGGACCTTAGGGGTGAACCTGTCGTGCAACGCCACCAGGTACTCCCTGAACCGGGGCGTGAATAGCTCCTCGGCGCCGTCCACCGGTGCCAATCGCACTCTATCTATCGCGACCATGAGAATCGCTCCCCCACGCCGGCTGAATTCGCGCCTCATGTTACCACAGGTCTGCCGTCGCCGGTCACGGGTGGTCTTGGCCTCCCCCCCACCGTGAGCCGCTCAAGACACGTCGGGTTATGCAATAAGAACCCAAGTCGTGGAAAGCAGATGCATACCTCACCCCCGTTCCCCCTCTCCGCGTGCGGAGCTATGCATTACCCGCGGGTCGTTGTGCAGATAGGAAAATAGGGAGTCCAGGGGGGCGAGAGCCCCTTTGGCGGGGGTTGGGGTGTCCCCAAGACCCGCTTGGGCGGGCGGGTGGGAACGGCCAACGTAGCTATGGCAGGTCGACTAACATGGAACGTATGTCCAGACTGCGGCAAAGTCATGATAACGTTCCAGCCCCTCACAAGATGTGGGTGATGCATAGGCGTGCGGAGAGGGGGCAGAGTCGGCCTGTTGGTGACACTGGACGGAGAGGGGGCGGAGTCGGCCTATGCTCGTGAAAAGGGCGTGTCGAACCACATCGGATCTGGGCAAAGCCCCAACACCGAAAGGCCCAGGTATGTAAAGGGAGTCCTTTTCAATGGATGGGCCGTCTGGTATACTCCCCACGGCAATTTCCGGGCCGCGCTCTGGCTGATAATCATTCCCGCCTCTCAGCGGGGACCGCATAGGGGCCGCCGGAATAATATAATTACCATGCGCGTCGGCGACCTCTGTCGTCAAGACGCAGATACTGAGAGAGAAGGGGAGATGGGATGACGGTCTGTGCGGTGCTGGGGGCACAGTGGGGCGATGAAGGCAAGGGCAAGATCGTCGACTTCCTGTCCAGGGATGCCGACATCGTGGCCCGCTTCTCCGGTGGGAACAATGCCGGCCACACCGTGGTGAACGATCAGGGGGAGTTCAAGCTCCATCTGGTGCCCTGCGGCATCCTATGGCCGGACGTGATGGGCATAATCGGCAATGGAGTCGTAGTTGATCCAGCTGTTCTGCTCGACGAGGTCTCGGGCCTGGAGCAACGGGGAGTGGATGTCAGCTATCGCCTGATTGTCAGCGAGCGCGCGCACCTAGTGATGCCTTACCACGTAGTCCTGGATGAGCTGGCGGAGGAGGCCCGGGGTAGCAATGCGATTGGCACGACCGGCAAGGGCATAGGCCCGGCCTACACGGACAAGGCCGCGCGAGTCGGGATCCGTGCCGCGGACCTGGCCGACCTGGAGGCGCTGCTGCCCAGGCTGGAGAGCGTTCTCGGCCATGCCAACGCGATTATCAAGAACGTGTACGGCGGCAAGCCCTTGCCGCTGGCCGAGGTATTCGCCAAGTGTAAGGATTGGTCCGAGAGGCTTGCGCCGTTCATAGGCCCGGCGGAGCACGTTATCTACAATGCGGTGGAGGCCAAGGAGACGGTGATCCTGGAAGGCGCCCAGGGCGCCCTGCTGGACCTGGACCACGGAACATACCCCTTCGTCACCTCGTCTCACCCGACTATTGGGGGGGCGTGCACGGGGCTGGGACTCCTGCCAGGCCAGATCGACACCATTCTGGGAGTGTTCAAGGCCTACAGCACCAGGGTGGGGAGCGGGCCCTTTGTAACGGAGCTGTTTGACGAGACCGGCGAGGCCATCCGGGAGCTCGCCCAGGAGTTCGGCACCACCACTGGCAGGCCGCGGCGTGTGGGCTGGTTCGACGCCGTGGCCGCCCGGTATAGCCTGCGCGTCAACGGGTACACCTCCCTCGTGCTAACGCGTCTGGACGTACTGGACAGCTTCGATCAGATCAAGATATGCGCCGCCTATGAGCTGGACGGGGAGATCGTCCACGATTTCCCTGGGAGCGCTGCCACGCTGGAACGCTGCCGGCCCATCTACGAGGAACACTCCGGCTGGGACAAGCCTACCGCCGGCGCGACGAGCCTTGACGCGCTGCCGGAGGGCGCGCGTTCCTACGTCAGGCGCATCGAAGAGCTGGTCGAGTGTCCCATCGACATCATCTCCACCGGCCCGCACCGGGACGAGACCATCGTAGTCCGCGAGGTGATTTAGAGGCTGCGGGCCGCATCGTTCCATCCATATCGTTCTCAGGTCCGCCTCCGTCGCCAATGGGAGTCCGGTCCGGCACGGGGCGACCTTGCCAGCGCAACACAATGCGCGGCGAGAGAAGCGTTCTCCGAGGAGTTGTTGCGGCTCGTCATCGTGCACTGCGGCGATAGGCAGGGGTCCCGCGCCGGCGTCGGGCCGGGGTAGGGCGGGAGGCACTGCCACGACCACAGCCGCCCTGTGTTTCCGGTGTAGCTAAACGCTACCCTCTTAAACGGGTAGGTCGATGTCGTAGCGGTCCATTACCGGGTCGAACCTGGCCTTGAAGGCATCGTCGGGCTCGGCCATGGGCAACCTGACGGGGCCCGCGTCAAAGCCCGCCCTGTTGACCGCGTACTTGATCGGCACAGGGTTGGTTACCCAGAAAAGCGCCTTGAATATAGGCAGCATACGCCGGTGCTCGCCGGCTGCGCTCTCCAGATCGCCCTCAAGGATCATGCCCATCATGGCCTTGATCTGGTTGCCGATGATATTTGCGGCCACGCTGACGATTCCGTAGCCGCCCACGCACATCACTGAGAAGGTCTCGTCGTCGTTGCCGGACCAGACACGGAAGCCCGGCGGAGAGCCGTCGACGATCTGGGCGATCTGCACGGGGTCGCTGGACGCCTCCTTCACGCCGATTATGTTGTCGATCTGCGCCAGGCGCAGCGTGGTCTCCGCCGTCATGTTGAGCGCCGTGCGAGAGGGCACGTTGTACAGCAGGCCCGGCAGGCTGGTGGCCTCCGCGATGGCCTTGAAGTGCTGGTAGAGCCCCTCCTGCTGCGGCTTGTTGTAGGCGGGGACGGTCAGCAGAAGGCCATCCACGCCGACCCGCTCGGCCTCCTTCGAGAGCGCCACGGAATTGCGGTGGTTGTTGTCGGTGGTGCCCGCGATGACCGCTGCTGTCTCGCCCACCTCTTCCTTCACCTCGGCGAAGAGCCGCACCTTTTCTTCGTCCGACATCGACGGGGCCTCGCCGGTGGTGCCGCCGATCACCAGCCCGTCGCTGCCGGAGTTTACCAGGCCCTTGGCGAGCTTCCGCGCCTGTGCGTAGTCCACCTCGCCCTCCTGGTCGAAGGGCGTTATCATCGCTGTGAGAAGCCTTCCGATCTCGGCCATGGCTACGCCCTCCCTTTCGACGGCCGTATCAGCTCCCTGGTCAACAGCTCTTCCGCGATCTGGAGTGCGTTCAGCGCAGCACCCTTTCGGAGGTTATCGGATACGAGCCACATGGCGACGCCGCGGGGGTGGGACCGGTCCTGTCGAATTCGGCCCACGAAGACCTCGTCCGCGCCCTCGGCGTCGATGGGCATAGGGTATACATTGGATGCCGGATCGTCCAGCACCCGGAGGCCCGGCGCCCTGGACAGGCTCTCCCGCACGTCGGCCGCCGTGACGGGGTGCTCGAACTCGACGTGGACCGCCTCGCTGTGGCCGACCATGACCGGGACGCGGACGCACGTGGCGGAGACGGCCAGCTCGGGCAGGTGGAGTATCTTCCTGGTCTCGTTCACCATCTTCTCCTCTTCCCGGGTGTAGCCGCTCTCCAGGAAGGGCTCGATGTGGGGGAGGACGTTGAAGGCTATCTGGTGGGGGTAGGCGTCGGGCTCGGCCGCTTCGCCCGCCAGGACGCGCCCGGTCTGGGTCCGGAGCTCGGCCATGGCTGCGGCGCCCGAACCCGACACCGACTGGTAGGTGTCGACGACGACCCTCTGTACCGGGCTGATCTCATTGAGGGGCCTGAGGGCCATCACCAGAGGGGTGGTCGAACAGTTGGGGACGGCAATAATCCCACTGTGGCCATCGATGTCGTCGGCGTTCACCTCGGGCACCACCAGGGGCACGTCCGGGTCCATCCGAAAGGCCGAGCTTTTGTCCACGACGAGGCAGCCCTGCTCGACCGCCAGCGGTGCCATCTCGCGGCTCACGTCGCTGCTGGCGGCGATGAAGGCGATGTCCACCTCGCGGAGGAGCTGGGGCGTTGCCTGTTCAACCGTCAGTTGGGCCCCGTTAACCGTGAGCACCTTGCCCCAGGAGCGCTCGGAGGCGCACAGCCGGATCGAGCCGGCCGGAAATCTTCTTTCCTCCAGAAGCTGGAGGAAGACCTTTCCGACCGCGCCCGTTGCTCCGATAACCGCGATTCTTGGCCCGTCCATGGCGTAGCTCGACGACCTATGCTGTGGCCAAATCATACCTGTTTTGCGAGCGCAAATCCACAGAGAGCCAAGGTTGGCCCGGGGGATGGTAGGGGACCCAGCCGTCAATCGATCGCTACCCCATCCCCAGGCCCTTCATCCGCGTTAGGCGGATTCAGGGAATGGGTGATGCGCGCAGGGAGACGTAGGTGTGGAGCGAATGAAACGCGTGAGCCCTACAGCCCCATCACCTTGTCCAGGCCAACGATCAGGCCGGGCCTCTTGACGACCTCGCGGACCGCCATCATTACGCCGGGCATAAAGCTCTCGCGGTTGATTGAGTCGTGGCGGATGGTGAGGGTCTGCCCCAGGGCGCCGAAAACCAGCTCGTGGTGCGCCATCCTGCCGGGCATGCGCCCGCTGTGTATGGTCACGCCCTCGGAGGTGCCGCCTCGGGTCCCGGCCAGTACCTCCTTCTCCGCCTTCGGCGCGATGAACGCTCCGCCCTTGCCCTGCGAGGCTGCGGCGGCTATCGCCAGCGCGGTGCCCGAAGGGGCATCGATCTTGGCCTCGTGGTGCGCCTCGCTCACCTCGGCGTAGTCGAAGAAACGCGCCGCCTCCCTGACAAGATGAATCATCAGCACGGCCCCCAGGGCGAAGTTGGGTGCGATCATGATGCCCACTTCATGCTCGCGGGCGAGCGAATTCGCCTCCTGGACTCCCGCCTCCGGGATGCCTGTAGAGCCGATTACCACGTTCACCCCGCGGGCCGCAGCGGTGCGCATGGCAGCCGTCGCCCCGTCGGCGTTGGTAAAGTCCACGACGACGTCGGCATCGCCTAGAACACTTTCCAGATTGCTGGAAAGCGGTACGGACCCCGAGCCGTCAGGTAGGGCGATGGAGGAGGCCTCGGCGCCCAGGTCGGCGCCGCCCACGGGCCGCATGTCGGACTCCCGACAAACGGCCTTGAGCACCTCCTGGCCCATCTTTCCCAAGGCTCCCTGTACAACGACCCTGATTGGTACGATGGCTGCGCTCCGTTGACGAGGTCTGTTTGCTGGAGACTACCACGAGTAGCGCGCATACGTGAGGGTGGGCCGATTGTCTGAGGTAGATCGCGAGCCCCGATGGACCGGGGCTCGCAGTGGCCAAGCTTGGAAGATGAGCGCGCGGGTATTCTGGGCTAGCGGGAGGAGGGCCTGTCGCCGGAAGGGCGGTAGCCTGTCCTCTGGCCACTCCCCTGAGTCCCGCGCCAGCCACCCTGGGAGCGCTGGTCCGACCCGCCTCTTCCCCCCGGCCGGCCGCTGCCCTGTCTCTCGCCTCCACCCGGTCTTTCCTGGCGACGTGGCGGCGGGCCCTGCCGCGGTCCCGAGCCGGCGTCGGGGCCGTCCTGCCCCTCCGGTCCGGAATTCTGATCGTCCTTAAGCAGGGCTCTCCGCGACAGGGAGATGCGCCCTGACTGGTCAATGCCCTTGATGAGGACGGTGATCTCTTCACCAAGCTGGACCTCATCCTCGACACGTGGGACGCGGTAGTTGGCGAGCTCGCTGATATGCACCATGCCGTCGGTGCCGGGGAAGATCTCCACGAAGGCGCCGAAGTCCAATATTCTGACCACCTTGCCGGTGTAGATCTCGCCCACTTTGGCTTCTTTTGTAAGGCCCTCGATGATTTCGACAGCTCGCTGGGCGGCGGCCCCGTCCGTGGAGCCGATCATGATGGTGCCGTCGTCCTGAACGTCCACGGTGGCCCCAGTCTCCTCGACTATGCCTCGGATGACCTTGCCGCCGGGGCCGATGACGGCGCCGATCTTACTGACGGGGATGGTGATCCGCGTCACCCTGGGCGCGTACGGGCTCATCTCGGCCCTCGGGAGGTCTATGGTCTCCCTCATCCGCTCCAGAATAGTCAGACGCGCCTCCCTGGCCTGGGCAAGCGCGGCCTCTATGATGTCGAAGCCGATGCTTTCGACCTTGATGTCGAGCTGTATGGCGGTGATGCCGTCAGCCGTGCCGGCGATCTTGAAGTCCATGTCGCCGAAGTGGTCCTCCATGCCCTGAATGTCGGTCAGGGTGGCGAACGTCCCGTTTTCACCGGTGATTAGCCCAACCGAAATCCCCGCTACGGGAGTCTCTATCGGTACCCCCGCGTCCATCAGGGCAAGGGTTGACGCGCAGGCGCTGCCCATGGATGTGCTCCCATTGGAGCTCAGGACCTCGGCGACGAGCCGGATGGTATAGGGGAAGTCTTCCTCACTGGGCAGGACAGGCAGCAGGGCACGCTCGGCCAGCGCCCCGTGGCCGATATCCCGCCGCCTCGGAGACCCCACACGTCCCGTCTCCCCAGTGCTGAAGGGAGGGAAGTTGTAGTGGAACATGAACCGTTTCGTCTCTGCTGGACTAAGGTTGTCCAACCTCTGGGCGTCGCCGACGGGGCCGAGGGTTGCTATACCCAGCACCTGAGTCTCCCCGCGGCTAAACAGCCCGCTGCCATGGGTGCGTGGTAGGATGCCGACGTCACAGTTCAAGGGCCTTATGTCTTTGAGTCCTCTGCCGTCGGGGCGCGTGCCCCCTTCGAGAATTCCCCTGCGGAACTCCTTCTCCACCAGGGACTGATAGGCGTCGGAGATGTGGCTTTCATCGTGGCTTTCCCGCAGGCTCTCCACCACCTCCGCCCCCAGCGACTTGATCCGGCTGGCCTGGTCGGCCTTTCCGTTACCTGCGTCGACGGCAGCGGCCAGCCGACCGTCTACGATGGCGCCCACTCGTGCGAGAAGCTCCGGGGAGTGGCCCTCGTGCTGGAACTCGACTTTGTCCTCGCCCACAGCCCGGACCATCTCCTGCTGGAGGGCGATCACCTCCAGGTTGGCGTCCTGCGCGCGACGTATTCCCTCGAGCACTAGGTCTTCCGGCAGGCGATGGGCGCCGGCCTCCATCATCAGCACTCCGGCCTCGGTGCCCGCGACGACCAGGTCCAGCTTGCTGATATCAAGCTGCTGGTACGTCGGATTGATCACATATTCGCCATCCACGTATCCCACCCGGGTCGCGCCTACTGGCCCAGAAAATGGGATGTCGGAGATACTCAGGGCCGCGGAGGAACCCAATATTGTAAGGACGTCAAGTGGGTTCTCCAGGTCGGCGGAGAGGGTGGTGGCGATGATCTGGACCTCGTTACGGAAGCCTTTAGGGAACAGGGGCCGTAACGGCCGGTCGGTGAGCCGGTCCGTCAGGACGGCTTCAGTGCTGGGACGCCCTTCTCTACGGAAGAAGCTTCCCGGAATCTTGCCCCTGGCGTACATCTTCTCCTCAAAATCGATGGTCAGAGGAAAGAAGTCGATGCCCTCCCGGGGCTTGCTCATGGTGGCGGTGACCAACACGACGGAGTCGCCGTATCGGACAAGCACGGACCCGTTGGCCTGCTGGGCAAGCCTGCCCGTCTCAATGGTAAGGAGTCTTTCGCCAATGCGGCGCTCAAACGATGACATCATGGATGCGGTAAACCTCCTATCGGGTAACCTTGGGTCAAGAAAAAAGCCCCGACACCTCGGGACTATCTTCTCAGTCCGAGACTGGCAATGAGCGAGCGATAGCGGCTCACATCTTGCCGGTTGAGGTACTGGAGCAACCTACGGCGGCGCCCCACTAACCCGAGGAGGCCTCTACGTGTGGCTTCGTCATGCAGGTGGACTCTTAGGTGGTCGGTGAGCCTGGCGATACGGGTCGTCAGTAGCGCCACCTGGACCTCAGTTGAGCCGGTGTCCCCCTGCCGGGCCTGGTACTCTTTGGTAATGGACTCTTTCTCAGACTTGTCCAGTCCCATCCGTTGCTAGTCTCATATCCCTTGAAATTTCCTAGATTGTACCACAAGGGGTGTGTTGCAGCAATTTGTCAAGCCCGCGGGTGAATACGTCAGAGTCGGGAGGTCGCGAGACTCATGCCCCCATTGCTCGGTCCGCAAGTCACGCGAAGCGCCTGTCTGCTAGAATGCATTGGCTATTCTGTACTGGCGGCACGTTTGCTGAGGGTCGCATGCTTGAGAATTCCCCAAGGGTCCAAATGACAAGGTGTGGCCGAGGTGAATAAGCCTCCGGTCGCGGGGCAAGGGCGCCCCTGGTGACTGGACCCAAGGCGATAGCCATCGACGGCCCCGTGGCCTCCGGCAAGACGGCGGTCGGGCGGCTTGTGGCCCAGAGGCTCGGCATCCGGTATTTGGACACCGGAGCGATGTACCGTGCCGTCACGTGGACGGCTTTGCGGAGGGGGACAGACCTGGAGGACGAGGCGGCGCTCGCACGGGTGGCCCGGGGTCTTACGTGGCGCTTGGCGCCAGCGATGGCCGGGGCCGGGCGGGGCCAAATGAGCCGCGAGCGGCTTCTCGTCGACGGGCAGGAAATGACCGACGCTCTGGTGGACCCGGAGGTAGAGCGTGGCGTGTCGCTGGTGGCGAAGGCGCCGGGAGTCAGAGTGCCCCTGGTGGAGCAGCAGCGGGCCATTGCGAGAGAGGGCCCGATCGTGATGGTCGGGCGTGACATAGGGACGGTGGTGCTGCCTCGTGCCGCTATCAAAATCTACCTGCAGGCCTCGGTCGAGGTCCGGACGCGGCGCCGGTACCTGGAGCTCGAACGCCGTGGCGAGGCCGTGGACTACGCGCAGGTGCTGAGGGAGACCACTCGACGTGATAGGATAGACTCTGAGCGCGCCGAATCACCCCTGCGCCCGGCTGATGACGCTATCCTGATCGATACCGCGGATTTTGGAGTGGAGGAGTTGGTCCAACAGGTCCTTGGTTACGTCGAGCGGGACTGATGGAGTTTATCTACCACGCGGCCAACTACATCCAGAGCCTCACGTTGCGCGCATTCGCCGACTGGCACGTGTCGGGCCGAGAACACGTGCTCCCCATGGGGCCGCTGATTATCGTGGCCAACCACCAGAGCAATTTTGATCCCACGCTGCTGGCGACAAGCATTCCCCGGAGGATGAGGTTCCTTGCCGACAGAGGGACCTCCAGGGGGCCGGCGGCCTCCTGGTTCTATCGAGCCTACGGGGCATTCCATGTGGACACAGGGGTGAATGAAATTGGCGCCTGTCGTTGGTTGCTGCGACAGCTCCAGCGGGGCCAGGCCGTCGTTGTGTTCCCAGAGGGGACCAGGACAGCGGGCGGCATGAGGAAGGCCCGGCCGGGAGTAGCCCGCCTGGCGTTGATGTCTCAGGCGCCGTTGCTACCAGTGGGCATAACCGGTACCGAGAGGCTTGGGACCTGGCTGAGGGTCTTTAACCCCACGGGAGAGATTCGGGTCAACATCGGGACGGCCTTCTCGGTCCCGTCCATCGACGGCAGGCCGAGCAAGGCGGTCTTGGACTCTCTCACCGATATGATCATGCAGCGGGTCGCGGTTTTGCTCCCCGTCTGCTACCAGGGCGTCTACGGTATCAAGGGGCCGGTAGCCATCGGGGCCAAGGCGAGGTCTAGCCCAGGCGTTGAAACGGGCGGTAGTCCTGGGACATAATTTGATACGAGGCCGGAAGCGTACCGTTGCTGGGGGATGTAGGGGCGTGGCGTCCGGCAGACATCAATAATGTCGTAGAGGCCCTGGACGCATTATGTGCGGAATAATTGGATACACGGGACACCAGCCCGCCGCCCCCATCCTGCTAGAGGGGCTGTCCAGGCTTGAGTACCGCGGTTACGACAGCGCCGGAATCGCGGTAATGGGTCCCTCCGGCGACCCGTCGGTGCGGAAGTCCGAGGGCAAGCTATCAGCGCTTCTGGCCTCTATGCAAAACGAGACACCCGAAGGGACCAGCGGGATCGGACACACGCGCTGGGCCACTCACGGCTGGCCGACCGACTTTAACGCCCACCCACACACGGACTGCCACAACGGGACCGCCGTCGTCCACAACGGCATCGTGGAGAACTTCCTGGAGCTAAGAGAAGAGCTGCAGGCCCGCGGCCACGTCTTCTCTTCCCAGACCGACAGCGAGTGTATCCCACACCTGATAGAGGAGTACCTCCTGCAAGAGTACCCGCTGGAGGACGCGGTCAAGGAGGCCGCGGGCCGAGTTCGAGGAGCAAACGCGGTTCTCGTGGCATCGAAGAATGATCCGGGCAAGCTGGTGGGCTTCAGGCTGGGAAACGCAGGCGGGATCGTGGTCGGCTACGGCGATGACGAGATGTTTCTGGCCAGCGACCTTCCGGCGCTGCTTCCGCACACTCGAGAGGTGGCATACCTGGCCGGGGGAGAGGTGGTGTCCGCGACGCGGGCGGGCGCCCGCTACAGCCGCCTGGACGGTACGGCCGTCCCGAAGCCTACTTCCCATGTAGCCTACGACTCTTTCGCCGCCGTCAAGGGTGAGTTCAAGCACTTCATGCTCAAGGAGATCAACGAGCAGCCCGAGGCAGTGGTCGACACTATGAGAGGACGGGTCTCCTTCGAGAGACTTGACGTGGACCTGGAGGAACTCCCTCTATCAGATGAGGAGATAATGGGTATCGAGCGGGTGGTGCTGGTGGGCATGGGGACAAGTCTACACGTGGCGATGGTGGGCAGGGCCTGGATCGAAGAGCTGGCCCGCATCCCCGCGGAGGCCGACAACTCCTCGGAGTTCAGGTACCGCGACCCGGTCATAGACCAGGGGACACTGGTGGTGTCCGTCTGTCAGTCTGGAGAGACGGCCGACACTCTGGCCGCGATGGAGGAGGCGGAGGCGAAGAGAGCCCGGCAGATCACGCTGTGTAACTATGACGGCACTCAGACTACGCGAGTTGCCGACGGGACCATACTTATTCGGGCGGGGTTGGAGATAGCCGTCGCGGCCAGCAAGACATTCATGTGCTCTCTCACTGCCCTGTACCTGCTCTCCCTATACCTCGGCATCAAACGCGGCGTCCTCGCCGAAGAGCGCGCATCCGGACTGGTGCAAGAGCTCGCCCACCTGCCGGAGATGCTGGGAGCGCTCGTTTCCAGCGAAGAGCAGTATAAGCGTCTCGCCGACCAGTTCTCCGTCCACTCCGATTTCCTGTATCTGGGCCGGGGTATCAACTACCCCCTGGCCATGGAGGGGGCGCTCAAGCTAAAGGAGATCAGCTACATCCACGCCGAGGGATATCCAGCAGGAGAGATGAAGCACGGCCCCATCTCTCTGATCGACCAGGACATGCCGGTGGTAGCGCTCATACCGCAAGACGGCCTATACGAGAAGATGCTCAGCAACGTCAACGAGGCCAGGTCGAGAGGCGCCAAGGTCGTGGCCATCGCCACCGAGGGAGACGACCGCATCGCGGACCTAGCGGACGAAGTGATCTATATCCCGAGAGCCTCTTCCCAGATCACGCCCATGCTCATGGCGGTGCCGATGCAGCTGCTCGCGTACCACATCGCCGTCCGGCGCGGCTGCGATGTCGACAAGCCCAGAAACCTGGCCAAGACTGTGACCGTCGAGTAGGCCCGGTTTGGACCCACTAGCATCGGCCCGGCGTCCTTTCTCGAGCCCCCAACCTCCGTATCCCTTCCCGTCTGGCGCCGTCTATGTCCAGAAGTCCTCGATAGGTCCCCCTGAAGCGAAAGGCGTCAGCGGCCGTCCCGTCAGGCCTTTCGAGAGCAGCAGGTTGCAGCCGGGATGAAGCCCAATCAACCCGTTGGACGCCCCTGAGCCCTTAGCCGGCCGTGTGTGGCATGAAGGCACAAGAGCCGGCCGTGTGGCAAAGATGCCGCCGGCAATGTGCACTCCGCAGGCAGTGGAAGAAATATTAGGGACTTACCCGTTTGTGTACAATGGCCGTTGTGCCGGCGGCCCAGCGCGGCTGACGGGTGAGAGGCTGACGGGGAATTTGGAGCGTTCAGGCATGACTAGCTCGGGAAAGGCAAACCTGGTGGTCCAGGGGGGACCCAATAGTGGTCTAAGCATCCCACTGTCGAGGAACCCGCTGACCCTGGGGCGCCGGTCGGACAACGACCTTGTAGTGGACGAGCCCTCGGTTTCCCGAAGGCACGCCCTGGTCATGGACTCCCCAGGCGGTTATATTCTCCGCGACCTCAATACCACCAATGGGACGTTCGTGAACCGCGTGAAGATCGGACATGGGGAGCAACGGTTGCAGCATGGCGACAGCGTACGCCTGGCGGGCAGCACGGTGTCCTTTCTGTTCCGGCAAGAGGGCTCGCCGACCGAGGTGCTGAATGTAGATCCCCCCTCCACCGGTTCGATAGTGGTTGAGGGGGACGCGGAGCCGGGGGGGCTAAAGGAGGAGAGACTGGATGTCTCTCTTAGAGGTAAGGATGGGGACCTCTTCCGGCTCCTGAATTCGAGAAAGGGCGCCGTCGTCAGCCGGGAAGACCTGTTGCTGGAACTATGGCCCGAGATTCCCGGCGGCGGCCAGGCAAGCCGGGCGCTAGACCAGTCGGTAGCGCGGGTTCGAGACGCCCTCGGGGACGACCCTCTCGACCCTGTTCACCTGATCACCGTGGGAGAGTTCGGGTTATTGCTGCTGTAATGCGCGATTGTCCAACTCTGCAAGATCGCCGGAGACGCTGCTGGAACAACTTACCGTCCAGCCGGTGGAAGAAAAAGTCCTCCTTGTGTACAATTGGTCTTGATCCGCCGGAGTACGAGGCTAGATACGTTAGAAGCGCTGGTAGCTGAAGTCGGAGCATTCAAGCATGGTCGACTTGGCGCAGGCGAGACTGACGGTCCAGGGCGGACCAGATAGCGGCACAACGATACCCCTGTCTGGTAGGCCACTCATGCTGGGCCGCCGGTCGGACAACGACGTGGTGGTGGACGAGAACTGGGTGTCCCGGCAGCATGCCCTCATCATAGAAACATCCACTGGCTTTGCGCTGCGCGACTTGAACACCACCAACGGCACCTTCGTAAATGGCGGCAGGATAGGACCGGCGGAGCACCTCCTCAATCACGGAGACAGCATACGTCTGGCCGGCAGCCAAGTCTCCTTCATCTTCCGTGAGGAGGGGGGGGCTACTCAACGCCTGGCGGTGGACTCGCCCGCCACGGGAGCGATGGACATTGCGGGGCTCGAGCCCGAGCCGCAGGCCCCTCAGCTTGAGGCAAAGGACGCGGAGCTGCTCAGGTATTTGGAATATAAGAGACAAGCGCCAGCCAGCCGAGAGGAGATCGCGCGGTCTGTGTGGCCCGAAATACCGTCGAGCGCCCTGGCGAACCAGCAGATGGACAAGGCGGTCGAACGGCTGCGCCTGCATCTGGGGGACGACCCCCATAGTCCCACGCGTCTGATAACGGTTGGAGAGTTCGGATTCTTGCTGCTGTAGGGCGCAATGCCCCGCTGTGCCAGACCGCCTACACCCTGGGAGATTAATGAGTGCCGCCCTTCGGACAGGCGATGCCCCCGCGAGAGTCGTGGACCGTCTAATGACCATCGGTGGCGCAGGCCCGCACCCGGGCAGGTCTCAGGACAGTCGGATAGCGCTGGGAGCTAGCTCGTAATGGTTACCATACCCCCCGGAAGCAGTCTTGGACGCTACCGCATAATCGAGCAGCTGGGGAAGGGCGGGATGGCCACCGTGTTCAGGTGTCTTGACCCCAACCTGGACAGGTACGTGGCAGTCAAGGTGCTTCCGTCCTTTCAGCAGGAGGACCCCACATTCACGGCGAGGTTCTCCCAAGAGGCGCGGACCATCGCCGCTCTGACTCACCCAAACATTCTCGCGATATACGATTTCGGCGAGGACAAGGGCTTTCTATACCTCGTGAGCGAGCTCCTGGTTGGGGGAGACCTTCAGGACAAGCTGACGGGCAAGCCGCTACCACCCGAGGAGGTCCTCAAGTACGTGGGGCCGCTGGCGGAAGCTCTCGACTACGCCCACGGCCAGGGGGTCGTCCACAGGGACATCAAGCCCGCCAACGTCTTCCTCGATGCCGAGGGACGTCCCATATTGGCCGACTTCGGGCTGGCCCGTATGCTGGAGTCCGCGACACGATTCACCCTGGCGCAACAGGCGATTGGGACTCCAGAGTACATGGCGCCGGAGCAAGCCATGGGCGCGGATGCCGACCACAGATCGGACCTGTACGCCTTCGGGATAATAATCTATCAGATGCTGGTGGGGCACACGCCCTTTCGAGCTGATACCCCCGCGGCAACACTAATGGCCCACGTGCACAAGGCCCTGCCCCTTCCATCGTTGGTGAACCCCAACATAGAGCCCAGGCTCGAGGCGACCTTGATCAAAGCCCTTGCCAAGGAACCGGACGAAAGGTTCCAGTCCGGCAAGGAGCTTATCCATGCGATTGAGGTGGCGTGCGGCCTGGCTACGGCGGATCCGATCAGCGTCGACGACATGAGCGCTACCGCGGTAATGGACGCATCACAGCTCCAGGGTGCAGACTCGATGGATGCGCCCACGGCGGTGCTTGGGACGGAGGCCGCCCTGCAGGCGGGCGATGCGGCGGCCGCGCAGGCAGGCGTTGCAGTCGAGGCCCTTCCAAAGCGACTTGTCAGCCGGGGAGTCATGATGATTGGGGGCGGCGTAGTCGCGCTGATCGCGGTTTTGTGGCCGTGGCCGCCCTCATTTTCGCCGGGGGAGGCGATGCACCGGCGCAGGTCGGCACCCCGGCGGCGGGCGCCGTGCCAGCTTCGCCAGGGGCCCCCGATTCCGCTGCGGCGCCGGGAGCAGGCGCCCCCACAGAGGAAGTCGCCGCGGCGGCCCCGGCGGATGCAGCGCCGGCCATGAACCTTGCCGAGGCGGTGGCGGCGTTGGACAAGATAAAGACACGGGCCGAGGCCAACGTACTCAGCCTTCGGGGGGTGACGCTAGAGGGCGAGATCACCAGCGAGTTTAAGACCAGGGACCAGCTCGAGGCCATTACCCGAGGCTTCTATCGGCGGGAGTCTTTGCGCGAGCAGGTGTTCGAGGCCGAGCAGCTTTACAAGGTCCTGGGATTGATGACCGAAGAGGAGAATTTGGAGGAGATCCTGCTGGGCATCCAGCTGCAGCAGGTGGCCGCCCTTTTCGATGACGAGAGCGAGAAGGTCTACGTCATCAGCGAAGCTACGAGCATTGGAGCGCTGGAGGAGATCGGGATCGTGGCAGCGTACATGGGGGGAGTCCAGCAGGCGCTATTCGACACCTTCGAGCTGTCCAAACGCGCCCGCCTGGAGGACGCCGACCAGTTCAGGGCGGCCGGCGCCCTGATAAAGGGAGACGTGTTCCAGGTCATCCAGGGGTACATCACCAACCACTTCACCCCGGACCAGTTTGATGAGCTGAGTAAGCCCCTGCCGGGCAACCTGCTGCTGCAGGCCCCCGACGTGGTGCAAAAAGCCAACAGGTTCCCCCAGCGTGACGGCCAGAACTTCGTGGCAGGCTCTACGATGACGGGGGCTGGGAGGGCGTAAACGCCGCTTACAGTAACCCGCCGCTCTCCACCGAGCACATCTTGCATCCCGACAAGTACTTCGCGGGAGAAGAGCCCCACCGCACCACGATGCCCAATTTCGCCGACCAGATGGGAAAGGGGTGGGAGGAGGTGGGCGCAAATACACTGGGAGAGTTCCTGCTGAGGACCTACCTCGAGCAGCACCTGGACGACAATGAGGCCGCCAAGGCGGCCGCCGGCTGGGGTGGAGACCGCTACTCCCTGCTCAGCGGCCCGGCGGCCGAGCGGCTGCTGATCGTGCAGATAAGGTGGGACTCCGTAGAGGACAGCGGCGAGTTCTTCGAGTCCTACAAGACCTTCGCCGGTATCAAGAGGCAGGAGGTCGGCGGCACCTCGGAGAGCGTCGGCGAATCGGGCAGAAGATGGGTCATGCCCGACGAGACGGTCTTCCTGGGCCAGATCGGGCCCGCCATTCTACTGGTTGTCGGCGACGACGAGAAGCTGGTGGCCATGGGAATCCAGTTGGTGCTCGACGCGCTGACCGGGACCACCCCGTAGGGTGGACGGGATTCGGGCCCCATGGAGGTAGGTAAAGTGGCAGAGCCCAACATATCCAGGGATGGCATCAGGGCGCTGGCAGACATGGCCGGCCTGGAACTCACGGAAGACAGGCTGGATGTGCTGCTGCCAGAGGTGAGAAAGGCCTTGGAGTCCAGAGCTCAGCTTGACAGGCTTGACCTCGAGAACGTCGAGCCCGCAGTGGTGTTTGAACCCGCGGGGGAGTAGCGCGTGCAGGCCGACGACATCTGTTTCTTGTCCATTTCAAAGGCCGCCAAGCTCCTCTCCGACAAGGAGGTGTCGCCGGTCGAACTGGTAAGCGCTCACCTCGAGCGCATTGGCGAGACGGACGGCAGACTCAACTCCTTTATCACCCTGCTCGAAGATGAGTCGATGGCTGCGGCCAGGGCCGCCGAGGCCGACATCGTCTCAGGCGGTTACCGCGGGCCCCTTCACGGCATTCCCATAGGGCTCAAGGACCTGTTTTACACCAGGGGGGTGCGTACCACCGTCGGTTCCAAGATCATGGGCGACTTCGTGCCCGACGAGGACGCGACGGTGACGCAGCGGCTCAACGAGGCGGGCGCCATCTTGATGGGCAAGCTCCAGATGCACGAGTTCGCCCTCGGCGCCACCAGCGCCAATCCCCACTATGGCCCGGCCCACAACCCGTGGGACACTGAGCGGATCACGGGAGGCTCGAGCGGGGGCTCTGGTTCCTCGGTGGCCTCGGGCCAGTGTATGGGCGCTCTGGGGAGCGACACCGGAGGCTCGGTCCGGATCCCGGCCGCCCTGTGCGGGATCGTTGGGCTGAAGCCTACATTCGGCCGGGTCGGCAGATTCGGGGTGTTCCCATTCAGCTGGAGCCTGGACACCGTTGGCCCTATGTGCCGGACGGTCCGCGACGTTGCGCTGATGCTGAACGTCATCGCTGGCCACGACCCCCGCGACCCGTCGTCCAGCCGGAGGCCGCCGGAGGACTTTACAGCCACTCTAGAGCAGGGCATCGACGGGACCCGGATAGGCATTCCCAGGGAGTTCTTCTTCGATGTCCTGGACTCCGAGGTGGCGGACGCGGTCTCGCGGGCCGCAGGCGTGCTGGAGGGCCTGGGCGCGTCGGTCGAGGAGGTGGCGGTCCCGATGGCGGCCCAGAGCGTGCCCATCTCGCAGGGGGTGATTCTGCCTGAGGGCGCCGAGGTACACCTGGACAACCTTCGGCGCCGGGCCGAGGAGTTCGACCCGGTGGTGCGTACCAGGCTGGAGACGGGGGTGCTGTCGACCGCCACGCAGTACCTCAAGGCCCAGCGCGCCAGGACGTGGTTCAACCAGCAGATGACGCGGGTGATGGAGGGTGTGGATGTGTTGCTTACCCCCACTGCGCCCATCGGGGCCCCGAAAATCGGGGATGAGATGGCGGCGGTGGGCGACGGGAGAGAGCCGGTTCTGACCCTGCTCTCACGCCTGACGCGGCCATTCAACCTGTGCGGCGTACCCGCCGTCACGCTCCCGTGCGGGTTCACGTCGGCTGGACTGCCCATCGGACTGCAATTGGCCGGCCGCCCTTTCGACGAGGCGACCGTGCTCAGGCTCGCCCACGCCTACGAGCAGGCCACCGAATGGCATGAGCGCAGGCCGCCGCTGTAGAGGAGACGCCGTGCATAGTGCCCATCCCTCCACGAAGGACTCTCGCGATTGACCGTTGGACGTAACAGGGCGGTCCCCTCGCTGTTCGACATGGCGCGCGCCAGCGGCGTGGTTTTCTCACGAGAGGCCGTCCCCCTGGACCGCTTCGTGACCGCCAACGGCATGCGATTTCACTACCTGGACTGGGGCAGCGCGGACGGGCCCCCGGTGCTGTTGCTGCACGGCTTCGCCCAGACGTGTCACACGTGGGACTTCGCGGCGCTGTGGCTGAGCGAGCGGCACCGGGTCATTGCCCTGGACCAGCGGGGACACGGAGACAGCGAATGGGCGCCGGACGGCGACTACTCGCCCGAGGCCCATCAGGGAGACCTTCGGGCTATCGTCGACACGCTGGGCCTCAGGAACATCGTCCTGGTGGGCCTGTCGATGGGGGGAAGGAACGCCTTCATCTACACGGCCGAACACCCTGAGCGCGTCAGAGGCCTGGTTATCGTGGAAGCCGCCCCCCAGCACCAGCGCTCCGGCGCGGAAAGCGTCAAGAGGTTCGTCGAAGCGCCGGACGAGCTAGACTCGATTGATGAGTTCGTGACTCGCGCCCACAAGTACAGCCGTCGGCGGTCTTTGGAGCAGCTCCGGAGCAGCATGCCGAATAACCTGAAGCGGCTCCCTAACGGGAAATGGACCTGGAAGTATGACAGGGTCTTCAGGTCGCCCGACAGGCCGGCACCGGCCGGCCCCGAGATTACGCGGCGACTCTGGGGATACATAGACAGGATTACGTGCCCAACCCTGCTGGTGCGTGGGGCGGATAGCGATGTGGTGTCACAGGAGACGGCGGAGGCGATGCGCGGCCGTATCGGCGGCTCGCGGCTTGCCGTCATCGAGGGCGCTGGCCACCTGGTCCCGGGCGATAGTCCCTCGGGATTCCAGGGCGCGGTCAGCGAGTTTCTGGCCGGGCTGGAGTAGGCTGTTGGGTGGCCGTCGCACGGCCGCGCTCGATGCGCCCCCGTGGAGGCCCGCGGCGAGTCGCTAGCGGCGGCCCCGCCGGAAGGCGAGCTTCAGTGGCCGCCCGACAAAGGCGCTCAGCAGCACGCTGACGACGCTTATCAGCAGGGCCCCCCACAGCGCCGCCCAGAACCCGCTTACCTGGACTTGAAGCCCGAGTGCCCCTGCGACCCAGGCGGTGAGCGTCAGCATCGCTGCGTTGATCAGCAGCGCAAACAGCCCCACCGTGAGACACGTGAGGGGGCAGCCGAACAGTTGGGCCACGGGCTTGATAACGGCGTTGACGACCCCGAAGATCGCGGCGGCCGCCACCAGCGAGCCGCGTCCCTCGATCTCGATGCCGGACACCCACCGCGCCGCCAGCCAGAGTGCGGCGGCGTTGATGGCCAGGCGGACGGCGAGAGAGACAAGGAGTGACGACTTTGTCTCGTCGTAGTCGTCGAGGCGACGGCCGAAGACGAAGAGTCTCAAGGTAGCGCCTCTACTTCAACAGGTCGGCGTACTCGCGGTCGAGCTGCGAGGCCCCCTGGGAAATAAATGCCTGCTCATCAAGGGTCTCGAAGAAGCTGGCGCCCATCGAGATCCATCTCTTGGCACCCTCTTTGCCAGAGGTCTCCGCACCAAGCCCTACGGCTGGTACTTCGGTCGCCTGGGAGCGCGGTCCCGCTGGAGCCTGAGCTTGCAGTCGACCAGCGGTAGCTTCACGCGCCTGCCGCCCTGCCGGTGCGACTCGATGAACGCGAAGAGCAACTCCGTGCTGGCGCGGGCCACCCGCACGCCGCCGCGAGGCGGCTTGCCCGTGTCGAGGGAGTGGACCAGGTCTTCGATGAGACGCAACGTCGGGCTGGGCGGCTCGTATTTGGGAAACCCTCCGGGGACGAGGGCCGAGCGCCCCCGTCCGTCAGGCGTCCCTTCGCGGCGGATGGCGAACTCGTTGCCGGAGTTCAGCGCTGTCACCGTCCCGTTCTCGCATACAGCCTCGTGCTCTCCCCTGCGATTGGTGAGCTGAGAATACGCGGTGACTCCGTTCTCGAACTGAATTATCCCGTGCCCCAGCGGGTCGTCGCGTATCAGGTCCCCGTCGATCATCTCGTCGCCATTGGGCAGACTGGCCTGTACCCAGGCGGCCGGCTGGTCGCCGTTCAGGCGCAAGAGGAGGTCGAGGTAGTGGCTGGCCGTGTTGAACAGGGTGCCGGTGTCATAGCAGGTGAGCGTCCTGAGCCGGCCCAGGTCGCCGCCCTCGATCACCTCTATCATCTTGTCGTACCCGGAGTGCCAGCGGCGATGGGTACCCAGGGCGAAATGCGCCCCATTGCGCTCCACCGCTTCCACCATGGCGTCGGCGTCCTGCATCGATGCCGCCATCGCCTTCTCCGCGTAGATGGCCATGACCCCGTTGTCGGCGGCGTAGACCACGATCTCCGCCCTCGGCTCCGGCTGGGTGGCGACGCCGATAATGTCCGGCTTCTCCTTCGCTATCAACTCGCGATAGTCTGTGTACTGCCTGTCCTTCGGCACACCGTATCGGATGCCGACCTGCTCCATTACCTCCACGCGAAGGTCGGAGCAGGCGACCATCTCTGTCCTGTCGCAGGCCTCGAACCCCGCCGCATGGGACTTGGGGGGCTGGGTCCCAGGAGGCGCTCCGGACTCGTTGTCGATGAAGGCTCCCATGCGGCTGCAACCTATCAGAGCCGCCCGATACGTCCGTGCCATGGCAGTACCTCTCGCCTGAATATCGGTCAGCGGCTTGCGCCTCCGCAGAGGGTGACCGATTGCATCGACCAGCGTGCCAGTTGTGACGGGGCACTCGCCGCCCCTAGACCATCCCGTCATCCCGTAGGGCGGCCAGGGCGCGCTCGAACGCCTCTGCCGTGCTGTCGATCTGCTCTTCTTCGTGGACCGCTGAGACCATAAAGCCGATGCCACCCATCATGTCGACCCCCTCGTTTGCCATCGCGATCTTGATGCGATCGGCGCGAGGAGGCGCCGTGGCCTCCGCAAGCTGGGAGTGGGGCAGCGTGCAGATGTCACCCGTACAGTCACACTCGACGCCGACGGCGACGTGCACGATCGATCCGATGCCGTGGACGTGTCCCTCCACCTCCATCTTGGTGAGCGCGTCTCTTAGGCCCCCCTTGAGACGGGCGGCCATGGCGTCGGCCTGCTGGATGGCTGGCTCGCCGGCCAGCACCTCGAGGGTCGCGATACCCGCCGTGGCCGACATGGGATTGGCGTTGAACGTGCCAGGGTGGGCCAACCGCCTGGACGCGTCGGAGGTGCTCAGCAGCTCCATTATGTCCGACCTGCCCGCCACGGCGCCGCCGGGAAGGCCCCCCGCGACGATCTTGGCCATCGTCGTCAGGTCGGGCTGCACGCCGAATCTGCCCTGGGCGCCGCCCCTGGACATGCGGAACCCGCAGATCACCTCGTCCATAATCATCACCACGCCGTTCCTGGACGTAATATCACGGAGGTCTTCGAGGAACCCCGGATTCGGCAGTGGAAACTGGCCCCAGTGGCCGCCGGTGGGCTCGAGGATCACGGCGGCGACGTCATTGTCACGCTCCAAGAGCTGCTCCACGGCTGCGGTCTCCGGCTCGATCACCACCACGGTCGACAGGGTCTCGCTCGGTATGCCTATCTGGGTGTTGATGCCCGACTGAGGAGAGGCGTAGTCGTGCCATCCGTGGAAGTGCTCGCGGAACTTGACCACCTTGGTCTTTCCGGTGTAGCCGCGGGCCAGCCTCATTGCCAGGAGTGTAGACTCGGTGCCCGAAGCGGTGAATCGCACACGCTCCGCGGACGGGACCATGTCCTTCACCAGCTCCGCCCACCGAATCTCCAGCGGGGTGGCGGTCCCCATGTGGGTCCCCTGGTTCAACCGCCGGGCTACTGCCTCCGTCACGGCGGGATGGACGTGTCCCAGGATCAAGGCCCCGAACCCCATCATGTAGTCGATAAGCTCGTTGCCATCCGCGTCCCACTTGAGCGCGCCCCTGGCCTCATCCACGAAAATCGGGTGGGGCCGCACCATCCTGGACTGGTGGCCTCCGCCGGCTATCACGCCCTTTCCCTCCTCGAAAAGCTCTCCCGACCTGCGAAACTTCTGCCTGTAGCGCTCCAGGATGGTTGCCATGGTGAAAGGCCTCACTAGATTGTGTAACGAGGCGCGAATACTTGTCGCACCGCTCGACGCACCGGCCGATTGTACACCAAACCGCGCGGCATTGGGGCGCACAAATAACGTGGCGTGACCGCAAGGAGCTGCGGCGACGGAGCGGCCGCCGCCGGGGGTCTGTCCGGCCTCCGGGGCTTTGCGCAAGAAGTGGCGCGGTTGTGTGAATTGCCCTTCGACAAGCTCAGGGCGAACGGTTGGTTTATAGCTCCGTTCGTGGTGAGCCGGTCGAACCACGCCTCCGCATTCCGCCTTTTGGTGCAAAGCCGGCCTCCGGGGCTGAGGGGTCCGAGCGCCACTCTCACGGCCCCTTTGACCTGCGACGCGGGCCGGACTATACTGCCCCTAACTCGAATGGGAGGCCAGGTGTGGACAGGAGTGACATCGGCTGCTGGTACCTATCGGGCCGAGCGTATTGCCTGGTCTGTCTGCGTTCTGCAGATCACGGGCAACTGGGACCGGGCCGGCAAGCAGGGTGATCGATGGAGGTGCTTGAATCGACCGCCAACCCCTTCGGTGGGGTAATTCCCGAGCCTGAGGCGCTGCCCCAGGAGCCGGAGGAATTTCGGCGACAGCTGGAGCTCTCTCTCAGGACGTGGAAGGTCCAGGGCTACAAGGTGGTCTGGCTGGAGCTGCGCATCGCCCTGGCGGCCCTGGTGCCGGCAGCAGTGGAGATGGGATTCTTCTTCCACCATACCGGTGACGGGTACCTCATGCTCACCCGCCGCATGGTTGATGGTGCATTCATCCCTCCCTACGCCTCGCACTACATCGGCGCGGGAGGGGTGGTGATAAACTCCAGGGACGAGCTCCTGGTGGTGCACGAGAAGGTCGGCAGGCGTGGCCGGCCGCGCTCATACAAGCTGCCCGGCGGGGCGATGCATGAGGGAGAGCACCTCGTGGATGGGGTCGTCAGAGAGGTGTACGAGGAGACGGGGGTCCGGACCCGCTTCAAGGTGCTGGTCTGCCTCCGAAATCTACATGGGTACAGGTATGGCAAGTCGGATATCTACTTTGTCTGCCGGCTGGAGCCGCTGAGCCATCGTATAGTAATTCAGGCAGAGGAGATAGAGGAGTGCCTGTGGATGCCGGTGCGCCAGTACTTTGAAGCCGACAACGTAAGCACGTTCAACAAGCTCATCGTCCGCGCTGCAATGAAGAGTCCGGGGCTCGCACCCGGTATCATCGACGGCTACAGAGACCCCGCGACACACGAGGTGTTCATGCCCGTGGACGCCGAGGAAAAGGGTGACGCGTACTGATTTCCTCTGTACCCGCCGTGGTCATGTTAGAGGGTTCTGGCGTGCTCCGTCGGCGCACGCTTCAGAGTAAGCGCCACAGATCAATCTAAGTGAGCATGGGCATAGTCATGCTCCTCTATGGGTACCAGCCGAGGAGGGTCGTCCATGCCGTCCGATGGGGATAAAAAAACCGCAGACAGGTTCGTCGAGGCTGCCGGGCCCGGTGAAACCGGCCGCTACTCGGTGAGCCTGGAGGAGCTTGGGTGGCTGCTGAGCAGCTCACTCCATCTGAGCACCTTCCACTTGAGGCTCCTCACGGCCCTGCAGCGAGGCCTGCCCGGGGCCCGAGGGGAGCAGGAGCGGTCCTCGGAAGCGGACCCGGTCGGGGACCTGAAGGGTGCGCTGACCAACCTCATAATCATGCAGACGAGGCTCAACGAGCGCGAGGCGGATTTTGCCCGGCTGCTGGAGCAGGCCGCTCATGAGGGCCTGGCGCCACGGATTGAGGTGGATCCCGAGGACGTTCGTGGGTGGGCCGCGAATATCACGCAGGCCTGGCGGCACCTCGAGCAGCGGGCATCGGGGCGCAGCGGCGATAACTGAAGATGAAAAGGCCCTGCAGCCGCGCTTGGGCTGGAGGCTGTCACGCCACAATGGGCCGGGCGTCAGCGGAAACGAGGCATTTCTCTGAGCATTCTGTGCCGGCGGTCAACACGTGGCTGGCCAGACGCCCATGGACTGCTTGAATGGGATCAGAGACACCGGCAGTCCGGTAAGCCGATTGGTGAGTGGTACGGTGTCACTCAGCGCGGACCCGGCTTGATTCCAGGCTCACTGCGTGCCGTCGCTGCCTGGCAGCACCTGCTCCGGCTGTCGCGGTGCCTGCGGCCGGACAATACCGCGCGGCTGCCAGAAAAAGTACACCAGGGTGGTGGTGAGGAACATCCCGTATGCTATCAACTCAACGAGGGACGGATTGCCGTTGTAGCCCAGGATGCCCTTCATGAAGCCACCCGCGCCCGTCGCCTCGTTTAGGACGTGGTTGATGTCCCACACGTGCTCCACCAGGATCGGTACCACCGCCGCCTCCTGAAGCTCGTGGATACCTCGGGCCAGAAGCCCCGCCGCGATGAAGATAAGCAAGACCCCCGTTACGTTGAAGAAGACCCTCAGGTTCAGGCGCCGACTCCCCCTGTTGATCCCTACCCCAAGCGCAATAGCGATAGCCAGCCCGGCCACCCCACCTGCTAGCGTTTCCAAATGGGATGCCGTCTCGGAAGCAGCGAAGAGGAACAGGGCCGTCTCCAGGCCTTCGCGACCCACGGCGACGAATGCGAGACCCGCCAGCGCCACACTTGAACCCGTGTGCATGGCCTCCTGTACCTGGGCCTCAAGTCGACCCTTTATGTGATGCGCTTGGTGCTTCATCCAAACCACCATCCATCCGAGCACTCCGACCGCCAGGAGAAAGGCCGTGCCCTCAAAGACCTCCTCCGCCCTGCCTTCAAGGGCCGTATCCAGGGCGAGTATCACGCCCGCCGCGGCGAGGCTCAATGCGACGGCTCCTGCGACCCCCAACCACACCGCATGAATGCCCTTTGGATAGTCCACCTGCCGCAGGTAGGCCAGGATGATCGCCACAATCAGGGCCGCTTCCAGGCCCTCTCTGAGCGTGATGATGAATGATTGACCCATGCTTTTCCGTTGCCTACACAGGTGATTTACGTTTGCGGACTCGAATCCAGGTGGCACAGCGGGGGCAGCCCCCCGGCAGACGACGCCGCGCCACAAGGCCCGCCATGTCCACGTCAAGATGGTTGACCTCCCCCCGCGAAGGAAGGAGGCGGAGTGTGGCCAGCCCTTTCGCCGGCGAGCCGGGACCGCTGGCCACGACACGCTGGCTGCAGGCCATCAGCGGCACGACGACCATCGCGAAGAGGCTAGATCGGACAGCTGGAGAAATCGACCTCCCGGTAAAGAGACCGGCTGACGCGGAGTGCGCACTTACCTTGGGACTTAGGATATGCTTACCTCAGAGATATGTCAATACTAACCCACGAACTGTGTGTGTACTTACTGACATACTTTGCATGGGCTTACGCGCGGGTTGGCGTGGCAACAAATTGGAGAGACAGCCTCTGAGGAGGCGGGGTAGACGTGAAGCGGTGCTCAGGCCGCTATCGGGGGTCTCGTGGCCCGTGGCATGGGCTAGCTGACTTTGACCAGACGGCTGACGGCGTACTGTGGCGCATCCCCGGTCTCTTGGCCCCGCAGGCAGTCCACCCGGGGAGCGCTGCCGGTGATCTCAACGGTGGCTTCATAGGCCCCGGAGTCTTCGCCCTGCTGGCCTGCGAAGTCGATTCGGACCTGGGCCTTTCTTCCGTCGTCTTCCACGCTCAACAGTTGTCCGGAAACCAGGCGGCCCGTCCAGCCCCAGCCCTCGCGCATGAAGACCTCGCGCTCTGCGGCCTGCTCGTAGGGGCTGTCCAGGGCCACCCATCCACGGTAGAACTGCTTCAGGTCCGATGCCGGGCGGTTGCGGAAGACCAGCGGCTCGACATCATCGACACCGACGCGCACCCAGTTGCGACCCTCAGGCATGTCGAGCAGGTTAGGCGCGAAGCGGTGGCCCCCGAGGTGGCTGACTCGCCACACCCGGAGACCGCCGCCCGCGTCGCGAGCGTGCTGGTGGCGGAGGCGATGGTATATTGGGTACCCAAAGGACGCGCAGCACACGTCTTGGCTCCCGTGGGTGCACACAAAAATATCTCGGATGTGCGAGGTGTCCTGCCGGTATCGCTCAAAGGCGCCCAGTCTCTCCGGATGCTCCAAGAGCGCCTCCACCAGGGGGCCGGTCTGCTCCCGCGGCACCTGGAACTCATCGCTGCGGTACGCCAATAGGGGGGCTTCCGGCCTCGAATAGAGCATGGTGCGGGTGTGGCCGTCCAATGAGTACTCGGGGTCCGGGGCCACACATTGCAGTCTCGTTGCGCGTCCTTGCTTTTCCACCCTGTTCAGCGTCTCCAGCACCGCCGGTGGGAAGCCGGCCGAGTCCACGACTTCTTCCTCCCACGGCTTGGCGAGCTCGAGCGCCAGGCACCGGTCCCAGCTAGGGGCCGTGCCACCGGGCTCCTCGTGATTGGCTTTGGAGAACGTCGAGCACAGCGGGTTTCGGATACGACCTCTTTGACGTGGCGACATTATACGGTCTCCTCTACTCACCCTTGTCCCACAAATCGCGACACCGGCCATCGATGCCGCACGCCGCGGACCCAGTATCGGCCAAGAGAAATGGGGTGTCAACAAGATCGCCGGACGGCGTTGCAGGCGCCGTTGCCGTCGGGGTCGCGCAGACAGAGAATAACCATCGATGGCATCGAGCGCCCGGCCGGTATTGGGGCCTCGATCTGCTTTGCTGCCGCTGTCTGCACAGTGTCCATGCGCCTGATGGGGTGAACGTTGCTGGAGCGGTTTAGGCTGCTGGGTACCAGTGCGGGAATTCCGGCCGCCCGGGTTGCCGGCGGCGCGGCCTGGCCCGGCGGATGCGACGGCTAATCACCACGGTGGGGGCATAATCCCGACGGGGACCTCTATCAGGGTCGGCGCGTCCGCATTGAGCGACTCACGAAGCGCGGACTCCAGCTGGTCCGCATCGCGGGCCAAAATGCCCCGGGCGCCGTAAGCCTCGGCGAGCTTGACGAAGTCCGGATTGTGCAGCTCAGACCCGATGATGCGGCCTTTGAATTTGGACTTCTGGTCGCGTAGCACGTTGCCGAACGCGTTGTCGTTGAAAACGATGACCACGGCGTTGATCCCATGCATCACGGCGGTAGCCAGCTCCTGGGAGTTGAACAGAAAACCGCCGTCACCGGAGATGGCCACGACGGCCCTGTCGGGCTGGGCGACCTTCGCGCCCAGCGCCGTGGGGTAGGCGTAGCCAAGATTGCCAAAGTAGGAAGAGTTCAGGTAGGTCCTGGGTGTATAGACTGGGTAGAAAACGCGGGAGTAGTATCCTATCTGGGTGACACCCTCGACCAGAATCCCGTCATCCGGCATGGCGGCACGGATGGCGCGCACAAAGGAGTCCTGCGGCTCCACCCTCTTGGAGCTGTCGAACCGGCTCGACTTGAGGGCGTCTAGCTCACGGCGGCGGCTGGGACGGGGCTGTGTTGTGGAGGAGAGCACGCGGTAAAGCTCCTCCAGGGAGCGCCGGGCGTCCCCAACGATGCCAAAGGTGTTTGAGTAGTTCCGACCGATCTCCTCCTCGTCGATGTCGATCTGCACTATCCGGTGCTTCTCGGCGAGCACGGCCCTGGCCAGCCTGGTACCCACCGCCAGTACCACGTCGCACTCCTGAAGAAACTGGTCCAACTGGTCGGATACCCAGCTCGTCGCTCCCAGGCTCAGGTAGCCCCGGTCGGAAATCGCCCCCTTCCCTTCATTAGTGGTGATGACGGGGGCCTGAAGGTGCTCGGCCAGCTTCTGCAGCGCTCCCGAGGCGCCGGCCGAGATTACGCCGCCCCCGGCCAATATGATGGTGCTGGACGAAGCGGCCAAGATTCGCGCCCCCTCGCGGATGCTCTCCGGACTCCCCGGCGGCCTCTCATATATTCCGGGCTCGACCAGCTCCACGTCGACGGTCTCCTCCAGTGTGTCGGGGGGGATCTCTATCTCCACGGGTCGCGGACGGCCCGTGCTGAGCTGGCGAAAGGCCTCATGCACGGCCAGGGGCACGTCGGCCGCATCAATTACCCTGGACGCCCACTTGGTCACGGTCTTGATGGCTTCCAACTGGTCATCGACCTCGTGAAGCTCTCCCCTCCTGACGCCTATCAGGTCTTTGTGGATCTGGCCGGATATGAGCAAGACAGGAGAGGACGCGGCGTAGGCGGTGCCCACGCCAGCGGAGGCGTTCAGCAGGCCGGGACCCGGGACAACCAGCGCGGCGCCTACTCCTCCGCCCGCCTGCGCGTAGCCGAAGGCCATATATGCGGCGGCCTGTTCGTGGCGGGTCGTGATAAATCGGATCCCCGGCTCGTCGTACAGCGCGTCCATCGCGTGATATAGCTGGACGCCGGGCAGGCCGAAGACTACCCGGACCCCTTCGCTGTATAGCGACTTAATTAGCGCCTGCCCGCCGGTCATCTTGGCCATCGGAGCAAGTCCTTTCTCTCAGAAGTGGGTTCTCCGTGACCGCCGCCTCACCGCACCACATCTGGGCGGAAACTCATGAGCCCGGGTCCCTGGAATCGGCTGCCGTCTGCAGGTCTGCCCTTGGACACGCGCCCAACCGCCCAGTCCCTTTCCTGGCCAGGAAGGGGGGAGAGATCAAATCTGAGGGACACCCTTAGACTCCCGGCCCTTCGGCAGGCTCAGAGCCTGCCCTGAGTTCACCGAAGGGACAGACGCCGGGGCTTTGCCCCTCTGCACACCCAATATTTCATCAGCCTACTATGGGGTCAGCAGCTCTCTCACGCGCCCCACCGCCTGGTCCAAGGCCACGGTGGCAGCCTGGTCCTCTGATCGCAGCTTGACCTCCACGGCCTGCTGCCGGAGATTGCGGGGGCTGACGACCAGTCGCACTGGAAGGCCCAGCAGGTCGGCGTCGTTGAACTTCACACCGGCGGACTCCTTCCGGTCGTCGTACAGCACCTGGACGCCATCGTCCCTCAGCGCCTCATAGAGGGTGTCCGCGGCTTGGGCTACGTCTGGGTTCTCGACGTTCAGCGCCAGCAGCCACACGTCGTACGGAGCTATGGACGCGGGCAGCACCATGCCGTTGTCATCGTGGTGCTGCTCGATGGCCGCAGCCAGCAGCCGCCCAACGCCGATGCCGTAGCAGCCCATTATGATGGGACGCTGGACGTCGCTCTCGTCGGGAAAGGCTGCTCCGAAGGCCTCGCTGTACCGGGTCCCCACCTTGAATACGTGTCCGACCTCGATCCCCCTCCTCGTCACCATAGGGTCGTGGCATCGGGCACACAGGTACCCCTCCCGCGCCAGCGCGATGTCGGTGATAACGTCGGCCTTGAAGTCACGGGGGAAGTTGACGTTCCGCAGATGATAGTCCTGCCTGTTGGCGCCGGCCACGAAGTTGGCCCCCAGCTTGACGGAGTCGTCGGCGACTACCCTTATCCCCGATAGGCCGACCGCCGAGGCGGAGCCCGCCACCAGGCCGGCCTCGCTCACCTCTTTGGGCGAAGCCAACCGAAGCCCGACCCCGCCGAGGGCGTTGCGCAGCTTGATCTCGTTGACGTCGAGGTCGCCGCGGATGGTGACCACGATGACCTCGTCGCCGGCCATGTAGAAGACCGCCTTGAGGGTCCGGCCGGTGGGAACGTCCAGGAATCCGGCCAGGTCTTCGATCGTTTTGACCCCCGGGGTGTGCACCTCTTCTAGCGGCTCCGGCGCCGTACGGTCGATTTCAGGTTTTGCGAAAACTGCCCTCTCGGCGTTGGCGGCGTAGCCGCACGACTCGCACAGGAAGATGGTGTCCTCGCCCGATTCCGCCAGCAGTATGAACTCCTGGGAGTCCTTCCCGCCGATGGGCCCGCTGTCTGCTTCCACGATTATGGCCGCGAGCCCGCAGCGAGCGTAGATGTTTTTGTACGCCTGCACCATGGCCTGGTAGCTGAGGTCGAGGCCCTCTTCATCGATATCGAAGCTGTAGGCGTCCTTCATGTCGAACTCGCGGACCCGGAGCAGACCGCCTCGGGGCCGGGGCTCGTCCCGGAACTTGGTCTGTATCTGGTAGAGGATGAGAGGCAGGTCCCGATAGCTGTGGACGTTGGCTTTGACCATGGTGGTCAGGACCTCTTCGTGGGTGGGCGCCAGGACAAGGGACCGGTCGCGGCGGTCTTGCAGGGTAAAGAGGTCAAAGGCCTCGGTGCGTCCAGACTCAACCCAAAGCTCCCGCGGCTGAAGCACCGGCATGCGCAGCTCCTGTCCGCCGGCGGCGTCCATCTCCTCCCGAATGATCTGCTCGATCTTTCGCAGGGAGCGCCAGGCCAGGGGCATGTAGCTGTACACGCCCGAGGAGACTTGGTAGATGAGCCCTGCCCGCAGCATGAGCCGGTGACTGACCAGTTCAGCCTCGGCGGGCTCCTCACGCAGCGTCTTGCCAAAAAGCTTGGATATTCGCATGGACCCGGCGGCTTCCCTCACTGGTTCAGGATCGAGCGTGATCTTGCCACAAATTGCTCGGCGTTTCTAACGGTTTCCTGGGCCCTATCGGGGGTGATCGTCGCTCCCGGGGAATATGTGCTCATCATCCGAGATCTCAGTCCCTGAGAGAGCATATCGGCGAACTCGTCGCCCAATATCCCCCGATTCACGATTTCGCTGCCGAACACGTTTACCAGCCCGCGATGGGACCGAGGCGGCCTGATACCTTGGCTAGAAAGCAGAGCAACAGCACTGTAATGGATGGCGTAGTACGCCCTGTCGACTGCCGATCTTAGCCTGTTCTGCTCAAGAAGCGCGATACTATCGTCGAGGTACTCCTGCGATAGATCGAGGGTCCTCCTGACGAATTCTTCGGTAGGTCCCGTCGTCATAAAGCACGATACCCTCGGTTAAGATGTCGGAGGAAAACCAGGAGCGCATTCTGACTTCGCTTTCAAATCCACTGGGTGTGAAACAGACCAGTTGGGTAAAGACTTGGTGATCAAGATCGGTGTCAGTGGCGACCTTATGCATACGCCGTTCAGTCTCCCAGGAGGCATCAGTTACAATGAGAACGTCGATGTCGCTGTCTGCGGTCGCCTCTCCACGCGCGACGGAGCCGAACAGGACAATGGAATGGACCTCGCTTCCAAACTCTGCCAGGAGTTTGCTCTTCAGGAGGTCGATCACTCTCTCATATTTGGGCTCGACTGCCACTGCACTCTCCCAAGCTGCCGGCGCCGCGAGCTAAGTGCCCACGGGAGCAGCGATCTCAGCCTCTACCATCCGGACCTCCTCCATCAGGGCCGTTAGCATGTCGGCCTCGTCGACGATGCGGGACTTCTGGCCCTTGCGGAATATAATGGCGCGTCCGGCGCCCGCTGCGATGCCCACGTCGGCGTCCTTCGCCTCCCCTGGGCCGTTCACCTCGCACCCCATGACCGCCACCTTGATGGGACTCTTCGTTTTCTTGAGGAGGTCATCAACCCTGTTCGCCAGGCTTATGACGTCCACGTCGGCGCGGCCACAGCTCGGGCACGCCACGAGAACGGCTCCCTCATTCCGCAGCTCCAGCGATTTTAGTATCTCGAAGCCGGTGTAGACCTCCTCGCGGGGGTCGTCACTGAGGGATACCCGGATGGTATCCCCTATGCCCTCGTACAGCAGCATTCCCAGGCCAATGGCGGTGCGGACGCTGCCCGACTTGGCCGTGCCGGCCTCCGTGATGCCCAGGTGCAGGGGATACGGAACGAGTCGCGCCATGCGCCTGTATGCCTCCACCGTGGTGTCGATGTCGAATGCCTTGAGCGATATCTTGATCAGGTCGAAGTCCAGGTCCTCGAGGATGCCTATCTCCCAGAGGCCCGTCTCGACCATGTGGTCGACGACCGAGTACTCCCCCGCAGCGACCTCACCGGCCTTGGGCAGTTGGTTAACGCCGTCCTTGTGCCGGGAGAGGCCCCGTGTCATGCCGATCTTCCCCACCGGCGGGAGGCTGCCGAAATTTACGCCTATGCGGATCGGCACAACCCTCGCTTTGGCCTCGCGCACCACCGTCTCCACTTTTGCGCGGTCGCGAATGTTTCCCGGGTTCAGCCTCAGGCAATCGACGCCGCTCTTGAGCGACTCCAGGGCGAGCTGATAGTGAAAGTGAATATCGGCCACCACCGGAATGGTGGTCTGCTCAACTATCGGTCCAAGCGCCTGGGCCGCCTCCATGTCCGGTACGGCGCATCGGATGATCTCGCACCCGGCCTCTTCCAGCGCGTGTATCTGGGCGACCGTGGCGGACACGTCGCGCGTGTCGGTCTTGGTCATCGACTGGACGGTGACCGGGGCGTCGCCCCCCACCTGCACGTCGCCGACCTGGACCTGCTTGGTAACGCGGTGCTTTTTCATACTTGGCCCACCTTAAAACAGGCTCTCCCCGCTGAATATCCGCGCGACGTCCGAGTAGCTGAGGACCAGGATGAGGCCGATGACCAGAGCGAATCCCACCAGGTGGACCAGGCCCTCTCGCTTGGGCGATATGCGCCTGCCCCGCCGGACCCACTCGATCAGTACGAACGTGAGCCGGCCCCCGTCCAGCGCGGGAATGGGCAAGATATTCACGATTCCCAGGTTCAGGCTGAGGAAGGCGGTCAGCTGAAAGATCCAGGCGAATCCCAGCCGGGACACTCCCTCTCCCGTCGCCTGCGCGATCCCTATCGGCCCGACAATGCCGGGGTTGGACCGTGTCGAGATCCCCTCGGCGAGTCCATTCCACGTGAAGACCATTATGTTCCACATGGTCGTAATGGACCTGGGGACCGCCCTCCAGATGGGGTCGGTGGACCTCCCATACCTCGGCCTGGCGAGGCCGATGCTAACGCCGATCGCGCCCTGCGTTACGGTGTCGCCGACCTGGAGGTCCGGGTCGTACGCGCGTGCGGCCTCGGGTGAGATCTGGGTGTCGCTAAAGGTGTAGATGGCGGCCTCGCCGCCCTCGCGTTCGTAGCTGAAGGCCCCGTCGGGGTTGAGGGTGAGTGCGCCACGAGCAGGGCCGGCGACCGTGGACGCAGTGGGGTCGGTCACCACCGCCACCACTTTTTGCCTCGGCGGGTCCACTCTCGGGACCAGTGTCACCGTATCGATGGCCGCGAGCTCCGGCGACGCGGTTACTCCAGCGACAGCGGCGCTGCGCCTGACGGTCAGGTTGGTGGGCTGGCCCAGATTTGCCCTGATCTGTTCAACCGCATCGCTCGGGTCGGTCACGAGGTGGCTGTTGATTCTCAGGATCGTGTCACCTGACCGGAGGCCCGCCTCGTGGGCTGGTGAGCCGGGCACGAGGCCAACAATCACGACGTCGCTCCCAAGCAGGGAGTCGTGAGGCAGCATGAATATCACGGTAAGGATGACGATTGGCAGTACGAGGTTCATGAAAGAGCCCGCGACAAGCACAATGGAACGTTTGGCGACGCTCTGTCTGGCGAAGCTCTCCGGGTCGCTGGGGTCTTCCTCTCCAACCATGCGGACGAAGCCGCCCAACGGAATCCAGTTGACCGAGTACAACGTCCCCTTGAAGCGCACTCCGAAGATGCGTGGGGGAAACCCGAATCCGAACTCCGTCACCTTGATGCCGAACCACTTGGCCGTGGCAAAGTGGCCCAGCTCATGGATGAAGATGAGAAATCCTAGAACAGGGAAAATGAGCAGCCAGGTCGGCAGGCCAAACACCTACGGTCCCCCCACGAGCCGTGCCACTCGCTCCTTGGCCGAGGCCGCGGCCGCGAGGAGGTCTGCGGGTGATGGCTCCATCACTGGTTCGTGCCCTTCCAGGGCCTCTCCAACCACTGTCGCGATATCCAGGAAAGCAATACGACGAGTCAAGAAGGCCTCGACGGCCATCTCGTCGGCGCCGCACAGAGCGGCAGGCCACGTGCCGCCCCTCTTGGCCACCTTCAGGGCGAGCTGAAAGCACGGGTACTTGTCCGGATTCATCTCCTCAAATGTCAGTGCCCCGGTGGCTACAGGGTCGAACCTGGAAATCCTCTCGTTGGGGACCCTCTCCGGGTAGAACAGCGCGTACTGAATTGGCAGCCGCATGTCGGGAGGGCTGATGTGCGCCTTCACGGAGCCATCCACGAACTCGACCATGGAGTGGACCATGCTCTGGGGATGTATCACCACCTCGATGTCCCCCCAGGGCACGCCGAAGAGCCAGTGTGCCTCGATCACCTCAAACGCCTTGTTCATGAGAGTCGCCGAATCGACGGTGATCTTGGGGCCCATTTTCCAGGTGGGGTGATTTAGCGCTTGCTCCGGCGTGACATCCGCTAGCTGCCGGGGCTCCAGGTCGCGGAAGGCGCCTCCGGAAGCGGTGATTATCAGCTTCGATACGGCCCTATCCTCACCTCTCAGACACTGCCAAATGGCGTTTGGCTCGCTATCGAGAGGCAGCAGCTCTACATTATGCTCGCCCGCCAGGCCGGTGAGGAGATGTCCCCCCATGACCACCGATTCCTTGTTGGCCAGGGCTATCGTCTTTCCAGCCTCTATGGCAGCCAGCGTCGGGTTCAGTGCGACGTCTCCGACGGTGGCCGTTACAACCAGATCGACCGCGGGGTCACGGACCATCTCATCCATAGAGCAGTCGATAGAGCCGTTGGAGAGGAGAGCTGCCTTCTCGTCGTCGGTGCCCTCACAAGAGACGAGCTTCGGTTGAAACTCGTTGACCTGGGCCTCCAGGAGTTCCAGACTTCTCCGGGCCGCCAGGGCCACTACGCGAAAATCGTTGGGAAAGGACCGGACGATATCCAGCGTCTGAGTCCCGACGGAGCCCGTGGAGCCCAATATCGCGAGTCCTTTTACTGGAGCCCCCATACTACGAAATAATACACCAGCACCAGATTGAACACAATCGAGTCCAGCCGGTCGAGCACTCCGCCGTGGCCGGGCACAAGCCATCCAGAGTCCTTGGCGCCCGCGAAGCGCTTCAACCGCGACTCCGCCAGGTCTCCAAGCTGCCCCACAACTCCCATCAGCGTGCCGAGCGCCAGGGCCGCCGCCAGCGTCACGTCCAGACCGAAGGCCGTCGCGAGCAGCGCGCTGGCCCCTATCGCTCCAATCAGGCCCGCCAGGGCGCCTTCCCACGTCTTGCCAGGGCTCACCGTGGGGGCCAACGGCCTCACGCCAAATGCCCTTCCGACAAAGAACGCGGATGTGTCGGCGGCGAATGTAACCAGGACCGCAAGGAACACCCACTCGCGGCCCTGCTCCAGGCCTCGCAGGAGCGGGCCGTGGGCCAGGAGACCTCCCGTGTAGAGGGCCGCGCCCGCGGAAATCCCCCAGTCCGCCGGCCCTAACTCGCGTCTGTAGGCCGCAAGGAGCCAGGCCACGGCCGCGAGAGCCGCACCTGCTGCGGCGGCCTGCACGATGACCTGCGACGAGGCGCCCGCCGCCAGGGAGTGGCCTGCGGCCACCAGCGCTACCGCCCACACGGCTGCAACGAGGGAGACAGGGCGTCTGCCACGTTGCCGTACCATCTGACAGAGCTCAAACGCGCCGGCCGCGGCAGCCGCTGTCAACAGTAGGGAGAACCACGGGGAGCCGGCCCAGATGAAGAGCGCCAGCAGCGGCAGGCCTATTGCCGCGCTGGCGATTCGCAAAGTCATCGGGCCAGGTTGGCTGACAGGAGAGTGCGATGGGGGGCCGGTGGGAGATTCGGGCGCAGATGAGCCATAAGGGAAGGGGATGGCGCGGCTAGGGCTAGGCTAGGTCGGCTCTTCGGCGTTCACCTTGCCGTAACGCCGTTTGCGGTGGCTGAAGGCCGTCAGTGCCATGGCAAGCTCCTCTTCACCGAAGTCCGGCCAGAGCACCGGCGTAGCATAGTATTCGGCGTAGGCCGCCTGCCACAGTAGGAAATTGCTCAGCCGCATCTCTCCGCCGGTCCTGATAATCAGGTCCGGGTCGGGTAGCCCGCTCGTATACAGGTAGCCCTGGAGCATTTCCTCGGATATCTCCTCGGGGGCCACCTGGTCGGCGACCATGGAGCGGACGGCGTTCAGTATCTCCTCACGCCCTCCATAGTCGAAGGCAACGCTCAGGGTCAGCACCTCGTTGTCTTTAGTCAGCTCGACGCTCTTACGGATGGCCTTCTGAAGTCCTGCCGGCAGGCGGTGTTGCTGGCCGATGTGCTTGATGCGTATCCCCTCCTCGTGCAGCCGAAGGGTCTCCCTATCGATCACCTCGCCCAGAAGATCCATGATTACCGAGACCTCGTCCTCGGGTCGGGCCCAGTTCTCAGTCGAGAAGGTGAAGAGGGTGAGGTATTTGATGCCGTGGCCGACGAAGGCCTTGAGGACGCGGCGGACGTTCTCCGTGCCGGCCCGGTGCCCCTCGGACCTAGACAGACCCCGGTCCACAGCCCACCGGCCGTTACCATCCATGATTACCGCCACATGCGTTGGCAGTGACTGAACGGCCCCCACGCCGTCGGCATCTAGGGCGGGCCTCGCCGCGCCGTGACTAACAGCCACCTGTCTCACACCTCCATCACCTCTGCTTCCTTCTGCTTGCGCACGGAGTCCAGATCGACAATGTACGCGTCGGTCACTTTCTGGAGCTGCTCTTGCGCCCGCCTGCCCTCGTCTTTCGAGAGGGAAGCGTCCTTCTCCATGGACCTCAAAGTCTGAAGGCTATCGCGGCGTACGTTACGTACCGAAACGTGTGCGTCCTCCACCTTTTTGCCCAGCAGGCGCACCAGGTCCCTGCGCCGCTCTTCCGTGAGCGGAGGGATGTTGATGCGGATCACCGTCCCGTCATTGTTGGGCACGAGGCCCAGCTCAGACTTGTGGATCCCCTTTTCCAGGTCAGCCAGGGACTGTTTGTCCCAAGGCTGGATCAGGAGTAAGCGGGCCTCCGGGACCGAGATCGACGCGACCTGGTTCAGAGGCGTCGGCACGCCGTAGTACTCCACTTCGATATTCTCCACCAACGCGGGGCTGGCGCGGCCGGTCCTTATGGAGTTAAGCTCTCTTGCCAATGCGTCCACGGACCGCTGCATCCTGGCGGACGTCTCGGCTAGAAGTTCCTGTACCGATGCCATTTCAGACGGTCCCCATGCGTGCTCATGTCACCGGCGACTTGTCCCGCCATTCTCTGCCCTCGGTCCGTGACCCCTCCCACGGGGCCGGCTCCGATGGACGGGCTCAGGCCCATGTGGCCGTGGCACTCGGAGGCGGCTCAGCGCCAGCGTGTGCGACGTCAACTCTAGGCTGCGGGTCTGGAGAGCCTTTCACTGTGCCGCGGATTCAAGGGCTGGTCAGGCCGCCCTTATCCGACTTGAGATGCAGCCACACGGGACCCCAGCCGCTCGCCGGCGATAATTCGCTGGATGCTCCCCTCGACGAACAGGTTGAATACGACAATCGGAACGTCGTTCTCCATGCAGAGGGAGAGGGCGGTGGTGTCCATAAACTCTAGGCGCTTATCCAGCACCTCCCGGTAGGTCAGAAAATCTAGCTTCGAGGCGCCGGGATCAATGTTGGGGTCGGCGGCGTAGACACCGTCCACCTCGTGCTTGGCCATGAGCAAGACTTTGGCTTCGATCTCGATGGCACGAAGCGCAGCGGCTGTGTCGGCGGTCATAAAGGGGTTACCGATGCCTGATGCGAAGAGCACCACGCGCCCCTTCTCGAGGTGCCGTATGGCGCGGCGGCGGATGTAAGGCTCGGCCACCTGCTGAATGTTGATGGCGCTCTGGGTCCTGGTCGCGATCGCGTGGTGGCGCTCGAGGGCGTCCTGAAGAGCCAGCGCGTTTATCACCGTAGCCAGCATCCCGGCGTAGTCGGCCTGGGCCCTATCCATGCCCTCGGCCGCTGCCTCCGCCCCCCTCCAGAGGTTCCCCCCGCCAACGACGACCCCTATCTCCACGCCCATATCGTGGACATCCTTGATTTGGCGGGCGATATAGGCGGTAGCTTCGGGGTCGACCCCGTAGCCCCGTTTACCCTTGAAGGACTCCCCGCTGACTTTCAGGAGGATCCGGCTATGCTGGGCGCCGTTGGTGGCCAAGGCAGCTACTCTCCGAGGGAGAACCGGGCAAACCTCCCGACCCTCACGTTCTCTCCCAGCTTGGCCGCGGCTTCCTTAACCAGGTCCTCCACGGTCTTGGCGGGGTCTCTTATGAACGGCTGTTGCAATAGACATGCCTCGGCGGGATCGCGATCTTCTCCGTCGGGGATATCGGCGATGTCCAGATACAGGGGAGCCATGGCCGCGACCTGCATGGCTACATCGTGGGCTAGGTCTTTGAATACCGAAGTACGGGCCACGAAGTCGGTCTCACAATCGACCTGGACTATCGCTCCGATTCGGCCGCCGCTGTGAACGTAGGATTCGACAAGCCCCTCGCTGGTCGCCCTTGAGGCTCTTTTTTCAACCGATGCAATGCCCTTCTCATGTAATATAGCCTGGGCCCGGTCCAGGTCGCCAGCGGCCTCCACCAAGGCCCGCTTGCAGTCCATAATTCCGGCCCCGGTCCGGTCCCTGAGCTCCCTGACGGATTCTACGGTGACTTCCAACCATCCCCCTATGCCGATTGCGGCGCCGCTGGCACCGAATCGCCGGTTTCCGCCTCTATGGGACTCTCTGCGCCCGCATCTCCGTCCGGGCTGGGTCCATCCTCACCCTCGGCCGTTTCACCCTCGGCCGTCTCACCCTCGACGGTTTCCCCCTCGGCCGTTTCCCCCTCGGCCGTTTCCCCCTCGGCCGTTTCCCCCTCGGCCGTTTCCACCTCGGCCGTCGCCCCCTCGGCAGTCGCCCCCTCGGCAGTCTCACCCTCGCCGATTTCAGCATCCATCGCGGCCTTCCGGTTCGTCCCTTCAATGTATGCGTCGGCAATACGGCTGGTCACCAGCCGTATTGAACGAATTGCGTCGTCATTTCCAGGTATCGGGTAATCGATTAGGGTAGGGTCGCCGTCGGTATCCACCAGGGCCACGAGCGGGACCCCAACGCGACGCGCCTCCGCGACGGCGATGGCCTCCTTCCCCACGTCAATTATAAATAGGGCGCCGGGCATTATCGTCATTTCCTTGATGCCACCCAGATAACGGTTGAGCCGAGAAATGGACTCTTCGAGTTTCTGCGCCTCTTTTTTGGGGAGATACTCAAACTCGCCTTTGTCCTTCCGGGTCTCCAACGTAACCAGGTAGTCGATGCGCTTCTGAATAGTCAAGAAGTTTGTGAGCGTGCCTCCCAGCCACCGGGTACTGATGTAGAACGCCCCACACCTCTCCGCCTCAGCTAGAATGGTATCGTGGGCCTGTTTCTTGGTACCTACCAAGATGATTTTCTGCCCCTGGGCGGCCACCTCCTCGATGAATCTGGACGCCCGCTCGACGCGCTGGAGGGTCTGTTGGAGGTCTATGATGTGAATTCCGTTTCGGTGGGCGAAGATGAACTCCTTCATCTTCGGGTTCCAGCGCCGCCTCTGATGCCCAAAGTGGACACCGGCCTCCAGCAGGGACTTCATTGTGGTCGGAGGCCGTACGGGTGCAGGGGCCTCTTGTTCCAGCGTTTCAGCCATAAAGTCTACCTTTCTTACGGCTCAATGGATAAATTCGATGAAATTCGGCTTGCGGCGCTTCCCCGGCAGTATACCATATCGGCTTTTCGCCGGTAAAACCCGGACCTGCTGCCAGCGATGCCCGCCCTCGGACGCGGGCGCCCAACGGTTGACATGTGGTGGGCAGTGAATAAAATGGGGCCGGACTTGACCTCGCAGGGTGCTGGTCCGCCGGAGGCGGACGACCATCCCCCTGGTCCCCTTTCCTCCGATAAACTCAGGAAAAGCTCGGGCCAGCACTACAGGGTAAACGGAGAACACAGAGAGATGAGCTCTCCGGGGTTTGCTAGAGCATCCTAAAATAACCGGTAACGGAGCGGAGAGATGATAGACAAGTTTGGCAGCCTATATGCCGGGCATGTGGACCTGAAGAATATAGGATTCGAGGGGACGCCGGTCGACGAGCGCTGGCTGTCGGACGAGCATCTGGCGACGGTGTTCCATAAGGCTGCGGCAATCGCCCAGGTGATGGACAGGGCGGGTTTCGATATCATCTGGCTGGCCGAGCACCACTTCCAGCGCGAGGGCTACGAGTGCATCCCTAATATCTTGATGCTCGCCCTCCACCTCGCCCACCTGACCGGGAATGTCAGGATCGGGTGCGCCTTCAACATCACCCCCATGTGGCACCCGCTCCGTCTGGCGGAGGACTACGCCACGGCCGACATCCTGACGAAGGGACGCGTCATCTTCGGGATCGGCCGCGGCTACCACACCCGCGAAGTCGAGACCTTTGGAGCGCCGATGCTCGATGGCGAGGCCAACCGCGACCTGTTCGAGGAGCAGGTCGAGATCATATTGAAGGCCTTCAATGAGCCGTCGTTCTCGCACCACGGCAGGCACTACGATATTCCCCCAAGTGTGCCGTACCGCGGCTATGACCTGAAGGAGATCACCCTCGTGCCCCGCCCCATAACCAGGCCGGTAGAGTGCTGGCAGCCCATCGTCAGCGCAAGCCGCCGCGGCCTAGATTTCATGGCCATTCAATGTCGATGGTCTACGATTATGTCAGTAGTTAACAGGTCAGGGAAAATGTCAGTTCATGAAAGGATTGACATTGACCCAGAAAGAACAGGCAAGGCTCCAAGTGCTCAACGGTATCCTGGAAGGTCAGATATCAGTGGATGAGGCGGCAGAGGTTCTGGGAGTGAGTGAACGCCACGTTTGGCGAATCCTGGCGGAGTATCGGAAGGAGGGTGCCGCCGCACTGGCTCATGGGAACCGAGGTCGCCGAGCGAACAACTCCATCCCGGAGGAGGCTAGGACTCAAGTTGTGGCCCTGGCACGCACACGGTATGCAAGAGTAAATCATACGCACCTAACCGAGCTCCTGGCAGAGCGGGAAGAGATCGTCTTGGGGCGCTCTACGGTCCGGCGTATCCTGGTAGGCGCCGGCATGGCTAGCCCCCGTCGACGTCGACCCCCACTGCATCGGGTCCGTCGCCAGCGCATGAGCCAGGAAGGCATGTTGGTGCAAGTAGATGGCAGCGTTCATGCCTGGCTAGAAGAACGGGGCCCTCGATGCACCCTGCTGTTGGCAATCGATGATGCCACCAGCACCGTGCCCTACGCACTGTTTCGCCATGAAGAGGACACTCATGGCTATTTCCTCCTCATGCAAGAGCTGATCCGGCGTTGTGGGGTTCCTTTGGCCCTGTACAGTGACCGCCACGCCGTCTTCAAGTATGTACCTGGCTCGCATCAATCGCCTGCGCCGACCCAATTCGGTCGTGCGATGGCAGAGCTTGGGGTGGAGCAGATCTTCGCGCGTTCTCCGGAGGCGAAGGGTCGGGTAGAACGGGCCAACGGCACCTTCCAGGATCGGCTGGTGACCGAACTACGTCTGGCTGGGGCCAGAACCATCTCAGAGGCCAACCAAGTCCTGTGGGCTTTCTTGACCCGCTTCAACAAGCGATTCGGGGTGCCACCAGCACAGTCCACCAACGCATATCGCTCTCCAGATCCGGACCTGAACCTGGCAGGCATACTGTGCTTCAAGCATAGCCGCAAGGTGGCCAGAGACAACACAGTCAAGTACAACTGGCATACCCTCCAACTGCTTCCTTCGAGCGAACGGTCCACTTACGTTGGAGCGCACGTGGTGGTCCAGGAGCGATTGGACGGCAAAGAGGACTAGTGGTTCAACGTTTTTGTATTGATGGGTAGAGTGACTTTAGCTTGATGCGCGCATCCTCGGTAGTGAAGCGCCAATCCACTCGTATCACATCCCGGTTGCGTTGATTCTGCCAAGCATTGACCTCGCCGCGCAGGATGTCTTGATTGGCAATCCGTCGGTCCAGGCACTGTCGAGCCAGCACACCGATCTCTATCTCCGCCATATTCAACCAACTCCCGTGTTTGGGAGTGTAGTGTATCTCCAGTCGCTCAGCTATACGCCTCGCCTCAGCAGGCTCGAATGCCTCGTATAGCGAGGACAGCTTGTGAGTGTTGAGATTGTCCATTACCAGCACGATCTGGTCTCTGTCAGGGTAGTCCTCGTCGACCAGTTCCTTTATCACATGCGCCCAGTCCACCTTCGTGCGACGCTCTCTGACCTCGACTCGGCGCCATCCGTCCAACGGTGCAAACAGCATGAACAGGCTGCTCACTCCATTGCGCTCGTATTCGTAGTCGTATGCCGCCGATAAGCCGGGCGCTGCGGGACGCGGCACTCGCGTCTCCTTGACTTGCTGTTTGCTCGTCTCATCCATGCACACCAGAACCTCATTCCCATCGTACGGCCGTTGGTAGACCTCCAGTACGTCTTCCATCGCGCACACAAACTCCGCGCTCTGACCGGGCGGGATGCACCAACTCTGCTTCAGCCACGGCTTCAGTTCGTTTTTTTTTAAGCGCCTGGCGAACCGTCTCGGTGCTAATGGTCCCGACTATCTCACACTCGACCAACTGGTCAGCCAACAGCTTCAGGGTCCAACTGGCACGCGCCTCCGGCGGTTCCCCGCAGGCCATCGCTATCAACCGTGCTTCACCTTCGCCGTCCAGTCTCTTTTGACGCCGACGCAGTTGCTTTTTGCGATTCAGCGCAGACTCGACCCCCTCCTCCACACAGCGCTTGCGTATTCGCTCGACCGTTGACTGTCCCACACCGAGCGCGCTGGTGATGTCCGCGTCCTTCATTCCCCCGTCCGAGCGTGACTCATCGCTCATCAGCAGAATGCGCGCATGGGTCTGTTTGTACGCCGCAGCCCGACCGCGTGAGACCAAGGCGTTGAGTTCCTGTTGTTCGTCGGTAGTCAGTCTGATACGGTACTTCTTGGTAGACATCATGGTTCCTCCTCGGTTCAACGTTACGATTGAACCCCCAAGAGGAACAATGACTATCATGGTATTCATTTCAATGATGTTGGACCACTAGTAGTGTGCTATCAAAACCAAATCGTCCCTACCCAGGAAGCGCCACCGCGTCCTGGTGTCCTCCGGACTCTGAACGCCACTCGAGGTCTTGGCAGCGTCGCCGTGGAGAACCTCGCTGCAGGCATGGACACCAACGGGATCGGTGGTCACGAGCGAGAAGGACTGGGAGCGATGACCGCGATCGGCCGGGGACTCGCCGCAGGGAGATTAACCACGGATCGCGAGAGTGAAGCCGTCCACCCTAAGCCCGAATCCACCGAAGGACACCGATGGACGGCGTGAGGAAAGCGGAAGGGGGGTGAGGGAGCTACAGGGGAAATAGCCTGGGTTCCATTTGGGGTAGGGAGGTCGGCGGACGGTCTTCATCGCCGCACAGGGGCCCCTATGGCCGTCTGCGGGAGCTGCGATGCGCGGGATGGCGAGAGAATACGCAGCAGGGAACTCTCTCGGACCGGGCTGGCACGAGTCTGCGGGGATCTTCGGTTGTCCGGTGGGTGGGTCGGTCGCCGACGGTGCCGTCAGGCCGGGAGTGGAATGGCTCGCAGCCGGGCCAAGGCGCGGCTGAACTTCTCAGCCCAAGGCCAGCGATCCGGAAGATGCAGGGTCAACCGGCGTGCCGAGCGGGTGAGCCGTCCGGCCAGGGAGAAGAACCGCCGCCGGAGGGTCTTGGTGGTGGCTATCCGCTCTCCCAGACCGATCCGCGCCGTCCAGCGGGCCAGGTTGTGGGCCATCGTCTGGACGGCCAGCCAGGCGCCGTTGGCGGCGAAGCGGCCCGAGGGGAGATGGTTCAGCCCGACGCCGTACTTGAGGTCGCGTATGGCATTCTCGATCTCGGCGTGGCGGCGATGGTCAGCCTCCAGTTCGAGCAACTCCCCGTCCCGGTCGGTGATGAAGCCATGATAGCTGTATTTGGCGAAGAGGGCCAGTTGGGAACCGGGCGTCGGCTTCACCCGCCGGACGATGAGCCGTACCGGCGCGGCGTCCGCCTCGGCCTGGAAGGGGGTGCAGGTGGTCTCGGCCACATCGGCGGCGCCGTCCATCCAGTAAGGAATCGGCGTCCAGGCATCTTCGGGTATCGCCTCGATGAGATTGTGCAGGCTTTTGTGCTGGCGGATGGTGATGGAGAAGCGGACATCCATCTTGCGGCAGACGGATACCACGCCATGAGTGTAGAACCCGCTGTCGGCCCGTAGCGTGAGTCGTCCGTTGGCCCCGGCGTAGCGCACCCGTCCCACCGTCTCCCGCAGGAAGTGGGCGGCGCCGCGGGCGGTGTTGGCCCGGCCCTCGCGCAGCCGGGACATCAGCACGTCTCCGGTGCCGGCGGCGATGGCCAGCAGCGGGTGGTAGCCCCGCTTGCCGGTATAGCCGTGGTGGCGGGCGCCCTCCTTGGCCAGTCCGTAGGTCTCGCAGATGGTGGAGTCCAGGTCAATGGTCAGGGGCCCGTCGCCGGGTCCCGCCCCGGCCTGCCAAGCCCGGGCCAGCAACTCGCGGCTCACCCGGTCGAGTTGACGGACGTGGCCCCACCGGAAGCTGCGCAGGAAGGTGCCCAGGGTGGATGGCGCCTTGACCGTGCCGCCCAGGGTGCAGGCCGTCCCCCCGGTGCGCAACACATCGGCGTCGTCAATGCAGTCGCCCCCAGCCAGCGCAGACGCCACCAGCGTCATCATCTTGTCGCTCGTGTTCGCCCGCCCCGGGGCATCGCCCAGGTCGAGGCGCTGCCGGACGAGTTCGGGCAGGCCGAGGTGCCGCGCCAGGGTGGCCGGAAGGAGCAGCCCGGCATTGGCCACCAAGCGGCGGTCGTCGAAGGTGATTTGGATCCGGTCGGGGTGGTTGCGTGGCAGCATCTACTGGGTGCTCCTTTTCCGGGGCCGTTTTTTTGCTACAAAACCATTATCCCAGAAGCACAGGAACACCTTCTTGCCGCCTCAGGACGCTAACCCGACGCCCTCCTTCGGTGGATTCGGGCTAAGGCTCAACCACCCAGACCGCCGACGCCTCGTCAGCGAGCCCGTTGGAAAGCAGTGCAGAGGGCCAAGCGTCGAGGCCTTTCTCTTCGGGCAATCGCCCGGGAATTGGGCATATCCCGCATCACCGTCCGAAAGTACGTTGAGGCTTCAAGTCCACCTGTCTATCCGGACAGGGAGCTCGCTGCTCACTCTTGATCATGTGGAACCGCCTTCGGTCCATAACAACCGGCCTGTGGGTAAGTGGGCAATCCCGCCAAGGTTATCCATTTATCCGCGGGCTGCTCCGCTCGGATCGAGTCACCATCACTGCCACCCACGGTGTCACACGAAGCTGGAGGTGGGGGCTTTCTCAATCATCGAACTGGATAACTATTGGCTTGACACAGCAACCACTGACATAATCGCTGGTCCATTACCCTGACATAATCGCTGGACGTCGACACAGGCACGCCATCAAGGGAGTGATCGGGGGAGGGGCGGCCGCGGGCGGTGTCGCAGACTCGACAGGGTTAGAGTGGCGGGAGGCGCTGGCCCGCGCCGGCCGGGAGACGGAGCTGGGCGAAGACCTCGTCATCGGTTTCTCGATGCATATCGCCGAGACGAGGGAAAAGGCCGAGAAGGAGGCGGCCCGCTACTTCGAGGAGAATATGAAGATGTTTGCTCCCCTGGGTTTCGTGCGCGATCTTACCGACGACCAGGTCCGTGCCACCGCTGACCCCGCGAGGGCGCCCCTGGCCGGGCTCCCCACTATCCAGGACGGGGTCGAGGCAGGGTCGTGGCTGTGCGGCCCCCCCGAGGACATTATCGAGCGGCTCATGGCGCTCCAGGACAGATATCCCGGCCTCGAGTATGTGAACGTGGGCTCCGTGGTGGGGACTCCTCAGAGCGTCATTCTGGAACAGCTCGAGTGGTTTGGCAAGGATGTCATGCCCGCGTTCAAGGGCGCTATCCCGGTTGCCGGCCGGGGCTCAGGGTAGGGGAGTGCGGCTTCGGAGCCCACGCCTATCAAGCTGAGTACTCGGTCTACAATCAAGGGGCCTAAGCCTACGTCGGACGAGGTGTTCGGAAACATATGATGGGCCCCCGACAAAACTGCAGGGGCAGGGCCTGTTTCCGTCATCCCGGAGCACCTCACGCCCGGCCCCTCTCCGCGTGCGGAGAGGGGGAAATAACGGCAGCCTCACCAACGTATCGATTGGGGTGAGGTAGATAGCTGAGTTGCCGAGAGAGGAGACCTCACCCCTGGGGCCCCTCTCCGCGTGCGGAGAGGGCTGAAATTACGGCAGCCTCACCAACGTATCGATTGGGGTGAGGTAGATAGCTGAGTCGCCGAGAGAGGAGACCTCACCCCTGGGGGCCCTCTCCGCGTGCGGAGTGGGCTGAAATAACGGCAGCCTCACCAACGTATCGATTGGGGTGAGGTAGATAGCTGAGTTGCCGAGAGAGCAGACCTCACCCCCGGCCCCTCTCCGCATGCGGAGAGGGGGAAATAACCGCAGCCTCACCAACGTATCGATTGGGGTGAGGTAGAAGGGCAAGGATGTCATGCCCGCGTTCAAGGGCGGTATCCCGGTTGCCCATCGGGGCTCAGGGTAGGGGAGTGCGGCTGTGGTGGGAGGAGCTTTGCACAAGAAGTGGCGCGGTCGTGTGAATTGCCCTTCGACAAGCTCAGGGCGAACGGTTGGTTTATAGCTCCGTTCGTGGTGAGCCCGTCGAACCACGCCTCCGCAATCTACCTTTTGGTGCAAAGCCGGTGGGAGGAGGTGGCCGCCTCAGGGGAGGAGCCCTCGAATTGCCTCGGCTACGGGGCCCGGATCGTCGATGTCCTGCATTCGGATGTTGTGCCTGGCGCCGAAGCCGCTGGCCACGATGACGCTGCCCCGTCCGGTCAGCAGCTCGAACAGGCTGCGGGCCTCGGAAATCGAGATGATTCGGGAAACGGGTATCTCGGTGGTGTTGAGCCAGGCAAAACGGTAGATGTGGACGGCCCTGCGATTGGTTACGTAGTATGCGGTGTGGTGGTTGACCCAGTACCTGATCACGCCCCTGAAGAACAGGAAAAGCCCCGCTATGAACGTCGCGAACGGGTAGACGTATGGCAGACCCGTGAACGCGAGCAGGTAGGCGGCTCCGGCGAGAAACGGGGCGCTCATAATCATCCTGGCGTAGGCTGGCTTCATCGTCGGATGGCGCGCTACCAGGGTCTGCTCGTTGGGCCCCAGGGACGGCTGGGGGAACTTCGCCATGATGCTCATGTAGAGCCCGCCGACCGTAAGGGCAGCCCCCAACCCCAGTGCGACCAGCGCGGCCCACGCCGGGAACTCGGTGACGGTGAGGCCGTACGCTCCGCCCACGAGAAACGGGAGGGCCATGGTGGCGCTGACGACCAGCCGCCACCACACTGAGTACAGTCCCATGCGCTCCACCCTGGTGAACAAGCCTGTAGTAGCGGATTGCTGCAGCATGGCTAGCGCCCCCTTACGAGCTGAATAAGGGCCGCGAATATGGTGGCCAGTATGCCGATAATCGACAGGAGCACCGGGTCCAGCAGTCCCTCGATTGGAATCGCCTCTTCTCCAGGCCGGGTGTTCACGAGGAAGCCCCGCTTCGTCTCCGGATCGGTCGCCGGCGCGGGCGCCGGGGCGGGTTCGGGTTCTTGCTTGCGCTTTGGAGCGGCCGCTGCGGCCGGCTGGACCGGAGCTGCTGCTGCGGCCGGCTCGGCCCGAGCCCCTGCTCCTACCACCGCCCCCTTCAGACCGATGTTGTCGAACAGGACCTTCTCGCCTGTTGAAAATGGGCTTATCGTCGCGCTTTCGCGGAGCACCGGGTCCGAATCGGCCCTGACGAGTATCAACCCGTCAGGGCCGAACAGCTTGAGCTCGTTGGCCAGCACCTGCAATGCTAGCGAATGCCACTGGTCACCTCGAATGGGTCCCAGTGTCGCCTCCTCACACCACTCCGTCCCACCCGACGACCTTCCCTTGCACACTTTTATCGTGGTGGAGTCTGGGTCTTGGAAGAACTCCAGCTTGTAGCTCCCGTCCGGGCCTGCGATAGCAAGTCCTGGGCTCCCTCCGTCCAGGGGGTTCACCTCTATGTGAAACGTGTATCCTTCGTCGCCGGGGAAGGGGATAGTGATGACGTCCAATGCCGGCGCCGGGTGTTCCACGAAGGCGCTCATGAGAGCGTGGTTCCCGTCACTGTCCTGGATAATCTCGAACCCTTCTCGCAGGGGGACCCGGTCCGCGAAGTCCCCCTCGAAGTCCTCGATGAACGTTTGAGCGCCCGACACTGCCCCGGCAGCCGCCCCCTTCAGACCGATGTTATCGAAGAGGACCTTACCTCCGATTACATATGGGCTTATCGTCGCGCCTTCCCCGAGCACCGGGTCCGAGTCGGCCCTGTCGAGCACGCGGGCCCCGTCGACCCATACTGCGAAGTTGTCGCGCAGCACCATTATGGCCATCGTGTGCCACGCGTCACCCTGGATAGGTCTAAACCCGAATCCACCGAAGGAGGGCGTCGGGTTAGCGTCCTGAGGCGGCAAGAAGGTGCTCCTGTGCTTCTGGGATAATGGTTCTGTAGCAAAAAAACGGCCCCGGAAAAGGAGCACCCAGTAGATGCTGCCACGCAACCACCCCGACCGGATCCAAATCACCTTCGACGACCGCCGCTTGGTGGCCAATGCCGGGCTGCTCCTTCCGGCCACCCTGGCGCGGCACCTCGGCCTGCCCGAACTCGTCCGGCAGCGCCTCGACCTGGGCGATGCCCCGGGGCGGGCGAACACGAGCGACAAGATGATGACGCTGGTGGCGTCTGCGCTGGCTGGGGGCGACCGCATTGACGACGCCGATGTGTTGCGCACCGGGGGGACGGCCTGCACCCTGGGCGGCACGGTCAAGGCGCCATCCACCCTGGGCACCTTCCTGCGCAGCTTCCGGTGGGGCCACGTCCGTCAACTCGACCGGGTGAGCCGCGAGTTGCTGGCCCGGGCTTGGCAGGCCGGGGCGGGACCCGGCGACGGGCCCCTGACCATTGACCTGGACTCCACCATCTGCGAGACCTACGGACTGGCCAAGGAGGGCGCCCGCCACCACGGCTATACCGGCAAGCGGGGCTACCACCCGCTGCTGGCCATCGCCGCCGGCACCGGAGACGTGCTGATGTCCCGGCTGCGCGAGGGCCGGGCCAACACCGCCCGCGGCGCCGCCCACTTCCTGCGGGAGACGGTGGGACGGGTGCGCTACGCCGGGGCCAACGGACGACTCACGCTACGGGCCGACAGCGGGTTCTACACTCATGGCGTGGTATCCGTCTGCCGCAAGATGGATGTCCGCTTCTCCATCACCATCCGCCAGCACAAAAGCCTGCACAATCTCATCGAGGCGATACCCGAAGATGCCTGGACGCCGATTCCTTACTGGATGGACGGCGCCGCCGATGTGGCCGAGACCACCTGCACCCCCTTCCAGGCCGAGGCGGACGCCGCGCCGGTACGGCTCATCGTCCGGCGGGTGAAGCCGACGCCCGGTTCCCAACTGGCCCTCTTCGCCAAATACAGCTATCATGGCTTCATCACCGACCGGGACGGGGAGTTGCTCGAACTGGAGGCTGACCATCGCCGCCACGCCGAGATCGAGAATGCCATACGCGACCTCAAGTACGGCGTCGGGCTGAACCATCTCCCCTCGGGCCGCTTCGCCGCCAACGGCGCCTGGCTGGCCGTCCAGACGATGGCCCACAACCTGGCCCGCTGGACGGCGCGGATCGGTCTGGGAGAGCGGATAGCCACCACCAAGACCCTCCGGCGGCGGTTCTTCTCCCTGGCCGGACGGCTCACCCGCTCGGCACGCCGGTTGACCCTGCATCTTCCGGATCGCTGGCCTTGGGCTGAGAAGTTCAGCCGCGCCTTGGCCCGGCTGCGAGCCATTCCACTCCCGGCCTGACGGCACCGTCGGCGACCGACCCACCCACCGGACAACCGAAGATCCCCGCAGACTCGTGCCAGCCCGGTCCGAGAGAGTTCCCTGCTGCGTATTCTCTCGCCATCCCGCGCATCGCAGCTCCCGCAGACGGCCATAGGGGCCCCTGTGCGGCGATGAAGACCGTCCGCCGACCTCCCTACCCCAAATGGAACCCAGGCTATTTCCCCTGTAGCTCCCTCACCCCCCTTCCGCTTTCCTCACGCCGTCCATCGGTGTCCTTCGGTGGATTCGGGCTAAAGACCGCCTCTTCACACCACTCCGGCTGATCGGAGGGCCCCACCACTTTACACGCAAGTATATGGGTCTCGTTCAGGGTATGGTCAAACTCCAGCTTGTAGTGCCCGTCCGGGCCCGCGAGCGCGAGTCCCGGATTCCCTTGGCCCAGCGGGTTTATATCCAGTAGGAACGTGTAACCTTCGTCGCCGGGGTAGGGGACAGTGATGACATCCGCCGCCGGCGCGGGGTGCCCCACGAACGTGGCTAAGAGAGCGTGGTTGCCCTCGGCATCCTGGGAGACTTCAAAACCCTCGGGCAAGCTCACGCGGCTCGCAAAGTCCCCCTCGAAGTCTTCAAGGAACGTTTGCGCGCCCGACACTGCCCCGGCGGGGGTCGGCCCTCTGGCCCAGTCGGCCAGCAGGCTTCTGCCGGTGTATGGCTCTGTCAGGTTCGTCAGGGCGCCGGTCGCCAGCTCCATCCGCCAGAGGTTCCACCCAAGTCCATCACTGTTGGAGTGGAATATCACCGAACCGCCGTCGGGAGACCACGCTGGGCACCTGCTGAGGACCTCCGGTTCGGTGAACGTGAGCTGGGTCTGCTCCGTGCCGTCGGCGCTCATGACGAAGATTTCGGAATTGCCGTCTCGGTCCGATACGAAGGCGATTCGGGTGCCGTCGGGCGACCAAGCCGGGCCAGAGTCAGCACCGGGGTCGCCGGTCAGGTCCATCTGCTCCGAGCCGTCCGCGCTCATGACCCATATGTCGTGTTGCCCGGTGCGGTCGGAGTGGAATGCAATTAGGGCTCCATCGGGCGACCAGTCGGGGTAGTTGTCGAACGTGGGGTTGTTGCTGAGGTTGGTCACACCCGAGCCGTCGGAGTTCATCACCCAGACGTCGAACTGGCCCTCACGGTCGGAGCCGAAGGCGATGCGGCCGCCGTCGGGCGACCAGGTTGCGTGTTGGTCATTTCCCGGGTGGTTGGTGAGGTTGACCTGTGCGGTACCGTCGTTCCCCATTACCCAGATTTCGGTATCCCCCGTCCGTTGGGAGGTGAAGGCCACGCGACCGCCGTCAGGCGACCAGGCCGGCACAAAGTCGCCGCCGGGTGAGTTGGTGAGGTTGGTGCGGCCGGAGCCGTCGGCGTTCATGACGAAGATGTCCAGGCCCAGCTCGCCGTCGGGGTCGAGGAGGGCCCGCAAGTCCTCCGTGGGGTCGAAGCGTACGACCAGGCCGTCTTCTCCCACGGCCCAGCCGATGCCGGAGGGGGTGAATGTGATGGCGCGCAGGGCACTGCGGAGGTCCGCCTGATATACCGGCTGCCACGTCGCGCCGCCGTCGTTGGAGCGCTGTATTGCCGGTCCGCGTGGGTCCGAAGGCGGCGCGCTGCCCACGGCCCAGCCCAGCTCCGAGGTGACGAAGAACATCCCTTCGATGTTGACCGGCGGCGGAACAGAGCCCGGCTCCTCGCCATTTAGCTGCCAGGTCCGCCCGCCGTCCTGGGTGAATTTGATCTCTCCTTCGTTGCCACCGGCCCATGCGTAGCTCGGACTGGACGGTGAGACGAAGATGTCCACGAGTCCTGCGGACCGTCCGACGACGTTGTCCCAGGTCGCTCCACCGTCACCCGTCGCAAACAGGCTGTCGGCAGCTATCCACCCGACGTTCCCGTTGAAGAAGTAGACGTCCCGGATGTCCGACAAGGGCCCCGATGCAAGGGGCGTCCAACTCGCGCCGCCGTCGTCGGTGCGGGCGATCGTGCCGCTGCCACCGACGGCAAAGCCCGTTCCACCTTCCAAGAAGAAGATATCGCCATCGCAGCAGGACACCACGTTTGTTGCCTGGACCCGCCACGATTTGCCGCCGTCGTCTGTGGTCAGGACCGTGCCGTTGGCCTGGAGGGCCCAGCCCTTCGCCTCGTCAACGAAGGACAGGGCCACGACCTGGGTGCCGGCCACCTGGAGTAGCGGCCAGGGGTAGCCGTCGCCGGGGGCCGCGTCGAGGCCGAGCTGTGCCGGCGGCTGACCTGCCCAGGTTCCGGCGAATAGCAGATGCCCGGTGGCGCCTGCCCCGAGGGGCGCGATTTGAGACGTGGGCTCTGGGGCCGGCGGTCGCCCCTCGATGGTCACGTGCCTGAGCCCGGGGACGATCATGGGCGTCAGCCGGAACCCTTTGACGTGCGGCTTGACGAGGGCGTGCTGATTTCCGCTGAACCACAGCGGTACCCATGCGGCGTCGTTGACTATTGTCTGCTCCGCCTGTCGGTACAGGTTAGCTCGCCGGTTCGGGTCCTGCTCCACCCGCGCGATATTAAGTATCTCGCGAACCGAAGGGCTCGCATAGGCCACGTAGTTAAAGTCGCTCTCGGGGTGGAACAGCATGTCCAGGAGGGCGTGCTGGTCGGGATAGTCGGCCAGCCAGCCCAGAGTGAAGACCTGGAGCTCCTTGTTTTGCAGACCTTGCAGGAACGTGGCCCACTCTACATGCTTGATCTCCACCTCGACTCCCAGAATCTGTCTCCACATCTGCAGCACGACTTCGAGGGCGAGGACGGAGGTCTCTGCTCCGGGGTCGGGGACGGTCACCACCATCCGCGGCCGGGTCCCGGGGTCCGCGTAGGCAGACTCACCGAGTAGCGCCCTTGCCAGCTCAGGATCGAATTGCAGTCCCTCGAGAGACGGGTTGAAGCCCGGGAATCCAGGAGACAGGATGCCAAAGGCTGGCTGGACCCGCCCAGAAAGCACTTCCTGCGCTATCACATCCTTGTCCACGGCATGGTTCAGCGCCTGCCGGAATCTCGCGTCGTCAAAGGGCGGCATGGTGGTGTTGAACCCGATGAAACGGACCGTGAATGCTGACGGTCCGACTACCAGCTCTTCGTTCAACGCGTCATTGGGATCAATGAGCCTGCTCAGGTTTTGCCCGGTGACTCGCGCAACGTCGATCTCGTCCCTCTTGTACATCAGGACGTCGTCTAATCCTCCCAGGTTGAAGATTATGGTGTCCACCCCGGGAGGCCCGCCGTAGTAGTCATCGTTACTCTCGAGGACCAGGAGCGCATCCCCCTGGAACTCCTTGAGCCTGAAGGGGCCCGTGCCGACGGCGCTGTCCACCCACCAGTCGCGGCCTCCCGCCTCGACCACCTCCGGGTCCAGCACATAGGCCGCAGGCTGGGCCAGCTTCTTCAGGAAATATGGCTTCGGTTCGTCTATGATTATGTCGAGGATAAAATCGTCAACCACCCTGACCCCGGCTATCTCACCGGCCCTGCCTTCCATATAGTCCACGGCGCCAACGATGTCAGTGAGGACATTGGTCGCCCGACCTGACCGCGCGGACCTCTCCAGAGACCATTTGAAATCGGCAGCCGTAACCCGTTTGCCGTTGTGGAACCTCACGTCCGGGCGGAGCCGGAACGTGTAGACTAGGCCGTCAAAAATCCCCCAGCTCTCCGCTATGTCCGGGACCACATCCAGGTCTGTGTTGAGGGCGACCAGACCACTGAAGAGCTCTACCACCATCGCCACCGAGTTAACATCGGCGGCGAGGTGGGGGTCCAAGGTGGTGGGGTTGCCCGCGTTCATGCGGAGCACCCTGCCCGGAGACGTAGCGGCGGGCTCCGACGTAGCGCCGGCCTGTGTGATCGAATACTCAGCAACGCTATGAGAAGTGATTATGCCGTCCGGGCCCAACAGGACTGCGAGTACTCTGGTGCCCGGAGCATCGGGTACGACGAAGCCCCCCTCGATGATTATCACGCCACTTCTTGTAAGCTCGATCTCAGCAAAGGGTTCAGCTGTCCCCGACTGCGTCAAGTAGGAGAGCTGCACCAGGCGTATCTGATTTGAGGCCAGCTCGACCTCGAGCTCAGCCCCAAAGAATACCTCGTCCCCGGCGGTCAGAGTGCTGTCGAGCGCCGAGAACTCTAGAATCTTAAGGGAGTCCGCTGCGGCAAGCACCGGCGCAGGCGCAACAGCCTCGGAGACGGGCCCCACTCTCTGCTGCAGGCGATGCCACAGCCCCGCGAAACCGCCGCTCTTGTATGTCCACGAGGTGTTGGCCGGGGCACCCAAGATCATGCTGGCCTTTTCGCCGCCAACGCTCTGGGCCTCGAAGGAGATGGTCTCCGCGGAGGCGACCTGGCCGCTGGGCATCTTGATACCAAAATCAGTCGGGTCGAAGTTGAGTCTCACATCTACCTGAGGAACGTATCTAACGGCGAACGATTCGGAGTTATCGATCTCCGCCTCTATAATGAGCTTATATTCCCGCCCGACGTCAAAGGGTGGAAGCATTGGCATCGCAGAGGCCCCGGATGCCGATAGCACTTTCAGTCGGCCCCCTCCAAGCATGGTCGTGAGTACCGCGCCTGCCTCAATGGGCCCCCCTTCCACTCGGGTGGATATCGACATGTCTCCCCTCGTGGGTGTCACCGGACGGCCCCCGAAGGTCGGCGGCCTAACAATCCGCGCGGTAAGCTCCAGGAAGACCTTGTTGGTACCGGGCAGGAGAGTACTTGGGGTCAACTTCCGTTCGATTCGAAGCCCCGCATCTGCCTTAACCCGAATCCACCGAAGGAGGGCGTCGGGTTAGCGTCCTGAGGCGGCAAGAAGGTGCTCCTGTGCTTCTGGGATAATGGTTTTGTAGCAAAAAAACGGCCCCGGAAAAGGAGCACCCAGTAGATGCTGCCACGCAACCACCCCGACCGGATCCAAATCACCTTCGACGACCGCCGCTTGGTGGCCAATGCCGGGCTGCTCCTTCCGGCCACCCTGGCGCGGCACCTCGGCCTGCCCGAACTCGTCCGGCAGCGCCTCGACCTGGGCGATGCCCCGGGGCGGGCGAACACGAGCGACAAGATGATGACGCTGGTGGCGTCTGCGCTGGCTGGGGGCGACTGCATTGACGACGCCGATGTGTTGCGCACCGGGGGGACGGCCTGCACCCTGGGCGGCACGGTCAAGGCGCCATCCACCCTGGGCACCTTCCTGCGCAGCTTCCGGTGGGGCCACGTCCGTCAACTCGACCGGGTGAGCCGCGAGTTGCTGGCCCGGGCTTGGCAGGCCGGGGCGGGACCCGGCGACGGGCCCCTGACCATTGACCTGGACTCCACCATCTGCGAGACCTACGGACTGGCCAAGGAGGGCGCCCGCCACCACGGCTATACCGGCAAGCGGGGCTACCACCCGCTGCTGGCCATCGCCGCCGGCACCGGAGACGTGCTGATGTCCCGGCTGCGCGAGGGCCGGGCCAACACCGCCCGCGGCGCCGCCCACTTCCTGCGGGAGACGGTGGGACGGGTGCGCTACGCCGGGGCCAACGGACGACTCACGCTACGGGCCGACAGCGGGTTCTACACTCATGGCGTGGTATCCGTCTGCCGCAAGATGGATGTCCGCTTCTCCATCACCATCCGCCAGCACAAAAGCCTGCACAATCTCATCGAGGCGATACCCGAAGATGCCTGGACGCCGATTCCTTACTGGATGGACGGCGCCGCCGATGTGGCCGAGACCACCTGCACCCCCTTCCAGGCCGAGGCGGACGCCGCGCCGGTACGGCTCATCGTCCGGCGGGTGAAGCCGACGCCCGGTTCCCAACTGGCCCTCTTCGCCAAATACAGCTATCATGGCTTCATCACCGACCGGGACGGGGAGTTGCTCGAACTGGAGGCTGACCATCGCCGCCACGCCGAGATCGAGAATGCCATACGCGACCTCAAGTACGGCGTCGGGCTGAACCATCTCCCCTCGGGCCGCTTCGCCGCCAACGGCGCCTGGCTGGCCGTCCAGACGATGGCCCACAACCTGGCCCGCTGGACGGCGCGGATCGGTCTGGGAGAGCGGATAGCCACCACCAAGACCCTCCGGCGGCGGTTCTTCTCCCTGGCCGGACGGCTCACCCGCTCGGCACGCCGGTTGACCCTGCATCTTCCGGATCGCTGGCCTTGGGCTGAGAAGTTCAGCCGCGCCTTGGCCCGGCTGCGAGCCATTCCACTCCCGGCCTGACGGCACCGTCGGCGACCGACCCACCCACCGGACAACCGAAGATCCCCGCAGACTCGTGCCAGCCCGGTCCGAGAGAGTTCCCTGCTGCGTATTCTCTCGCCATCCCGCGCATCGCAGCTCCCGCAGACGGCCATAGGGGCCCCTGTGCGGCGATGAAGACCGTCCGCCGACCTCCCTACCCCAAATGGAACCCAGGCTATTTCCCCTGTAGCTCCCTCACCCCCCTTCCGCTTTCCTCACGCCGTCCATCGGTGTCCTTCGGTGGATTCGGGCTTAAGTGGCCCAGTGAGGTTCACATACAGATTGGATCCTGGGGACCAGGTATAGGTGTACGAGCCGCCCTCCTCAACTGACTCTGAGGGAAAGCGGCCGATGTTTCTGAGCACTAGCGGCCTGTCGAAGGATGCTGCCAGCTGGGCCGGCCGCTCTTCCCAGGAGTAGTCCCACCTGGAGAAATAGAGGGACTCGCCCGGGTCCCAGATGCCCCCGGTCTGTATCTCGGTCGCGTTGATCAAGGAGTGCACGTAGTGGAATTCTATGGCCGCGGCCGTCTCGGCGGCGGCTGCCTCGAACTCCACCACAAAGGGGGAACCGACTTCAAAAATGGTGGCGTGCCATCGGAACCCCCCCCCGTTCTGGTCCATCTGAACGTAGTACTCGGCACCGCTGTTATTACTTGGCTCTCCAGATATCCAGTTGGTGTAACTCAGTGGCTCCCCAGTAACCCAGACGAATCGCCCTTCCTCGACCTCGTCGGTCAAGCCAATAAAAACCCAGGGTTGCCCGTACGATCTGGCCAAATCGGCGACGAACAATTGCTCAGCCTCATCGCTGATTGTGACCAAATGGCCTCCCAGAGACTCGGAATATGCCTTCGCCTCGGGCCAGCTCATCGATTCAGTGACGATCAGATAGGAATGGCCACGGAACGAGGCGCCACCGTTTGGCGCGGCCGTCTCGGCTGCCCCGACCTCGACGCGCTGCCACGTCGCGCCGCCGTCCTCGGTCCGGTAGATGGCACGGTTGGCCGCCGCGAACCCTATATTCTCGTTGACGAAGTGCACGTCGCGCAGGTCGTCGGTGGTGAAGGCCTCAACCTGCCGCCACTGGCCTTCCCCAGTTAGTTCGGCGCCGGGCGCGAGCTGGGGCTCCGCGGCGAACACGATCTTGGAATCGCCGGCCGCGGGCCCGGTGCCGGCGCGAAGGCCGCCACCGGGCCCGATGGTGGTGAAGGCGTGGTACCTGGCCCCGACGCCCTGATTGAGAGGGCGAATACACTCAGGCTGGCCACCTTGGCCCGGGCAACGGACGAGTCGAGGTCCACTGCGGTGGGCAGCGGCGCCCATTGGCCCGCGCCGTCATCGTAGTGCTGGATGACGATGTTGGACTCAACGCCGCCGGCCAGTTGAATGTCACTGCCGCTCAGGCTCACCGTGATGGTGATCGGCTTGATGAGAGCGAACGGCCCTTCGCCCCGCGCATCCTGGCGCGTCATAGAGAGGAGGTCAAAGAGCTTTTCAGAGGGGACAAAGCCCTCCGGCAGGGGAGGGGCCTCCTCTGGGGACACAGGGGTGAAAAGCAGGTCTACTTCGCTGTCGACCGAGCCGGCATCGAGGTCCACTGTCACATCGCCATCCGGTGAGACGAGCTGCGCCGGTTGCTCCGGAACAACCACGATCTTAATCGTAATGGATGGCCCAGTGGCGATGGGTACCGTGCCCGCAACAGGCCCCGGCTGCCGCGATATTACGCCGGAGAAAAACAGGACGCCGGCCACCGCGCCCGCGACGACGAGCGCGCCGGCGGCGATGGCCAGGAACCCGATTCCTCTTCGTCTCCCAACAGGCTCGACCTCTCTTGGCGCCGTAGGTCTTTTTTCCTTATCTCCTTCATCTTCTTCCCCGAGCAATCTAGTCTGCACGTCAGGCTCCGAAGGAGGAGCCACGGATTGCTGGATCGTTACCTCAGCGTCAGTCTCTATCTCGGTCCGGGCCTCGGCTGCCACCGACGCAAGGGCCTTCGCAAACTCTCCGGGGGAGTCGTGCCGGTCGTCGGGCTCCTTGGCCAACGCCCTGAGCAGGATGGCCTCCAGTCCGGGGTCCATATCCGGATAAAGCGCAGTAGGGAGGGGCACGTCCCGGTGGATGTGGGCCATCAGGGTCTCGGAAGGGGTGTCGCCCCGGAACGGAGTACGCCCCAGGAGCATCTGGTAGGCGATTATTCCGAGGGCGTAAAGGTCGGACTTCTGGTCGGCGCGGGCACCAAGGGCCTGCTCCGGGGCCATGTATTCCGGCGTGCCGAGGACCGAGTCGGCGCGGGTGAGGCCGGCGCTCCCCTCCATCATCCGGGCCAGGCCGAAGTCAGACAGCTTGGGCCTGCCATCGGGGTCGAGGAGAACGTTGGCGGGCTTGATGTCTCTGTGGATGATGCCATGGCCGTGGGCATAGTCCAATGCCTCAGCCAGCGGGCCGATCATTTGCAGGACTTCCGCGAGGGGAATCCGGTCGCCCAGCCGGTCTTGGAGCGTGCCGCCGGTGACGTGCTCCATGACTATGTAGATGAACCCTTTGTCCTCCCCTACGTCGTATATCTGGACGATGTTGGGGTGGTTCAGCCTGGCGACGGCCTGGGCCTCCAGTCTGAACCGCTCGACGAAGGTCGGGTCCTCGGTCTGGAAGGAGGGCAGGACCTTGACGGCGACGTGCCTGTTCAGCTCCGGATCGTGGGCCCTGTAGACGCTGGCCATCCCCCCACGACCGATGCGCTCCACCATCTGGTAGCACCCTCGCCTGCTTCCTGACGGAAGAGAAACCATTCCCCGCTACCTCTCGAGTCCGCTTGAATTCAAGAGTGCCACCGGTCCCGATGAAAAGAATACCGTTTCTGACATGGGGGCATGTCGAGCACCCATTTTACCATGCCGATGGCGCCGCTTTTCGGAATTGTGAGCACATATCGCGCTGAAAAAGGGTGGCCGGGGGCTGGAGCCCCGTATATCTGGTTGCGAGGGAGCAGGCTGGAGGTGTAGAGGCACGTGGGCTCGCCCCGATGGTTCGATACGGCCTGCGGCCTACTCACCACGAGCGGAAAATTGCACACCCGTTCATCCCGAGTAGTCCGTCCACCGCGGAGGGACGTATCGAGGGGCGCTCCGGCCTCTACCCGAAGTCTTCGGCGGAGTCCTGCGGGACGAAACCCAACACCTGGTGAGGATGCTCCAGGTCGCGATAGCCCCACCTGTTGTTCGAGGTGGCCAGGAAGACGTCGTACTTCAGCCCTTCGGGGGCCTCGATGCACTTGTGCAGAATGCTGACGACATCCCTGTGGCTGAGGTAGACGGAGACCCCACGCGAGCCCCTGGGACGGTTGTCCGGCCGCACGGACCCTATTCGCACACACAGAACCGAGATCCCGTAGGCGTCGGCGAAATGGCGGCCCAGGGCCTCTCCCCAGACCTTGGACGCCCCGTAGGTCCCGGCCGGGTGCACCATCTCATGGGTGATCATGGGCCAGCTCTCGGGGACGTCTTCGTAGCGGCCTGTGCTGAGGGCATCGTAGGGCGCGACCCTCTCCCATCCGGTGATTGCGGCCCCCGAGCTGGCGAAGATCACCCGACTCACCCCCGCCTGTCTCGCGGCCTCATAGACGTTGTACGTGCCCACCAGGTTGGAGCTCACCAGCGACTCCCAGGGTTCATCGCCGAGCTGGGCGGCCAGGTGTACCACCACGTCTACCCCCTTGAAGGCAGGCACGATGGCGTTCAGGTCCCCAATGTCGGCCTGGGTGCACTTTACGCCATCAACGGGCCGCCTGTTCAGCGCGCTGAGCTGGTAGCCGCCTTTCCCCTCCAGAAAGCCACGAAGCAGTCCCCCGATAAGCCCGTTCATCCCGGTAATCAGCACCTTTTTCATTCCTCGCCCTTTCCTCTAATCGGCTGATGGTGTCTCCCGTGCTGGCGAAGACCACCCGACTCACCCCCACATGTCTACCGGCCTCATAGACCCTGTAGGAGCCGACAAGGTTGGCGCGCGGCAGCGACTCCCACGGCTCGTCTGGGACCTGCGCGGCAAGGTGGACGACAACATCTATTCCGGCGAAGGACGGCCGGATGGCTTCCAGGTCCCCGATATGAGGTATCTTCAAAAAGTGTGTAAACAGTCAGGCGGTGTACCCTCTCTCTGAACAACACGGGCTCGAGGCCCAAGAGAGGAGATAGACCGCCCATGAGGAAGGAAAGCACTGAGAGTAGGTCGGAGTCAAGGCCGGAGTGGGAGCAGTTGGAGGATTGGGTGCGAAGCCAGGTCCAGAGGCTGATCCAGGAGTTGCTGGAGGAGGAGGTGACGGCGTTTCTGGGAAGGGCGAAGTCGGCGCTCAGATCCGACTCGGACTCAGATACCGGCTATCGGAACGGATACGGCAGAGCCCGGAGGCTTACGCTGAGTTCGGGAACGATACAGCTGAGGCGGCCGCGAGTCCGCGATACCGAGGAGCAGTTCGAGAGCCGGCTGCTGCCGCTGTTCGTCAACAGGACCAGGAAGGTTGCTGAGTTGATCCCCGAGCTGTACCTGCACGGTCTATCCGAAGGCGACTTCGATCTGGCTTTGCGGGGGCTGCTGGGAGAGGACGCACCGGTATCGGCGAGCACGGTGGCCCGGTTGAAGGATAAGTGGAACGATGAGCTTGCCCAATGGCGCAGCCGGCCCCTCGATGACCTGGAAGTGGTCTACATGTGGGTGGATGGAGTCTACGTCAAGGCTGGTCTTGAGAAGGAGAAGGCGGCGGTACTGGTGGTGATGGCGGCCCTGAGCGACGGGAGCAAGGTGGTGGTGAGCGCTGTTCCCGGATACAGGGAGTCCACAGAGAACTGGTCCGAGGTGCTCAGGGACATCAAGCGCCGGGGCTTGAGCTGCCCGAGGCTGGTGGTTGGAGACGGACACCTGGGCATCTGGGGAGCTCTGCGCAACGTCTATCCGCAGGCGGCAGAGCAACGCTGCTGGAACCACAAGATCGTAAACGTGCTCGCCAAGCTTCCAAAGCGACAACAGGACCAGGCCAAGCTCATGCTGCGTACTATCCCCTACGCGCCGACTCGGACAGAGGCTGAGCGGCTCAGGACGGTGTTCACCAGGTGGTGCGGCGACCATTCCTACGAGGCGGCCTCAGAGGCCTTGGAGCGGGACTGGGACCGCATGGTCACCTTCTATGACTTCCCAAAGGAGCACTGGGGGCACCTTCGCACGACGAACCCGGTAGAATCACCCTTCGCGGCCCTCAGGCTTCGGACCGATGCCGCCAAGCGCTACAAGAGGGTCGATCGGGCGATAGCGGTGATCTGGAAAATGTTGATGGTCGCCGAACAGCGCTTCAGGCGTCTGAAGGCCCCTGAGTTGATCGAAGACGTCTATCTCGGTGCACAGTATGCGGATGGAATCGCCATTGAATCAACGGCTGAGAAGGTCGCCGCCTGATGTCGTTTACACACCTATTGACGTAACCTCCCCGATATCCGCCCGGGTGTACCTCACGCCCTCAACGGGCCGTCGGTTAAGCGCGCTGAGTTGGAAGCCGCCGAGTGACTCCAAATGGGTGCGGAGCAGCCCGCGTGTCAGGCCGCTCATCCCTGTCATCGGGACCTTCTTCATGTGCGGAGGTGGTTTTTGGCCGGCTCAAGCGCAGATGACAATGGGCACGGGAGGGCCTTCAATCTGCGTTGGGGTCTTGCGCACGGCCCAGTAAACACGGCGCCCCTCTAAATGTCAAGAAAGCTGCTCCGAGCGCGGGCAGCGGCGACGATTTTCTTGAATCATTGCGGTGGGCCAAGTTATAATTGTATTGAGTTAGCTTATCCCCACCAGGCGCTCGACGGGGACAAGACACCATATCACAAGGGGGCCGTAACCGACATGACCTACATAATCGCCGAGCCGTGCGTCGACGTGAGAGACGGGGCTTGCGTGGACGTGTGTCCGGTAGATTGCATCTACGCGATGGAGGATGATGAGGTTTCAGAGCCCTCAGTCCCTCGTCAGGACCCGCCGGATTCTCCGGCCCTTAATTTTGTCCCCCCCATGCTATACATCCACCCCGAAGAGTGTATTGACTGCGCGGCTTGCGAGCCAGTCTGCCCGGTGGTCGCCATATTCGCTGAGGAGGATACGCCGGAGCAGTGGGAGACCTACATAAACCTCAACTACGAGTACTTTGGGATAGAGCGATAGCCGTCTGGCGCTCGACGGCGGGACCTAATAGGCTGATGAAAAGTGGGGTGTGTAGAGGGGCAAAGCCCCGGCGCCTGTCCTGAGCCTGCCCTGAGCCTTGTCGAAGGGGTGTCCCTCAGATCTGATTACTGCACCCTTCCTGGCCGAGGGTGTCGTAAAAGTCCCTTCTCCCCTGGCGGGAGAAGGTTAGAGCCTGCCCTGAGCTGGCCGAAGGCATGAGGGGGTGCCGACGAAAGTCGGCATATGGGTTCACGGTGTGGACGATTGCGGCCGCTAGTCGGACCACCCTCACCTGAATCCTCTCCCTCTAAGGGAGAGGAAGGGACCGATTGCCTACCGAGGCCAGTTCTGAGACAGGCTCGGTAGGAAGGGGGCAGGGGGATGGTCGAAAGGGTTTATCAACATCCTGCTAAGGCCCACTAAATGGCGCAGGTCGAAAGCCTCGAACAGCTAGCTCCCATACGAAGAGTGGCCTGGGATGACACTGTCCTCACCCGGGCCGCCGTCGTTCAGTCCGGCATTCGCCTGGGGAGGACTCGGCAATGATAGAGATAGAATCTACTCCGGAAATGGTGGCGAAAGTTTATGCCACTATTGAGCGAAACCTCGAAATCGTCCGCACACGTTTAGGCAGGCCCATGACCCTTGCCGACAAGCTCCTGCTGGGGCATCTCGACGCTCCGGAGACTCAGGAGCTCGAGAAGGGGAGGAGCCAGTTGGCCCTTCGCGTCGACCGTGTGGCCCTTCAAGACGTGCTGGGCCAGACCGTCATGCTCAACTTCATTCAGACCAGACTCTCCAGGTTGCCGGTGCCCACTACCGTTCACTGCGACCATCTTGTCCAGGCCAGAGTCGGGGGAGGGCCCGACCTGCTGGCCTCCAAAGAGGAGAATGAGGAGGTCTACGATTTCCTGCAGGCAGCATCGGCCAAGTACGGCGCGGGTTTCTGGGGTCCGGGCGCCGGCATTGTCCATCAGGTGGTATTGGAGCGGTACGCCTTTCCCGGGGCGCTTATCATCGGCACCGACTCGCACACGCCTAACGCCGGTGGCCTCGGCGCCTGTGCGGTTGGAGTCGGTGGCGCGGATGCGGTCATGGCCGGCCAGTCGTGGGATCTGGTGTTCCCCAGGCAAATCGGCGTTCACCTCACCGGCCAGATGAACGGCTGGACGGCGCCAAAAGACGTCATCCTCTACCTGGCGGGGGAGCTGACCGTATCAGGGGGTACGAACGCGATAATAGAGTACTTCGGTTCGGGCGCACGCTCCATAAGCTGTACGGGCAAGGCTACGATCACCAACATGGGCGCTGAGCTCGGCGCCACGACATCCATCTTCGCCCACGACGAACGGATGGGCAAGTATCTGAACGCGACGAATCGAGAGGCGCTGGCCGAGCTGGCCGACCAGAACCACCACCTTCTCGTCCCGGACGAGGAAGTCGCGGCAAATCCGAAGGACTACTTCGACCGGGTCGTTGAGATTGATTTATCCAGGCTGGAACCTCACATCGTCGGGCCTCACTCTCCTGACCGCGCCCGACCCCTGTCAGCTCTCGCCGCAGAGGTGGCGGATCCTTCAAACGGCTTTGTCGACGAGATCGATACGTCACTGATCGGAAGCTGCACCAACTCGTCGTACGAGGACATGAGCCGTGCCGCCGACGTTGCCGAGCAGGCCCGCGCCCACGGGATCAAAGCGGCGACGCCCTTGATGGTGACTCCGGGCTCCGAGCAGATCCGCGCCACCATCGAGCGGGACGGCCAGATGGAGTCGCTCAGGGCCATTGACGGCACCGTGCTGGCCAACGCCTGTGGGCCGTGCATAGGCCAGTGGAAAAGGGAGAAGCTGCTGGATGGCGTGCCCAACACCATCGTAACGTCCTATAACCGCAACTTCCCCAGGCGCAACGACGGCCGCTCTGAGACGATGAACTTCATTGCCAGTCCGGAGATTGTCATTGCGATGTCCCTGGCAGGCAGGCTTTCCTTCAACCCCCTTACCGATACTCTCGTCGATGCCGATGGAGACGAGTTCAGGCTGGATCCGCCCGAACAGGCCCCGGAGGTGCCGGCGGCTGGATTCGTCGAGGGCAACTCATATTACGTGCCACCCCCCGGGGACGGCGGCGATATCGAGATAGTAGTTGACCCCAATAGCCAGCGTCTGCAGCTGCTTGAGCCGTTCCCCGCCTGGGACCGCAACGATTTCTTGGAGATTCCGGTGCTGATCAAGGTCAAGGGCAAGTGCACCACCGACCACATCTCCCCCGCCGGCCCCTGGCTTCGCTACCGCGGCCACCTGGACAAGTTCAGCGACAACATGTTCATGGACGCGACTAACGCCTTTACGGACGAGGTGGGCAAGGGTGTAAACGTCTTGACGGCCGAGAGGGGTAGGGCCATCTCTGAGATCGCTAGGGACTATAAGGCGAAGGGCCTCAGGTGGGTGATCGTGGGCGACGAAAACTACGGCGAGGGTAGCAGTCGCGAGCACGCGGCCCTGTCGCCCAGGCTCCTGGGTGCCGCGGCCGTCATCGCGCGCAGCTTCGCCCGCATCCACGAGTCTAACCTGAAAAAGCAGGGCTTGCTCCCGCTGACCTTCCAGGACGTGGCCGACTACGATCGCATCCGTGAGGACGACCGCATCAGCTTAACGGGGCTGATGGACCTAGCACCCGGTAGACCAGTGGCGTGCACCGTTCATCACTCGGATGGGACCGCGGAGAGCCTAAACCTGGACCACTCCTTTGGCGCGCCGGAGATCGAGTGGTTCAAGGAGGGCTCTGCCCTGAACCTATTCCACCGGCAGGCTGCCTCCTGACCGACTACCGTCCACCCAAGAGCCGGGGGCTACCCGAGGGGCAAGGCGCCTTGGTGTGCGTCCGGGGCCTGTCCTGAACCCCGTCGAATGGCCTGCCCCCCGTCCCGACGTCGGAACCTGGAATCAGAGTAGGCTCTGAGCGCCCCCGAAGGGCGTTGGAAGCGGGCCACCGGTCCTCTCGGTGGCAGGGGCGTGGGTAGCAAATAGGTCTGGCAGAGTGATGAAATATGGGGTGTGCAGAGGGGCGAAGCCCCGGCGCCTGTCCTGAGCCTGCCGAAGGGCCGGGAGTCCGAGAGCCTGCCCTGAGCATAGTCGAAGGGGTGTCCCTCAGATCTGATTACTGAACCCTTCCTGGCCAGAGCTTGTCCTGAGTCTATCGAAGGAAAGGGGGTCAGGGGGATGGTCGAAAGGGTTTTTCAGCACCCTGCTAGTGGTCCAACATCATTGAAATGAATACCATGATAGTCATTGTTCCTCTTGGGGGTTCAATCGTAACGTTGAACCGAGGAGGAACCATGATGTCTACCAAGAAGTACCGTATCAGACTGACTACCGACGAACAACAGGAACTCAACGCCTTGGTCTCACGCGGTCGGGCTGCGGCGTACAAACAGACCCATGCGCGCATTCTGCTGATGAGCGATGAGTCACGCTCGGACGGGGGAATGAAGGACGCGGACATCACCAGCGCGCTCGGTGTGGGACAGTCAACGGTCGAGCGAATACGCAAGCGCTGTGTGGAGGAGGGGGTCGAGTCTGCGCTGAATCGCAAAAAGCAACTGCGTCGGCGTCAAAAGAGACTGGACGGCGAAGGTGAAGCACGGTTGATAGCGATGGCCTGCGGGGAACCGCCGGAGGGGCGTGCCAGTTGGACCCTGAAGCTGTTGGCTGACCAGTTGGTCGAGTGTGAGATAGTCGGGACCATTAGCACCGAGACGGTTCGCCAGGCGCTTAAAAAAAAACGAACTGAAGCCGTGGCTGAAGCAGAGTTGGTGCATCCCGCCCGGTCAGAGCGCGGAGTTTGTGTGCGCGATGGAAGACGTACTGGAGGTCTACCAACGGCCGTACGATGGGAATGAGGTTCTGGTGTGCATGGATGAGACGAGCAAACAGCAAGTCAAGGAGACGCGAGTGCCGCGTCCCGCAGCGCCCGGCTTATCGGCGGCATACGACTACGAATACGAGCGCAATGGAGTGAGCAGCCTGTTCATGCTGTTTGCACCGTTGGACGGATGGCGCCGAGTCGAGGTCAGAGAGCGTCGCACGAAGGTGGACTGGGCGCATGTGATAAAGGAACTGGTCGACGAGGACTACCCTGACAGAGACCGGATCGTGCTGGTAATGGACAATCTCAACACTCACAAGCTGTCCTCGCTATACGAGGCATTCGAGCCTGCTGAGGCGAGGCGTATAGCTGAGCGACTGGAGATACACTACACTCCCAAACACGGGAGTTGGTTGAATATGGCGGAGATAGAGATCGGTGTGCTGGCTCGACAGTGCCTGGACCGACGGATTGCCAATCAAGACATCCTGCGCGGCGAGGTCAATGCTTGGCAGAATCAACGCAACCGGGATGTGATACGAGTGGATTGGCGCTTCACTACCGAGGATGCGCGCATCAAGCTAAAGTCACTCTACCCATCAATACAAAAACGTTGAACCACTAGTCGTCCCCTGTACCCACCCAGCCGCCTTGGGAGATGTCTATCATTACGCCGTCGGGCCCGCTGTATTTTAGCTCGACGTTGCGCCCTCCGTGTCCCTCCGCCATGTTGGACTTGAGCGCGGCGTTGATCTCGCTCATGGGATGCGAGTCAGCCTTCCGCAGCCGGGCGTCGGCGTCGCCCGCGTCGTCGACCTGAAACCCGATGTGGTGGATGCCGCTGTAGGCCGTGCCAAACTCGCCCGCCACCGTCTCATTCTTGAACCGCAGAATCGCGATGTTGACGTTGCCGTCGCTCAAGTGATAGCCCTCTGCATTCTCGCCGCTGGCCTTGCCGACTATCTTGAGGTCGAACACCTCTGTGTAGAACTTGGCCGTCTTCTCGGGGTCCTGCGTCGCGATGGCTATGTGTTTGATCTTGGCCATATTTCTCCTCTGTGATTGTGTTCCGCCTCTCGGTCCGTCCGCCAGGTTGGTGTCCGAAGTCCACTATAGGGGCCGCCTCCGGGGGTGTCAATCTGGACTTTCCGGCCCGGCCGGCCCCGAAGTTGCGGCCCAGCACGCCCGTAGCCACCGTGCCCCAGGGGCCGCGTGCAGTTCCATAAGTCGGCTGAAAACATTTGGTGGATGGAGGATACATACGCATGAGCGGTCTGAAGTGGTCCGAAGGTAGACGAGCGCATGTCTCCTATAGCAGTACGTTGTGCGGTTGACAGTGTGTCATGCCGTAGGTACTATTCGGCTCATCGCTGATTGGCGCCGCGTCGAAGTCCAACACCGACAAGGGTGACGAACGGTGGAATCCTTACTGGAGGGTAGCAGGCTCGGCCGCTACCGTGTGATCGAGCAGATCGGCCGTGGCGGCATGGCCAGCGTGTTCAGGGCCCACGACCCCGAGCACGACCGGCACGTCGCCATCAAGGTCGTGCCCTCCTACCGCCCGGACGACCAGGCCTTCGTCGATCGGTTCAGCCAGGAGGCCAAGGCGGTCTTCGCCCTCGACCACCCCAACATCATCAAGTTCTACGATTTCGGGGAGGACAAGGGCTTCTCCTACATCGTCATGGAGTACGTGACGGGGGGCACCCTAGAGGACCGCCTCAAAGACAGGTTGCCCCTGGCCGAGGTCCTTGAGCTGATAACTCCCCTGGCCGACGCCCTGGACTACGGGCACGGCCAGGGCATTGTGCACCGGGATATCAAGCCGACCAACGTGCTCCTGACGGGGGACGGCAGGCCCATACTCTCCGACTACGGCCTGGCCCGGATGCTCGAATGGAGCGCCCGCCTGACCCGTTCGCATACGGTGCTGGGCACCCCCGAGTACATGTCTCCCGAGCAGGCCAAGGGCCGGACCGCCGACCGGCGCTCGGACCTGTACTCCCTGGGCATAATGGTCTACGAGATGCTGCTGGGCCGGACCCCTTTCCGCGCCGACGCGCCCCTCGAGACGCTCATGGCCCACGTGCATGAGGCCGTTCCTTCTCCCTCCAGCATAGACCCGAATGTGGGGCCGAGGCTGGAATCCGCCCTGCTCAGAGCCCTGGCCAAGAACCCCGACGAGCGGTACCAGAGCGCCGGGGAGCTTGTGCAGGACCTGGCCTCGGTGCTGGAGGTGTCGGAGGCCGAGTTCGAAGAGCGGCCCACCCTGATGCAGCCCGAGGCCGCGCTTGCCGCAGCCGGGCCACCGGCTGCGGCGGAGGAAGAGCGGCGCATCCGGACGACCGAGTTCCGCCGCATCGTCGTCGGGGCTGTGCGGGCGGGATGGGGGAGGCCCAGGGCCGTCGCCCTTGGGACCTTTGTTATCGCGGGCGTGGTGGCCGCGACCCTCTTTGGATCTGTGTATAGACCGGGGACATAGCTTACACATGTTCGGGGACATGGTGGACACCATAATAGGCATGACTTCATTACAAGGAGGTGGTCATGCCATGGAAGGAGATGTCCGTTATGTCTCAGAGGAGAGAGTTCGTGGAGCTGGCGCAGGCTGAAGGCACCAACAAAAGGGGCCTTTGCCGTCGCTTCGGGATCAGCCCTACGACTGGATACAAGTGGCTTGGGCGTTTCCGTGAAGGGAGCGAGGCAGGCCTGGTCGAGCTGCCGCGGCGGCCTCACTACTCGCCTGCACGTACCCCATCGCAGGTTGAGCAGGCGGTGCTGTCTGCCCGTGCGGCCCATCCGGCCTGGGGAGCTCGTAAGCTGCGACGGTGGCTTTTGGACCGCAGGGATGTGTTTGAGGCGGACATGCCGGCCCCCAGTACTATCACGGCGATCTTGCGTCGTCATGGCCGCATTGACCCCGCCGAGGGGCCCAAGCACCGTTCCTGGCAGCGATTTGAACACCAGGCACCCAACGACCTGTGGCAGATGGACTTCAAAGGCCACTTCCCCCTTACCCGAGGACGCTGCCACCCTCTGACTGTTCTGGACGATCACTCTCGGTTTGCCTTGGGGCTGCAGGCCTGCGGTAACGAGCAGGGAGAGATGGTGCAACAGCGCCTGACGGCTATCTTCCGGCGCTACGGCCTGCCCAACACAATGTTGATGGACAATGGCTCCCCGTGGGGCCATGACCAAGACCACCCCTACACACCTTTTACAGTCTGGCTGCTGAGGTTGGGCATCGGAGTCAGTCATGGACGCCCTTATCACCCTCAGACACAGGGAAAAGATGAGCGCTTCCACCGAACCATGACCGTTGAAGTGCTGCAGGGGAGCAGCTTCACTGATCTGGCGCACTGCCAGAGAGCCTTCGACCTGTGGCGGGACATCTACAACTTGGAGCGGCCCCATGACGCCCTTGACCTTGCTACTCCGGCCACCAAGTACCAAGTGAGCCAAAGACTGTTTCCCGAGGTCCTTCCACCCTTGGAGTACGAACCAACCGACCTGGTACGCCGTGTTCACGACAAAGGTAGGCTCCAGTTGTTTGGCCGTATCTTCAAGGTACCTAAGGCCTTCAAGGGCATGCCAGTGGCTATTCGGCCGACAACTGACGATGGAGTCTGGAACGTCTTCTTCGCCACTCATCAAATCGCCCAGCTTGACCTCAGGCACGATGCCTAACATACTCAAATGTGTCCACCATGTCTCCGAACACCCGTCCACCATGTGTCCGGTCCATACAATCTGGCGTGGTGGGGACCTCGTCCGCCCCCTCCGGTGCCCCGGAGAAGCTTGCCCCCGCGCCGCCTGGGCCGGTGGTCGTCGCGGTCGCCCCGGACGCCTCGGCCCAGATCGTTTCCCCTCTGCAGGATGTCACGGTCTACCTGGGCGCGGGCTCCGTGGGCGAGGCCGTCAGCCTGACGTATCAGGCATTGACCGTCCAGGACATCCCGCCGCTGCCCGAAGGGTACGTCCCCTCCGACAAGGTCTTCGACCTGTCGGTCAGTGAGGAGGAGGCGTCTGCCGACGGCTCGTACTCGTTCATGAAGCCCGTCAGCATTGCCGTGCGGCTCGACTCTGAGGACGTCGCCCTGGCCCGCGGCGACGAGTCCAACTTCGTTATCCAGCAGTATCACGCCTCCGACGCCGCGTGGACGCCCCTCCCCACCACGGCCGACTTTGCCGCCTCCGTCGCCCGTGCCCAGGTGGAGAGTCTGAGCGTGTTCGCCCTCTCTATCAGGTCCGAGCGCGCCACCACCACGCTTCCCGCCCTGCCAACGCCCGTGCCTGAGGTGGCCCTCACCGCGGTGCCCAGGAGGGGGCCCGGAAGGGAGCAGGCGCCCGCGCTGGAGGTCACCCCGGTCGCCGCCACGACCTCCACGCCCACCGCTACGGCCACCGCCACGGCTACCGCTACGCCCCCGCCGGCTCCCACGGCCACGCCGATACCGGAGCCCACGGCGGCGCCGACTCCCACGCCTGCGACGACGGCCAGCAGGACACCGACCCCCACCGCCACCCGCAGGCCCACTCCCACGGCTACTCCGCCGGCCGCGGCAACTCCTACCCGTGAGCCCACACCCACGCCTACCGGGACCCCCACGGCGACCCCCACGCCTACGGCGACGGCCACGCCGGTACCGCTTCCCAACCTGGCCCCCGTCCAGCCCCAGGGCTGGGACGCGCCCCTGGTCGTGTCGGCGGACCCCGCGATCTCGCAGGCGGTCCCGCCACCCAGCGGTGGCCCCTTCGAAATCTCCAATGAGGGCGTGTTCCTGCACTGGGCCATCGTGAACGACTCCGACACCCCGATTACCCAGGCTTTCCAGGTCGGCGTCTCGGTGGACGGAGAGATAGTCCAGACCTTCCCGCTGTCGGCGCTCGGGGCCCAGGAGGTCCGGCGAACGCTCGGCGCCGGCCTGCACGTCGAGACCGCCGGGCTTCACACCATCGCCCTCGTGGTGGATTTCGACGGCCGCATAGCCGAGAGCGACGAGGGCGACAACGCCTACGCTATCGAGCTGCTCTGGCAGGAGCCGCCGCTAACGCCTACGCCCACGGCCACCCCGACCGCAACGCGCACACCGAGACCGGTGCAGGTATTCATACCCCCGCCCCAACCCACGCCCACGCCGCTGCCGCCCGCGCCCACGGCGACGCCCACGGCCACCCCCACGCCGACCGCCACGGCTACACCATCATCTGGCACCTCGAGCAAGATATTGTTTGCGTCTGAGCGAGATGGCAACAGCGAGATATACGTTATGGACGCCGACGGCTCCAATCAGACCAGGCTCACGACGAGTTCGGAGGAAGATGACGGCCCTGATTGGTCGCCTGACGGTACCAAGATCGTCTTTTACTTCGGCATCGGCAGTGTCCGCGAGATATATGTGATGGATGCCGACGGTTCCAACCAGGCGCGCCTAACTGACGACGGTGCATATGCCACGTTCCCTGAATGGTCCCCGGACGGCACCAAGATCGCGTTTTCTTCGAACAGAGATGGCAACTACGAAATCTACGTCGTGAACGCCGACGGCTCCAACCAGACACGCCTCACCAACGAGCCTGGTGCCGATCAGAGTCCAGCCTGGTCCCCCGACGGAACCCAGATCGCCTTTTCTGCCCATAGAGACGGCAATGATCAGATCTATGTGATGAATGCCGACGGCTCCAACCAGATCAACGTCTCCAATAATTCTCGCACCGAAGCGTACCCCTCCTGGTCGCCTGACGGGACGATGATAGTCTTCCATTCCGTCAGAGACGACCAACTCGAGATCTACTTGATGGACGCCGATGGCTCCAATCAGACTAGTGGTTCAACGTTTTTGTATTGATGGGTAGAGTGACTTTAGCTTGATGCGCGCATCCTCGGTAGTGAAGCGCCAATCCACTCGTATCACATCCCGGTTGCGTTGATTCTGCCAAGCATTGACCTCGCCGCGCAGGATGTCTTGATTGGCAATCCGTCGGTCCAGGCACTGTCGAGCCAGCACACCGATCTCTATCTCCGCCATATTCAACCAACTCCCGTGTTTGGGAGTGTAGTGTATCTCCAGTCGCTCAGCTATACGCCTCGCCTCAGCAGGCTCGAATGCCTCGTATAGCGAGGACAGCTTGTGAGTGTTGAGATTGTCCATTACCAGCACGATCCGGTCTCTGTCAGGGTAGTCCTCGTCGACCAGTTCCTTTATCACATGCGCCCAGTCCACCTTCGTGCGACGCTCTCTGACCTCGACTCGGCGCCATCCGTCCAACGGTGCAAACAGCATGAACAGGCTGCTCACTCCATTGCGCTCGTATTCGTAGTCGTATGCCGCCGATAAGCCGGGCGCTGCGGGACGCGGCACTCGCGTCTCCTTGACTTGCTGTTTGCTCGTCTCATCCATGCACACCAGAACCTCATTCCCATCGTACGGCCGTTGGTAGACCTCCAGTACGTCTTCCATCGCGCACACAAACTCCGCGCTCTGACCGGGCGGGATGCACCAACTCTGCTTCAGCCACGGCTTCAGTTCGTTTTTTTTTAAGCGCCTGGCGAACCGTCTCGGTGCTAATGGTCCCGACTATCTCACACTCGACCAACTGGTCAGCCAACAGCTTCAGGGTCCAACTGGCACGCCCCTCCGGCGGTTCCCCGCAGGCCATCGCTATCAACCGTGCTTCACCTTCGCCGTCCAGTCTCTTTTGACGCCGACGCAGTTGCTTTTTGCGATTCAGCGCAGACTCGACCCCCTCCTCCACACAGCGCTTGCGTATTCGCTCGACCGTTGACTGTCCCACACCGAGCGCGCTGGTGATGTCCGCGTCCTTCATTCCCCCGTCCGAGCGTGACTCATCGCTCATCAGCAGAATGCGCGCATGGGTCTGTTTGTACGCCGCAGCCCGACCGCGTGAGACCAAGGCGTTGAGTTCCTGTTGTTCGTCGGTAGTCAGTCTGATACGGTACTTCTTGGTAGACATCATGGTTCCTCCTCGGTTCAACGTTACGATTGAACCCCCAAGAGGAACAATGACTATCATGGTATTCATTTCAATGATGTTGGACCACTAGGCTCACGAGCAACTCAGCCAGCGATAATTCCCCTGATTGGTCACCTGATGGCGCCAAGATCGCTTTTGCCTCCAACAGAGATGGCAATTACGAGATCTACGTCATGAACGCCGACGGAACCAACCAGACCCGCCTCACCAACAACGCGGTGACTGAGTATGCTCCCGTCTTCTCCCCTGCCGTGTTCCCGGCGACCCCAACGCCAACGCCCACGGCCACCCCCACGCCGACGGCTACGCCGACGCCCACGCCGACGGCCACGCCTACGCCCACTGTCAGCGCGACGCAGTTCACGAGCCCAGTGAGGCTCGCGTTTGACGGCGCCTTCATATGGGTCGGGGACGATACCGAGCGGACCCTCAAGAAGGTCGACCCGTCGTCAGGAAACGTGGTCCTGGAGACCGAGGACCTGGGCGGCCGGACCGGCAACGGCCTCCTGTTCGATGGGTCCGCGATCTGGGTGGGTACGGCCGCGACCGACGGGATCAAGAAGATTCGCCCGTCCGACGGCGGGGTGCTCTGCAGTATCACCACGGGCCCCGGACCCAACGTTCTGGCATACGACGGCACTGTCATTTGGGTCGGCAACACCGCCCTCGGTTCATCGGACTCGGTCACAAGGGTCAGGGCGTCCGACTGCGCCGTCGTCGGTAGCACCACAGTCAGGGATGGCCCTCATTTCGGGGCGCTCGACAGGACAGGGTCTCTTTGGGTCGCCAATTCAGATAGCCGCGACGTCCAGGAGTTGGACTCATCTGGGGTGGTGGTCCGCACGATACCTGTGGCGACTCTGCCCCTGGGCACTGTGTGGGTCGACGACAGCATATGGGTTGCCAGCAGGGAGTCCAACCTCCTGACAGAGATCAGGGCATCCAACGGACAGGTTCTCGCGACGGTATTCATCGCGGGCAACCCGGAGCACCTGGGCTACGATGGCGCCAACCTGTGGGTCTCGCTGCGAACTGCGGGTCAAGTGGCCAAGTTGGACAAGTCGAGCGGCGCAGTGCTCGCGACCTTCGATGTGGGAGCCCTCCCTGAAGGGATTGCGTCCGACGGGTCCAACATCTGGGTTGCCAACAGCGCGGACGGCACCCTCACCAAACTGGCTGGCGTAGCGCAGGGCGTGTTTGTCACCGCGCCTCAATTGGGACCGGCCCCCACCCCCACGCCAACCGCCACTCCCACGCCAACGCCCACGCCAACGCCGGTGCCCACGCCTACCGCGACCGCGACCCCCACGCCGTCTGCAACGGTCGACGGGCTTAACGGCGCCCTCTCGGTGACGGTTAGCCCGGACGGAAAACATCTCTACGCCGCAGGTCAGAGCGACGACGCGGTGGCGGTGTTCAGCCGGGACTCGACTACGGGCGCCCTCACCTTCGTGGAGGTCCAGAGGGACGGCGTGGGAGGCGTCGACGGGCTTTTAGAAGCCCACTGGGTGACGGTCAGCCCGGACGGAAAACACCTCTACGCCGCCGGTCAATTGGACGATGCGGTGGCGGTGTTCAGCCGGGACTCGACGACGGGCGCCCTCACCTTCGTGGAGGTCCACAAGGACGGCGCCCCTGCCTCAGCGACCGCAGCGCCGCCGGTCGGGAGGCCCGAAGCGCAGGTGGTCTCGGCCCAGGCCGTTTTTCTGGGTATGGCCGGGCTCATGGTGGCGTTGCTCTTCTGGGGGTCGCGGCGGACCGCCGGAGCGCGGAGCCGCCGTGGAGTCGCGTTCGGCCAGAATCCTAGCCGGTAGCATCACCGCCCCGCGGCCCCTCGCCGAACCCCCTCGACGGTAGCTGAATCTAAGCATACGGTATCTTCCGTATAGGGCCATGACCGGTCACTCGTGGCCGCACCCCCGAAAGGAGACGAATTTGACGCAGGTTGTCAAGCGAGACGCCGACTATATCTTCTACGAGCTCACCCGGAGCGTGTGTCCCAAGTGTCTGGACACCATAGACGCCCAGATTCTACTGAAGGACGGGCGGGTAATCATGCGCAAGAGGTGTGGGACGCACGGCTGGTTCGAGTCGCTGCTGAGCTCCGACGCCGACATGTACCTCAGCTCGCTGCGCTACAACAAGCCCGGCACCATGCCCCTGGGCTATAGCACCGAGGTGGTGGACGGCTTTCCAAAGGACTGCGGCCTATGCCCGGAGCACAAGCAGCACACCTGCCTGGGGATCATCGAGGTCAACAGCCACTGCAACCTGGACTGCCCAATCTGCTTCGCGGACGCTCAGCCGGGGTTCAGCCTGTCCATGGCCCAGGTGGAGCGGATGCTCGACCGCTTTGTCGAGCTCGAGGGTGACCCGGAGGTTGTGCAGTTCAGTGGCGGCGAGCCCACGATTCACCCCGACATCCTGCCGATGCTGCGGCTGGCCAAGGATAAGGGGATCAAGGTCGTGATGCTGAATACCAACGGCATCCGCATCGCCAGGGACGACCGGTTCCTGTCCGGTCTGGCCGACGTGGGCGCCACGATATACCTTCAGTTCGACGGCTTTTCCGCTCAGACGCACCAGGCCCTACGTGGCAAGGACCTTCTGAAGACCAAACTGAAGGCCCTGGACAGGCTGGCCGAGGCCGGGATGGACGTGGTGCTCGTGCCGGCTATCGAAAAGGGCGTCAACCACGACGAGCTCGGCGACATAGTCAAGTTTGGAATCGAGCATCCCAGCGTCAACGGCATAGCGTTTCAGCCGGTCACACACTCGGGAAGGTACATGGACTTCGACCCCCTGGACCGCGAGACGGTCGCCGACGTCATCCACGGCATAGCGGCGCAGACTGACGGCATGTTCGTGGAGAGCGATTTCGTGCCCGTGCCCTGCTGCCACCCCACCTGTCGGTCGGCCACCTACGCCTACGTCGAGGACGGACAGGTGACACCTCTCCCCAGGATAGTCGATGTGGACAAGTACCTGGACTACTTCACCAACCGTACCTTTCCGGAGATACGGCCTGAGATTCTCGAGGCGTTGGAGGGCCTGTGGTCGGCGTCGTCGGTGCCGGGGACGGACTCGATGGCGCAGCGATTCGACTGTGCGGCCTGCAACCTCTCATTCTCCAGCGAGACCGACTACCTCAAAACGCACGTGTTCACCATCGTGGTGCAGGGGTTCGCCGACGCGTACACCCTGGACCTCAAGGCGCTCATGAAGTGCTGCATCGGCGAGCTGATACCCGACGGGCGGATTATCCCCTTCTGCGCCTACAACACCGTGGGCTACCGGGAGAAGGTACGCTCGGCCCTGACCGCCGGCGAGATGGGCTAGCCCTTTACCGGCTGGATCACGGCCGCCAACCCCTCACTCCCTGAGTCACGACCAGTCCCCCCTCACTCCCTAGAGCGAAGCGAAGGGCCTGGGGAGGGGTCGCCCCTCTCGCCAGTTTGCGCCCCCAAGATTCTTTCTCCCGACACGTCGGGACAGAGCCCCGTCCCGAGCTTTGTATGGACCGGACACATGGTGGACGGGTGTTCGGAGACATGGTGGACACATTTGAGTATGTTAGGCATCGTGCCTGAGGTCAAGCTGGGCGATTTGATGAGTGGCGAAGAAGACGTTCCAGACTCCATCGTCAGTTGTCGGCCGAATAGCCACTGGCATGCCCTTGAAGGCCTTAGGTACCTTGAAGATACGGCCAAACAACTGGAGCCTACCTTTGTCGTGAACACGGCGTACCAGGTCGGTTGGTTCGTACTCCAAGGGTGGAAGGACCTCGGGAAACAGTCTTTGGCTCACTTGGTACTTGGTGGCCGGAGTAGCAAGGTCAAGGGCGTCATGGGGCCGCTCCAAGTTGTAGATGTCCCGCCACAGGTCGAAGGCTCTCTGGCAGTGCGCCAGATCAGTGAAGCTGCTCCCCTGCAGCACTTCAACGGTCATGGTTCGGTGGAAGCGCTCATCTTTTCCCTGTGTCTGAGGGTGATAAGGGCGTCCATGACTGACTCCGATGCCCAACCTCAGCAGCCAGACTGTAAAAGGTGTGTAGGGGTGGTCTTGGTCATGGCCCCACGGGGAGCCATTGTCCATCAACATTGTGTTGGGCAGGCCGTAGCGCCGGAAGATAGCCGTCAGGCGCTGTTGCACCATCTCTCCCTGCTCGTTACCGCAGGCCTGCAGCCCCAAGGCAAACCGAGAGTGATCGTCCAGAACAGTCAGAGGGTGGCAGCGTCCTCGGGTAAGGGGGAAGTGGCCTTTGAAGTCCATCTGCCACAGGTCGTTGGGTGCCTGGTGTTCAAATCGCTGCCAGGAACGGTGCTTGGGCCCCTCGGCGGGGTCAATGCGGCCATGACGACGCAAGATCGCCGTGATAGTACTGGGGGCCGGCATGTCCGCCTCAAACACATCCCTGCGGTCCAAAAGCCACCGTCGCAGCTTACGAGCTCCCCAGGCCGGATGGGCCGCACGGGCAGACAGCACCGCCTGCTCAACCTGCGATGGGGTACGTGCAGGCGAGTAGTGAGGCCGCCGCGGCAGCTCGACCAGGCCTGCCTCGCTCCCTTCACGGAAACGCCCAAGCCACTTGTATCCAGTCGTAGGGCTGATCCCGAAGCGACGGCAAAGGCCCCTTTTGTTGGTGCCTTCAGCCTGCGCCAGCTCCACGAACTCTCTCCTCTGAGACATAACGGACATCTCCTTCCATGGCATGACCACCTCCTTGTAATGAAGTCATGCCTATTATGGTGTCCACCATGTCCCCGAACATGTGTAAGCTATGTCCCCGGTCTATACAAGGAGGCCGGGGGGCTCCCGCTCGTCAACCTCCCAGACAAGCGCCAGCTTGATCGCTAACTCTAGGGTCATCAGATCTTCCAGCGCGCCAGCGTCGGAGTGCACCATCATCCTATCACCGCGCGCCGGGCCGCCCGAACCACACACGGCTTTGGACAAGAAGTGGCGCGGTAGATTACATTGCCCTTCGACAAGCTCGGGGCGAACGGACAAATACCGCTCATGGTGAGTAGGCCGCAGGCCGTATCGAACCATCGTGGTGAGCCTGCCTGTCCTGAGCGAAGTCGAAGGGTCGAACCACGCCTCGGCATTCCGCCTTTTGGCGCAAAGCCCACCACACACCGAGAGATGATGCTTCGAAGTCTCTCCGTGGTGGTTGTCAGGAGAAACCCGGGGCCACCTCTTCCGCGTAGCGCTTCATCCCGTCGAGCGAGGCATCGGACTCTACCTGTGTCATCGATATGACCAGGAGCTCCAGGCCTGCGTCGCGGTACCGGCGCACGTCGTCGATAATGTCCGCCACCTGCCCCGTGAGCGGTACGCGCTCCCCATCCGGCGACCGCTGCGGCTCGCCGATGTTCACCCCTATGTTCAGGCCAAGTTTGGCGGTGCCCGGGTCTCGGCCCGCCTCTTCGCACAGCTGGCGCAGCACCTGCCCGCCCTTCGCCACCTCGTCCGGTGTGAGCCCAATCGGGAGCCAGCCATCGCCCAGGCGCGCCACACGCCGGAGGGCGGCGCGAGACTTGCCCCCAATCCAGATGGGCGGGTGGGGTTTTTGCAGAGGCCTGGGATAGAACACTTTTTTCGAGAGGTGGAAATGCCGGCCATCATACTCGGCTACCTCGCTGGCGCACAGCGCCTTGAACATCTCGATATGCTCGTCGGTAAGGGCACCGCGCTCCCCGTAGGACGCGCTCATCGCCTCGAACTCCTCGGGCATCCAGCCAACTCCCACGCCGAAGATGACCCGGCCGCCAGACAGGACGTCCAGGGTCGTGATCATTTTGGCGTTCAGGACCGGGTTGCGAAAGGGCAGCACCAGGACATTGAACCCCAGCTTGATTCTGCTGGTTGAGCCGGCCAGGAAGCTCATTGCCGTCATGGGCTCCAGCACCTGCTGGCTATCGGGGATAGAGCCCGGGGCGCCGAACCGGCCGGGATAGCGAGTGGCTATGTCCGTGGGGAATACCGTGCGGTCCGGAACCCATATCGAATCGAACCCGCTGTCCTCCGCGGCCAACGCAAGCCGTCGTAGCTCCTCGCCTCGCTCGGAGGCGGGCAGCCCAGGTACCACCGAGCTCCTGAGCGCAACGCCGAATCTCATGTGCGGTTCCTTCACCTGGGAATCATACCATCCTAGTAGGGTGGTGCCGCGCCGTCAGAGAGCCTCGGGCCGAGCTTAGGTCTGCGGGACAGATGATCGGGTCTCATGACCTGATAATCGCTGCCACATGGCCTGCGCGCCGTCAGAGAGCCTCGGGCCGAGCTTAGGTCTGCGGGACAGATGATCGGGTCTCATGACCTGATAATCGCTGCCACAGCGCTGGCATTTGGCCATGCCGTGGTCACGCACAACGTTCGGGACTTTGGCCGGGTATCGGGACTGATCGTTCAAGAGCCGCCGATGTAGCAGAGGAGATCTCTGCTGGCCGGAGTCGGCCTCCTACCCCTCGCCCAGGGTCTTCATCACCCGCCTCATGGCGTCCCCCGTGCTCTTCATGTACATGGCCGGTGCGTCGTCTGAGTGGACAACCTTCAGGCAGACGAAGACCGGGCCCTGCCTGTCAAGGACGGAAGAAAGCTCGCTGACGAATTCCTCCAGGTCGTCGAACTGGAAGCTGGCATTGAAGCCGGCGCTGCGCGCCATACCGGCCAGGTCGAAGGTGCCGGCGCCGGGCACGGGCTGGCCGCCTGTGGTGTAGTAGACGCCGTCCTCGAAGACGAAATGAACCAGATTGGCCGGCTGCTGCCCGGCTATGATCACCAGCGTGCCCAGGTTCATCAGCAGCGCCCCATCGCCGTCAAGCACCAGCACTTTCTTGTCCGGCCTGGCCATGGCGATCCCCAGCGCCACGGAAGAGGCCTTGCCCATCGCCCCGAAGATCGGCAGGTCCAGCTCCGGCCTCTCGGACACCGACTCCCAGTACCTGTTTGGCGTCATCGTGCCGACTACTACCGCGTCGCCACGGAGGCGGTTGATCGCGCCTTTATGGCTTCATAGGCGGGAATCATGGGTGATAATGCTCCTGCCCGCTACATGGGCGAATCGCGATCTGACTCCCTCACCGCTCGCTCCAGAGCGGACTGCTCCTTCCACGCTCACCGATGGAGCGGGGCCAGCGGGTCTGCGGCGCGGCGTGCCTACCGCAAGCGGGAGGCCTGCTGGGGCCGGAGGCCAACCGGCCTACGCGTCGGGCCCCTCGTAGCGCATCCCATCTGGGAGGGCGTCTATTACACCCAGCGCCATCAACGTCCTCTCGGCAATGAAGTCCACGACGTCCTCGATCGACTTGGGCCGCAGATAGAATGCCGGATGCGGCGGCAGTATGGTCGCCCCCAGCCGAGCCAGCTTTGCCATATTCTCCAGGTGAATGGCGCTCAGCGGTGTCTCGCGCGGGACCAGCACCAGGGGTCGCCGCTCCTTGAGGCTGACGTCCGCGGCGCGGCGAAGCAGGTTGTCGGACAGGCCTTGGGCTATCGCCGCCAAGGTGCCCACGCTGCAGGGCACCACAGCCATCCCCAACGTTGGAAAGGTCCCGCTGGCGATGGGGGCCGCGAGGTCGCCTATGGCGCAGTAGGTGAAGCAACCGCTGTCCACCCAGCGCTCCAGCGAGTGACCGAAAGACTCGTCCATCTCCTGCCGCCACACCATGCGGGCCGCGGAGGAAGCCGTGGCTATCACGGGGCGCCTCATCGCCAGGAGGCGGTCGATAGTCGCTCCGGCCATCGCCGAGCCACTGGCCCCCGATATGCCGACGACCACCGGGTGTACTCCTTCGAGCGACAATGCCGGTCTCGCTGACTGTGTGTACTCCAACCTTACCTCCGGTCCATCTCCGAGGGCGGAAAGGGGGCCCGCAACCCGATGCTCACCTCACTCACTCGGGATCAGGTGTCGAAAGCCAGCGGCATCCGGCGAGGGCGCACCGCCTACATGCATGCCCCTAATTCATCAGCACCGCTATGAGAGTGGCAAGGAATATTATAGTCGACACGTATGCGTTGATCCTGAAGAACGACATACCCAGCCGCGACGTCCGGTCGGGCGACGCCATCTCGTGCTTGTGGACCATCAGGCCAGCCGCCACCGCGCAGCCAATGAAATAGGGGAGTGCCAGACCCATCCCCAGGCCCAGCGCCACCAGGCAGCCCAGGGCCAGCGCGTCGAGGGCACGCGCCCATCGGAACGCCGCCGCCACTCCAAACCGCTGCGGCACCGAGTGCAGGCCGCTTCTAAGGTAGAACTCGCGGTCCTGTACATGATAGAGGATGTCGAAGCTGCCGGCCCACGACGCCACGGCGACGGACAGCAGCACCGGCTCCCAGCTCAGGCTGCCGCGTACGCCTATCCAGGCCCCGGACGGAGCGATGGCCAGCGCCCATCCCAGCAGCAGGTTGGCCGCCCACGTGAAGCGCTTCGTGAAGGGGTACACGATGAGATAGGCAGCGGCCACGGGCGCCAGGACTAGGGCCAGGGTATTGAGCTGCGCCGCAGCGAAGATAAACAGGGCCAGAGACCCAGCCGCGAGCGCCGCCATATCTGGGAGCCCAAGCGAGCCGCTGGGCAGGTGACGCGTCGCTGTCCTCGGGTTACGCCCGTCGATATGCCTGTCGATCACGCGGTTGGCCGACATACCCAGCGTTCGGGCGCTTACCATCGCAACGGTGATCCACGCGAACTGGGGCCACGATGGGAGGCCGTCGGCGGCGAGGACCATGCCCATATACGCGAACGGCAGCGCAAAGATGCTCTCTTGGAACCTAACCGCCCCAAAGAACAGCAGCAGCTTCTTGACAAGCGGCAGAGTCGCCACGGCTGGACTCAAATCCCGTACTCGCTCCACTTGCTGTCCACCAGACGCTTGATCTCGTCGCTCATCAGGATGTCAGGCGGCCACTCTCTGGTGCGGCCGTCCATCACGCCCTTGGCGGTCGCGTCGATGCCCATCTTGCTTCCATACCGGGGTGACGACGATGCGTGGTCAAGGTCATCTACGGGGCCATCGACGAATATGACGTCACGGGATGGGTCGATATTGGCGGTGACCCTCCACGCCAACTCCGAGAGATTGTGCACGTCCACGTAGTGGTCGACAACGATGATAGTCTTCGCCAGCATGAGCAGACCCAGTCCCCAGAGGCCGTACATGACCTTGCGGGCATGTCCCGGGTACTCCTTTCTGATCGAGACAACCACCAGGTTGTGGAATATGCCCTCGGCCGGCATGTTCATATCGACGACCTCCGGGAGGGTCATCTGGAGCGCCGGCAACATCAGCCGCTCGCTGGCCTTTCCCATGAAGTAGTCTTCCGTCGGGGGCCTGCCCACCATGGTGGTCGGGTAGATTGGGTCGCGCCTGTGGGTCATCGCGGTCACGTGGAAAACGGGGTAGTCCTCTGCGGGGGAGTAGTAGCCGGTGTGGTCTCCGAAGGGCCCCTCAGCCCTCAGCTCTCCGGGGACCACGTACCCTTCGAGGACGATCTCCGCGTGGGCCGGGACTTCCAGGTCGACGCTCACGCATTTGACCATCTCCACGGCCTGCTCCCTGATAATTCCCGAGACCATGATCTCGTCCATGTCAGGGGGTAGCGGCAGTGAACCCGTCCACATGGTAGTGGGGTCCGCGCCCAGGGCGACAGCCACGTCCAGCCGTTCCTGGCCTCGCGCCTCGCCCGTCCGGTAGTGGTGGGCGCCGACCTTGTGGGTCTGCCAGTGCATCCCCGTGGTGCGGCCATCGTATATCTGCATTCGATAAGTGCCGACGTTTCGTCTTCCCGTCTCGGGGTCACGGCTTATGACCAGCGGCAGTGTTATGAAGCGCCCCGCGTCCTCGGGCCAGCACTTGAGGGCGGGGAGGGCGTTAACGTCGACCTCGTCCCCCGTGACCACCTCCTCCTGGCATGGGGCCTTGGTAACAGTCTTAGGCTGGGTCCTGACCATCCCGACCAGGTCGCCAAGCGCCCGCGCCTTGCCAACAAGGCCCGAAGGCGGCCCCTGCGCCAAAGCCAGGATCTTCCGAACCCGCTCCGTGAGCTCATCCAGATGGTCGACGCCAAGGGCCCACGCCATTCGCTGATGGGTACCGAACAGTCCGATAACCACGGGCATGTCATAGCCCTCGACGTTCTCGAAGAAGAGCGCCGGACCCCCGGACTTCACGGCGCGGTCAGCCAGCTCCGTGATCTCCAGCTCACAGCTTACGGATGTCTTGACACGCCGGAGCTCTCCCTTTTCTTCAAGGAACGATACAAATTCCCTTGTGTCCCGAAATGTCATGCGCTATCCGGTCAAGGCCGCGGGCCCGCCACCCGTATCCGGGACGAGGACGCGTCGTGCCGGAAGGCCTCCTCGGGTATCGGGTTGAACATATCCGCAAAATCCGCTGGGACAGCCACCTCTTCCAGCGTGTGGAACACCCCATCTTGCTCGCGTCCGGCAACCAGAATCCGGCAGCCCAGGCGTCGCATTTCTGTGAGCGCCCTCAGCATTTCTGGGACGGCCCCCCCATAATATCGGGGGTCGACCAATCGTATAGCCGTGTCCCAACCGATTACGAATGTGCAGCCAGGGAACAGCCTGGCCTTCTCAATGAACTTGGTCGCCCGGGTGATCACCGCCGACCGTTTGCCGGCGAACTGCGCTATCCTTCTCCTGACCTCGGTCTCCTCCAGCAGAGGCTTGTCCACATTGGCTATCGACAGCTCAAAGGTGACAGCCGTACCCAGGATCTCTTCCGCTACCCTGGCAAGCTCCTCGTGCCCCTCGTGCAGAGGGTCGAAGGAGCCCGCAAGCACCCCACCTCGGACCGGCTCCTCGGCGGCCATCGCGCCATCCGCGTGTATGGTCACCGATTTGACGCCGGCCGCCAGCAATTGCTCGATGGCGTCCCCGTGGTCCCGCATCGCGATATCGAGCCGCTCCCCTCCGTCCAGACCCAGGGGAAGGTCGAAGTCCACAGAGGATACATCAGCAAGGGCGCGCAGCAGCACCCTGCTGACGACATCGTCCTCCCCGGCGCGGTCGCGAAGCCCCTTCACCAGTGTCAGGGCATAGGTTGTTACGCCCTCTACCGCCCAGGCGGATATGAAACTGCGGTGCGCTCCTCTCTTGGGACGATCGGTCGCAAGGGCGGCGGTACAACCGATGCCGGCGACCGCTCCTCCACCCGTTCCCAAAAAACGGGCCCGCTCGTACGCAATGCGGGCCATGTCCCTTGCCGTCTCTGGGGCCACGACCTGCTGTGGGGAGAAACCCAGGTAGTCGGCCAGCGCGGCCGGCGCGTAGGGCACCAAGACTTCCAGGACCGTCCGAGAAGCACCCGGCGTCCCAAGTAGCCAGCCAAGCGCCTGGGAGCCGCCTCCAGCCGCCACCAGCACCGCAGTGGTTTCAGATGCGTGCAGACTCTCCACCTGCCTTTGGACCAGAGCGTCCATAGCACTCCCGGCGCGTGATCTTAGAGTAGTCCTTGCCCGGAACTAATATAAACGGCCCGACGGTCAGCGCGCAACCGATGCCCGCGTGACCTGCTCCGCAGGTTCAATGGACGGTGGTCCCGCGCACAGCCACCGACTGAGGGGTGAGGTAGTGCGGCTGCGGCGGCGATGCGGACAGAAGATGAGTCCGAGAGTGAGCCGCGCTCCTCGTCAGCTCGGCCGGCACTGGGGACCGTGACGGCGCTAAACGAGGTGATGCAATGGCGGCTGCGAGAGCTCTCGTTAGTACCGTTTACGAGGCGCGGAGCGTAGTGATGGGAGACGGCTCGGTCCACGCTGCCGTCATCATGGCGGATACCGGGGTCGGCGCCCTGTCACGAGACGGCGGGGGATCACGCGGGGAGTCCACCCTTGCCATCAAAGGGGCGGGCTTGAACCCTGCCCCTGTACCGGTTAAATATCTGCCTGTCCGGGTATTCCCGAACGGCTCTCCAGATCATGCCATAGGTACGACCCACCGAGACATGACGTGACGCTAACCCCGGCCCGGCTCGTTCTCGTCGCCTCGAGGCGCTTGCTCCGCGGCTTCGCCATCATCGCCGGACTCCTCCGCGCTCTCAGCCTCGATACGCGTCGAAGGCTCCTCCGCGGGTGTCTCGGGCGACCCAGTTTCCTCCGGTGGCGCAGCGAGCGGAGCAGGCGGGCTCGGCTCTCGCCCCCTAATGAAGACGGCCACGATGATTGCGACGATCGCGATAGCTGCTAGACCGCCAACGATGATTCCGACAATCAGACCGACGCCTCTCTCCTCAACCACGGGCGCCGCAGCGGGCACCGGTATGGCCGGCGGCACCGGCGTAGACACAGGCACAGCCGGCGCGGGTGCCAGTGCGGCCTGGACGACGAAGCTACCAAGGAGACGGTCGATCCGCACCTCATAGGTGCCGGCCTTGGGCTGAACGGTGAATGACAGGGGCGCCGTCTCGTTAGGGCCAAGGGCCACCCGGCGGGTCGTGTCCACCCGCGAGTTCAGCCAGAGGGCACCGTTGAACTCCGCGGCCTCTGCCGTGAGGTTCGTTACCTGCACCTGGATCGTTACCGCCTCTCCCTGGAGGGATTCGGCGGGAGTGATGGTCAGGTCATCTACAAGGAACTTCACCACCGGCGCATCGACATTACCCAGGATGGCCCAAATGGAGAATCCAGGGATTACCACGCTGAAGAATACGCGCTCCTCGTCTTCCCGCACACGCTTGGCAGGGACGGGCTTCCAGGCTACATCCGCATCGTCGAACCGAGTGAACTGGATCGACCACTCGTGCACCTGGTTGGCCTCCAGCCACTGCTTCTCTACGAATAATGTCGTGTGCGCGGCAATTATTTCCTGGTTCTCAAAGCCTTCGGGGGTTAGGGTCAGCAGACTGTTGACTATACTCCCGGATGGCAGCTCCGGCACACCGTCCGGAAGCACAAGGAGGTCCGCGACGATTACCTTGGCCTGGGGGAAGGCCTGGGCGTACCTGGCCAGTATCCGCTCTATCGGCGCCGGCGACCCCACGGACTCCCACACTCCCACGCCCGTCGGGTCGGGGCCCGGCTCGGGCGGGACCTCAGCCACGAAGGGCTCCACCGGTATCACCTCGCCCAGGTCTGCCAGCGTGTCAGCAGCTTTGGCGGGTCCCCTGTTCAGCGCATCAGCCGTGGCTCCGGCGTTCTCTGCCGCCGCGCTCTGCATGGCGCTGCCTATCGCCCGCGCATTCGTGCGCACCGACGTCGTCAGCGCAGCGCCCGTCGATTCCGGGTCTTCCGCCGCCGCCGTCGCCACCGCCTGACCCGTGGCCTCCGCGTCCGTCGCTGCCGCGCTGGCCACCGCCTGACCCGTGGCCTCCGCGTCCTCCGCCGCCGCGCTGGCGACAGCCTGCCCCGTGGCCCCCGCGTCCTCTGCCGCCGCGCTCGCCACCGCCTGACCCGTGGCCTCCGCGTCCTCCGCCGCCGCGCTCGCCACCGCCTGGCCGGTGGAGCCCGCGTCCGTCAGCGCCGCACTGGCTATCGCCCTGCCCGTCGAGCCCGCATTTGTCACTGCCGCGCTGGCTATCGCCCTGCCCGTCGAGCCCGCATTTGCCACTGCCGCGCTGGCTATCGCCCTACCAGTGGAGCCCGCATCCGCCACTGCCGCGCTGGCTATCGCCCTGCCCGTGGAGCTCGCGTCCGCCACGGACGCACTGGCTATCGCCCTCCCCGTGGCCCCCGCATCTTCCGAGGCGGCGCTGGCCACGGCCAGACCCGTGGCCTCCGCGTCTTCTGTCGCAGCTGCGGCTACAGCCTGACCGGTGGCTTCCGCGTCTTCCGCGGCGGCGCTGGCCACGGCCTGACCTGTGGCCTCCGCATCCTCTGCCGCGGCGGCGGCTACAGCCCTACCGGTGGCCTCCGCATCCTCTGCCGCGGCGGCGGCTACAGCCCTACCGGTGGCCTCCGCATCTTCCACGGCGGCGCTTGCCATGGCCAGACCCGTGGCGTTCGCATCTGCTGCCGCCGCGCAGGCAACCGCCTGACCCGTTGCGCCAGAGTCCGTCAGGGACGCATTGACTACCACCTTACCCGTCGCCGCTGCGGCGCTGGCTATCGCCCTGCCCACAGAGCAGGCGTCTGTCGCTGCCGCGCTGGCTACCGCCTCACCCGTGGCCTCCGCATCCTCTGCCCCGGCGGCGGCCACTGCCAGACCGGTGGGCCTCCGCATCCTCGGCCGCGGCGGCGGCTACCGCCAGACCGGTGGCCTCCGCATCCGCTGCCGCGGCGGCAGCTACCGCCAGACCCGTGGCCTCCGCATCCGCTGCCGCGGCGGCGGCTACCGCCAGACCCGTGGCCTCCGCATCTTCTGCCGCGGCGGCGGCTACAGCCAGACCCGTAGCCTCCGCATCTTCTGCCGCGGCGGCGGCTACAGCCAGACCTGTGGCCTCTGCATCTTCTGCCGCGGCGGCTGCCACGGCCAGACCGGTGGCCTCCGCATCCTCGGCCGCGGCGGCGGCTACCGCCAGACCCGTGGCCTCCGGGTCTTCTGCCGCGGCGGCGGCTACCGTCGTGCCCGCTCCCTCCGGATCGGCCCCGGCTGCTGCTGCCAGCGCCTCCCCGGCTACCTCCGCCTCTTCCAACAGCGTCTCGACCGGGATCGGCGTCGGTGTTGGCGTCGGCGTTGGCGTGGCCTCAGGTGGCGGCGTCGGTGTGGGGCTGGGGATCGGTGGCGCCGTCGGCGTGGGACTGGGCGTCGGCGTGGGACTGGACGTCGGCGTGGGGCTGGGCGTCAGCGTGGGGCTCGGCGTTGCCGTGGGAGACGGCGTAGCCGTAGGAGTAGGGATAGGCGTGGGGAACTCGATTATGATTACGATTGGGGTTGGGGTCGGCGTTGGGATCGGCGTTGAAGTCGGGGTCTCGGCCGGCGTGGGAATCGTGGTCGGCGTGGGAGTGGCGACCGGCACGGGAGTTGCCACCGCGGTCAAGGTGAAACTGACGATCGGGCTACGTGAGACCTTGCACCCTATATCTCCCACGGCGACCACCACTAGCTGGCCCTGGTAGCTTCCGGCCACGGCTGGTCGCCAGTCTAACGTGAAGTCTATTTTGCCGGTCTCGCCTATCCCCTTGAACTGTCCACCCGCGAGCAATTGACTGACAGGAAGAGTACCACCCGGAAGGAAAACCGTGAGCTCTCCCACAGGCAAGGTGCCGGGGAGGGTATCCCCAGATAGTAGGCCTTCCGCGGACGAAAAATCCACGCAGGCGTCGGAAACAAGGGTGCCTCCGGGCAATGTACCTATGGGCAGCGTGCCACCGCCCTCCAACGCGCCCCCTGGAAGCACCAGACCCGTAAATCCGACCGTCACCTCAAGGAGGTCCCCGTTGACACCCACCTCGTTGGTCAGGTCAAACGCGTTGACACTCTGAAGGGGCAGAGGCACGGCTAGGTCTGTACCCCCGGGCCCCAGAGCGAAGAGCCCGACCGTGTGTATGAAGACCTCTTCGTCGGCCGCGAACTTCAGGGCCCCTTTGAACCTGATGGTGTCAGCATCCGTGAAACTGGTATCAGGGTTATCCTCATCGTCAAAAGTCGCCAGCTCTATATCGACGTTTCTAAGAACGCCCTGGATCAGGCCCCGGTTCAGTAGAGTGGAAACAACGATCGAGGAAAAGGAGTAAAACGGCTGAGTAGGCTACCGATCTTTTATTCATTATGCCCCGGGTCGACGACAGCGTCCGCAATCGTCCTCGCAACGACGCTCACCCCGTCCCACCTCGGCCGTGCTAGAGCCCATAGGTACCCCTACTTCAGCACGTGGAGTCGCCTTATTATAAGGCGACTATCCCCTAACGTCACGTAGCATGGAGGGTTTGAGTTGTCGGGGATTAGGCACTTGACGTGGATACAGGCTAAGGCGTGGCAAGCCTTGAGATGTGTTAATATCGGCTCCGTAGTGACCGCTCCTAACAGTACACAAGCTCATCTCAATGCAGTATATGAGGGGCCATCCCTTGCGGACGGTTCCATGAATGTCCGGGACCTGGCACCCGCTTTGATGGCGGTTGGTAGTTTCTTTGATGAAGCCAATCACATAGCCAATGGCGACCACGCCTCCATTAGCGTTAATGTGCAGGCCACCTCCCCTGGCTCGTTTGAAATTGCCTTTGAGGTCATACAAAACGTCGGCGCAACAAACACCTTGCAAGCAGGAGTAGGCGACTTCATTTCGACTGCTGCTGACCTGAAAGAATTACTGATTGGTGGAAGTGTCACTGCTACGGCTGGCATAATCTGGTTGATTAAAACCTTGAGGGGTCGGACTCCGCATGTGAGGTATCTTCAAAAAGTGTGTAAACAGTCAGGCGGTGTGCCCTCTCTCTGAACAACACGGGCTCGAGGCCCAAGAGAGGAGATAGACCGCCCATGAGGAAGGAAAGCACTGAGAGTAGGTCGGAGTCAAGGCCGGAGTGGGAGCAGTTGGAGGATTGGGTGCGAAGCCAGGTCCAGAGGCTGATCCAGGAGTTGCTGGAGGAGGAGGTGACGGCGTTTCTGGGAAGGGCGAAGTCGGCGCTCAGATCCGACTCGGACTCAGATACCGGCTATCGGAACGGATACGGCAGAGCTCGGAGGCTTACGCTGAGTTCGGGAACGATACAGCTGAGGCGGCCGCGAGTCCGCGATACCGAGGAGCAGTTCGAGAGCCGGCTGCTGCCGCTGTTCGTCAACAGGACCAGGAAGGTTGCTGAGTTGATCCCCGAGCTGTACCTGCACGGTCTATCCGAAGGCGACTTCGATCTGGCTTTGCGGGGGCTGCTGGGAGAGGACGCACCGGTATCGGCGAGCACGGTGGCCCGGTTGAAGGATAAGTGGAACGATGAGCTTGCCCAATGGCGCAGCCGGCCCCTCGATGACCTGGAAGTGGTCTACATGTGGGTGGATGGAGTCTACGTCAAGGCTGGTCTTGAGAAGGAGAAGGCGGCGGTACTGGTGGTGATGGCGGCCCTGAGCGACGGGAGCAAGGTGGTGGTGAGCGCTGTTCCCGGATACAGGGAGTCCACAGAGAACTGGTCCGAGGTGCTCAGGGACATCAAGCGCCGGGGCTTGAGCTGCCCGAGGCTGGTGGTTGGAGACGGACACCTGGGCATCTGGGGAGCTCTGCGCAACGTCTATCCGCAGGCGGCAGAGCAACGCTGCTGGAACCACAAGATCGTAAACGTGCTCGCCAAGCTTCCAAAGCGACAACAGGACCAGGCCAAGCTCATGCTGCGTACTATCCCCTACGCGCCGACTCGGACAGAGGCTGAGCGGCTCAGGACGGTGTTCACCAGGTGGTGCGGCGACCATTCCTACGAGGCGGCCTCAGAGGCCTTGGAGCGGGACTGGGACCGCATGGTCACCTTCTATGACTTCCCAAAGGAGCACTGGGGGCACCTTCGCACGACGAACCCGGTAGAATCACCCTTCGCGGCCCTCAGGCTTCGGACCGATGCCGCCAAGCGCTACAAGAGGGTCGATCGGGCGATAGCGGTGATCTGGAAAATGTTGATGGTCGCCGAACAGCGCTTCAGGCGTCTGAAGGCCCCTGAGTTGATCGAAGACGTCTATCTCGGTGCACAGTATGCGGATGGAATCGCCATTGAATCAACGGCTGAGAAGGTCGCCGCCTGATGTCGTTTACACACCTATTGACGTAACCTCCCGCATGTTGAGAAGATCAACACTGAACTCTACAAGTTCACCGTCGATGATGAGACTTATGATGTCCCTCTAAGCCCGAATCCACCGAAGGAGGGCGTCGGGTTAGCGTCCTGAGGCGGCAAGAAGGTGCTCCTGTGCTTCTGGGATAATGGTTTTGTAGCAAAAAAACGGCCCCGGAAAAGGAGCACCCAGTAGATGCTGCCACGCAACCACCCCGACCGGATCCAAATCACCTTCGACGACCGCCGCTTGGTGGCCAATGCCGGGCTGCTCCTTCCGGCCACCCTGGCGCGGCACCTCGGCCTGCCCGAACTCGTCCGGCAGCGCCTCGACCTGGGCGATGCCCCGGGGCGGGCGAACACGAGCGACAAGATGATGACGCTGGTGGCGTCTGCGCTGGCTGGGGGCGACTGCATTGACGACGCCGATGTGTTGCGCACCGGGGGGACGGCCTGCACCCTGGGCGGCACGGTCAAGGCGCCATCCACCCTGGGCACCTTCCTGCGCAGCTTCCGGTGGGGCCACGTCCGTCAACTCGACCGGGTGAGCCGCGAGTTGCTGGCCCGGGCTTGGCAGGCCGGGGCGGGACCCGGCGACGGGCCCCTGACCATTGACCTGGACTCCACCATCTGCGAGACCTACGGACTGGCCCTGGCCAAGGAGGGCGCCCGCCACCACGGCTATACCGGCAAGCGGGGCTACCACCCGCTGCTGGCCATCGCCGCCGGCACCGGAGACGTGCTGATGTCCCGGCTGCGCGAGGGCCGGGCCAACACCGCCCGCGGCGCCGCCCACTTCCTGCGGGAGACGGTGGGACGGGTGCGCTACGCCGGGGCCAACGGACGACTCACGCTACGGGCCGACAGCGGGTTCTACACTCATGGCGTGGTATCCGTCTGCCGCAAGATGGATGTCCGCTTCTCCATCACCATCCGCCAGCACAAAAGCCTGCACAATCTCATCGAGGCGATACCCGAAGATGCCTGGACGCCGATTCCTTACTGGATGGACGGCGCCGCCGATGTGGCCGAGACCACCTGCACCCCCTTCCAGGCCGAGGCGGACGCCGCGCCGGTACGGCTCATCGTCCGGCGGGTGAAGCCCACGCCCGGTTCCCAACTGGCCCTCTTCGCCAAATACAGCTATCATGGCTTCATCACCGACCGGGACGGGGAGTTGCTCGAACTGGAGGCTGACCATCGCCGCCACGCCGAGATCGAGAATGCCATACGCGACCTCAAGTACGGCGTCGGGCTGAACCATCTCCCCTCGGGCCGCTTCGCCGCCAACGGCGCCTGGCTGGCCGTCCAGACGATGGCCCACAACCTGGCCCGCTGGACGGCGCGGATCGGTCTGGGAGAGCGGATAGCCACCACCAAGACCCTCCGGCGGCGGTTCTTCTCCCTGGCCGGACGGCTCACCCGCTCGGTACGCCGGTTGACCCTGCATCTTCCGGATCGCTGGCCTTGGGCTGAGAAGTTCAGCCGCGCCTTGGCCCGGCTGCGAGCCATTCCACTCCCGGCCTGACGGCACCGTCGGCGACCGACCCACCCACCGGACAACCGAAGATCCCCGCAGACTCGTGCCAGCCCGGTCCGAGAGAGTTCCCTGCTGCGTATTCTCTCGCCATCCCGCGCATCGCAGCTCCCGCAGACGGCCATAGGGGCCCCTGTGCGGCGATGAAGACCGTCCGCCGACCTCCCTACCCCAAATGGAACCCAGGCTATTTCCCCTGTAGCTCCCTCACCCCCCTTCCGCTTTCCTCACGCCGTCCATCGGTGTCCTTCGGTGGATTCGGGCTAAGACTGCTACGACTGTATTAGGGAGCCTAGTGGTCCAACATCATTGAAATGAATACCATGATAGTCATTGTTCCTCTTGGGGGTTCAATCGTAACGTTGAACCGAGGAGGAACCATGATGTCTACCAAGAAGTACCGTATCAGACTGACTACCGACGAACAACAGGAACTCAACGCCTTGGTCTCACGCGGTCGGGCTGCGGCGTACAAACAGACCCATGCGCGCATTCTGCTGATGAGCGATGAGTCACGCTCGGACGGGGGAATGAAGGACGCGGACATCACCAGCGCGCTCGGTGTGGGACAGTCAACGGTCGAGCGAATACGCAAGCGCTGTGTGGAGGAGGGGGTCGAGTCTGCGCTGAATCGCAAAAAGCAACTGCGTCGGCGTCAAAAGAGACTGGACGGCGAAGGTGAAGCACGGTTGATAGCGATGGCCTGCGGGGAACCGCCGGAGGGGCGTGCCAGTTGGACCCTGAAGCTGTTGGCTGACCAGTTGGTCGAGTGTGAGATAGTCGGGACCATTAGCACCGAGACGGTTCGCCAGGCGCTTAAAAAAAAACGAACTGAAGCCGTGGCTGAAGCAGAGTTGGTGCATCCCGCCCGGTCAGAGCGCGGAGTTTGTGTGCGCGATGGAAGACGTACTGGAGGTCTACCAACGGCCGTACGATGGGAATGAGGTTCTGGTGTGCATGGATGAGACGAGCAAACAGCAAGTCAAGGAGACGCGAGTGCCGCGTCCCGCAGCGCCCGGCTTATCGGCGGCATACGACTACGAATACGAGCGCAATGGAGTGAGCAGCCTGTTCATGCTGTTTGCACCGTTGGACGGATGGCGCCGAGTCGAGGTCAGAGAGCGTCGCACGAAGGTGGACTGGGCGCATGTGATAAAGGAACTGGTCGACGAGGACTACCCTGACAGAGACCGGATCGTGCTGGTAATGGACAATCTCAACACTCACAAGCTGTCCTCGCTATACGAGGCATTCGAGCCTGCTGAGGCGAGGCGTATAGCTGAGCGACTGGAGATACACTACACTCCCAAACACGGGAGTTGGTTGAATATGGCGGAGATAGAGATCGGTGTGCTGGCTCGACAGTGCCTGGACCGACGGATTGCCAATCAAGACATCCTGCGCGGCGAGGTCAATGCTTGGCAGAATCAACGCAACCGGGATGTGATACGAGTGGATTGGCGCTTCACTACCGAGGATGCGCGCATCAAGCTAAAGTCACTCTACCCATCAATACAAAAACGTTGAACCACTAGCATTCGCCGCAACATTGAGGATATGGTAAAGCCCCTAAATGAACCTGGCATCGACAAATTCTCATTCCGCGAAAAAGGCCGTACCGTACAAGAAGTCACTGAGAGTGATGTTCCTGCGTTTGCAGTACCTGATTCTAGGGAAAAAATAGTCGACGAAATGTCGAGACGTGCATTATCGATAGTCAGCGTGGTCTTCAAGGAGGACAACAAGTGGAGGCTGTCTGACGGAAATAACGTATTCTCAGTAACTATCAGCGATGTGCAATTCTTGGAACAGATTGACGAAGGCGCAGTCTCGTTCTCCAAGAAAGATATATTGGTATGTGAAATGCGCACAGTCCAATGGAGAACCAACAGTGGCCTTTTGACGGAGTATGAAGTGGTTAAGATTATCGAACACCGTCAGGTGAGACAATTGCCACTGTTGATTGAGTTGATGGAGGAAGACCAATGACTCCGAATCAAGGGGGGGGACCGGCCCCAGGAGTACCTTATGGCCCACTTGCAGGGGAAGGAGGTCGGTATATGCCTAAAGCCACCAAGAAGGCGGGGGACAATTGGCATCTGACCAAGAAGGCCTTTGAGCGGCTGTTGACCAAGTCGGCCCAGCCTATACCGAAGAAGCCCGCTCCAGAAGCTGAACAAACATCGGTTCCGAGTCGCTCCGATGGTTGAACCTGTACACGTAGGCGTCTAGGTAGCCTTGCAGGTATTTGGGGCTGACCGCGTGGTTCACACCGTCAATCCCCCGCTTGACGTTGCTCCACATCCCTTCGATATTGTTGGTGTGGACCCGTCCGGCGACGTACTGCTTGGCCGAGTGCCGGACCGTATCGTGCATATAGCCCAGGCTGGAAAGCCGGTTGTAACTGAACATCTCGTCGGTGTAGACGGTCTGACCGGCTGGGACGTGCTCCAGAATCATGGGAAGCAAGGTCTTGGCCTTCACGTCGGGGACCACCTTGACCACGGCCTGCCCGCCGCGTTCCACCATGCCAGCGACGATGGTCTTGCCGGCGGCTCCCCGGCCCCGCTTCCCTGGCCGCTTGCCCCCGATGTAGGTCTCGTCAACCTCGACCTCGCCGAAGAGGGTGATACCATCCTGGGCCATGAGTTGGCGGATTTGCTTGAACATCCGCCATGCGGTCTTGTAGGTGACGCCGATCTCCCGTTCAAGCTGCTTGGCGGATATGCCCGTCCTGGTGGAAGCCATGAGGAACATGGCGTGGAACCAGGACCGGAGCGAAGTCGAGGACTTGTGGAAGATGGTGTCGGCGGTGGGGGAGACCTGGGACCCGCAGAATTCGCAACTGTAGACCTTCCGGCCCGTGATGCGGTAGTGGGGAGTGACCTTCTGGCAGGTGAAGCAGGTGATGCCATCGGGCCAGCGGGCGGCTTTAAGGAAGTCCAAGCAGGCGTCATCGGTGGAGAATTGGACGTCAAACTCTTTGATTGTGTACTTCTTCATGCACCTATGATATCAGATAGAGTACGTGACGTCAAGGGATAATCACCTATTATAATAGGATAAGTCCAGAAAACAACCCCTTTTTGCCCATTGTATATGCGTCGTACACGCGCCCAGCCTTCATAGATCCGTTGCATTCGCCGTTGCGGCCCTGGTGGTAGACAGGCCAGAGACGCTGGTATCGGTGGCGCTCGACAGGTCCTCTCTTTGCCCGCCCATGGGCAGGCGCTCCGCAGGGCAAAATTCTTGCTGCGCTCGACATCCACAGCTCGAGACTCACCGGCCCTCGCGTTTCGGTCGCTAGAGTAACAGACGCCCGCTTTTTTCGTCAACGCCTAACTATTTTTTCCAAACCTGATGCCGCTTCACTGCGAGATTCACAGCCGAGTCGAATCCGCCCGCTACAATCTATGTGAGCGCAGCTCTTTAACATCTGCTGGCTTATCCCGAATCCACCGAAGGAGGGCGTCGGGTTAGCGTCCTGAGGCGGCAAGAAGGTGCTCCTGTGCTTCTGGGATAATGGTTTTGTAGCAAAAAAACGGCCCCGGAAAAGGAGCACCCAGTAGATGCTGCCACGCAACCACCCCGACCGGATCCAAATCACCTTCGACGACCGCCGCTTGGTGGCCAATGCCGGGCTGCTCCTTCCGGCCACCCTGGCGCGGCACCTCGGCCTGTCCGAACTCGTCCGGCAGCGCCTCGACCTGGGCGATGCCCCGGGGCGGGCGAACACGAGCGACAAGATGATGACGCTGGTGGCGTCTGCGCTGGCTGGGGGCGACTGCATTGACGACGCCGATGTGTTGCGCACCGGGGGGACGGCCTGCACCCTGGGCGGCACGGTCAAGGCGCCATCCACCCTGGGCACCTTCCTGCGCAGCTTCCGGTGGGGCCACGTCCGTCAACTCGACCGGGTGAGCCGCGAGTTGCTGGCCCGGGCTTGGCAGGCCGGGGCGGGACCCGGCGACGGGCCCCTGACCATTGACCTGGACTCCACCATCTGCGAGACCTACGGACTGGCCAAGGAGGGCGCCCGCCACCACGGCTATACCGGCAAGCGGGGCTACCACCCGCTGCTGGCCATCGCCGCCGGCACCGGAGACGTGCTGATGTCCCGGCTGCGCGAGGGCCGGGCCAACACCGCCCGCGGCGCCGCCCACTTCCTGCGGGAGACGGTGGGACGGGTGCGCTACGCCGGGGCCAACGGACGACTCACGCTACGGGCCGACAGCGGGTTCTACACTCATGGCGTGGTATCCGTCTGCCGCAAGATGGATGTCCGCTTCTCCATCACCATCCGCCAGCACAAAAGCCTGCACAATCTCATCGAGGCGATACCCGAAGATGCCTGGACGCCGATTCCTTACTGGATGGACGGCGCCGCCGATGTGGCCGAGACCACCTGCACCCCCTTCCAGGCCGAGGCGGACGCCGCGCCGGTACGGCTCATCGTCCGGCGGGTGAAGCCCACGCCCGGTTCCCAACTGACCCTCTTCGCCAAATACAGCTATCATGGCTTCATCACCGACCGGGACGGGGAGTTGCTCGAACTGGAGGCTGACCATCGCCGCCACGCCGAGATCGAGAATGCCATACGCGACCTCAAGTACGGCGTCGGGCTGAACCATCTCCCCTCGGGCCGCTTCGCCGCCAACGGCGCCTGGCTGGCCGTCCAGACGATGGCCCACAACCTGGCCCGCTGGACGGCGCGGATCGGTCTGGGAGAGCGGATAGCCACCACCAAGACCCTCCGGCGGCGGTTCTTCTCCCTGGCCGGACGGCTCACCCGCTCGGCACGCCGGTTGACCCTGCATCTTCCGGATCGCTGGCCTTGGGCTGAGAAGTTCAGCCGCGCCTTGGCCCGGCTGCGAGCCATTCCACTCCCGGCCTGACGGCACCGTCGGCGACCGACCCACCCACCGGACAACCGAAGATCCCCGCAGACTCGTGCCAGCCCGGTCCGAGAGAGTTCCCTGCTGCGTATTCTCTCGCCATCCCGCGCATCGCAGCTCCCGCAGACGGCCATAGGGGCCCCTGTGCGGCGATGAAGACCGTCCGCCGACCTCCCTACCCCAAATGGAACCCAGGCTATTTCCCCTGTAGCTCCCTCACCCCCCTTCCGCTTTCCTCACGCCGTCCATCGGTGTCCTTCGGTGGATTCGGGCTTATGCATACCGCTCATCGGGCCGGGGCATTTCCGATTGACAATGCGCGTCTGGCCCCCTGTAGTATAGATGAGACCGGCAGCCGCGGCTCTCGCGGATGATGTTGCTGGTCGCCACCGCCCGCCGGCCGCTCTCACATGGGCCGCAGCGCTGGCACATAGAGAGCAACGACGGTAAAAGGGCAGAAAACGTGAGAGACCCTTGGAGCTCCAGACCGGCTGACCGGGTCGTCCGCCATCCTCGCCAGGAGCAGATGAGCCCCGTGCGGGTTACCGTAACCTCGCGCCGGGTCCATTCTCGAGCGCTCTCATCCCCGTTGATACTCCTGTACGCTTTCGCGGTGCTGATAATGTTCGGCACTATACTCCTGCTAATGCCCTTTAGTCGGCATGGAGGGGGCTTTACACCATTCGTCGACGCGCTATTCACGGCCGCCTCCGCTGCCACCGTGACTGGACTGGTCACACAGGAAACCGCCACTTACTGGACCCGAACAGGTCAGGTATTTATCCTCGCCCTGATGTTTGTCGGCGGTCTCGGGATGATGACTATAGCCGCGTTCCTGATTATCCTGCTCGGCCAGCGGGCCACGCTGGCCCAAAGAATTGTCGTGAGAGACAGCCTCCAGATCGACCAGCTAGGCGGCCTGGCAAGGATAGCCGTGCGGATCGTATTGGTGGCAGTGGCGATACAGCTGGTGGGATTCGCGGGTCTGCTAGCTCGATTCCTTTTCCTTTACCCTCCGGCTGAGGCTGTGTGGCAGGCCGTTTTCCACGCGGTTTCGGCCTTCAACAACGCGGGCTTCACGATGCTTCCGGACGGTAGCAGCGTGTCCGGGTTTCAGACAGACAGGGCGGTGCTGGGTATCATAGGGACACTGATCTTCCTCGGCGCCATAGGCTACTGGGTCATGCTCGACGTGGTCAAATTGCGACGGTTCTCGCTCTTGACCCTGAATACCAAGCTGGTCCTGGTCTTCACGGCCGCACTGACTATTTTTGGGATGCTATTCTTCTTTTTCTCCGAATACAGCAACCCGTCGACTCTGGGCGAGCTGTCCACAGGTGACAAGGCTGTCGTCTCCATCTTCGAGTCCATCAGCGGCAGGACCGCAGGGTTCACAACAGTCAACTATGGGGAGACGGAGCAACACACGAACTTCTTCTTCACCAGCCTAATGTTCACCGGGGGAGCCTCAGCTTCGGTGGCGGGCGGGATCAAAGTAAACACCCTCGCCGTCGTGCTGGTGGCATTGCTTTCGAACTTCAGGGGGAAAATGCGGGCAAACGCGTTTGGCAGAGAGATACCCCAGGCCCAGGTGCACCTGGCTATGACCCTTGGAGCGGTCGCGATCGCATACGTCTTCCTGGCTGCGCTGCTACTGACCTTCACCGAGAGGGGATTCACGTTCATCGACCTCCTCTTCGAGACGGTCTCGGCCGCCGGTACGGTCGGGCTGAGCACCGGGCTGACAGCCGAGCTGTCCCGCTGGGGACATCTCATTCTCATAGTGAGCATGTTCCTAGGCAGGGTGGGACCCCTAACGCTGGCACTATTTATGGGCCAAAGGGGCGAAGCCGCCATTATCAGGTACGCGAGGGAGAGGGTGACCATAGGATAGGCGGCGGGACACTTCAGCGGCGAAAGAAGGGCATTGCCCTACACTGGTTAGTCCACTTGGATATCCTGTATAATTCGTGGCGAAGGAAAGAAGCACCGCGGGGAAAGCGTATATTTAGGACATGCAGAGGTTTAGCCGAGAGCGATCACGATGAAAAAACAGGTGGCGGTGATCGGAATTGGCCGGTTTGGATCGAGCGTGGCCCGGTCCCTGTACAACCTTGGACACGACGTCCTTGCGATTGATAACGAAGAAGAGCGGGTCCAGGCTGTAATGGGCCAGGTTACCCATCCCGTCACAGGAGACGGCACCAACGAGGCGGTGCTCAGGGAGCTCGGTATTCCCGATTACGACGCGGCTGTGGTGGCCGTTGGCTCCGATCTCGTCTCCAGCGTAATGACCTGCGTGCTGCTAAAGACCATGGGAGTGCCGTATATCGTGGCGAGGGCTCACGATGAGATCCACGGGAACGCCCTGGAGCGCATCGGTGTCGACAAGGTGGTCCACGCCGAGTCCGAGATGGGGGTCCGGCTGGCGCACAACCTGTTCAACCCCGACCTGCAGGAATACCTGGAGCTGGCGCCCAACTACGGCTTTAGTCGGATGAGGGTCCAGAACGACTGGGTCGACAAGACGCTGAAGGAACTCGGGTTCTCCGGCCCACGTGGCAAGTACGGGCTCGCCGTGCTGGCCATCAGGAGGGGCAAAGATATCATATTGAATCCCGACAACAACGACCGGCTCAGATCTGGAGACCTTCTAGTGATGGCCGGAAAGGATGAGCTTCTGGAGGGACTGGCATCGTAGGTCTCATCGATTGGAGGGCCCGAACCGGCGACTCGTGAGCCAGCGATATCTAGAGTTACAATCAGCCGGTCCGGCTTGAAACGGCAGACGGTAATATTGGCCCAGTAGTCAGGTGCGATTGGCCTCCACACGTAAACCCAAACATACGGGTGTCTCATCAGTCCTTGTGGCCGTCGGAGGAGAGAAGTCCGACGATCCAGCGGTGAGGCTTGCCTGCCAGCTCCTGAACCCGCACAGGGGCAATCTGTACATCGTGTACGTCATCGAGGTCGAAAGGAGCCTCCCTATAGACGCCGAGATCGCGCCGGCCACGGCGAGGGGCGAAGAGGTCCTGAATGAGATGGAAGCCTTAGCAGAGCCGTACAAGTTGGAGACGGCGGCCGAGCTGCTTCAATCGCGCCGTACAGGGCTCGCGGTGGTGCAGGAGGCGGTCGACAAGCAGGTGGACGCGATCGTCCTCGGTGTCCCCTACAAGGAGGTGTACGGCTCCTTCTCGCTGGGAGACATGGTCCCATATGTCCTCAAGAACGCGCCGTGTCGAGTAATTCTGTCGCGCGACTCCATACCAGAGGTCTCCTCCGATAACGGCTACCGGCCCTGAACGTCACGTCTGCATTCCAAGCAAATGTCTCCTTTGCCGGGGAAGGATCGCGGGTCGCTCCAATTGAATCAAACACGGCCTGGGTCGGAACGCAAAATCATCATGGGGTGTGGTGGGCTGGGGGTTGCCGTGGCGACCTCACTCGCGGCGCAGGGACACGTCGTTCATATTATCGATCCCCAGGCCGATGCGTTTGAACCGCTGCCCCACGGTAAGATCGAGGATGGCCTCATCGTTCCGCTCGTCGGTGACGGCACACTCGAGGAGGACCTGCTCAGGGCATCCGTGCGAGACGCCAACGTATTCCTGGCCCTATCCGGCACCGACACCGTTAACGCCCTGGGCGCGCAGATGGCGAAGCACCTCTACCGCGTCCCCACCGTGATTTGTCGCATTGATGACCCCACCATTCAGGGTATTTACGGCGGTCTGGGTATCGTGGCTATCAGCGCTACGGCACTCGTAGCTCAGATGGCATTGGAGAAAGCAGGCGCGTAGGTCCCATGCACATTATCATCGTCGGGGCAGGCAGGATCGGAAGCTCCCTGGCAAGATGGCTGGTCTCGGCGGGGCATGAGATCGCGGTCGTCGACCGGGACCGCTCCCGGTGTGCGGCCCTGGATGAGGCCCTGGGAAGTGTCACCGTAAGTGGCGACGGCACCGACGCCGGTGTGCTGTCTAAGGCCGGCCTCAATCGAGCGGACGTGCTTATTGCCACGACCCGCAAGGACGATGTTAACCTAGTCGCTTGTCAGCTGGCCAAACATCATTTCAAAGTGCCCAGGACCGTCTCGGTGGTGAACGTACGGGTTCACGCCGAGCTATTCTCGATTTTGGGCATCGACCTGGCCATCGACGTCCCCGAGATCGTGCTTGGCCGGATTCAGGAGGCCCTATCCCACCCGGGGATAGTGCACCTGATGCCGGTGTCCGGCATAGACGGCAAGTCAGTGGTGTCCTTCAAGATCCCGGCCCGATTCGGCACGGAAGGGCGACCCATGAGGGACATATCACTGCCCGACGGCGCCATGATACCGCTGGTCATAACGAGAGAAGGCGAGGCGACGATACCAAGCGAAAACACGCTTATCCGAGCGGGCGATGAGGTTGTAGCCGTGACTACGGCTCAGTTCGAGGAGGACCTGAGAGACCTTTTCACCGAGGAAAACGAAAAGTAAGGATGTCCAAGCGCCTGGCATTCCTGGGTCCCGCGGGCACACACACCGAACAGGCCGGTCTGTTGTACGATCCAGAGGCAACGCTGCTGCCCTTCGCGCCGATTCCGGCCGTGGCCGCGGCTGTGGAGTCCGGCCTGGCGGATGAGTGCGTAGTGCCGATAGAAAACAGCCTGGAAGGGTCGGTAACCGATACTCTGGACCTGTTGGTCCACGATTCCACTCTCTCCATCCGCCAGGAGCTGGTCCTACCCATCAGCCACCACCTGGTGGCCAGCGAGGGAACCGGGAGCAGGGACATCAGAATAATCTACTCCCATCCGCACGCCCTGGCCCAATGCCGATCGTACCTGGCAGAGCACTTCCCCGATTCCGAGTTAGTGGCATCATTGAGCACGGCGGCAGCGGTGCAGGAGATGATGAAGGGTGGCCTCGAGGCAGGGGCCATCGCGACTGAACGAGCGAGCGCCATCTATGGAGCGAAGGTACTCGCCAACGGGATCGAGGACAGTCCCAACAACCTAACCAGGTTTGTGGTCCTGGCTCCCACCGACCACGCGCCGACGGGCTCGGACAAGACCTCTGTCTGCTTCTCGTTTGACGAAGACGCCCCGGGAATACTGCACTCAGTGCTAGGCGAGATCGCGAGGCGGAAGATCAACCTGGCGAAGATAGAGTCACGTCCGACGAGAGAGAGTCTCGGCCGCTACATCTTCCTCGTCGACCTGGACGGCCACAGAGAGACTCCACTAATCAAGGAGGCGCTGGACAGCGTAAGAGGCCAGGTCTCCATGTTCAAGATCTTGGGGTCATACCCCAGATACAGCCGCCCGTGACTGGAGCGCCTGGAAGGTCCAGGAGCGGCCCCAACCAGCAGACTTCCCCGCTGGGGGGGTAGGCTGAGCCTCGCCCAAAATGCCCCTAGGGCAATGCAGGTTACGCGTCCTCCTTGCTCCCCGCATCGCCTGCCTTCCCCGAGTTGGCCTCGGTCCCCGGCCCGCCGTCACTCTCGGGGGCGGCCGATACCCGCCGCCTCACGCGGGATGTCACGCGCTCAGCGACCGGCTCCACGCGCTCTCGCACAATGTCCACCGTCGGGCCGATCCGCTCCCGCACCTTGGCCGCCAGCTCTTCGGCCCGCGCCCGCAGGTCCTCGCTCTGTGCGAGGAGATCGGCGCGTGTCTCCGATCCAGGCTTCGGCGCCACCAGTATCCCCACTACCGCTCCGACAATCGCGCCGATCATAAATCCGGTTGCAAAAGTGCCACCATTGTCGTTATCAGCCATCGCCCTCGCCTCCTTTCCGCTTCTTGCTCTTTGACCACCCTAAGACAAACGCAGCGAGCTTGCCTGCGCCAAAAGCCACGCCCGATCCCGCGGTGGCGGGGCCCACGATCCTACTCGATAGGGCCGCCGTGACCTTCTCTGCATCACTCAACGCGCGCTTGGCCGAGTCGAGGACGGCCGAGACCTTCCAGAATACGACGACCAGCATGGCCATCGCCACCAGTAGTATCGAGATAATCGCCACATCCCGGACCACCCCTATGATATCGGCGGCTTCGCTCAAGGCATTCACTCTTCATAACGGGCTTAAAGTAATGGTAGCACGGAGGATGTGGCCCCGCAACCTGGAGTGAAATTGCCTGAAACCGCATTCACGGTTTAGTTGCCGACCAAGCCCTATCTGCGCGTCCTTCACGTGGGCCGTCAACCCACTCCCCATCAACGCCGCCGCGGCCGGGGAAAGGGGCATTGGGGAGCGCTTGGCGAACGGGTCCAGGAGCAGTGGCCGATGCGTCAGAGAGGTTAACACGGCTGGACGTTAACCGTCGGAGGCGGCGGCAGGCGCGCTCCGCACGCGGACGCTCAGGGAATTCGCCGGGCTGACCTGGGTACAGTACTACGGTTGGACCAGTATCCTTATCGAGCCGGCGGCGTCTTTGCGCTGGGTAATTATCTTGTGCCCGCCCTTCTCGGCCCACACGATGACGTCGTAGGTGTTCAACACATCCGGCATGATCACCTCGACGAAGGAGTCCTTGTCCCGGTCCACCTGCTCGGCGAGCGCGGCGAGGATGCTGGCGCAAGTCCTGCCGGTGCCATCGATGACAATCCACGCGCCTGAGGAGCCGTTCACGGACTCTCGGGGCGCCGCGCGCACCACGACCTCACCGCTCTTGCGGCGCTCAAGCTGGCGCTTGAACTCCGCCACGGCCTCCCAGTGCACTCCATTGACGCGTTCGCCCTTGGCGCAGACCGCGCCGCGGACCCCAACGATATCCGGATTAATGCGCGCCAGCTCGTCCAGATCGTCGATCCTCAGATGGCCGGAAAGGGCCGTGCTCAATCCCAGCTCCTTACCCTCAAACACCATCGCGCGCAACTCGGCCTCGGTCATGAAATCGAACAGGTTCCTCCCGTCCTTGGTCAGCGTGTCGATCAGAAATCCGTCGCACTCACCCTCTTTCGCCAGATCCACCATCCGATGAGGGTCCAGGCCCGCGTAGACAGGATTGTCGGCAAACAGGGAGCCTATCAGCTTGGTCTCGAACCCCTGTAGCGCCTCCCGGGATGCGCGCAGGACCTCGACGGCGGCGGCGTACTCGGTGTTCATGAACCCCACTTTCACCGAGGTAGCTTTCATCACGCCCGCCGAATAGACCGCCATGGCCACCGTTCCCGCCTGGTTGGGCACGACTCCCAGCGTAACGCTGGCGTGATGCCCCGGCGGGACGGCCTCGCGCACCTCCTTGACCACCCCGGGCTTCGCGGAGCCGACGAGCGCCTCCTGCAGATTCTTGACATCTACAATATCGGCCCCACCCTTGAGCGCCTCAAGCGCCTCGGCCACGTTCTGCACGCTCACCATCAGAATCATCGAGGTCCACCCGCCGTCGCCAGCACTTCATCTCGAACGACGTTGATCGCCAACCTGAGCGCGCTCTTTTCCTCGAATAGAAGGTCGGCAAGCGGGGGTCTTACGTGGCCGCCGGCCATGTCCATTAGCTCTCCCCAGTATTTGCATAGCGGGACCGGCAGAGCCCCATTGAATTTCTGGACCGTCCTCTGCCACCAACGGTCGGATAGCTGCTTTATCGGGCGGATGTGCGTGTCATACAGCTCGTCGTCCAGATCGCCCCGAGTCGCCCGGTCGATGAACTGGACGTAGTAGTTCTCGCCGGGCGTATCGAACCGCCAGTCGGATGTATTGGCGAACATGACTTGCTGCTGAAAGCCCAGCTCCCTTCCTTTGAAAAGTATCCACTCATCCGGTGTACTGACGATGGAGTCGTGACCGATGAGCTGGTGGGTGTCGATGGAGAGCTGACGGTCGAAGCTCGCCTCTTTTACACCAACAACGTTGGGTATGGCGCACAGCTCCCGCAGCGCCTGTGGACTAATCACGATTCCAAACTGGGGCGAGTTATAGAACATGATGGCCAGCGAGGTGCCCTCGGCCAGGAGGCGCACATAGTCCACGACCTGGCCCTCGGTCTTTGTCACGATGTAAGGCGGCGCGACTATGAGCAGGTCGAACCCCACGGCCTCCGCATGCCCGGCCAGCGCCAGCATCTCTCGGGCTGAGGTGTGGGTCACGTGGGCCGCGATGGGCCACTCGCCACCCGCCTCGTCCGACACGATATCGTAAACGCGGAGCCGCTCCTCGCGCGTGAGGCTCCAAAACTCACCCATCCCCCAGGTGCAGCCGGCGCCCCGAGTACCCAGCCCACGGATGTGGCGAATGTTACTACGTAGCCCCTGCTCATCCAGCTCGTCGTCGGGGGTGAAGGGCGTCATGAGCGTGGTCCACTGCCCCCGCAGGTTCTCGCCCGCCCACTCCCTGGCCTCTCCCTTGGTGTACTTCGCCATCCGCCACCGCCTTCCAAGCTCCTCGCCAGGCCGTACGAAAAGCCAGCTCGATCCGTCTGTGAAATTCTACACTTATCATATCCAGGGCACCGAGGGCGTGTCAACGGTGGCAGTCTGCCGACAACCCATTTCGACCATCCGCCTGTCCCCCTTTCCTTCGATAGACTCAGGACAGGCCCTGGCCAGGAAGGGTTCAGTAATCAGATCCGAGGGACATCCTTATCCGCCTGCGGCGGCCCGGCCCTTCGGCATGCTCAGGATCCGCCTCAGGCGGACCGGGGCTTCGGCCCCGTGTTTCAGCAGCATGCTACGGCGCACTTTCGTGTGGGGCAAGCGTGACGAAGGGCAGGAGCAGGCGGAGGAGCACCTCGTGGTTGGGGAACAGGTCCTCGCGGTGGCAGCGCTCCAGGTAGTTGGTTGCCACCGCGGCGGTGGGGAGGTGGAAGCCTGCAGACAGCAAGGAGCCCACGAACTGGAAGGGGCCGGGCGGCGTCTGCTCACGCCGTCGGGCCCTGTACCACCGAACAATGTAGTCGTCGACAACGGCGGACACCTCGATCTCGGCCCGCTGCCGCACAAGCCGCCGCTCGAGGACCCTGAGCCTGGAAGTCATTTCGTTACCTCACGCTTACCTCACCCCCTTCGTCCCCCTCTCCGTGCGAAACGGAGAGGGGGATTAAAACGAGGCTGGGGGCTCCCCCGTCAGCAAGTCTGGTCCGAAGGGACTTTCCCAGGGGGGGAATCTTGAAACCAGTCCTAGCCATCACCGGTGGGCGTCCCTTCGGGCCCAGAGGGAGAAGGCGTCGTCGAGGCGGTCGATGCGCTGGTGCAGCTCCTTGAGGTCATTGGCCTTGAGGCTTACGGAGAGTGCCGCGCGGGCGGCCCTGACCCTGTGTATGGACCGGACACATGGTGGACACATTTGAGTATGTTAGGCATCGTGCCTGAGGTCAAGCTGGGCGATTTGATGAGTGGCGAAGAAGACGTTCCAGACTCCATCGTCAGTTGTCGGCCGAATAGCCACTGGCATGCCCTTGAAGGCCTTAGGTACCTTGAAGATACGGCCAAACAACTGGAGCCTACCTTTGTCGTGAACACGGCGTACCAGGTCGGTTGGTTCGTACTCCAAGGGTGGAAGGACCTCGGGAAACAGTCTTTGGCTCACTTGGTACTTGGTGGCCGGAGTAGCAAGGTCAAGGGCGTCATGGGGCCGCTCCAAGTTGTAGATGTCCCGCCACAGGTCGAAGGCTCTCTGGCAGTGCGCCAGATCAGTGAAGCTGCTCCCCTGCAGCACTTCAACGGTCATGGTTCGGTGGAAGCGCTCATCTTTTCCCTGTGTCTGAGGGTGATAAGGGCGTCCATGACTGACTCCGATGCCCAACCTCAGCAGCCAGACTGTAAAAGGTGTGTAGGGGTGGTCTTGGTCATGGCCCCACGGGGAGCCATTGTCCATCAACATTGTGTTGGGCAGGCCGTAGCGCCGGAAGATAGCCGTCAGGCGCTGTTGCACCATCTCTCCCTGCTCGTTACCGCAGGCCTGCAGCCCCAAGGCAAACCGAGAGTGATCGTCCAGAACAGTCAGAGGGTGGCAGCGTCCTCGGGTAAGGGGGAAGTGGCCTTTGAAGTCCATCTGCCACAGGTCGTTGGGTGCCTGGTGTTCAAATCGCTGCCAGGAACGGTGCTTGGGCCCCTCGGCGGGGTCAATGCGGCCATGACGACGCAAGATCGCCGTGATAGTACTGGGGGCCGGCATGTCCGCCTCAAACACATCCCTGCGGTCCAAAAGCCACCGTCGCAGCTTACGAGCTCCCCAGGCCGGATGGGCCGCACGGGCAGACAGCACCGCCTGCTCAACCTGCGATGGGGTACGTGCAGGCGAGTAGTGAGGCCGCCGCGGCAGCTCGACCAGGCCTGCCTCGCTCCCTTCACGGAAACGCCCAAGCCACTTGTATCCAGTCGTAGGGCTGATCCCGAAGCGACGGCAAAGGCCCCTTTTGTTGGTGCCTTCAGCCTGCGCCAGCTCCACGAACTCTCTCCTCTGAGACATAACGGACATCTCCTTCCATGGCATGACCACCTCCTTGTAATGAAGTCATGCCTATTATGGTGTCCACCATGTCCCCGAACATGTGTAAGCTATGTCCCCGGTCTATACACCCTGACGTGGGGGCTGGGGTCCTCCATGGCCTCGGCCAGGACGAGGACCCCTTTGAGCATGAGGCCCCTGAGCTCGCTGTGGGCAAGGGCGGCAGCCTGGGAGCGGAGGCGCTCGAAGGCGTCGTGAAAGTCCGGGTCGTCCATCCAGCGGTAGAGCGTGGTGCGGCCGATATTGGCCAGGCGCGCGCCCTCGGAGAGGTTGGTCGAGGCGACCAGGTAAGGGAGGGCGGCGAGCTGGTTTTCCGACAGGCCGTCGGGCTCGCGTGAAGCGTCTGTTCCGTTTTGTTCCATTGTGCTCCGTTCAGGTAGGGGATGCCCGTCGAAACGGTACACCCGGCAAAGAAAATGGGACAGATTGGCAGGTCTGTCCCTGGGTGTATTATAGCACGGATGTTCGGGGGAGGGAAGGGGGAGGCGAGGAGGGGAGGAGCGGGAGGTGGGGAATGCTGAAAACAGATTGACAGAAAAGCAGATATATGGTACAAATCGGCAGGTACGCTGGCCCGAGGTGGCGGTTTGCACACGCAGAAGACGACGCTGAACTTGCCGGAGGATCTGCACGCTGAAGCCAAAGCTGAGGCAGCGCGCTCTCGGATGTCGTTGACGCAGTTAGTCGTTCAGGCCTTGCAGCGGGAACTGGCCCGCATCAATACCAAGAGAAGAAAAGAGGGTCGTTAGCTGAGCCACCACAGTACAGCAACAGGATTACGAAAGGCCTTCGCGGACGACAAGGCTTTTTCCGAGGCGTTTCATTCGACCCAACGGGTCGAGGGCTTCACCCATAGATTCTACCGCTATCCGGCGCGATTCAGCCCCGAGTTCGCTCGGCAAGTGATCACCGAGCTATCAAACCCCGGTGATACAGTCCTTGATCCCTTTATGGGTGGTGGGACTACCGTTGTAGAGGCTCTTGCCGCTGGAAGGCGTGCCGTCGGTATCGACATCAATGGGCTCGCCCACTTCGTCAAGCGGGTGAAGACGACACCGCTTAGCGAGCGCGATGCGGGAGAACTACAGAAATGGGTGCGGTCCTTACACCTTCGACGACCCATCGCCGCCAATCCGGGCGGTGACTGGCTGGATCATCAGGCGAGGAATCTGCCCGAGGACGTGAGGCTTTTCTTCGAAGCCTTACTCCAGACCATCCCTGCCCTCAGGTTCCAACGCCAGCGCCGTTTCGCCCGGTGTGCGCTCCTCCGGGTCGGCCAATGGGCTCTCGACAATAGGCAGCACCTCCCGCCGGCTGAGGAAATGCGAACGAAACTTGAGGAAGGAGTCGAAGACATGCTGGAGGGCCTGCGTGAGTTTGTTGAGGCCGCCCAAAGCGCTGGAATAAACAAGAACAAGATCACGGCAAGTAGATCCCTGATACACGGCTCGGTTGCCGACTCGGCCACCCACGGGACGATGCGTCACAATGGAGCCGGGCCCAACCTCGTGCTCACATCACCACCATATCCAGGGGTTCATGTACTGTACCATCGATGGCAGGTTTCGGGACGCCGCGAGACGCCCGCTCCCTACTGGTTGGCGGACCGTCGAGATGGGCACGGGGCGTCGTATTACACGATGGGCGGCAGGTCACCGTTCGGCGTGCGGAACTATTTCGCAACGCTCCGCCGGGGTTTCGAAAACCTCAGGACCATCCTCTCGCCTGACACTACGGTCGTGCAGCTCGTGGCCTTCTCCCAAACCCAGGCCCAGTTGCCACAATACCTGGGTATCCTCGCCGCGGCTGGCTATCAGGAAGTCCGGCTACCAAGCCTGCTGGCAAGCGGGAGCCGCATTCGTACAGTCCCGAATCGGAAGTGGTACACGAACACCCAGGCAACCTCTGATGCCAGCCATGAGGTACTGCTCGTGCACCGCGTCCGAGACTAGTAGGGACCTCGGTATAACCTCCGTACCACCGGTATGATGACCCTGGCAAGACCCAGCATCGACTGATTTACCAAGCCTACCGAGTCGTCTGCAAGGCTCGATGCAGTCTCATCTACCTCCGTCTCCGCTTCTCTGTGGCCGTTGGCCGAGGACTCGCCGGTCCGATGTTGCCGCAGCATTCCCAACGCACAAAGGGCCAGGCCGTATTTGAACCAGTATTTGACGAGCGCCTTCTCCACGTCTCCTTGCCGGGAAAGTTCGGTGAGCAGGAACGAGTTGTCAATATTCAGATAGAAGTCGAAGCCTCCCTCGCCGTCCTCGAGAATCCGTAGGGCGTCGAATGCCGTGAAGGGTGGGTGCATGCTGTTCCACTGGTCTTTGCCCACTTCCGTAATGGGAGGAACGGCGAGGCGCGGTGCCTTGTCCCTGACTCCGCTCGGTGCGTCTTGTTCTTTCTTCTTCCCGCCAGGCGGGGATTCCCTCTCCATTTCTTTTTCGATGTTTAAGCGAAATCTGGAGACGAATGGGCCACCCCTCAGCTCGTCCTCGACATCAGAGACGGTAACTCGGACACGCACCTTATCCCCGACACCCGCTCCCCGTGGAGGCCGGAATGTGGCAGAAAGCCGCCCGTTCCACAAGTGCCAGTGCTGGCGTACATTGCCCGGCTCGAAGGATATGGAGCCGGGGGAGTCGGTGCGGGTGAAGTAGTCGTTCGACGCATCGGTCTCAAATTCCACCCTGACGCTCCGGTTGATAGGGCAGTGCTTCGCAATCCCTCCCTTGGGCTCCTTGGCGAGCCGGAAGAAGGACGGAAACTTTCGCCCCTTGAAGTTTGGGGCCTCACCAGGACCGATGGACGTGACTAACTGCACGCCTGAAGAGAAGAGCCCGGCGAGAGTCGGGTCCGAGCGCAGGAGGTGCTGGAACGTCTCAACGGAGCTTTGCTCGCTGTCGATTGCCTTCTCGATCTGCTTCTGTCGCCTTGCGGCGTTCAGAGCCCGAAGCCCTGGGTGACTGCGAAGTTCCTCCTCAAGTTGGGTGACGACCTCCCCGTATGCCTCGTTCCGTCGGATGCGGTCACGCGAAGCCATAAAAAAATCTTCCCGGGCGCTCTCCTCCATGTTGGTGCAGTCCACGGAAACGAGAAGATGTCGGCTGATGTAGTCGAATTTGAGGCGACTCTTGGCACATTCTGGCGAGAGACGCCCATGCACCTGTCCGTTCACCGTGAAGAACACACCGTTCGGCACGTGACAGCTTACCACGTCCTCTCCAAAAACCACGATCCGGTACGGGAGAGTGCCGACACCAGCTATGTTGATTTCAGCCGTGGCAGAAAAGCCCGGCTCCACGTTGGTATCGATGCTCTCCTGGGATGCGACACTGGCCCAGACGCCCGATATGGTCCTGCTGTAGTAGTTCGCCCGGTAGTCCCGGGTCTCAGTGACGCGGAACGGGAGGCATGGAGCATGGAGGTAGCGCTCTAACTCATATCGGGCTTCGGTAGTTGCCGTGCTCTTGGCGCGCCATCGGTAGTTGTATAGCTTTACGCACGTACCGTATTCGAGAGAGTGCTCGTAGGGCTTTGGTGGTCGGTTCGGTGCGTCGTCGCCTGGGAGGACCGCGATGCCCGGCGACGCAAAGCTTGATTCCCTCGTAAACCCGAATCCACCGAAGGAGGGCGTCGGGTTAGCGTCCTGAGGCGGCAAGAAGGTGCTCCTGTGCTTCTGGGATAATGGTTTTGTAGCAAAAAAACGGCCCCGGAAAAGGAGCACCCAGTAGATGCTGCCACGCAACCACCCCGACCGGATCCAAATCACCTTCGACGACCGCCGCTTGGTGGCCAATGCCGGGCTGCTCCTTCCGGCCACCCTGGCGCGGCACCTCGGCCTGCCCGAACTCGTCCGGCAGCGCCTCGACCTGGGCGATGCCCCGGGGCGGGCGAACACGAGCGACAAGATGATGACGCTGGTGGCGTCTGCGCTGGCTGGGGGCGACTGCATTGACGACGCCGATGTGTTGCGCACCGGGGGGACGGCCTGCACCCTGGGCGGCACGGTGAAGGCGCCATCCACCCTGGGCACCTTCCTGCGCAGCTTCCGGTGGGGCCACGTCCGTCAACTCGACCGGGTGAGCCGCGAGTTGCTGGCCCGGGCTTGGCAGGCCGGGGCGGGACCCGGCGACGGGCCCCTGACCATTGACCTGGACTCCACCATCTGCGAGACCTACGGACTGGCCAAGGAGGGAGCGCGCCACCACGGCTATACCGGCAAGCGGGGCTACCACCCGCTGCTGGCCATCGCCGCCGGCACCGGAGACGTGCTGATGTCCCGGCTGCGCGAGGGCCGGGCCAACACCGCCCGCGGCGCCGCCCACTTCCTGCGGGAGACGGTGGGACGGGTGCGCTACGCCGGGGCCAACGGACGACTCACGCTACGGGCCGACAGCGGGTTCTACACTCATGGCGTGGTATCCGTCTGCCGCAAGATGGATGTCCGCTTCTCCATCACCATCCGCCAGCACAAAAGCCTGCACAATCTCATCGAGGCGATACCCGAAGATGCCTGGACGCCGATTCCTTACTGGATGGACGGCGCCGCCGATGTGGCCGAGACCACCTGCACCCCCTTCCAGGCCGAGGCGGACGCCGCGCCGGTACGGCTCATCGTCCGGCGGGTGAAGCCGACGCCCGGTTCCCAACTGGCCCTCTTCGCCAAATACAGCTATCATGGCTTCATCACCGACCGGGACGGGGAGTTGCTCGAACTGGAGGCTGACCATCGCCGCCACGCCGAGATCGAGAATGCCATACGCGACCTCAAGTACGGCGTCGGGCTGAACCATCTCCCCTCGGGCCGCTTCGCCGCCAACGGCGCCTGGCTGGCCGTCCAGACGATGGCCCACAACCTGGCCCGCTGGACGGCGCGGATCGGTCTGGGAGAGCGGATAGCCACCACCAAGACCCTCCGGCGGCGGTTCTTCTCCCTGGCCGGACGGCTCACCCGCTCGGCACGCCGGTTGACCCTGCATCTTCCGGATCGCTGGCCTTGGGCTGAGAAGTTCAGCCGCGCCTTGGCCCGGCTGCGAGCCATTCCACTCCCGGCCTGACGGCACCGTCGGCGACCGACCCACCCACCGGACAACCGAAGATCCCCGCAGACTCGTGCCAGCCCGGTCCGAGAGAGTTCCCTGCTGCGTATTCTCTCGCCATCCCGCGCATCGCAGCTCCCGCAGACGGCCATAGGGGCCCCTGTGCGGCGATGAAGACCGTCCGCCGACCTCCCTACCCCAAATGGAACCCAGGCTATTTCCCCTGTAGCTCCCTCACCCCCCTTCCGCTTTCCTCACGCCGTCCATCCGTGTCCTTCGGTGGATTCGGGGTAAAAACCCCTCATCCTCCGGGGGCAATGGGAGGATAATGTGGGGAAAGGGCGTTGGGGCAGCGCCCGGGCGAGGGAGGGGAGCATGTTCCGAGCGCGAGACCCGCAAGAGAGCCTCTGGCAGTCCCAGTTCCTGGTGACGCCGAAGAAGGCTAAGCGCCTGGAGGGGAGTTGGGCCGAGGTTTTCCGAAACGAGGCGCTCCCCCTGATTGACGAGGAGCTCTTTGCTCCGATGTACTGCGCGGACAACGGCCGTCCCAACCGAGCGGTGCAGACCGTCCTCGGGGTCCACCTTCTCAAAGAGATGTTCAACCTCACCGACGGTGAAGCCCTGGAGCAGCTAGAGTTCAACCTGCTCTGGCACCACGCCCTGCGGCTGGACATCGAGGAGACCCACCTGCCCCAGAAGACCCTCCACAACTTCCGAGTTCGCCTGATGCAGCACGATGGTGGCCGGCTGGCTTTCCAGGAGACCACGGACCGGATCATCCAGGCGCTGGGCATACGCACCGGAAAGCAACGGCTGGACTCCACCCACATCATGAGCAACATCGCTACACTCACCCGGCTGGGCCTGTTCTGTGAGACGATGCGGTTGTTCCTGCGGGCCTTGCGCTGGGAGCACCCAGAGCTTCGCCCTGTGGTTCCGGAGGGCCTCCTGGGGCGCTATTTGAAGGAAGAAGACGAGGCGACCCACTACGAGGACGCCCACACGGGGGAGGGTCGGCGACGCCTTTCGGTCTGTGCCCGGGACCTCTACCGGCTGGTGGACCGGTTCCGTGGCACGACTGCTGCCCAGCTGGAGGAGTACCGGCTGCTGGAGCGGCTGCTGCGGGAGCAGTGCCATGTGGGCAAACACCGGGACGGGCGCCCGGGGGACGATGATGACGATGCTGGGGAATGCAAGGTGCCCGTGGCCCTGAAGGACCCGAAGCAGGTGTCCGCCGACTCGCTGCAATCGCCCCACGACCCGGATGTGACCTACAGCGGCCACAAGGGGAAGGGGTACGAGGTGCAGGTGGCGGAGACCTGCCACGAGGAGAACGCCACCCAGCTCATCACCCACGTGGAGGTGACCCCCTCGAGTGGGAGCGACACCGACGTGAGCGTGCCGGTCGTTGACGGGCTCGCGGAGCGGAAGGTCCGACCGGACGAGCTCTTCGTCGACACGGCGTATGGGTCGGGCCGCAACGCCTTCGAAGCCTCGCGCCGGGGAACGGAACTGGTGAGCCCGGTGGCGGGGTCGGCGCCGGGGAACTCGCACGAAGGAGAGCGTGACGGACCACCGCCGCTCACCGCCGCGGACTTCCAGATCGACGTCACAGGGGAGCAGGCCACGGTGTGCCCCGCCGGCCACCCGTCCATCGAGGAGCACGAGTTGGAGGATGCGCCGGAGCGGGTAGAGGTCCACTTTGCCAGGACAACATGCGAGCCCTGCCCCTTGCGGTCCCGTTGCCCAGTGAAGCTGGACCGGCGTGCGGGGGACTACGTCCTCAAGGCGGACCTGGTGAAGGTAAACATCGAGCGGCGCCGGAGGGCCGAGGCCACCGAGGAGTGGCGCAAGCGGTATGCCATAAGGGCCGGGATCGAGGGAACGAACTCCGAGCTCAAGCGCGCCCACGGGCTTGGGCGCTTGCGGGTGCGAGGGGGCCGTCGGGTGCGGCTTGCCGTCTACCTGAAGACGTTGGCGTGCAACTTCAAGCGGATGGTCCATGCACGCTTGGTGGAGATGGAGAACACGGCTCAGCGGGCGGTCGGGACGGTACCTGCGGTCGCGGCCGCATGAGGGCGCCGCTCCACAGCTTCCACCGGGTGCCCTGAGCCACGGAAGGGGTACCGCAACGGGATCACGCTTGTCCTGAGCGCGGCAGATGGTGCGGTGAGCCCAGCAGCCGGCATCCCGTGGCCTCCTCCCTTCCAGGCCACTTCGCACGCCAGGGTTCATCTCAAACAGGCCTTTTTGCGAGGGAATCAAGCTTGGCACGACTCCGCCAGGTGCAAGGTAGAGATAGATTGAGCTCCGCCTACCCTCTGACGGGCGGAGCCGCCGCACTATAGTGAAGCCCCATAAGTTGGCAGTCTAATCGTCGTTGGCTCGGGGAGCTTTCGGGTCCCGTCGCGACGCAATGAGCTGATAGTTCTTGTTGCCACAAAACTGAAGGACCCCAGTACCACCCGCGTTGAACTTTCCCTGGACGAAGGGAATGCGAAGCTTATTGGACTTGTTCAGGGAAAGGAACGTGTCTGGGAACATGGCTGGCGTCTAGCCCTCCCCTTGGTCTATCAACAGGTAACACGGGTCATCCTTCGTGCCGACCGCTATGACTCTCAATTGGAAGGCTTCAGCAAGACTGGTTCGTTCTCGTGCGCTCAGGCTATCAAGTCGTCCGCCACGGACCTCGCAGAACTTCTCGACCGCATCGGCCATCGTCGGCGGGGCGTCAGGTCCTTCTGGCGAGATACTCTGTGAGAATGCGCGCGCCATAAGTACAGCATCGATTCCATTGATGATCTTGTCTACGAGCGCCCCAGTCGGGTCAGCCTGCTGGTTCCCCACTGTAGAGAAGTTGTTCTCATACCCTCCGAGAGGCAACCACACTGACTCATCGTCGTCCAGGTAGCCCGCACCCGAGAGGATGGACTCGACATCGGCCTCGTCCTCTGCCTTCAACAGACTGTAGAAAAGATCCTGAGCTTTCATTCCAATTGCCTCCCATTGATACTAGGCCGAGAAGCGACACAGGGTACGTCTTACCATTCCGTTGACAGCGAGACTGGTACCACCTGCTAGCCCGGCTGACGGCCCGGGGGTCGGCCAAATATCCTAGAACTTAAACCTAGGTTGCTGGTTGTTGTGGTCAAAGGTACGCTTCACTCGTTTGAGCTCTCGGTCAATTTCGCGAAATATCTTGCGTGTCTGCTCTTCCGTATACTCATACGTTCTACGGTTGGAGCATTGACCCAACAGTCTCAAGGCGTTCAAAACGCTGTTAGTGCGTCTCTCAGCCACTGCCTGGAATCTTTCGGCTTTGCCAGCCATCGCGAATGATTCTCCTGGGTAAATGTCTTCCTGGTCATCTTATAGCACACGTCGATATTCTTGTCAATATATGCGATATAGTGACCGATTCTGCGCAGTATATGCCCATAATATAAGCTGTGTGTTCGGCGATATGCACGAACTGGGGGATAGCCCCACCCCAGATCCTTCGTAGCTGCGCTCCTCAGGATGACGTTTCGTGAGGCGCGCGGCGTGGCCTTCCCCCATGGGCCGCCGGTCCGTTGACCCCGTGGACGGTACGTCTGTACGATACGGGTGCCAGAGCATTACCTCCAAAGCAGGCGGTGCCCGTTGTCAACGCCCGCCCCAGAAACTCAGAGTGATTCGAGCGACCAACCCAGGCACGCTGGGTTTTGGGTCCGGTTCGGGGCGGTCATCCTCGACTTAGTGGTCTTGGGCATCCCGTTGCGGCTGGTCCTGCTGATTCCTGTACTCTTCGGCTCCGAGGCGGGTGAAGTCACCGGGTTCGATCTAAGCTATACGGATGCGCAGGGGGAGACTGTGACTGCGCGTAACTCGTTGTCGGTGGCCGATCTGGCGCAACTGGTCCTGCTAGCGGTAATCACAGTCCTGCTGTGGGTGAACTGGGACGGCCGCACTCCCGGGAAGAAGATGCTGAGAATCAGAATCGTCTCCTATCCCGACTTTTCCCCCTTCTCGTACCGCACGGCGTCCATTCGTACTCTTGCGAGCCTCTTAGGAGTGTTCACGTTGGGCCTCGGTTACATGGCCCAGGCTGTGATGATTGCTGCGAGAGAGGACAAGCGAGGCTATCACGACATCATCGCCGGGACGTGCGTCGTTCATGACAGGCCCCTCGATACGCCCGCCTGAGGCGGGCTACTCGGGGTGAGCGGATTGGAGAGACCACCCCAGGCGCCCCTCGACAGGCTCGGGACATGCCTCAGTCGCTTCGCTCGTTAGGAATGACAGAGGGGGCTCCTTAGGATGACGGGGGGGAGTCAGCTCATCTCATCGGTGACGCCGGCCGAAAATCGCTGCACCTGCTCAGCCAGCAGCGAGTTCTCATTACTGGCCAGGTCCGGGTCGGCGTCGAGTATTCGCACCGCCTCGCGGCGGGCCAGAGACAGGATCTCATGATCGGTGATGCGCGCGACCCTCATGCTGGGAATTCCGCTCTGCCTCGTGCCCAGGTAGTCGCCGGGACCACGGAGTCGAAGGTCCTCCTCCGCCAGCTCGAACCCGTCGTGCAAGCGCTCCACGATCTTTAGACGCTCGCGGGCCTCCTCACCCGGCGAGTCCGCCAGGAGCAGGCAGTAGCTCTGATGCCGGCCCCGGCCCACCCGGCCGCGAAACTGGTGTAGCTGGGCCAGACCGAAGCGGTCGGCGCCGTCGATAAGCATCACGGTGGCGTTGGCCACGTCGATACCGACCTCCACCACCGGCGTGGACACCAGGATGTCGATGTCGCCACGCTGGAACAGCTCCATGACCTGCTCTTTCTCTCGTAGGGCCATCCTGCCGTGCAGCAGCCCCAACCTGCGGTCGGGGTAGACGTCGCTGGAGAGCCGCTCGTACTCCTTGGTAGCCGCACGCGACTGTATCACTTCCGACTCCTCGATCAACGGGCAGACTATGAAGGCCTGCCGCCCCTGCTCCACCTGCTTGCGCACGAAATCGTAGGCCGCCGCCCTTCCTGTGGGCTCCAGCCATCGCGTGCGAATCCGCTGCCGCCCCGGTGGCAGCTCGTCGATGACGGATATGTCCAGGTCTCCGTAGGCGGTGAGGGCAAGGGAGCGGGGAATCGGCGTCGCCGACATGGCCAGCAGGTGAGGCCGCTTGCCCTTGCCTCTAATGGAGGCGCGCTGCATGACGCCAAAGCGCTGCTGCTCGTCTACGACCGCCAGGGCCAGCCGCGACAGGTCCACGTCCTCCTGGATGATCGCGTGGGTGCCGATGACCAGAGCGACTTCCCCATTGGCGATAAGCCGATGCACTTCGTCTTTGGCCTTTTTGCCCAGGCTGCCCACGAGTAGCGCAATGGTAAGGGGCCTGGAGGACGGGCCGACGCGGACCGTAACCAGGTGGTCCTCGGGGCCGGACTGGGATATGCCCGATAGAAGATGGGTCAGGGTCAGGAAATGCTGCTCGGCCAGGATCTCGGTGGGGGCCATGAGAGCGGCCTGGTAGCCGTCGAACGCCGCGACCAGCATGGCGGCGGCGGCCACCACAGTCTTCCCGCTGCCAACGTCCCCTTGAATCAGGCGGCTCATTGGATGGGACTGCTTCAGCCCATCGAGGATCTCGTTCAGCACGTTGGTCTGGGCGTTTGTCAGCTCAAATGGCAAGGAGGCGAGAAAGGCGTCGATAACGGCGGTATCGACAATTAGCGGGACTCCCTCGCCTTCCTCCTGCCAGGCGCGCTTGCGAGACAGGACGAATAGCTGGAGCAGCAGCAGCTCGTCGAAGGCCAGGCGGCGGCGTGCCGCGTTCCAGTCGGAAGGGGAGTCCGGGTAGTGCGCCTGCGCGACGGCATTACGCAGGCCCATCACCGCCGTCCGGTGCCTGGTGTCCTCGGGCAGGTGCTCGGCTAGGAGAGGAAGGCCAACGTCCAGGGCCTGCTTGACCAACCGCCGGAGAGTCCGCTGCGGGAGTCCGTCCACAGTGGGGTACACGGGCACCAGCCGGCCAGTGTGCACCAGCTCCTCCTGCCCCGTCAGAAGCTCGTACTCCGGGGACTCGAACACGAAGCTCCCTCTAAAGACGTTTACCTTCCCACTTAGCACGACGTGCGTGCCGGCGCGGAAGGTCCGGGCCAGGTAGGGGTTGTTGAACCAGATGGCTCTGACGTTGCCCGTTTCGTCGCCGAACACGGCCTGGGTAGACCTGCGCCTTGCCCCGTGGCGGGTCTCCGTCGCCTCCCATACGGTGACGAGGACCGTCTGCTCGGCGCCGAGCTCCAGCTCCGCCACCTTTCGGATGTTGGCGAAGTCGTTGTGCCTGTTGGGGACCAAGTAAAGCAGGTCCCCGACGGTCTCTACCCCAAGGCGCTTCAGCTTTGCCCCCGGCAGGTTGTTGGGCGTGAATCCCTTCAGCCGGTAGACGCTATCGCTCAGCCCCACCGGGCCGGCGGGCTTTTTCTTGGTCCGTCGCTTTGCCGGAGTGGGGGCGACGCCTGCGGTCCGGGCGCCGGCTCCCGCCGCCGGGACCAGCCTGCCGAGGACCTTCGCCGCCCAGGTCTTACGCTCGGTCGGCGTCAAGACCGAGTAGGAGCTGAGCCCATCCAACGCAGGCCCTAGCTCCCCCGCCCACCGCTGGAGGAAAAGGTCTAGTCCCCCGATGACGGCCTTGTCCTGGAAGCCGCCGGCCCACTCATGCTCGAGGATTTTGTGAAGGGAATCCAGCTTGCCCTTTTCCCGGCCCATCGACCCCCTCTCGCGAGTGACACCGCGGCCTTTGCTCTTTTGAGTCATGGAGTTTCTCGGATAGCTGTGCGGCTCACGGCGGACTGCGTCTCGCCGGCGGGAATTCTCGCCTGGGCCCGGTTCTCGGGTGTGTGCAGTCAGTGGACCCGCAGAGCGGACCCACAACCGGCGTCTCGGGGATGGGGCCTACTCAGCCCGGAGCAAGCCAATGCCCACGGCGCCTGGGCCTGTGTAGGTGCCTAATACCGGTCCGAACCTGGCAACGAATGGGGCCGAGCCTTCAGGCAGGAGCTCACGCAGAGCCTCCGCCAGCTCACCGGCGATATCCGGCGTGGTGCTGTGGAGCACACAGACCGATTCCACGGGCTCAAACCCTCGCGCCACCTCCTGCAACCGGGCGACACCTTTGCGAAAGGTCCTTGGTTTGGCCAGCGGGTGTACCCGCCCGTCCCGAATTATGATCATGGGCTTGATCTTGAGGATCGAACCGACCAGCGCCTGGGCCTTGCCGACTCGACCTCCTCTCTGGAGGTAGTCCAGGGTATCGAATAAGGCGAAGCATTGGGACCGGGCCATTGCTCCCCTGGCAACGGCCACGACCTCATCGAGGCTGCCCCCGTCGCTGGCCGCCTGGGCCGCGGCGATTACTATCATCCCCAGGCCCATGGAGAACTGTTCGCTATCCAGCACCTCTATGGGACACCGGACATCGCTCTGGTCCTTTGCCTGCACGGCGGAGTTATAAGTGCCGCTTTCCTTCGAGGAGAGGTGCACCGCCAGGATGGCGTCTGCATCGCCGCCGAGCTCGTCGAACACCTGCAAGAAGTCCCCCGGAGATGGCTGGGACGTGGTCGGCGTCACACTACCGCTGATAAGGCGGTCGTAGAACTGGTCGGCGGATATATCGACGCCGTCCCTGAACGTCTCTGTTCCGAATGTGACGTTGAGCGGCACCACGGTGATACCCAGGCTCCGGGCCATTTCGGGGGGAATGTCCGAGGTACTGTCTGTCACTACCTTTACAGTCATGGGCGTGTCCTTGGGTATAGGGTAAAGGGTCTGGGGCGGTTACTCGATCGACATGATGAGATGGTAGTGGGGCTGGCCCCCCTCCACGAGCTCGACCTCTACTTCGGGGAGGGCGGCGCTCAGCGATTCAACGGCCCGAACGGCGTCGTCCGCCGTAATTCGGTCCCCCCAATAGAGGGTGACAAGGTCCCCCCCGGAGGCCTCTGCCTTCTTGGCCAGCGTCACCACAACCTCGGAGAGGTCGTCCGCCGCTACCACCAGCTCGCGGTCCAGCAGGCCTATGAGCCGGCCCGACTCCACGGTGACGCCGTTGAGCTTCACGGACCGCACCGCCTCGGTGACCTCGCCGGTCCGCACCGACTCGATCGCCTCCTCCATCACACTGACGTTGGCCTCCAGGTCATGCTCGGAGTCGAACGCGAGAATCGCAGCGATCCCCTGGGGTATAGACCTGGTAGACACAACCCTGACCGACTTCTCGGAGCTCTCGGCGGCCTGCTTTGCCGCGGGGACGATGTTGCTGTTGTTCGGCAGGATGACGACACAATCGGAGGGTACGCTTTCCACCGCGTCGAGGACCTCCTGGACGCTCGGGTTCATCGTGTCGCCGCCGGTGATATTGCGGCTTACGCCCAGGTTGCTAAACACGGCCTGAAGACCCCTGCCGCTGGCCACGGCCACCACAGCCACCTCTGCAGCGCCTGCCTCCTTCCGCCGGGCGCTGGAGAACTCCACGTGCTGCTCGTCCATGTTCTGAATATTGACCTGGCTCAGGGTGCCGTGAGAGACCGCAACGCTGAGGATTTGGCCGGGGTCTTCGGTGTGGACGTGGACCTTCACCATCGTCTCGTCACCCACCACCACAGTGGAGGTCGCCGCCGCGCGCATTCGGTCTCGAATTGCATCGGCATCCAGCCCCTTCCCGTGTACAAGGAACTGGGTGCAGTAGCCATACAGCTCCTCCTCGGTCGCCGCCAGGAAGTCGGCCGATACCGCCCCCGCAGGCGGGGCAATCTCCTGGGCACCGGAGACGTCACCCATGACGTATCGCCGGACCCCCTCCAGCATGACGGCCAGCCCTTGCCCCCCCGCATCGACAACGCCTGCTTCCCTCAGCACGGCGAGCATCGTCGGCGTCCTGGCCACCGCGTCCCTGGCGGCCGAGCACGCCGCATCCAGTATGTCCTCGACGGAGCCTCCCTCGTCAAACGAGCTCTGAGCGGCCTCGGCCACGCCGCTGATCACCGTCAGGATGGTACCCTCGGCGGGCTCACCGACGGCGTTGTAGGACCGCTCCCTGGCCCGGTGAAACGCCTCGACAAGCTCCGCGCCGCCGAAGTCGGATGTGCCTTCAAGCCCAAGGGCGACGCCCTTGAAGAACTGGGATAGGATCACTCCGCTGTTGCCCCTCGCGTCCTTTAGGGCAGCCCCCGCCATGGTTTCGGACACGGCGGCAGCCGACGCTCCCTGAAGAGGACCGGCCGCGTCCATGACGGCGCGAAGGGTGAGGTACATGTTGGTGCCCGTGTCTCCATCGGGCACCGGATACACGTTGAGCGCGTTGATGCCCTCAACGTTGCGTTCAAGAAGGACCGCGGCCGCCGAGAACATGCCGCACAGGTCGTCGCCGGTCAAGCGACGCACGTATTGGGAGACCTGAGGATTGGTTGACTTCAACGTTGTCGACCTGTCACTGTTATGCTATATTTGTTGCGCAATTCACACACCCACGCCCGCCACTATGCTGGCGGATCGGGCCAAGGCCCCCAGGGCCTGGTGCGAGAGGTCCGGTGCTGCAGGCCGATTGCTCACCGATTCTACTCAAATAGCCGACCACAGTCAAAGGCGCAACATGGCCAGATGCGAAATATGTCTCAAGTCAGGGCAATCGGGCAACAACGTAAGCCACTCCAAGCGGCGCACGAAGACCCGCTGGCACGCCAACGTTCACAAGGCCACCATCTACGTAGATGGCGCCCCAAAACGAGTAAAAATTTGCACTCGCTGTCTGAGGACCCAGCTCAAGGCCCCGGCCAGGGCATAGCGCTCGGTTGATCGGCACACTAGTGCTCCGTCACGGGTGAAATGAATGGTTCTTCTTCCCACCCGCCCGCCCTGAGGGTTTTGGGGGAATCCCCAGACCCCTACCAAAGAGGGTTGCACCCTCTCTGGACTCTCCCGCCGGACAAACCAAATCAGGTGTGACTGAGCACTAGCCCTCCCCAGATTCTACGGCTATTGGGGACCGGGGTCTTAGATTCCTACCCGGCGAGTCGGGGTCGGAATGACGGAGGACCTTTGCCAGGCCTCGTCGCCCCGCTCCTCAGGATGGCAGTACATAGAGTTTAGACTGACTTGCACATCGTACTGACCGGGCTTGACTACAACACCGCCCCCATCGAGGTGAGGGAGAGGGTCTCCTTCGCCCAAGAGCTTCTCCCAGACGCCCTGCCGGCGCTGGCGGAGCAGGTTGGCGAGGGCGTTATCCTCTCGACCTGCAACCGCACCGAAGTCTACACCGTAGGCGATGAGCCAATCGAGGCCGCCCGGGATATTCGCCGATTCATTGCGGGTTATCACGGGCTCGATTACAAAACGCTCGAACCTCACCTCTACGACCGCACCGACGCAGACGCCGCGACTCACCTGTTCAGAGTCGCCAGCGGACTGGACTCCATGATCCTGGGAGAATCGGAGATTCTCGGCCAGGTGCGGGTCGCGCTGACGGCGGCGTCAGAGTCCAGCTCGCTATCGTCGCCCGTGTCCAGGCTGTTCCACGCGGCGCTCCGGACGGGACGGAGGGTGCGGGAAGACACGCAGATCTCGCGAAACGCCCTGTCCATCAGCTATGCGGGCGTGCAGCTGGCACAGCGGGTCCTGGGCAGCCTCAGCGGCCTGAGGGTGCTGCTGATCGGCGCAGGCGAGGCAGGCCAGCTGGTCGCAAGGGCGCTTCGGACCACCGGGGCCAATGACCTGATGATCGCCAACAGGACGCCACAGCGTAGCGAGGAGCTGGCGCGAAACCTGGACGGCAGAGCGATTCCCTTCCAGGAGATCGGCCTCGTTGTGCGGGACGCCGACATCGTGATCGCCGCCACCGGGGCGCCCAGCTACATACTCACCAGGGACGATGTCGCAATCGCGGCCGGACCGGAGTACCGACGCTCTCAGGTCCTCATAGACCTGTCGGTACCTCGAAACATCGACCCCGATACGGCAACGGTGGACGGCGTAACCCTGTACAACATCGACGACCTGTCGACCATCGCCGAGGAAAACCTGCAGGGCCGGAGAGAGGCCGCCGACGACGCGGAAGCTATCGTGACAGAGCACGTGGCCTACTTCATGGAGTGGTGGGACTCGCTGAAGGCCGTACCGATAATCAAGGAAATACGGCAGAGGGCTGAGCTGACGAGAAAGCGCGAGCTGGCCCGCGCCATTCGCAAGCTGCCCGACCTCTCCCCCGAGGACTTCAAAACGCTGGACGCCATGACACAGTCCATCATCAATCGGGTCCTTCACGACCCCACCGTATCTCTGAAGCAGCGCGCGGGGGAGGCCCATCTCCAGGCGGCGCGAGACCTGTTCCGCCTCCGGGAAGAGCGCGAGTAGTTGCTACGCTTCTCCACGGCGTTCGTTCGTTACGCTGCTGTCACAGCAGCCCACCCCCAGCGCTCCCGACTATCCGTGTGTGCGGGTTTTGCCCCGGGTATAGCGAGTAGTGGTCTTAGATTCCTCACTCCCTTCGCTCGTTCGGAATGACGGAGGTGGCGAGTCGGAGTGACAGCCCCCTCGATACGCCCGCCTGAGGCGGGCTACTCGGGGTGAGCGGATTGGAGAGACCACCCCAGGCCCCCCTCGACAAGCTCTGTATAGACCGGGGACATAGCTTACACATGTTCGGGGACATGGTGGACACCATAATAGGCATGACTTCATTACAAGGAGGTGGTCATGCCATGGAAGGAGATGTCCGTTATGTCTCAGAGGAGAGAGTTCGTGGAGCTGGCGCAGGCTGAAGGCACCAACAAAAGGGGCCTTTGCCGTCGCTTCGGGATCAGCCCTACGACTGGATACAAGTGGCTTGGGCGTTTCCGTGAAGGGAGCGAGGCAGGCCTGGTCGAGCTGCCGCGGCGGCCTCACTACTCGCCTGCACGTACCCCATCGCAGGTTGAGCAGGCGGTGCTGTCTGCCCGTGCGGCCCATCCGGCCTGGGGAGCTCGTAAGCTGCGACGGTGGCTTTTGGACCGCAGGGATGTGTTTGAGGCGGACATGCCGGCCCCCAGTACTATCACGGCGATCTTGCGTCGTCATGGCCGCATTGACCCCGCCGAGGGGCCCAAGCACCGTTCCTGGCAGCGATTTGAACACCAGGCACCCAACGACCTGTGGCAGATGGACTTCAAAGGCCACTTCCCCCTTACCCGAGGACGCTGCCACCCTCTGACTGTTCTGGACGATCACTCTCGGTTTGCCTTGGGGCTGCAGGCCTGCGGTAACGAGCAGGGAGAGATGGTGCAACAGCGCCTGACGGCTATCTTCCGGCGCTACGGCCTGCCCAACACAATGTTGATGGACAATGGCTCCCCGTGGGGCCATGACCAAGACCACCCCTACACACCTTTTACAGTCTGGCTGCTGAGGTTGGGCATCGGAGTCAGTCATGGACGCCCTTATCACCCTCAGACACAGGGAAAAGATGAGCGCTTCCACCGAACCATGACCGTTGAAGTGCTGCAGGGGAGCAGCTTCACTGATCTGGCGCACTGCCAGAGAGCCTTCGACCTGTGGCGGGACATCTACAACTTGGAGCGGCCCCATGACGCCCTTGACCTTGCTACTCCGGCCACCAAGTACCAAGTGAGCCAAAGACTGTTTCCCGAGGTCCTTCCACCCTTGGAGTACGAACCAACCGACCTGGTACGCCGTGTTCACGACAAAGGTAGGCTCCAGTTGTTTGGCCGTATCTTCAAGGTACCTAAGGCCTTCAAGGGCATGCCAGTGGCTATTCGGCCGACAACTGACGATGGAGTCTGGAACGTCTTCTTCGCCACTCATCAAATCGCCCAGCTTGACCTCAGGCACGATGCCTAACATACTCAAATGTGTCCACCATGTCTCCGAACACCCGTCCACCATGTGTCCGGTCCATACACTCCTGGAGTCGGGGCCCACAGCGCTGCTCAGGCGGGTGGGAGTGGAGGTGAAGGGATAAATGGCCCAGAGTAAAGTAGTCGGGCTTCTGTTTGAGGCCTGGAAAGACTTCGACCGTGCCCTGGAAGGCCTGACCGCCGCGGATGCCGTCAAGCAACACTTCGACGGTAGCTCCTTCGCGTGGACGTATGCCCACACGACCAATCAGGTCGATGCGTGGGTCAACGTGCGGTTCCAGGAACGGGAGCCCCACCCTTTGCTCAGTCATAACCGCTTCGGGCTCGGCGTTACCGGCGCCGCGGACGACTGGGACGCCATCCAGCAGGGCGTCCGCGAGGTGAGGCACGCTGCCCGTTCCTACCTTGCGGACCGAACGGACGAGGACCTCGATGTCGTAATCCCCTACCATGGATCCTTCAAGCCGCTCCATGGGACTGGAATCAGCCTTCGATACGCTGTCTACAGGGCGATCGCACACCACTACTTTCACTTGGGCGAGGTCGCCAGCAAGCGTGACCTGCTGGGGCACGGGGTGGGGGACCACCCTGGACCGCTGGAAGAGTCCATCTGATCTCAGCCCAGAGGCCGGAGGGTCTTGTCCCATCTCTCCCTTGGGAGAGACGGCTGGGTCTGTCTTGGGCCGGCCGAAGGGATGAGGTAGATAGACCCCAATTTTATGCGCCGAGACGCCCCCGGCGCAAGAACTCGATCACCCGCACCAGGGCGTCCGCCGGGCCGAAGCCCCCCGCCTTGGCCACGACCGCCCTGGAGTCGGCGCTGCCCCCTACGATGCGCCCCATCGAGATGCCCGGCAGCACCTCCGTCTCCAGAACGATTTCTCGCGCTCGCAGCCCCGTGAGGACGGCATGCGCGGTGTCGCCGCCGACGAGCGCCAGGCCCCCGGTCTCCGCGCCTTTTAGAATGCCGCGCGTAACCTCCTGGACGAATGAGTTGAGGCGGAGGCTGCTTTCTCGGAACTCACCGGACGTAACACCCTCGGCCTGGGCGGCATCCGGTGTGCCCCATATCAGGCAGACGTCCTCCCCACGCTCGAGCGCTGCGCAGGCCTCGAGGCGGGCGCGGCGGCGCTCGGCGTTCCGGCCCGCCGGAGAGCCCAAAATGGCGTTGGTGTCCATTGCGATCGTGCGAATGTGAGGCATCGCCCTCACCCTATCCAGCTGGGCCAGCGTCGTGCTGTTGAGGCTGCCCGAGACCAGGAGGGTATGGCCGCCGGTGACCCCGGGTGGGCGGCCGCCCCTGGTGCCACGACCGGTCTTGCCGACTCGCGCCGCCATCGCGGAGGCCAGGCCCGCCGAGCCGACCAGCAGGCCATCGGGGTATCTGCGGGCGAGCACGGCGTCGATGCGCGCCAAGTGCTCTTGACTCAGCGCATCGAAAGCCATCACCGTGCATCCCACTGCGATGAGGGCCCGTATTCGCGACTCGATCTCCGCCTCCCCATCATCCACGGCGGCCAGATCGACCAGTCCCACCGGCTGGGCGGTCTGCTCCCTCAGCAGCTCGACCACCGAGGGAGACCCGAATCTGCTCAGGGGGTCGCTACCTTCCTGCGCCTGCTTCAACGGCCGGCCCCCGACGTAGAGGAGCCCGTCACGCTGAGTCCTGCCCATGGTGGGGAATGCTGGCGCGACGAAGGCCCAAGGCGCACCGGACTCCGCCATCATGGCCGACACCTCCAGCCCGATGTGGCCCCGGAGCGTCGAGTCGACCTTCTTGAATAGACGCGGGTAGCCGTGGCGGACCAGGAGCCGGGTGGCCCGGCGCACTGGCGGCGCGACCTCGGAAGGAGCGAGGTTTCTGGTCTGTGTGTTGTAACAGAGGACCTCTGGCGGCGTCTGGACGGCCAGGTCGTCGGCCAGCCTCAGCGAAACCGCGCTTTCAAGGCCCTTTGCCCCGAGGCTGCCAGCGGTGTCCACGGCCCCCGTAAGGTCGTCGGCTACGATACCCAAAATTTGCGAGCTCACGATGTGCTACCTTCCAAGTGCATGATCAGGAGACGCGTTAAGGAATAGGGTGCCGTGGGGGCAGGTTTCAAACCTGCCCCCACTACGGTACGGTTTCGTCGTGGGCGCGTAACACGTTCCCCGACACCGTGTCTGGTGACGCACTAGACGCACTGACTAGCTATGATAGCAGGCTGAGGGCGCCGGCTGCTGGCACAGTGCCGGCGAGAGAGCTTCCGCCTTTAGCCGGTATGGGATGCCTACAGAGTTGGTGTTATACTACCCGCAAGATCTTTGGCGCCTGGCGCGCTCTGGGCCGCCAGAAGCCGGGGGCGGGTTGGATCGGCGCCGTGGCTTGTGACCAACCCCGCGAAGCACGCTGCCGCCCGTCCGGTGGATTCGAAGCGTCCCCAAGGCCGTGGCCTGGAGGCCCGGGCTAGTGATGAATAGGAGGGTGCTATGGTGGTTGAGACGTGCCCATCCTGCGATCGGACCGATGTTGGAGACGGACGCTCTTGCCCCTCGTGCGGCCAGGTGCTTGGTGCGCCCAAGGGGGTGAAACTGGCGTCATTTGAACAGCGGCTGAAGGGCTTCATGCTCGACGGCTTTGTTCTCTTCGCAGCCGGTATAGTCGGACTGCTCTTCCTCATTGAGCTGCTCGATATCCTCTTCGAACCTCCCAACCTGTTGGTCATCGTGCTTGTCGTCGTCGGCGGAGGGCCTTTTGGCATTTGGTCCTTGTGGTGGCTGCTGATACTGAATCGCAGCCAGACGCCCGGGAAGCAGCTGGCGGGGACCCGGGTGATGAATGCCGCCACAGGGGAGCCTGCTGGGCCGGTCCGAACCTTCTTCCGTGAGTCGGTGGCCAAGTCGGTGACGGGATTCGTATTTGGCTGGTTCTTTGCGATTCACATCCTCTGGGCACTGTGGGACCCAGACAGGCAGAGCCTTTACGATAAGTTTGCTGGTACGGTCGTCGTCGATGATCGGGAGTACCGTCGTCAGCAGGCTGCAATCTAAATGGCTGGTGCCAAAAAGCCTTGACGTGTGCTGCCCTATCTCATATAATCAATTGGCTCCATTAGACACACCTATGCGGCTGTTGATCACGTAAGATAAAGTAAGACGGCAACTCTTCAGCGGAGGCTGGGAGTGCCCAGCCGCCGATTGTTTTTGCACCTTAACAACCGAATCCTGCGCGAATAAAAGAGCCTTAATGTGGGTCAAGTTACTAAGGGTCTACGGTGGATGCCTTGGGGCCAAGAGCCGACGAAGGGCGTGGTATGACTGCGATAAGCCTCGGTGAGCTGTCTGGCAAGCTTAGCCGGGGATGCCCGAATGGGGGAACCCTTCCCGGGTAATGCCGGGAAATTCCGCTTCTGGCGGAAGGGTAAGCAGGAGAACTGAAACATCTAAGTAACCTGAGGAAAATAAATCAACCGAGATTCCCTGAGTAGTGGCGAACGAAAGGGGAAGAGCCCAAACCCTGGCGGCTTAGTGGGCTGAGGCCCTATGCCGTTGGGGGGTTGTAACACTCGCCTACCCCGACCTCAGTACGGGGGAAGAAGTCAAAAACCTTTTCTCTAGCCGAATGAACCTGGAAAGGGCGACCGTAGAGGGTGAAAGTCCTGTAGGCGAAAGGGAAAAGGCTTCTGGCGTGTTGTTGAGTACCACGGGACACGAGAAATCCTGTGGGAAGCTGGGGGGACCACCCTCCAAGGCTAAATACTCTTGGCCACCGATAGTGAACCAGTACCGTGAGGGAAAGGTGAAAAGCACCCCGGAAGGGGAGTGAAATAGACCTGAAACCGTAGACCTACAAGCCGTGGGAGTCCGCCTTGTGCGGATGACCGCGTGCCTTTTGAAGAATGAGCCGGCGAGTTAATCTAGGCAGCTCGGTTAAGGAATAGAAGTTCCGGAGCCACAGCGAAAGCGAGTCCTAATAGGGCGTGACCGGGCGGAGATGAAGCGGCCGGTGGACGTGCCACAAAGCCCGTGTCGTCCGATTCGTCGGGCGCTGGGCCACGTGGGACCGAAATCGGCGGCGGAATCTCCATTATGTCTGGTAGGTTGTCTGGATTAGACCCGAAACCGGGTGAGCTACCCATGGCCAGGTTGAAGCTCAGATAATATCTGAGTGGAGGACCGAACCCGTGTCTAGTGCAAAAGGCTGGGATGAGCTGTGGGTAGGGGTGAAATGCCAATCGAACCCGGAGATAGCTGGTTCTCCCCGAAATGTATTTAGGTACAGCCTCAATGTAGTCTTGGGGAGGTAGGGCACTGGATGGGCCAGGGGGCGTGAGCTTACCAAACTCAACCAAACCACAAATGCCCTAAGATGTTCATTGGGAGTGAGACAGTGGGGGATAAGCTCCATTGTCGAGAGGGAAACAGCCCAGACCGCAGGCTAAGGTCCCGAAATATGGACTAAGTGTGAAAGGAAGTGGGATCACAGAAACAGCTAGGAGGTTGGCTTAGAAGCAGCCACCCTTTAAAGAGTGCGTAACAGCTCACTAGTCGAGGGGTCCTGCGCCGAAGATGTAACGGGGCTAAAGTCCATTACCGAAGCCGCGGGCCGTCCGCTTAAGGCGGGTGGCGGTAGGGGAGCGTTGCCAGGGCATTGAAGCCGAGGTGTAAGCCTCGGTGGAGCGCTGGGAAGTGAGAATGCCGGCATGAGTAGCGACAATCCTGGTGAGAATCCAGGACACCGAAAACCCAAGGTTTCCTACGCAACGCTGATCGACGTAGGGTAAGTCGGTCCTAAGCCGTAGCGAAGAAGCGAAGGCGATGGATAACGGGTCAACATTCCCGTACCACCACTACCTCGTTTTAAAGCAAAGAAGGGACACGGAAAGGTAGGCGAGGCGCGCCCATCGGACATGGTGCGTTTCCTCCTGTAGGCCATGCCAGGATAGGAAAATCCGTTCTGGCGTTACGAGCTGAGGGGAGAGAAAACTCTAGGGCTCGCGCCCTGGGGGATCTCGCCGATCCTATACCGTCAGGAAAAGCTTCGTTGCCAGATGTAGTGGTGACCGTACCGAAAACCGACACAGGTGGGTGGGGGTAAGTACCCCGAGGTGAACGAGAGAACCCTCGTTAAGGAATTCGACAATTTAGCCCTGTAACTTCGGGAGAAAGGGTGCCCGCGGGGTGAAGTCCACTTGCTGGACGGATGCCCCGTCGGGTCGCAGTAAATAGGCCCAGGCGACTGTTTATCAAAAACACAGGTCTCTGCTAAGCCGAAAGGCGATGTATAGGGGCTGACGCCTGCCCAGTGCCGGAAGGTTAAGGGGCGAGGTTCGTCCTTCTTCGGAAGGACAAAGCTTCAAACCGAAGCCCCGGTGAACGGCGGCCGTAACTATAACGGTCCTAAGGTAGCGAAATCCCTTGTCGGGTAAGTTCCGACCCGCACGAATGGCGTAACGACCTGGGCGTTGTCTCAACGAGGGACTCGGTGAAATTGCAAGGCCAGTGAAGATGCTGGCTACCCGCGACAGGACAAGAAGACCCCGTGGAGCTTTACTGTAGCTTGGCAGTGGACTGTGGTCACAGATGTGTAGAATAGGCGGGAGACTTTGAAGCCCCCACGCCAGTGGGGGTGGAGTCAACCTTGAAATACCGCTCTTCTGTGGTCTTGGCCCTAATCCGCCATAGGCGGAGACATTGCCAGGTGGGCAGTTTGACTGGGGCGGTCGCCTCCTAAAAGGTAACGGAGGCGTCCAAAGGTTCCCTCAAGGTGGATGGAAATCACCTGTAGAGTGCATTGGCATAAGGGAGCTTGACTGTGAGACCTACAAGTCGAGCAGGGACGAAAGTCGGGCAAAGTGATCCTACGGTCCCGCGTGGAAGGGCCGTGGCTTATCGGATAAAAGCTACCCCGGGGATAACAGGCTAATTCCGCCCAAGAGTTCACATCGACGGCGGAGTTTGGCACCTCGATGTCGGCTCGCCGCATCCTGGGGCCGAAGAAGGTCCCAAGGGTCCGTCTGTTCGCCGGTTAAAGCGGTACGCGAGCTGGGTTCAGAACGTCGTGAGACAGTTCGGTCTCTATCCGTCGTGGGCGCAGGAGATTTGAGGGGAGCTTTCCCTAGTACGAGAGGACCGGGAAGGACGGACCTCTGGTGTACCGGTTGTCCCGCCAGGGGCACCGCCGGGTAGCTATGTCCGGATGCGATAAGCGCTGAAAGCATCTAAGCGCGAAGCCAACCCCAAGATTAGATCTCCCATCCTTCCCTTCGGGGAAGGAGTAAGGTCCCCTGTAGACTACAGGGTTGATAGGCCGCAAGTGTAAGGCGGGCAACCGCTTCAGCTAAGCGGTACTAATAGACCGAGGACTTGACCCACATTAAGACTCTTTTATTCATGACATCTTCATCCTACGGCAGGCTCAGGACGGGCCCCAGGCCTTTCCCCTCGTGGGAGAAGGACTGAGCCTGGCCTTGGTATTGCCTAGGGGATGAGGCGGAGGTGGGTGAAAGCAGGGTTCGGTTGACGTCGTGACGCTGGCCTGAGCAACGCGGGGTGGAGCAGCGGCAGCTCGTTGGGCTCATAACCCAAAGGTCGCAGGTTCGAGTCCTGCCCCCGCTACCAGAAACCAACATGGACTGACTACGCGATTGCGTGGTCAGTCCTTTTTTTCGCAGAGCGCCTAGCCGAAAACAGTCATGTCTGAGTTCTGCTCCCCCAAGCGTTTCTTATGGAATTGAATGGCTTACCGGTAGCGCGCGAGCCAGTCGATTCCAAGATGTCCTTTTTTCGCCAGTGGCGTGACTACGAGATCGAGGTCGTCGTAGGCCTGGAGGAATTTGCTGAGCACGAGCTAAAAGCCACGCTTGCGGAGTCAATCAAGGTTGTCGGGCGTCCCACGGCGGGACGGGTGTCGGTCAAATTCTGCGGTGACCCTCGCCGCTTTGAGCGCCTCCGCTCCGTGACCGCCGCGCACCTTGTTTGCTCCTTCCACGTGCCAAGGCCCCGGGCCCTGCTAGGCCACCAAAACCAGCAGTCCCTTCTGCGCTTGGTCAAGCAGGTCTTGGCTCTTTATGCCGATGGGACGTTCTCTACCGTTCGGATCAGCGCGGCGGGAGCAGATTCCCGGGTGTTTGTGCGCATGAAAGAGGAGGTTGCCGGTGCTCTTGGCCTGTCGACGACAGACGGGCCGGCTCATCTCCAAATGGCTGTCCGTCCACGGCCGGGCGAGTCTCAAGATTGGCAGGTGCTGGTGCGCCTAGCCCCGAGGCCGGCAACTGCTCGCAAGTGGCGAGTATGCGACTATCCTAGAGCCCTGAACGCAGCTATCGCCAACGTTATGGTGGGGCTGGCGAGGCCCTCTCCTGACCAACGCTTTTTGAACCTGTTTTGTGGATCGGCAACACTGATGATCGAGAGACTTGAGGTCGCCCCCGCTCGGTTGGTCGTGGGTATCGACCGCAGTCCAAAGGCCCTCGCCTGTGCCGCGGATAATCTGCGAGCATCTGGGCGCTACCAGTCAGTGCACCTCGTCAACGGAGACGTCGGAGCCGTCCCCATGCCGTCCTCTTCCGTCGATGGATTGGTGGCGGACTTCCCTTATGGCATGTTGGTCGATTCCAATGTGGAAATCGAGCGAGTCTACACTGAGGCGCTGGGGGAAGCCACACGACTGGCTCTGCCACGGGCATCGTTTGTCGCCATCACGGCCAGGAAGAAGCTATTCGAATCGGTGTTGGGTCGGTACCAGAAAGAGTGGGAGTGTGTCCGCGTGATACCTCTCCAAGTGCCCTTCAGGAGCGGCTACATCAATCCGCACATCTACCATCTGCGGCGCACACCGTTTCGTATCGAGAATAGATAGCAACGATTGCTGTGGAGCCGGTGTTGAGGTGGTGGGGTCGCAGCGCCGGTCCATGATCCTGATGTTCCGCAGCACGGGCACGCGCCTCATGGAGCTTACGGCTCTGGCCCTAGATGACCTGGACTGGAAGACGGGCAACATCCGCATCCGGATGGGGAAGGGGCAGAAGGAGCGGGTTGTACCGCTTTATCGTGGCGTGCAGGGATACCTGTCAGGTATCTACAGTTTAGTCACGACGCGCTGCCGGCACTCCAGCTAACGCAGGCCGGCCAGTGGAGCTAACGACGTAGGAGTTGTGCTAAAATCCAGCGCGGAGGAGGTTACGTCAATAGGTGTGTAAACGACATCAGGCGGCGACCTTCTCAGCCGTTGATTCAATGGCGATTCCATCCGCATACTGTGCACCGAGATAGACGTCTTCGATCAACTCAGGGGCCTTCAGACGCCTGAAGCGCTGTTCGGCGACCATCAACATTTTCCAGATCACCGCTATCGCCCGATCGACCCTCTTGTAGCGCTTGGCGGCATCGGTCCGAAGCCTGAGGGCCGCGAAGGGTGATTCTACCGGGTTCGTCGTGCGAAGGTGCCCCCAGTGCTCCTTTGGGAAGTCATAGAAGGTGACCATGCGGTTCCCAGTCCCGCTCCAAGGCCTCTGAGGCCGCCTCGTAGGAATGGTCGCCGCACCACCTGGTGAACACCGTCCTGAGCCGCTCAGCCTCTGTCCGAGTCGGCGCGTAGGGGATAGTACGCAGCATGAGCTTGGCCTGGTCCTGTTGTCGCTTTGGAAGCTTGGCGAGCACGTTTACGATCTTGTGGTTCCAGCAGCGTTGCTCTGCCGCCTGCGGATAGACGTTGCGCAGAGCTCCCCAGATGCCCAGGTGTCCGTCTCCAACCACCAGCCTCGGGCAGCTCAAGCCCCGGCGCTTGATGTCCCTGAGCACCTCGGACCAGTTCTCTGTGGACTCCCTGTATCCGGGAACAGCGCTCACCACCACCTTGCTCCCGTCGCTCAGGGCCGCCATCACCACCAGTACCGCCGCCTTCTCCTTCTCAAGACCAGCCTTGACGTAGACTCCATCCACCCACATGTAGACCACTTCCAGGTCATCGAGGGGCCGGCTGCGCCATTGGGCAAGCTCATCGTTCCACTTATCCTTCAACCGGGCCACCGTGCTCGCCGATACCGGTGCGTCCTCTCCCAGCAGCCCCCGCAAAGCCAGATCGAAGTCGCCTTCGGATAGACCGTGCAGGTACAGCTCGGGGATCAACTCAGCAACCTTCCTGGTCCTGTTGACGAACAGCGGCAGCAGCCGGCTCTCGAACTGCTCCTCGGTATCGCGGACTCGCGGCCGCCTCAGCTGTATCGTTCCCGAACTCAGCGTAAGCCTCCGGGCTCTGCCGTATCCGTTCCGATAGCCGGTATCTGAGTCCGAGTCGGATCTGAGCGCCGACTTCGCCCTTCCCAGAAACGCCGTCACCTCCTCCTCCAGCAACTCCTGGATCAGCCTCTGGACCTGGCTTCGCACCCAATCCTCCAACTGCTCCCACTCCGGCCTTGACTCCGACCTACTCTCAGTGCTTTCCTTCCTCATGGGCGGTCTATCTCCTCTCTTGGGCCTCGAGCCCGTGTTGTTCAGAGAGAGGGTACACCGCCTGACTGTTTACACACTTTTTGAAGATACCTCTTGGGAAAAGGCATTGACCGGCACGCAAGGCCAAAGCCGAGCACCTTGATTCACCGGCTGACGTTAGTTGCCTTGGTAACTGCTGTCGCTGCATTATTTTTTTTGCTAGATGTGGGTGTGATAGGTGCCGCCGATCCTCCCCTCACCTTCGTAGAAGTGAACAAGGACGGAGTGGGAGGCGCTAACGAACTCGACAACGTTAAGGCGGTGGCAGTTAGCGTGGACGGCAAGAACGTCTATGCCGCAAGTGGCATTGACAACGCATTGACGGTGTTCAGCCGGAACGCGTCGACCGGGGCCCTCACATTCGTGGAGGTTCACAAGGACGGCGTCGGTCCGATCGACGGGCTTTGGGGCGCCATATCTGTGTCAGTTAGCCCGGACGACAAGCACTTGTACGTCGCAGGGGTAAACGACAACGCATTGACGGTGTTCAGCCGGAACGCGTCGACCGGGGCCCTCACATTCGTGGAGGTTCTAAAGAATGGTGTCGGCACTGTCGCATTTATCGTGGGTATCAACTCGGTGGAGGTAAGTTCGGACGGAAAACACGTCTACACCGCCGCAGCTAATGACAGCGCGGTAGTGGTGTTCAGCCGGAACGCGACAGATGGAAAGCTGACATGGGTGGAGGCCCAACGGGACAACCTAGGAGGCGTTGACGGACTTCAAAGCGTGCGGAGGCTGACGGTCAGTCCGGATGGAAAACACGTCTATGCATCAGGAATAGCTGAAGACAAAATAGCGGTGTTCAGCCGGAACGCGACAGATGGAAAGCTGACTTGGCTGGAAATACAGCAGGATGGTACAGGTAGCGTCGACGGGCTTGATGGAGCCGTAGGGGTAACGGTCAGCCCGGATGGAAAACACGTCTACGTAACTGGTGTTCTTGAACACGCGGTAGCAGTGTTCAGTAGGAACGCTACAACCGGTGCTCTCACCTTCGTGGAAGTGCTGAAGGATGGCGGCGTCGACGCCGCCAGCAACACCGTTGGCGGAATTGTTGGCGCCTTTCCAGTCAAGGTGAGCTTTGACGGGAAATGGGTCTACGTCGGAGGTAATACAGGTGATGAGATCGCGGTGTTCAGTAGGAACGCCACAACCGGTGCCTTAACCCGAATCCACCGAAGGACACGGATGGACGGCGTGAGGAAAGCGGAAGGGGGGTGAGGGAGCTACAGGGGAAATAGCATGGGTTCCATTTGGGGTAGGGAGGTCGGCGGACGGTCTTCATCGCCGCACAGGGGCCCCTATGGCCGTCTGCGGGAGCTGCGATGCGCGGGATGGCGAGAGAATACGCAGCAGGGAACTCTCTCGGACCGGGCTGGCACGAGTCTGCGGGGATCTTCGGTTGTCCGGTGGGTGGGTCGGTCGCCGACGGTGCCGTCAGGCCGGGAGTGGAATGGCTCGCAGCCGGGCCAAGGCGCGGCTGAACTTCTCAGCCCAAGGCCAGCGATCCGGAAGATGCAGGGTCAACCGGCGTGCCGAGCGGGTGAGCCGTCCGGCCAGGGAGAAGAACCGCCGCCGGAGGGTCTTGGTGGTGGCTATCCGCTCTCCCAGACCGATCCGCGCCGTCCAGCGGGCCAGGTTGTGGGCCATCGTCTGGACGGCCAGCCAGGCGCCGTTGGCGGCGAAGCGGCCCGAGGGGAGATGGTTCAGCCCGACGCCGTACTTGAGGTCGCGTATGGCATTCTCGATCTCGGCGTGGCGGCGATGGTCAGCCTCCAGTTCGAGCAACTCCCCGTCCCGGTCGGTGATGAAGCCATGATAGCTGTATTTGGCGAAGAGGGCCAGTTGGGAACCGGGCGTGGGCTTCACCCGCCGGACGATGAGCCGTACCGGCGCGGCGTCCGCCTCGGCCTTGTATAGACCGGGGACATAGCTTACACATGTTCGGGGACATGGTGGACACCATAATAGGCATGACTTCATTACAAGGAGGTGGTCATGCCATGGAAGGAGATGTCCGTTATGTCTCAGAGGAGAGAGTTCGTGGAGCTGGCGCAGGCTGAAGGCACCAACAAAAGGGGCCTTTGCCGTCGCTTCGGGATCAGCCCTACGACTGGATACAAGTGGCTTGGGCGTTTCCGTGAAGGGAGCGAGGCAGGCCTGGTCGAGCTGCCGCGGCGGCCTCACTACTCGCCTGCACGTACCCCATCGCAGGTTGAGCAGGCGGTGCTGTCTGCCCGTGCGGCCCATCCGGCCTGGGGAGCTCGTAAGCTGCGACGGTGGCTTTTGGACCGCAGGGATGTGTTTGAGGCGGACATGCCGGCCCCCAGTACTATCACGGCGATCTTGCGTCGTCATGGCCGCATTGACCCCGCCGAGGGGCCCAAGCACCGTTCCTGGCAGCGATTTGAACACCAGGCACCCAACGACCTGTGGCAGATGGACTTCAAAGGCCACTTCCCCCTTACCCGAGGACGCTGCCACCCTCTGACTGTTCTGGACGATCACTCTCGGTTTGCCTTGGGGCTGCAGGCCTGCGGTAACGAGCAGGGAGAGATGGTGCAACAGCGCCTGACGGCTATCTTCCGGCGCTACGGCCTGCCCAACACAATGTTGATGGACAATGGCTCCCCGTGGGGCCATGACCAAGACCACCCCTACACACCTTTTACAGTCTGGCTGCTGAGGTTGGGCATCGGAGTCAGTCATGGACGCCCTTATCACCCTCAGACACAGGGAAAAGATGAGCGCTTCCACCGAACCATGACCGTTGAAGTGCTGCAGGGGAGCAGCTTCACTGATCTGGCGCACTGCCAGAGAGCCTTCGACCTGTGGCGGGACATCTACAACTTGGAGCGGCCCCATGACGCCCTTGACCTTGCTACTCCGGCCACCAAGTACCAAGTGAGCCAAAGACTGTTTCCCGAGGTCCTTCCACCCTTGGAGTACGAACCAACCGACCTGGTACGCCGTGTTCACGACAAAGGTAGGCTCCAGTTGTTTGGCCGTATCTTCAAGGTACCTAAGGCCTTCAAGGGCATGCCAGTGGCTATTCGGCCGACAACTGACGATGGAGTCTGGAACGTCTTCTTCGCCACTCATCAAATCGCCCAGCTTGACCTCAGGCACGATGCCTAACATACTCAAATGTGTCCACCATGTCTCCGAACACCCGTCCACCATGTGTCCGGTCCATACAGGCCTGGAAGGGGGTGCAGGTGGTCTCGGCCACATCGGCGGCGCCGTCCATCCAGTAAGGAATCGGCGTCCAGGCATCTTCGGGTATCGCCTCGATGAGATTGTGCAGGCTTTTGTGCTGGCGGATGGTGATGGAGAAGCGGACATCCATCTTGCGGCAGACGGATACCACGCCATGAGTGTAGAACCCGCTGTCGGCCCGTAGCGTGAGTCGTCCGTTGGCCCCGGCGTAGCGCACCCGTCCCACCGTCTCCCGCAGGAAGTGGGCGGCGCCGCGGGCGGTGTTGGCCCGGCCCTCGCGCAGCCGGGACATCAGCACGTCTCCGGTGCCGGCGGCGATGGCCAGCAGCGGGTGGTAGCCCCGCTTGCCGGTATAGCCGTGGTGGCGGGCGCCCTCCTTGGCCAGTCCGTAGGTCTCGCAGATGGTGGAGTCCAGGTCAATGGTCAGGGGCCCGTCGCCGGGTCCCGCCCCGGCCTGCCAAGCCCGGGCCAGCAACTCGCGGCTCACCCGGTCGAGTTGACGGACGTGGCCCCACCGGAAGCTGCGCAGGAAGGTGCCCAGGGTGGATGGCGCCTTGAGAGTGCCGCCCAGGGTGCAGGCCGTCCCCCCGGTGCGCAACACATCGGCGTCGTCAATGCAGTCGCCCCCAGCCAGCGCAGACGCCACCAGCGTCATCATCTTGTCGCTCGTGTTCGCCCGCCCCGGGGCATCGCCCAGGTCGAGGCGCTGCCGGACGAGTTCGGGCAGGCCGAGGTGCCGCGCCAGGGTGGCCGGAAGGAGCAGCCCGGCATTGGCCACCAAGCGGCGGTCGTCGAAGGTGATTTGGATCCGGTCGGGGTGGTTGCGTGGCAGCATCTACTGGGTGCTCCTTTTCCGGGGCCGTTTTTTTGCTACAAAACCATTATCCCAGAAGCACAGGAGCACCTTCTTGCCGCCTCAGGACGCTAACCCGACGCCCTCCTTCGGTGGATTCGGGCTTAACCTTTGTGGAAGCCCACAAGGACGGAGCAGTCGGCGTTGATGGGCTTGATGGCGCTGTATCGTTGGCAGAGAGCCCTGATGGGAAACACCTCTATGTCGGGGGTGAAATAGACGACGCGGTGGCGGTGTTTGAGGGGACGCCCTCTGCCGTAAGCGTGCCGAGTGTTTCTCAATGGGGCCTGATCGGCCTTGCGATCCTGATGATGACGACGTTCATGTGGCGCTTTCGGCGGCGGGCAGCGTCAATTCGTTAACTCGACTGCGCTGACTGATTTCGCCGGAAAAAAAGCGCGCTCTCTTTACAGAACTCGGCGGAGGTCGGCGGGATCGACTTAAAATCCAAACGGCTCTCGAGTCGGGGGCTGGCTCACACGGGCCGGCCCTGGTCTTTTTGTGCGTCCTCTGCTGCTCGAGGACGCTGCCGAAGTTAATCTTAGGGTGCAGAAGCTTGATTCCCTCGCAAAGAGGCCTGTTTGAGATGAACCCTGGCGTGCGAAGTGGCCTGGAAGGGAGGAGGCCACGGGATGCCGGCTGCTGGGCTCACCGCACCATCTGCCGCGCTCAGGACAAGCGTGATCCCGTTGCGGTACCCCTTCCGTGGCTCAGGGCACCCGGTGGAAGCTGTGGAGCGGCGCCCTCATGCGGCCGCGACCGCAGGTACCGTCCCGACCGCCCGCTGAGCCGTGTTCTCCATCTCCGCCAGGCGTGCATGGACCATCCGCTTGAAGTTGCACGCCAACGTCTTCAGGTAGACGGCAAGCCGCACCCGACGGCCCCCTCGCACCCGCAAGCGCCCAAGCCCGTGGGCGCGCTTGAGCTCGGAGTTCGTTCCCTCGATCCCGGCCCTTATGTCATACCGCTTGCGCCACTCCTCGGTGGCCTCGGCCCTCCGGCGCCGCTCGATGTTCACCTTCACCAGGTCCGCCTTGAGGACGTAGTCCCCCGCACGCCGGTCCAGCTTCACTGGGCAACGGGACCGCAAGGGGCAGGGCTCGCATGTTGTCCTGGCAAAGTGGACCTCTACCCGCTCCGGCGCATCCTCCAACTCGTGCTCCTCGATGGACGGGTGGCCGGCGGGGCACACCGTGGCCTGCTCCCCTGTGACGTCGATCTGGAAGTCCGCGGCGGTGGTCCGTCACGCTCTCCTTCGTGCGAGTTCCCCGGCGCCGACCCCGCCACCGGGCTCACCAGTTCCGTTCCCCGGCGCGAGGCTTCGAAGGCGTTGCGGCCCGACCCATACGCCGTGTCGACGAAGAGCTCGTCCGGTCGGACCTTCCGCTCCGCGAGCCCGTCAACGACCGGCACGCTCACGTCGGTGTCGCTCCCACTCGAGGGGGTCACCTCCACGTGGGTGATGAGCTGGGTGGCGTTCTCCTCGTGGCAGGTCTCCGCCACCTGCACCTCGTACCCCTTCCCCTTGTGGCCGCTGTAGGTCACATCCGGGTCGTGGGGCGATTGCAGCGAGTCGGCGGACACCTGCTTCGGGTCCTTCAGGGCCACGGGCACCTTGCATTCCCCAGCATCGTCATCATCGTCCCCCGGGCGCCCGTCCCGGTGTTTGCCCACATGGCACTGCTCCCGCAGCAGCCGCTCCAGCAGCCGGTACTCCTCCAGCTGGGCAGCAGTCGTGCCACGGAACCGGTCCACCAGCCGGTAGAGGTCCCGGGCACAGACCGAAAGGCGTCGCCGACCCTCCCCCGTGTGGGCGTCCTCGTAGTGGGTCGCCTCGTCTTCTTCCTTCAAATAGCGCCCCAGGAGGCCCTCCGGAACCACAGGGCGAAGCTCTGGGTGCTCCCAGCGCAAGGCCCGCAGGAACAACCGCATCGTCTCACAGAACAGGCCCAGCCGGGTGAGTGTAGCGATGTTGCTCATGATGTGGGTGGAGTCCAGCCGTTGCTTTCCGGTGCGTATGCCCAGCGCCTGGATGATCCGGTCCGTGGTCTCCTGGAAAGCCAGCCGGCCACCGTCGTGCTGCATCAGGCGAACTCGGAAGTTGTGGAGGGTCTTCTGGGGCAGGTGGGTCTCCTCGATGTCTAGCCGCAGGGCGTGGTGCCAGAGCAGGTTGAACTCTAGTTGTTCCAGAGCTTCATCGTCGGTGAGGTTGAACATCTCTTTGAGGAGGTGGACCCCGAGGACGGTCTGCACCGCTCGGTTGGGACGGCCGTTGTCCGCGCAGTACATCGGAGCAAAGAGCTCCTCGTCAATCAGGGGGAGCGCCTCGTTTCGGAAAACCTCGGCCCAACTCCCCTCCAGGCGCTTAGCCTTCTTCGGCGTCACCAGGAACTGGGACTGCCAGAGGCTCTCTTGCGGGTCTCGCGCTCGGAACATGCTCCCCTCCCTCGCCCGGGCGCTGCCCCAACGCCCTTTCCCCACATTATTCTCCCATTGCCCCCGGAGGACGAGGGGTTTTTACGAGGGAATCAACCTTGCCTTGGACTATGCCGTCGTCAAGATTGTAGGCGGTATAGCTGTACTGCATAGCATTCTCCGTGACTAATCGGAGGAGTGGGCCGCAACGCGCATGACCTCGGAAGGAGTCGTAATGCCCTCTTTGACCTTCAGCATTCCGTCCTTGATAAGAGGGATCGTACCGTCCTTAAGGGTCTGCTCCCAGAGCGCCTGCCGAGGCGCTTCGTTCAGGTAGAGCTGCCGCAACTCGTCGGTCATGGCAAGTATCTCGTACATGCCGGAGCGGCCACGATATCCCGTTTGAGCGCAGCTATTGCAGCCCGCCCCATAGATAAAGCGCTCCTGCTTCTCGTGCATTACCTCGGCGAATAGTCCCTGCTCCGCGACGGGACGAGACACCATCCTCGAGCAGCCCGTGCAGACCTTGCGGACCATCCTCTGGGCTACTATACCCTCGAGGGCGGAAGCGGTCAGATATGCGGGCACGCCCAGGTCCTTGAGGCGCAGGAGCGTGGACACAGAGTCATTGGCGTGTACGGTGGAGAACACCAGGTGTCCCGTAAGGGCAGCCTCCGTGGCGAGCTGCGCCGTCTCCTGGTCCCGGATCTCACCAACAAGGACCACATCCGGGTCGAGCCGCAAGATGCTGCGCAACAGGGAGGCGAACGTGACTCCGGCTTCAACGTGGACCTGCAACTGGTTTACGTTGGGGAGTTCATTCTCCACGGGGTCTTCCATGGTGATGACGTTGAGCCCTGTGCGATCCAGCGTCATTATGGAGGAGGCGAGCGTTGTGCTCTTCCCCGACCCCGTGGGGCCTGCCACAAGGATCATTCCGTGGGGTAGCTTCAGCATCTCCAGGTATCCTTCGAGGCCGGTCTTCATGCCCAGATGGTCGAGTCCCAGCGCAGACAGCTTGCCGCTGTCCAGCAGCCTCAACACCGCCATCTCCCCATATGAGCCTGATGCTCCTATAGATGTCAAGGAGTGCTGTGGGATAGGGCTGAGTTCCGTAGGACGGAGAAGACCTCGCGAGCGACATAGCGTTTGAGGCAGCGGATCACCTCAGCCTTGCTCATTCCCTCGGTGGTGCGACGACGCATGTATGCCTGGGTCCGCTCATCATGACGAAGTCTGACGACAACAATGCGATGGAGTGCCGCGTTGGCCTGGCGGTGGCCGCCTCGGTTGAGCCGATGCCTGTTGGTCTTGCCGGAGGAAGCAGGGATGGGATTGACACCGCACAGGGAGGCGAAGGCAGCCTCGGAGTGGAGGCGGTCAGGGTTACTCCCGGCAGCAATGAGGAGGGTCGCCGCCGTGTCTGGTCCTATGCCGAAGCCATCCACCAGGGCTGGGGCTGCCGTCCGTGTGAGTCGTTGGATCTCGGCCTCCAGGTCCTTTATCTCATTACCGAGTTGACGGTAGCGACGGGCAAGGGAGCGAAGAGCATACTTGATTCCCTCGTAAAAACCCGTTTTGAGGAAGTTCCAGCGATTTAGCACATCTGCGCGCTACCGTATGTTGGGGTAGTGTGCGGAACAGAGACTGTATATTGTACCCAGGTGTGGGTACGTTTGTTCTAATTCAACCTACACAGACTTTTTACGAGAGAATCATACTTGGCCGCCGCGGTGGGACCCTCCATACGACCAAGCCGGAAGCTCTTGGACCGGGTGACAAGGGCACCAGCGGTGAGGCCAGTGAGGTGCTCACGAAGCCGGGCCGGGGCCGTGACAACCAGGGCCTTCATCTGGTTGATTGCCTGGGTGCGAGCCTTGACGGCCGAGTCCTTGGTGCTCTTGAACATACGGATCATTTCGACTTCACCCTCACCTGACTTGGGAGTGGCATCGGCTACTCCGGCAAGCACGGCACGCGCTGCCATCTCCGCATCAGTGGGATCGCTCTTCCCCTTCCGATAGCGGGTTGACCGGTCGGGCCGGTTGACCTCCACTACGGTATGGCCCCTACTGGTCAGGAATCGGGCGACTCCGGCACCGTAGGAACCGGTGCCTTCAATCCCGAAGGCATGAATCTCTCCCAGGCCCCGGGACCACCGTTCGAGCTCCAAATACCCATGGGTGGTCGCCACTGTGTGAAGCTCCCCTAGGCGGACCCCCTGACGGTCAATGGCCACCGCCACATGCTCATCCTGGTGGGTGTCGACTCCGACGACCAGCTCAACACCACGACTACCTTTATGACCGACGACTCCTATCATTTCTACCTCCCGGAGGATTGCGCGCCGGCCAGGTGAGCGGACAAGACTGCGATGGGGCGTGGGGCCAGGCTCCTATAAGGTCACTGCTCGCCTTGCCGAGGGCACTTCTGGCGCCACCTCGAATCGAGTCGACAGATCAGGCTGAAGGCATGATGCCAGTCTCAGAAAGGGTCAGGCCCGAGCCGAGGTGGCCCGGGATTCATCATCGCAGTCTCAGAAGTCGGGGAACTGGTGAATGGAACGGTGATTATCGACTTGACACAAGGCTAAACCTATGTTAGTCTTTATCTATGGACTTCGGAGCATTGTCAATCAGTCGGTCTAACTCCCGCTTCGCCTTCTTCCCGAACAACTTTTCGGCAACCTCCGAGTCCGACTTCTCCGCGATATTCTTCGGCAGTAACTTCTTCCTCTTAGGAGCCTGAGCCATGACTACTACCAACCTCCTAACCCTGGTTGATAACTTCAACACCGACGCCAAGTGCCGCGAACTCCTGGAGCGCCTGCGCTGGCCTTCGGGGGTAGCCTGCGTTCGTTGCGGCTCCCTGAGCATATCCGAGATAGACAACAGAAACCAGTACGACTGCAACGATTGCCGTTACCAATTCTCCGTTACGGCTGGGACTATGATGCACGACTCCCACCTGTCCCTCCGCAAGTGGTTTATGGCTGTCTACCTCATGTGCGAGTCCAAGAAGGGCATGTCGGCTCTCCAGATTAAGCGAACCCTGGGAGTAGCCTATAAGACCGCCTGGTATCTCTGCCATCGCATCCGCGCTGCCATGGGCAACGACCCCTTGACCGGCCCGACGTTGCTCGGAGTAGTCGAAGTGGACGAAACCCTGGTAGGCGGCAAGACACGGGGCAAGGGACGGGCCTACAAGGGCAACAAGACCTGGGTCGCTGGAGCCATCCAGCGGGACGGCAACGTTCGCTTGGAGCGCATCCCTAACGTGCGGCGTCATACCCTTCACGACTTTATCAACCGGACGGTCCACGACAAGGCGGAGGCTATCTACACCGACGAACTGGCATCCTACCTGGGGATTGCTGACAACAATACCCGGCATGAGACCGTCAACCACTCTATCGAGCAATGGGTCTTGGGAGACGTTCATACTAATAGCATCGAAGGCGTCTGGTCGCTGTTCAAGCGGAGCATCGTCGGAGCGTTCCATAAGGTGAGCGTGAAGCATCTGGACCGCTATCTCGAAGAGTTGGAGTGGCGGTACAACAATCGAGATAACAACCATATCTTCGTCGATACCCTCCGTCGTATCATCAACACCGAGCATCTCACCTATCAAGAATTGGTAGCCTGACTATCATCAAAAACGGCGGTTTGAGCAGCCTGTAGATTGCTTCTTGCGGCAAAGCTCTCTAGGATTGTCAAATATCCGATTAGGCGACTTCGTGCTTGTTGGTCTTCAATACCAACGGTATCGGGAACCCATATGCCAAGGCCAGCCAGTTGGTTAAAGAGTTGAAACATTTCAGCCTTCAATCGCGCATGCTGTCCCACAAATTCCCCTTGAGACAACATGAACCTAGGGGTGTCGTGTAATCTGACTAGTCCTATTTTGCATTCTGCTATGGCGCCTCTGCAGGCTCTAAATTCCCGCACGTTCGCATAGCGTAAATCTAGATACTTTTTCCGGCCATGAGTCCATGAATACTTTACGATTGCAGCTGCGCTAGCACTCCCTATCATAATGGCCGCAAAGGGCATCAACGCACTGAGGACTGGCTCTATACTCGTCAAGGTTGAATCCAAACGGGTTGCAAAACCGCCGAAGTCAGCGAAATATGCCAAGCACGCTGGAAGCCCGGTGAAAGTAGACCAATTGATGACCTTCCACAGTATCCGCATTTAGCCATGCTAACCCGCCCTCGTGGTTGCGTCAAGTAGATAATTACCATTACGATAGAGCAGAGCCTGGTCGAGGAGCCTTTCGACACGGAAGGCGCTGGGTCTCCCCAGACGATGGTCACCGAGCTCGTGGGGGCGAAGGGTTCCACGGAGGAAGAAGAGCTCTACGAAGGCACCGTGCGCCTCTTGGTGAAATCAGAGGGAACCATGATTCTCTCGTAAAAAGTCTGTGTAGGTTGAATTAGAACAAACGTACCCACGCCTGGGTACAATATACAGTCTCTGTTCCGCACACTACCCCAACATACGGTAGCGCGCAGATGTGCTAAATCGCTGGAACTTCCTCAAAACGGGTTTTTACGAGGGAATCAACCATGGGGCTTATCGTGAACTTTGTGCAGCAGCTGCGCGAGAGGCAAGAGTTCCGACTCCTCAGGATGGAGAACAGCCGCGACGGCAGTACGAATATCTGGCTGGCCCTCCGAGAGCCGGTTCTATTGCGAGACATGCTGTTTGAAATTGATGGGGTAGCCGATATTAGCCTGACCGAAGGCTCCGGCCAACCCGGAAGCGACGACGCCCCGCTCGTCCTGCTGCTCAAAGAGGGGTAACCCGCCCGCCGGGCGTTTGGCGCCTGCCAACGCCACTCTTTTGCAATCGCGCACTCGAGGCACGCCTTCCCCGTCGAGCACCGTTTCAGCTACTCCCGTCGAAGTGAAAATGCCCGGCCAGCGGCCCATCTCTCCCCCGGGTCCGTGCGCCCCCCTGCCTCCCAAGCCGTGGCCGGTCCACGATGTCCCCATACGCCAGCTTCGCTCCCCAGGCATGGACAGGACCGCCTTCTGGGGGACATAGTAGTAGCAAGTCTGTCCAGTCCACTCGCCACCAGGGCCTTCAAGGGGACCGATTCGGTACTCATACCCTTTCATATGACCGGCTGCTAGCTTGAAGATAGGAGCGGTGAGTCCGGGCCCCGGCCCTCCGATGTCCCAACCCCGCTCCGCGGGACGCTCATGGTTCCGAACAGCGGTATAATATAATTAGGTCGAATTCCTGAGCTTCCGGCCGGGGCAATGCCGAATGGATGAGATAAATTTAAAGCCCCCAATACTGAAAGGCGCCCTCAAACGCGGATGTCGCGCCGGCCTGCTGCGGTGCCGCGCCCTTCTCCGCGACGACAGGGCCGCACTCCTCCTCGAGGCGATCGTCGGCGTGACCGTATTGATCACGGTGGCCGGCTCCACGCTGGTCGGACTCTCGGCCAGTCAGCGTGTGCGAGTCACGCTCGACCGCCAGGCCTTTGCCGAGAACCTCGTCAGGAACCAGATGGAGTACATCATCAGCCTTAGCTACCATACGTCGACCAACGCATATCCACCCACATTTCCCAGATCAGCCGCGTGGGTGCGTCGTAATCCGGTAAGAGTGCTGCCTATTTGAGCCGCATACCTGGGCATTATGGGCAGTGTGGGTGCTAGACTGGCCGAGCTAGGGGGTCTAGTTCTGGATACCGCAATCTCGCTGGAGGCACCCAATGGGTGAAAGCTCCGACACCCCTTTGAAGCTCCAATTCGACCGCAGAGTCCGCCTGGATTTTCGTGGCGCTACGATCACCTCGGACGCCGGACTCCTGGCATGCCGCGAGCTTGATGCCGCTCTGGGGCTCACAGAGACAGCCAACGATTATATCCATGAAAGCCGCACCGGCCGCAATGTGCAACACCCGCTGTTGCCCTTGCTCAGACAATCGGTGTATAGCCGTCTCGCTGGCTACGAGGACACCAACGACGCTGAACGGCTTGCCCAAGACCCGGCTATGCGTGTCATCGTCGGGTGGCAAGGTACTGATAAGCAGGCAGCCAGCACCAACACTATGAGCCGATTTGAGACTGAGGTGTTAACCGAAGAGGAGAACCTGGGAGGTATCTTCAAAAAGTGTGTAAACAGTCAGGCGGTGTACCCTCTCTCTGAACAACACGGGCTCGAGGCCCAAGAGAGGAGATAGACCGCCCATGAGGAAGGAAAGCACTGAGAGTAGGTCGGAGTCAAGGCCGGAGTGGGAGCAGTTGGAAGATTGGGTGCGAAGCCAGGTCCAGAGGCTGATCCAGGAGTTGCTGGAGGAGGAGGTGACGGGGTTTCTGGGAAGGGCGAAGTCGGCGCTCAGATCCGACTCGGACTCAGATACCGGCTATCGGAACGGATACGGCAGAGCCCGGAGGCTTACGCTGAGTTCGGGAACGATACAGCTGAGGCGGCCGCGAGTCCGCGATACCGAGGAGCAGTTCGAGAGCCGGCTGCTGCCGCTGTTCGTCAACAGGACCAGGAAGGTTGCTGAGTTGATCCCCGAGCTGTACCTGCACGGTCTATCCGAAGGCGACTTCGATCTGGCTTTGCGGGGGCTGCTGGGAGAGGACGCACCGGTATCGGCGAGCACGGTGGCCCGGTTGAAGGATAAGTGGAACGATGAGCTTGCCCAATGGCGCAGCCGGCCCCTCGATGACCTGGAAGTGGTCTACATGTGGGTGGATGGAGTCTACGTCAAGGCTGGTCTTGAGAAGGAGAAGGCGGCGGTACTGGTGGTGATGGCGGCCCTGAGCGACGGGAGCAAGGTGGTGGTGAGCGCTGTTCCCGGATACAGGGAGTCCACAGAGAACTGGTCCGAGGTGCTCAGGGACATCAAGCGCCGGGGCTTGAGCTGCCCGAGGCTGGTGGTTGGAGACGGACACCTGGGCATCTGGGGAGCTCTGCGCAACGTCTATCCGCAGGCGGCAGAGCAACGCTGCTGGAACCACAAGATCGTAAACGTGCTCGCCAAGCTTCCAAAGCGACAACAGGACCAGGCCAAGCTCATGCTGCGTACTATCCCCTACGCGCCGACTCGGACAGAGGCTGAGCGGCTCAGGACGGTGTTCACCAGGTGGTGCGGCGACCATTCCTACGAGGCGGCCTCAGAGGCCTTGGAGCGGGACTGGGACCGCATGGTCACCTTCTATGACTTCCCAAAGGAGCACTGGGGGCACCTTCGCACGACGAACCCGGTAGAATCACCCTTCGCGGCCCTCAGGCTTCGGACCGATGCCGCCAAGCGCTACAAGAGGGTCGATCGGGCGATAGCGGTGATCTGGAAAATGTTGATGGTCGCCGAACAGCGCTTCAGGCGTCTGAAGGCCCCTGAGTTGATCGAAGACGTCTATCTCGGTGCACAGTATGCGGATGGAATCGCCATTGAATCAACGGCTGAGAAGGTCGCCGCCTGATGTCGTTTACACACCTATTGACGTAACCTCGAACCTGGATGGGCTTGCGCGCCTGAATGTTGAGTGGGTGGACAGGGGCATGGCCCAGACATCTCACCAGCGAGTTATCCTAGACATGGACAGCTCTGAAAGCCCGGTGCATGGGCAGCAAGAGGGAGTCGCCTACAACGGCCACTTCGAGTCCGTATGTTATCACCCGCTCTTCCTGTTCAACCATTTCGGAGATTGCGAAGGTGCAATGCTTCGCCCGGGCAACGTCCACAGCGCTGAGCGGTGGCGGGAGGTTCTGGAGCCAGTCGTGAAGCGATACCAGGAGAAAGCAACTGTCTTGAAAGTCAAGAGGAATGAACAACGAATGTGGAAGTCATGTCGTGCCAGGGCGAGCGATGCTTGAGCATGGAGTTGAGGATAACGAGCAGCTTGCGCATGCAGGCTGTGAGGGCCAGCTTCTTCGGCTTACCAGCGGCCAACAGCCGCTGGTAGAAGTCTCGGATGACGGGATTGTAGCGGCTGGCCACCAACGCTCCCATGTACAGGGCGGCGCGGACCCGGGCGCGTCCGCCCCAGACGGTGCGTTTACCACGCAGGGTGCCGCTATCCCGGTTGTAGGGAGCCACTCCCACCAGGGCGGCAACCTGCCGGCGATCCATGGTGCCCAGCTCCGGCAGGTAGGCCAGAAGAGTGAGGGAGAGCTGCTCGCCCACGCCGGGGACGGTGCGCAGAAGGTCGTCCTTCTCCCGCCACACGGGACTCTGGCGCAGAGTCTGACGCAGACGCTTGTCCAGGTCGTCCAACTCCCGCTCCAGCCATGCAATGTGGGCTTCGATGCGGGGACGGACGGCGACGGTGGCGGTGCCGAGGCGGTTCTTCTCCGAGACCAGCATGGTCATCACCTGGTGCCTTCGGGCAGCCAGGGAGTTGAGGGCCTGGGTTTCGGCGTCCCGCAAAGGGCGCACGGGAGGTCGGACCGCTTCGGCAAAGTGAGCAATAGCCGCCGCGTCAAGCGAGTCGGTCTTGGCCAGCTTCCCCGTTGCCCTGGCAAAGTCCCGCACTTGGCGCGGGTTGACGACGACCACCGGCACCGCCTCGGCTGCCAGAGCAGCCACCAGAGGCAGCTCCAAGCCGCCCGAAGCCTCAAGCAACACCATGACAGGTTCCAGGGTCTTCAGCTTGGAGATCAACTGCCGGATCCCCGCATCGTCATGGGAGACCTCCCATCTTTCGTCCGTGGGACGCACCGCAACGTCCACCTGGGCCTTAGCTACATCGATGCCTACGTAGGTCGCTTCCTGTTCCATCAGCACCTCCTGCGAATTATTGGCCCGTCCTTGCAAGATGCGGGCTTGGTTGGCCCAGGCAACTGTTCGGGCTCTAACTCTGGGGGGTGCGGCGACCCTCGCTTTCTCACGGCCTGCTACGACCTAGGAATAGTCGGTCTGCCGCACCCCGATCCACCTAAGTGAAGTGATTGTTACACACCAAACCAAGATACAAGGAGTCCGGCTGCTGTTCCGGGCCGATGCTGCCTTTGCCAAGCCCGAGGTGTACGAGTACCTGGAGTCAAGGGACACTGGCTACGCTATGCGGCTTCCGGCCAACGAGGTATTACAAGGAAACATCCGGCACCTGCTGAAGCGGCCCGTGGGCAGGCCGCCTAAGCCCGAATCCACCGAAGGAGGGCGTCGGGTTAGCGTCCTGAGGCGGCAAGAAGGTGCTCCTGTGCTTCTGGGATAATGGTTTTGTAGCAAAAAAACGGCCCCGGAAAAGGAGCACCCAGTAGATGCTGCCACGCAACCACCCCGACCGGATCCAAATCACCTTCGACGACCGCCGCTTGGTGGCCAATGCCGGGCTGCTCCTTCCGGCCACCCTGGCGCGGCACCTCGGCCTGCCCGAACTCGTCCGGCAGCGCCTCGACCTGGGCGATGCCCCGGGGCGGGCGAACACGAGCGACAAGATGATGACGCTGGTGGCGTCTGCGCTGGCTGGGGGCGACTGCATTGACGACGCCGATGTGTTGCGCACCGGGGGGACGGCCTGCACCCTGGGCGGCACGGTCAAGGCGCCATCCACCCTGGGCACCTTCCTGCGCAGCTTCCGGTGGGGCCACGTCCGTCAACTCGACCGGGTGAGCCGCGAGTTGCTGGCCCGGGCTTGGCAGGCCGGGGCGGGACCCGGCGACGGGCCCCTGACCATTGACCTGGACTCCACCATCTGCGAGACCTACGGACTGGCCAAGGAGGGAGCGCGCCACCACGGCTATACCGGCAAGCGGGGCTACCACCCGCTGCTGGCCATCGCCGCCGGCACCGGAGACGTGCTGATGTCCCGGCTGCGCGAGGGCCGGGCCAACACCGCCCGCGGCGCCGCCCACTTCCTGCGGGAGACGGTGGGACGGGTGCGCTACGCCGGGGCCAACGGACGACTCACGCTACGGGCCGACAGCGGGTTCTACACTCATGGCGTGGTATCCGTCTGCCGCAAGATGGATGTCCGCTTCTCCATCACCATCCGCCAGCACAAAAGCCTGCACAATCTCATCGAGGCGATACCCGAAGATGCCTGGACGCCGATTCCTTACTGGATGGACGGCGCCGCCGATGTGGCCGAGACCACCTGCACCCCCTTCCAGGCCGAGGCGGACGCCGCGCCGGTACGGCTCATCGTCCGGCGGGTGAAGCCGACGCCCGGTTCCCAACTGGCCCTCTTCGCCAAATACAGCTATCATGGCTTCATCACCGACCGGGACGGGGAGTTGCTCGAACTGGAGGCTGACCATCGCCGCCACGCCGAGATCGAGAATGCCATACGCGACCTCAAGTACGGCGTCGGGCTGAACCATCTCCCCTCGGGCCGCTTCGCCGCCAACGGCGCCTGGCTGGCCGTCCAGACGATGGCCCACAACCTGGCCCGCTGGACGGCGCGGATCGGTCTGGGAGAGCGGATAGCCACCACCAAGACCCTCCGGCGGCGGTTCTTCTCCCTGGCCGGACGGCTCACCCGCTCGGCACGCCGGTTGACCCTGCATCTTCCGGATCGCTGGCCTTGGGCTGAGAAGTTCAGCCGCGCCTTGGCCCGGCTGCGAGCCATTCCACTCCCGGCCTGACGGCACCGTCGGCGACCGACCCACCCACCGGACAACCGAAGATCCCCGCAGACTCGTGCCAGCCCGGTCCGAGAGAGTTCCCTGCTGCGTATTCTCTCGCCATCCCGCGCATCGCAGCTCCCGCAGACGGCCATAGGGGCCCCTGTGCGGCGATGAAGACCGTCCGCCGACCTCCCTACCCCAAATGGAACCCAGGCTATTTCCCCTGTAGCTCCCTCACCCCCCTTCCGCTTTCCTCACGCCGTCCATCGGTGTCCTTCGGTGGATTCGGGCTAAAGCCTGCCCTGAGCCTGTCGAAGGGAAGCCCGTAGTCCGGTATCACGACTTCGTTTACCAGGCCCAGAGCTGGGACATTCCCCGGCGTGTGGTCGCCAAGGTGGAGTGGCGCCAGGGTGAGCTATTCCCGAGGGTCGGGTTCGTCGTCACCAACCTCAACCTACCGCCGGCAGGCGTAACCCACTTCTACAACGGGCGGGGCACGGCCGAGCAGTGGATCAAGGAAGGTAAATACGCCCTGAACTGGACGCGGCTCTCGTGTCACAGGTTCGTTGCTAACCAGGTGAGGCTGTGGCTGTTTGTGCTGGCCTACAACCTGGGCAACTTCATGAGAAGGCTGACTTTGCCAGAGTCAGTGAAACACTGGTCACTGCGAAGCGTGCAGACCAAGCTCATCAAGATGGGTGGACGTCTGGTGCGGCATGCCAGGAGGTTGGTGTTTCAGCTTGCTGAGGTGGCAGTGTCCCGGGAGGTATTCCGGCAAGTGTTGGAGCGTATCGCCGGGCTCCATCCAGCACCAGGGTAGCGATTATCCTTGAGGTCATCAGAGGTGAAGAGAGGCAACCAAGGGCGAGGTGCGCGCCCGGAGGAGTTTGAAGGGAGTGCAAACGTGGTGAAAGCCACCTCCGCTGCCTGGGGCCGCTAACTCACCACGCCGAGAGATGGTTTTGTGAGCTTGATTGGATGGTTGACGGCATCCGTGACTGATACTACGATGGCTCTCGTCGAGGATGGTGCGTTGCTTGGACCCAGGCAGCTTGATATGGGTAATTCCGGATCCAACCATTACCAGCACGCCGTCAGGATACAGCGTGCTTGCCGCTCAGGAGCTCGTTGATGCCAGCGACGATGACCTGCAGAAAATCTCGGTGACCGTCACCCACGAGGGTGAGAGCATCCTCGTCGTCGAGACGCTGAGGTCGAATGACTAAGGAGTGATGTTGCGACGTATCGCGGCAGCCAGGAGGATTCTGTCCCAGGCCTCGGGTCTCACCCTAATCGAGGTCATAATCGCGGTGAGCATTCTTGGAGTGGTGGCGGTGCTGGTCTCCGACCACACCTTCGAGATTCTCAACTTCCAGCGGACGTGGAGCGAGGAAGTGGAAGCCACATATGAGCTGCGCCACGCGGGGAGCTGGTTCGCCAGGGACGCGATGAACGCGGCGACGACCACCCTGACAGATCTGGCGCCGGCAACCAGCACCATCACGATGCACTGGACCGACGTGGGCCAGACGTTTCACACGGCCAAATACAGCCTCGTCGGGACCACGACTCCGTACCTGCTGGTGAGGGAGATCGACGGCGAGCAGGTTGAATTGGCCCAAAGGGTCGTCTCCGTCGGCTTTTCGCGTACTGGAAAGATTATCACTATCGACCTGGAGGTCCAGGCGGTTGGTGACAGCACCAAGGCGAGCACGCTCAACACGTACCTGAGGAGCATGAGGTGATGCGGCAGCGGCTGGGTCGCCAGGAGGGGCAGGCCATGATCATTGTGCTTGCCTTCATGCTGCTCGCGATACCCGTAACCATCGGCGCCCTAGAGCACGCCGGCGGGCTGGCGAGAGATTCCGCGGTCAAGACACGCATACTCAAACGCGGGTACTCGTCTCTCGGAGCACAGCAGTACTCTCTCCACCAGCTGCTGGCCCCCGGGGGGGGCGCCACCACCACCACCATAACCCTCAACGATTCGACGGTCACCACCACGGTGACGAAGCTGGACACGCCGCCTGCCCTGCTCCCCATCTACGCCCTCAAGGGGCGTCTGAACGCCAGCAAAATCGTGAGTCCAACGTCCGTGTCGTCCAGCGCCACAACCACGTACACCATTACTATAACGAACAATAAGAACGAGCCGATGACCCCAGAGAAGATCCAGGACGAGATCCCGGGCGGCTTCAGCTACCTCACCAGTACTTCCGTCATGAGAGACAGCAGCGGCACGATAGTCAGCACCGCCAACCCGTCCAAGCAGATTCACCTCCTTGTGTGGACGGTACCCTCTAGTGTATCGCTGGACCCGGGCGCCACCATGACGCTCTCTTTTGCGGCGACGGCCACCTCGACCCCAGGGCTCTACTGCAACGAGGCGTTCGTTATTCCAGGAGGAGAGGAGACCAGCTCGGGAAAGACCGCCGAGCTCACCGTAGGCACAACCAGCGCTAGCGGATGCCGTGGAGGGCTGGTCCCCGTGACCAAGACAGTTACACCCGCGATGGTGTCCAGCAACACCACCACCACGTACACATTTGTGATCACCATCGTGAACAAAGGGGAAGTGACCGTCAACGTAAAAGAGATCAAGGACGTAACTAGCGACGGGTTCGTGTACGAGCCCGGCTCCGCGACCAGCTCATCCAGCATCCCCCCCCAGTTCGTCGCCGGCGAGCCCACTACAGACATCCTCAAGAACGAGATAGTCTGGGCCTTTGGCGGGGTCGGCGAGGAGCTGGCCACGAGCACCACGTGGACCGTTACCTTCCAGGCTGAGGCCAACCTCACCCGAGGGTTTTATCCCAACACTGTAGACATGCAGTTCGCCGGCTCCCCACTTCCAACGCCATCGCAGGAAGAGTACTGCCGGTTCGAGGATGCCTCGCTGACCATAACCAGCGGCGAGACCCTAAACTGCGGAGTGGGTAGCAACGGGGACGTCATCCTAGAAAAAGGGGCCCAGGTCACCGGCGACGTGGTCAGCCTCAGTGGCGATATCGTCCTGGGCCAGGCGGTCCTCATCGGCGGCGCCACCATTGACGGCGACGTGACGGCCCTGGGGGGCAGCGTAACGATCAACCAGAACTCAGTGGTCAACGGCGACATTCTGGCCTCGGGGACGGTCACCCTGGAGAAAGGCAGCCACATTAAGGGCAACGTGGTGACAAGCGGGGACTTTATCCTGGCCCAGGACGTGACTATAGACGGCTTCGTATGGGCATCGGGGAACATCATCGTGGACAAGGACGCGACCTTCGGCGGTGACCTTATCTCCGGTGGGACCGTGACCCTGGACCAGGATTCAACGGTGACCGGCGATGTCTGGGCGGTCGGCTCCGTGACGCTGGGGACCGGCGCCGCGGTATCCGGCACAATCAACGCCAACTCAACCGAGATACCGGCCGATGCGCCCATCGACCTAGAGTCGACGGGTACGACCGCAGTAGTAACCGCCGTGGACATCTACAGGGTCACCACCACCAGCACGGACGGCGACACCGAAACCACGACTACATGCGACGTTTATGTGGCCGATGATATCGACTTAGGCACGTTCGGCACCGTCGAGAACTGCACCACTCAGTGACGGCATTGGTCCTCTCAACGAGCGCGGCATCGAGCGTGCCTCGATTCCCATGGTGTTGCGCTACTATACCTATCGCCAGAGCCTGGAGCACATCCTCAGATACTGCGACTTTCTCAGCGCGGAGCAGATGGACATGATCGTCGGCGGGAACATGGCGAGGTTGATGGGCATTGGACGCGAAGAATAGAGAGCAAAGCGAGACAGGAGGCCTTCGCCCAGCGCTAGGCCATACGTGGACTGCCCCTCGCTTGGGCGCAGAGCCATGAGAATCCTGGGCATAGAGACCTCCTGCGACGAGACGGCCGTCGCAGTGGTGGAAGATGGAACGAAGATTCTGTCCAACGTCGTGGCGTCTCAGGCCGAGATACACGCCACATTTGGCGGCATAGTGCCCGAGGTGGCGTCCCGGCAGCACCTTCTCACCATCATCCCCGTGGTGAGGCGGGCGCTGGCTGCGGCGCAGGCTGAGCTGATGGAGCTCGACGGGATCGCCGTTACCCACGGCCCGGGGCTGGCGGGCTCATTGCTTATCGGCGTCAACGCCGCCAAGGGGCTCGCCTTGGCCAAGGACCTGCCGTTTATCGGGGTAAACCACCTGGAAGGGCATATCTATGCCGCGTGGCTGGACGCTGAAGACCCTGAGGTGAGCCCTGGTTTCCCGCTGGTCTGCCTCATCGCGTCGGGCGGGCACACAGACCTCATCCTCATGGAGGGCCACGGCGCCTTCACTCTCGTCGGCCGTACCCGCGACGATGCCGCAGGCGAGGCCTTCGACAAGGGAGCGAGGGTCTTGGGACTGGGATTTCCCGGCGGTCCCGCCATCCAGAGGGTCTCGGCAGTTGGCAGGAAGGGAGCGGTGCCGCGATTCCCCAGGCCTCGTGTGGGGAACGCCCTGGACTTCAGCTTCAGCGGTCTCAAGACAGCGCTTCTTCGGAGGGCCCAGGAGCAGGGGCTGTACCCCGTCCAGGAGGACCCGCAGAGGGCGCCACAGCAGGTGGCGGACATTGCCGCGGCCTACCAGGAGGCGCTGGTTGACTCGATGGTAACAAGGACGTTGGAGGCGGCAGCCATGTACCAGGCGAAGGGGGTACTCCTGGGCGGAGGCGTTGCAGCGAACACACTGCTTCGCGAAGAGATGGGGCGGCGGCTGCCGGTCAGGACTATCGTACCAAGGCCCGAGCTGTGCACCGACAACGCGGCCATGATCGGCGCGGCGGCCTGGTTCCATCTTCGTCACGGGACACGCCACCAGTGGGACCTGGACGTGGTGCCCAACCTCAGGCTGGGCTAGCTCTCAAGGCACTGCGCGTCCCTTGAGGGTGGTCCTTCAGGAACACCATTCGCTCTGGACCTAGCCTGAGTCTACACAGGTGACATGCGTGTCGGGCCACCGGCGGATGAGGAGAGTCTCGAAAGACGCCAGCCTCAGATCTCACCGCGGCGAGAAGGGTGTTCTCCCCCAAGGCGCGCCATTGCCCCTCTCGTCTTGCAGCTGCGACAGGCGATTGATGAGGGCGTAGATGTCCTGCGACGCCTGCGGACCCCTGAGACCGCACTGCATCTCGGACGAGCCCGCCCTAAAGGTTGCCTGCATGGCGACCGACGAGGTAAGGCGGTCGAACACCAGGTAGGCGCCCATCAGGGCCACGGCTACGGCAACGATAGGGGACCAGAAGGGCTGTTCCCACACCCGCCAGAGCATCACGGCGACGATAACGGCAAGCGCACCCCAGACCAGGGCGCCGTATCCGCCCTCCCGCTCGCTGTCGATCTCAATGGCGTCTATGTCTTTGATGGACATGAACACGGCCTTCCGGCGTCTGCCACTTTTCGCGAGGTGAATCACCCGCCGATCAGTCAGCAGAATCATCTCCGGACTGTCGCCGGAATCGACGGCGGCCCCGTTCCTGAGATCGAGGGCGGTGTCTATCTGTTCCCCCTCGATCAGGCTAAACTCCGCAATTCCGAGCCTCTCGAGGTCCACGAGCGCCCCCAAACGCCCCGAGTCGCTTTGGTTATCCATGGAGATGTCCTGCTGCGTGCGTGTCGTTTTAGCCACCGTAACGTCCCAGGCGCGGAGCCGTGGAGGCTGACGGGGGGCCGCCGCCAGCGTAGGGGTGTGAGCGCTGGATTCCAGATGATGGTACCACGGTGACCAGGCAACTCCAAGTCGCGACGCACACGATGATAGACGGTGGTCGGCGCGTATGCTATCCTGCGATCGGTCCCGGATCTGGCCGACGTGAGTCGTTCCTCGATTTCCGGGGCCGGTGCCGAGTCTGACGGGTCCGATGCCCCGCCGCAGGTAGGGCAGCTCCGCACAGGTGGGATAGCCATTACTGGACCTCGGTCTTAGGAGCCGGCGTTGGAGCGACCCATATTCAAGCCAGTCGGCACACCGGTAGAGCAGCTGGATTCGCCTGCTCTGGTGGTGGACCTGTCGGTCCTTGAAAAAAATATCCAGACGATGTCCTCATTCTTCCAGCAGTCGGATGCCAAGCTGCGTCCCCACGTCGAGCCGCACAGGTGTCCGGCGATAGCCCACATGCAGCTCGCCGCCGGAGGGACGGTGGGAGGGATCTGTGTGACGACCCTCGGTCAGGCCGAGGTCTTCTCTCAGAGCGGCATCACGGATATCTTCGTGGCTAACTTGGTGGTGACCCGCCAGAAGATCAACCGGCTGTGCGCTCTGGCTCGGCACGCCAGTATGACCGTCGCCGTCGACAGTCCCGGGAACGTAGGTGACCTCTCTGAGGTCGCGTCGGCTGGGGGCGTGGAGCTTGACGTGGTGGTCTACATCAACACCGGACTGAACGGGTGTGGCGTGGAGCCCGGCCAGGCTGCGGTTGATCTGGCCAGACAGGTCCGAGATGCAGCGGGCTTGAGTTTCGCCGGGCTCATGGCCTACGATGACTCCTCACTCATGGAGGACTCAGAGCAGCTTTCCACCGAGTCACGCAGGCGGGTCCAGCAGGTCCTCGATGCCCGCGAGATGATGGAGAAGGCGGGCATCGAGATTCGCGTGGTGAGCGTCGGCGGCACCCACAACTACGAAATTGCGGGGTCGATGGACGGTGTGACCGAGGTGCCCGCCGGCTCGTACGCGCTGATGGACCAGAGGCACCGTCGTCAGAGGAGGGAGTTCGAGCCCGCGGCTCGCATCCTGGCCACCGTCGCCAGTGTCCCCGATGCCGGCACCGCCGTCACCGACGCGGGCCAGAAAGCGATTGGAGCGGACACCGGGCTTCCGGTAGTGGAGGACTTGCCGGGGATCGAGGTGAAAGACCTCAGCGCCGAGCACGGCGGCCTCACCGTTTCCGACTCCTTTGAGGGCAGGCTGGGGATAGGGGACAAGGTCTGGTACACGCCCTGGGACATTGGGACGTGCGTCAACCTGCACGACTACATGCACGCTGCGCGGGACGGGAGGCTGGAGGTCGTGTGGGAGGTCCTGGCCCGTGGCCGCTATCGCTGATCAGGCAGCCCTCCGGTGATCGTTCAGAAGACTCATCATCTAGTCAGGGCAAACGCTAAGCCCCGCCGAAGGGGTGGAGTCCGAACCCTCCCCGCTCGTGCGGTGGGGGGCACGCGAGGCCAGTCAGGAGAAACGCAGACGCTATGGATGGATACCTCCCCCTAGCGGGTACGCCGGTGGAAGGGCTCGACACGCCATGCCTGTTGGTGGACATGGACGCCGTAGAGCACAACTTCCGGGCGGTGGCGGACAAGTACCGCGACACCACCTGCAAGATGCGCCAGCACACGAAGAACATAAAGAGCCCCCGTCTTGCACGAATGCAGATCGAGGCCGGTGGGACTCTCAACGGCGTCTGTACGGCGAAAGTGTCCGAGGCCGAGGTCATGGTGGAGGGCGGAGTTACCGATATCCTGATACCCAACCAGGTCGTGACCCGTGACAAGATCGCCAGGCTGTGCGCTCTGGCGAGGCGGGGAGATATGAAGGTCTGCGTCGACGATCCGCGAAACGTGCGGGACCTCTCAGAGGTCGCCGAGGCCCACGGGGTAACGCTGGGCGTCCTCATCGAGGTGGACACGCAGATGGGCAGGGCCGGCGTGCGAAGCGCGGAGGAGGGGGTGGAGCTGGCCAAGCTGGTCGAGAGGTTGCCCGCCGTGAGGTTCCGCGGTGTAATGAGCCACCAGTTCCTGAGCGAGTACACCGACAACGAGTCCCGTTTCCTGGCGGCGCGGGAGCCGATCGAGGTGTGCCTGAGCGCCAAGGACGCCATCGAGGAGGCCGGCATTCCCGTGGAGATGGTCTCAAGTGGGGAGACCTTCTCGTACGACGTGGCTGCTGGGATTCCGGGCGTAACGGAGGTTGAGGGGGGGACCTACGCGCTGATGTGCACCAGGTACAGCTACATGAAGGAGTTTGAGATAGCGAACAAGGTCCTGGGGACGGTCATCAGCACGCCGCGTCCCGGAATTGCCATTGGCGACGTGGGCATGCGGGCGCTGTCGTGGCCGTCCGGGGAGTCACCCGCGGTGGAGGACATGCCCGGTGTCACCGTCGAGACCCTGCTGGATGAGCACGTCGTCCTCCGGACGGACGGCACCACGGCGCTGGATATCGGAGACAAGTTCCTGCTGCTCCCGTGGTACCAGGACATGATGGTCGACCGCTGGGACCAGTTCATCGCGGTCCGTAACGGCGTCGTGGAGGGAGTCTGGGATATCCCCGCACGCGGCTGCACTCAGTAGCCAGCCCGTTGGCAAGCTCTTCAGGGACACGCCGTCAGCGACCATTCCCTGACGCCACACGACTGCCCGATTTTCGCCACTGGGGCGTGCCCAACGCTGTAGGCTCGGATGGGGACTTAGCCCACCTTGAGCACGTTGGCGTGCCACTTGCAGGCGTTGGGGTGCTCGGTAATGTCTCCGTAGGCCGAGGTGGCCGCTCTCGCTCCCTGCGCCGCCGCCGTGACCGTCTGCTTGAGATCCCCCGAGGCGTCCGTTAGATCGCCGGCCGCGAATACGCCGTGGACGTTGGTCCGCATGACCTTGTCCACGACGATCTCGTTTTTGTCGTTCAGCTCCACGCCCAACTGGTTTGCTAGATCTACCCTGGGGTCGGCCCCAATCTCGATGAAGAGCCCGTCCAGGGCAAGCTCGTTGGACCCGTTGTGCTTCGTGTCCAACACCACTCCCGAGAGGCCGTCCTCTCCCTTCAGAGCTATAACCGTGGTGTTAAACATGCTCTCTATATTGCTGGCCTCTTCCAGCCGGAGGACATTCACCGGCTCAGGACGGGAGAAAGTGTCTCGCCGGTAGATAATGTACACTTGCTTGGCGTACTTGCCGATGAGAACCGCACCCTCCACGGCGGCGTTCCCGCCACCCACCACAGCGACGACGTTCCCTTTATGTAGCGGTGCGTCGCAGGTGGAGCAGAAGGACACGCCACGACCTGTCCACTCCTCCTCGTGCTCCAGTCCCAGCCTGCGACGCTCTCTTCCCACCGCCAGAATGACGGTCGATGACTTGTATGACTCTCCGAGCGCCGTGGCCGCCAGGAAGCAGTGCTCCTCCCGCTGGAGGGAGACTACCCTGTCGTCAATCACGGGTACCTCGTATTTGTCGACCTGCTCCCTGAACTTCATCATGAGCTCGAAGCCGTCGATCTCGGGGAATCCGGGATAGTTCTCTATGAGTCCTCCGGTGGCCGTCTCACCGCCGAAGACCTCTCCAACTACCAGGGCACTCATCTGGTAACGGGCGGCATAGAGCGCCGCGGCGAAGGCTGCCGCCCCCTGTCCCGCGATGAGAACGTCATACTGGCCGTTTTCCGTTGCCACTCTTCACTCTCCTCGTTGTATTCGCTTGTGGGGCTTCCGGGTGCGTCTGTCTTGAGGGTTACGATAATGGGATGCGCCTGGCGAGCTTGAGGTGCGGTGCTGCTTCGGCCTAATGGAAAATGCGTCCTGAGTCTATAACCAGCGTCTGGCCGGTGATGCTATCGGTACGGCAGAAGGCGACCACCTGGTCGGCCACGTCGTCCTTGTGCGCGGCCCTCTTGAGGAGGGAGCCCTGCCTGGCGCTCTCTCGATATGAAGGCTCCAGGTTATTCGACATGCGGGTGCCCTCAAGGTATCCCGGCGCGATGCAATTGACGAGTATTTCGGGTGCCAGGCCCACGGCCATGCCCCTGGTGAGCTGGATGAGTCCGGCCTTGGACACTCCGTAGGGTATGGAGGACCCGGTAGGAGTCAGGCCGGCGACCGACGAGATGTTCACAATGCGGCCGACGCCCTGTCGCTTCATGGGACCTGCAACGGCCTTGATGCAAAGCATGGGCCCCGTCAGGTTTATGCTGATTATCTTGCTCCACTCCTCGAGGGTCAAAGCATCCAGGTCATCGAAAGGGATCCAGATGTTGTAGGCGGCGTCGTTTACCAGGATGTCCACGCGGCCGAAATTGTCAAGCACCTTCGAGACTAGGGACTGGACCTGGTCCGGGTCGGTTACGTCGCACCCGACGGCCTCCGACTGGACGCCCGCTTCGCGCAGCTCAGTGGCCACCTGCTCGGCCCTGTCGCGGCTGCGAGAGTATCCCACGGCCACGTTGGCGCCTGCCGCGCCCAGCGAGTGGCAGATACGCTCCCCGAGGCCGCCACTGCCACCGGTAACTATGGCGACCGCACCTTCCAGTTTCATGCCCGTCCTTCCTCCGCACCGAAAATCCCAGGGTCGCAAACGCCCTCGGCAATCGGAATTATATCATGGCGTGAGCGCGCCTTGAGGTGTGCCTGACGGCCCGCCGGCCGACAGGCGGCCCGCTAGCTGTTGGCAAGTGGGCGTGTGGCGCTGGGCGGAATCCGCCGCCTCGCGGTGTCGGAGCCGGACCCGCGCATTTTAAGGCCTCCGGGTCGCGGGGCGAAGGAGGGGTAGCGGGGAGTGAGCATAGCTGGCGGGAGGCGAAGGGTTGGCTATCGCCGACGCATCCTGGGGTGCGTTGGCCTGACCAACAGGAACGAACCGATAGCAGCGAGTGTGGCGCCGAGCAACGCGATTCCAGCAATCGCCCAGTTGGATAGCGCTAGGTCACCCGTATCCGGCAGGCTGGCTGGCGACTCGACAGCACTGAAGACGTAGCTGATCTTGGTGTAATAAAATGCGCTGAGACCTTCGAATCCAGAATCGGTCCCGACGATCAACCAGACCTGGCCCTGATCGTCAGCCCCCACCTCGATCGGGCGGTCCTGGCTGACCAGAGTCTTGATCCTGTATTCGTTGTTTTCCACTCCTGGGTGGGCGACGTTGCCCACGTTGATCATTTCAGTCCCTTCGCTCGCCTGGTTGCCCTTGTCAATGTTAATACGGAGCCACCCGCTACTGTCCTCTGCTACGACTGGCTCAACTGGCGAAGCTCCGGCTTTCACGTAGCCGCTCTCGCCGGGGGAACCTCCGATGCCAAACGTCCCAGTGGGGACATTGGTGGCGAGGTCTAGGGAGACGACCACCGTGTAGGCCGCATCTGGCCGGAGTCCAGCCACCTGCTTCTTGAGAAACATGTACAGTTCGTCACTGCGGTTGTGCCCTTGAAGGAATACTCCATTTCCTGCCAGACCATCAGGCAGCTCCCTAAATCCCGAGTCAAGTTCGAAGGTCTCCTGATCGAAGTCAGCGGGCAGGTCGGCAAAACCGGTAATCCAGCCGTCGTCGTCGTTCTCGAAAGTGGAATTGAACTCGGTTCCCTCGGTCGACTGGGCGAGGACCGTTGTCAGCGTCCCGTTGAGAGACGAGACGCCTGCGGCCATCAGTGCAAGCCAGAGACCAACTCTCATCAACCCAGCGTTCTGTAGCACTGGGCAGATGGCCTCCCTTCGTGTTCCGAGCACTTATCTGGAGCAGCGGTGAAGCGCGAGCGTGCCAGGGCCGCCCCCGGCTTCGCCGTTCGAGTACCGCTGGCGTCGGCGGGGAGCAGCCGCATGAGAGCGCTAGCCTCGGCCGCCAGCCACAGCCGGCACCACGCTGATCTCATCTCCAGGGTTGGTGGCGGTGTTAAGGCCGTCGAGGAACCGGACGTCTTCTCCGTTAACATACAAATTCACGAAGTTTCTGAGCTCGCCCTGGTCGTCGCAGAGCCGCTCCCTGATTCCCGGAAACTGGGCGTCCAGCGAGGCTATGACATCATTGAGATTCTGTCCCTCCACCGAGACCTTGTCCTGCCCCTGTGTTATTCGACGAAGGGGCGTCGGAATCCTCACCATCACGCTCATGGTCCATCCTCCATATTCCTATCACGCCTTTCCGTAGGAGCGTTGCGAGACTACCCTTCCACCACATCGCCGCCAACGGGATCGACCCTGACACCTGTGGAAACCACCCAATCGAGGCCGCTGGATATCTCCGCCTCCTCACCCTCCAGCTCCAGCACCACCCAGCCCATGTCCTCCCGCACGTCGGCGCGACGGATGTTCGTGACGACCTTAAAGTTTATTCCCAGATTATAGATTACAGGCTCGGTTATCAGTTGCTGGGGGAAGGTGAACTTCACGCGTTTGATGGCCATGGTATGTGCCCCTGACGTTATTAACACCCTTACTCGCGGTCTGCCATAGCTGTCTGAAAGGCCTCATAGTTGGGCGCGGTGTGGACGGGATCGACCACGTGCTCCACCACCTCGAGGGTCTTGAGCCCGTTCCCGGTGATGTACGCTATCGTTACCTCATCCCGCTTGATGATGCCCTTGGCCACGAGCCTCTTGAGGCCGGAGATCACGACGCCCCCCGCGGTCTCGGTGAAGATCCCCTCCGTCTGGGCGAGAAGTGTGATACCCTCGGCGATCTGCTCTTCTGGCGCGGCAACCGCGGTACCGCCGGTCTCCTCTAGGACCTGCAAGGCGAAGGGTCCCGAAGCGGGGTTGCCTATCGCCAGCGACTTGGCAATGGTTTCGGGCCTTACCGGCCGGACCTGTTTGGTTCCAAGATCGAATGCCTCCACGATGGGCGAGCAGCCCTCGGCCTGGGCAAGGTGCATGCGGGTCTTCACCCCATCGATCAGCCCAACGTCGGCCATCTCCTGGAGGCCCTTCCATACCTTGGTGTGCAGCTCGCCCGATGCTGCGGGCACCACGCAGTGGTCGGGGGCGCGCCAGCCAAGCTGCTCGGCCACCTCGTGACCAAGGGTCTTACTGCCCTCGGCATAGAAGGGCCGCATGTTGATGTTGACAAAGGCCCATCTATTATTGTCGGCCAGTTCGCTGCAAAAGCGATTTGCCTGGTCATAGGTGCCGTCCACGGCAACGAGAGTTGGCCCGTAGACCGCGGCCCCGACGATCTTGGCCTTCTCCAGGTAGGCGGGGAAGAACACGATCGTCTTCATACCCGCCTTGGCTCCGTGCGCCGCGACGGCTCCCATCAGGTTGCCCGTCGACACGCACGCCAGCACCTCGAACTCGAACTCCAGGGCCTTGGTGGTGGTGACCGTCACTGGGCGGTCTTTGAAGGAGAAGGTGGGGTTTACGCTGTCATTCTTTATGTAAAGGTGGTCGAGTCCAATCAGCTGGCCGAGGTTATTTGCCTTGATCAGTGGGGTCAGTCCAGTCCCGATGTCGATGGCGCCCCCCGCCTCAACAGGCAGGAAGTCGTGGTACCGCCACATTGTGAGCGGGCCTTTTTCTATGCTCTTGCGGCTGACGGACCGGGCTATTGACTCGTAGTCGTAGCTGACCTCCAGCGGGCCGAAACAAAACTCGCAGACGTTCAGCGGTTCGACCGGGTACTCTCTTTCGCACTCCCGGCAACGCAGGCATTTCACGTGGGGCAATGAAGGGGACCTCCAGGACGAAGGAAGGGGTCTCCAGACGGATGCATCGCATGGTAATCGGAAGCACGGCTCGTATGGGAATGGTAGCAACACCCTATTGGCCTGTCAAGGAAAGGTCCCTCGCGAGCAGGGCCTTCGTTTGCCGCCCTTGAAGCGGGATTCGACAGCAGCTATACTCCGAAGGACTCCCACTCTGGATGATGCTGTAGTGTCGCGCCAGCAACGAGCCCTCCCGCTGTTCCCGCTCAACGTCGTGTTTTTCCCCAACGCGGTGTTGCCGGTACACGTATTTGAAGACCGCTACAAGCTCATGGTCCAGCGGTGCCTGGACGCCGACTCCCAGTTCGGCGTGGTCCTCATCAAGTCAGGGTCCGAGGTGGGGGAGCCCGCGGAACCCCACTCCACAGGCACCCTGGGCCGCATCGTCCGGGTCGACCCTCTCGATGACGGGCGGATGCTGGTCTCCGTCGCCGGCGAAGAACGGTTCCGGATCGTCGAGATAACCCAGCGTCAGCCCTTTTTGATGGGTCAGGTGGAGGTCCTGGAGGAGGACGTCGACATCACGCTTCCGGCCAAAGACATGGAGGCCATTCGGGCGGCCGTTACGCGACACATCAGGCTTTTGCTGGGCCTAAGAGGCGGTTGGGTTCGGGAGGCCAGCATGCCGAAGGCCCCAGTCTCACTCTCCTACTTCATCGGGTCGCTGCTCCAATCGGGGCTAGCCGAGAAGCAGGCCCTGCTCGAGGAGACATCCACGCTCAGACGTCTGGAGACCGAGATGCGCCTACTGGAGAGCGAGGCGAAAGCGCTGAGAGAGCGCGTGGCGCATGAGTTTGGGCAAAGTCGGTCTCGCATGCAGTGAGGGCGACGCTCGACGGCGACCCGTCACCGCTCGATGTACCTGTAGGCGGCGTTGGCGTTCTTCCAGAAGAGCTCGCCCAGCACCCACTCGAGGCTTTGCACAAGAAGTGGCGGGGTCGTGTGAATTGCCCTTCGACAAGCTCAGGGCGAACGGTTGGTTTATAGCTCCGTTCGTGGTGAGCCTGTCGAACCACGCCTCCGCATTCCACCTTTTGGTGCAAAGCCCCCACTCGACCTCCTCGACCCCGCTCTTCGTTTCCACAACCACCGTGCCGGTGGCTCCCTCGGGCACGGCCAGGGCCATGTACACGTATGGCATCTCCGTGCGGTAGGTGAGAGGGCTCGGGCGGGACGGCTCTCCAACGTGGGTATGGGAATCGATTATCATGCTCATGGGCGGCTTATACCCCTAGCATTCCAGCCCGGTCGAGCACCTCGGCCAGCCTCGCGATGCCCTCGTGAATCTCCGCCGGCGTGTTGTAGCCAAAGCAGAGCCGCGCGAAGTTTCTTCCGGAGACTCCGTCTGGGGCGAAGAGCGGACCCGGCTGATAGCCCACGTCGGCGTCCAGGGCTCGCTGCTGTGTCGCCGCGAGGTCGGCCCCCTCAGGCATCTGGAGCCAGACATAAAGTGCCCCGTCGGGCCGGCTCCAGGTGGCCGCCGACCCGAAGCGCTCGCCTAGGGCGGCCAGCATTGCGTCGCGCTTGGCCCTCAAGCGGGTGTTGCTGTCGGCGATATGTCCCTTGAGTCGGGTCGTGGCGTACCGGTGCACCGCCAGGGCCGCGAACTGGTTTACCCCGGCGCCACTCTTGATCGCCTTCGCCCGATCGAGCACCTCCGGGGGAGCGGTCATGTAGCCAAGGCGCATCCCCGGGGCAATGATCTTGGAGAAGGAGCCGACGTACATCACCCGGCCGCCGCGGTCCAGGGACCGGATGGAGGTGACGGGCTCGCCCTCATACCGGAGGTCTACGTAGCAGTCGTCCTCCAGTATCGGAACCCCGTAGCGCTCCGACATCTGTAGCAGGGTACGGCGGCGCTCCAGGGTCATGGTCCACCCCTGGGGGTTCTGAAAGGTGGGGATGGTGTAGAGCAGCTTGGGCCTCTTCCCCTCCGAGACGGCCGCCTTCATGGTCGCGTCCAGGGAGTCGGGGAGCATGCCTTCGCCGTCGCATCGTATGCCGCGGACGTCCGCGCGAAACCGCCCGAGCGTCCTCAGCGTCCCGCCGTACACGTAGTCTTCGGTGATGACCACGTCGCCGGGGTCCACCAGGGCCTCCACCAGCATGTGGATCGGCTGGCTTGACCCGTCGGCCAGGATTAATTCGTCGGGCGAGACGCGGATGCCCCTATCCTCGGCGAGCTTTGCCGCGACGAACTCCCTCAGCGGCGGATAGCCCTGCGGGTGCGGGTACACCGCCAGGTCTCGGCCCTCATCTCGGATAGCGTCGCTCAGCGAATCGACAAGCCCGTCGAGGGGCACCGAGCCCGGGTCCGGGTATGCAACCGCGAAGTCGTACTTGGCCCGCCTGGGCGGGCCGGTCGTCTGGGGCTCCGGCGCACTCCTGGCGAATAGGCCCTCGTAGCTGAACTCCTGGTCTTCAGTCACTCGTTACGCTCCTGATCAGCCGACATCATTCTTCTTCCACAGTCCCCTCAGTCGCTAGCCCCCGGCCCCCTCTCCGCCTATCTCGATGCGGAGCCGCTTGTTGATGCGGCCCTTGCTCTCATGCCCGACAACCCGGACCATGCCCACCTCTCTGGTATTGGCGACGTGCGTCCCGCCGCTGTGACGTCGAATTCCCGGAGGTAGCTGTCGAAGCTGGAGAGAATCTCGGTCATGTACGGACTCCCGACGGATCCCGTGACGCGTCGCCCGCCTGCCGCATCGTAGGCGTGTAGTCTCGCCAATCGAGGGAGATGTCAGGGCCCGCCGCGTACATCGGCTGAATGGCGTGCAACACCTCGAATGCCGCCCGGCGCCCCGTCTCCAGCGCGCCGTGCACGCACTCGGCGTGCCCCCTGGTGTGCGTCGCCTCTCCGGCCCAGAACAGCGGTGGTGTGGGTGCGGCGAGGTCCGCGCGCACCTGGTAGCGGCCGCGGGGCACGACGCTTATGCCCCCGCGCGTCCACCGCTCCGATGCCCAGTCGGCCACGTCGAGGCCGACTAGCTCCGACTCCAGGTCTACTTCTGGGAACATCTCCCTCAGGGCCTCCAGGAACAGTGACCTGGTGCGCTCCTTGTCCCCGGTGAGCTCCAGGGCGTGTGGTGTCCCGATGAACGCGAACAGGGCGGCCGGTCCAGGCCTGCCCCAAAAAGGGTCCGTGAATCCGCTGGCGAACGGGGAGGGGGTGTTCGTGCGGAAATTGGGGATAGGCCCGAGGGTATCTTCCCACCACCGCCTATGGAACTCGGCGATCACCTTCATCAGCCCACCGGCCCCAAAATCCCCGATCGCCCCGTCCTTTGCCTTGGGAAGCTCAGGACGGAACTCGACTGCGTGTGCCTGAAGTACCCCCACCGGGAGCGTCAGGATGGCCGTCTTGGCAGTGAGCCGTCCCGCTGGACCGTACGCCACGACACCTTCGTCAGACCAGTCGATAGCGGTCACAGGGGCGTTCAGATGGACGCGACCGGACAGCGGGCGGCTCATCTCGTCCCAAAGCCTGCCATAGCCGTCCACCAGGACGAAGTTGGGGTTGCCTGGCCTCGAGACGCCGCTTATCGGGTCGATCAGGCTGTCAAACGCGTGATGGATCTCGGACGCGTTGCGGGCGCTCAGCTCCTCCGGGGGCATGGGAGCCGCCACGCACATCAGTCGCTCCGCGCACTCGAGCACCTCGCCTCGGAGCCCTGCCGCCAGCAGGGCATCGTGAAAACTGAGGCTATCCTCATTCGGTTCGGCCAGCACCTCCTCGAGACGTTCCCATGCCTCCTCGGCAACCGGGTCCCGATGGACCCACGCGCCATCCTTGAGCACGGCGTGGGCCCTCTTGCTGCCCATGGGAACGTGGTGCGTCTTCAGGCCATACCTGGCAATGAACTCCCACGTGGCCACCGTGGGCCCGTGGACGAACTGGGCGCCTCGCTCGGCAATGCTCCCGTCGGAGAGCGGCACCGAATGTGCTCGTCCCCCAATGCGGTCCCTTGCCTCGAGTAGTATCACGTCGCGCCCCGCCTCGTGAAGGGTGAGCGCCGCGAGAAGTCCGGCAGCTCCCGCGCCTACCACGATGCAGTCATGAGTCCCAGACATGTGGTCCCTCGTTCCGGCCAGCGGTGCCGCCAGCGCAGATTAACACGGAAGCCGCGGTCTGGGGAAGGGCAGGCGAGGGTGCCGGCCGTGAGAAGCGCTATGGTACAATTCGCGCCGTAGTGCGGGACGCGCCGGCATAGTCTGACGCCGGCTGGAGGCGTTGATGGGCTCACGGAGCTATGACGTAGGGGTCATCGGAGGCGGCATCATCGGTCTCGCCACGGCCTTGAGGCTAACCCAGGAGTACCCCAGATACAAGGTCGCCGTCCTGGAGAAGGAGCCCGAAGTAGCGCGACACCAGACGGGGCACAATAGCGGCGTGATGCACGCCGGAATCTACTACTCTCCAGGGTCTCAGAAGGCTAACTTCTGCTCTCCAGGTGGGAAGATGCTGCGACGGTACTGTGACCAGCACGGCATCGCGTACGAGATGTGTGGCAAGGTCATAGTCGCCACCGAGGAGTCGGACCTGCCTCGACTGGAGGAGCTGCGAAGGCGGGGCATCGCCAACGGCGCCGACGGTCTCGAGATGATCGGGGAGGGGAGGCTCAGGGAGCTGGAGCCTCACGCCTCCGGGATCAAGGCTATCTACTCGCCCAACACCGGAATCGTCGATTACACTAAGGTCACGATGTCCTTTGCATCAGAGATGGTCGAGAACGGCGGCGATCTCCTCACCGACACGAGAGTGCTGCGGTTAGCCACCCGCGACGGCCGCGTGCACCTGGAGACGTCGAGTGGAGAGGTGACGGTCACGCACGTGATAAATTGCGCCGGCCTCCATGCCGATACAGTGGCGCGGGAGATGGGGGTAGAGACCGGCGTACGCATAATACCCTTTCGGGGGGAGTATTACTCGCTGAGGCCCGGGCGTTCCAACCTGGTCAACGGGCTGATATATCCCGTGCCCAAACCGAAGCTACCTTTCCTGGGCGTTCATTTCACCAAGAGGATCGATGGGACCGTCGAGGCCGGGCCGAACGCAGTCCTGGCCTTCGCCAGAGAGGGATACAGAAAGATGCAGATTGACGTCGCCGAGGTACTGGGTATACTGACGTACCCGGGATTCTGGCGTATGTCGAGGGTGCACTGGCGGTCGGGCCTTCAAGAGCAGTACCGGTCTCGGGTCAAACGGTCGTTTGTGCGCTCGCTGCAGACCCTCGTTCCCGAGGTACGCAAGGAGGACCTGGACGATCCCAGCGCCGGCGTGCGAGCCCAGGCCATTGGCCGCGATGGTGAGCTGTTGCAAGACTTCAGCATCGTGCGGACTACGAACTCGATTCATGTGCTGAATGCGCCTTCTCCTGCCGCGACATCCTGTCTCGCTATCAGCCGGCACATCGTCGATCTGGCCCGGAACACGTTCGATCTGGCCGCCTGACCCCAGCGCCGGCTCTGAGGCGAGGAGGCGGTGTCCGATTCACGGGCCGTCGCGTCTCTCGGGCGGCCTCGACACGACGCGGGCGTGTGCGGCGGTTGACGGCGCGCCCTGGCGTTCGTATATTTGAGTCATAGCGGGAGTAACTCAGTGGTAGAGTTCCTGCCTTCCAAGCAGGCTGTCGCCGGTTCGAATCCGGTCTCCCGCTCCAATTGAAACCTTAGTCACACATATGCAAAGCTAAGGGCAGCCTACACTGGTGGGCTGCCCATGACCCTTAAACCGAGTAGTCCGCATGTTCGAGCACCTGACGTCCAACCTGAGACCCTCTTGGACGAGTACCTGCTAAGGGGTTTCCGGGCCGTCAGGCGTCGGAGAGAAAGTTAGCCTCTCTTGTAGACCTGAATCCTGTGCCGCCTGCTATCGGTGGCGTACAGCCGTCCCTCAGCGTCCAGGGTCACGGACGTCACGCCCCAAAAGTAAGGCTCCGTTTGGGAGGACACGTGGTACGCCGAGCTGAGGCGAGGGGGCAGGGACGGAATCAGATTGGCCCTGTCCCGCGTCACCTTTTCATCATGGTTTGAGAGAAAAAAGTCCTCGGTCCACTTGGAAGGGGTAGCCTGTCCCCTTAGCTTGAGCTGGAAGCTGCCGTCGGGGCCCAGCACCTGCACACGCTCGTTGCCCCAGTCCGCCACGTGGATGTAGCCCTCGTCGTCCACCGCTACGTCGGACGGACGGCTTAGCTGGCCGTCCCCCTCCCCTGACTCACCGAACTTGGCCTGGAACCGGCCGCCGGAAGTAAACACCTGGATTCGGTCGCTGCGCCAGTCGGCGACGTAGACGTCGTCCTCAGAGTCAACTGTCACGCCCCAGGGGAGGTTGAACTGCCCGTCGCCGTGGCCATGCTCGCCCCACTGAAACAGGTATTGGCCGTCACGGGTGAATTTCTGAACGCGGTGGTTGTGCTGGTCGACCACGTAGGCGTTGTCTTCCGAGTCGAAGGCGATGCCAGAGGGGCCGTTGAGCTGGCCGTCGCCGCTGCCCTGCTCGCCCCACTTCCCCAGGAACGCGCCTTCCAAGTCGAAGACCGATATGCGGTGTGTCCCCTCGTCGGCAATGTAGAGCCTGTCCTCGCTGTCGAAGGCCATACCGGTCGGCATGTTGAGTTGGCCGTCGCCGTCGCCATCACCGTAGCTGAACTCGCCTAGATACTCCTCGTCATAGTTGCAGATGACAACGCGGGTAAGCCTGCGGCCCAGGACGAAGATGCGCCCATCGCTGCTTATCACCGAGGCGAAAGGGTTGAGGAAACCGCGCCCCTTGGCAACGTTGTTAATCATGCCAATGGTCTTGTCGTACGTTAGCGTGAAGGGCTTAGTGGCGGTCTGCGCGCCCATTTTAATGACACACGGCCTTTCGGCTCAGGCCAGCTGGAACTCGCGGGTCGATGCGATGAGGCTGAGCACATTACCTACCCGCTGCTCGGACTCGTCCCCTTGCTGATGCCCTCGGAGGTCCAACTCTCCTCGCTCCGCCACATGTTCAGTTAGCGCGGCCCGTGTTTCCTCTGAGGCCTCGACTGGCCCCAAAAGGTCCAGGCACCGCGCCACGACATCTGCCGGTGAGAGGACTCCGCCGTTGTCAGTCGCCAATCGCTCGATGATGGCGCGAACTCCAGGCAGCTCTACATTGCCAAGCTCGGATGCCACGAAGTTGATTCGCTCCATTAGGGCCCCGGTCTCGATCCACTCCGTTCCCTCGTGCCACCCCTCTACGCTCGGTGGGTTCAGCATCGCCTGCCCCATGTATAAGGCCTGCTGCGCCACTTCCCCAATGACGAGGGTCGGCTCGCGGTAGCTTCCCGCCAGGCGGACGGCCCCGATAACCAGCTCAACGGGCCCCTTGACTCGCGAAAGCCGGGCCCTCTCGGACTTGAAGTACTCGGAGTTAAAGAGAGTCCGCAGGACCGATCGTATCTCGTAGTTGGAGTCGAAGTATGCCCTGACCATGGCCTGCACAACCTGCTCGCCCCCCTCGTCCACATCATCCGCAGCGAAGTACTGGAACTGGCGCGTGCATATGAAGCGGGCCGTCGCCGGCTGTTTGACTATGATGTCGATGATGTCCTCGCCGTTGAACCGGCCGGTCTCGCCCAGGAAGGTCTTCATCCCGTCGTCGTGGTCGTCGGGCCGGTACTCGAAGTGCCACGAGATGCGTCCGTAGGGGGAAAAGGAGTCTTTAGCCGCGCGCACGGCCATGTAGTCGGTGTTTCCGATAGTCCAACCCGTAAAGGCGCGGGCACACTCCTTTATGTCGTCCTCGGTGTAGTTCCCGATCCCCATGGAGAACAGCTCCAGCAACTCCCGCCCGTAGTTCTCGTTTATGGCGTCCTTGTGATTGTCCTGGTTGTCCAGCCAGAAAATCATGGCCGGGTCCCTGGAAAGCTCGATAAGAAAATCACGGAAGCTACCCAGGCCGTAATTCCGGAACATGTCGATCTGGTTAAGCTGTGCCCTGGCCTGGTTGCCCTTCGCGTAGCCGGTGGCGAACAGACCGTGGAAGAACAGGGCAAGCTTGTCCACCAACGGACAGCGTGTGGTTATCATGCGCCGCATCCAGTCGGCGCTCCCCTGGATCGAGACCTCGTCGCTAACCGGGTTGATGCGTCTGTAAACATCATCAGGCATGTTTCCAGGGTCGCCGGGGTGAAGTAGGTCCTCCACCTTCGCCTCATACCCCATGGCGGCGAACGCCTCCAGCTCGTCCCGTGTGGCCCCAAAGCCCGCGCGGCGCATCAGGTGGGCCATCAACGCAATGTCCGGGCTACTCATGCTCTCCCCTCCTGGGTCCGGTCGCGGCGCTCCGCAGAGCGATAGACCGACATTCCCCATATCAGACTGCGTGCGTCCGATAAACGCGCCATCCATAGCTGTGATGATGGTACGGACACGCCGGAACGTTGTCAATGGCCCTATTGTGCCTAATGGACGACTGCTGGGCGCACATTAATCGATAGCAACGCTGCGGCGAAAGAGTGGCGGATGCTGTCGAAGGTCCCATCGCGAAATCCGGCTTTGGAGACGAATCCATGGCACTTATGGCTTAGGTTGTCTGGGCGCCTAGTGCATGATCAGGAGATGGATTAAGGATAGGGTGCCGACGCCTTATGCCGGCCTGGGTAGGGGCAGGTTTCAAACCTGCCCCTACGGTACGGTTTCGTCGTTGGCGCATAACACGTTCCCCAACACCTTGTCTGGTGTCGCACTAGGTACGCCGTTTGCCACGGTGAAGACGTAGTCGGTTTGCTGCCACGCCGGACCCGCCTTGACAGGTGTTGCGAAGCCGGAGTATTTTGAGTCATCGTGAATGGGCAAATCGAACATAGCGCACCATGTTGCGGTCCCAGCAGGCCTCAGCGGCGGGCGATCGCGCCGATTGCGAAGCAACCTACCAGCGTGGAGGCAACCGGCTCCACCCGTGGAATGGTGAAGTTGCCCGGGGGCAAGTTCCTGATGGGGACCGAGGACCCTTCGGGCTTCCCCGCTGATGGCGAGGGCCCGATCAGGGAGGTCACCGTCGACCCTTTCTACGTCGACGCGATCGCCGTTACAAATGCCCAGTTTGCTAGGTTCGTCAAGTCGACTCGATATGTGACCGAGGCGGAACGATTCGGGTGGTCCTTCGTTTTCCACCTGCTTATGACGCGGAAGGCCAGGCGGGCGGCAAGCCAAGCCGTGTCCGAGGCGTCTTGGTGGGTCCGAGTTGACGGCGCCAACTGGCGACGCCCTGACGGTCCCGGCTCCGACACCAAGGGCCGGATGGACCATCCCGTCGTGCACGTCTCCTGGAACGACGCCATGGCGTATGGCGGGTGGGCCGGCAAACGTCTGCCGACGGAGGCCGAATGGGAGTACGCGGCCCGCGGTGGACTGGAGCAGAAGACGTACCCGTGGGGCGACGAGCTCATGCCCGACGGTGAGCACCGGTGCAACATCTGGCAGGGGACGTTTCCCGACGACAACACAGCGGAGGACGGCTACGTCGGCACCGCGCCGGCGCAGTGGTCCCGACCGAATGAATTCGGCCTTTACAACGTTTCCGGGAACGTGTGGGAATGGACGGCCGACTGGTTCAGCCCCACATACCACGTCGACGGGCCCCGCGATAACCCTAAAGGGCCCGAATCGGGCGATGCCATTGTCACGCGGGGCGGCTCCTACCTGTGCCACGAGTCGTATTGCAACCGGTATCGAGTCGCGGCCCGGACCTCGAATACACCTGACAGCTCGACGGGCAACACGGGCTTCCGTTGCGCCGCCAACGCGCCCGTAGAAGGGCGCTCAGCAACCTAGCGTCAGCAGAAATAAGGATGTTGACCCATACTTATGGCTGCTCCTCCCCGCTCCGTTACTCACAGTCACCAAGCAGGTAGCCCTACTAGAAATATGGATAAGAGATCTGCTGCGGTTGACCGAGGTGTCCGATGCTGATAAGGTAGCATCTAGTTGGCCCGGCGGTGCGCAAACACCCCGGGCCACGGCGCCAACCTGGGTTGAGCAGGTGACGCGACTCGATTATCGCATGATTGAGCCCGTTGCCCAAGCTGGCGACGGGCTTTCTTATTGACCAAGAATGTGAGGTGATCGAGATGATCATTGGGTTCATAGGGGACGTTCACGGCCTTGTCTACCACGCTCTGGCGCTGACGGCTACCTGGCAGGCCAAGACAGGCAAGCGGTTCGACCATCTGATTCAGCTTGGCGACATGGCCGCCTACCCTGATCCCGACAGGGGGGACGCAGCGACCAAGAGGTACGTTGCAATCGATCCGGCGCAGGCAGATTTCAGCCGGCTGCTCAAGGCAACGGGCGAGCGCGCTAGGGAATTGACCAGGGTGCGGAACGAACTTCTTCCGCCTACGCAGTTCGTCAGGGGCAATCATGAGGACTTCGATTTCCTAAAGGAGCTCCATGTCGACGGGTTGATTGGGTCCGCGAAGGTTGATCCCTTCGACCTCTTTCGATACGTTCCCGACGGGACGGTGCTGCGACTGGGCGGGCTGAGCGTCGCGTTCCTAGGAGGCATCGAAATGAAGAATGGGGACGACCGGGCGATCGGAGAAGCTGCCTACGACACCCTCATCGGACTGGGCACTGGAACGATTGACGTTTTAGTAACCCATGACGCCCCATACGGGACCAGCCTCGGCTATCGCCAGGATAACTGGGGGTCTAAGCTGATCGAAAGGCTGATCAAAGAAACACAGCCCACTTTCCATGTTAACGGCCATGTGCACCACGTTAGCGGTCCGAGGAGGTACGGCCAGACGACATCATGGACTCTGTCTGCTCTGGTGGCGTCCGCCAGGTGGTACCCGGAGCTGAATGGCTTCGAGCTGGGTTGCCTTGCAGTCCTTGATACTGATACAGGGACTCTGCGCCCGATCACAGATGAATGGATGGCAGATTTCGACACGAAATCATTTGACTTTGACTCTTGGTTTGAAGGGTTCAGGTCGTAGCGGCCTGGAGGCTACGGCCTGCGTTGATTCGTGGCAGCCGAGCTGATCGTACGGGTGTAGGGAGGCGGCCGTGCTCAACGCGATTGTCTTTGTCGTCTGTGAAACCCCCGTAACCCAACCTTGGCGGCTGCGCAAGCGGTGTGCTATTATTGGCGCGGTAACTGATCGACGACCGGAGTAAACTTCGTGGCAATCCTCCTCGGCCGAAATCCGATACATCTCATGGCGTCCAGCCATTCAGATGTGGCGTTGAGGAGGAACTAGGTAGCTTAAGTCTCATCGGACTGCTTTCTTGGAGCCTCCCCAGCGCGGGAGGCTCTCTTCGTTTGGGGACCACCGATGCCAGAGCCAAAAGTAGGCTTGGAGTTTGTCCGTGAGACGTAGATGGTTCCTAGCCACCTCTCTGACTACGTCGACGCAGTTGGCAGGGTTGATCTCTGGGACCTCGGGCGCCTGCCGGTCTCGAGATGCTTCTCCGGGGAGGATCGGATTCTGGACATAGGCTGCGGGGCGAGGCGTGCGAGTGCAAGGATTGTCCCCGTCAGAGGGCCGATAGAACGTGGCAGTTAGACCAGTAGACACAATATCCCCACCGCGAGCCCGCGTACCGTTCAGGCGGTACGTCGACCTGCTGGTGACGTACCTGCGGCCCCAGAAGGCGCTGGTAGCGGTCGTCGCCGTCTCGCTCCTGGGCAACATCGGGCTGCAGCTGGCCAACCCCCAGCTACTCCGTTACTTCATCGACGAGGCGCAGAGCGGTAGTCCCGTTGGCCGTCTCGTCGCGGTCGCCGTCCTGTTCACCGTGGTCGCGCTGGTACAGCAGGTGTTCAACGTCGTGGCTACCTACACCAGCGGACGTGTCGGCTGGACGGCGACCAACGCCCTGCGTGCCGACCTGGCCAGGCACTGTCTGCACCTGGACATGTCCTTCCACAACAACCGCACGCCCGGCGAGATGATCGAGCGTATCGATGGAGACTCGGAGCAGCTAGGCAGCTTCTTCGCCACCTTCGTCATCCACATCCTGGGCAGCACGGTCCTGCTCGTCGGGATCCTGTTCCTTCTCTTCCGTGAGGACTGGCGGGCCGGTCTCGCCCTGACCACCTTCGCGACCGTCGTCCTGGTCGTGCTGTACCGCCTGCGCAACCTCACCGTCGATCGGTTCCGCGCCGTGCGAGAGGCGAGCGCCCAGACCTTCGGTTTCATCGAAGAGCGGCTGGCTGGCAGGGAGGACATCCGTACCAGTGCCGCCCGCTCCTACGTGATGCTGGGGTTCGACAGCAGGATCCGCGACTGGTTCCGCAAGAACCTGAAGGCGTCATTGATGATCAGCCTAGTCCTCAACACGACCTGGTTCTCCTTCGCGGTCGGCAACGCGGTTGCGCTCGGAGTCGGATCGTGGCTGTTCCTGAATGGCCACGTCACCATCGGCACCGCGTTCCTGATCGTCCACTACACCAACATGCTGCTGCAGCCCATCGAGCGTTTCACACAGCAGCTCAACAACCTGCAGAAGGCGACGGCCAGCCTCATCCGCATACTCGATCTGCTGGGGACCGAGCGCCGGGTACTGGACGGGCCGGGCGTCCGATTTCCGGGCGGGGCGCTTCCGGTGCGGTTCGACGGCGTATCGTTCGCCTACAACCCGGGCGAGCCGGTGCTGCAAGAGATCTCCTTCGAGCTCGCCCCGGGCCGCGTGATGGGCCTGATCGGTCGAACGGGCAGCGGCAAGACGACGATATCCCGGCTGCTGTTCCGCCTCTACGATCCCGACGAGGGACGCGTGCTCCTTGGCGGGCAGGACGTGCGGGACGCGCGCATCGGCCAGCTTCGCGAGCAGGTCGGCGTGGTCACCCAGGACGTGAGGCTGTTCGAGGGCACGGTGCGGGACAACCTGACGCTGCTCGACCACCGCATCCCGGACGACCGCCTGCTCAAGGTAATTGAGGAGCTTGGGCTGAGTAGCTGGTACCGGAGCCTTAATCAGGGACTCGATAGCATTCTGCACTCCGAGGGCGCGGGGCTGTCAGCCGGCGAGGCCCAGTTGCTCGCATTCGCCCGCGTGTTCCTCCGGGACCCGCGCGTGGTCGTTCTTGACGAGGCGTCCTCGCGGATCGACCCTGGCACCGAGCAACTCATCGAGCGGGCAGTGGACCGGCTGGTCGAGGGCCGCACCGTCATAGTCATCGCGCATCGACTGGCGACCCTGGACCGCTGCGACGAGATCATGATCCTGGAGCGCGGGCGAATCGTCGAGCACGGCGCGCGTTCGCGACTGGCGGAGGACCCGAACGCCCGGTTCCACAAGCTATTGAAGACCGACATGGGCGAGGTGCTGGCATGAGCACCTGGCGGTACCTGCTGCGAGTCTTCTGGGCCCTGAAGTGGCCGCTTCTGGGCGAACTGCTCGTGGTCGTCTTCTGGATGGTCGTGCTGGAGAACGCCGTCGGGCTTATTCAGCGCGAAATATTCGACCAGCTCACCGGCGAGGCACACGTGTCATTTGGGATTTGGGAGCTGTGCGCCATCCTCGTGGCCATCGGGATGCTGACATTCACGATCTTCATCGGGGTTGTGGTCCTCCACGACTACAGTTTCTTCAACGTCGCCGCCCTGCTGCAGCGGAACGCCTTCTCACACCTGATGAGCCTTCCGGGACAACGCTCGCTGCCGAGCTCCACCGGCGAGGCGGTCAGCCGTTTCCGTGATGACGCCGATGTCATCGCCTCGTACATGTCGCAGTTCAAGTTCTTCATCGCGCACATGCTGTTCCTGCCGACCGCGCTGTTCATCATGGCGCGCATCAGCGCGGCGATGACCTTCGGCGTCTTCGTGCCCATCGTGATCGTCGTGGTCATCCCGGGCCTGGTTCGAGGGCGCATTCAGCGGTATCGGAAGGAAAGCCGGGAGGCGACCGGCGGCGTGACCGGCTTCATCGGGGAGATGTTCGGCGCGGTGGAGGCGATCAAGGTGGCGGACGCTGAGGAGCGGGTGCTCGACCGCTTCGACGTGCTCAACGCGGAGCGCAAGCGAACGACGCTCAAGGATACGCTCCTGGGCGAGACCCTAGGCGCGGTCTTCTCCAACGTCCAGAACATAGGCACCGGGTTCGTGCTCATCGCCGCGGGCAGGTCGCTGGGCTCTGAAAGCTTCACCGTTGGCGACCTGTCGCTTTTCGTCTTCTACCTGGGATGGACGCAGTGGCTCGCTCACGAGGTCGGCAGGACGCTCATGCAGTACCGGCAGATCGGCGTGTCGCTGGACCGGCTGCACGAGCTGATGCCGGGAGCGTCCCCCCGTGAGCTGGTCCAGAAGCGGCCCAGCTACTTGTTCGGCCGGCTGCCGGAGGTCCCCTTCGTCGCCAAGACCGACGCCGACCGGTTCGAGTCCCTGGAGGTCGACGGGCTCACGTACCTGCACTCCGCCTCCGGTCGGGGCATCAGCAAAGTGGACCTGCGACTGGAGCGCGGGACCTTCACGGTGGTGACGGGCCGCATCGGCTCAGGCAAGACGACGCTGTTGCGGGCGATCATGGGCTCGCTCCCGAGACAGGCTGGCGAGGTCCGCTGGAACGGCGCGGTGGTCGATAACCCCGACGAGTTCCTGGTGCCGCCCCGCTGCGCCTATGCGTCCCAGGTGCCCCGGCTGTTCAGCGAGCCGCTCCGCGCCAACATCCTTCTGGGCCTGCTCGAGTCGAGGGTCGACCTCGACGGCGCAATCAAAACGGCCGTGATGGAGCGAGACGTCGAGGAGCTTGAGGCCGGGCTCGAGACCCTGGTCGGTCCTCGCGGCGTCATGCTTTCGGGCGGCCAGGTACAACGGACCGCCGCCGCCCGCATGTTCGTGCGCGTTCCGGAGCTGCTGGTGTTTGACGACGTGTCCAGCGCACTGGACGTGGAGACCGAGCAGAATCTATGGCAGCGCGTCTCTGAGCTGCACGAGGCGACCAGCCTCGTCGTTTCGCACCGACGGGCTGCTCTGCGGCGCGCAGACCACATTATCGTGCTCAAAGACGGCAAGGTTGAGGCCGAAGGCACGCTGCCTGACCTGCTGCGGACCTCGGAGGAGATGCAGCGGCTGTGGAGGGGAGATGTGGGAGAAGAGGCGAGTTAAGCCCGGGCAGAATTAGGCTTTTCGACCAAAGGAGGTCTCGGATGGCAGTGGGCCGGTTCCTGGCAATGGTCGGAGTTCTGGTGTGGCGTCGGTTGGACGGCAAGTACCTCGTGCTTCGACGCCCAGACACCAGGGACTGGGCCGCGGGAGAATGGGAGTGCGCATCCGGCCGACTCGAGCAGGGGGAGGACTTTATTCAAGCAGCCCGAAGGGAAGCACTTGAAGAGCTTGGGCTAGAAGTGCGTATCGAGTTCCTGCTTGGTACCACTCACTTTTATCGAGGAGACGCCCTACCGGAGAACGAGATGATCGGCGTGATCTTCGGTTGCACCGTCGGCGACATAACTGGCCTTGATTTGAGTTACGAACACTCTGCACATCATTGGGTGACAGCAGAGGAGGCTCAGTCCCTATTCCCTATTCCGCACTTCATGGGGCGCTTGATAGCGAGGGCTGAGACGTTCCGGTCGCTCATGCCTCGCGAATTGCGGCAACAGTATTGGAAGGGCGATTTTGATTTCTAGTCTACAGGCGGCGGAGGCGCTGATTGACTGGGGGTTCCCGGAATATGGGCTCGGGAACATCCATGCCAGTGCCGTCCTGCAAAATCGGAGGTCAACGAGAGTAATGGAGAAGCTGGGTATGGCCCGCAGCGCGCCTAGCCACCCTCGGCCGGGCCGTCCAGATAGTTCGTCTCTGTTGGCATGTCCCAGCGCATCAATTCCGGCGGGTCCATCTTGTTGGCCCAGGCCTGGAGAACCGCCTGATTTCTCCGGGTATCCGACATCTTGCTGGCGATGACTTCAGGGTCCCAACCGTCCAGGACCTGCTCTGTCAGCTGCTTGCGAATTTGCCTGTGTTCCGGGTCCTGCGCCAGGTCCCGCATCTCTCCGGGGTCCTCCGCCAAGTTGAAGAGCTGCGGCTTCATTCCGTTGTAGTAGTTCAGCTTCCACTCGTCTCGCCTGATCATTCGGTGGAACTGGCCAGGGGGTACGGCGTGTACGCCATCCGGCGGCACCTCGACATGGGTACCCGGGTAGAATTCGGAGTAGGCCACGTCGTCCCACGCTGTCTCACTCGGGTCCAGAAGTAGGCCGAGGAGGCTTCGGCCATGGGAGAGTGGCAACGGGGGAGCCCCGACAGCATCGAGCATCGTAGCGTTAAGGTCGAGTTGGCTTATGATGTTGCTAGATCGGACTCCCTCTGGCAGGACCCCCGGCCAGGACATGATCACCGGGACCCTTACAGAGTCTTCGTAAAAGGTCTGCTTCCACCACAGGTCATGCTCTCCCAGGCTCTCCCCATGGTCCGTGGTATACATGATCAGGGTGTTTTCGCTGAGCCCGTTTCGTTGCAGCGCGCCCAGGATCTCCCCGACCATTGCGTCCATTCTTGTAACCAGTGCCCAGTAGGCGATCCTGCAGCGCAGGATTTCCTGGTCGCTGACATCCTCGATATCTTTGTATTGCCGCCACCATTGGAAGTATGGGTGCAGACGCTCGGAGAATGGCTCCGGATTCCTGGGCATCGTCATCACGTCGGCGTACAGGTCATAGTCTTCCTTGCGAGCGACAAACGGTGGGTGGGGAAGGATGAGTCCGACCGACAAAGAAAAGGGCTCCGTCTGCTCGCCAGACCGCTTACGTACCCCCAGACGATTCAGATAATCAATGGTCGCGGCGGTGACGTGCTCATCGTAGACCTGGTACGAGCTCTGGCCCGGGCCGGACTTTTGAAGGCCCATGCGGAGCGAGCTTGCCCCTCCTTCCAGCGCGCCAAGGTGGATTCGCCTACGGCCGCCTGAGTAAGTTTGGGTGACGTCGCCGACCAGGCGCTCGGCGAATCCGTGCAGCTGGTCTGGCCCGTTGAAATGTAGCCGGCCAATCTGGACTGGCCGGTAGCCGGCAGCTCCCATGGCGTGCGCGTAGGTGGGGATGGCGGAGTCGAGGATGTCGCCGTTGGACCAGACCTCGTTCTCATAGGGGTATCGGCCAGTCAGCAACGACATCCTGGAGGGCACGCATATCGGGTAGGCGCAATAGGCCCTTTCCATCAGCACCCCCCGCGCGGCGAGCCCGTCCAGATTTGGAGTTTGTACGAGCGGGTCTCCATAGCAGCCGGTTACCGCCGCGTTGTGCTGGTCCGACTGGATGAATAGCACGTTCGGACGCCGTGGACCGTTTAAGGCAGGCATTGCTCCTCCTCGCTAGGGAAACCCCGAAACGACATCCATCAGCTTCACCATGGCGGAGCTCCAGGCCGATCGAGCGCTGCCCCATAGATCTCTGCCATCGCGTCCAGTAGCCGAGCAACCGGCTCCCATGAGAACTCACCCATCACGCCGACCAGTATCCAGTTCCGCCCGCGCAGATACTATCTGTTGTAGCAGAGGAAGTAGCCCGCCTCCTCCAGCCGGCGGCCCAGACCGATGGAGCTGGTCTCTTCCGGCAGCTCGATTGAGCCGCGAATTTCCATTTTAAGGGGCGACGGTGATGGGGTGAACCATAGCATCAGCCTCCGACACCGTCAATCGTGATCTGACGCCCTGGCAAAGATGATCCGCGATATGCTGTCTCCTTATTGCTCCCGAAAACGTGTCTGGCATGTCTGCGCCGTGGTCGCACCCTTCCACGGGCACACCTTCCCCCAAGGTCACCTCGAATCCGCCTCGGCATCAATGACCGGACGTACTGAAGTTACTGAGGGTAATTGAGGGGGGTAAAAGGACTTGGAAAGGGACCGAATGGAGCCGCCGAGCCCTTTAGTCTCTCTCTTTTCTACATTCCTGGGGTGAGTTATAATGGCACCGTACAGGAGGGGTTCCATGATAAGCCGTCTGCGCCCCATAGACGTGTCCGCTTCGTTCGACGACAGGGACTACAAGCTAGGCGAGTCCATTGACGCGACCATCGACATGAAGCCTAACCGCGACTGTCTCGTCAGAGAAGGTCGCGTCGACATCGTTCTCGAAGAGCGGTGGACGGAGGAGTACACTTTCTCCTACGAACAGCCCATCATCAGCGCCACCGCCGACTCGGGCGCGGGTCAAGCCGGAACGGAGACGATCACCAAGGAAGTGAAAAAGAAACACAGGGAGACCTCGATATACGGCATGGTGACGTTTCTCCAGGATGAGGAGCTCACGTCGGGCAGAGAGGTGACACGTAAGGTCAGGGTCAATATCAAGCCGGACCGTCCTGCTCACGCCCGCGAGGGCGCGACTTCGTGGTGGCTCCAGACGGTAATCGACGTTGCCGGCGCTCGGGACGTCAAGCCGCGGCACAAGGTCAAGATATCTGCTCTTTAAGATGGGGAGTCCTAGTTACGACCTCCTTCACTTCCCGCTAGTGCTTCAGTTCCTTCAGCAGTCCTTTTTGACGGCCTCATGGCCCGCCGCTACACTCCTCCACACCACCTACGGAGAGTTGTCCAAGTCTCCCAAACTTCGAGTCGGCCTTATTGGCGCCAATGTCACCCGTGGCTGGTCTCCACGTCCGCATCTACCGGCCCTGCAGACAGGACATTGAACAACGGGATACCCGCTTGCTGACTAAACACTTGGACGAACTGCTTAACCACCTCGTCGCCGCATTGAGTACAATCCTCGCGGTATCGGTGCTTGTTGCGGCTTGCACGAATTCGAGCGACGATGAGTCAACGAGACCCGCGGTTCCACAGGATGTAGTCACGCCTGAGGTGGCAGAATCGGAGCTGGTGAACGATCAGGGTGTGTTCATGCGGGTGATCGCCCCGCTTGACGAAGCACGAGGCTACTGTTTGGATATCCCAGGCCATATGGCGGGCGTACGATTAGCTAGTCCGCTGCAAACGCATACCTGTAAGCACGGTATATGGAACCAGGACGGACGGTTTGACGTGGCCGCTCTCGGCAAGGGCGTGATACGCATGCCTCACTATGAGCTGTGCCTGGAGGCCGACAACGCCTCGATCGGGGCTCGGCTCCTCCTGGAGGAGTGTACCGAGGCAGAGCTCCAGACCTGGACACTGCAAGACTCAGGCGAAATCGTGTTGGAATCTTTTCCTCAGATGTGCATCACGGTCGCAGAGGGACCGGGTATAGATGCGGGTGGCCCACAATATCTGATGAAAGGCGTTGGACTTGACACTTGTGCCCAGCAGGCCAGCGAGCGTCAACGATGGGCGACGGTAATCCCCCAATAGCTCCTTCGTCAGGAGCCGTAGACTGGGGCTCCAGCGGTACGGGAGTAGCCTCACATTCGTGGAGGTCCAGAAGGAATGGGCGTGGGGCGTCGACGGGCTCAGAGCCACCATGACCACTGTGAGAATCGGCGCCGCCTCGTGGACTGACCGCTCATTGAGAGACGGCAACGCCCGGTGATCTTTACCTAGGGAGGAGACTCACAATGAAAGTATCGCTCAACCTCGAGTTGGATGACCGCCAGGTCCAGCAGATCAGGTCCGTCTCCGCGGAGGTGGAGCTCATGCGGCTCCAGTCCGAGGGCGAGGTCCTGGAGGCGATGCCGGATGTGCAGGTCGTGTTCGGTGAGCTCAGCGAGGAGATGTTCACGCGCGCGACCACGCTGCGCTGGGTGCAGGTGATTGGCGCCGGCGTTGACACCCGGCTCTTCCCCGAGTTCGCGGAAAGCGATGTCCTGTTCACCAGCGCCAAGGGCACCGTGGGGGTACACCTAGCCGAGCACGCAATGGCGCTGCTGCTGGGCCTGACTCGTGGGATCGCGACGGCAATACGAAATCCGAGTTGGAATCAGCGGATGCCGATTCGCAACGCCACGTGGGAGCTTGTAGGCCTCACTATGGGTATCGTTGGACTGGGTGGGACAGGGCGCGACCTAGCGGACCGCGCGGACGGGTTCGGGATGCGCATCGTCGCCGTCGATCCGGAGGACGTTGAGGTGCCCGACAACGTTGAAGCCTGCTGGAAGATGGACCGGTTGTACGACCTGCTGGAGCAGTCGGACGTCGTGGCTATCTGCGCGCCGCTCACTCCGGAGACGGAGGGCATGTTCGATGAACAAGCTTTCGCGCGAATGCAGAATCACGCCCTTCTCATCAACGTGACCAGAGGCAAGATCGTAGACGAGCGAGCGCTGATGGAGGCCCTGAGGAAAGGCGTGATAGGCGGAGCGGGCCTCGACGTGACACCGCAGGAGCCTCTTCCCGAGGACCATCCGCTGTGGCGCATGGAGAACGTGATCGTAACTCCACACGCAGCAGGGGGATCGCCCAATCGAAAGGACCGGATCGTCGAGCTTTTCTGTGAGAATCTCCAAAGGATTCTGGCTGGTCAGCCTCTCTTGAGCGTAATCGACCAAAAAAAGGGGTACTGAAAGAGGCGACTTTTGATAGCTAAATATCCTGCGTCGTTGCAGTCATCTCAGCGCCGAGGTCAGGAGGGTTCCGATACCATCCCTGTGCCAACGAAGTGGGCCTCACCCGAGGGTGTCCCAGCTTTTTTCCAGTACTTCTGGCCCAGGGAGCTACAGGAGCATGCGGAGTTTAGTGTGGCAAGCGTGGCCACCCCCACGCGAGGAGCAAGTCATGAAGGTGGACCGAGACCAGTTCATGGACCAGGGTTACCTTATCCTCCACAACGTCATCCCGGCGGACAAGCTGGAAGCGATGCGCGCAAGCTGCGAGACCATCCTGGAAAGACAGAAGGTCGTATGGGCCCGAGACCGGAAGCCCGATGACCCTCTGGGCGGCCTGTACGATACGGCGAAACAGCCCCGGGTACTCATGGAACGACCCGAGCTTATCGATGAGGAGACGGCCAACGTCGTCGAGGACTTCTGGGTCGCCGACGAGACCCTCGACACCGCCAACCAACTCTTGTGCGTTCCCGAGCCCAACGTCACGCTGATGATGATGATGTGCAATCCGGTGCGCGACTGGCCGGGAGGCACGGGCTGGCACCGGGACGTCCACCCGGTGGACATGGCCCCGATGGATGCGCTCGCCGCGGACTTCATCGAGAACGGCCCCAGATACACGCAGTGGAACGTGCCCATGTACGACGACAGCGTCCTCTGGGTGGTCCCGGGGAGCCACCGACGCCGGAACACCGAGCAGGAGAACGCCGAGTTCATGGACGATCTCAAGAAGCCCGTCACCGGAGGCATCCCGGTCGAGCTGAACGCGGGTGATGGCGTAGTCTACAGCAACTTCCTGTTACATACAGGGAGCAACTACACGACCAAGAAGCGGCGCACGCTCCATGGGGGGCACACCATCTTCGGAAACTACCCGGAGCTTGTCTTCACCGAGAGCCTTGCTCCCTGGGCCCGCCAGAGATTCGACGAATCCAACCGTCAAAGCGAGCGCCTGAAGGACATCACTGAGTCCACGCTCCGCGCGGTCATCGTGGGGAACGCCGATGCCTACCGAGCCGGCTTGAAGTCCCTGCAGCCCGGCATCGGCCCCAGCGGCAAGACGGTGCTCACGATCTACCTGTCCAAGGCGGCGCTCCACATCCGCATCCGCAAGGACCCCAGGTTCGATGTGACGGAGTCCACGCGGCGCCGCGCAATGCGACCCCATCCCATCACCTTAAACTGGGGCGCAGGGTTCGCCGACCGCTTCACACAGTCGAGGAGTCCGAGACCCTGTGGAGCCGGTTCGAGGGCCTCGACGCCATGCTCCAGGACGACGTAGAGATGTTCGAGCCTGCATTCCAGTCCGGCCCGATGCACTACTACTTCAACGAGCTGCCCCACGGAGTCAACACGGAGTCCCTCATCGCAAGCTGGGCCGATGCTCCCCTTTGAAAATGGAGGGTTAGCGGGGATCTAGCTCGCGAATTGAAGGCTGCCCATCGAACGCCAGTTCACGACGCAGCCAGATCACGTCGGCGCAGAAAGAACCCTTTCCCCGACCATGAGCGCCAGCCATTTGATGCTTTCACAGAGCACTCGTCTGATAGTTACCCAACTTGCGCATGGCGCGTAAGCACATCGTCGGTTCCATCCTCGGCACGGCAATGGGCGACGCCATTGGCTTGCCGTATGAAGGGCTGTCACCCCGCCGGGCGAGCCGGCTTTTGGGCCCACCGGATCGACATCGTTTTCTCTTTGGGCGAGGAATGGTTTCCGACGACACCGAACACGCCTGCATGGTCGCCCAATCCATCATCGCGTCCGGTGCCGACGTCGGCGCATTTCAACGCCAGCTATCTCGGCGTCTCCGATTCTGGCTGTTGGGTCTTCCTGCCGGAGTAGGCTTCGCCACGTTGCGGTCCATCCTTCGGCTGTGGATAGGATTCGGCGTGGAAAGGAGCGGCGTGTTCTCCGCCGGCAACGGTCCGGCAATGCGGGCTCCGATTGTTGGGGCCGCCATCGACGATCTCGATCTGCTACGGCAGTTGGTGCGTGCGTCGACCCGGATCACGCATACCGACCCGAAGGCCGAATACGGTGCGTTGGCAGTCGCGTTGTCCGCGCGAATGGCCCGCCAGAATGAGACGGTTGCGGGCTCGGACTTCTTAGACCAACTAAAGGCTTCGCTTGGTACAGACGGCGACGAGCTGTTTTCCCTGGTACGCGTCGCCGTCGATAGCGTCGACAGAGGACAATCGACCGTTGCCTTCGCTGACAGCATCGGGCTCACCAAGGGCGTTTCGGGGTATGTTTACCACTCGGTGCCTGTCGCCATTCACGCGTGGATGGCCAATCAGCGGGATTTTCGCACTGCGGTTACACAAGTGGTCATGTGCGGCGGCGATACGGACTCGACGGGCGCGATCGTCGGGGGCATCGTTGGCGCATCGGTGGGTAGGGAGGGAATTCCGTCGGACTGGCTCGATCGATTATTCGAGTGGCCCAGATCCGTTGGATGGATGGAACGATTGGCGGAACAGATGGAATCTGCCTCTCGATCAGGCGTACCGGTTCGGCCAATCAGACTGCCGGTTTATGGTGGATTGCCGCGCAATTTGTTGTTCCTGGCGGTCGTCTTATATCATGGGTTCCGGCGTCTGCTGCCCCCGTACTAGCACCACACCAGTATCTGTGACGACTATCGTACAAGATGACGACTATCGTACAAGATAGGGTTGCTCCATTTCCGACCCGTCCGCAAGTCGTGACTGCACCTACAGTCTTGACAATTTCTGCTCAACCGCCTAGGGGCGTCCTGGCGGAGGATGGCCTTAGAGAAGACTTTAGTCTTATAGGCAATCGCCCCATATCAGGCAGGCTCCTATCATCGAGACTCTCCCCGAGGATGCGCGTACTCGGCCGCGCGGAAAGTGACGTCAAATAGTTAGACCCAGCGGACCATAAGCACGAGGAGGATAGGAATGACATCGACCAAGACGAGCGGCCAGGAGCCATTCAAGTTTGTCCATCGAGAAGACCTCTACAGTCTCCCCTCAGCAGCAAGGGAGCAGGAGGTAAAATTGCATGGCGGGTTTGCGGTTGATGCCCGAGACGGCTATGGACAGATATACTACGGCATGCCAGGCATTGGCATTATGCGGGTCGATGCGGACTTGCAGAAGCAAGAAATCATTAATCTGCCTGATGAGCTGACACCACTGAACTTTCATGGCACCAAAATCGGCGACATTGGTGGCAACCGGCGACTTATCGTACCCGCAAATGCTGACGAGATGGTCGTCGTTCTTACATTAGATGGTAAGGTCGATTTTACCCTGCCGCGACCCACCTTTGACGAGTACCAGGCTGAAGAGGCGGACTACAAACCTACCGACACGGTCCTGGTAGGCAATCAACTTTACATTGCTGACGGCTATGGCTCTAACTACATCACCTCTGCCGATGTAAACACACGACAATGGACTGGTATTTTCGGTGGCAAGACCCAAGACGCGGCCGAAGACGGTAAATTTGCGACGGCCCACGGCATCAATGTCAATCCCACTCATAGCCACCTAGATATTGCCGACCGCCCCAGTTCACGCATTCAGGTCCATGGTGGAGACGGTCGCTTTTTTGCTTCACACAAACTTCCATCCGGATCCTTTCCGTGTGGGATTAGCTACCTTGAGTACCAGAAACGCTGGTATGCAGTGATCGGCTGTCTCCGCGACGACCCGAAGGAACTTCGTCCCGCGCCTATCTACATTCTTGATGCGGAGAGCTATGAGCTCCTGTCTACCATTCGCCCGAAAGAGGACCTGGGGATCGAGCTGGCCCAACATCTACACAATGTTGCTCTGCACATTCATGATGGTCAGCTTTATCTCGTCTGCCAGGCTTGGAGTCCCGGCCACTACTTCGTGCTGCAGAAAGTCTAATCGCCTCGCAGCTATCTTGCTGTCCTTGGGCGGGCGATACCACGACACTCAGCTGAAGCAGATAAGGGGCCCCAATCCCCCCCCTTGAATAGGGACATTGCTTCGACCGGGTCCGTGATCAACGGACCGTACGCGCTCCTCGGCCCAGCGCGTACGGTGCTGCATGAACTCAGCCATCCGCCGCCTCTGGGTTACACATGACTCGCGATCACTCCACGCAGCAAGCCATCGCAGTCACGTCGCGGGTGAAGGCCTGCGCCACTCTCTTGATTCCCTCGCTAAGGGTGGGGAATACGTGAACGGTATCGATGATGTCGTCAACGGTCAGTCCGAACTTCACCGCCAGCGTCGCCTCGTGGATAAGGTCGGCGGCGTAGGGCGAGACGATGTGCACCCCCAGTATCTTGGAATTTCTGGGGTGGATTACCATCTTGAACACGCCCCGGGTCTCCTTGACTACGTCGGCCTTGGGCACCGCGTCCATGTAGATGGTGCGGCACGCGCATGCGTTAAACCGCAGCATCTCCTCCTCCTCGGTCAGGCCGACGCTGGCTAGCTGGGGGTTCGTGAACACTGCGTGTGGCACGTGGTCGTAGTTGATCGACCTTTGAGAGCCCGTCAACGCATTCTCCGCCGCGAAGGAGCCCTCCTTGGCAGCCACCGTCTCAAGTGGCTTCCTACCGATGCAATCGCCCGCGGCAAACACGTTGGGATTATCAGTCATGTACTTCTCGTCCACACGAATGAAACCACGCTGGTCTAGGTTGATTCCCGCTTGTTCCAGACCAAGATCCGAGGTGTTGGCCTGTATACCTGACGCGAGTAAGATCTCGTCAGCTAGCAACTCCTTCGGCCCATCACTTCCACTAATGGCCACAACGATGCTGCCGTTACGTTCCTCTACCTTGTCCAGGCTCACCCCCGTTTGGAACTGTATTCCTTGTATCTTGGTTTGGTGTGTAACAATCACTTCACTTAGGTGGATCGGGGTGCGGCAGACCGACTATTCCTAGGTCGTAGCAGGCCGTGAGAAAGCGAGGGTCGCCGCACCCCCCAGAGTTAGAGCCCGAACAGTTGCCTGGGCCAACCAAGCCCGCATCTTGCAAGGACGGGCCAATAATTCGCAGGAGGTGCTGATGGAACAGGAAGCGACCTACGTAGGCATCGATGTAGCTAAGGCCCAGGTGGACGTTGCGGTGCGTCCCACGGACGAAAGATGGGAGGTCTCCCATGACGATGCGGGGATCCGGCAGTTGATCTCCAAGCTGAAGACCCTGGAACCTGTCATGGTGTTGCTTGAGGCTTCGGGCGGCTTGGAGCTGCCTCTGGTGGCTGCTCTGGCAGCCGAGGCGGTGCCGGTGGTCGTCGTCAACCCGCGCCAAGTGCGGGACTTTGCCAGGGCAACGGGGAAGCTGGCCAAGACCGACTCGCTTGACGCGGCGGCTATTGCTCACTTTGCCGAAGCGGTCCGACCTCCCGTGCGCCCTTTGCGGGACGCCGAAACCCAGGCCCTCAACTCCCTGGCTGCCCGAAGGCACCAGGTGATGACCATGCTGGTCTCGGAGAAGAACCGCCTCGGCACCGCCACCGTCGCCGTCCGTCCCCGCATCGAAGCCCACATTGCATGGCTGGAGCGGGAGTTGGACGACCTGGACAAGCGTCTGCGTCAGACTCTGCGCCAGAGTCCCGTGTGGCGGGAGAAGGACGACCTTCTGCGCACCGTCCCCGGCGTGGGCGAGCAGCTCTCCCTCACTCTTCTGGCCTACCTGCCGGAGCTGGGCACCATGGATCGCCGGCAGGTTGCCGCCCTGGTGGGAGTGGCTCCCTACAACCGGGATAGCGGCACCCTGCGTGGTAAACGCACCGTCTGGGGCGGACGCGGCCGGGTCCGCGCCGCCCTGTACATGGGAGCGTTGGTGGCCAGCCGCTACAATCCCGTCATCCGAGACTTCTACCAGCGGCTGTTGGCCGCTGGTAAGCCGAAGAAGCTGGCCCTCACAGCCTGCATGCGCAAGCTGCTCGTTATCCTCAACTCCATGCTCAAGCATCGCTCGCCCTGGCACGACATGACTTCCACATTCGTTGTTCATTCCTCTTGACTTTCAAGACAGTTGCTTCCTCCTCCAGAGAGCGAAGCAGCTCGTTGACGGTCTCTGGCTCCTCCGCCCGCAAGACTCGATGCCCCCGGGTGACCACCACGGTGACGTTGGCCCCGAAGTGGGCGAACATCTGGGCAAACTCCAGTCCCTCGGGACCTGCGCCAATGATTATCAGAGATTCCGGGGCCTGCTTCAGGTCCATGATGGTCTTGTTGGTGTGCCATCTGACCCTGTCCATCCCATCGACGGGTATCGGTTTCGTCGAGGAGCCGACCGCCACGACGAACTTCCTTCCCACGAGCACCTCCCCGTCAACTTCCACCTCCTCAGGTGAGATGAACCTCGCGCGGGCCTGCACGTAGGTGACGGCCTCAAGGGAGTCGAGAACGTTAATGTAGTTGCTCTGGCGGGCTGACTCCACGATCTCGTCCTTCTCTGCTATGGCAGTGGCAAAATCGAAAGCTGGGTTGTGGCCGTTTAGCAGCGCCTTGAAGCGAGAATGGCTGCCGTAGTACAGCTCGTCGCCCACGGTGAGCAGGTTCTTGGTGGGCATGCAGCCGACGTTGACGCAGGTGCCCCCGATCGGGAGGCCGCTGTTGACCATCAATGCTGTCCGGCCCAGGTCATTGGCCTTCGTTGCGGCGGCAAATGCTCCCGCGCCCCCTCCGATAATGATCAGGTCGTACGTTGCCATCAGGCCCTCCTGTACGATATTTTCATCGCCCGATCAATAGGCCGCAGGGCACTCCTGGTCTACAGGGCTCGGAAGCCTACTACCCCTCCAAAGAACACCAGCAGATAGGCTCCGGTCGCGCCCATCACCAGGGCAATGGGCGATTCGATGTGCTCTTGGACCCATGCCATGCGCCGCGATACTACCCTGCGATTGGCGCCTCCGGCGAGCAGGGCGCCTATCGCAAGTGCAGGCGCCACGCGGCCAAGGCCGTAGCTCGCCATAAGGACCGTCCCGTACAGAGGACTTGCGGTTGCCACGACCCAGCCCAGAATCAGGTAGTAGGTCGGCATGGGGCAGGCGATCCCCATTCCACCCTGTATGGACCGGACACATGGTGGACCGGAGACATGGTGGACACATTTGAGTATGTTAGGCATCGTGCCTGAGGTCAAGCTGGGCGATTTGATGAGTGGCGAAGAAGACGTTCCAGACTCCATCGTCAGTTGTCGGCCGAATAGCCACTGGCATGCCCTTGAAGGCCTTAGGTACCTTGAAGATACGGCCAAACAACTGGAGCCTACCTTTGTCGTGAACACGGCGTACCAGGTCGGTTGGTTCGTACTCCAAGGGTGGAAGGACCTCGGGAAACAGTCTTTGGCTCACTTGGTACTTGGTGGCCGGAGTAGCAAGGTCAAGGGCGTCATGGGGCCGCTCCAAGTTGTAGATGTCCCGCCACAGGTCGAAGGCTCTCTGGCAGTGCGCCAGATCAGTGAAGCTGCTCCCCTGCAGCACTTCAACGGTCATGGTTCGGTGGAAGCGCTCATCTTTTCCCTGTGTCTGAGGGTGATAAGGGCGTCCATGACTGACTCCGATGCCCAACCTCAGCAGCCAGACTGTAAAAGGTGTGTAGGGGTGGTCTTGGTCATGGCCCCACGGGGAGCCATTGTCCATCAACATTGTGTTGGGCAGGCCGTAGCGCCGGAAGATAGCCGTCAGGCGCTGTTGCACCATCTCTCCCTGCTCGTTACCGCAGGCCTGCAGCCCCAAGGCAAACCGAGAGTGATCGTCCAGAACAGTCAGAGGGTGGCAGCGTCCTCGGGTAAGGGGGAAGTGGCCTTTGAAGTCCATCTGCCACAGGTCGTTGGGTGCCTGGTGTTCAAATCGCTGCCAGGAACGGTGCTTGGGCCCCTCGGCGGGGTCAATGCGGCCATGACGACGCAAGATCGCCGTGATAGTACTGGGGGCCGGCATGTCCGCCTCAAACACATCCCTGCGGTCCAAAAGCCACCGTCGCAGCTTACGAGCTCCCCAGGCCGGATGGGCCGCACGGGCAGACAGCACCGCCTGCTCAACCTGCGATGGGGTACGTGCAGGCGAGTAGTGAGGCCGCCGCGGCAGCTCGACCAGGCCTGCCTCGCTCCCTTCACGGAAACGCCCAAGCCACTTGTATCCAGTCGTAGGGCTGATCCCGAAGCGACGGCAAAGGCCCCTTTTGTTGGTGCCTTCAGCCTGCGCCAGCTCCACGAACTCTCTCCTCTGAGACATAACGGACATCTCCTTCCATGGCATGACCACCTCCTTGTAATGAAGTCATGCCTATTATGGTGTCCACCATGTCCCCGAACATGTGTAAGCTATGTCCCCGGTCTATACACACCCCCAAAGGTGGCGCCCAGCAGGAAGGAGCGCCGATAGGGCCGGTCCTTTCCCGGCAACCGGGGGCCGGTCACCCGCGCCTGGAGTGTGGGCAGTCGCAGGAAGCCCAACGAGCTCAGGGCGTAGCCCAGGGTCGTCAGTCCCATGAGGCTGTAGAGGACGGCAGAGGTCAGCATCTTGGACCTCTGAGTTGACACCAGGCTCAGGATGCCGTCGCCGACATAGCTGAGCACCAATCCGGCGAGGGCCAGTAGGGGAGCGCTGCCTCCAAGAAATATCACGGTCAACGCCGCTTTTTGGACAAACCTGGGGCGGGAATTCAGTATCGACGGCACCATGAACACTGAGGGGAAGCCGCAGGGCAGCACCACCATGCTGGCACCGATGAGGAATGCGATTCCGACGGCCGCGATGGACCCAGCGCTGGTGGGGCTGGAGGTCAGGAGTTCCTGCAGGTCCGCGAGGCTGGAGATGTCAGGGGCACTAACCCGCGAGCTGAGAAGGGCCAGCCCTACACCTACGGCCGCGGCAATCAGGAAAAGGCCCATCCGCCACGTGCGCTGTGCTGTGGCGCCCAATCCATCATCGGCGTGAGATGCCGTTGACATGCTTGGCCCCTCCGAACCTGTGCTACTCGTCATCCGGGCCGAAGCCTATTTCATCAAGGGAATCCTTGATCTGTTCCAGGCTCACCTCAGACTCATCGTAGCTAAGCCGCACCTGCTTGGCTTTATGGTCTACGTTGGTGACGCTCAATCCGGGCAGTGCCAGAAGATTTCTCTTGACGGTGCTTGCGCAGCCGCTACAGTGGATGGCCGGGATTCTCAAAGTAGATTCTCTGGTCACCGTGAGCGCCGTTTCTCCGTACTTTGTCGACCGCACATCTGGTTTGATGCCCTACCCCCTCAGGGGGATGCACCAGGCTATTGTCAGGGAGCGGGGTGCTCGATCGCCGAGGGCTATTTCAGGACTCGGGACAGGCTGGCCTTGAACCGCTCGATCGGGATGGCGCCGTCGCCGCTGCGGAGACCCTCTGCCACACAGCTCTCCAGGTGCCCCTCGAGCAAAAGAATGGCCACCTGATTGACGGCGGCCTTCACCCCCGAGACCTGGGTCAGGATGTCGTCGCAGTCCCGGTGTCCGGCCAGCATCTTTTTGATGCCACGAACGTGTCCCTCTATCCGGCTGAGCCGGTCCTGGAGGTTGCTCTCCAGCTCTCGGGTGATATATAAGCTTTGGTCTTTAGCTGCAGCCCTTGCCTTTGCCATCGTCTATCTCTCCGCCCCGTCCTTGGTCTTCAAGATGCCTATCCCCCGCAGGGGCATCTCGGTCCATGGTATAGTCATAATGCCCGTCATGTCAACACACCGGGGAGTCACCCGAAAATCGAGATGAGAAGGTGCGCATTGGACGGTAATCGCGGAGATGGCACGCGGTAGTCCCGGCATGGTCAGATGGGGGGTTTCGCAGGTCTGTAGTGCTTCGCCAGACAAGGTGTTCGGGAATATAGCGGCCGACCCCGGTCAAACCGTCGGGGCAGCTTTTAAACCTGCCTCGACACCAGCCAAATGTTCGGCGTGGCTGGGAATTCCCGAACGGCCCTCCTGAGCAAGCACTGGGCGCCGCTCCCCTAATTTAGGCCGGTCGGGGCGGCATCTCGACTTGTGCACATCTGGGGGGTGGCAAACCGCACGCCAGGCGAGGCCTGGCTGCGAGCCGCGCGTGGTGGCCAGAGTCATTTCCCGAAAAATGCTATAATGTGCCGACACGGCTCTGGGTCATCTAGATAGCAGGAGCGGGCTTGCATGGTATCTCCTAAGGTCATGGACTCTCTCAGCTTGGCGATTCAGGGCACTGCTTACGCGCTCGCGGCGTTGCTGACTGTTGGATTCCTGGTGGCGATGTACGCCCTGATAGGGCCCATGGCTCTGGCGGGTTTTCTGGGGTTGGCGGTCTTTATCACGATCCTCAAGATCGGCCTGCTCTGGCTTCTCTGAAAGCTCCGCATGCATCTCTGCGGGGATGGCCTTTTCCGGCCCGATTTTAATTTGGGCGGCGCTTTTGGGGATGGGTCTCGCCACGGGACATTGTGTTAACGCCGGCAGGATAAGGAATTGGTCTCAGGCGCCGGGCGGCGCCGGCACCGCAGGACAGCTAATCAGAATAGGAAACGCGAGGGCTCCTGGATACCTTGACGGGAGCCCTCATTATTTTGTGTCGAATCCCCACATTCCACCTCAAGTGCCCAGCCGCGCCCACTGTTTGGACCCCAGTTCGACCGCGCCGTTCGACTAGATGAAGAAGAACATGCGGTGCTCGCCATTGCCACAGGTGCAGTAGACGTTCAGCTTGCCTGAGGGCTGTCTGGTCTCGTAGTGCTTGGCCATCTCGTCGGCCAGCTCCGGGCAGTGCTCGGGATTGTGCTGGTCGGTGAACATGAATAGCCCCATATGCTGCTCCTCGTCAGCTGACGCGTGTTGCGAACTTGTACGCCTCGACCTTCTGCGCAGTATCCCGAACTCGGAGGCCCACAGGGTCTCCGGGACCCTTGAGTGAGCGGCCCAGGACCGTGTCGATTGCCTCTCGCCGATCCACTTGACTGATAAAAAACAGTTTGCCGGCCGCCGTGGAGAGCGCTCGACGCAGCTCATGGGGATGACGAGAGCTACCCGGTCTCTAGCCGCCGGCAGGGTAGGGCGTTATGCGGGGGACGGTAGCGGCACCGCTTCCCCCGAGCCGTACCGGCGCCACCGGCCCTGGGAGTACACGGTGACGGCGCCAGGACCGATCACCTGCCAGCCGTCCGCGCTACCCAAGCAGCAGCTCTCGCTATCGATGCCGATCACCGTCGTCTCAGGCGGCGTAGTGTCCTCCAGCTCCTTTGCCACGACGTCGGGCTCACTGCGCTCGTGGTGGGGGAGAACGGCAACCCCGTCCAGTATGCCCAGGGCGGGAGTCCACCGGCCAAAGCGCATCCATGAGCCCAGCACCATTGCTCCCGCGCTGGACCCGGCAAGCACCGCTCCTCGTTTCAACGCGCCACGAAGCCTGTGCAGAACGAGAGACCCTCTCAGCGATTCGAGCAAATGGCTGGGGTCACCACCGGTCAGATATATTACGCTGGCGGTATCGAGAGGTGCCAACAGCGCCTCATCGCCGGCATCTTCCTTGCCGAGCACCATCAGGGAGGAGGCCTGAGCTCCCAGGCCCGAGAAGTGGCGGACGCCGTTGGAGGCCGCTTTCGAGGGGCTCTGGTGGGCTGCCGCCGTGGGCAAGATGACCACGTGAGGGCGTTCTACGCCGACCGCGGCCAGGACCGCTCGGTCCATCTGCTCGCAGCCGGGCCTGAACTCGTTCCCACCCACCAGGGCGATCACCCCCGCCACTACGGCGCCTCCCCACGTCCCAGGATGCTTCATTCTAACAGATGACGATGTTAGACTTCGGCGTGCGCCTTCCGGGGAGGCGCGCGAGAGCAGGGACGAGGACCAGGACACCTCATGACGACAACGGTGGACGCGGTGATAGTGGGTGGCGGCGTGATGGGATGCAGCATCCTCTACGGCCTCGCCGTGCGAGGGATGGCTCGTACAATGCTCCTCGAGAGGGACGTGCTCGGCTCCGGCTCGACCGGCCGGTCCCAGGGCATACTGAGGATGCACTACTCGAACGAAGTCACCAGCCGCATGGCCTGGGAGAGCCTCCAGGTTTTTAAGGACTTTGACCAGGCGGTCGGTGGTGCCTCGGGCTACGTCCGGGCGGGCTACGTCCTGATCGCGGAGGAGGCGGAGCGGCACGCGCTAGAGGAGAACGTCGCCATGCAGAAGCGGCTTGGGATCAGCACCGGTCTGGTGTCGCCCCAAGACATGAAGGAGATCGCGCCGGCCATATCGATATCGGACGACGAGGCTTGCGCGTACGAGCCAGAGTCGGGCTACGCCGACCCCTACTCTGTTACCCAAGGCTACGCACGCCGAGCGCGGGCGCTGGGCGCTGTTATCCGGATGAACGCCACCGTGACCGGCGTGGAGGTCCGAGGCGGCAGGGTAAAAGCCGTGACCACAACGGAAGGTACGCTATCGACACCGGTGGTCGTGGTCGCCGCCGGCCCGTGGTCGCGCCCGTTTCTGCGGGATCTTGGCGTGGAAGTCCCGCTGCGGACCGTGCGGCATCAGGTGGTGACCTTTCGCAGGCCAAAAGACCAGGTCCCCAGGCACCCGGTGGTAGGGGACATACCGAACTCGCTTTCGGCCTGCCCCGAGGCCGGGGGCCTGACTCTAGTCGGCGTCGGAGAAGACGAGCTGGCCAGCCCCGAGGGCTATGACCACGGCGTGGACATGAGCGTTGTCGAAGAGGTCTCCGCCAAGCTCGCCGCCCGTATGCCCGGCATGGCTCAGGCGTTTTTCCGTGGAGGCTGGTCCGGCCTCTTCACCACCACGCCCGACTGGCACCCCATCCTGGATAGGGTGGAGGGTCTAGAGGGGCTGTACTGCGCCGTGGGGTTCAGCGGCCACGGCTTCAAGCTCGCGCCCATGGTCGGAGCCGTCATGGCCGAGATGGTGACCCAGGGGCGTGCCGCGAGCCTAGATGTCTCGATGCTAGGGCTGGACCGCTTTAGGGCGAACAGGCTCCTCGGCTCGCGGTATGGGATGAGCGTGCTGGCGTAACGCCCGTGACCCTGCAACGGGGCGGCCGCGGGTCCCTGGGTCCGAGAGCTCGGCCTGACAGCCTTCGTGCCGCTGCCCGCCGCCTCGTGCCCTGCGGGAAGTCTCGCAAGGGCTCTGAGGTGGTCTAAGCCAGGGCGTTCAGGCACCCCTACGGCGTAACCTCCACGATCATCTCGATCTCCACGCACACCCCTCCAGGCAGGCCCGCCATGCCCACGGCGGACCTTGCGTGCTTGCCCCGCTCTCCAAACACCTCAACGAGCAGGTCAGACGCCCCGTTGGCCACCGCAGGCTGCTCCTCGAAGTCGGGCGTGCAGTTCACCATGCACATGAGCTTGACGATCCGCGTGACCCGGTCCAGCTCGCCTATGCCGGCCTTCAAGGAACCCAGTAGACCCAACGCCGTCTGCTTGGCGGCCCTGTAGCCCTCCTCAACGGCCAGGTCTGACCCCAGTTTGCCGGTCATCAGGTCCCCATTGGGCTCTTTTGCGACGTGGCCCGCGGTGTAGACAAGCCCCGCGCCCGCGACTGAGACAGTGGGCACATAGCTGCCCCCGGGCACCGTCTCTGCGGGCAGGCTGTAGCCCAGACTCGTAATTCGGTCCTCAATTGCTCCCATTCTCGGCCTCTCTTTCAGTGCTGGAAATGTCTAGTCAATTACCTCGACGATCATCTCGATCTCCACCGGGATGCCGAACGGCAGGCTGCTCATCCCGACCGCGGAGCGGCCGTGAAGGCCCCGCTCCCCGAACACCTCCACCAGCAGGTCTGAGCAGCCGTTGGCGACCGCGGGCTGCTCCTCGAAGTCAGGTGTGCAGTTGACCATGCACAGCAGCTTGACCACGCGGACGACCCTGTCGAGGTCGCCCAGCGCCTCCTTGGTGGTGACCAGCAGGTTGATTCCAACCAGGCGGGCCACCTGATACCCCTCTTCGACGCTGAGGTCTCTGCCCAGCTTTCCCTTCGGCCTTGAACCATCGGGCTGTGCGGGGCCGTGTCCCGCCAGGAACAGCAAACTGCCGCTCCTCACCGATGAAACGTAGTTGGCCACGGGCGCCAGGGGTTTCGGCAGGATTATGCCCATCTCCCTTAACTTGTCGTCCGCTTTACCCATTAACCACCTCCTGGGAACCCGCTGTCGCTAGGCGCCGGACACAATCGCCGCCGAAGATGCCCGCTGCCCGCAGGGAAATGAGGAGCGCCGCGTCAATCGAATGCCAGGATACGGGCGGGGTTGTCCACCAGTATGGAGTGCACGTCGCCCTCTGCAATGCCCTTCTCCCGCATCCTTGGCATTATGTTCTCCAGGATATGGGCGTAACCGTGGCCCCCATACCTGGCGAGGCGGTGCTTTGCGAAGACATCCTGGCCCATCACAATCTGAGAGGCGTGTCCTTCATCCACGAGCCTTTTTATGAGGTCGATCCGCTGAGCGTCGCTGGGCATATCGGCCGCCGATAGCGAGTAGTATGAGGTCTCCCAGCCAAAGAGGTCGTACTCCAGGTAGCACCCCCGCTGGGCCAGATCGATCAAGGCGCCGATGTCGAATATCGTTCGATCCAGGTGGCCGATGATGACCCGGCTCGGGTCCGCGTCCGCCTCGGCCAGCACATCCAGGATCTCGGATGGGGCCGCCTCGTCACGTCCGGGGTGGACCAGTATCGCGGCGCCGGTCTCCCCCTGAGCGCGTGCCCCGGCGCGCAGCACCTTGCGCTCATTGTCGGTCAGCGGCCATGTGCACCCCAGCTCGCCGATGATTCCCGCCTTGACGCCCGTGTCGCCGACGCCGTCGGTGATCTCCCCGACCATCGCGCTGGCGAGGTCGGAGTCCGTCGCCTCATTCATGCCCTCGGGATGGACTGCGTCGATGTAGTAGCCCGCTCCCATGACAATGTTCAGCCCCGTCATGCGAGCGATGCGCGCGAGTGCGCGGGGGTCTCGCCCGATGCCGATGGTAGTGACGTCCACTATCGTCCCGCCGCCGGCCCTCTTGAACAACAGCGCCTCTGATATGGCCGTGTCCTCGTCCAGGAGCTGAAGGTTGTCTCTGTTCCTGAATGGGTCGTAGCGCACCCAGCCCAAGTTCTCCAGCATCACGGGCTGGAACGACTTGAACCGCTCGCCCGCCTCGGCCGGTGGCTTGAACATGCACAGGAAGTCTATGAGAAGGTGCTCATGGGTGGTGGTGGGACCGAGGTCCTCCGGACGAACGGGGCCCAGCACGGTCTGCGCCAACCCCGTCAATGGGCCGCTGGGCATGGTTGCTCTCCCAAGTGATAGTGTGATGACCTGGCTACCGGCGGCGCGTTGGGCCGCCCCGGCATGCCCCTATTGGCCTGGGCAGGCAAGGAGGCCTTCACCTGGGCAATTCTGCGGAAGCGTGGATACGCGAACGTAAAGAGCAGCGTAAACGCCACCAGCAACACGCCACTCAGCAGCAGCGCGTCGGGCGTTCCCCTGGACTCGGCCACGATGCCAAAAGGTATCGCGCTCAGCGGCATGAGGCCGAACGTCATCATGGCGATGCTCATGATCCGTCCCCTCATCTCCGGAGACGAGTAGAGCTGGAGCATTGTCATATTCAGAGACATGTAGACGGCGCTGGCCAGACCTACGAGCACCAACACGGCCACGGCCACTTGGTATGAGGTTGACTGCGAGAACGCCGCCAGGAGGACCCCCCAGGCCACACAGACCGCAAGGAGAAGGGCGCCTCGCTTTCTGAAGCGTCCCAAACTCGCCACCATGAGGCTACCCACCAGGGCGCCGACGCCCATCGCCGCATTCAGGATCCCCAGGCCGTCCGACTCGACGTCGAGCACTTCACGCGCCCATGCGGGCATAAGCACGTAGTATGACATCCCGAATAGCACTGGGACGAAGGACATAATTAGCAGCCCGAGAAGAACGGGATTACCGGCGGCATAGGCGAAGCCGGCTTTAATGTCGCCTCCCATTCCCTTGCCCGACCGGGACTTGGCCTCTACGCCAGCGTCGATCATCGAGACCGCCAGGACCGAGAGGACGTAGGCGACGGCAACAATGTAGAACACGCCCGCGGTACCGAGGAATATGATTAGCAGGCCGGCCACTGCGGGGCCGAGGATGCGCGTGAGGTTCATGGCGGAGTTTTGCAGGGCGATGCCGTTCATCAGCTTGTCTTCAGGAAGGATATCCGATAGGATCGCCTGTCTGCTCGGCATGTTGATGGCCATCAGAGACCCGTTGGCCACCCCGACGACCATCAGGTGCCAGAAGCTGATCAGGCCCGTGAAGTCGAGGGTTGCCACTACAAGAGTCAGGATGGCGTTGCCGCCCTGGGCGGCCATCATCAGTCGTTTTCTCGGAATTCTGTCCGCGAGGGCCCCTCCGACCAGGGACACGAGCATCATGGGGAGCGCGAAGGTCATGGTGATATAGACGACGGCCATGGGCGAGTCGTCCATCAGACGGAGGACCAGCCACACCCTGGTCATCATCTGCATGCCCATTGCCATCATCGACAGCAACGTGCTGAGCCACATCCATCGAAAATCGCGGACTCCAAACGATTCCAGGGTGGCGAAGCGCAGGATGAGTCGCTGGAGCAGGCTGGCGCGAGGCGGCGCGGCCTGGGTGGCGTCGTCGTGTGTTAGAGCTGTCTTGTCCAAGTAGGGACTACCTTGTGGGGTGTGCCTTTGGGGCTCAATCAGCGGCGGACACCGTGCAGCGTACACCCGCGCCACATCGCAGTCAACGAGAAGTCGTGCGATGGCGATCGGTCTGGGGCGCGGGCTGATACGCTAAGAATCCCCCGGCAATTACAGGATGGATGGTCGGCGGCTCAGCGCTCGGCTAGGCCAAAACCGCCGTCGGGAGGTAGCTGCCCGCACAAGGTAGTCGCATCCTCTGTCTCTGGCCTCTCTGAAGCGGTTCATGCACAGCTCCTTGACTGCTAGCCGCTCGGGGTACCGGAAGGCAAAGACGGAATGTACTTGAGGTTGGAGAGGGATGATTCGAGCTCGCCGGTCTCCACGCGTCTGGTAAGCTCGACCACAGACCGATTAACGGGCGTGTGGACGCCCACCTCCCCACCCTTCGCGACGACGTAGCCGTTAAGGTGCTCGACCTCCGTTTTGCGCCCTTTTATCACGTCCTGGGCGAGCGACGGCCTTCCCGTCCCAATGGTCTTGCCGGCCTCCATAATGAGGCCCTGCACGTCCGACATGGCCCCGTGGTCGTCCAGCGCATCCTGGAACATGTGAGCCGGGATCCCTCCGATGGGCTCGATGTGAACGCCAAGCGCCGAGGCGACCTGGACCAGCTCTGCTGCTATGCGAATCGACAGCGCCCGAACCTCCGGATTCTGCCTCAGCTCGGCCGACCCGAGGCCCGTAATCGCGGCAAGTGCGTTGCTCATGCTGTTGGTGGCCAGCTTGGCCCAGCGCTCTCCCCACAGGTTGGGGGTGGTCTGGGTTGGGCCGATGTCGTTCATGAGCTGTGACAGCTTCTCCACCCGGGGGGACATCATGCCACTGGGCTCCCCAATCTTGAAAGAGGGCAGCGTAACGGCGCTGGTGCGCTCCACGTGGCCGGGTTCGTACATGCCAGCGCCCACGGTCACGACGCACCCGACGACCCGAGGCCAGCCCACGACGCCGGCGATGGCGTCTTCGTTTATGCTGTTCTGTGCCGAGACCATGAATCCGCCCGCCGCCAGGTGCGGCTGGATGAACGTCGTCGCCCATGCGGTGTCATAGGACTTGAGGCACAAGTACACGGCGTCGAAGAGCCTCTGCGCGGCGGAGACCTCGCCCAGGTGAAGCGCCGTGACCTTGACCGTAAACTCCTCCTCCGCGGCCGTGATGGTGAGGCCCTGGTCCTTCATGCACTCGACATTTGCGGGCCACTGGTCGATCAGGGTAACGTCGCGTCCCCCTCGGGCCAGATAGCCGCCGATGACGCCACCGATAGCTCCCACGCCAAGCACGGCTAATCTCATTTGCACCCTCCCTTTTGTCCTACATCAACCGGCCGGCTCCAGGCGGAGCACACTTTCCGGGCTCGCTTCCACCCGGCTCCTGTCCAGCGGCAGGTAGTGGTGGCGCCCCGCCAGCCACTCGGGCAGCTGGTCGCAGTAGTGGGGGCTGCCGGGGTGGCCCGACTGCCCGGCCGCATCCACGGCCCACAGGCCCGGCGGGCTTTCGCTCAGGTCCGCGTTCAGACGCCAGTTGGCCCCCATGGAGGCCATGTAGTTGGGGTCGTGACCGGTGTTGCACACGGTGGTCCCGGACCCTCCGACGGGACTGCCGCCCCTGCTCAGGAGCTGCGCGAGATCGCCGATGTCCGACAGGTGATGGTCCAGCTTGATGGTGTGGACCCTTCCCCAGGCCCACGCGGACATGTCGGTCCCCAGGCGTTCCTCGAGATCGTCCAGGGCCCGGGACATGGCCGAGAGGGCGACTTCTTCTCGGGGCCGCCGGCTGAACCATCCTTGGTCGTCCGCCGAAAGGAGGTCTACAGCCAGACCCCCGATGCCCCCGGCGACGAGCGATATTGATTCCGGCTCAAAACGCTCGGCGGCGACGGCCTGGCACCACCTATCGTGGAAGAACTCGAAGATGGCTGCAGCGACCCGGTCGGGCTCCATCCTGCCGTCCCAGGAGCCCAGGTGCGCCACGGCGCTGAGGACACGCTGGTCTGTGGACCCGGCAAGCAGCCTCACGAGGGCCGGGAGGGCATCCAAGGCCCTCAGTGATAGAGAGTCCATCTGCATCCTGGCCATGTCCTCGCGCGTCAGCCGGTCCTTCTCCTCTATCATCTGGCGTATCCTGCGGGCACGGTGACCGCTGCTCCAGGTGCCGGAGAGGGGGTACGGGAAGTCCTCTGGGGCCGGGCGGTTGTTGGCGGACCTGACCCAGCCTTCAGGTGGGTCGGCCAGGGCGGGCAGTCCTTCGAATGGGACCAGCTCTCGCCACCGGTGGTCTGGGTCCCAGCCGGGCCTGTACCCGCGGTCCCAGCCCCTTCTTATGGGAATTCGACCCACGCACTGGTATCCGATGTGGCCCTCCACATCTGCGAATCCAAAGCTAAAGGTGGGTACCCGCCACTCTTTCAGGGCGCCGCGGAACTGGTCACAGCTCTCCGCACGGTTGGCGTTGTGCATACAGGAGAGCTCGTCGGAGAAGCTAGAGCCCAGCCAGCGCAAGGACACCGGCCCCGTGTGCCTGACCGGAGGGGGAAGCAGCTCGTCCACGATGGGGCCGTTGCGGGAGAAGAGGACCTTCTTCTCGACGGTCTTGCCCCCCTTGACGTGTATGCGCTCCGTTAGCTCTGCGGCGGGCTCCCACTCCCCGTTGTACAAGAAGTGACCCGGCCGCCGCGGGTCGGACTTTTCCTGGTAGAGGTCCCGCTGTGAGCAGATGTTGTTGGTGACGCCCCAGGCCACCTGCTCGTTCCTGCCGAATATCACTCCAGGCACGCCGACGTAGCCGGCGCCCGCCACGTTGAAGGTGCCGCCCGAGAGGTGGACCTCGTACCAGCAGGGGACGCTGCCAAAAGCGATGTGGGGATCGCTGGCTACCAGGGGCATCCCCGACGTGGTACGGGCTCCGCCGATGGCCCAGTTGTTGCTCCCGGCCCCCTCCTCAGGGCCGCCGATGCCGTTGCCGATCTGCTCTACGCCGGCCGGCTCGGACCGGTACGAACCCTCAGGCACGATGCTTTCCTCTCCCGCCTCCGGTGTGAGAAAGGCCCGGTAGAGAGGACCGTCGCCCAGGGTGCGCTTTGCCAGCTCGGGCAGGGCGATCACCGGAAGGCGGCCGGTCAGGTACCAGCGGAACTCGCCCCAGATGGCGACGGAGTCCAGCGGCGACCATGGCTCGGGCTCGTAGCCGAGAAGGGCAAACTCTATCGGCAGGCGCTCCTTGCTCTCCTCCATTGCGGCGTTAATCCCCCGGGAGAACGCCTCCAGTCGCCGCATCGTCTCCGCCGGCAGCATCCCGGCCTGCTCGGCCGCTATCCGGTTGATGCCAACGGTACGGGCGACCACATCGCGCTCCAAGCCATCGGGTCCAAGGACTTCGGCCAGGCGACCAAAGGCCCTGCGTCGAAAAACATCTAGCTGCCACAGGCGGTCCTGGGCCATGGCGAGTCCGTAGCCAAAGAAGAGGTCCTGATCGCTTTGAGCGAAGACGTGGGGTACTCCCCAGCCGTCCCGGATTATATCCGCGTCACCCTCCACCTGCACGCGCTTGCGCCCGCCCATCTCCGGGACCCTGGAAGCCAGTTCGTCCCGCCACCAGAAGTTGAAGCCCTCGCTGGTGAGCCCGGCCGCGGAGCACACCGACTTGATCGACTCCCCTGCGCCAAGCCTCACAAGAATATCGCGTGCGGACAGATCCATCCCTACCTCCGTGCCTGTGACGTGAGTTCCTGCCGGTGGTGTCGGCGCACCTGCGTCAGCATGGCGATTCCCGTGGCGAACAGAACCGCCACTATCACAAAAGAGCGCCCGTAGCTCCCCGTAGCCTGAAAGGATGCTCCCGCTATCAGAGGACCGGTAACGAAGGGGAACACCGTGGCCAGATTCGATAGGCCGGATATGGTGCCGAAGTGTCGCAGTCCAAAACTCTCCTGAACGGTCAGGGCCACAAGCGTGCCGTAGCCCCCCATGCAAAGGCCGAAGAGCGGCACAGCGACCCAGACCTCCGGGGCAACGGGGTACTTGACCATCAAGAAGATGAATACCATCTGGCCACCGAGGCTCACCATCATCGCTCGGCGGGCCGTGACCAGCTCGGCAAGATATCCAAAGCTCATCTTGCCTATCATTCCGAAGGTGGCTAGAAGGCCAAGCGCCAGGTATACCCCCTCGTCCTTCATACCCTGGGCCGCCAGGTGGGCGCTGACGTGGGGGAGCACTGTGCTGTAGGTGAATGACGCCATCATGAAAGCCAGCGTCATCGCATAGAAGCTCCGGGTGCTCAGGGCCTCCCTCGCCGACCATCCCGTCAGGACCATCTCCGATGCGCTCCCACGGTCCGGCCGCAGTCCCCAGGCCTCCCCGGTCGCCGTGCGGGCCTGGGCCGGGCGCTCATGGACGAGGAGCAGAGCCAACAGCGCCACGAAGAGGGTGATTGCCCCCACGAGGACGTATGCGCCCTGCCAGGTGGCCTTCGCGATCACGACGCCGGCGATGATGGGGATGGTGAGTCCTCCGAAGTTGTTCCCCATCATGGTGATTCCCATCACCCTTCCCGGCGCCTTCTGAAACCAGATGCCGACCAGCCGGCCGGCGGGCAGGGCGCTGGTGCCAGAGAATGCGACGAATTGCAGAAAGCTGAGGATGTACCAATGCCACAGCTGGGTCATCAGCGGCCTCAGCATGAAACTCAACCCGATCAGCACTAGGGAGAAAGTCATGAGGGGCCTGGCGCCGTGGCGGTCCATGAATCGGCCCAGAAATGGGGCGGCTATGCTGCCCACCGCCATAAAAGAGAGCGAGGCGCTGATTGCGGTGTGAGACCAGGCGAACTCGCGCTGCAGCGGCTCAATGAACAGGCCGAAGGCGTAGTTGCTCGACCCTATGGTGAGGGCCGCCGCCAGAAATACGATGCCGACTATGATCCAGCCGTCGTACTCGCGACGGGCCCGCAGCACCAGATCAGTAGCACGCATGGGGGATATGTTACCACCCTCACGCTACCGCGTCTCGTCAGGAAGGCGGCATGTCAGAGACACCCCCCATGCACTCGTCGGGGCCTGAGCCGATTTCAGTGGACGACCCGCTGCTGAGCCTGGCCACCTGAGCCCGGTCAAAGCCCGGGGAGGGCCAGGGTGGGCATCAGCATGGAGGTGGGGCCGCTAGCGCACCAGCACAGCCAGATCTCCCAGGCACATCTCGTCGGTCGCACCCTCTCCCCACGTTATGTAGCGGGGCGGGAGCAGGTCCCCATCCGAGCCGGGAACAGGTCCGCTGTTGTCATAGATGCAGGTGATGCGCACCACGTCACCGGACCTGATCGGAATCGGCTCCCGGAACCAGTACTGCCCCTGCCAATCGAAGTCCCACCGCGGTATATCGAGCAACGTGTTCGCCTGGGCCGTGCCCGGGTTCAGCGTGATAGTAATCGAGCGACCCCGCAGGTGCATGTGACCGGTGACTCCGAGGGCCAGCGAATCTCCGCCCATGGACCGGTCGCAGCTCATCGCCTGGGCGCTGCCGTCGCCGATATCGGACCTCAGGTACTCTTCGGGGCGCGTGCCGCAGATAAAGTGGATCATCTCGGCGCCGCGCCTCAGCTCGCTCTCCCTGAGAGCGTACTCCCTGTTGCACGGGTCGTCGGGCTCGCTTGGGTACACGCCGGGGCAGCGCACCTCGATCGGGGCCGCCAGGCCTACCTCCTCGATAGGCTCGAGATCGGCCGTTGGGGGAGCGAGAAAAAGCTCGACGCCGCTGGCGTCGGCCCCATCGCCAGCCCCGACAAGTTGGTAGTGGACCTGCATCACAAGCTGCGATCCGGCCCTGAGGAGCTTGCCGGTCCCCTCAGGGAAGTCCGCGCTCCCGGCGCCCGGCACCCAGAAGCCCAGGAGCACGTATTCCGACAGGTTGGTCCCGAGCCCCTGCCCGCCGAAACAGGTCCAACCGGGGCCAGCCTCTGACCCGTCGCGCGTCCTCGCACCATCCACCGCCTCCGCGCCGATGACGAAGATAAACGCGTGGTGCACCAGCCCGCTCTGGTCGGTGCGCACTCGGTAGCCCGTCACGAAAGAGTCGCGCGCGAATTGAGGGCCCAGCAGGAAGCAGCGGTAGTCGTCGTCCCGCGACCGGTCGGGACGATAGGGCGGGTCCATTATCAGCGTGAGGTCGGGCTGCGTCCCATCGGCCTTCACCCTCGGGATGTCGTCAGCCGACGGGCCGGATGGCTGCCCCAGCGGGGCGCCGGCCTCCGCCCACGCGAGCAGCACCGACCTCTCCTCGGCCGAAAGCCTGCGCTCATTCCTCATAGGCGGAGACTCTGGGCCGGGCAGCCACGGAGGCATAACGCCCTCTTTCACCGCCCTGGCGATGGCGGGCGCCATCGACGCTGCGCGTTCCGGGTCATCCAGCGCGAACGGCGCGATCCCGCCCTCGGTGTGGCAGGCCGTGCAATTCTGGGAGAAGACCCGGGCTACCTCGCCGTAGTAAGTCGGTGGGCTGCCGTCATTCCTGCCGCATCCGGCCAGTGCCAGAAGTACGACAGCCAGGAAGGCGCCCCATGCCCCGCCGCTCTTCGCGTCACCCATCCCCCGCTCATCACTGATAAGTACCGTCCCGTCGCATAGAGGACTGTCAGCAGCGCATCTCGTGGCCCTTGTCACCTGCTAAGGAATGTCTCAAAGTTTACAGCCGAGCCCGCGGAGACAGGAATAAATCATATGGCAGATTCTCTGCGAGCTCTGTGCCCTCTGCGGTTCATTGTACACCGCTCGCGGCCACCAGCGCGGGCACTGCATCCCCCGTGGGCCCTATCCCCGCTCTCCTCGACCGCGTCCCCGTTCGTCCCGCGTGCCCTCGGCTTGCCGGGGAGCTTGACGAAGGGTCGCCGTGGCCCTTCCATGTCATTCTGTCCGACACATTATCAACTCAGTGGTGTACACATTGCCAACATTGACCCTCAGGGTCATGATCTCACTGGAGAGTTTGCGCGGCGGACCCAGCCATCGCAGCGGTAGTCCCAGCGTGAAGGCCAGTGCCGCCGGTTTTTTGAACATGGTCCCGACAGTCCTGCCCCGCATCAACTCAGGGAGCCGCGTAGTCTGCGGTGAGGTCTGGTAGGGGCTTAACTGAGCTGGAGAACCACCGTGGCGGGGACCTTGACTTGGCGTGGACGGGATTAGCGGCGAGCCCTTCTGGCCACGGAGCCGTGAAGGTTTTTCCCGCTCACTACGTGACGATCCTATGGTCCGACACGGGCACCCAGCAGCATTTCTACTGCGGTCACAAAACAGCGTCACAGCGGACTCGGCGTGGCGGTTAGCAGCACAGGGGACCAGGCCGCGGTCAGCAATCCGCCGGCTTGTTTTCTGCCTTGACGAGGCCGGTTAAATCGTGTTGAATCGGCTGGCGACCGGATTCAAGGAGGGGTGACATATGGCCGACTACCAACCGCTGGACATATCCAGGTGGTGTAACGCAGGGACAGGGGTGCTGGGCGAGGGCGCGGAACCCGACGTCGGGCTACGTTCCTTCCGTGGACTACCGTTTCTGGTAGGTGCCGAGGGAGCTGACTCCGACGTCAACTGTTTCATCGCCCTGGGCGGCTCGGAGGGCGGCGTCACCATCCCCGTCGGTCAGCGGGCGCACCGTGTGATCCTGGCCCACCGGCTACTGGATTCCAGTCTGGCCAGCAACGGACATCTGGGCGCACGGGTCGCCGAGTACGTGTTCCGCCTCTCCGGTGGCAGAGAGGAGCGGGTGCACGTACGTGAGCGGTTCGAAATCGCCGTCGTGCCGGGGCTGGGTAGCATACCGGGTGTGCCGGGAGCGCCCTTCCGCGCGGTCACCGATCAGAAGCACACCCTCATGTCGCGCTTCGAGGGGCGCTGGGATGCGACGGGCCGCCGGCAGATGGAGTCGGCCCCGGCTGCTGCCCGCTCTTACTACCTGTGGGCGTGGGAGAATCCCGAGCCCGATCGCGCCGTCGAATCCTTTCAGATTGTCCCCAGTGGGCCGCGCTTCATCATAGCGGCGATCACGCTGGGGCACGTCGTCGAGGACCCATTCGCCAGGCAGGGGAGGCGCCCCGTGCGCATTACCCTGATCGACCCGGACGACGCGCAGAAGCCCTACGGTCTGGATGTGGACGTGGACCGTGGCGATACCACGTACGTCCAGCCGCTGCCCGGGGCGCCCGCCGAGCAATTCATCGACGACCCGTACAAGGGTTGGGGCGAAGAGCAGAACAGCAAATCAAGCCCCGCATATGCGGAGGTCTCCGCCATCCCCTCGGCGACCCTGACGGTCAAACTGGGCGACGAGGAGGTGGGCAGCGTGAAGTGGGGAGATGTGGAGGAGAAGGGAACCGCAGCAACCGCAGCAACCGCGCGGGTGCGCGTTGAGCTCGTTGACCTGGGGAAGAACTGGGTGCATGTGACGGTGCTGGACGACGACACGGGTAGGCCAGTGCCGTGCCGGGTCCATTTCCGCTCTCCCGACGGCGTTCCCTATCAGCCCCATGGCCACCACAACCATGTGAACTCCAACCTGGATACGTGGCACATCGACGTGGGCGGTGACCTGCGGCTGGGCCAGATTACCTATGCCTACATCGACGGTACGTGCCAGGGATGGCTCCCCCGGGGCGACGTGATCGTAGACGTGGCGCGCGGCTTCGAGTACGAGCCGTTGCGTACCAGGGTCAAGATCGAGCCCGGCCAGCAGGAGCTGACTCTAAGGCTCAAGCGCTGGATCAACATGAACGAGCGTGGCTGGTTCAGCGGGGACTCCCACGTCCACTTCCTGTCCGCGCAGGGCAGCCACACCGAGTCGCAGGGCGAGGACCTGAACGTCGTCAATCTGCTCCAGTCCCAGTGGGGAAGCCTGTTCACCAACGTCGAGGACTTCACCGGGGCCCCCAGCGTCTCGCAGAGGGGCAACAACATCATCTACGTCTCGCAGGAGAACCGACAGCACTTCATGGGGCACATGATCCTGTGGGGGCTGAAGCGGCCCGTGATGCCCTGGTGCAGCGACGGTCCCAGCGAGGCCGAGATCGGCGGGACAATGGAGACCACCTTGAGCCACTGGGCAGACGAGGCGCACGCTCAGGGAGCTTACGTGATCAATCCCCACTTCCCGAACCCGAACGGCGAGCCCGCCGCGCTGATCGCCACCGGCCGGTTGGACGGGATCGAGATGATACGCCAGACGGCGTTCAATCACGGTGAGTACTACCGATACCTCAACTGCGGGTACCGGCTCCCACTTGTGGGCGGGACCGACAAGATGAGCAGCGACGTACCGGTTGGGGTCTACCGCACCTACGTGCATCTCTCGGAGGACGAGGGGTTCAGCTACGACAACTGGTGCAAGAATGTGGCCAGGGGACGGACCTTCCTCAGCGGCGGGCCCATCATCCACTTCTCGGTTGATGGCCACGAGGCTGGCGACACCGCTGAGATATCCGGCCCTGGTACGGTCGAGGTGGAGGCATGGGCAGAGAGCATCCTGCCCATCAACCGGCTTGAGATAGTGCAGGCAGGCCGGGTTGTGGCCTCCACGGAGTCCACCGACGGTACCCGCCGGCTGGAGCTGAGGGAGAGGGTGAGGGTCGATGGCCATACGTGGCTGGCGGCGCGGTGCGGCGGACGCGGCTACTTCTCGGAGGGGAATCTCAGCAGTGTGGGCACGCCCACTCTCGGCGCCCTGGGCGGCGCCCACTTCGACGCCTGGAGGCGAGGCATCTTCGCCCATACCTCACCGGTATACGTCGCCTGCGGCGGCGACTGGTGGATGTTCGACGAGGACACGGCGCAGTACATGCTCACCCTCATCGAGGGCGACCTTGCCTACATTCGCGAGGGCTCCGGCCAGCACAAGCACGGAACCGTGACGCACCACCACGGCGAGGAAAACCACATCGCATACCTGGAGCGCCCGTTCCTCGAGGCGCGCCAGGCCATCAGCGAAAGGTTGGGTAAGCTGCAGTAGCTAGATTGATGGGGAAACGGTACACGTATCCATAAATGGTAAGGAGTGAGCCCAGCACTCATCAACTTGCCATATCCAATCACAGAAAAGCGAACACAATACCAACCTGGACCCCTGCGAACAGCAGTCCGATTGCGACATCGTCAAGATTGGGGACGAGGCCGTGGTTGAACCCGACGCCGGCAGCTTCGATCTGGCCTCCGCACTTTGAGCATGTCTTGCGGTTCTCCCGAAACCAGCTCGCAGCGACTGACCAGAGCAGGGCGGACCCGATCAATGCGGATAGCACTATGGGGAAGGGGAGCACCTGCTGCCAAGCCGCTGGCTCAAATGCCCTCCCAAAAAGCGGCATCATGATGGCCAGACCGATGCCCAAGAGGCCGAGGTACTACAGGATCGCTGTGGAACTGACGCGCGTGAACTCGTGGTCGCACTTTATGCACTTGTAGTAACCTACGCTGGTGGAGAAGATCATACCGAGCTAGTTGTAGCAAGCGTTCCAACACGTATAACCGGAATTCCCAATATCAACCGACTTGCTCGACGCCCAACGACCTGTTGAAGGTCCTGCTGACTCAGTATACTAGAGACAATCATGATGCGGTCCGGGCCACAGAGCCGGGAGGTAGGTAGCCGCTGATCATCGCCATTATGGGTTGGTGCGTGACGCGCGGCCGGGCTGTCTCACGCCATTGCCATGGTTGGCCGGCCATGTGTCCCGAGGTGTCAACCACCCGGGCATTTTGTTACGCTTCGCGATAGGATGGCCGCCATCTCGGAGGTGTACGCTTGGAGTACGTCGAGCTGGGGAAAACGGGTGTCCGGATACCTGAAATAGGGCTCGGGACATGGGGGTATACAGGAGGCGTTGAACCTCTGCAGACCGGGATTTCTCTGGGAGCTTCGCTCATCGATACCGCTGAGGCGTACGGGACGGAGGGCGCGGTGGGCGAAGCGATACTACACATGCGCGACAGGGTGTTCATAGCTACCAAGGTTTCACCCTCCCACTTCAAGCACGATGAAGTGATCAGCGCGGCCGAAAATAGCCTAAAGCGCTTGGGCACCGACTACCTCGACCTGTACCAGCTGCACTGGCCTAACCCCGCAATACCTATTGAGGAGACCATGGCCGCGATGGACCAGCTCGTGTCCGACGGGAAAATCCGGTTCATCGGGGTGAGCAACTTCTCTGTCGCACAGATCGAGGAGGCTCAGGCCGCAACCGAAAATAAGATCGTCTCCAATCAGGTCCGTTACAGCCTCGCGGACAGGGCCGTAGAGAAAGATGTCATACCATATTGCCGGGATAGCGGAGTGACTGTAATCGCTTACACCCCCCTGGCCCGGGGGATAGGCAACATCAAGGCCAAGCTGAGTCACGGCGCGTTGGAAACGGTAGCGCAGGCCACCGGCAAAACGGAGGTCCAAGTGGCGCTGAACTGGTGCACCACCGAAGCGAATGTCGTCGCGATTCCCAAATCCGACTCGTCTGACCATACCAGGGAGAACTGTGATGCCTCAGGATGGAGGCTGTCCCCTGAACAATTAGGTCTCCTCGCGGAGGCCCGGTAGGTACCCGTTGCTCGGCGGCACGTGATCGGCAGGGTCTGCGCTGACGTACAACATCGCCCGCCGTCGGTACCTGTATCGTGGCGAGTACGACATGTAAATCCACAGGGGCTACGTTAAGCTGTATTGCGCCTATCAATCGGCGCCCCACGGTGAGCCCTAGTGCATGATCCGGAGACGTATTAAGGAATAGGGTGCCGACGCCTTATGCCGGCCTGGGTAGGGGCAGGTTTGAAACCTGCCCCTACGGTACGGTTTCGTCGTAGGCGCATCACACGTTCCCCAAAACCTTGTCTGGTGTCGCACTAGGGCGCTGACTGGATGAGAGATGAGTGGGCAGTGGTTGGCGGCCATGCACCGGCTCACGGTGTGGCAGCCGCCCTTCAGGACTGTATGCGTATCATGGCCTCTATCGAGCAGGGTCACCGAGACGGATTTATCGAAAACGACGGCATCAGGCTCCACTACGTGGACTGGGGCGAGGCCAAGGCGCGGCCCATGGTGTTGCTCCACGGGCTTGGAGACTGCGCGCGAAGCTGGGACCCGTTCGCCTCTGAGCTCAGTGCAGACTACCGGGTTATTGGGCTGGACCTCCGCGGCCACGGCGACAGCAGGTGGGCGGCCCCGGGCGCCTACCGCCTGGAGCAGTTCGTTTCCGACGTCGAGGCGCTTGTCGACCAGGTGGGCCTGACTGGGATGGTTTTGGTGGGGCATTCAGAGGGCGGGCAAATCGCGATCAGCTACACCACCGCCCACCCAGCGATGGTGGACACGTTGATTGCCCTGGACTGCGGCTTGGACGCGCCCGACCCGACTGGACAGGGGGTCTCAAGCCCCACATGGCGCCGGTGGGAAGAGAGGTTCTCGCTCGAAGAGGTGGTTCAGCACTTGAGAGAGGGCCAGCCTGGCTCCGCGCACGACGCACTGGCTCTCCAGGCGTTGCACCTGACCAACGAGCTACCCGGGGGTAGGTGGACGTGGAAAGGTGACCCGGCTGCGCTCCGGCCTCTCCTCGAGGCCGACCTGTGGAGGGATTGGCGGATGCTGCGGTGTCCAGTTCTCCTGGCACGCGGGCGCCAGAGTCGGGTCCTGGCCCACGCGGCCGCCGTGAGGATGCAGGAGGGCGCGCCGAGGGTGCGTCTGGCCGAGCTGGAAGGTGGTGGCCACTGGTTTCACCTGGAGCTTCCGAGCACCCTCGAGGCCACGGTGCGCTGGTTTCTCCAGGCCCCTCCCCCATGACCTGCCCATGACCCGGGTATGTGCCGTTGAACTGAAGATGTGCACGCCACAGACCTCCGCAACGGATGCTACTGCTATCGAATAGCAGAAAGTCCCTGGGGCAGAGGGACCGCTCCCGCAGATTTTGCGCCCGGTAGCCCCTTGGAGGGGCCGGATGCTATAATCCACGCGTTTCCCAAATCAATGAGCCCACGTCAAGCGCCTGCTGCCGGTGGCTTCTTAAACGCGGCGCAGAGTGGGGCAGGGATGGGAGAGAGCACGTTGAGGGGCCCCGGCTGCCGGCGCGCCATCTGTCAGACATCCTGGGCCCGAAGGGAATCCGTGGGGGTCGGGACGTCCGCCGGCAGGAGGGCTGGACCTAGCACGCCACACCGGCGAGAGCAAGAGGGCGGCTCTTCCGGCCCAAGTCCTTACGTGGAAGCTCTTACGGGGCCGTGTAGGTCCGGTATGCCGCTCCGTCGGCCGCCGCGTGAGAGGGCAGCCCGAGGGGCTGGAGTGCAGAGCAAGCTTGAGTGAGGAGTGCCCCATGGGCCCGAGCCCAATTTTGAAGGACAGGGTCGCCCTGATTACCGGTGCGGGAAGTGGCATCGGCCGGTCGATAGCCCACGTCTTTGCCGAGAACGGCGCTCGCGTGATCGTGAACGACGTTCGTGATAGCGGCAGCGAGGTAGCCGATGAGGTGAAGGGGACCTTCCTCAAGGCGGACCTTGCCGACATGGAGCAGGCGCGGGAGCTTGGCCGTAGAGCGACCGAGGTGGCGGGCAGGGTGGATATTCTCGTAAACAACGCGGGCCTGCAGCATCTGGATCCCGTGGACGAGTTTCCCGAGGAGACGTGGGCCAAGCTGATCCAGATCATGCTGGTCGCACCCTTCCAGCTCACCAAGCACGTGCTGGGCGGAATGAAGGAGCGCGGTTGGGGCCGCATCATCAACATGTCGTCCATCCACGGGCTGGTCGCGAGCCCCTACAAGTCGGCCTACGTCTCAGCCAAGCATGGGCTCATCGGGCTGACCAAGACCGTTGCATTGGAGGTGGGCGCATACGGTGTCACCGTCAACGCCATCTGCCCCGCCTATGTCCGCACGCCTCTGGTGGAGGTCCAGATAGGTGATCAGGCTCGGACTCGCGGCATCAGTGAGGACGAGGTCATAGAGAAGGTGATGCTGGAGTCCGCTGCGATAAAGCGCCTCATCGAGCCGGAAGAGGTCGCCCGTCTTGCTCTATTCCTCGCCTCGGAAGACGGCCTATCCATCACGGGCTCAGCCTACCGCATCGACGTCGGCTGGACGGCCCGTTAGGTTGTCGCCGCCCCCCGGATTGGAAGGAGCATTCAGCGTCTCGGCTCAGGGCCAACGGCGACTATTCCACTGTAACACTCGAAACGGTGACAGGCGGTCAGTTCCTGGAGCGGACCAGGGGCGTCGCCAGTCCGGCTGGCTCGGTGGAAACGGGCTGGTACTCAATGCAAGTCAATTTCCAGCGGGACGACAAGGAGCTTTGGGTCAATCACCCCGGCGGCCCCGACTACTGGTGCCGCGATGCGCGCATTCGGGGTGTGGCCCGTCGGGTCACAACCAAGCAGGAGGCCGACTGCTGGAGTGAGCCGGGATCGGCGCTTGATGCCGTCACAGGCCCATTCGGAGCGTCGTGTGCGCTGTGTTAGAATGGCTTTGAGGCTGGCGGGCCGGTCGCGTTTCTACGACACCATTTGAGAGGAGAGCGCCGTGGATGTCGTTTCAACCCAATACTTTTTTGTGGCGTATCTGATTGGAGGGTTGGTACTGGGCACAGCCGCCAGTGTGCTGGCCGGGAGGAAGGGCCTCTCCCGCCAGGGGTGGGGCCTGCTCGGCTTTGCCGGCGGCGTACTATTCGTGCTCCCCGGCATCGTCGTTCTAATCATTCTGGTTCTGAAGCCCAGGCTGGAGCCATTGGGCGCACAGCCTCCTCACGTGCAAGCAACACCGGCGCGGCCGCCGGACCCGGCCCAGCCACCGCAGCCGGCATCGTCGCCGCCCCAGTTCCAGTCCCCTCCCACGCTGCAGATGCCGGTCGGCCCCCAACCTGCGTCGCCGCAGCCGCATGCGCTTGATTCTGACGATGCTTCGCCCCAGGGGCCCCAGTTCCAGTCTCCTCCCACGCTGCAGATGCCGGTCGGCCCTCAGCCTGCGCCGCCGCCGGAGCCAGCTGCGGCCGATTCTCAGGATGTTCCGCCGCAGGGGCCCCAGTTCCAGTCTCCTCCCACGCTGCAGATGCCGGTCGGCCCCCAGCCTGCGCCGCCGCAGGAACCACCTGCGCCCGAATCTGGGGATGCTCCACCGCAGGGGCCTCAGTTCCAGTCGCCTCCCACGCTCCAGACGCCCGTCGGACCACAGTCGACGCCCCCTTTAGAGCCCGCGCCCCCCCTCCCTCCCTGTATGGACCGGACACATGGTGGACGGGTGTTCGGAGACATGGTGGACACATTTGAGTATGTTAGGCATCGTGCCTGAGGTCAAGCTGGGCGATTTGATGAGTGGCGAAGAAGACGTTCCAGACTCCATCGTCAGTTGTCGGCCGAATAGCCACTGGCATGCCCTTGAAGGCCTTAGGTACCTTGAAGATACGGCCAAACAACTGGAGCCTACCTTTGTCGTGAACACGGCGTACCAGGTCGGTTGGTTCGTACTCCAAGGGTGGAAGGACCTCGGGAAACAGTCTTTGGCTCACTTGGTACTTGGTGGCCGGAGTAGCAAGGTCAAGGGCGTCATGGGGCCGCTCCAAGTTGTAGATGTCCCGCCACAGGTCGAAGGCTCTCTGGCAGTGCGCCAGATCAGTGAAGCTGCTCCCCTGCAGCACTTCAACGGTCATGGTTCGGTGGAAGCGCTCATCTTTTCCCTGTGTCTGAGGGTGATAAGGGCGTCCATGACTGACTCCGATGCCCAACCTCAGCAGCCAGACTGTAAAAGGTGTGTAGGGGTGGTCTTGGTCATGGCCCCACGGGGAGCCATTGTCCATCAACATTGTGTTGGGCAGGCCGTAGCGCCGGAAGATAGCCGTCAGGCGCTGTTGCACCATCTCTCCCTGCTCGTTACCGCAGGCCTGCAGCCCCAAGGCAAACCGAGAGTGATCGTCCAGAACAGTCAGAGGGTGGCAGCGTCCTCGGGTAAGGGGGAAGTGGCCTTTGAAGTCCATCTGCCACAGGTCGTTGGGTGCCTGGTGTTCAAATCGCTGCCAGGAACGGTGCTTGGGCCCCTCGGCGGGGTCAATGCGGCCATGACGACGCAAGATCGCCGTGATAGTACTGGGGGCCGGCATGTCCGCCTCAAACACATCCCTGCGGTCCAAAAGCCACCGTCGCAGCTTACGAGCTCCCCAGGCCGGATGGGCCGCACGGGCAGACAGCACCGCCTGCTCAACCTGCGATGGGGTACGTGCAGGCGAGTAGTGAGGCCGCCGCGGCAGCTCGACCAGGCCTGCCTCGCTCCCTTCACGGAAACGCCCAAGCCACTTGTATCCAGTCGTAGGGCTGATCCCGAAGCGACGGCAAAGGCCCCTTTTGTTGGTGCCTTCAGCCTGCGCCAGCTCCACGAACTCTCTCCTCTGAGACATAACGGACATCTCCTTCCATGGCATGACCACCTCCTTGTAATGAAGTCATGCCTATTATGGTGTCCACCATGTCCCCGAACATGTGTAAGCTATGTCCCCGGTCTATACACCTCCCACGGCGGTCCCCGACGCGAGCCAGAGGCCCTACAACGTGGATGCTCAGGGGGTCGACGATTCGTTCAGGCCCAACGGCTCCTATGACCAGGTATGGTTCGGAATGATGACGGGAACTCAGGTCGCGGCGCGGGCCAGGGGAATTGACAATCTGCCTGGCTACTACGATGAGTCCTCTCAAGAAGACCTGTGCCCTGTTACGGTTTTTTTCAGGCGAGGCGAGCATGATCTGGAGATCAGCCTGGAAGGGCAGGACCAGTGGCGGTGCGCTGAGCCTCCGTTGGGTGTCCCGGACAGGTTCGATACAACCGAGATGGCCGACTGGGTGGAGCGGGCGTGGGTTTCGTTGGAGCAGCACCGCCCCCAGTCTGAGACGCCCGACGCGCCCGAGGGGACGTCAGGGGGTGGGAGTAGCAAGACCCCGCCTGGGTCCGGATAGGCATTGGGCAGGGACACGGCGTAGGCCCCGTCGGGGCCGAGGCGCACATTGGCGACAAATGAGAGGACTTCGGCATCTAGCCGAAGTCCATCTTTTTCGCATCCCCGGGCCTAGCGCAGCGGTGGGGCATCGCGGTCATCGCCCCCTTGCCGCCCGAAACCCGCTGTGCTAGCATTCGCAGCCGCGCTGGAATCCAGCTAAAGGAGGCTTGACTCATGGCGGGGCTCCATTCGGTCAGGGTCGACCCCAACACTCCTCTCATGTTGAGGGACGGCACCATAACCTACGCGGACGTGTACCGCCCCGACGCCTCGGGCAAGTTTCCCGGCCTCTTGCAGCGCACACCCTACGACAAGAGCTCCCCCGGCAGCAAAACCTCCTCCCTCGACGCCGTCCAGGCGGCCATGCGCGGGTACGCCGTGGTGATTCAGGACGTCAGGGGCCGCTTCAGCTCTGACGGTGAGTTCTACACCTTCGTCAATGAGGCAGATGACGGATACGACTCCGTGGAGTGGGTCGCGGCCCAGCCCTGGTGCAGCGGGAAGGTGGGGATGTACGGCTCATCGTACGTCGGGGCGACCCAGTGGCTTGCTGCAAAAGCCAAGCCTCCGTCACTCGCGTGTATTGCGCCTGGAGTCACCGCCTCCGACTACCATGAGGGCTGGGTCTGGCAGGGAGGCGCGTTCGAGCTGGGCTTCAACCTGTCGTGGACCGGCGATCTGGCCTCGGCCAACTGGGACAATCTGTCCAACCGGCTCTTCCTACACTCCCGGCAGCTGGACGTGCTGATCGAGGCGAAGGATAACCTGACGGCCGGCCTCAGCTACCTTCCGATGCGAGAGCTGTCGGACCTGGAGGGCGGTCTTGCGCCCTACTACTACGACTGGCTGGACCACCCGGAGTACGACGACTACTGGAAGAGGGTCTGCATCGAGGAGTCACACTCGGAGATCAACGTCCCGGCCTTCAATTACGGTGGGTGGTACGACATCTTCCTGGGGGGGACCATCCGCAACTTCACGCGAATGAAGGAGATGGGCGCCACCGATGATGCGCGTCTCGGCCAGAGGCTCGTCCTCGGCCCGTGGGTCCACGGCGGTACTCCCACGAGCCTCTCAGGCGAGGTCAGCTTTGGGACCCGTGCGGCAGCACTGGCGCAGGACCTCCCAGGACAAATGCTCAGGTATTACGACTACTGGCTCCGCGGCGAGGACAACGGCGTGCCGGACGACAAGCCGGTAAACATCTTTGTGATGGGTGAAAACGTCTGGCGGTCCGAGGACGCCTGGCCGCTCGAGAGGGCACAAGTGGTCGACTACTATCTCCATAGCCAGGGGAAGGCCAACACGCTGAACGGGGACGGCTGGCTCAGTCCGGAGTCGCCGCGTGAGGAACCTCCGGACGTGTACGTGTACAATCCAATCGACCCGGTGCCGACCCGGGGGGGGCCTCTTTGCTGCGACCCCGGCTTTGTTCCGCCGGGGGCGTACGACCAGCGGCACATTGAGACGAGACCTGATGTGCTGGTGTACACAACACCTCCCCTGGACAACTATATGGAGGTCACGGGGCCGATCAAGGTGACGCTGTTCGCCTCCAGCTCCGCCCGTGACACAGACTTCACCGCAAAGCTGGTTGACGTCGACCCATCGGGCTATGCGAGGAACCTGACAGAGGGCATAATACGCGCGCGGTCTCGGAATCCCAGGGTGCCGGCCAGCCTGATAGAGCCCAGCACGGTGTACGAGTACGAGATCGACCTGTGGGCCACAAGCAACCTATTCAAGAAGGGCCACCGGATTCGGCTTGAGGTCTCGAGCAGCAACTTCCCACGCTTCGACCGCAACACCAACACTGGGGAGCCAATCGGGACAGACGCCGGCTTCGTGTCGGCTCTTCAGAGCGTCTATCACACATCAGGGCGACCATCGCGTATCGCCCTGCCAATCGTGCCGAGGGACTAGTACAGCACCATCTGCCGTGTCCTCACGGGTCTGCTCACCGCGCTCCGCAATGCGACGGCGGCTGGTATCCTTGACCGTGCCTGCAGCGACTCCTATAATTGAGCCCTCCATCACCTGCCGGAGGCGTGTCCGTTGGGCTACGGGAGTATTATCGTGGAGCGGGAGGAGGGTGTGGGGATTATATCCCTCAACCGCCCTAAGGTGCTGAACGCCCTCAGCCGGGACCTCTTACGGGAGTTGGACGCCGCCGTCGGCGAGCTCGAGCAGGACTCCGAGATCGGCGCCATCATCTTCACTGGCAAAGGTGACAGGTCGTTCTCGGCGGGCGGCGACATTCACGAGATGGCGCGCCTGGCCGAGGAGTCGGAGGCCGTGTCCCCCGACCCGGAGAGGACGAGATACACCTGGCACATCGCCGCATGTGCTAAGCCGACCATCGGGGCCATCAACGGTCTGGCGTACGGCGGCGGCGCGCTCATGGCCTCGAACTTCGACATCCGGGTGGGTTGCGAGCGGACCAGCTTCAGGTTCCTCGCCGTCTCCTACGGGAGGGTGAACTCGACGTGGAGCCTGCCCCTTCAGATCGGATGGCCCATGGCCAAAGAGCTGCTCTTTACCGCTCGGGTCGTGGAGGCCAAGGAGGCCTATCGCATCGGCCTCTTGAACCACCTGGTGGCCTCGGACGAGCTAATGCTGAAGGCAATGGAGTTGGGCAAGCAGATCGCCGCGAACGACCCCCGCATGGTGCAGGGCGTCAAGGACCTTGTGTTGAGAAACGTCGGCGAGTCGTGGAACAAGATGTACCGCAACGAGCTGGACGCGCAAGCGGACAGGCTGAGTCCCACTCCCGTCGCCAAAGGGTTTAAGGAATTCCTCGAGCGGAAGGGCGAACGATAGCCCATGCCGGCTTCCAAGAAGACCTCCCTGCAGGGCATCCGGCTACTTGACCTGGGCCGCTACCAGGCTGGTCCCCGTTGCGCATTGATGTTTGCGCGCCTGGGGGCCGAGGTGATCAAAGTCGAGTCGCTCAGCGGGGACGAGAGTCGTGGCAACGGTCCGAGGGTCAGGGGACAGAGCGCCTACTGGGTGCAGTACAACACCGGTAAGAAGAGCCTGGCCATCGACTTGAGGAGCGACCAGGGGAAGGCGGTGCTCAGGGACCTGGTGAAGGTCTCCGACGTCTTCCTGCAGAATTTCCGGCCCGGCGCGATTCAGGCGATGGGCTTCGGATACGACGCGCTCAGGGAGCTGAACCCGCGGATCGTCATGGTCAATGTGTCTGCCTACGGCCAGGACGGCCCATACCGCAACAGGATCGGCTTCGACGCCATAGGGCAGGCGCTGGGCGGCCTCATGTCGCTGACCGGCTTTCCCGGCGACGCCCCGATCAAGACCTTCTTTCCCCTGATCGACCGCATCACGGCACTCCACGCCACCATCGGCGCCCTGGCGGCGCTGAGAGAGCGCGAGAACTCCGGAGAGGGGCAGGCAATAGACGTTAGCCTGGCAGATACGGGATTCACCGTCAACGAGATTCCAATTTCCGCATACCTGGGCGAGGGCGTCACACAAGAGCGCGAGGGCAATGGCAGCGGTCTGAGCAACACCTATCGGACCGAGGACGGCTGGGTCTTCCTCGTCGCTGCCAGCGACGCCATCTGGCCGAGGGTCTGCAAGGCCTTCGACAGGCCCGACTGGCTCGACGACCCACGCTTCGCCACAAAGGACGACCGGCAGCGCAGTAATTCAGGCCTTGAGCCCGACCTGACGGCCTGGTTCGCATCGCGAACGACCAGTGAGGCCGTCGAGCATCTGTCCACCCACAGCGTGCCGGCCGCCGCGGTGAACTCGGTGGAGCAGGCCGCGCGGGAGCCCCACCTGCACCAGAGGGAGCTACTGGTAGAGGTGGCTGACCCGGTTGCCGGGAAGATTCATGCGGCCGGCAAGATGATCAAGCTCAGCCGCACCCCCATGGTGGTGGGCCCCGCTCCCTCCGTTGGAGAGCACACCGAAGAGGTCCTCACAGCCATTCTGGGCTACTCGTCAGAGCGCGTCCGCGCCCTCATCGACGAAGATATCGTGAGGCCTCAGACACCATCGGTCTCATTGGGCTCCGCTCCGGTCAGCGGCACGCCACCGGGAAGGGCAGGACACAGGGACTCGGACCCAAGACGTGGAGCGTAAGGGTCCCGAACTCCTGACTGCGTCTCTGTACCTCGTCGTCCCCATGCTATAATTCAGCCGTATACCGATTCGAGGTGCGGGTGCTCTGAAGGTCACCGTGCGGCTGTTCGCCAGCTATAGAGAGAGGGTAGGGCAGGCTGAGCTGGCCCTGGACCTCCCCGAGGGCGCCACCGCCGGGTCCCTCGCCACGGAGATCGCCCGGCGGTTCCCCGACCTAACCCGGGACCCAGGGAAGCTTGTGGTGGCGGTGAACCAGGAGTACCGGGACCACGGCTACGGGCTCAGCGACGAGGATGAGGTAGCCCTCATTCCACCTGTTAGCGGCGGAAGCTTCGAAAGCTGGGGCCTCCGGCCTGCTCCCCATCAGCCCAAGAACAGGAGGGGCCAGCCATGATAAATATTACCCATGAGCCCCTGGACGCCGAGGCCCTCACCTCCCAGGTCCTTAGCGAGACCAATGGGGCAGTGGTGACCTTTTTGGGCGTCACCCGGCGCTTCACACGTGGACGGGAGGTGCTTCACCTCGAGTACGAGGCGTACCGGCCCATGGCCGATAGCAAGCTCGCCGAGATAGCCGGGGAGATGCGGGAGCGGTGGTCCGTGGAGGACATCGCAATCGCCCACCGGCTCGGGCGACTTGAGGTGGGAGAGGTCAGCCTGGTGGTGGCTGTGGCATCCCCACACAGGAGGGAGGCCTTCGCCGCCTGCCAGTACTGTGTGGACCGCGTCAAGCAGACCGTGCCGATTTGGAAGAAGGAGTTCTTTGAGGATGGCGAGGTCTGGGTGGGCAGCCAGGATGATGAGGTAGCACTGGAGGCGGCTCACTCTTCAGTCCGGCCCGGATGACCAGAGGATAGTATCCCAAGGTTATCGCTGCTGAGCTGTAGGCGCAGGCCTGCGGCCTCCCCGGCTCCGTTGACACCGCTCACGTCCGGAGTAAAGGGTTCGTAGGCGCCTGGCAAGGGCCTACGGCGACTGTTGGCCACCCGGTTGACGGCCCCCAAAGGAGCCCCCACCGCCGAAGAAGCCTCCGCCGCCAAAGATGCTGTCCAGGCCCTCCGGGACTACGAGAATGGTCCTCGCCACCATGGCGCCGTCCTCCCCCGGCGCCCCAACCACCGTTACCTGCATGCCCGCCAGGAGGTCCGCCAGCGTAACCTCGGCGACCGTCTGGATGGTGGTCTCGGTCGTGATGGTCGCCAGAAGCGGGCCCTGAGGCGTGTTGACCGTAAGCGTGTTGCCGTCTATCTTCTCGATGGCGCCCGTCAGACCGCCCCGCCCGGAAAAACCACCGCCGAAGGAGCTCGGAGCGCCGGCCGCATTGAGCTGCTGGGCCTGGAACTGCTGGCGAAACTGGTCGCGCTGTTCCGGGGTCAACGCGCCAATCGACTGCTGTGCAGAGCCGGGCGTTAGCGCCGCCGTTGGGGCTACTTGGGCGGCTTCCGCTACCTCCTGGCTCTTGCCCAGGGCGATGCCACCGACGAACGCGCCCCCAATCCCTCCCCCCAGCACCAGGACAGTGGCCAGTAACAGCACGAACGCCTTCGTATTCATTTTTCTTCCCTTCCTAGTGGCAGTACGGACAAGACGTTTTGGAACCTGGTCGGTGTTCTCCGGGCACCGTAGGGACAGGTTTCAAACCTGCCCATCATATCTATTCGCCAAAAGGCCCCCCTAATCGTCTACTACGTTTCTACTCGTATCTCAGGGCGTCGATTGGGTGCAGCCGCGCAGCCCGCATCGCCGGGTAGATGCCGAAGAACAGCCCGATACCTCCGGACACCACGAGTGCGAGGATGGCGATGTCGCCGCTGAAGACTGTCTGGAACGACTGTCCCCCGAGGCTGCGGTCGTCGAGGAGCCGCGACACGGCCAGTCCCAGGACAAGGCCCGCGGCACCTCCGCCCAGGCTCAGCAGCGTTGCCTCGGATACGAATTGGAATAGGATGTCCCGTCTCCTGGCGCCCATGGCCTTGCGAATGCCGATCTCACGGGTCCTCTCCGTCACCGACACCAGCATGATGTTCATGATGCCAATTCCGCCCACGAGAAGCGATATGCTGGCGATGGCCCCTAGGAAAACCACGAAGGTGTTGGTGGTCTCCTCCAGGGTCTCGATGGTCTCTTGCTGGCTGCTTACGGTGAAGTCGTCCTCGCCGGTAATGCGGTGGCGGAGGCGGAGCACGGTGGCGATCTCTTGGAGCGCGCTGTCCATGGCGTCGCCACTCCGTACCTGGACGTTGACGGTCTGAACGGCTACGCCGCCTTGAACGGTGCGCTGCGAGGCCAGGCGGTAGTATGCGGTTGTAATCGGGACAATAACCTGGTCGTCGAAGAGCCCCAGGGCGCTCCCGCCCTGGCTCTGAAGTACGCCGAGGACGGTGAATCGGCGCCCGCTGATTCGCACCGTCTGGCCCACCGGGTCCCGAAATCCGAACAGGGTCTCCGCCACCCGAGAACCCAGCACCGCCACCTCGGAGCGGTTCCTGACGTGGGCCGCCGAAATGAACTGGCCGGAGCCAACGGGGAAGTTTCGAACAAACTGGTACTCTGGGGTCACTCCAAGGATCTGGGTGAAGGTGTTCTTCCTACCTGCCACGATCTGGCCTGAGCTGCTTAGCTCCGGGGCCACGGCCTCCACCGAAGGCGCGAAACCCGGGTCCAACAATGCATAGGCGTCATCCAGAGTCAGCGTGGACGCGCTTCCCAGTCCGCCAAAGACGCCGCCCTCGCTCACTGCTCCGGGCCGCACGAACAGCAGGTTGGTCCCCAGGGACTCGATCCTCGAGGTGATCGCCTGCTGGGCGCCTCTGCCGATGGCCATAAGGGAGATGACCGCCGCAACCCCGATGACGATGCCCAAGAGGGTGAGCCCCGCGCGTAGCTTGTTGGCCCCGATAGAAGACAACGCGGTACGCAAGGTAGCCAGCGCGTTCATCCGCTTGCCTCGTCCCGGGCGTCGGATGCCACCGCCGCCTGGAGGGGCTCCTTCACCCGCTCATCGCCGATGACTTTGCCGTCCAGCACCGACACAATTCGCCGGGTATGGGCCGCGATGTCGTGGTCGTGGGTTACGATAATCACGGTGATTCCCTCCTCCCGGTTCAGGTGCTGAAGGATGGCCATGATCTCCTCGCTGGAGCGGCTGTCCAGGTTGCCCGTGGGCTCATCGGTCAGGAGGAGGGATGGGTCTTTCACTAGCGCCCGGGCGACCCCCACACGCTGCTGCTCGCCCCCGGACAGCTCGGTGGGCCGGTGGCCGACCCGATCGGCTAGCCCCACCCGCTCCAGGGCCTGAAGCGCCCGCCTTCTGCGGTGGCGGCCATTGCCGTAGAGCAGGGGCAGCTCGACGTTGGCGAGGGCGGTTAGCCGGGGCAGAAGGTTGTACGTCTGGAACACGAAGCCAATCTTTCGATTGCGTATCTCCGCCAGACGGTTGTCTCCCAGTCGGCCCACCTCTTCACCCTCCAGGAAGTACTGTCCCGAGGTTGGCACGTCCAGGCACCCTATTACGTTCATGAGGGTGGACTTGCCGGAGCCGGAAGGACCCATGATGGCAACCAGCTCGCCATCGTCGATTGATAGGCTGACCCCCCGCAGGGCGGCCACCTCCACCGTTCCCATCTGGTACACCTTGGTCACTTCATTCAGCTCGATCATGGAGCCCTTACCCATCGGCTAGTTGTGTTGCCTACCGCCTCTGCCTGTCTACGGACCCACCGCCGAAGCCGCCGCCGGGGGGGGGTTCCGTGGCATTGGCCTGGCCCCCGAAGCGGCGGAACCCTCCCGCGAATCTGCCGAAGCCGAACCCACCGGTGGTGGCCTGCTGGGACTGCATGACCACCAGGTCCCCCTCCGCCAGACCTTCCCGTACCGCCGCCCAGAAGTCGTCCGTGTTGCCCAGGACCACCGGCCTCTCCTCAATGCGCCCGTCCTTCATGACGCGCACTATCGGCTGCTCAAAGGTGCCGTAGAGGGCCTGGAGGGGCACCAGCAGGACGTTGAGCTCCTCGCGAATGACCACGCTGGCGACGGCGCTCAGCCCCTCCGGTAGCTGCGCTCCCTGCTGCGTCACCCTGACGCGAATGGGATAGCTAACTACACCCTGCTGGTTCTGGGCCGCGGCGGAGATCGCCGAGACGGTGCCCTCCAGCACCTGGTCCGGGAGGGCGTCCATCGTCACTCTGGCCGGAGCGCCTTCCCGAATAAAGAGGACGTCAATCTCGTCCACGATGCCGTCCACCTCGACTGTGGTGGGGTCCACGACCTCGAATACAGGGGTGTTTGCGTTGACCTCCTGCCGTGCCTCCACGTTCACCATGGAGACCATTGCGTCCCAGGGCGCTCTCAAGGTCGCGCTCTCAAGCCTCTGTAGGGCCACTGCCAGGGCCGCCTCCGCGGACGCGACCTGGGCTTCCCGCAGCGCGACTTCCAGGGCGTCAACGCTGCCCCTTAGCTCCGCCAGGTCCTCCTCGGCCTTGGACAGGCTTGCCTCCGCTACTGGGACCTGCTTCTTCTTCGCCTCCAACTCCAGCGGGCCGGGTCCGCCGGCGAACTCGGCAAGGTCCGCTATGGCATCGTCGAGGCTGACCTGAGCGAGGGTTACCTGTGTTTGTTTCGCCTTCAATTGTAGTGGATCGGGCCCGCCCGTGACCTCGGCCAGGCTGGCTTCCGCCTCGTCGAGGTCAGCTTGGGCCAAGGACACCTGCTCTTGCTTGGCCTGCAGCTCCAGTGTGTCGGGCCCCTTTATCAGCTCGGCGAGGCTCACCTCTGCCTCGTCGAGGCTGGCCTTCGCAATGGCTAGCTGGTCATACTTGCGGTCCACTTCTAAGGTATCAGACCCGGCATTCAGGTCGGTGAAGGCCGTCTGGGCGTCAGCGAGGCTCTCCTCGGCGCGCGCGATCGCGGTCCCGGCGTTGGCCACCGCTTTTTCTGCCTGAGTTTCAATCATGTCCAGTTGGGCTTCCGCGTCCTTCAGGGTGTCCCAGGCATCGTCAAAACTTTTTGCTACGCAGATACTCTGCCCCGCGGGGTCCCCGCCGTTGCACGTGGCCGCGAACGCACCCGGGTATAAGTTCAGCCACGCGTACACCACGGTCTCGTTCCACCTGGTGGCCGGATCATCACGGGAGCCCTGGGCCAGCCACGCCTTGCCCAGGTCATAGAATCGCAAGTCTGTGTCGAACAGGGTCGCCAGGTCTGTGCCCCACAATTCCAAGAGACTGGTCGGGTCCATGTCTGTCTCCCCCTGGTCGATCTCAGCCCCTAGCCACTGTCGGAAGACATCACGATATCCCTCAAACGAGGTCGCAACCGAATCGACGGCATCCAGCTGCTGGTCATCCCAGTCCCCTCGAGTAAGCTTCAGGTCCCGGTGCGCGTTTTCCAGGGACGTAGCGGCGAATCCTATCTGGGATTGGGCTTTGGCAATATCCTCCTCGCTGGGGCCGTTTATCAGCGCATGGAGGGTGGTCGAGGCGTTGTCCACGGCGAGTCTCGCATCGGTGACCCTGGCAATGGACTGTGCCATGTCCTGGGGCGTCGGCTCAATCAGACGGTCGAGGGCTTCCTGCACATCCTGGAGGCCACGCTTGGAGGCAACCAGTGCCGCTTCGGCCTGGATAACGTCTCGAGGTGTCGGGTTCAGCAGCCTGTCAAGGGCTTCCTGGGCGTCCTCCAGGGCTAGCTGGGCGCTTGCCACTGTTGCTTCAGCCTGGGCGATTACCTGGGAGGTTGGCTCCATCAGGTCGGCCAGCAGGTCCCGGGCGTCCTCGAGCGTGATCCTCGCGTTGGCTACTCCGGCTTCGGCCTGGGCAAGATCCAGCAGCGTATGAGGGTCTCTCGCCTTGGCTAGAGCCTCGTTGGCAGCCTGGAGATCGACCCGCGCACCGGCGACTGCCTCCTCCAGGCCTGCGACCGCCTCCGAATCCAACCTGGCCAGCAGCTCTCCCCCCCGGACCTGCTGCCCCTCCTCTACAAGCACCTCCCCGACATTGCCCCGGCTGCCGAAGGTCAGCAGCTCCCTTTCAGGATAGACCAGGCTGCCGTTGACGGAGACCTCGTTTAGCAGGTTGCCATACTGTATGGGGATGAGCTGTTCGTCCTCCCCCAGGCCGACCTGACCTGAGCTGCCTAACAACGCGTAGACTCCATAGGCAATGCCGATTCCCCCGGCCAGCACGGCAGCAAGTGTCCCGATTTGCCACAGCTTCAAGCCCTTCAACGCGTCCAAGATTGCTCCCATGACATCTCCAAAGGATATATTTGGGACTTACCCGTTTGTGTACCAAAGCAAAGGGAGGCTAGTTAAGTGAATGCGGACGAATACCCGGCTCGTCAAGAACATGCTGCATCGCAGTAATCAGACGCTCTGCCTGTTAGTCTGCCGAATAAGTAGTTATAGGGGCTAGTGGTCCAACATCATTGAAATGAATACCATGATAGTCATTGTTACTCTTGGGGGTTCAATCGTAACGTTGAACCGAGGAGGAACCATGATGTCTACCAAGAAGTACCGTATCAGACTGACTACCGACGAACAACAGGAACTCAACGCCTTGGTCTCACGCGGTCGGGCTGCGGCGTACAAACAGACCCATGCGCGCATTCTGCTGATGAGCGATGAGTCACGCTCGGACGGGGGAATGAAGGACGCGGACATCACCAGCGCGCTCGGTGTGGGACAGTCAACGGTCGAGCGAATACGCAAGCGCTGTGTGTGTATGGACCGGACACATGGTGGACGGGTGTTCGGAGACATGGTGGACACATTTGAGTATGTTAGGCATCGTGCCTGAGGTCAAGCTGGGCGATTTGATGAGTGGCGAAGAAGACGTTCCAGACTCCATCGTCAGTTGTCGGCCGAATAGCCACTGGCATGCCCTTGAAGGCCTTAGGTACCTTGAAGATACGGCCAAACAACTGGAGCCTACCTTTGTCGTGAACACGGCGTACCAGGTCGGTTGGTTCGTACTCCAAGGGTGGAAGGACCTCGGGAAACAGTCTTTGGCTCACTTGGTACTTGGTGGCCGGAGTAGCAAGGTCAAGGGCGTCATGGGGCCGCTCCAAGTTGTAGATGTCCCGCCACAGGTCGAAGGCTCTCTGGCAGTGCGCCAGATCAGTGAAGCTGCTCCCCTGCAGCACTTCAACGGTCATGGTTCGGTGGAAGCGCTCATCTTTTCCCTGTGTCTGAGGGTGATAAGGGCGTCCATGACTGACTCCGATGCCCAACCTCAGCAGCCAGACTGTAAAAGGTGTGTAGGGGTGGTCTTGGTCATGGCCCCACGGGGAGCCATTGTCCATCAACATTGTGTTGGGCAGGCCGTAGCGCCGGAAGATAGCCGTCAGGCGCTGTTGCACCATCTCTCCCTGCTCGTTACCGCAGGCCTGCAGCCCCAAGGCAAACCGAGAGTGATCGTCCAGAACAGTCAGAGGGTGGCAGCGTCCTCGGGTAAGGGGGAAGTGGCCTTTGAAGTCCATCTGCCACAGGTCGTTGGGTGCCTGGTGTTCAAATCGCTGCCAGGAACGGTGCTTGGGCCCCTCGGCGGGGTCAATGCGGCCATGACGACGCAAGATCGCCGTGATAGTACTGGGGGCCGGCATGTCCGCCTCAAACACATCCCTGCGGTCCAAAAGCCACCGTCGCAGCTTACGAGCTCCCCAGGCCGGATGGGCCGCACGGGCAGACAGCACCGCCTGCTCAACCTGCGATGGGGTACGTGCAGGCGAGTAGTGAGGCCGCCGCGGCAGCTCGACCAGGCCTGCCTCGCTCCCTTCACGGAAACGCCCAAGCCACTTGTATCCAGTCGTAGGGCTGATCCCGAAGCGACGGCAAAGGCCCCTTTTGTTGGTGCCTTCAGCCTGCGCCAGCTCCACGAACTCTCTCCTCTGAGACATAACGGACATCTCCTTCCATGGCATGACCACCTCCTTGTAATGAAGTCATGCCTATTATGGTGTCCACCATGTCCCCGAACATGTGTAAGCTATGTCCCCGGTCTATACAGTGTGGAGGAGGGGGTCGAGTCTGCGCTGAATCGCAAAAAGCAACTGCGTCGGCGTCAAAAGAGACTGGACGGCGAAGGTGAAGCACGGTTGATAGCGATGGCCTGCGGGGAACCGCCGGAGGGGTGTGCCAGTTGGACCCTGAAGCTGTTGGCTGACCAGTTGGTCGAGTGTGAGATAGTCGGGACCATTAGCACCGAGACGGTTCGCCAGGCGCTTAAAAAAAAACGAACTGAAGCCGTGGCTGAAGCAGAGTTGGTGCATCCCGCCCGGTCAGAGCGCGGAGTTTGTGTGCGCGATGGAAGACGTACTGGAGGTCTACCAACGGCCGTACGATGGGAATGAGGTTCTGGTGTGCATGGATGAGACGAGCAAACAGCAAGTCAAGGAGACGCGAGTGCCGCGTCCCGCAGCGCCCGGCTTATCGGCGGCATACGACTACGAATACGAGCGCAATGGAGTGAGCAGCCTGTTCATGCTGTTTGCACCGTTGGACGGATGGCGCCGAGTCGAGGTCAGAGAGCGTCGCACGAAGGTGGACTGGGCGCATGTGATAAAGGAACTGGTCGACGAGGACTACCCTGACAGAGACCGGATCGTGCTGGTAATGGACAATCTCAACACTCACAAGCTGTCCTCGCTATACGAGGCATTCGAGCCTGCTGAGGCGAGGCGTATAGCTGAGCGACTGGAGATACACTACACTCCCAAACACGGGAGTTGGTTGAATATGGCGGAGATAGAGATCGGTGTGCTGGCTCGACAGTGCCTGGACCGACGGATTGCCAATCAAGACATCCTGCGCGGCGAGGTCAATGCTTGGCAGAATCAACGCAACCGGGATGTGATACGAGTGGATTGGCGCTTCACTACCGAGGATGCGCGCATCAAGCTAAAGTCACTCTACCCATCAATACAAAAACGTTGAACCACTAGGGTGTCTTTCAAGAGATGCCCTCATTGTGATTCACCGGGAGGCCCAAAGACGCTTCGGCATCAGGTCAGCATGCCGATCAATGGCCGAGTGCAGTGCATAGATTTTTGTATTCATCCACTTGTTGCCGCTTTGAACGCTGGCGGTATCATAACGACAGCCAGTTGTTGCGGGCATCAAAAGATGAAGGGGAACATCATGCTTGAAGATGGGCGTACGCTCATCATCCAGCCAACGCCAGACTCCAATGATGCTTGGAGCCAGGCCGTTACCTTCTAACTTGTGTGACAGGCTGGCGAGCAGTGGGCACAGCCATCTACTTGTGAGTAGTGCTTACGTGCCGCAACAACTGCTGGATGGCAGGAGGCAAAAGCGCGGAGGTGTATGCGATTCAGGACATCAGGCAACCAAGGGCATCCCACCCTGTGAACCTCGTGGTCACCATTTGATTGTGCATTCCTATTTACATAATAGTCTGCCATCTATCCACTCCCCCTGGTTTGATCCTTGCTAGGCTTGCGCCCCGATTCCTGCTCGTATCGCCAGACCTCTTTGGGCTTGGCCTTGAGCACCACTTCCGCCAGGGTGTCCATGTCAGTTTCCAACGGCTCCGGCATCGGGCACTTCGGTGGTCGGCCCCTAGGCTTCTTCTGTTTAGACATGGTGCCCCTCCCCCATTTGTGAAGCCTTAACGTTTTGATACTCCGGCCAAGCGATCTTGAACTTGTCGAAGGGTAGTAAAGACCTCATATCGATCAGGGCTAGCCTTCGATGCAGTGGTGTAAAGAAGAAAATACCTAGGCCCACGAGCTTTGGCAATCTCGCTCGTTATCTGGTCTAGTTTATTCACAAGCATTCTCAGTATGTCCTTTAAGCTTGATTCCCTCGTAAAAACCCGTTTTGAGGAAGTTCCAGCGATTTAGCACATCTGCGCGCTACCGTATGTTGGGGTAGTGTGCGGAACAGAGACTGTATATTGTACCCAGGTGTGGGTACGTTTGTTCTAATTCAACCTACACAGACTTTTTACGAGAGAATCAAGCTTGCATTTCGCTGGAGGGATGCATTCCTCTTTCTCTTTTCATGAGTCAGTCCACGTATCCAAACTACGCTAGTCTTTGTAGTGGACAGCAGACCTTCGTGTCTTGTCTTTGCGCGATCGTCCTTTGTAATCCAAGTCTGACCGCGCCTTCCCATCTCACATATGAGGTCTTCGTCTTGTGTCCCTTTGGTGGCAAGAACGACGGGGAAATCAACTGCTTTGAGTATATCGCCGATGCTAGGCGGTAGGCTTTCATCGTAGCAGTAAGAAACACATTTAGATTGGAAGCTTATTTTCCCAGGCAATCGCTGCCTCTACTTTTTGCACGGGTATTTGATAGGCCCCTGCCACTCGCTCTAGCGAGTCCCCCCCTGCCACTAGCGCCCATAGGACTTGTGTGGCTATTCGAGTCCCCTTAATACAAGGTTCACCAAAAGAGACCCTCGGATCAAGCACAATGTCTTCTTCTGGCTCCCATGTCTTTGGATGTTCGTTCTCTCCAAACACCAAGTTATGCATAGGCCCGACAAATAATTCTACGAAGTTGAAGGCTGCCTGCCATTTCTTTGTAATGGCGATGGGGATATCATTCTCCAGAATGTAGATGTGCAATCCTGAAACCCATATAGGTTCCATAGCAAATGGGTGGGACCATCCGCGCGCCTTCTGAAGTTCGTTATGTGCAATTCGTATTTCCCGTGATGTGATCCCCTTTGCACGCAACGCGGCAATCAGCCTTAGACCAACAAGGTCAAGGAAAGTTAGAGCTACGTTTTCCCCTCTAAGGCCAGTCAGGTATTGCCCTGTCAGCCCATCTCTAACCCATCGAAAAAAATGACGAGTCGTCATCTCTCTGACAAGGTAGGCGTCTTTAGGGCAAGTAGCTTTGATAAGAGCCACGGCATCTACAACGGGGTAAACACCTGAATGTGTGGGTCTTTCGATAGTTTCGACCATTAGTTGACCTCCCGTCCTTGAATGCTATATTCTTGAAGGACGGAAGATAGACGGACATGCGGGTGTCGGCCCGCCTGTCGGCATGCTGTCAACCTCCTTGCAGTTGTCGAAATGCAACGAGGTTGGGTAACTCAACGGCTGTCATGCTTTCGGTCTTATAGCATCCTTGGCTGTCGGGTGTCCTTCGGGCCAATCAGGTCGGCGTAGGTGAGCCGCTTGCCCACCATCCCCGCCGCCATTTTACCCATCTGGTCTTGCGTGTCAAGTGGCCGGACGTTGTGCCGCCCTGAGAATTCATCCACGTACCGCCCCAGGTGTTTCACCGAGACGTGGTGATACGTCCCGTGGAGCCCGCGCTTCATCAAGGCCCAGAAGGACTCTATCCCGTTGGTGCTCGCCTGCCGCTTCACATACTCCCCGGCGGAGTGTTTGACGGCCCAATGGGAACGGTGCGGCATCCCCTCGTATGCTGCGGCCTCGTCGGTGTAGACGACGGAGCCGACCTCGGTGGACTTCAGAACGAACCCCTGCAGGTCCGCTTTATCGGTGAAGGCAATGGGCCGGGCCGTGATCTGTCCGGTGTCCCTATCCTTCGCTCCTACAACCGCCGTCTTTCCGACAGGGCCGCGTCCAGCCCTTAGCTTCTTGTCGAAGTGCTTGTTGCGCTCCTTCCCCCCGATGTACGTCTCGTCCACCTCGGTAGGGCCATAGAAGGGCGCGGTTTCGTCGTTCCAGGTTTCCCGTATGCGGTGAGCCATGAACCAGGCGCTTTCCTGCTTGATGCCCAGGTCGCGGTGTAGTTTCATGCTGGAGACGCCCTTGAGACTGGTTACGTGAAGATAGAAGGCCAGCGCCCACTCGCTCATCGATAGCTTGGAGTCGTGCATGATGGTGCCAGTCTTGACGGTGAAGTTCTTCAGGCAGACCTTGCAGTGGTACTGGGGAGTCTTCCGCGTGGACTTCCTGTTGCTGATGGCGTCGCTCTCGCAGTAGGCGCAACGGATGCCGTCGGGCCACCGCTTCGATACGAACCAGGCTTCGGCCTTGGCATCGTCACCAAACCGTTGCAGGGCAGCCTTGAGGCTGATACCCTTGCGGTATGACTTCCCAGGTGCCCCGTTGGTAGTGCCCATGTATCCCACTCCATATCTAATTTACATGAGTAGTGTACCAAAACGCAGGGCGGAAGTCAAGGGGTTTTGGTACACAAACGGGTAAGTCCCATATATTTAACCCATGTTGCTGGTGTTACTCGGGATTGCCCAGATCAAACTGATTCCTCCAACCATGTGACCCTGTGGGATGGCTCGAACTATAAAAGGGCAGCCTGAGGGCGTCAACTGCATCCGATTCACTCAACTGACCCACTCCCATAGGGTAACCACCCCCCTGACGAGCGTAAAAGTCTAGAATTGCCTGCCCCTGCCCAAGCGTCTCCCTCGGGGTGGTCTATTTACCCCGGACGACCCCATAACTGTCCGAAATACCTGTGCTCTCAAAGCAGGCTAGCCAGGTGCCAGCCGAAGCCGGCTGATCCGTTCTAGTATCCCGGTCAGCATTTCCCTGGTTACCAGCACCTCGGCAAGCTGAAACACCAGCCTCCTTGCGTGGCGTACCAGTCGCCCACCCGTCTTGATCAGCCTGGTCTGAAGACTGGTCAGAGTCCAGTGCTTCATATCCTCCGGCAACACCAGCCTTCTCATAAAGTTGCCCAGGTTGTAAGTCAGGACGAACAGCCATAGTCTCACCTGGTTGGCCACGAACTTGTGGCAGGAAAGCCGGGTCCAGTTCAGGGCGTACTTGCCCTCCTTGATCCACTGCTCCGCCGTGCCACGGCCATTGTAAAAGCGGACTATCCCTTTGGGTGGATAGCTCAGGTTGGTCACGATGAAACCAACCCTGGGAAATAGCTCCCCCTGATGCCACTCTACTTTAGCCACCACTCGCCTGGGCAAGTGCCAACTCTGGGCCTGATAGGCAAAGTCATGGTAGGAGACGATAGGCTCCCGGGACGGCCATTCGGTAGGACGCTCCAGCAAGGGTTGGATCTGCTCCTGAATTACCTGATTGGCGGGAAGCCGGATGGCGTACCCGATCTTTCCTTGTTCCAGATACTCGTATAGCTCCGGCTTGGCAAAAGCAGCGTCACCCCGGAACAGCAACCGCAGTCCTTTCTTCTGGTATCCTTTCACCACCGGCTCAAGGAGTTCCTGCCAGCCATCGGCACTATGCACGTTTCCGGGTCGTAGCGTCGCTCCTTCGCAATCCCCAAACTGGTTGAACAGAAAGAGGGGATGATAGCAGACACACTCGAAGTGCCCGTTGTAGGCGGCTCCTTCCTGCTGACCATGCACTGGACTCTCCGAACTGTCCATGTCCAGAATCACTCGCCGGTGTGGAGTGTGAGCCATGGCCAGCTCCACCCACTGGGGATTCATCAGGGCCAGCCCCTTTAGGTTGTCCTCTTGAGTCAGAGTCTCCGTCTCAAAACGGCTCATGGTGTTGGTCCTGGCGGCGTTGCGGTCTGAGCCTTGCCAGCCCACGACAACTCTCATGGCTGGGTCTTGGGAAAGACGTTCTGCATCGTTGGTGTCATCGTAGCCGGCCAAGCGGCTGTAGATGGACTGGCGGAGCAGAGGGACCAGGTGGTGTCGGATGTTGCGGCCGGTACGGCTTTCCTGGAGATAGTCGGAGGCTATGGGGGTAAGCCCGAATCCACCGAAGGACACCGATGGACGGCGTGAGGAAAGCGGAAGGGGGGTGAGGGAGCTACAGGGGAAATAGCCTGGGTTCCATTTGGGGTAGGGAGGTCGGCGGACGGTCTTCATCGCCGCACAGGGGCCCCTATGGCCGTCTGCGGGAGCTGCGATGCGCGGGATGGCGAGAGAATACGCAGCAGGGAACTCTCTCGGACCGGGCTGGCACGAGTCTGCGGGGATCTTCGGTTGTCCGGTGGGTGGGTCGGTCGCCGACGGTGCCGTCAGGCCGGGAGTGGAATGGCTCGCAGCCGGGCCAAGGCGCGGCTGAACTTCTCAGCCCAAGGCCAGCGATCCGGAAGATGCAGGGTCAACCGGCGTGCCGAGCGGGTGAGCCGTCCGGCCAGGGAGAAGAACCGCCGCCGGAGGGTCTTGGTGGTGGCTATCCGCTCTCCCAGACCGATCCGCGCCGTCCAGCGGGCCAGGTTGTGGGCCATCGTCTGGACGGCCAGCCAGGCGCCGTTGGCGGCGAAGCGGCCCGAGGGGAGATGGTTCAGCCCGACGCCGTACTTGAGGTCGCGTATGGCATTCTCGATCTCGGCGTGGCGGCGATGGTCAGCCTCCAGTTCGAGCAACTCCCCGTCCCGGTCGGTGATGAAGCCATGATAGCTGTATTTGGCGAAGAGGGCCAGTTGGGAACCGGGCGTGGGCTTCACCCGCCGGACGATGAGCCGTACCGGCGCGGCGTCCGCCTCGGCCTGGAAGGGGGTGCAGGTGGTCTCGGCCACATCGGCGGCGCCGTCCATCCAGTAAGGAATCGGCGTCCAGGCATCTTCGGGTATCGCCTCGATGAGATTGTGCAGGCTTTTGTGCTGGCGGATGGTGATGGAGAAGCGGACATCCATCTTGCGGCAGACGGATACCACGCCATGAGTGTAGAACCCGCTGTCGGCCCGTAGCGTGAGTCGTCCGTTGGCCCCGGCGTAGCGCACCCGTCCCACCGTCTCCCGCAGGAAGTGGGCGGCGCCGCGGGCGGTGTTGGCCCGGCCCTCGCGCAGCCGGGACATCAGCACGTCTCCGGTGCCGGCGGCGATGGCCAGCAGCGGGTGGTAGCCCCGCTTGCCGGTATAGCCGTGGTGGCGGGCGCCCTCCTTGGCCAGTCCGTAGGTCTCGCAGATGGTGGAGTCCAGGTCAATGGTCAGGGGCCCGTCGCCGGGTCCCGCCCCGGCCTGCCAAGCCCGGGCCAGCAACTCGCGGCTCACCCGGTCGAGTTGACGGACGTGGCCCCACCGGAAGCTGCGCAGGAAGGTGCCCAGGGTGGATGGCGCCTTCACCGTGCCGCCCAGGGTGCAGGCCGTCCCCCCGGTGCGCAACACATCGGCGTCGTCAATGCAGTCGCCCCCAGCCAGCGCAGACGCCACCAGCGTCATCATCTTGTCGCTCGTGTTCGCCCGCCCCGGGGCATCGCCTAGGTCGAGGCGCTGCCGGACGAGTTCGGGCAGGCCGAGGTGCCGCGCCAGGGTGGCCGGAAGGAGCAGCCCGGCATTGGCCACCAAGCGGCGGTCGTCGAAGGTGATTTGGATCCGGTCGGGGTGGTTGCGTGGCAGCATCTACTGGGTGCTCCTTTTCCGGGGCCGTTTTTTTGCTACAAAACCATTATCCCAGAAGCACAGGAGCACCTTCTTGCCGCCTCAGGACGCTAACCCGACGCCCTCCTTCGGTGGATTCGGGGTAAGGCCCAGGGCATCATCCAGCTCTCGAATGGGCAAGAGTCCGGCGTCGGAAGTGATGGTGGCACCGTGAAACTCCAGACGGACTTTGGGGTTGAACTGGAGTCGGAGAGGGGTCTTGTCGCCGTCACCCATCGGGTGCCTCCAATGTCGGTACGCAAGTTATCTGAAATAGCCAACTTATTGCATGTATTATATCTGAAATACGGCTAAGAGATTCATGTAACGACTAGAAAAGCAAGAAAGTTGCCTATTTACCGCATCACTTGTTTGAGCTAAATGGGGAATACGGGTCCAGACCAAGAGAGGAAGAGGTCGCAGCTTCGGCAATCGTCTGAGCCGCCTGCTCAGAGAAGCGATGGAACTGTGGCAGGCATATCACCGAGGAGAGGCGGCGGACTTTGATGTGCAGGCCGAGCGGTTGAAGCGAGAGGTGAGCTATCATCTCTGCGACCGCCCGATGGCGGATGCGGACAACTGGAGGCTGCAGAACGAACTCGGTTGGCACCATGACCGGTCACGTCCCGTCAAGTGGTGTAAGAGTGCGTCATCCTGTTGATGTTGTTTAGGCGGCTGTCGCCTCCGCGAGATCGGCCTCTGGAAGAGCTTCGTTGAAGGTAAGCACGACAGGTGTGATGTATCGACGGCCAACGGCCCATTCGTCGTGCTGCTCAGCCAGGACGGCGCCAACGAGGCGGCGCACGGCCGGCCGGTTAGGGAAGATGCCCACCACATCGGTGCGACGTCTGATCTCCTTGTTGAGACGCTCCTGTGGGTTGTTGGACCAGATCTTCTTCCAGTGGGCGAGTGGAAAGTTGGAGAAGGCCAGGACGTCGGGTCCGGCCTCGTCCAGTAGAGAGGCGACCTGAGGGAACCGGTTCTGGAGTTGATCGGTCACCCTGTCGAGCTGGGCGTGTACCTCATCGGGGGAGGGTTGCTGGTAGATGGTGCGCACCATGGTGGCTACCCATGGCTGGGCGCGCCTGGGGACCCGAGTGAGCAGGTTGGTCATGAAGTGGGTGCGGCACCGTTGCCAGCTGGCTCCGCCGAAGACTGCGGCGATGGCGCCGCGGAGTCCCTGATGAGCGTCCGATACCACCAGCTCCACCTCGCCGAGGCCCCTGGCGGACAGCGAGCGCAGAAAGGCCAGCCAGAAGGCGCCGTCTTCACTCGTACCCACGTCCATCCCGATGATCTCCCGCTTGCCCTCGCCATTGACGGCCGTCGCCACCACCACGCTGACGTTGACGATCCTGCCGTCCTCCCTGACCTTCTGGGTCAGTGCGTCCAGCCACAGGTAGGGGTAGGGTCCAGCGGACGGCCCATGAAGCCATCCACCACCACGTCCAGCTCCTGACAGATGCGCGACACCTGGCTCTTGGAGATACCCTCACACCCCAGGGCCTTGACCAGGTCATCCACCCTGGGGTTATCCGCTATTTCTTACTCGCCGCGCCATGAAATCCGGTTTCGCCGAGGGCACCGGTTTAGAGCTATGCCCCCCGAGCGCCGCTACAGGGGAGGCTGATGTGAGGGAACACAGCGGGTCGTTGGCAGATCATCGGCAGCAATCAGGCCTATCCGCCCAATACGGTGACCCACAACACTGAGATTCTAGGTGAAGTGCGATGACCGGCAAAGGCACTCTAATGGAAGTTAGGTTGGTGACATGGACTTCATAGACGAGGTGCGAACTCGATCTGATCGATTTTCCAAGCGTATCGAACACCTGGAGACCGAGGAGGCTACCAAGAGTTCTCTTGTGCTTCCATTTCTGCAGATGCTCGGATATGAGATATTCGATCGAGGTATCTTCAAAAAGTGTGTAAACAGTCAGGCGGTGTACCCTCTCTCTGAACAACACGGGCTCGAGGCCCAAGAGAGGAGATAGACCGCCCATGAGGAAGGAAAGCACTGAGAGTAGGTCGGAGTCAAGGCCGGAGTGGGAGCAGTTGGAGGATTGGGTGCGAAGCCAGGTCCAGAGGCTGATCCAGGAGTTGCTGGAGGAGGAGGTGACGGGGTTTCTGGGAAGGGCGAAGTCGGCGCTCAGATCCGACTCGGACTCAGATACCGGCTATCGGAACGGATACGGCAGAGCCCGGAGGCTTACGCTGAGTTCGGGAACGATACAGCTGAGGCGGCCGCGAGTCCGCGATACCGAGGAGCAGTTCGAGAGCCGGCTGCTGCCGCTGTTCGTCAACAGGACCAGGAAGGTTGCTGAGTTGATCCCCGAGCTGTACCTGCACGGTCTATCCGAAGGCGACTTCGATCTGGCTTTGCGGGGGCTGCTGGGAGAGGACGCACCGGTATCGGCGAGCACGGTGGCCCGGTTGAAGGATAAGTGGAACGATGAGCTTGCCCAATGGCGCAGCCGGCCCCTCGATGACCTGGAAGTGGTCTACATGTGGGTGGATGGAGTCTACGTCAAGGCTGGTCTTGAGAAGGAGAAGGCGGCGGTACTGGTGGTGATGGCGGCCCTGAGCGACGGGAGCAAGGTGGTGGTGAGCGCTGTTCCCGGATACAGGGAGTCCACAGAGAACTGGTCCGAGGTGCTCAGGGACATCAAGCGCCGGGGCTTGAGCTGCCCGAGGCTGGTGGTTGGAGACGGACACCTGGGCATCTGGGGAGCTCTGCGCAACGTCTATCCGCAGGCGGCAGAGCAACGCTGCTGGAACCACAAGATCGTAAACGTGCTCGCCAAGCTTCCAAAGCGACAACAGGACCAGGCCAAGCTCATGCTGCGTACTATCCCCTACGCGCCGACTCGGACAGAGGCTGAGCGGCTCAGGACGGTGTTCACCAGGTGGTGCGGCGACCATTCCTACGAGGCGGCCTCAGAGGCCTTGGAGCGGGACTGGGACCGCATGGTCACCTTCTATGACTTCCCAAAGGAGCACTGGGGGCACCTTCGCACGACGAACCCGGTAGAATCACCCTTCGCGGCCCTCAGGCTTCGGACCGATGCCGCCAAGCGCTACAAGAGGGTCGATCGGGCGATAGCGGTGATCTGGAAAATGTTGATGGTCGCCGAACAGCGCTTCAGGCGTCTGAAGGCCCCTGAGTTGATCGAAGACGTCTATCTCGGTGCACAGTATGCGGATGGAATCGCCATTGAATCAACGGCTGAGAAGGTCGCCGCCTGATGTCGTTTACACACCTATTGACGTAACCTCCTTTCGCCACGCACACGTGTAGAGTGATAGGCTACTAGTCAACTACTTTCAGGCTGAAGGCTGACATGTCGGTCTTCATTGCCACGAGCGACGCGGCGGCAGCCGTCGAGCGGTGCAAATGACGGCCCGCTCGGAGGGGAGAGAAGATTGAAGTTTGACGCAGGGAAGTTGACGGGCGGGATCTATGTGCAACTTGAGACGTCCGCCGAGACCTCGCGGCTGAACATTAGAGTCGGTTATGCCGACACCCAGGCGGCGGCTCTGAGCAACACGATCTCGCCGAAGGAGGCCCGGGCGCTCGCTCTGGCCCTGAATGCGCTGGCGGAAGGGCGATAGCCGTTCTAGCTGCTGATAGACTACAACTGAGGGGGTTACGAACATGCCCCGAGGACCACAAGGACAGAAGCGACCGGCGGACACCAACGCTAACGCCGTGCATGTCATGAAGCTCGCGACTGGTGAGGTCGAGGAAGACCTGCCAGCGGAGGGCAAGGTTAACGGCGGCAAGGCCAGAGCCGCCAGCATGACAGGTGAGGAACGCTCCGAACTCGCAAGGACGGCAGCGCGGGCGCGTTGGGGAACTTAGTCAATTATGGCGCCTATCATTAAAGTCAAATCTGGTAGTCAAGAATTTGATGCTATTGAAGCCGATTTCGAGATCGGCCGCGAAGAATGGAACCGATACAAACTGCTCGACGGTGGAACCGTTCGAGTAAAAACTACGGTAAGTCGCATCTATCGAGTCGTCGATGAGCAGGGCAACCAACGCTATAATCAAGATGGCAGTCCGCTCCTCGTCGTTGCTCATAAATCTGAGGTAGTGTCTAGCTTGTAGTTGGAGGACCACATGACCACAGTGCAACTAGCGGGTGAAAAGACCGAGTCGGAAAATACGGTAGGAGTTGGCTACACTACGATATCGTCGGCTGCCGACTATCATGTCATGGAACTGTGGACAGGATCTATGGAAGATGATCCAATTGTGCAGCACAAACCAGTGGAATACGAAGGCGACAATCCTGTTCTCAGCCCATCTGCGATGATCGTGGGCTATCTTTATCCGGTCATTCTATATGGGAAGTTGACCGTTGCCCGCAAAGACCAGAGCGGAGAAATAAGTTTCTTTGGTATCCCGGAGTAAATAATGGATCCTTCACTCGCGCCTTTCTTAGCGAATGTGATGCGATTGATATTTAGTGTCCAGCCTAATGATATTCCCGTATGCCAAACTCGTATCATGCGTAAAGGACGAGGCTGGCCTTGGAGTCATCGCCTTGGCGTGCACCCATTGAAAGACGGGAGGCTTGAGATTACCCAAATCCCATAGTTACCGCTCATGATACTGCGTCAATCGGTTCAAGACCCGGTCATTTAGGACCGGGTCTTTTGTATCTAAATCCCTTGACATTCTGCTAGCATTATGATATACTTTGGGCATGAACAAGCTACCAGAACACAAGCGGATTCATACCCTGAACATGCTGGTCGAGGGTTCCTCTATGCGGTCAGTCTCCCGCGTGGTGGGAATCAGCATCAACACCGTTACCAAACTCCTGGTTGACGCAGGCATTGCCTGCGAGCGTATCCACGATAAGCGGGTGCGCGACGTGGACGCTCATCGGGTACAGTGTGACGAGATATGGAGCTTCTGCTACGCCAAATCCAAGAACGTGGGCCATGCCGAGGCTGCGCCCGCAGGAGCGGGCGATGTTTGGACATGGACCGCCATAGACAGCGACTCGAAGTTGATTATCTCTTGGCTCATCTCCCCAGGCCGTGATTCTGGGTATGCCATAGAGGTCATGGACGATCTGAGGAACCGCCTGGCGAACCGCGTACAGTTAACCACAGACGGTCACAGGGCCTACTTGGAGGCCGTAGAGGGAGCTTTCGGCGGAGACGTGGACTATGCGCAGCTTGTGAAGCTCTACGGGCCTAGCAGCCAAGAGGAACAGCGCCGGTACAGCCCAGCCTACTGCCTAGGTTCAAAGAAGGTTGCAGTCATGGGCGACCCCAGGCACGAGGACATAAGCACGTCCTACGTGGAGCGGCACAACCTCACCATGAGAATGAGCATGAGGCGGTTCACTCGGCTGACTAATGCGTTCTCAAAGAAGGCTCAGAACCACGCCTATTCCGTCGCTCTGTATGCGGTCTGGTTTAACTTCCTGCGGCCCCACAAGAGCCTTGACGGACAGACCCCGGCACAGGTGACGGGGCTGGCGAAGGAGCGTTATGGCTGGGACTGGATTCTCCGGGAGATGGATTCAAACTGAGACACTACCGCCCCGGGGCTACGTTAGAACATATGCCGTGTGCTTTTGCACTTCCCTCTACTCCTCGTTCATCCCACCTGAGAATTGCCGCCAGCCTCATCGACTTGTTCTAGTATGCCGGGGAGTTCTTCTTGCCCGACTGGCGGGGGGAAAGCCCGATCAAAGAGCCGTTTGAAGCCCTGCCAAGAAGATGACGCCCGCATCAACGCAGTGACGCTAGCTATGTGCTTGTCGAGGTGCGGGTGACCAACCTCATCAGTAAGGAATCGATGGTGACGGTGGCGGCGACGTCCGTCGTCACTCACTACTGGATTACGGCGTCCCAGTTCCTCGATGACTCCGTCTGGTAGCTTCTCGTAGATAAGCTCGGACATGATGCGTCCTACAGCCTTAGGCCGTTTGACGGACACGGGCGAGTACTGCCACCCGCGGAGTCTGAACAACTGGCGGAAGAATTCCTCAGGGAACCGCTTCGTCCAAGGCAGCAACTCCTTGGCGATATAGGCTTCGAGAATGCGATGCAACTCGTGACGGTCCCGGACCTCCTGATATCCGGTCGCCTCGTCGACCAGGGCCGTAATTCCTACATGGGCCAAGGTGCGTTTTAAGATATCGGCTTTTTCGGCAATCCGATACTGTTGAGGCTGAAGAACCCCTGCGTCACGTGCCTTGAGCCATGCCTCACATATCTCCGGCAGCAGAATTGCGTCGACACCTCGTCGCTGCCCACCTCTCCCCCTGAAGACAACGGGCTCGCTGAGCGCAAGCCGAAGGCTGGGTGGTACGAAAGGCTCCAGCATCGCGACGGATAAGAACACTGGCATGGGAGGGTCGCCACTGGTGGCGGTAAGTTTCCTCGTCTTACCGCCTGTACCCCGTCCGAGATGTCTCGCTACACTAGCTTCAGAGATCACACGCATCCGATTCGGCAAAACGGCGCACGGGAGAACGATTTCACCGATCTCTAGTGTTCCTGTGTATTCCGCCAGTGGGATTTCTTCCTTAGGTGATGCAGCAGCGTGTCGTGCGCGGGCAGCACGCCTGGCAATGTCTCGTCTCCGTTCAGGCGTCAGCGACTCAGCTCTAGCTTTCGCCGCCTTGGATGCTCGTTCTCTTGTGGTCATGCCCACCCGCTTCCATGCTGTCAGAAGGTTCCGTTTCCTTTGGGAGTATCCGCTGCTCCGCCTACGGTTCCATTTGCCTCAGTAGGCCGCCGCGGCAGCGTTGTCGAAGTCGGCCGTCCAATCCTGAACGGTTCGGGCGTCGGTGTCTACCATCAGGTGGAACGGCAGCGTCACAGCATATGGGAAGGTGTCGAGAAGAGGTAGATCAATCTCGATCTCGATCGCAGCGGTCGCAGTCATACGGTAGAGGGCCTGCTGTCCGGGAACGGGCACCGAGTAGTGCCAAGCGATATTGTCCCTGATCTGGTCTGCTACAAACCCTGTTAGCAAAGTTTCGGCGGTAGGCACCTTCTCTAGGGTGTCCCTCAGGACAGGGGCCACCATGAGTAACTCGACTAGCACTTCAGATACCGTGTCGATGCTGTCCTGGCTCCACTCCATCGCAACCGTGGTCGAGATTTCCGCTCTATCCTCGCCGCAGCCCACTGCGGTACCGCTTATCGCCAGCATCAGTATCAGAATTGCGACTCTCTTCATTGAGGAAGTTCCCCTTGGCCTTGCTGCAACGTTCGTGCCAGCGAAGCACCCGCATACTCCCCTTAGCCCGAATCCACCGAAGGAGGGCGTCGGGTTAGCGTCCTGAGGCGGCAAGAAGGTGCTCCTGTGCTTCTGGGATAATGGTTTTGTAGCAAAAAAACGGCCCCGGAAAAGGAGCACCCAGTAGATGCTGCCACGCAACCACCCCGACCGGATCCAAATCACCTTCGACGACCGCCGCTTGGTGGCCAATGCCGGGCTGCTCCTTCCGGCCACCCTGGCGCGGCACCTCGGCCTGCCCGAACTCGTCCGGCAGCGCCTCGACCTGGGCGATGCCCCGGGGCGGGCGAACACGAGCGACAAGATGATGACGCTGGTGGCGTCTGCGCTGGCTGGGGGCGACTGCATTGACGACGCCGATGTGTTGCGCACCGGGGGGACGGCCTGCACCCTGGGCGGCACGGTCAAGGCGCCATCCACCCTGGGCACCTTCCTGCGCAGCTTCCGGTGGGGCCACGTCCGTCAACTCGACCGGGTGAGCCGCGAGTTGCTGGCCCGGGCTTGGCAGGCCGGGGCGGGACCCGGCGACGGGCCCCTGACCATTGACCTGGACTCCACCATCTGCGAGACCTACGGACTGGCCAAGGAGGGAGCGCGCCACCACGGCTATACCGGCAAGCGGGGCTACCACCCGCTGCTGGCCATCGCCGCCGGCACCGGAGACGTGCTGATGTCCCGGCTGCGCGAGGGCCGGGCCAACACCGCCCGCTTCCTGCGGGAGACGGTGGGACGGGTGCGCTACGCCGGGGCCAACGGACGACTCACGCTACGGGCCGACAGCGGGTTCTACACTCATGGCGTGGTATCCGTCTGCCGCAAGATGGATGTCCGCTTCTCCATCACCATCCGCCAGCACAAAAGCCTGCACAATCTCATCGAGGCGATACCCGAAGATGCCTGGACGCCGATTCCTTACTGGATGGACGGCGCCGCCGATGTGGCCGAGACCACCTGCACCCCCTTCCAGGCCGAGGCGGACGCCGCGCCGGTACGGCTCATCGTCCGGCGGGTGAAGCCGACGCCCGGTTCCCAACTGGCCCTCTTCGCCAAATACAGCTATCATGGCTTCATCACCGACCGGGACGGGGAGTTGCTCGAACTGGAGGCTGACCATCGCCGCCACGCCGAGATCGAGAATGCCATACGCGACCTCAAGTACGGCGTCGGGCTGAACCATCTCCCCTCGGGCCGCTTCGCCGCCAACGGCGCCTGGCTGGCCGTCCAGACGATGGCCCACAACCTGGCCCGCTGGACGGCGCGGATCGGTCTGGGAGAGCGGATAGCCACCACCAAGACCCTCCGGCGGCGGTTCTTCTCCCTGGCCGGACGGCTCACCCGCTCGGCACGCCGGTTGACCCTGCATCTTCCGGATCGCTGGCCTTGGGCTGAGAAGTTCAGCCGCGCCTTGGCCCGGCTGCGAGCCATTCCACTCCCGGCCTGACGGCACCGTCGGCGACCGACCCACCCACCGGACAACCGAAGATCCCCGCAGACTCGTGCCAGCCCGGTCCGAGAGAGTTCCCTGCTGCGTATTCTCTCGCCATCCCGCGCATCGCAGCTCCCGCAGACGGCCATAGGGGCCCCTGTGCGGCGATGAAGACCGTCCGCCGACCTCCCTACCCCAAATGGAACCCAGGCTATTTCCCCTGTAGCTCCCTCACCCCCCTTCCGCTTTCCTCACGCCGTCCATCGGTGTCCTTCGGTGGATTCGGGCTAAGCAAACGGAACCTGTCAGAATCTTTAAGCAAGTATAAGGTCCCATACAACTATCGTCCATGCTTGCGGCTTATAGGGCACTATACAGGATCCCTGTCCCTTGACTCCACCTGCCTGGCAAGCTAGAATGCGCAAGCAACACCAGATGTCCGGAGCGGTGCAAAGTCGGGATGAAGTCGGCGAGAACAAGCGCAAAGCAGCTTGACTTCTTCGACCGCATCGACGACAATGCAAGTAAGACGGGGACGCCAGTGTTGGTAGCACCGACGCCCCCTAATCAAGATGGAGGGTGTAGCTCCACCATGACGTCCACACAGCGTACCACAGCCCCGACGTACTCCCAAGATTGGCCCAGCTATAACCTCGCACAACAAAACGAGAAAGACCGCTTTCTGGTGTTGCTGCGAGACCTCTGCACCGCCATCCCCCAGGAGCCAGGGTCAAGAGGTAGAGGGCGTCCTAGCATACCCCTCCCGGAGAGGCTGTTCGCGGTCACCTACAAGGTCTACACCGGCTTTTCTGCCCGTCGCTTCACATCTGACGTACAGGCGGCGATGCGGCAGGGCCTCATTGACCATGCCCCGCACTTCAACAGCACGAATCGCTATCTTGCCAGCGACGAGTTGACTGACCACCTGAAGGCCCTTATCGAGTTGAGCGCCGGCCCACTTGCTTCTGTCGAGACGGACTTCGCCATCGACTCAACGGGCTTCGCCACCACGACCTACAGCCGCTGGTTCGACCACAAGTGGGGCAAGGAGCGCTCGAAGCAGGCTTGGGTGAAGACCCATCTGATGTGCGGCGTCAAGACGAACATCGTGACGGCCGCCCTTGCGACCACCCATGAGTCTGCTGACACCAAACAATTGCCGCACCTGCTGGAGCGGACCGCCGCGACCTTCTCCATTGATGAGGTGTCGGCGGACAAAGCCTACGCCAGCAAACGCAACCTCCGAGAGATAGAGGCGGTCGGCGCGATACCCTACATCCCGTTCAAGTCATACTCCACGGGTAGCCAGGGCAAGCGCCGATACGACAGCCTCTGGGCCAAGATGTGGCACTTCTACAGTTTCAACCGAGACGAGTTCAACGCTCACTACCACAAGCGAAGCAATGTCGAGACCACGATGGCGATGATCAAGACCAAGTTCGGGGCCAGCGTCAAGTCCAAGACCGGAAAGGCCCAGGTGAATGAGGTCCTGTGCAAGGTGCTGTGCCACAACATCTGCGTCCTGATACAATCCTTCTACGAGTTGGGTATTGAAACAGACTTTGCCGTGCCGACCGCGCCTGAACCAAAAATCGTAGACCTGAACCAATATAGGGATCGTTTCGGCATTTAAGGTGCAAAGCCCTTGCCAAGGGAGAGGGGGACACAGGGGGTGAGGGTTTCGCTAGAAACTCTTAGCATGCACAGGGATTCATGGCTGACGTAGGCTGCACAGCAGTTGATTTGAAGCAAGGCTAAAATACTCGGTCTTCTCAGCCAGGCATTCGGGAGGGACAGAAAATGGTCACGGGGTTCAATCATTCGGGATTCGTGGTGGACGACCTGGCGGCGATGGTGGCTTTCTACCGGGATGACCTGGGACTGGAGGTGGTGCGCGAGGTGGAGAGCGTGGCGCCTCCCGAGGGAAATCACACCGGTATTCCCGGCGCGCGGAGGAAGCTGGTGTTCGTGGGCGTGCCCGGCGGTGAGCACCTCCTGGAGCTGGTCCACTACATCGACCCACCGAGTCCAAGCGGACACCTGGGCAGGAACCAGCTTGGCGCCGGCCACGTCTGCTTCAACGTCGAGGACCTGGAAAGGCTGCATCGGCAACTCACCCGGCAGGGGACCAGGTTCGTCACACCGCCCATCTTTAGGAATGACCCCGGCGGGGGCAAGACGGGGATTTGCTACGCCCAGGACCCGGAGGGAAACTGGCTGGAGTTCATCGAGGTCATAGGGCCGGGATAGGTGGGGCGGCGGTGGCCAGTGGCCGGCCATGTACACGGTCGCTACCACGAGTAACCTTGGTCCGCCGCCGCCGGCCGGCCTTGTGAGGTCACTTGACGACGGTTGGAGACCCCCTATAATGGGATCGCGCCCGCTCCGCCGCAGCATCGGAGCCGGCCAGGGGTAAAAGATGCCCAGGTTCGCCGCGAACCTCACCATGATGTTCAACGAGGTAGAGTTCCTCGACCGCTTTGAGGCGGCCGCCGATGCTGGTTTCAGCGCCGTCGAGTACCTCTTCCCATACGATTTCGAAGCCGGCCGACTGGCCGAGCTGCTTGATCGCCACCGTCTTGTCCAGGTGTTGCACAACCTGCCCGCCGGGGACTGGAACGCGGGAGAACGCGGGATAGCCTGCCATCCCGGCCGCGAAGGCGAGTTTCGGGACGGGGTCGGCAGGGCGATCGAGTACGCCACCGCCCTGGGCTGCGAGCAGGTCAACTGCCTGGCGGGTATCGCACCGGAGGGGGCAGACCGGGAGGGGCTCAGGGAGGTCTTCATCGCCAATCTCAAGTACGCTGCGCGAGAGCTGGACAAAAAGGGCGTCAGGCTGCTGATCGAGCCCATCAATACCCGTGACATTCCCGGCTTCCACCTCGTTCACACCTCACAGGCGCGTTCCATCATCAACGAGGTCGGCTCCGACAACCTGTCGCTGCAGTATGACGTCTATCACATGCAGATCATGGAAGGCGACCTGACGCCGACGCTCCAGGCAAACATCAACGTGATACGTCACGTGCAGATCGCCGACAACCCTGGGCGCAACGAGCCCGGCACCGGCGAGATCAACTACCCCTTTCTGTTCGATGCGCTGGACAAGATAGGCTACGAGGGGTGGGTGGGCTGCGAGTACAAACCCCTCACCACGACCGCCAAGGGGCTCGGCTGGGCCGCAGCATACCTGCGCAGCTAATCGCTCACGCGCCCGCAAAGACCTGACCGGAGGGCCGTGACCCCTCAGCGCGGGCGTAAGCGTCTCCGGACCAGTGGCATCTTCCCCAAGCGGTCGCGCATCTAACTTTGCAGAGGACCGCCGCGCGGCTGCATGGGTCTTCTCCACCCGCTTTCACCAAATCCGGACAGCCGCGCCAGTCGCAAAGGAGAGAGACACCAATGACCATCCCCACGTCGTCTACTTCGAGGTCACCGGCAATCGCCCTCTCAACGGCATCATGAAGTACGCTAAGGGAACGCCCTCCTAACCCGGGGACCGGCGACTCCGCACCTGAGGCCTCCTGGCCACTGGCCAGGGGGCCTCGCCATGTTTACCGGCCTCAAACGTGGAGACCGTTGCCGACGGGCACTGACTCGCGTACCGGAGCCACCTCCCTGACTCCTTTGGCGTGGGCCACGTTGCCGCCCCATCGAGCGCCGGCCGGCCGGTGCTATAATGCTGGGGAGCGCGCTCCGGGCTCCGGTCCTATCCCCAAGAGCGCATTGGAGGACGCGGAGATGGCGACGGATATGCTTGCCCAGACCGGTACCCTCAGCGAACGCGACAGAGTACTTCACGAGATCCAGAACCGCGTCCTGTGGCTCGCCATCCACATGGTGGACTACGCCAACAACACCCGTCCCAACCCCGGGGGACTGAAGGTCGGCGGCCATCAGGCATCCAGCGCCTCCGTGGTCACCGTCATGACCTACCTGTATTTTGAGTACATGAGGGCCGGAGACAGGATCTCGGTCAAGCCACACGCCTCCCCGGTGTATCACGCGATACAGTTCCTGCTTGGGAACCTCGATGCCGAGTACCTGAAGACGCTCAGAGGGTTCCACGGGCTGCAGGCATACCCGAGCCGCACCAAGGACCCGGATAGCGTGGACTTCTCCACCGGGTCGGTTGGACTGGGCGCCGTCGCTCCGAACTTCGCATGGCTCACGGAGCAGTACGTGCACAGCCATCTCGGCGGCGACGGCGCCCCCGAGCGCCGGTTTATCAGCCTGGTTGGGGATGCGGAGCTGGACGAGGGGGTGGTATGGGAAGCCATAGCGGACCCGGCGCTTTCAGGCCTGAACAACGTCCTCTGGGTGGTGGACCTCAACCGTCAGAGCCTTGACCGCATCATTCCTGGAATACGCGTGAAAGTCTGGCGAGAGATGTTCGCGGCCAACGGCTGGAAAGTCGTGGACGCCAAGTACGGCAAACGCCTGCAGGCGGCCTTTGCGGAGCCAAAGGGTGACCTGCTGCGCGAGTGCATCGACGACATGTCCAACGAGGTCTATCAGAGGCTGCTCCGGGTGAATCCCGCCACCCTACGCCAGTGGCTGCCACGCACCAGCCGGTATCCCGATGACATGACCGAGCTCATCGATCGCTGGAGCGACGAGGAGCTCCAGGGCTTGTTCCGGAACCTCGGAGGCCACGACTTCGAGATGCTGAGAGAGGCTTTCCAGCAGGTGGACCTGACCGCCGGGCCCTGTGTGATGTTCGCTTATACGCTGAAAGGCTGGATGCTGCCTATCATCGGCGACCCGCAGAACCACTCCGTCAATCTCAACCGCGAGCAGATAGACGAGCTCCGACGCCAGCTTGGCATCGGCGAGGATGACACGGCCGCGAGGCTCGCTCCCGACAGCGCGGCAGGCAGGCTGTGCGCCGAGACCGGCGAGCGCCTGGGGCTAAGGCCACACCCGAGCGTCGCCCCACCGGAGCTCGACGTGCCGCGAGGTTTCGGCCGTGCCTACAACGGCAAGGTGTCGACCCAGCAGATTTTTGGCCTCGTCCTGACCGAGCTGTCTCGAAGTGGCCCCGAGCTGTCGAGCAGGATGGTCACGGTGAGCCCGGACGTGGCCAGCTCTACCAACCTGGGCGGCTGGATCAACAAGGCCGGGGTGTGGGGGAAGTCCGAGATGGAGCCGCTGCCGGACCAGGACGAGGTCCGGGCCCTCCAGTGGGTAGAGTCTGCCAAGGGCCAGCACATCGAGCTTGGCATCTCCGAAAACAACCTTTTCATGTGCCTGGGGCAGCTAGGCCTCTCCTTTGAGATGACCGGCGAGCTGCTGTTTCCCATCGGCACCCTTTACGACCCCTTCGTGCGACGTGGCCTGGACGCCTTCGTGTACAGCATCTATTCCGGCGCCAGGTTCATCATTGTGGGAACCCCGTCGGGGGTGACCCTCGGACCGGAGGGGGGAGCGCACCAGTCCCTGATAACGCCATCGATAGGTGTGGAGCTTCCCGATCTTTCCTTCTACGAGCCGTGTTTCGGGCAGGAGCTGGAGTGGATCATGCTGGCCGCGATGGAGAAGATTCGCCTTCGCGAGGAGTCGACGTATCTGAGGCTGACCAGCAAGCGCGTCGACCAGGACCTGTTTAAGCCGCCGTCGGACCCGGCCGCCCTCGAGCGTCTTCGACGGCAGGTGCTGGCGGGCGCCTACCGGCAGATCGACCGTAGCCGCGAGAAGGGTTACATGCAGGGCGCCAACGTGGTCAACATCATGGCCTGCGGGGCGATGGTGCCCGAGGCAATCGAGGCGAGTGACCTCCTGCTCGAGGAGGGTGTCTTCGCCAACGTGATAAACGTGACCGGCCCCGGGCCGCTGTACAGACAGTTCCAGGATTCGGTGCGGGCCACGATGAGGAGCGAGCGGCGGGCCTCCACGTTCCTGGCCGACCTCATACCCATTGGGGAAGGCGGCGCGCCCATCGTCACGGTCGTCGACGGGCATCCCCACTCGCTGGCGTGGATCGGCAGCGCGCTAAACACCAAGACGTTCCCGCTGGGAGTCGCCGAGTACGGTCAGTCCGGCAGCACGGCCGAGCTGTACAAGGAGTACGAGATCGACGTTTCGAGCATCATGGCGGCCTGCTTCGGGGCCCTGGGGATTTAGCGCTAACCCGGCTCTCCTGGCGCGTGCGCTCGTTTCCATGTAGAATGTGCCCCGCAGCGCCCCGGCTGAGGGAGGGGCTGCCGCGGCCCCGCCATGGGGTGTCGGCGTCCGGCCGCGAGAAAGGCAGGTCTAACAACAAAAGATGGCGAGAGTACACATACGCAGCATATTGGCTATGGCGTCCGTTACGCTGGTGACAGTTCTGGTGGCTTGCGGAGCCGAGGAGGAGCCGGCCCCTGCTCCAGCCGCTGCGCCACCTGCAGTACTGGGAAAGCCTGTAGACGAGAGCGGGATGCCACTTCCACCCAAAAAGGAGGCTCCAGTCGTGGCCGCCAAACCCAAGACATACAGCGCGCCGCCGCCGATGACCATCGACCCTGACAAGAGCTACACGGCCACCATCGTACTGGAGAAGGGCGGGAATATCGTCATCGAGCTCTTCGCCAAGGAGGCCCCCAATACAGTTAATAACTTCGTATTTCTGGCCCAGGACAACTACTACAATCAGGGGACTTTCCACCGGGTCATTGCTGGATTCATGGCGCAGGGGGGAGACCCAACCGGGACAGGCGGGGGCAGTCCGGGATATGAGTTTGACAACGAGCTGAGCCCCTTGAGACGGCATGACACGCCCGGGGTGCTGTCCATGGCCAACAAGGGGTTAAGCGGCGGCCGGGGCACCAATGGCAGTCAGTTCTTCATAACCTTCGTGCCAACACCGGCACTCGACGGATACAATCCCGACGGCACCGCAAAGGACTGTGGAGCGCCCAGGACCTCCTGTCATACGGTCTTTGGGAGGGTAATCGGTGGGATGGACGTCGTCCTGGGGATCACTCTACGCGACCCAGGCTCGGCCACATCCCCTGGTGACGTCATCGAGGGCATTTTCATAAATGGGGGTCAATAACGCGCTCTCGCCTGCGCAAGACTCGCCTGGCGCGGCGTCGCGCCAGGCGAGTTGCTTTTTCTGGGCTGCCAGCGGCTGTGGCGTTGTGGGCAGCGCTAGTCGGCGATCCCGCCCTCTAGTCCGGCAGAAGGGGAGAGCAGGAAGGTGTAGAGCTTGCCGCTGGTCCCAATCCACGTCCGGTCATGGATCGTGGCCTCACCGACCAGGGGCTGATTGTTGACCCGAATCGTCTGGTGCTCCCCGCGGCTGCGAAGCCGGACCAGGTCACCCTTGAAATGGAACGACACCTTTTCCAGCCCAGGGAGGCTGAGCTGGCTACCGCGCACGAGCCCCCTGAAGACAACCCCCCAGACTGGATGCTGCCTGAGCTGTGTGAAGTCCACCAGCGGTTCGTCGCGGTCATTGTAGATGTAGCCGTATGGCCGGGTTCGCGTCAGCAGGTAGACCGCCGCACCGACCGCCCCTACCAGGAGCACGGCGGGAAACGCCAGCACCCACCAGGGGAAACTGGAACGATCGCTCCCAAGCCTAATCTGTGGGCGAAGGAATGGCGCAGCGGCGGGAATGGGCGCCAAGGTCGTGGCGGGCTCCACGGTGCTAGGCTCGACTTGAGGGACCGCGAGGCTCGATGGCGCCACGGCCGAGATAACGACCGAGTCGGACACATGGGAGTATACGCTGCCGGCGTATTCCAGGCTCAGGAAGAACGCCACGGTGTGGTGTCCCGGTGCACTGGCCGTAAAGAATACGTCGTACTCCCACGCCGGCCCGTCACCAAACAGTCGCCGGGGCTCCAGCTCCAGCATGCCTTCTTGCTCACCCGGCGAGGCGAGTGAGGTCGTCAACTGCTGTGCGGGGACGGGATACGGTCCCCCCTGGACGTGGACGAACACCGTCGCCACCTTTGTCCGCTCCCCCGGGCGAACCTCATCTACGTTCAGCGTCTTGACCTCTAACGCTGGAAAGGCCTGCGCTTTAAATGAGCTCTCAGATGAAATGCGGTGGTTGTAAGCGAGCCAGACCATCTCCAGCTCCGCCACGTAATCTCCTTGGGCGTGAAGCGGGGGCAGCGTGGCCGAAAAGTACCCGTCACCGGCAACGGTGTCCCCTTCGAGGCCATCGTCTTTCATCTCATAGGAGGCTGTACCGCCCTGTGGGCTAGTGATATTCGCGAATAGCCGGACGCCGTTCAGGGCAACGGTTCGGCCGCCCTCCGTCACGAACCCAACCAGGATGTTTGGCTCATCGAGGGGTAACGGGGAAGCCGATCTCAGGACGAGGCTATATTTATTGGATGAATACTCCCAAGCCGAGACCACCCCTTCCACCCCTCTGACATCCATTTTCCAATTCCCCGGCACCGGGTCCACAAGCCGCCAGACCACCACGTGGGCGGTCTCCACTACGCTGGACTCCGTCCGGTCCCCCGCCGACACCTCGAATCCCGACGGGTTGCTCAGCCGGAGGGAGCCGTAGGGGCTCTCCTTGAAGATAAGCAGCGTGGCCTCTCGCGTGCCGGGCGCCACACTGATGATGGAGCTTAATAGCTCGTTGTACTTCATCTCACGGCTGCCCACCTGCGCAAGTGAGCCCATTGCGCCCTGGCTCAGTATCGCTTCGGCAAGCTGTTGATACCCATCGGATATCGACAGCTCGAAGACCCGCCCGCCGGAGCTGGCAGACAGGCTCTTCAGAAACTCGATGGACTGTGGAGAGGCGCCCGGCAGGCCAACCCCTTCGATAAGCCACCCCTTGTCTCCAAATCGGTTGACCAGCGAGAGCAGGCGGGGAGAGAGCTGCTGGAAGTCGGTCCTAGGAGAGCCTCCCGTTAGGACGTACATCTTGGAACCAGGCGCGGCCCGCTCCTCACCCAGCACAATTTGACCCTCCGCCAAGGCGTCGGCGAGGCTCCATCCCTGCTGCTGGTCTTCCGACAGAAGCCGGGTCTGGAACTCATTCTGGAACGACTTGAACTCAGGATCGGCGGCGCCAACGGGCCCAAGAACATTCGTGGGATCGTCGGTGGTGATGAACGTAAATAGGTGGTCATTCTGGAGCGCCGCAACCAGTGCAATAAACGAGTCGGCGTAATCGGCGCCCAACTCAGTCTGGCTCACGGCTGCGCCGTCGGCCACCACCACGATCATTTCGCGAGAGCGCACGGTATCTGCCCGGGCCACCGGGTCCACGGTCCATTGCACTGCCACCAGGGCGATGAAGCCGATAGCGAACGCCGAGAGAACAACGAGTCTGTTCATCTTCTACCTCCCCAGATACCCACATTAACCAATTATTGGAGCTACAGTCAATCTAAAGTCGGGTTTGGTTTTAAGCATTGTTCAAGATTTGTCTAAAGACAGAGCGGGCGGTCCCATGCGATGAAAAGGTGCGCTATAATTCGGGCGTCGATTGAGGTGCGCGGCTGCTCGAGCGACCCGTGCGACGGAAATCCAGTTTCCCGATAGAGTGGTGTGCTGCCCGGTAATGCTGCCCAAAGCGCGCGATGCTTTCCGGAGGCGTTTGATGGCGTGGGCGGCCCTATGTGCGCTGGTGTGCGGGATGTTGGCCTGTGGTGGGGACGTATCCGAGGCCGTGGACGGCGCGAGCGTACAGACGGTCCGCGGCTCGATCGTTGGAGTCGAGGCGGGCTCCGTACTCGAGCTTACGTCGCTGGAGCTGAGGGACGAGAACGGCGCCACTTGGCATTTCGAGGCCGAGGGCTATCAGGGGTTCACTCCCTCCCACCTGAGACAGCACATGCTGCAGGGCCTGTCGGTAACGGTGACGTACCACGAGGAGGAAGGCATTCTGATTATCGACGGTATGGAGGACTAGCGGTCAGTCCGGCGAGTTTTTGCTCAGAGCCTTTATCGAATCTCACGACGGAGTTCGCGGAGGATACAAGTGAGACGAGCATACGGGAAGTGCGTGCGGGCTGATAATGAGGCTAATTAGTATAAAGGACGCCTATTGGAGCCGATCAAGGGAGCCGCTCGACCCTTAAACGCAGCTATCTTATGAGAGAAGTGTGGCTGATCACAGGGGTCCAAGGAGCTGGTAAGTCGACCGTAGCACGCCAGCTTGGTCTGAGAATGAACCGGGCCGTGCACATACCGGGAGACCAATTGCTCCGCTATTGGGTTGTGAGCGGAGTCGTCTTCCTTGCTGACGATCGAGAAGAGGCGAAGCGACAACTACAACTCTGCATCAAGAATCAATGTCTTTTAGCCCAGTCTTACAGCGACGCTGGTTTCGTGCCGATATTGGACTTCGTGGTGTGGAGCAAGGATGATATTGAGTCGTACCAGCGCCATCTCCTGTCGCGCGCATTATATCTGGTAGTGCTGGCACCGTCTGTCGAAGTCGCCCTGCGCCGCGACAAAGAGCGAACCGAGAAAACAATTGCGGCCGAGACTGCACCAGCGAACTGGTGGGAGTTACAGGCCTACATGAGGCGGGATCTGAGCGGCATCGGCCTCTGGGTGGACTTTAGCGCTCTCAACGCCGACGAGACCGTCGACTATATTCTGGCCAGGAAGGCCAATGCAAGAGTATATCAACGGTAGTGAAATGTGAAAAAGGCTGATAATGGCAGGTCATAATAGCCGGGACGCATTCCTTGAGAATGTTCGAAGGGCCCTGGGACGGCCCCCCGGCGCCGACCCCGGCGCCCCGCCCGACGTGAGCTCCTACCTTGGGGATCCCGCTTCGGTGCGGGAGCGCGCGCGCTCAGTCAAAAGCGAATCAGAGACCAGGGCCGACGCCCTATTGTCCGAGCTGGAGACCGCCGCCTCGCACGCTGGTTGGGTGGTCTCGCGGAAGGACTCCTCTCAAGATGCGGCGCGGTACATCGAGTCCCTGGCGCGGGAACTGGGGGCCCGGTCCGCTGTGCACTCCGCCCATCCGGTGCTCGACCGTCTGCGCCTTGAGGAGCGTCTTACGCGAAGGGGAATCGATCTGCGGCTCATGGCTATCAAGGGAGGCGCCGGCGGGTCCGAGATTCAGCGGGCGCGCCAGTCATTGCGTGAAGTAGCACTTGACGCCGACCTGGGCATCACGGGCGTAGACTATGCCATCGCCGAGACGGGAAGCTGCGTGCTGCTGGCCGCGAAGGGCGTGAGCCGTCTGGTCTCGCTGCTGCCTCCTGTCCACGTTGCGGTGGTGGAGCGCGGGCAGGTACTACCCAGCCTGGACGAGCTGTTCGTCCTGCACCGTAGTGACCTTCTGGGGGATGAGGCGGGGTATTACATGAACATCATCTCCGGCCCGAGCCGTTCGGCGGACATCGAGCAGACGTTGGTTAAGGGCGTCCACGGCCCCCGCGAGGTGCACATGCTGCTGCTGGGGTAGGTGGGTCGACCCGTCGATCGAAGAGGGCGACGCCAGCCAGGGTACGACATGGCCCGGCCCCGCGTAAGCTGGCACTCGCCACGGGCAGGCACTTACCCACCCCCGAAGACCTGCCCGCCCACCCGCATGTAACGCATAGCCTGCTCCGTTGCCGACGCTACGAGCTCGGCTGCATTCGAGGACGAGTCGGCCAGGGTCATGGGCCCCCAGGTGATGGCCGACGCCGCGTCGATGCCGTGCTGATGAACGTCTCTATAGCGGTCGCCGAGGGAGCCCGATATCGCGATCACCGGTATGCCCCGTGCCTTGGCCCGTCGGGCCACGCCGATGGGGGCCTTGTCGTATACGGTCTGAAAGTCCAGGCACCCTTCGCCGGTGATCACCAGGTCCGCCCCTTCCAGATGCCCGTCCAGCCCCACCGTATCGAGCACGATGTCAACGCCGGTCCGCAGGCGGCCTTTCAGGAAGGCGATGAGGCCGCCGCCAAGTCCCCCGGCGGCGCCGGCCCCAGGTACGTCATCGATCTCAACGCCGATGTCTCTCTTGACCACCTCAGCCAGATGCGACAGCGCGGCGTCGAGCTGGGCAACCGTCTCTGGGGTGGCACCCTTTTGGGGGCCGTACACGGCCGATGCCCCTTCCGGGCCCGTCAAGGGATTGTTGACGTCGCATGCGATGGAGAAAGTCGACTCGCCGGCCCGGGGGTCCAGGCCCGAGGTATCTATGTGTGCCAGCCTGGACAGCTCGGCGCCCCCAAAAGACAGGTCGATGCCGTCGGCATCCAGCAGGCGAACGCCGAGGGCCTGGGCCATGCCCGCCCCACCGTCGTTGGTGGCGCTGCCTCCGATGCCAACGATTAAGCTGCGGAACCCCGCATCCAGGGCGTGCCTGATGACCTCTCCCAGTCCGTAGGTGGTGGTCACCAGCGGGTTGCGTTTCTCGATGGGGACCAGGGCGAGGCCCGAGGTGCGCGCCATCTCGATAATCGCGGTGCGGCCGTCTCCCAGGGCTCCCCATTGGGCTGCCACCGCCTCTCCCAGGGGACCGGTCACCTCCGCGCTGCGGACCTCGCCCCCGGTACCCTCCACCAGGGTCTCCAGTGTGCCGTCGCCGCCGTCGGCCACCGGGACCAGCACGGTCTCGGCGTCGCTCACGACGCGATGAACACCCTGGCTAACGGCCCTCGCGACCTCCAGCGCGGATATGCTTCCCTTGAACGTCTGGGGTGCGATGACCACCTTCATTCGCGTGCCTGAACTCCTCCTCCAAGGGCAGGGCGAGTATATACCAACCAGCTATCGGGTGCCGCTGGAAGAGTCGCAGCCTACATTCCACCCCTGGTCTCTTCCCAGCTCCTTTGCTAGAATCGGTCCGGTGTGGAGGCACACCGGGCCGCGAGTACGTCGACCGACCTCGCTTCGCCCGCAACCGACAGCCAGCAAGCTGATGAAATATGGGGTGTGCAGAGGGGCGAAGCCCCGGTGCCTGTCCTGAGCCTGTCGAAGGGCTGGGAGCCTGAGGGTGTCCCTCAGATATCATTTCTCTCCTCTTCCTGGCCAGGAAGGGGCACAGGGAGATGGTCGAAAGGGTTTTTAGCACCCTGCCAGGGGTTGGATATCAGGGGTCCGCCATGCCGGCAATGACCGTGGAGGAGCTGAAGGCGAGCGTTCTGGCCGAGATCGACCGGCGCGGCGGTGAAGCCGTCCGCATCGCCAAGCAGATACTGGATACCCCGGAGCCAGGCTTCCGCGAGCAGAAGACGTCCAGGCTGGTGGCCGAAGAATTTCGCCGGCTTGGAATCCCACACGAGGAAGGCATAGCCATCACCGGGCTGAAGGGCATGCTGGCCGGTGGGACAGACGGTCCCACGGTGGCGGTGATAGGGGAGTTGGACTCGCTCATCGTTCAGGGGCACCCTCATGCCGACCCCCAGACCAGCGCGGCCCACGCCTGCGGCCACCACTGCCAGATAGGGATGATGTTCGGGGTCGCCCTTGGCCTGATGGCGCCGGGAGTGATGGAGAGCCTGGCCGGCCGGGTCGCCCTATTCGCGGCGCCCGCCGAGGAGTACATCGAGATCGAGTATCGAGACGACTTGCGCCGTGAAGGTAAGATCGAGTTCCTGGGGGGCAAGGCTGAGCTCCTCAGGCTGGGCGCATTCGACGACGTGGACATGGCGATGATGACGCACACCCAGAGCGGCGAGTCGATGAGCGGGGTGATCGGCACCGGGGCGACCAACAACGGCATGGTAGCAAAGCGCATCATGTTCACGGGGAGGGCCGCGCATGCCGGCGGGTCACCTCATCACGGGGTCAACGCCCTCAACGCAGCCAACATAGCCCTTTCCGCCATACATGCTCAGCGCGAGACCTTCCGAGATGAGGACACTATACGTGTCCACCCGATCATCACCCAGGGGGGCGTCGCCGTGAGCTCCGTGCCCGCCGACGTCCGTATGGAGACCTTCGTTCGCGGCAGGACCACCACCGCCATCGCCTCCGCCAGCCGTAAAGTCGACCGGGCACTCAGGGCCGGCGCGATGGCGGTGGGAGGCAGCGTGACCGTTACAACCCTGCCCGGCTATCTGCCTATTCAGACATCGCCCGCCCTCACGCACCTCTACATCGACAACGCACGCGGGCTGGTTGGCGAGGACGGCGTCGAGCCGATGCCTCACCGCAGCGGCTCCACGGACATGGGCGACTTGTCCCAGATCATGCCGGTGATCCACCCCTATGTTGCCGCGGCCACGGGCTACGCTCACGGGGCCGACTACGTTGTGAAGGACTACGATCTGGGCGTACTCACCGCCGCCAAGGCGATGGCGATGACCGTCGTTGACCTGCTGGCCGGGGGAGGGCGGCGTGGCCGGGAGGTCCTGTCCAAACACCGCGCTCCAATGACCAAAAAGGAGTACCTGTCGCTCATGAGGGGCATGTTCAATGAAGAGACATTCCAAGAGTAGCGTAGTGGTCCGGCATAAAGGGTAAGGCTTGATGCAGGAACAGCCGGCCGATATCCAGGCACTCAAGGCCGCGGCGCAGTCTGCCATCGATGGGCGCCGCGACTGGCTCATCAGCGCCACCAAGACGGTCCTTCTGAACCCGGAGCCGGGGTTCCAGGAGGTCAACACATCCCGGCTGGTGAGTGAAAAGCTGAGCGAGCTGGGCATCTCGCACGAGAGCGGCATCGCCCTGACCGGTATCAAGGGGTATCTCCGTGGAGTTCGCGGCGGGCCGACAATCGCCGTGATAGGCGAGATGGACTCTCTCAAGGTCCCCGGCCACCCCCATGCGGACCCCGAGAGCGGGGCCGCCCACGCGTGCGGCCACCACTGCCAGCTGGGGATGATGCTCGGCGCGGCGGTGGGCCTGAGGGCCTCCGGCGTGCTCGCCGCGCTCTCGGGCAGCGTCGCGCTCATGGCGTTGCCGGCCGAGGAGTTCATAGACGTGGAGTACCGGTGGGGCCTGCGTCGGGACGGCAAGCTGGGCCTGATGTCCGGGAAACAAGAGTTCATCCGCCTGGGAGCGTTCGACGACGTGGACATGGCGATGATGGTACACACGTCCGCCAGCCCCGGCGAGAAGAAGTTTTCCGTGGGCGGTAGCAGCAACGGCCACCTGGTGAAGTACGTCCGATTTATCGGCAAGGCTTCCCACGCGGGCAGCTCGCCACACCTTGGTACCAACGCGCTCCAGGCCGCTATGGTGGCGCTCAACGCACTGAACGCACAGCGAGAGACGCTGAAAAACGAGGACAATGTACGACTTCACGGTATCCTGACCTCCGGGGGGACCGCCGCCAACTCGACGCCCGCCGACGTCGTGTACGAGGGTCGGGTGAGGGGAAGGACGCCCGAGGCCATCGCCGACGCCAACATGAAGATGGACAGGTGTCTTCGGGCCGGGGCGCTCGCCATTGGCGCGAAGGTCAGCATCGTGACCATCCCCGGCTACCTTCCCATGCTCCACGACGAGACGCTAATGGACGTGTTCATGGGAAATGCGGTCCGCCTCGTCGGCAAATCGAATCTGGTGGTGCACCCGAGTGACCGCACACGCGGCGGCTCGACTGATATGGGCGACCTGAGCCACATCATGCCGGTCATACACCCGTACACGGGAGGAGCCACGGGCATGGGGCACGGGGTCGACTACCTGGTCGACGACTACGAGCAGGCCGTCATCAACCCCGCCAAGGCGATGGCGATGTGTGTCATCGACCTGCTGGCGGACGGCGCGGCAAAGGCGGCAGAGGTCCTGTCCAGGAGCTCGCCACGGATGACCAGGCAGCAATACCTGGCCATGCAGGAAGGGCGGCTCACCCAGGAGCTCTACGAGGGGGATTAGTCGCGTGAGGAGGGGGGAACGGCGCACCGCGAAACGACAGGGAGTATTCTCATATGAACCCGATCAGAGCCGTTCTGCTAGATGCAGACCAGACCCTCTGGCATGGCAAGTCGCGAGGTAACGCCTGGCGGGATGCCCTGGCGTCGGCAGGGATAGGCATCCCCCTTGATTTAGTCGAGGAAGCGGATAGGAGGGTAATGCAGCTCCTTGCGTCCGAATGGGAGGCGCTGTCGACGACGGGACGTCCGAACGAGCAGCTCGCCACCGATGCGCTACTCGAAAGGTTTAACCTGGAGATGCTAAGGGCGCTAAGAGTCGAGGTTGACGCTGATTCATTTTCTATGGCGGCCCGCCGTAGCTTCGAAGGCTCTCGACAGCTCTTCCCCGACACTGTGCCCGTGCTGAAGGCGCTGCGCGGGGCCTACCGGGTCGCCATCGTATCCAACGGCGCGTACCAGGCTGAGATGTCCCGTCTCCTGGGGATAGGCCACTACTTCGACGAGATTATTGGCTCGCTCCACGTGGGCGTTCACAAGCCTAGGCCCGAGATCTTCCACCTTGCCCTGTCGGCGTTGGACATCGAGCCACACGAGGCTGTCATGGTCGGCGACACCTGGGAGCACGACATCGTTGGAGCCCAGGCCGTCGGCATTAGAGCCCTCCACATCGTACGCGACGGCGGGCCATCGCCAGGACCCGATGCGATCACTGACCTGTGGGGCCCTGCTCCAGTTCTTGAAGGAGGATGCGCCAGACGCCGGCCTAGGACTCGCACCTGTTAGGCGACGCCTTATCAGGGATATCGCGGGTTGGCGAATGGCCCTCAGCCTCGTCCCGCCAACCAGTCGGCCAGCTCCTTCCGGTTCCTATCCAGCCAGGCGATGTTCAGCCTGATAGTCTCCAGCGACTGACGGACCGTCCGCTCGGCTCCCGGCGCAGGATTGTCGGCAAAGAAGCGCTGGACATCCTCGAGCCTCTGATGGGTGGTGAAACGCTCGGTGATGGCCACCAGGCGCATCAGAGCGAACCCGCCTTCCCCGTAGCGGCGGTCGAACTCCTCCCAATTGGCCTTCAAGAACTCCCACGCCAGGTCGCGGCCACGGCGGTTGGATGCGACCCCAACCACCATTCGGACGGTGTTGTGGACGCGCACCTCTGACGACAGCGATCGCCGTAGCGACTCTTCCAGGAACTTGGGCTTCTCGAACCGCGTCAGGGCATTCAAAAGTCGGACCCTCTCCTCCTCACGGGCGGCGTCCTTCTGAAGCTCCCACATCGTGTCGTACATGGACTGGTCGCCCCGCTTGGCCGCCAGGCTGAGTACCACTGTGCGTATGTCGGGGTGGACGCTGCCTGGCTTATCGACGTAGCCGGCAAATCGCGCCTGCGCCTCGCTCAGAGCGTCGTCGTCGCCATAGTTGCCCAGCTCCGTCAGCACCGTGCTACGCAGCAGCGAGTCAAGATGGCCCTCTTCGGGGCGCGCCGCCCAGCCTACCCTCCGACCTATGGGCCGAATTATTCGCCTGGCGTAAGCTTGGAATCGGTCGTGGTCCTGCCCGGGCGTCAGTAGGCTGTCTAGGTCGCCCAGGTTGGCAGCCAGGTCGGACCAAACCGTGGCGTCCGTCTCGCCGCTATAGGCCTCGGCAAGAGACAGGAACTCGGTCACGGGGAGGAATCCAGCCTTCGTGAGGGCATAGGCGTCGTTCTGGACTCCGAGCCGGTCGGAGGGAGGCAGCGCCAGTCCCTGGATGGCCGGGCGCAGCCTGGACCAGTCCTCGGGAGAGTAGTTGACTCGATAGAACCCGGTCTGCCCCGGATTGACCTTGACCCACCCGTCGGCGGGCTCCCCGGCGGGAAGCTCCAGAGACATAGTCGTCCGGCGTCCGTCCATCAGCAGCGGTGCGGGTTGAGCGCCGCCCGTGGTCGTGGCGCTCAGGGGCACTTGCCATACTGTGTCGTCGGCGCTCTCGGGGTCCGCCACGTGCTCGTACACGAACCTGCTTTGCGACGCGGCCAGCTCGATGCCGCGGGGGCCGCGGGATGTCTCCACGTCGATAACCGGGTAGCCGGTCTGCTTGACCCACGTATCCATCATAGCGGCCACCGGCTGGCCCGAGGCCTCGCCCAGGGCGTCCCACAGGTCGCGAGTGCGGGCGTTGCCGCACTGGTGCCGACCCAGGTAGCGGTGGAGACCCTGCTGAAATGTCTCTCCTCCCAGGAAGTCCTCGAGCATTCTCAGGATGGAGGCCCCCTTGCTGTAGCTGATGGCGTCGAAGAGCTGGCCGATCTCGGCGGGGTTATTGACCTCCTGCTCGATGGGGTGCGAGTTCTTCAGCCCGTCCAAGCCCAGGGCGTCGTTCGTCTCATCGGAGACAAATTGGGTCCACATCTCCCACTCGGGGAAGAGGTGGTCCACAGCCTTGTCTCCCATCCAGGAGGCGAAACTCTCGTTGAGCCACAGGTCGTTCCACCACGCCATCGTCACCAGGTCGCCGAACCACATGTGGGCCATCTCGTGGGCAATTATTGTCGCCACTATCTGGCGCGTGCGTGCGGAGCTGCTCTCGGGGTCCACCAGAATGGCCGTCTCGCGGTATGTGATGGCTCCCCAGTTCTCCATGGCGCCAGCGGCGAAGTCGGGAATCGCCAGGTGGTCCAGCTTTTCAAGAGGGTAGGGGATCCCGAAGTAGTCATTGAGGTAGTCCAGCAGCTTGAGGGAGACCTCCAGGGCGAACCGGCCCTGCTCCTCCATGCCGGCGGTAGCCCAGATACGAATCAACGTCCCGTCCGAAGCGCGCTGCTCGATCGCCCTCAGGTCACCTACGACAAACGCCAGGAGGTAAGTGGACATAGGGGGCGTCTCGGCGAACTCGACCCTCTGCAGACCGTCCCCCTCCTCTCGCTCGGCCGCTACGGGCATATTGGAGACCGCGACCAGGTCCGATGGAATCAAGAGGGTTACCTGGAAGCGCGCCTTAAGTGCCGGCTCGTCCCAGCACGGAAACGCCCGCCGTGCATCGGTGGCCTCGAACTGGGTGGTGGCGATATGACTCTCTCCCTCGCCGTCTTGGGGCCTGTATTTACTGCGATAGAAACCTCGCAGCTTGTCGTTGAGCTCGCCGCTGAACTCCAGGGCCAGTGTGGCCCGGCCGGCCGGCAGCTCCACGCCGAACCGGAAGGCGGCGGTCTCGTCCTCTTCGTTAACGCTGGTCTCGACGGGACTCAGGGCTGACCCGTCCGAGAGCGTGAGCGTGCAAGACTGAATCGCGATCTCCGCGCTGTTGAGCGCGATTGTGGAGGTCGGCTCCAGCACCTCGATTTCTATGGACTCGTCACCCCGGAAGGTGAAGTCCCCCAGGTCTGGAGTCAGGGTCAGGGCGTAGCGTATGGGCTTCACGTCGGCCGGCAGCATCACCGCGTTGGACTTTGGCATTATCCCCCTCTGATCGATCAACCTCTGGTGCCGGAAGCACAGCGGCCTTCAATTCACTGTGCGAGCACGCCCGTTCTCGCTTCTGTGCCTCCTCCGCATTGACCACGGGCGCCCGCGACCAGTGGTCTTCACAACAGGCAAGTCGGGCCACACCCAATGCCCTTTACCCCCTATCTTCCCTTCCAAACCGGCGGTCGCTTCTCGGCGAAGGCCTGCGGCCCGTGCACGAAGTCGTCAGACGCCAGGGCCCTATCGAACTCGCTGTAGCTGCGGGTCATGGCCTCGTCCAGGGGCATGTCCAGGCCGGTCAGGGCCATCTGCTTGTGGGCGCGTGTTGACAGCGGAGCGCAGTCAATGATGTCTGCGGCCCAGCGCTCCGCCGCAGGCATCAGGTCGCTGCGGGGCACGACCTCGTTGACCAGTCCCCACCGGTACGCCTCTTCCGCGCCGATGGGCTTGCCGGTGAGGAGCATGCCCATGGCGATCTTATGGGGCACCTGCCTGGGCAGCCGGTGCACCCCTCCGGCGCCCGCCACGACGCCAACCCGGGCCTCCGGCGCGCCGAACTGCGCGTTGTCTGCGGCGACGATGATGTCGCATGCCAGCGCCAGCTCCAGGCCTCCGCCTACGGCGTATCCGTTGACTGCGGCGATAATGGGCTTCCAGCAGGCGAAGCCGGCCGTAATGCCCCCAAAGGGGTGCTTCTCAGCCTCGGGATACGGCTCTCCCGGACGCCTGTGCTCGGCGTGGTACCCAAGATCATTGCCAGCGGAGAAGGCCCTGTCGCCTGCGCCAGTCACAATGGCTACCCAGGCCTCGGGGTCGTCGCGAAAGCTGGCGAACGCCTGCCGCATCTCGGCGTTGGCGGGTGGATGCAGTGCGTTCATCTTCTCCGGGCGATTCATCGTTATGAAGACGACGTGCCCCCTCTTCTCATACTGGATGTACTGGTATTGCATTGTGCACCTCGCCATCCCATCAAGGGCCGATATGCCCTTTGCGCATCACATCAACCCTGGAGTCCCCACTGCTCCCAGTACGTGACCTCCCCGGAGGGGCGTCGCCGCGTGGGACCGTAGCGCGCCCCTTCGGCGGGATAGCCGATGGGCAAAAGAGCAACCGTCTCCACCATGTTCGGTATTGCGAGAAGTTCCTTGATTTCTCGCTCGTAGCGCTTGTGGAGCGTGGTCAACACGCTTCCCAGTCCCATCCCCCTGGCCGCCAGGAGCAGGTTCTGTACAGCCGGGTAGATTGACGCTCCTGCGCCCAATGTGCTGGGAGAGCTGCCGCGCTCAATGCACACCAGGATAAGCACTGGGACCAGGTGCAACGTCTCCGCAAGGTGCTCGGCCGACGACCTTATGCGGGAGTCAATGGAGGGCGACGAGGCGGCCCTGTCCCCGTAGGCGCGGTCCCAGGCCCGCCGGTAGTACTCGCCGATGCGACGCTTGGAGTCGGCGTCTCGAATCACGACGAACTTCCACGGCTGTCTATTTGTCCCGCTCGGCGCTTTCGTCGCCGCCTCGATGAGCTTCCAGACCAGCTCGTCGGGCACCGGGTCAGGCTTGAAATACCGGATGGCCCGCTGCGTGTGCATGGCTTCGAAGAGGCTAATCTGATTAGGCATTTCTCAATCTCCATCATGCCGGAGGCCCGCACCCGGCTAGTCTGTCGTCAGCCCGCTAGAGGTCCAGCCTTCTGATGGTCGCCCTGGCCCGCTCTCGCGCCACAATCTCCTCTATCTCGCGCACGGTGTCATCGAGCTGGTCCCGGTGATTGGTAACCACGTAGTCGAATTTTGGCGCTTCGGCCATCTCCGCCTCGGCGGCGCGCAGCCTCAGCTTGAGGGCCTCCGGCGACTCTGTCATGCGCAGGCTCAGGCGGTGGGCCAGCTCCTCCAAGGAGGGCGGGGTCAGAAAAATGAACACGGCGTCCGGCGCCAGCAGCTTGATGGTGGCCGCGCCCTGGACGTCGGGTTTGACGATCACGTCCTTCCCCTCGCTCAGAGGCTTGACGACCTGGGCCCTGGGGACGCCGTAGAGGTGACCGTGAACTTCCGCCCACTCCATCAGCTCGTCGCAATCGATCATTCGCGTGAATTTTTCGCCCGTGACGAAGATGTAGTCCACGCCCTCGACCTCCGCCGGACGGCGGCGACGCGTCGTGGCGGTGACCGTGAAGTGGTAGGGCTTCCCCTGCCGGCGCATCTGGGAGAGGACGGCGTCTTTGCCGACTCCGGAGGGCCCGGACAGCACGATCAGCAGCGGGCTACGGCCCTGTGAAGAGTCTTGACGGATACTCAAGAGCTGACCCGGGAGGATGACGCCAGCGACTCGAGAGTATCCCAGAATTGAGGATACGACACGCCGGCCGCCTCGGCTCCTTCGACAACCGTTTGGCCCGTCGCCATCAGACCCGCGATGGCCATGGTCATGGCAATGCGGTGGTCCCCGCCGCTTTGGCACTCCCCTCCGGTCAGGACCCCCACACCATCGATGACCATGCCGTCCGGGCGCTCCTCGATCTCCGCACCCAGCCCGGCGAGGCCCCGGACCGTGCCGCTGATCCGGTCTGATTCCTTGACGCGGAGCTCGCTCGCGTCCCTTATCACGGTGGTCCCCCTAGCGAAGCAGCCCGCCAGAGCGAGCAGCGGAAGCTCGTCTATAACCCTGGGGACCATGTCGCCTCCGATCTCGGTTGCACGCAGGTCGCTGGACTCCGCAACCACGTCCGCCACCAGCTCCTCTCCATCCTCGCGAACGTTCTCAAGCTTGATACGCGCTCCCATATCCTTGAGAACATCGAGGACGCCCGTGCGAGTGGAGTTGACACCCACGCCCTCGACGCGGATACGGGCGTTGGGATGACAGCAAGCGGCCACAATCCAGAATGCGGCCGCGCTGATGTCGCCCGGCACCCTCACGTCCAATGGGGAGAGCACCGAGGGCCCGACGGCGATTCGAAGTCCCTCTGTCTCGACATCTGCTCCCATGGAACGCAGCATGCGCTCCGTATGGTCCCGTGAGACGGCCGGCTGGTCGATGGTCGTCCGGCCCTCGGCGTACAGGGCTGCGATCATGATACTGGACTTCAACTGCGCGCTGGCCACGGGCAGGCGGTAGTCGATGGCCTTCAGGTCCCCACCCCTGATCGCCAGGGGCGCCAGGGTGTCTTTCCCTCTGCCCATGATCTGCGCGCCCATCTGCGTCAGGGGCTCGACGATCCTGTCCATCGGCCTCGACCGGAGGGACCTATCTCCGGAGACGACGCTTAGGAAGGGCTGCGCCGCCAGCATTCCCGTGACCAGCCGCATCGCGGTGCCACTGTTCCCGGCGTTCAGTACGGTTTCGGGCTCAGTCAATCCGTCGGGGCCTGCGCCGTGTACGTGGAAGCACTCGTCGCTGCTGTTGTCAGGGCAGGGTGAATGCCTGGAAATTCGGACTCCCAGGGCGCGCGTGCACCTCAGAATCGACGACCTGTCGTCTCCCTCGCACAAGTTGGACACGTGGGCCGGTCCAGTCGCGATGGAGTTCAGCAGCACGGCGCGCTGTGAGATCGACTTGTCCCCGGGAGGCACGATTGTCCCTTCCAGACGGGCTATATGTCTGATGACCTGTCGCATGTGGTCGTCCTGCTTGGTTCGCTCCTGCGGGATGAATACCGACGGCCGCTGGCGCATCCCAATCGTCGGTGACCGTTTGCACTAATGCAGCTAATTTACAAGACTACACACCAGTGGCGGGCCCTTCGTCAGTTTTGGGCCAGGCCAGGCCGGTCCACGGACCCTCCCTTCGAGGTGTCAGGGCCGCCCCATGATTGTTAAAGGTACACGGTCGACGGCGCGCTAGCCGTTTGTTGGGTATTTCCACGGGGGCCGCCTGATTGCGCCCGTGATCTGGCGGTACCGCTTCACGAGCCGGCTGCCGAAAAGCGCCTCGCCCGCGGACTGGGCCGCGGACGGGACGTCAAAGGAGGTTTTTTCGACCACCTTGCCGGCCTCCCACCTGGCCCGTTCCTCCCACGCCCGGATAAGGGACTTCAGCAGCATTTCGTCGGTTTCCCTGAGCTGCTCCTTGTATACGGTCAGCTCTGCAACCACCCGGCCCAGCCAGTGGTCCAGCGCATCGACGCTGGCGTGGCAGAAAACCGCACTGTCCAGTGGGTCGCTGGCCGCCAGATTCGAGGCCTCTCGGAACTCTGAGCCCGCCAGGCGGGACATCTCCCTCCATGATGGGCTTGCGGTCGTGGAGCTGACCAGCGCGGCGGACAAGAGCACCGGCAACCCCACGAGGGCCGCGGCGTAGGAGTCGTGTTCGTGGGCGTCAAGGAAAAGCGGGTTAGCTCCCAGCGACTCCACCATTCCGACCACCGACTTGACCGCCTCCGGGTCGGCCGACTCGGCGGGGATCACGCAGTAGTAGGAGTCGTTGAAGAGAGTCGCGTCGGCATCATCCAGCCGTGACACCGGCTGCCTGAGGATAGGGCGTCCACCGACGAAGCTCGTCCCTGCGGGTAGGTAGGTCCTTGCCCACTCCATAACCTGGACCTTGGCGGCCCCGGTATCGGTCACCACGCACCCCTTATCCAGGTCGGGTCCTATGGCCTCCAGCATGTCCCTCGTGTCCGGTACCAGCGTATCCAGTACCACCAGCTGAGCGCCTTTTAGCGCCCCCCTCAGGTTGCCGGTCGCCCTGTCCAGCGAGCCCAGCTCCTTCGCCTGCGACAGCGCATCCCTGTTCCTGTCCATGCCCACTACCTCGGTGTGCTCCAATCCAGACCGCCTCAACCCAAGCCCGATGGAGACACCGATCGGTCCCATGCCGATTATTGCAATCCGCTCCAAGTCACTCCTCCTCCCAATTCATACCGGCATATGGGTTCGTATTAGATATCAAATTTCTACCATATCTGTCTACCCATGACCAGGATGGCCAACGCATTTATGAGAGGCCCCAGTACGACGCTGAGAATTCCCCGCCCGGGAAGCAGAAATCCCAGCATTATCAGCAACATGAGTGGCGCCGGACCGTAACGCTCGAGACGTGCGAGCTGGTCGGAAGCCTCTCGGGGAAGGACGCCAACGGCCACCTTGAACCCGTCAAGAGGGACGAGGGGGATCAGGTTGAAGGCGGCCAGCAGCAGATTCCAAAAGATAATCGAGCCGACGACATAGCCGGCGATATCGCCCGGCCCTCCGCCGAACAGCCGGAGGCCGACGAGCCCCGAGCCGACCAAACCTGCTCTAACAGGAATGGCGGCCAACATCGCGACGACGACATTGGACAGTGGCCCCGCAAATGCTACAGCCGCCATTCCCGCCCGTGGCCCCGTTCGCAGGTAGCCGGGGTTTACCGGCGTGGGTTTGGCCCAGCCGAACCCGGCGAAGAGTATCATGGCAGTGCCCAGCGGGTCGAGGTGGGCCAGGGGGTTGAGCGACAGCCTCCCATGGCTCTTTGCAGTCTCGTCTCCCAGCAGGAAGGCGCTCATCGCATGGCTAAACTCGTGGAAGGTCAGCGCCACCACCAGGGATATGCTGAAGGAAGCCAGGGAAACAAGCGCCCTTGGCGGGCTTGACTGGAGCTGGTCGAGAACGAAAAGCAGCAAGTAAGGTCACACAGGCCGTCGTCGGATGCTCGTGCCCAATTATAGCCTATTGGGTCTTCGGGTCATTCTCACCGGCCCCGGCTCCAAGCCGATCGGTCCTACGCCCGACCCCCCGCGAGCATGTGCGGTAAAGAGTGGGCAGTTTGCCGCTCAGGGGCGATTCGGTATGCGCTCTGTCACTAGAACCTCAGGGCAAGTACCACGCCCCCTGAAGTAGGCCGGCGCCTGGGCAAAAAGAGACGGGGCGATTTCACCCGCCCCGTCCGGTTATCAACCTAGTCTTGAGTCGTGCCGTCTCAGTGGCCGCCGCAGCCACACCCGCCACCGCCACTACCACACCCTCCCGCTCCGCAGGCACACCCACCGGCCTCTCCCTGGAGGTTAGGGTTGCTGATGACAAACCCGCTTCTCATCAGGCCCTCGACGTAATCGATCTGGGCGCCATCTACCAGGGGTGCGCTCTCCGAGTCCACCAGGACGCGCACGTTATGCGCCTCGATGATGATGTCGTCTTCCTTGGACTCCTTCTCAACCCCCATCATGTACTGGAACCCGCCGTGCGGGCCCGGCATCACCATTACTCGAAGAAGGGAGCCGTCCTCCCCCTGCTCGGCGAGAACCTCCTCTAGCTTGGCGGCGGCAGCGGACGTAACCTCTATCAAAGGAGTAGTAGTTACCAACTTTACCTCCCCAGGGACTACGTGCTTTACGTGCAATATTTGCGGTTAAGTTCGATCCGATAGTATCATGGCGCATTTTTGGAGTCAAGGCGCCGGAGGCACAGTACCAGTGTAATACGGTGTTTGCTCAAAACGCTTCAGAGTAGACCCTTCGCTCCGCCCCGAGCGGCAGAAGGTGGGGCGACTCGCGCCAATCTAAGGACTCAGACTCCCAAGGCGTGGATAATTGACGGTCGTAGATTCACCGAGTATACTCACTGGGGCGGCTCGCGTCTACGTTGATGGAATTGGCGCGATGAGTTTGCCGCAAAAGGCAGTCGTGCCCCCTGGTGGTTTTGGCGAGGCGGCCCCACCCGTTCCCATCCCGAACACGGAAGTGAAACGCCTCAGCGCCTACGATACTGCACTCGCGAGGGTGTGGGAAAATTGGTCACTGCCAGGGGGCTTTGCCGTTGTAATAGGCGATTTCACGAGGGCCTTAAGGCTTCACCCCTCGCCTCATCTTCACGTTGCCTATACCCACTTTTCTGTTTGTGCCGCACGTCCTCCACCTACATGTCTGCAAGCACCGCTGAGACATCAGACTGGCGGGTGCGACGCCCTATTTTGACTTGAAGGTGAGCGGGTAGTAGGCGCTATCATGCTACATCGTACCGCTGAAAAGTGGTGCATGCATGTAATTGGGACCGGGGCGAGTGAGTCTTGCGCGGTGGTACCGTATGCTACAATGTACGGGGCCCCGGAGGAAAAGAGTGTCAGAATTTGATGCAGGTGCCCATCCTCTTACGTTGCGTGCAAAAGCTACCTGCACGGGCGCGTCCACTCTTTACACCCTCAGAGTCCCACGCCTATAATGAAGCTAGTGGTATTGATTCGATCCACACATAAGAAGGACGGTACCGAACGGTGAGTGGGTTAACATGAGTGGGTTAACAGAGGATGTTGGCGAACTTGAGGACATGGGCGAGTTGCTAGACTCTGTAGAGCTCATGAAGCCTCTTCGCAGGGGGGATGTGGTCGAGGGGATGGTGATGCGCTCGGACGGCGAGGGCCTTTTGGTGAACATCGGCCACAAAGCGGAAGGCCTTGTCCCGCCGGGTGAGATGAAAACCCTGCACCGCGAGGGTGCCGACCAGATCGAGGTCGGTGATGAGATTGTCGCCTTGGTCGTGTCAGGGGAGAGCTCAGAGGGTACGGCCATCCTCTCCATTGACAGGGCGCTAGGCGAGATGGGGTGGCGGACGCTTGAGAAAGCCCTGGAGTCGGGGGACCTCGTGGACGGGAAGATTCTGGGGTTCAACCGTGGCGGCGCTATCGTCGAATCAGAGGGCGTAGACGGCTTCGTCCCCATGTCCCAGCTGGTTACCGTCTCCCGCAACCAAATTCTCGAGGCGCGCGAGCCAAAGCCCCCTTCTGATTCCACCGGGGATTCGGGCGAGAAGAGCGATGGGGACCGGCCGAAGGAATCGCCCGACATCGGCAAGGTGCTTCAATTAAAGGTGTTGGAGGTAAACCGCAGCCGGAATCGCGCGATCCTGTCGGAGCGGCAGGCGGTACAAGAGGCGCGCGAGGAGCGGAAGGCCCTGCTGATTCAGGAGCTTACAGAGGGAGAGGTGCGGCGAGGTAAGGTTACCGGAATCAGCAGTTTCGGCGCGTTCGTCGACCTCGGAGGGGCCGACGGGCTCATTCACATCTCGGAGCTTTCCTGGGATACCGTTAGCTCTCCGGACCAGGTATTAAGGGTCGGTGACGAAATCGACGTTTACGTACTCAGAGTGGACGCCGTGAACAAGAAGATCGCTCTGAGCTTGAAACGACTTCAGCAGGAGCCCTGGGAGACGATCAACGAGCGCTTTCAGGTTGGAGACGTGGTGGACGCCACGGTTACGAAGCTGACCGACTTCGGGGCATTTGCCAGGGTCGAAGAGTCTGTGGAAGGCCTCATACATATATCAGAGCTGGCGTCGAGGATGATAAGGCATCCAAAGGAAGTTGTAACGGAAGGTGACGCCGTCAGGCTGAAGATACTGCGGATCGAGCCGGAGCGGCGGCGGCTGGGACTGAGTCTAAGGCAGGCAGAAGAAGAAGAGGAGCCGTAACGGGGCTTCTCCTTGGCACAGGACTCTGTTCAGGAGATATTTATATGACTAGCAGGTTCGAAAAGTTCTCCGAAAGGGCTCGCCGGGTATTGTCCTTGGCACAGGAAGAGGCCCAGCGGTTTAACCACAACTACATCGGGACCGAGCATATTCTCCTGGGGCTGGTCAGAGAGACCGATGGAGTGGCTGCCAAGGTCCTGGGCAATCTCGGCGTGGAGCTTAACAAGGTTCGGTCTGCGGTCGAGTTCATCATCGGGCGCGGCGAGCGGTCTGCTAGCGGAGAAATAGGGCTCACCCCGCGGGCCAAGAAGGTCATCGAGTTGGCCGTGGACGAGGCCCGGCGATTGAATCACCACTACATCGGCACGGAGCATCTGCTTATCGGTCTCATGCGGGAGGGGGACGGAGTGGCGGCTGGAGTCCTGGAGAGTCTGGGAGTTAACCTGGACAAAGTCAGGGCGGAGACGAGCCGTATCCTGACTCAGGCGCCGCAGCACTCCTCGGGCGGCGGTAGCAAGTCTGCCTCCCGTACGCCCACGCTTGACCAACTTGGTATCGACCTGACCAACGCCGCTCGCTCTGGAAAGCTCGACCCGACGGTGGGCCGGCAGAAAGAAATCCAGCGAGTCGTGCAGATCCTCAGCCGGCGGACCAAGAACAATCCCGTTCTCGTCGGCGAGCCTGGAGTGGGAAAGACCGCCATCGTTGAGGCATTGGCTCACCAGATCGCAAGCAACGAGGTGCCTAGCACCTTGCAGGGCAAGAGGCTGGTTACGCTGGACATGGGGGCGCTGGTCGCGGGCACAAAGTATAGGGGCGAGTTTGAAGAGCGGCTAAAGAAAGTTATTGAAGAGATACGGGGTTCCGGCAACTGCGTGCTCTTCATTGACGAGATTCACACAATGGTGGGCGCGGGAGCAGCGGAGGGCGCCGTAGACGCGGCTAACATACTGAAGCCATCCCTTGCCCGCGGTGAGTTGCAGTGCGTGGGCGCCACGACCCCGGACGACTACCGTAAGTACGTGGAGAGAGACCCCGCGCTGGAGCGGCGGTTTCAGCCCATCAATGTAGAAGAACCCACGGTTGAGGAGACGGTGGAGATACTCAGGGGCATCAAGAGCCGATACGAGGAGCACCACGAGCTTGAGATCACCGATAAGGCCCTGCAAGTTGCCGCGAATCTAGCGGACAGGTTCATTCCCGACCGCTTCATGCCAGACAAGGCCATCGACCTGATCGATGAGGCGGCATCCAGGGTGCGCATCAATTTCACCACCGCTCCGCTGTCAGTGAGCGAGGTGACCAAAGGCCTCGACACCGTGCGCCGTGAAAAGGACGAGGCCATCTCGGCGCGGCAGTACGAATACGCGGCGGAGCTTCGAGACAGGGAAACCAAGCTGTCGGAGAAGCTGACCGAGCTACAGAAAGCCTGGCAGGAAGAGCTGGGAGACGAAAAACCCGCTGTTACCGAGGAAGACATAGAAACGGTCGTGAGCATGTGGACGGGCATCCCCGTAACGCGGCTGTCGGACAGTGAAACCGAGCGGCTCATTCACATGGAGGAGGAGCTGCACAAGACCGTGATCGGGCAGGACGAGGCCATTACTCAGGTCTCCAGGGCCGTGCGCAGGGCACGAGTGGGCCTAAAGAACCCGAAGAGGCCGGTAGGGATCTTCATCTTCTCCGGGCCCACCGGAGTGGGGAAGACTTTCCTGGTGCAGAAGCTGTCCGAGTTCCTGTTCGGGAGCGAGGACGCGGTGATCCGCATCGACATGTCCGAGTTCATGGAAAGGCACTCCGTGTCCCGACTTGTCGGTGCCCCTCCCGGTTACGTGGGCTACGATGAGGGGGGCCAGCTCACGGAGGCCGTGCGGCGCAAGTCCTACTGCGTGATCCTGCTTGACGAAATCGAAAAGGCCCACCCGGAGGTGTTCAACCTTCTGCTTCAGATCTTCGACGACGGGCACTTGACCGACGCGAAGGGGCGCCGTGTCGACTTCCGAAACGCCGTGATCGTGATGACCAGCAACATCGGATCCGACCTGATCAGCCAGGACAAGGCGCTGGGTTTTGCGCCTATGTTGGAGGGCGAATCCAGCAGGAGCGCCGACTATGAGCGCATGAAGAATAACGTGATGGATGAAATCAAGCGGTTCTTCCGTCCCGAGTTCCTCAATCGCATAGACGAGTCGATAGTGTTCCACGCGCTAAGCGAGGAGCACATCCATGAGATCGTCGATCTCAATCTTAAGGACGTGGCCTCGGGCCTCCTTGAGAAGGGTATCAGTCTGGAGGTCACCGACCAGGCGAAGGACTGGTTGGCGGAGAAGGGATACGATCCGAAGTTCGGGGCGCGGCCGCTTCGCAGGACCATTCAGGACTATATTGAGGATAGGCTGTCAGACTCAGTCCTCGCTGGCGAGTTCAGCCCGGGTGACACCGCTGTAATCGACCTGGTCGATGGCGAGATCACCGTCACTTCTCACTCGCCGCTCCCCTTAGCCCCCGCGTAAGCGCGCTGACATAAGTACCTGGCATTCACCCAGGCCTGGAGGCATGATCGGCTCCAGGCCTGGGTCTTTTTGACGGCCTGTTTCCGCAATGCACCCAACTCTTGGCTGCCGGCCGCATATGTATATGTGTGGTGGCCCCTGCTAAAATGGAGGCGCAGACGTGGACGGCTGACAGCGTGTCGGACGCTACGAGATCACACCACGATGGCCAGACCCAAGGTCAGGACCATATTCGTATGCGACAGCTGTGGGAGCGACACCCCCAAGTGGGAGGGGCGATGTCCTTCCTGCGGAGAGTGGAACACCCTCGTGGAGGTCCGTCGGGACCGGCGTGAGGCTCTCGACGGCCACTGGTCCGGGGGCTCGACGCCATCCGCGCTCGAGCTGTCGGAGGTGCCGGCCGATAGCCTTACCCGGCTGCAGTTGTCGTCGGGCGAGGTAAACCGGGTCCTGGGTGGCGGCATCGTTCCCGGCTCCCTGCTGGTCATCGCCGGTGACCCTGGGATAGGCAAGTCGACCCTCCTGCTCAGAATAGCGGGAGATATTGCCGAGAGCGTGGGCCAGGTCCTGTACGTCACAGGCGAGGAGTCGATGGCCCAAGTGAAGATGAGGGCCGACCGTCTTGGGGTATCCGGAAAGGGACTCTATTTGCTCCAGACTACCTCCTTGGACGAGGTCATCGGCCACCTGGAAAAGCTCAGGCCCGTCCTGGGGGTTGTGGACTCGATACAGACGGTGTACGACGACTCGATTGCCTCAACTGCTGGGAGCGTGGCCCAGATCAGGGAGTGCACGCGTGCCTTGATGGGGTGGGCCAAGGTGCGGGGCGTCCCCCTCATCCTTACGGGTCACGTCACCAAGGGAGGGGATATCGCCGGGCCGCGCGTGATGGAGCACATGGTGGACGCTGTGCTCTACATGGAGGGCGATCCCATCAGCTCGTGGCGACTGCTGCGGGCGGTCAAGAACCGCTTTGGGTCCACCAACGAGGTCGGGGTGTTCGAGATGGTGGACCGGGGGCTGGTTGAAGTGGACGACCCGTCTAAAAGCTTCCTGTCCGAGCGTAGGGCTGGGGCGGTGGGCTCGGTTGTCGTATCGACCCTAGAGGGGAGCCGGCCGCTTCTGGTCGAGGTGCAGGCCCTCACCAGCCCCTCGATACTACCCACGCCCAGGCGAATCGCAACGGGCATCGACTTCAACCGGCTCCTTCTGGTCTGCGCGGTCTTGACCCGCATGGCTGGAATGTCGCTGGCCGCCCAGGACGTGGTGGTAAACGTCACTGGGGGCCTGAGGATAGGCGAGCCCGCCGCCGACCTGGGAGCCGCCCTGGCGATCGTATCCAGCCTTCGAAACCTGCCGGTGGCGCCAGACCTGACGGCCGTAGGCGAGGTGGGGCTCAGCGGCGAGGTCCGCAGGGTCCCCCAGCTTCAGCGGCGTATCGATGAGGCGGCCCGCCTGGGGTTGCGGGTGTGCCTCTTCCCGGCGTCCACAGAAGAGGCGCCTCGGCAACCGGCGGGGCTCACGACCACAGCCGTGGGTACGTTGGCGCAGGCGGTGGCGGCCGCCATTGAGGTATCTTCAAAAAGTGTGTAAACAGTCAGGCGGTGTACCCTCTCTCTGAACGACACGGGCTCGAGGCCCAAGAGAGGAGATAGACCGCCCATGAGGAAGGAAAGCACTGAGAGTAGGTCGGAGTCAAGGCCGGAGTGGGAGCAGTTGGAGGATTGGGTGCGAAGCCAGGTCCAGAGGCTGATCCAGGAGTTGCTGGAGGAGGAGGTGACGGGGTTTCTGGGAAGGGCGAAGTCGGCGCTCAGATCCGACTCGGACTCAGATACCGGCTATCGGAACGGATACGGCAGAGCCCGGAGGCTTACGCTGAGTTCGGGAACGATACAGCTGAGGCGGCCGCGAGTCCGCGATACCGAGGAGCAGTTCGAGAGCCGGCTGCTGCCGCTGTTCGTCAACAGGACCAGGAAGGTTGCTGAGTTGATCCCCGAGCTGTACCTGCACGGTCTATCCGAAGGCGACTTCGATCTGGCTTTGCGGGGGCTGCTGGGAGAGGACGCACCGGTATCGGCGAGCACGGTGGCCCGGTTGAAGGATAAGTGGAACGATGAGCTTGCCCAATGGCGCAGCCGGCCCCTCGATGACCTGGAAGTGGTCTACATGTGGGTGGATGGAGTCTACGTCAAGGCTGGTCTTGAGAAGGAGAAGGCGGCGGTACTGGTGGTGATGGCGGCCCTGAGCGACGGGAGCAAGGTGGTGGTGAGCGCTGTTCCCGGATACAGGGAGTCCACAGAGAACTGGTCCGAGGTGCTCAGGGACATCAAGCGCCGGGGCTTGAGCTGCCCGAGGCTGGTGGTTGGAGACGGACACCTGGGCATCTGGGGAGCTCTGCGCAACGTCTATCCGCAGGCGGCAGAGCAACGCTGCTGGAACCACAAGATCGTAAACGTGCTCGCCAAGCTTCCAAAGCGACAACAGGACCAGGCCAAGCTCATGCTGGGTACTATCCCCTACGCGCCGACTCGGACAGAGGCTGAGCGGCTCAGGACGGTGTTCACCAGGTGGTGCGGCGACCATTCCTACGAGGCGGCCTCAGAGGCCTTGGAGCGGGACTGGGACCGCATGGTCACCTTCTATGACTTCCCAAAGGAGCACTGGGGGCACCTTCGCACGACGAACCCGGTAGAATCACCCTTCGCGGCCCTCAGGCTTCGGACCGATGCCGCCAAGCGCTACAAGAGGGTCGATCGGGCGATAGCGGTGATCTGGAAAATGTTGATGGTCGCCGAACAGCGCTTCAGGCGTCTGAAGGCCCCTGAGTTGATCGAAGACGTCTATCTCGGTGCACAGTATGCGGATGGAATCGCCATTGAATCAACGGCTGAGAAGGTCGCCGCCTGATGTCGTTTACACACCTATTGACGTAACCTCCCGCCATTCCGGGGGACCGGCGCCTTGGGAGTGGCCGGCCCGGGCACGCCTGAGCGGTTTACCCCCCGTGGGGGATAGGCGCAAAAGCTGAATTGTCTCACGCTCGAGGCTTTCCAATAGGACCCCTGCCACCAGGCGGGCAATTGGGAGCGTCCCCCGGTACCCCCCGTGGATGGTGGCGGCGGAAAACCCTTAGGAGGTCATTGCCCTGAAGAGTGGATATTTTCGGTGCGTCGGCGGAGTCAGCGGGGACATGATACTCGGGGCGGTGGTCGACGCCGGGGTGCCCATTGACGAGCTCGAAAAAGAGCTCGCCGCTCTAAAAGTGCGGGGGTTCACATTGGCCTGCCACTCCGAGCAGCGGGGCGGCGTTCGAGGCACGAAGGTATCGGTCACTCTGCCCAAGGGGGCTAGGCGGCCTCGCCGCCCGCAAGAGTTCATCCGCATCGTCGAAGATTCCGGCCTGCCGCCGGCGGTGGTTGAGCGGGCCTGCGCGGTCTTCCGGCGTCTGAGCGAGGCCGAGGCTGCGGTGCACAAGGTGCCATTGGAGGAGATTCACCTCCACGAGCTGGGAAGCCTGGATACGCTGGTGGACGTTGTCGGCGGTGTGATGGGCCTCGAGATGTTGGGCATCGAGCGGCTGTACTCATCGCCCCTTCCCTCGGGATCGGGCATTATCAAGAGTGAGCACGGCTCGCTGCCTGTTCCCTCACCTGCCACGGCGGCCCTTTTTGCGATGGCCAGGGCCCCGGTGGTCGCGCCGCCCGGCAATGTCCCAGATGCTGGCGAGATGGTCACCCCAACCGGGGCCGCGATTGTGACCACGCTGGCTACGTTCGCCCAGCCGGCCATGGAGGTAGAGCGGGTGGGCTATGGGCTGGGCGACAGGGAGTCGCGCCACTATCCGAACGTGCTGGCGCTTTGGATTGGCCGGGAGATTGGCGCAAAATACGCCACCGACCTTCGCTTAATCGAGACCAACATCGACGATATGAGCCCCGAGCTCCTGGCCTACGTCCAAGAGCGTCTATTCGAGCTCGGGGCCCGGGACGTGTGGTTCACGCCAATTCAGATGAAGAAAAACCGCCCTGCCACCATGCTGAGTGCCCTCTTGCCGGCCGACCTGGAGGCCCAGGCGGTCACGCTGGTCATGAGAGAGACGTCGAGCCTGGGGGTCAGAGTACGACCTGTGGCGCGATACGAGGCGGAACGCGAGGTCGTCGAGGTAAACACCAGCCTGGGAGCGGTGCGCGTCAAGGTGAAGCGACTCGATGGCACGAACTTCGCCGTGTCACCGGAGTACGAGGAGTGCCGCCGCATCGCCCTTGAGCGAGGCATGCCGCTCCAAGACGTGTTCCGCATGGTCCAGGCCGAGGCGAGCCAGAAACTGCTGTGATTCGGCGGCGGGGTACGCGGTTCCTCCTTGCCTTGCCCGCGTGCTACAATATCCTTGGTATCCGGGGAGGCGCTCGCGCCCGCTTGACAGAAGATATGCTGAAGACTGACAAGCTGATATACATGGACCACGCCGCCACCACACCGGTGCGCCGTGAGGTCCTGAAGGCTATGCTCCCCTTCTTCAGTGAGAGCTTTGGGAACCCCTCCAGCATCTACACCCTTGCTCAAGATGGCCGCAAGGCCGTGGATGACTCTCGCGAGACCGTCGCCCACGCGCTGGGAGCGCGGATGAGCGAGGTCGTTTTCACCAGCGGGGGTACCGAGTCTGATAATGCCGCTATCAAGGGAGCGGCCTTCGCGCTTCGCAACACCGGTAACCACATCGTCACCTCCAGCATCGAGCACCACGCCGTACTCCATACGTGTCATCAGCTTGAGCAGTTCGGTTTCGAGGTCAGCTACCTTCCGGTGGACCGGCATGGCATGGTGGACCCCGACGATGTCGGCCGCGCCATCAATGATCGCACCGTCCTGGTCAGCGTGATGCTGGCGAACAATGAGATCGGCACAATTGAGCCGGTGACCGAGATCTCAAGGGTCGTCAAGGGTGAGGCAGAGCGGCGGCAACGGACCATTGTCATGCACACGGACGCGGTCCAGGCCGCGGGTCTCTTGGACCTGGACATGCGGACGCTGGGCGTAGACATGCTGAGCCTCTCCTCCCACAAGATTCACGGGCCGAAGGGTGTGGGCGCGCTGGGCATTCGGCGGGGCACTCCCTTCGAGCCACAGCAGATGGGCGGCGGCCAGGAGCGGCAGCGGCGGTCTGGCACCGAAAACGTTCCTGGTGTGGTCGGGATGGCGGAGGCCCTGAGGATGGCATCCGAGGAACGCGACGGTCTGAATGCCCATTGCAGCTATCTGAGAGACAAGATAATTGCAAGCATCCAGGAAACAGTGGAAGGGGCCCATCTCAACGGACACCCCACCAGCAGGCTGGCCAACAACGTGAACATCTCTTTTGAGTCTGTGGAGGGAGAGTCGATACTGCTCGCACTGGACTTCGCTGGAATCTGCGCGTCCAGCGGAAGCGCGTGCTCCTCCGCCTCCCTGGAGCCGTCGCACGTGCTCCTCGCCATAGGGTGGTCGGCGGAAGTGGCTCAGGGCAGCCTGCGTATCACACTGGGAGCCGATAATACAGATGAGGAGGTAGACTACCTCCTATCGGTCCTACCCGACCTGATCGGCCGCCTCCGGGCCATGCCCTCGCTCTCGGTGGCGGGTTGAGCGCGGCAGCGGGAGGTGCTCTTCACCCTTGAGCGCAAGCGCAGCGAGAGGTGTGGGGTCGTTTGAGACACTTTGCTAACTCGGGGAACTGAGAGCCCTGGAAGCTCCCCGCAACAGTAACCGGCGCCGAGATCGCGGCGGAATCCCCGACTCACGAGTTGCATCCAAGTAAATGAAGGCGGATTCTGTCAAGCTCGATTGCGGACCTGCGCCGCATCGTAGAGGCGGGGCCGCCTCAGGTGACCTGGAAAAAGGGACGCTTTCTCAGGCACGAAAACTGGAGGGAAGGGCACATGGCGCATCCTGTAAACATAAGTGACGACACGTTTGAAGACGAGGTGATCAAGTCGGAGGTCCCCGTACTTGTGGACTTCTGGGCCGAATGGTGTGGGCCCTGCAAGATAATTGCGCCCATAGTGGAGGAGCTGGCGGGAGAGTACAACGGCAAGATGAAGTTCACCAAGTTGGACGTCGACTCCAACCCCAAGGTAGCCACAAAATACGGAATCAGAGGAATACCGACCCTCTTGATCTTTTCGGGCGGAGAGCCCGTAGACCAGGTGGTCGGCGCTGTCCCGAAGGCCGTCCTTAAGAGCCACCTGGAAAAGGCAATCGCATAATCATTTGGGAGCCCCTTATCGCTGGCATCGACGTCTTTAGGGCGCGACTGTGATAGCGGGCTGATAGTGCTGAGACCGTGTCGACCCCGCCGTTGTGAGACGGCGGGGTCTTCGTGTGTGCACGGCTAGCTCCCGCGGAGCCGCCGCCGCCCACGGCCATCCTTCCAAACTCTCGATGCCGCGGAGTCGCTGGAAACCCTGTGTCGGGGACGAATCACCTGCGACGGTGCCCTAGTCATGACGCAGCTGGACGATACCCTTGGCACGGAGGACCGCCGGGGCGTCAGAGTCGCGCTGCCACCTTGCCACCGTGCGGGGGAAGGGCGCGGGGGACCCGACATAGCCGGGTTTGACATGGCTCCGCTCCGGCGCCCACAATGTAGATGGTCAGGCGGCCTCGGTCCGCGACACTTTCGGCAGCACGGGAGCGAATGGGTCCCGGTGGGCTTCGCGGACTTCAAATCCGTTGGCCCCGGCCCTTCGGTCGGGGCGGTGGGTTCGACTCCCTCTCGCTCCCGCCAACTTCATGATGGGCGCGGCGATGAATCCCTGCCCGTGGAGGTATTGACTACAGCAGGGAACCGGTACTCTATCAGCACTTTCGCCTTCTTGCCTTCCGGCTCAACCTCCGTGTGAACGGTGATCTGTTTCACCAGGATCCGCACCACCTCTTGCCTCAGGGCATCATCCAGCCCAGCATCTAACCGCCGTTGAAGTTCTTCAAGAATGTCCGGGTCCAGTGGTTCTTCAGGCTCTCCCAAGGTATCTTGAAGTTCCCCTAGGCGCTTTTCGACTCCCTCTTGCTCCCGGCCTATCTCTGCCAAAAGTTCGTCCAACTCGGCATCAGAAATGCGGTCCCGCGTGTTCAGATCGATGGCCTTCTTTCTGCGTCGTGCAAGATCAACCACGGCGCTTTCCAGAGTCAAATTCTCTGCTTCGGCAATGGCCGCTCCCGCATCCATCTCCTTCTCGCGGCTTAGCTCCTCCAAGATATCCCCTGGGTCGCGCAAGAATCGCTCGATGTCCTCCCACACGACGGTTTCGATGTCGGGGCCCTTAAGCGCCTTGGCCGGGCACCGTTCCCCCTTGGGACCTTTATCGGTTAGCTGACCGTTGCAGCGATACCAGGGAAATCCCCTGCCCCAGGAGCCAACGTAGAACCGTCTACATCCCCCGCAACGGCAAACGGATCTGAGGAGATAGACGCGAGGTGTGTTCTTGGACATGATTCGGTTCCGGGTTAGTGTTTCCTGAGCCGCATGCCAGGTCTCTTCCGACACCAGGGCTGGCACCGATGCGGAAATGACCTCGCGCCCATCAGGCCTGGCGCTCCGCCGACCATACTGGAGTTCGCCTCGGTACACTGGGTTCTTTACCAAATTGCAGATTCGACCGGCACGCCACAAACCTTGAGTCCGCTCCTTGCGTTGTCCCCTTCTGACCAGCCTGTCATCTTTGGTGTAGGCGGTGGGAACCCCCAAGATATTGAGGTGCTCGGCGATTCGAGGGCATGACCAGCCTTCAATAGCCAGCCAGTGGTAAATTTTCCGTACCAGCTCCGCCTCGGTCCAATCCCCCCAGATGAGCTTGTCGCTGGGCAGCAGGCGGGCATGTTGTTTGCGGCCTTCGACCAGGTAGCCAAGAGGGACGATTCCGCCAGTGTACCGGCCCTCCCGGGCAGCCCTGTTTATACCGGTGGCTGAGCGCGCCATGAAATTCCTCCGCTCTTGGGCAGCTACGGCTACATGAATGTGGTACATGAAAGGGTCGGAGCTGCCTTCTGTAACGGAGTGGACCTTGATGCCCAATAGCTCCAAATCCCTCCAAACGATTAGAGGGTCGACGTCGTCTCGCCCGAGACGGTCGATTTTCCATACCCAGACCTCGTCGAAAAGGCCGCGCCCAGCGTCTGCCAGCAGCCGTTTCCCTGCCGGCCGGTGGGCCATGGGGATCGTGCCTGACACTCCGTCGTCAATATACCGTGTCCCCAGCCTGACATTCGGTTCCTTGCTTAAGTCGACCGCAAGCTCGTCCTGCTGGGTCTTGATGGTCGCACGCTCCCGCTGGTCTTCGGAACTTACTCGCTCGTATGTGACCACTCGTCTCAATGTGGTGGTAGTCATCCCTTTACCCTCCTGGCCGTGGTCGTTCTTCGCGGTCAGGTAGACACCATCGCTCTAGCTGGCATCGGATAGCAAGTAGTCATCCCTAATTGGGTAAGACCTTCGGCAATCCCAGCACCACTCTCAGCGCCGCAAGCATCGCCTGGCGGTCTGGTTCGTGGACCCGTTGGATTTCAGGAGATTTCTGCGGTGATGAACCGTTTGTACCTGCGCTAGAGCCCATATAGGGAGTCTAACGAGGGACGATGTGAAAGAAGGGGTGGATTTTCAGTGAAAAAACGGTGAATCGGGGGCAATCATCTTAAAGTAATGTTTAGTCGGTACATCCCACGGCCCTCAGCTGGAACGATGAGCTTTCTCCATGCGGGGGACTCACGGAACACTTGATTCATGTTCCTTGATCGGATGTCTAGGGTCTCTAAGATATAACCTTGGCTCAGGGAGCTACCGCCTTTGAGGTGCTGCTGGTGGAGAAGTTCCACCACTCGGGCAGACCTGGTGCAGTCTGGTTAGTCGTCAGGTCAAACCTCCGATCACCAACGCGAACCTCCCTGTAGTCGTCCGAGTGCCGAAAGTTGTCTCCGATCGTTCGCCCAACCGCGTCATCTTGTATATTTGCTTCATGAGACTCAGTTTCCGAGGAGGCGCTATTATCTTCAAGTGAACCGGTATCTTGACCCATGGTCTGTGATGCCCCGGAGATCAACCGAATCAAGCAATCCTTAGGTAGGGACTCCCGTGCAAGTTCGCTTGTCACCAACGATATCTGCTCCTCCATCACCTGTAAGACCGTTTCCCCATGTCGCTTGAGCATTTCGGTGAGACTCTCAGCTATCTTGCTGGCATCAGGGTCCATAGGGTCAATGCACTCAAATAACTCCGGGAATCTCTGGAACATCCCAGGACCATCGAGATGCTCTAAGCCTTGGGCGAACCTAACGTAGGACAGGGCCATGGTTCGGTCATTGCCCTGTCCCAGTTCTTGCCGGAAGATGTCTTTGCGGTATGTCTTTGCGGTACCCCTCGGGTGGATCGTATTCAGACAACCCAGCAGCGAGCGTGGCAAATCTCCTATCGATACACTGTGAACATACTCCACAATGGGCCTGCATCCGGGTTCGGTACCGCCTGTGCGAACAGGAGTTGGTCTCCTCTAGGAGGAGATTCGAGCCGGTGTCCATTATCACTTTCAAGGTCTCGCTGCGGGTTCGGTCCCAGAGCGGGTTCTTGACCGTTGGACCACCCGGGAAAACCTTTGCAACGAGCTGGTTGAATAATTTCAAGAACTTCGGATGGGTGGAGCGGCTCGCCTTCGCCCCAACCAGTTGCCCGTTGACCGGCAGATTTAGACTCACCACGCCGTTGTCAGCCAAGAAAACATCGGCTAGCCCAACCAGGTTTGCCACGGCGGAGCTGAAGCTCGCAAACAGAAAACTTCTGGTTCTTTGGCTGTAGTCGCTGGGATCAGAACCGGTTCGATGGATTCCAACCCGGATGAGCGGGAAGGACCAAATTTGTTGAAACCTGTCCCGAACCGCGCTTGCCAATTTGCGTTGGTGACTTTCGATGTTGAACGCCGGAGAGTGGCTTACCAACAGCGGCTTCTTCCCAAGTTGCACCGCCCCCTCAAGCACGGCGGCGAGGCTGTCAAGACCCCCGGAGAAAAGGTAGACACTGTCCGGTTCGCCAAACACCTGACTTGGGTCGATATCCAGCGTCAACTGGCGTTGCTCGGGCACTGCCTGACTGAATTGGAAATTCCAAACGTCGCCGGAAACGAATCCTAAGGTATCGCTAAGGGCTTGAGAGACTGGTTCTTGGGTCCAAAACTCCAGGTCAGTTACTGGAATATAAACAACGAAATGCCGCCGCCAGCCATCCCCATATACGTCGGCTTCACCACCCCTGCTCACACTCTGATCTGCGGCATAAACATATGAGGCGATCCGGACCAGATCCCCCGACCGCCCATCTATACCGGCCAGCAACGCCGTTGCCGGGATCCGGATCTGCAGGTTCACGTTGGCGCTTTGGCCCCGATGATTCAATGACCTTCGGATTGGAGGCTCGGGGACCGAGGCAACTTGCGGTACGATCGCGCCCTCGCAATCGACCACAACCCGTTTCACGGTTGGTCTTGCTCCCGTTTTATTTCGGAGCGCAGTTTCCTAAGAGAATAGGCCACGAATCGCTGGGTTTCATCCCTGCTGATCAGTCCCTGGGACTCCCAGCCATGCCTGGAGTACCACCCTCCGGCAAACTCCTCCATGACGCGGGAGGACTGCCTCGCATGAAGGTCTAGCCCGTCGAGGAAATTACGGCTCTCATTCAGGTTGGCCAGCGGAGAAGGGCTCCCCACGTGATTGGACAGCTCCCGGTCCACGAATGAACGGAGCACCCGGGCGAAGAAATCCCCGAAGAACCGGTGAGCCAATCTGCCGAATTGAACTTGAGTGGAATAGCCTCGAAATGCCGTCTGAAGGTCCTCTACAGAGCTTCCGAATAAACTGAGACCCTGTTGGCCTACAGTCTCGGTAAGGGCGGTACGCAGCGCCAACGAGCCAAGTTCAGCAAAGTCTCCTTCAGAGGGGGAAACGGAGATCTGTTCCCGAGCCCGGTCTGTCACCTGAGCGATAAACTGCAGCGATGATAGTCCGGGGTCCGTCGTGATGCCCAACCGGGACAAATCCTCGACGAAGGTGTTTCCCCGAGCAGCCAGGGCGATGCACGTCAGCAACCAGAAACTATAACCAAGTCCCTGGTCGTTGGCCAATTGCCTCAGTCGGTAGTCGGCCGCCTCCAATACCGCCGCCGCTAGTTCTCCGGTATCAAGAGAGCCGGCATCCAGCAGGTCTACGACTTGGGTCCAGCGGCGGGTCTTGGGTAGGCGGCCCATACGCAGGTGGCCCATGATCACTACCCCTTACCTTTTGACGGGACTTCCCCAAGAGAAATGTGTAAAAAGGAACCAGCGGTGAGGGAGTGGCACCAAGGATAGGGAGAGCGAGGTGTTTTGGCAACCCTTGGCGGCATCTGGCCATTCAAGATTGCCTCAGATGTCTTCAGGGCTCAGACACCCAGAGCCACCGCCACCTGCCCCCAAGCAGTGTCCCGGTCGCCCTCCAGTTGCCGGAGGTATACCGTGGTCACCGCCAGCGAGCTGTGGTCTAGAAAGCGGCTCACCTGCTCGATCGACTCACCAGCCTCACGTCGCAGTCTGGCTGCCGAGTGACGGAAGATGTGGACGCCGGCTGGCCGCAGCCCCGCCACCTTGAAGTACCTGCGCATGTTGCCGTAGAAGGTGCCGCTGGAGATACCGCGCCCACTGTCGGCACTGGATGGCCACAGGGACTCTTCTGGCTTCATGGTGGAGAAATCCTTGCTGTAGGCTGCCAGGGCCTGCTGTATGGCCCTGAATGCGGGCTGGGGCAATTCCCGCTTGCCATGTTTGCCACCCTTGCCCCGGTAGGTATAGTAGACCGCTTCTCCATCTTGCGTGAGGTCGCCGGCCTTGAGGCTAAGCACTTCAGCGCGCCGCCGGCCCGTGAGGATCAAGGTCAAAATGATGGCCCGATCCCTGAGTCCAACTGGATTATCAGGGATGAAGTCCAGTAGCTTCTTGATGTCGGCGGCGGTCAAGCTTCTGGGTGGTGCCGGTGTCGCCCGGGGCCTCTCTAACTGGTCGCATGGGTTGGCACTCACCAGGCTCATGCGGATGAGGAAGCGGTAGAATGAACTCAGGCAGGCGATGCGGGCGTTAATGGTGACAGATGAAGGCTTTTTACCAGAGGGGCCTATCCCATGGGCGTAGCTGAAGATTTCGGTGGCGTTCACCTGATCTGGCGGCTTACCCAAGTTGCCGAAGAACCGGTAGAGCATTCCGGAATATGCCACCACGGTCCTCATGGAACCGGAGCGGCGCTCCTTCTCGGCTAAGAAGGCGTAGATGGCCTGCTCCCAGCGACCGGCGCCGCTACCGTGCACCAGATTTTGCGTAGTCATGTTCTCCTCCTGTGGGTGATGGAGTCACGACTATTCACGCTCTCGGGCGCCACGAAGTCAAGGGATTCTGGCGCACACTGTTACCAGGGCTCTTCGCAAAAGTATAATAGCCACAGTTGCACGAATTATTGATTCTGGACCATCGGAGCGATGCACAATGGAATACGGTCCGGGAGCAAGCATGACCGACTGGCTCCAGAGGTTCTTATCGCTATTTCGAGCCGAGACCGAAGAAGTAAATGGGATGCCTGGGGTCAAGATAAGCAACCTCGATGACTTCTCAGCCCCTTGCCAGATTCACCTCTTTTGGTTTCATGCAGAACCGAACCTTGATTATTGTTGTCTGCTTCAAACTAAGCCCGAATCCACCGAGGGAGGGCGTTTGGTTAGCATCCTGAAGTGGCCAGAGGGTGCTCTTCTGAATCTGGGATAATGGTTTCGTAACAGCAAAACAGTCCCAGAGAAGGAGCACCCAGTAGATGCTACCACGCAACCACCCCGACCGTATCCGTATCGTCTTTGACGATCACCGCCTGGTGGCCAATGCCGGTCTGCTCCTGCCGGCCACCCTCGCCCGGCATCTGGGCCTGGGGGAACTCGTTGACCATCACCTTGACCTGGGCGGCGCGCCGGGGCGGGCCAACACCGGAGACAAGCTGATGACCCTGGTGGCCTCAGCCATGGCTGGCGGCGACTGCATCGACGACGCCGATGTGTTGCGCACCGGGGGGACGGCCTGCACCCTGGGCGGCACGGTCAAGGCGCCATCCACCCTGGGCACCTTCCTGCGCAGCTTCCGGTGGGGCCACGTCCGCCAGCTGGACCGGGTGAGCCGGGAGCTGCTGGCCCGGGCCTGGGCCGCTGGGGCCGGACCCGGCGACGCGCCGTTCACCATCGACCTCGATTCCACCATCTGCGAGACCTACGGACTGGCCAAGGAGGGCGCCCGCCACCACGGCTATACCGGCAAGCGGGGCTACCACCCGCTGCTGGCCATCGCCGCCGGCACCGGAGACGTGCTGATGTCCCGGCTGCGCGAGGGCCGGGCCAACACCGCCCGCGGCGCCGCCCACTTCCTGCGGGAGACGGTGGGACGGGTGCGCTACGCCGGGGCCAACGGACGACTCACGCTACGGGCCGACAGCGGGTTCTACACTCATGGCGTGGTATCCGTCTGCCGCAAGATGGATGTCCGCTTCTCCATCACCATCCGCCAGCACAAGAGCCTGCGCAATCTCATCGAGGCGATACCCGAAGATGCCTGGACTCCCATTCCCTACTGGATGGACGGTGCCGCCGATGTGGCCGAGACCACCTGCACTCCCTTCCAGAGTGAACCTGACGCCGCGCCGGTGCGGCTCATCGTCCGGCGTGTGAAGCCCACGCCCGGTTCCCAGCTGGCCCTCTTCGCCACCTACAGCTATCACGGCTTCATCACCGACCGGGACGGGGAGATGCTCGAACTGGAGGCCGACCATCGCCGCCACGCCGAGATCGAGAATGCCATCCGAGACCTCAAGCACGGTGTGGGGTTGAACCATCTCCCCTCGGGCCGCTTCGCCGCCAACGCCGCCTGACTGGCGGTACAGGTGATGGCCCACAACATCGCCTGCTGGACAGCGCGCATCGGTCTGGGCGAGCAGGTGGTGACCACCAAGACCCTCCGGCGGCGGTTCTTCTCCCTGGCCGGACGGATCACCCGCTCGGCGCGCCGCCTCACACTGCATCTGCCACAGCGCTGGCCTTGGGAAGCCCAGTTCGATCGTGCCCTAGCCCGATTGCGCGCCCTGCCACTCCCTGCCTGACGGCGGCGGCGGCAACCGGCCGCCATCCGGCCAACCGAACGTCCCCGCGAACTCGCGCCAGTCCGGTCTGCGAGTGCCTCTTGCTGCGTCCTCTCCCCGCTATCTCGCCCTGACCAACATTCGCAGACGGTCACAAAGTCTCCCCGCGGCAACTGAAGACAGACACCGGCCCCCCTCTACCCCAAATCGTGCCCGGACCATCGCCCTCCCTTGCCCCTATCGCCCGTTCCGCTGCTGCATAGTCATCCCTTCGGTGGATTTGGGCTTAGGGGCCCTGTGCGGCGACCGAAGACCGTCCGCCGGCCTCCCATCTACCCCAACCCCAGGCCATCTCCCCTGTAGCTCCCTCACCCACCCCCTTCCGCTGTCCTCACGCCGTCCATCGGTGTCCTTCGGTGGATTCGGGTTTAGAAGCGAGCTCGATTTACGAGTTGGTCTCTGCAGACGTGGACCGCTGGCAGCCGCAATCTCAGGCTCGACGGGTTGAACTGTCGCTGGAGGCATCCGCTGACCTCCCGGATATGGACATCGACCGGATGCGCATGAGCCAGGCATTGGGAAACGTCCTGAGCAACTCCCTTCTTTGCACCCAGGCCGGCGGGAAGATCCTGCTCAGGGCTGGGTTGGAAGGCGACGAGGCGTTGGCTATCTCGATAACCGATAACGGGATCGGCATCCACGCCGCAGACCTTTCCCACGTCTTCGACCGCTTCTACCGTACTGACCAGTCTCGTAGTCGCGGGATAGGCGGCACAGGTCTGGGATTGGCCATCACTCGAGCTATAGTCGAGGCCCATGGGGGCACAGTCACCGTAAGAAGCGACGGGCTTGGGCTCACAGGGGCTCACAACGCGACGTCCCACCGAAAAGTTCGCAGTAGAGCCTGTCTCACAAAGCCTCTTGCCCGGTTTCGCGCTACGCGGGGCAGGCCTATTCTGGTGTCTTACGGCATGACTAGCTTAGGAATACGTCAGAGAATATCGTCATGTCAGCGAAAGCCGACACCCTGAAATCGACGACCTTGAGGACATCAGACTTCTGAGACGGGCTCAGTACGGTACACTCTGGCCCACCACCGCTTACGGTAGATACCACCGTCTTCGAGATGTGGCTCGGTAGCCTGTCAACCCACAAAGGCCTCTCGATTCCCGTAGTGTGATGCCTATGGGGCGTTGGTACGGAAGGAGCACCCTGTTGGCTGATCGGCGAGCTAGTAGACGGCGAAGTCCCTTGCACGTTCATTGAATGTGGAGTTGCTGACTGAGAGGTATAGGCAGTCCTACGTCTGAGTCAGGGCGCATCGCTCTCTTGTCGGCAGGCCCACTACGACTCCTGGCCCCTCATGCCGAACAGTCTAATTCATCGCGGCACCTTGAGGAATCTAAGTTGGCGCCACTCGAAATCGTTTCTTTCTAGTCAGAGAGGTGTCACATTGCTTGAGTGTCTCTGGACACCAGGAGAATGACTGAGCGGGAACCGACAGTAAGTTGTAAGCATTCTCATTCCCATCGGCCCCTGGAGATGTAGGACGGGGAATGAGCACCATTTCTGTATCACGAATGCCCAGTACAATGTGATCTTCGTCCTCCGTCTGAGTACGCACCCACCTAATCGAAGCGCGCCAATTATCATTTTCGTCTCGCCACGACCGCGTGACCATCAGTTCCCCTGTCTCGTGGAAGCGGAGCACTATAACTGATGACCCAGGTAGCAGGTCAGCCCGTTCTGGACTCTGGGGTAGGCTCATGATCATTGATCTAGAGAAGTGGCTCCGGAAATCTGAACAGGGGGATAAGTGGAATCGCTGCCTGATTGAGGGCATGATAGTGCTCTCGGAGACAGGAGCGAGAGATGAGCAGACGACCCCGCCGTAACCACTCGGCAGAGTTCAAGTCGAAGGTGGCTCTCGCCGCAGTGCGCGGCGACCGGACACTTTCGGAGCTGGCAAGCCAGTTCGATGTGCACCCGAACCAGATCACGCAATGGAAGACCCAGTTGCTGGATCGGGCGGCGCAGTTATTTGGGGCCGGGACAGGGCAGGCTGAAAAGCCGGTAGATATGAAGGTCCTTCACGCTAAGATCGGTGAGCTTGCGTTGGAGAACGATTTTTTAGAGGCCGCGCTCACGAAGGCGGGATTGCCGGGCGCAAGGCGATGATCGACCGCGATCACAAGCTGCCTCTCGCCCGCCAGGCAAAGGCAGTGGGCATCAGCCGCGGGAGCATCTACTACCGGCCACGGCCGGTGGGCGAAGCCGGTCTCGGGCTGATGCGCCGCATCGATGAGCTGCACCTTGAGTATCCGTTTGCAGGCAGTAGGATGATGCGAGGCCTGCTCCGCCAGGAGGGACTCTCCTCCGGGCGTAGACACATCGCCACACTGATGCGGCGGATGGGCATCGAGGCGCTGTACCGCAAGCCCAACACCAGCCGGCGACGCCCCGGCCATACGGTGTATCCGTACCTGCTGCGCGGGCTTGAGGTGAGCAGGCCCAACCAGGTGTGGGCAATGGATATCACGTACATTCCGATGGCCAGGGGGTTCGTGTACCTAGCCGCAGTGATGGACTGGCATAGCCGCAAGGTGCTGGCCTGGCGGGTATCGGTCACAATGGACACAGACTTCTGCGTGGAGGCGCTCGAAGAATCCCTGGGACGCCACGGCGCGCCGGAGATATTCAACACAGATCAGGGAAGCCAGTTCACAAGTGACGCCTTCACCGGCCTGCTGAAAGCCAATGGGATCCAGATCAGCATGGACGGGAAGGGAAGCTGGAAGGATAATGTGTTCGTCGAACGGCTGTGGAAGAGCGTCAAGTACGAGGAGGTGTACCTGAGAGCCTACGAATCGGTCCCGGAAGCCAGAACTGGACTCGGGCGGTACTTCGAGTTTTACAATGCCGGACGGCCCCATTCGAGCCTTGGGGGAATGACGCCGGACCAGTTCTTTGACAGAGCGCCTGCCGAGTCCGCGGCGGCCTAACGCACGGCAGCGCGATTCCACTTATCAAACCGGGCAGCGCTGTTCAGACAAACGAGACCACCTCTCTAGAACCGAAGTCAAATGATTGGGTCATCATCCCCACACTGGTTATGGCCTCAAGCAGGTCAGCTACTTCGCGAAGCTGTAATCTAGTCTTGACGAGGTCGAAAAGCACTTTGGGAATGATACGGCGAAAGTCGTGAGCCAGCATGTTGCGGAAATTCTCCAACCCACTCCAGCCTTCCCACTTACCATGAGGAACTTCGAACAAGGCTGGAATAATGTGGGAGTTGGCACGCTCTAACTGGTGAACCAGCTCTCCAACCTCCTCAACCTCCTTCGCGAGAGCTTTGAACTCGTCGGTGGACATGTCGTCTGCCGACTGGATGCGTCCTACGCGATACAGCACATCATTCGCCCCGTTGCGAATGTGCTCCATGATCTCCTCGACTTGAGCCACGCGGTTGGTTGTCATAGCCATAGTCCGTCACCTCTAGCAGTCTAGCAGGTGCACCTTACGACTTGCATCAATTGCCAACTCAATATCCAAGTGCGTCTGACACGATTGCGACGAAGTTCTTGTCATCAGCATCTACTGATGAGTGCCAGTCTGGTAGGTATTCTGACAATGCTCCAGTGGACGTTGGGAACTTCGTGATGGCATTCCATCCTTCCGGGTGTTCCTCAAATATGGGAAAGAGAATATATGCAGTCAATGACTGATTCACTCGCTGATGGTCATCAGCCACATCGGAGCTCCGAAGCTCCTGTTCGCGAGATTTCAGCCATCTTGGGAGGTCCATTCCGATGGGCAGTGTTGTTTCCTGTCGTCCAAGTCTCTCGTTAGCATAAATGTGAAACTGCTTCGCGTAGTCATGACGGCCCGGAATGGTGGGGTTAGTGCACCATTGGCGAGCCATGCGTTGAAGAACAAAGATGGAAGCTATCTCACCGACTGCTTCATGCAGCCATGCATTTGGATTCCCCAGCAATTTTTCATAGTAGTTGGTTAGTACATGACAGAATTCATGGGCGAACTGAAATACAAGTTGGCACCAGTATTGGGCATGGGCACTAAGGAGAACCCTAATGGGGTCATCACGACAGTTGCGGTTGAGGGTTATGGGGGCCTTGGGTTCGTTTGGTGCTATTCGTACTTCGATTGTCCCATTGAAAGGGGTTCTGAGATACTTGTTTAAGTGACTAGCAGTGTCTTTGAGCAACGCTTCGATTGAAGGGATGTAATTGTCATCTGCGCTGCTCGGTCGAACAGAAATATTCATTAGACACCGCTCTTCGACACGGAGAAGTGGACGACCCGGCCTACGCCCGCCCTCTCAGCCGCCTGGAGTAGCATCCTGGCGGCGACTGAGAGTCCTAACCGTTCACGCCCTGGTCCAGCAGGCGTCGCGCGACGTATCCGCCCCTCAAGTTGAATGCTCTTGGTGCCAACGGCCAAGTTAGGCTGCCTCATCTCGATGAACTCCTACAACAGGCGTCAGGAGGTATCTTCAAAAAGTGTGTAAACAGTCAGGCGGTGTACCCTCTCTCTGAACAACACGGGCTCGAGGCCCAAGAGAGGAGATAGACCGCCCATGAGGAAGGAAAGCACTGAGAGTAGGTCGGAGTCAAGGCCGGAGTGGGAGCAGTTGGAGGATTGGGTGCGAAGCCAGGTCCAGAGGCTGATCCAGGAGTTGCTGGAGGAGGAGGTGACGGCGTTTCTGGGAAGGGCGAAGTCGGCGCTCAGATCCGACTCGGACTCAGATACCGGCTATCGGAACGGATACGGCAGAGCCCGGAGGCTTACGCTGAGTTCGGGAACGATACAGCTGAGGCGGCCGCGAGTCCGCGATACCGAGGAGCAGTTCGAGAGCCGGCTGCTGCCGCTGTTCGTCAACAGGACCAGGAAGGTTGCTGAGTTGATCCCCGAGCTGTACCTGCACGGTCTATCCGAAGGCGACTTCGATCTGGCTTTGCGGGGGCTGCTGGGAGAGGACGCACCGGTATCGGCGAGCACGGTGGCCCGGTTGAAGGATAAGTGGAACGATGAGCTTGCCCAATGGCGCAGCCGGCCCCTCGATGACCTGGAAGTGGTCTACATGTGGGTGGATGGAGTCTACGTCAAGGCTGGTCTTGAGAAGGAGAAGGCGGCGGTACTGGTGGTGATGGCGGCCCTGAGCGACGGGAGCAAGGTGGTGGTGAGCGCTGTTCCCGGATACAGGGAGTCCACAGAGAACTGGTCCGAGGTACTCAGGGACATCAAGCGCCGGGGCTTGAGCTGCCCGAGGCTGGTGGTTGGAGACGGACACCTGGGCATCTGGGGAGCTCTGCGCAACGTCTATCCGCAGGCGGCAGAGCAACGCTGCTGGAACCACAAGATCGTAAACGTGCTCGCCAAGCTTCCAAAGCGACAACAGGACCAGGCCAAGCTCATGCTGCGTACTATCCCCTACGCGCCGACTCGGACAGAGGCTGAGCGGCTCAGGACGGTGTTCACCAGGTGGTGCGGCGACCATTCCTACGAGGCGGCCTCAGAGGCCTTGGAGCGGGACTGGGACCGCATGGTCACCTTCTATGACTTCCCAAAGGAGCACTGGGGGCACCTTCGCACGACGAACCCGGTAGAATCACCCTTCGCGGCCCTCAGGCTTCGGACCGATGCCGCCAAGCGCTACAAGAGGGTCGATCGGGCGATAGCGGTGATCTGGAAAATGTTGATGGTCGCCGAACAGCGCTTCAGGCGTCTGAAGGCCCCTGAGTTGATCGAAGACGTCTATCTCGGTGCACAGTATGCGGATGGAATCGCCATTGAATCAACGGCTGAGAAGGTCGCCGCCTGATGTCGTTTACACACCTATTGACGTAACCTCTCGTGTTCGGCGCCGGCCTCGTGTTTGTGCTGGCGTCGAGGACAATGGCCAAGTATCGAGCTATCACAGGCATTGCGCTCGCGGTAGCGCTCATCTACGTTTGGGTCGAGCTTGCCGTCGGGATCTTCACGACCTGGGGAAATTGATTTTTTTGTCTCCAGGAGCCGCGTTGTCACAGGTTCACGCTCAGACCGCACCTTGGACGCGACAAACCAGAGCCAGGCAAAACGAAACGTCGGGCCCGAGGATCAGCTCTGGAACAGTTGACCCAGGCCTTGAAGGTGCAGCCCCAGCAGTTTGCTCAGTCGTGTTCGTGGCGGAGACGGAGGAGGCTCCATATCCCTCAACTCCAAACGTCTCCTGTTATCATCCCCCATCGTGTACCCCGCTCCTGGGCTGCTTACACAGTAGCTTGGGCTGCTTAGCCGCTTAACACTTCGGGCGTCGCCTTCCTTAAGGAAGGTGACGGACTTGCCCGCATCAGAGAAGTCACACACTAAAAGAAGTCAGTGGCGTCAGCCACGTGCCACCGTACCAGAAGGTGGCAGGGTCCCGGTCGGGTCCAGCACCTACCCCGAGGCCGTCAAATTTCTTGATGCTCTCCTTCAAGGCGTACCCGAGGACCAGCATCTAGAAATCCGAACCCTCAAGCCACGCGGTGGCGGAACGAAGAATTTCTACACCTTGGCCAGGCTGCGCCGGAGAGGCTTTGCGGCGGCGCTACCCGGACATCTCGATGGCAAGCAGAACATTTACTACGGCGTTTCTCCCCGGTATGAGTCCCGCAAGGCTGCGTCGGACACCGACCGCGGCGACGCCGTCAATCTAGCGACTTCCCTCTGGTTGGACGAAATAACTCGTCCCGCACCAGACCTGCCTCCTTTCTCTTGGATGATCGAAACCAGCTTGGGGAAGGTCCAGGCTGGCTATCTCCTGAATGAGCCTACCGCTGACCTCGACCGGTTGGAACACCTGAATCAGCGATTGGGCTCTGCCGTTGGCGGCGATAACGTCTGGAACCGGGGACGGATTCTCCGCTTGCCCGGATTCATTAACCTACATCATCCCGGCGGACAGCGTGCGCACCTACTGGAGTTTCACCCAGACCGCCGCTATACCTTAGATGAGCTTGACCGGCTGATTCCCCAACTGCCAGTAGAAAAGGACAACTCGTCTCACTCCGCGAAACGGCACCATCATCAAGGAGCCTTCGACCCCCACTGGCCCTGCCCATTGCCCCAGGAGCTCCAAGAACGTCTGTCCGATTTCTTCCAAGGACTGAACCTCCACAGGTGCTCCGATGGACGGTTCAACGGCTCGTGTTCCCTGCCCCACCAAGGTGGCTTGGTGTGCGACTGCGAACAAGCCTTTTACGCCAGCCCCGTCTCCGGCTCCTGGACATGTTTTTGCAGCGATCATTTAGGTCAAACCGCCGGCACCGTCAGGGCATTCACCGCCCTGGGATTTAAGGCCGATCTCACTCGGGCTGAGATCCAGGCCGAAATCGGTAAAAATCACCTGGGGCCCGGAGAGGAGATACGCCGCGAGGGACCGCCACACCCGGAGGATGAGTGCGCCCAAACAGGGAATGTCGCCGATAGGGTAATAACAAAAAAACCCTTATACCGTAGCGGCGACAAAGCTAGAGGCCGGCGGAATCGGTCCAGTCTCTGGGCCGAAGCGCAGGGCCTGTTCCCCATCCCCACCCATATCAAGCCCCGGATGAAGGGCTACCTACTCTGGTCGGAGCGGGATCACAAGGGCCTTGCCGCTGACTTGTTCTCCAACACCTGGCGGAACCCGGCCAATGCCCAATTTAAACGGCAAAAGCTTTATTTCAACATCCTGCCCAGGATCAACGGTCCTCAGATTTACCAACGCCAGGTGCCAATCGATGACTGGAATAAAAAGTTCCATAAGAGCCTTTCCAAAACGATGCAGCGCGCCACCACGGAAAACCAGGGTTGGCTATGGTTCAACAACGCTCTTGACCGTGGGTACGTTCTCTATCTGACGGATGCGCCCGGACTGGCTGGATTTGAGTCGGTTGAGGAGGCCAGACCCGTCCTGATCGATGCCTTGAAGTCGATTCATCCCCCTGGTCGAGACGAAGAAGAGGGTCGGTTTCATCCCTACGGCGGCTCTCAGAATTGGGTTGGACGGGCTGAGGGCACTGGCGAGGAAGACGCGGGACGCTGGGAGATTATCGCCGTGGCTCAGGGTCCCACAGACTTCGTAGCTGTGGAGGCGGAGTGTGTGGTGTCTGAGGTGAAAACAGAATTCGAACCTCCATTTTGGCGGGGGCAGCCGTATCACGGCTTGGCAATGCGCCACCGAAGTAAGGAGTCTTTCGTGGCCTTTGCCCAGGGCTTCCCAGACCAGTACACGTTGACCAGGGCAGCACTGACCAAACTGGGGGTGATGTAAATGGAGCGTGTTTCTCGAAAAGAGCGAAGGGCGATTCAAGTTGGGCGTCACCGAGCCAGGAGAGAACGTGAGCAGCCCGTTGAATTCGCCTGTTGCGGTGCCTGTGACTACCTGATCAGGGTATGCCTGGGGGAGAACGGACGAGCCAAGGCCTGCCCCCAATGTGGCTGGAACCTCCACGTGATGGGCGGTCGCTGGGCATGGCGAGCTTTGGCTAACGCCATATAACTCTTTCACCTGACCTGGAAGGTATAAGGAGGCTGTCATGCCTGAAACCCATCTCTTGGAAATCACCCACCTCCCCATCGGCGACCTGCGTCCCGACCCGGCCAATCCCCGGCGAATAAGCGATGAGGAACTTGAATCGCTGACCCGGTCCATAAGAGAATTTGGGCTGATTGATCCCATCATCGCCCGCAGGGAGGACAAAGTGGTCATCGGCGGCCACCAGCGCCTGATCGCTGCCAGGAAACTCGGGTTGAAGCAAGTGCCCGTGGTCCTAGTGGACATATCCGAAGAGCAGGCCCACGTGCTTAACCTCGCTCTAAACCGCATCTCCGGTACCTGGGACCAGGAACTCCTGGCTAGGCTGCTGGCTGAGTTGAAGGAAGTCCTAGACATAGACATCACATTGACCGGGTTCTCCGAGGATGAACTCCAGAAGCATCTTAAGAGCCTGGAGTCTCGGGAGAGGCGTGAGCGTCTGGAGTCCTTCGACCTGGACGCCGCCCTGGAAGCCGCTAAGGCGGCCCCTGTTGCCCACACAGGCGACGTTTGGCTACTAGGGGACCACAGGGTTCTATGCGGCGATTCCACCGACAATGGCGACGTGGCGCGCTTGATGAACGGTGAGAAAGCTTCATTGATGGCGACGGACCCGCCATATCTTGTGGACTACACGGGCGGCAACCATCCAGCCTCGAAGGGTAACCAGGGCAAGCCGAGCAAAGACAAGCACTGGGACGAATACGTGGACCCAGAGGCGTCGGTGGAGTTCTACCGAAAGTTCTTGACATTGAGCCTGGAACACCTTAAGCCAAACTCAGCCATCTATCAGTGGCACGCCTACCGTAGGCAGGCCTTGGTGGAGCAGGCCTGGCGGGAGAGCGGTTTGTTGGTGCATCAGCAAATAATCTGGGCCAAGGCCCGTGGGGTACTGACTCATAGCCATTATCTGTGGGCCCACGAGCCATGTTTCTACGGCTGGGTTGAAGGCCACCAACCCTCTAAGAAGCCCCCGGCTAGCGAGAGGACCATCTGGCAGCTGGACCAGCAGGGTTCCAGCATGAACATCCATCCTACCCAGAAACCGTTGGAACTCTTCTTGCGGCCAATCGAGTACCACACCGAGGTTGGGGACCTCTGCTATGAGCCCTTCTTGGGCAGCGGCACTCAGCTGATCGCGGCGGAAAAGCTTGGTCGGGTCTGCTATGCGTTGGAACGGGAGCCTCAGTACGTTGATGTGGCGGTCAAGCGGTGGGAGTCATTCACCGGAGAGCAGGCCGTGAAGGAGAACCAATGATAGCCCAAGCGGAGCGAACACTATGGCGACGTAGTGACCGTCGTCTCCAAGAGAACATTGGTCAGCTACCTCCACTTTGCCGATATCCCTTGACTTCCGGCGAAGACAGAGTGAGGTGTATACCATCTTCTAAACGTGAGGAGGTGGCAAATGGCCATCGAGGACCGCAATCTGGAACCGGGTACGAAGCTGATCGCCAAATACAAGAAGGAGGGATACAAAGCCGAGGTGATAGCCGGAGAGGACGGGAAGATCATGTACCGGCTAGCCGACGGGAGAGAGTTCAAGAGTCCCTCATCGGCGGGCACCGCCATCACCAACAAGGCTTGCAACGGTTGGGCCTTTTGGAGCGTCGAGGCCGGCGGCGCCCCCAGCGAAGCGGAGGAGCCCGAGGGCGAGCCATCGGAAGAAACGGAGACTGGGGAGCAAACGCCCACCGCTGGGTTCCGGCGAGTGCCAAATCAAAAGGGCATCGAGGAAGGAGAAGTGAGACTCTACTGCGACGCTTGCCAGAAGAGTTTCACGGCGCCGGTGGGCGCACCTGCAGAGCAGTGTCCAGAAGGACACACATCGAATGGGGTGCAAGAGGCAACCACAGAAGCCTGAGCGCTGGTTCGAATAATTTCATTTGCTTGAGGCAGGTTTCTCAATGGAGCCTGCCTTTTGCTCTGTTGCATCTGACTACCAACTGGTCAACTAGCAGAGGTAATCACAGGTAATGGGCCGCCAGTGCGCATTTCGGAAGGAGGATGGGCAGATGTGCCGGGCGGCTCCCGTAAAGGACGGGGATCACTGCTTCTGGCACTCCCCCGAGTATGCCGAAGATGTGGCCGAGGCACGGCGCTTGGGAGGACTGAGACGGCGACGTGAAGTGGCGGTGTCCGGGGCCTACGAGGTCAATGGGCTGGAAACAGTGGGCGACCTGCGGCGGTTGCTAGTGATTGCCTCCCTGGACACCCTGGGTCTGGAAAACTCCATCGCCCGGGCCCGCACCCTGGGCTACCTGGTCGGAGTGGCGGGTAAACTCTTGGAGACCGGGGAGTTGGAGGAACGCCTAGCTGCACTGGAAGCGGCGCATGGTCAGAAAACCCTGCCGGAGTCGGTGTTCGACGCTGAACCCGTCGACGCAGGTTTCAGCGCCGAGGTTGACTCGTGAGCAAGAACATACAAAGGGTCGCGAAGCTGGAGACTGGCCTGACTCCCAAGCAGGCCATCCTGCTGTGGTTTCAAGAAGCACACGGCTTCAATGCCATTTTTGAATATATCCATCACCTGAAGAGCCAGCCGGACAGCGCCGCGCCGATACCCAGGTTGACAGACCAGGTAGCCGAGGCTGTTAAGCAAACGCTTAAGGGACACCCTCGGGAGGAAATCGACAAAGCAGTGCGCCAGGCTTACAAGGACGTCCTGTTCCTGTTCTTTCTACACCAGCAGGTTAACCGCAAGCTGATCTCGGAGGAACGGTACTGGTGTTCTTTCTACACCAGCAGGTTAACCGCAAGCTGATCTCGGAGGAACGGTATTTCTGGACCCAAGGTAGGTTCCTGATAGCGGAGTTGAAATCGCTGCTGAGAGAACAGGCTCTCGGCCGGCGAATGCGGTGCAACGAGATTCGGGTAGGGATCGAGACGCCGTATCCCCTGGATTCAGAGACAGCGGCTGCGGTGGAAGCGGCCAAGCAGCATTACGTTATGACCTGGGAATTGCTGGAAGAAGGCGACGACCTGGGCCAATGGCTGTTAGAGAGCTTTCTGGCCAAAGGCAATACTGCCTTGCCTGATGGCGCTTACGGGATGATGAGCGGAGCAAAACACCTCTATTCGAAGGTGCCAACCGAGGATGAGGTGCGGCCACTATTCGAGGACGCAGAGAGTTTTCAAAAGTTCCTTGATGGCGAGGACTACTCTTACGGCCTAGCGGATGTGCCGGACGCGAAGTATGACGAACACTATGAGGCACTAGTGTCAGCCATTAAGGGCGTAGCAAAGCAGGGAATCGTAGTGGACATGCCAAGCGTGCCCCACCAATTCCTGCAAGAGGCGCCATTGGTTGACGGCGACTGGATCGACGGCTACATGGTGGAGTTGGCCGAGTGGGGCGCGAGAATAAGGGAGAGGGAATTCCTGCTGGAGGAACCCGAAGACAACCACCCTATGGCCTGGCACGGGATTATCGACCCGAAGGATGGGTCCGAAGTCGACGCTGCGGTAGCGATAAAACTATGGCAACAGACCAGGAAACACTTGGCTGGATTTCCCGGCCGCACCAGGGTAATAGACGAGCGGCAATACCTGAGCTTCGCCGACTATCTGAAGTGGCGGGGTCGTCGTGCCAAAGGAGACTTGAAGTCCGCCATGCGCACGGGCCTGGTGGTGTCCACATGGAACCAGTGGGTTGAGGAGCATGGCTGCGAAGGTGCGGCATTCTTGGCCGGAACGGAAGTGGCAAAGCTCAGTTGCTACCTTGATGGCTATCGATACCGCGTCTGTCAGGATGCCGGGGAGTTGGCGGAAGAAGTAAGCCGACGTGAGTCGTTGCTAGAATCTGTAAAGGTTTGGGAACCAGACAGCAGTAATGATGAGCGATTCCGTCAGCGGGTTGAACACTGGAAGATATCGGCCCTAGGCTTTCTTCCGGAGATATACATTCTGAGCCGAGCAATTAACTCAATCAGCCAACGGTACTTTGAAGGGCAGGACCCTCTGTTCTCCGAAGTGTCTGATGGGTTTGGTCAACTGTTGGCCTTGGTGGAGAAATTAGTCAATATTTACAACGAGGCCTTGGCGGGGGACATTGAACGCTCGGAAAGGCTGTTAATGGAGACGGGAGACGGGCAAGATGAATCTCCACTCACGATAGACCTGGCTGGATTGGTTGAGACCGTCCAAGGGTCTGCCAGAGAGCAGGTTGCCTTCTTGGTGGACATGGCAAAAGCCGACGCGCTGGATCTACTTGGCGAGACCCGTCAAGCGTTCGAGTTGGTAGAGCGTCACGTTTGAACTTCAGACACTATGCGCGAATAGTGTGTCTGGCCCCTGGCTTTTTGTCGGCTGGGAAGTGGCGCCCAAGTTTCTCTTGGGATAAGATTGTCACCACCCGACTGTATGTCGTAATCGAGTCTGCCTAGACAATGACCTCTGCCAATGTCAACTCAATGCTACGATTGTGTTGCGACGTTGAAGAACCTGGGAACTGTCGGTTCAGCTGACGCTCTGAGGGAGTTCGAGTCCCTCGCTGTGGGCCTACACGTACCGTATTGCGAACTTTTCGGTGGGAGGTCTCCATTTGAGAAGAGGTGAGTCATGCGCCTCTTGGTCACGTTGCCGGAGCTCCGTTCACCGGATGAAGGCGGAAAGAATAGAGACCCTTCAGATCGTGCGACGAGTTTTCTTGACCTTCACAAGGATTATTGAGGCTAACGCAAGCAGCCCAAGTCCCATACAAACCCCGACGATAGTCCACAACCAATTGCGAGGAGACGTCAACTGCTGGGATGGTCCGGAGCCAACGGCTGGTATGCCAGTGCCTGAGATATCTGTGTGCCCAGGGACCGGTTCGACAAGCCCTCCGGTGCTATTAGAAGGTTGCAGTACGACTCCCACCGCATCGGTTGGGATCCCCAATTGGGGAAGGAGCGTGGGCAGTGCATTTGCCACGCGTTGCGCATCAAGCGCCCACACACGGATGGTCTCGCGCCGCCCTGGGAGGTTGTTGTGGTCTACCTTCGACAGACTCGCTAGAGGGAATATGACCACAGGCGGGCCGGCAGACCTGAGATTGGGACCGACCGTCGCTCCGCCGATTCCGATGATATTGCCCTCCGATACTGCAAAACGGTCTAGCACCAACGTCCATTGCCACAATTCCTTCAGGTCGTACTTCACCGGTATCATCATAAGCTGTTCGTCGTCGAACCCGTAGAGGCGCTTCAACTCCACCTTGGCCGTATCAATGTTCCCTTCGTGCCCCGGTGGAGCCTTGACTTGGACGTAATACGTTATGCTGTTCCATCCAGTCGTGTACCATCCGGCGATACCCAACTCAGGGTTATTTACCCACTCGAAACAGGCTTGCCCGGACGTAAACTCGCTTCGCTGCTCGACACAGTCCAACTCCGGAAAGTTGGTCACGTCCACGTCCGAGACGTCAAACTGGGACGCGGTGCCAGACGCGCCAGTCGCTCCGGTAGAAGGCCACTTCTGAGTCCATGCCGCCCAGGCGCGTTCCTGGCGACGCGCATCTGCGCCGCCTGAGCGTAACACGATTTTCTCATAGGGGAGCTCCCACGGAACGATATAGTCGTCTACGAAGAATGTGTAGTACATCATGCACTCTTCGAAGGTAGCATAGTCATCGTTGGGTTGCAGTGGTGTGCACCGGTGGTCATCAAAGCCATACGTCACACGGTTCGGGTGCTGCAGCGTAAACTCCTTACCTTCCTGTCGGAAGTATTCCATCAGTTCGGGGTATACTCGGTCTTCCACTGTACGTAGATAGTTGAAGAAGATGTACAGCGCGCCGTTTCCATCGTCGTAGATCCCCTCCACCTCGATAACTCCCTCCCTCTGGGCTTCGTCGATAACGTGGCAGTGGAGTGGGTCTGCGGACAGCGTTTCTCCCCAGCAATCGTCAGGGGGCTCCTCCGCGTGAGCAACCGGAGTCAAGTAAACTCCGAGGAACAGCCAAAAGATGCCCGCAGCTAGACCGGCGAGCAACAGCGGCCACGGAAGCTGCCTTAGGCTACTGATATCTCTATTCATTTGAGCCTCCAAGGACGCTGAAGTGGCGTCGTGTTGACCATAGCAGTTATCGAGTTCCCATTCCTACAAAGTTGAGCCACTCTTCGGTCCTGCATCATTGGGATTCCTCGACCACAGTCGGCACTCCTATGCTCTGACCAGTATCCCTCGTAGATCGACTTCCAGTGGTGCACGTGGTAACCGTCGTCGAAGTGGCCTCCGACCAATCGCTCCAACCGGTGTTGTAACTAGTGCCGTCGCCCTGCGCGCTTACCCTGAAGTCATAGGTTCTACAGCCAAGATTCCGCACATATGTGGGCGATGTTGGGGCAGTGCCCGTCACATCGGTCCAGCCGTTTCCATTGTCTGTCGATGATTCCCTGTACTGGAATTTGTAGGTCGACGCATTGGGTACGAGGGTCCACTCCAAGCGCGCCCTTCCGCCGGTGTCCCCAGTCGCGACAAGGCCCTGTGGCGGAGGTGGCACCAACAGGGGTAGAACCGTTGTCGCGCCCTCGGGACCGTACGAGCCACAGTAATCCAGTGTGTGATCAGATCCCGCGTCCCGGGGACACATGACGACTCTGACAGAAAAGTCACCGCTTCTCTGATCCAATGGAATCTGAGAGACATTGAATTCGACCACTAATCTATTTCGCCCAACCTCTTGCCCTAATACATTTCCAGCGGCATCTGTAACTTGGACTGGTATTCCACCACCTTGACTCCGGAATAGAGAAGCAGCGTAGTAAATGTCAGGTCCTGGACTGAAATCATCTTCAACGAACCTAGCCCGAAGAGTCGAGCTCGACACTATGGGTGGACTCTTCAATGTCGGTAGAGGTCTGACTACTTCGGTGGCCCAGCCGTACCCCTCACGCAACGATGCGGCGTAGATCCGGTCTATCGGGATAAAGACGGCTTGGTTGCCGCCGAGCTTTCCGTAGACCACTCCTACCAGGACGACCCCCATACCTGGGCTTCCTCGAGATGCCCACGCGAATACGGGTGCCCCACTGTCGCCTCCTTCTACAATCATGTCGGTCTGAACAAGACACTCCAAGTAATAGCCATCCTTAGTCCCATGGTCGCCGAGGCCTAACGGACTGCCAGGGCAGGTGTCGTCTGGGTTGTCGATAAATTCCTTGATCGTCCCGGAAGTCCACCCAGTTGTCCTACCCACTTTGTGAACTTCCTCCATCAGTTTAGGGGGCCTAGCGCCCACGATTGCAAATCGATTGCTGGCAGCGTTGTTCTTGAAGTATTCGATTAAGGGCTTGGCCAAGGCACTAATGGTGTTCGGACTTTGCGCGGAAGGCATGTATATGTTCGTGTCCTCATACACCCATGTCGCTAACGCTGGCACAGCGCCTACTTTGGTATAGGCTTGATCACCTCTAAGGCACTTCTCCTGGGCATCGAAACTACCGTCTCCCACCACGATTGTGCACTTCGTAGTCGCCACCACTGCCCTCGGGGGCAGCCACAGATTTTGTCCTAAAAGCTCGGATCTCTTTCATTATCGACCAAGGTCCGGCAGCTTGGCAGTGGGCGGTTGTCGCCAGCCCGTGGCGGCAGAGTGCCGATCCAGGCTGAAACTCGATGTGCACCAGCGGAAGTACCCTGGCATTGGTACATCATTCATATACATTTGCAATCCACCCATCATGCCGCTCCAGCGCGACTAAAGCTAGGATCTACCAAGGTCCATATCGCAGGTCCGGTGCAATAGCTTAGTCCCTGGCACGCAGTCATGGCGAGAGCATGGGAGTTGTGCGACTCTCGCAGAGGTCTTGTTCGGTCACGGCACTGTGCGTGTCGTGACTGTCACCCGCGAGACCTCACTGAGCCCGGCAGCGTTGACCGCGTGGACACGGTAGATGTACTTGGTGCCGGGTTCGATGTCGGTCGTGTCGACATACGTTGTAGCAGTGCCGTTGGTGACCTCGAACTTGACGAAGGTGTCTTGCTTTGCCACCCTCCTCAGTATGAGGTAGCCTGTCGGCGGGTCGTCGCCCGCATCCCACATCAGCGTCACCGATTCGTGCGTGGAAGAGGCCGTCAGGCCCTGCGGGGACGGCGGAGATGTCCCGGCCACGTCCGTTACAGGGATGCTGGGAGTCGCCGCCGGTGTAGCGGTCACGCGTGAGACCTCACTGAGCCCGACAGCGTTGACCGCGTGGACACGGTAGATGTACTTGGTGCCGGGTTCGATGTCGGTCGTGTCGACATACGTCGTGGCAGTGCCGTTGGTGACCTCAAACTTGCTGAAGGTGTCCTGCCTCGCGATCCTCCTCAGTATCAGGTAGCCCATTACCGTCGGGTCGTCGGCCACATCCCACGTCAGGGTCACCGAGTCCTGCGTGGAGGAAGCCGTCAGGTTCTGAGGCGGTGGCGGGGGACATAGCACATCGTTGGTCGTGCCAGTCAGGCCGGGAGGACTTTCACTGATGCGCAGCATCAGAAGGTCTCCGTCATTCCAAGACCGCTCGCATACCCCCCAAGTCAGCGCGCGCGTGCGGCCCTCCTCAACAACGTCGACAGCGTCGTCGAAATCCAGCCGCAGCACGACCGTCCCGTCTAGGGCGATGAAGTCGATGTGATGGCCTGTGGGCCTCCCGGGCGGATCAATCTGCATCTCGACCCTTGCTGACTCCCACCGGATCCGCTTGATGTCTGTTGTGCCCACCCCCTCGATGGCAAACGACGCCGGCTTCAAAACACCACGTGAGCCGTCGGCGCCTACCGCCGCGCCAATCACCACCGGATCGAAGAACGCCTCGTGAACAGTGCCCTCGGGTGCCGTCACGGTCATCGTCATTCCGTAGGTGAAGACGTGATTGCAGGGAATGAAGGGCAACAGAAGGTAATTGTTATTGACCTTGTATTCTCCTGCGGGAATCGGCCGCGCAGAGACCACTGTCTGCGTGATTGTGGATACATAGGCTCCTGGCACGAGGTCGCCAGTCACGACATCGAATAGGGCAGAGTCCCGTCCATCGAACCAGAGCCTTGATCTCTTTTCAGTTGATTCGGCGCTGACGACCTCGTCTTCATAGATCGTCGTGCCGGCGGGCTGGCCGGAGTCGAATTCATGTGTAGGATGCGTGACGTAGACTCGCCGACCCTCACCCTCGGCTATGAAGTACCTATCCTCACGCTCATTCTGATATTTAAACCGGACGCATTCTTTGTATTCTTCCGAGCCGTCGCTGGCGTTAAGCTCAGCGGTAACAGCTGCGAGCCGCTGTTTCAGGTCGCCCAGCGTTATCGTTGGACCCGCCGGTGTGCTCGCGCCACTTGCGCCTGTAGCGCCGACTGGGGCGGTCGGCATATCCAGGAGGAACTCCTGTCCGTCCCCCACGGTCCCGCTCTGGCCGGTAGCGCCCGAAGCGATCTCGGTCGCCGGCAGCCACAACTTACTGTATTCGCTGGACAGGCTGTAACCGTCCCGGTGGGGTTGAGAAATACCGAACGACAAGTAGTAATGGTTGTCACCCTGCAACGTCGGCAAGACATCAAGGGGAAAAGCCTGAGCATCACGCAGTTCTTGCAGGAAGAAAACCGCCTCCCGATTGTCCCATTGCGTATCCCTTCGGGCGCGGATGTCGGGCAACGCGTCTTCGGCTTCCTGGCGGGTGCCGAATTCATCGGCTGCGACCCATATCGCCGTGATGTTGTCGGCACCTGTCCCATTCAGGTACTCACCGACTTCAAGGTCGAACTTCAAGGCAGCGTAGTAGTTACCCTCAAACCTCCCCGCCCCGGCGACCACCTCAGTGGACTCGGAGGTCATCCGAGCTCTGACGACGGTGGGGTAGTTGGCGATCCTCTCTTCGAGCGAGGTCTCTCCTCGAGGGAAGACTCGCGAAGAATGGCTCCTGTCCGTGGCCAGAGTTTCGGCAGGAACCGCATCGTCGGGCGTATTGCTTCCCGTGCCCTGGCTGCACGCCAGCAGCAGCATCCCCGTCAAGAGAGCGATGAGGATTATTCGCATCGTGGTTCTCCCTAGTGTCTCGTATGAAGGATGTAGATTGCCCGCAACTGTTCTATGTCTTCATCCTTTACATTCCGTGCGGCCCCAGAATCGTTCATTATGGCGACCACGTTCTTAAGTCCTGTCGTATCTGCATAAAAGTCTGGCAAACCCAGAGTGTGGCCAAACTCGTGCAGCATGATGTAGTCAATAAAAATGTAAAGTTGTGGATTGGCTACTGTGCTAGACATTGGCTGTGTACGGTGCATACTCCTGACATCGGTCCACAGGACTTCAGATTGAATTGAACACGGATCGTTATCGCATTGGAAGCCAGGTTGCTCGAAGACCATCGTCATATTCAGCATGTGTTTGCCGGGGCCAGAGGAATTGCCGTCTGTGCCCGGTTGCACGCATGCGAAACTGGCTCCGCAACCGCCACTGTCGCTGGCCCTCGTGGTGGATGCCGTCTGGATGGTAACGATTCCGCCGTCAGCGTTGGTGCCGCCGCAACTGATGTCGACATCATCGCATATCTTCAGCCCCTTGTTCAGCACTACCATCTCGTTGTTCCAGTCCTCGGCAGCATCCTGAATTGCGTCTTCAATGATGCTGGACCCGATGGTACCCTTCGCGTACTTCGCCGTGTGATCTGCCTGATGTCCCCACCAGTACTCTAGATCGGGCGTCCTCGCACGAAGACCATCAGATTCGGGAGAGTCGCCGAACCTATTCGTGGCCACGACCTTGAAGGTGTATCTGCTGTCCGGGACCAGCCCAGTGATGTCGGCGCTGGCGTTTGTAAAGGCGATCGTCGCCGGCGGGTTTGGCTCAGGGTCAATCAGCACTTTATAAGCGGTCGCTCCTGGGACGACGTCCCAGAAAAGCTCGATTCCCCTGCCGCCTATGAGAAACCTGTATGCAGGTTTGTTCGGTTTGGGCGGCCTTTCGTCCAGCACCTCAGTCTCCACCTCGCTCGATGGATCGGATGTTCCCTGTACGCCCACGGCCTTGACCCTGTGCTTGTAGGTATCCCCCGGGGTCAACCCGCGAACGATTGCGCTAAACCGGTTGCCACTCCTCAGCGGAGTGGTTACAGTGAAGCTGTCGAAAGGCAACTCGCGCCAGTCCGAGCCTATGAACACGTTCTTATGCTGCTCAACTACGTAGCCCGTCGCATCAAGAACGGCGTCCCACATGATCTGTATTTCACCGTGATCGACGGACGAACTGGCAACATTCGCTGGTGCCCGAGGTGGGGCAAGGGTTACCTCGACCTCATTAGACGGCACTGATTCCACATCTGAATTCAGTGCCTTGACCCGGAACCTTTTGGCATCGTTGACAGAAAGGTTGCGCACGACGGCACTGCTGCCGATAATGGTGACTTCCGAGCCGAGGTCGACCCACGTGTGGAGGAAGGGTGCGAACGTCCGCCGCTTCCGTTGTTCCACCTTGTAGCCGGTGGCTTCGGCGACGGTGTCCCAGTTCAGAGATGCCTCCCCTCGCCCCGGACCAGACGCGCCTGTGAGGTTCTGCGGCGCGGGCGGTGGGGCCGGAACCGGACATGCGTCGGTCGTCTCCGAAACGCCGGATGAAGGGTTGCCATATGTGTAGGAGTAGGGGCTGCCGTCGCCACGGGCGCGGACCTGGAAGTCGTAGCTCGTGTCGCAGTCCAACCCGTCCACCGTATCGGACGTGCTTGAGTACACGTAGCCAGCGTGGAGCCAACTGCTGGAACTGCTCCTCCGATACTCGACCTTGTAGGCCCCCGCGTCGGTTACGTCATTCCAACTCAGGCTGACACTGGTCTCGGTAGATGCAGTTGCACGGAGGCCGGTGGGAGCGGGGGCTGTAGGAGGGTCGGTGGTCCTCGACACGCTGGTCGAGGGACTGCCGTAGGTGTACGAATAGGGGCTGCCGTCGCCGCGGGCGCGGACCTGGAATTCGTAGGCGGTGTTGGGATCAAGCCCGGACACCGTATCGGACGTGCTTGAGTACACGTAGCCAGCGTGGAGCCAACTGATGGAACTGCTCCTTCGGTACTCGACCTTGTAGGCCCCCGCGTCGGTTACGTCATTCCAACTCAGGCTGACACTGGTCTCGGTAGATGCAGTTGCACGGAGGCCGGTGGGAGCGGGGGCTGTAGGAGAGTCGGTGGTCCTCGACACGCTGGTCGAGGGACTGCCGTAAGTGTATGAATAGGGGCTGCCGTCGCCGCGGGCGCGGACCTGGAAGTCGTAGGGGGTGTTGGGATCAAGCCCGGACACCGTCCTGGAGGTGCCGAAAGTGTATCCGGCGTGGAGCCAACTGCTGGAGCTGCTCCTCCGATACTCGACCTTGTAGTAATGGGCGTCGGTTACGGCGTTCCAACTCAGGCTGACACTGGTCTCGGTAGATGCAGTTGCACGGAGGCCGGTGGGAGCGGGGGCTGTAGGAGGGTCGGTGGTCCTCGACACGCTGGTCGAGGGACTGCCGTAAGTGTATGAATAGGGGCTGCCGTCGCCGCGGGCGCGAACCTGGAAATCGTAGGGGGTGTTGGGATCAAGCCCGGACACCGTCCTGGAGGTGCCGAAAGTGTATCCGGCGTGGAGCCAACTGCTGGAGCTGCTCCTCCGATACTCGACCTTGTAGTAATGGGCGTCGGTTACGGCGTTCCAACTCAGGCTGACGCTATCGTCGGTGTCCGAGGTTACCCTGAGTCCCGTCGGGGCCGGAGCCACACATGCGTCGGTCGTCTCCGAAACGCTGGATGAAGGGTTGCCATATGTGTAGGAGTAGGGGCTGCCGTCGCCCCGCGCCCGGACCCGAAAGTAGTAGCTCGTGTTGCAGTCCAACCCGTCCACCGTATCGGACGTGCTTGAGTACACGTAGCCAGCGTGGAGCCAACTGATGGAACCGCTCCTTCGGTACTCGACCTTGTAGGCCCCCGCGTCGGTTACCGTATTCCAACTCAGACTGACGCTATCGTCGGTGTCCGAGGTTACTCTGAGTCCCGTCGGGGCGGGAGCATTCGCCGCCCTCCCAATCGCGCCTCCTTCTTCCTCAACCACGTCGTCGCGCTGGGCGTTGTCCACATCCGGGAGCCGCCCTTCGGTCCCCTCATCGACGGCCCCGGAAGCGCCGCCTCCGTCATCCTCCGGAACCACGTCGTCGCGCTCGGCGGTGTCCACGTCCGGGAGCCGCCCTTCGCTATCCTCATCGACGGCTCCGGAAGCGCCGCCCTCCTCCTCAACCACGTCGTCGCGCTGGGCCGTGTCCACATCCGGGAGCCGCGCTCCGCTATCCTCATCGACGGCTCCGGAAGCGCCGCCTTCGTCATCCCCTGGAACCACATCGTCGCGTTCGGCGGTGTCCACGTCCGGCAGCCGCGTTCCGTCATCCTCATCGACGGCTCCGGAAGCGCCGCCTTCGTCATCCTCCACTACCACATCGTCGCGCTCGGCGGTGTCCACGCCTGGGAGCGGCCCGTCCGCTTGGGCCGTAGTCACGAATACAGATACAGAGACGAGGAGGAGGATCGCCATGGCTGCGAGGAAGATGTATCTATGCCATACAGAAGACGATATCAATACACTTTCCTCCCTATATTTGATTCGGGGTAAGCCCGTCCCGTGGGGCTGAGGGGGATTGGCTGCTATATGACCAGGCAAGCGCGGTCGATGATGAGGACGTCGGCGCTATGCTGGCTGTCCTCGCTGAGCTTGATGCAGGAAGTCGGCTGCTCGACTCCATCTCCATCGAGCTGAGGGAAATATGCTCTGGGGGATGATGGTGGACGCGTGGACGCCCGCATACCCTGGCTTGACCCCGACACCGGGCGAGGGGGGACCAGGCGCGTGGTCAGCGCCGGAGACATACCGCGCGGGCCGGACGCGCTGGACGACGCTGTGCGGATGGTGGTCCACCTCCCGCCGGGATCGGGACCTGGGCCGCTGGTGACGCCGACTCTCGGCGCGTGGGGCGCGAAGTCCGCACCAGCCTACACCGCCCTGCTGAATCTGCACTACCGCTGGTTCGACGTAGGCGTTACTCGTGCGTTCCGCTCTCCTTTTCTATGACACTGCCAAAATGCCCTAGTTGTCAGCGATTTGATAGCCTGTGTGCGTAACACGGAATATCTGGCTCTTTGGACTGAGAGGTCCGATCAAGCCCTTATCTTCGAGCCCCTGAATCGCGTGAAACCACCGAGCTTCAGACCTTGGGTTATCCGATTCAGTAAACTTCCTGGTGCCGGCACCAACGCCTCCAAAGTTGCTTACGTGCTTTATCTCCCCACTCTGTGATTGAGCCGCCACGTTCAGCAGTTCCCTCTCATCGTCGGATAGATTCATCGTCAAGTTCCTCCCGCCCTCCAAAGTAGGGGAATTATGTTTGGCTACTCTAAGCGGATATTTCCCATATTGGGAGTCTTCAGGCTCAGAGGCCAGCCCAAACGAGATGGTAGCATCATAGTCAGGTCCTGAGGCGGTCCAGCAGGGCGCCGGTCAGGGGCGTCGGTGGACCCCGCGCGTGGGGAGTAGAACACCGTAGCTGTAGGCACGCCCGCGCCGCCCGGTTCCCACGACTCATCCCACGGACGGGCGCGAGTCACCAGGGGGAAGAACTGCCGGCGGACCGTGGAAGACGAGATGAGGCGACGAGATGAGTGGCTCTCCCCCTCGGTGCGCGGGGGCCGTTGTCAGTCTGTCCACCCGCTGCCAGGCCGGCCATTCCCGTGCCGCTAGGGGGGCAAAGCGCCCGCCCGCCGGTCGCTTCGGGTGCCAGGGGGTATGGTCTGGGGCGGTTGCCCGTGCTCTACGGGCTCTGTGCCCTCGCCCGACCCGCCTGCATGAGTCGCTCAACACTTGCGGGGCTGACTCCGCTCCCCATCGCGCCGCTCCGCCAGCGGCGGCGGGCCTTGGACTTGGCCAGGGGCGCTAGCGGCTTCGCCTGGTCGACGGTCTCCTGTGCGTCCAGCTTGGCCTGCAGGGCGTCGAGATCGGCGTCAGACCGGGACGGGTGCCGGCGCAATCAGTTCCAGGTTGTCCGGCACGTCCACATAGGTCTTGCGGTTACAGATCCTACTCGCGACTTTCACGGTGGACGTTGTACTTCCGCATCAGGTCTGTGATCGTGTGTCCGGCGTCGAAGAACCTCCTCATCTCGCTGACTTCCCCTGCTGATAGCCGTCGTCTCCTCATGGCGAATCCCCTCCTGTTCGTGGTCTATCTTGGGTCTATCTTACGATGCCCCACATATGCGCGTTATGTGCGCATGGGTCTATCTTATGGATAGCTTCCAGCTACGAATTGTTTGTGTTTAAGCCTAAGAGCGAGGATATTATATATATTAGGGCTAAGGAATCTGACACCACGTCGATGGCCCTGGGGGGGCTACCCTGGGACGGCGAACCCTCCGAGTCGCCGGCGCCGGTGATGCCGTCGGTAGTGACGGCGGCTCGTGCGGCGGCTGAGCTCCTTGCGATGATACCGGCTGCACCCCGCGGCGCAGGTGATCGCCGTGGGGAACCTCTGCCGTCTGGCCTCTGAGATGCGGCAGCGGCAGACAACGCACAGGACCCTTCGCGCCGTCGCGCCTGTCACTCCGCCGGCCTTTCCGGCGAGAGGGCATCGAGGTCATCGAGGCCATCAAGGAGCCCTGAACTCTGCAACACTTCAGCCATCTCGTCGTTCGTAAGGTCCCACCTCTTCATATCCGCCAGTTGCGTGACCACCATCTGGCACTTGGCGAAGCGGATCTCCAGCCCGTGGTAGTTCGCATACTCACGGGCCGAGAGCGGGGAGTAGACCGCGACACCCCCACGCTCAACACGGAACACCACCTTGCCGAGCGAAAGCCCGTACTCGACTACCGGATCGCGTGTCCTGTATGGCGTAGGCTTGCGAAGCCCATACCCGGCTCGCACGGCGTCGACGTTCAGTGCGGCCACATACGCGTACCACTCTGCCAGACTCTTGCAGCAGCAATCCATCTGACACTTTGCCGTCTCAGACACCGCGTCTATCATTGCCACGCTCCTTGTGTTTCTGGACGGCTTCCAGAGTCTCGACAGTCGGCGGCGCAGTCCAGGGATAGCGGCCGTCCTGAAACTTGGCCGTCGCGTTCGCCAGCACAGAACACGCCGCACAGCACCGCCGCCTACGCCCGTGGCCGAACGGGTGTAGGTCACCGTCCACCTCGGCCAACGCGTTGCCGAACCCCAGCCGGAACGCCGCCTCGATCGCGCGGTCCACCTCGGGCCGGCTGTAGGTCTCCTCGGTCATGTCTTCTCCAGACGGATCTGAGCACGTCGCCTCTGTCTGTACGCCCGCCGCGCCCGCCGTCCGGACTCGGCTGTGTTTGCATCACTGCACTGGCGGCCGCACGTCACGGCCCAGGCCCACCGCTGTAGCCGCTCACGCGAGATCTGGTCGCCGCACATCCTGCACGAGTCCTGCCCTGATTGAACCATGTACACCTCACCCCCTGTCCGCCCATATACACCCTACGCCCTAGCCTGCGAGCCGTAGAGGGGTGCCAACGGCCTCCGACCATGCTTGGGACACCACCCGAGCGGCTTTCGTCGGCCCTAGCCCATGCCAGCGCCCCCACGGTCACGCCCCCCCCCCGGCGGTTGATGCTCTGGCCGCGTCGAGCCCACCGCCATAGCCGAAGGCTCCAGCCCGTGGCCGCTACGGCCGCGACGCCGACGAAAACGAGGCCGCTGCCGAACTCCAGCGCCGCAAGCTCAACCCAGCCCGCGACGAACCTGAGGGCAAAACCAGAATCGCGGCCACCGCGAACTCCCCCGCACCCTCTTCCATTGCGTCGAGTACGGACGCAACCGTTACCAACGTCTCCTTTTCGTGCCTGCCCCGGATATATCCGTCTTTGTAGGCGCACTCCGGGCACGTCGCCCGGGTGAGCCGCCCTTCATCGTGATCGTGAGTCATGGCAACCTCCTTCTTGGCTTCTCAACCAGTTCAGCCAGGCGGTCAGCGCCCGGACGGGCAGCCTCGCGGCGTCCGCCTCGACCGCGAATGTCTCATCGTGGCCGGTCATGGGCACGTCCCATCACCCGCACGGGAAGCTATTTTCCGCACCTGGACCGTCACGCCTACCTCGCCTTGCACGAGGCCGCCGTCGGAAGCCACAACCCTCTTGTTGCCCCCTATCGGCGTACCCTCGACCGGCGCGGTGCGAGAGTACATCGAGCGCTCCGAAGCCAGCCGGGCCTACTTCGGCGCTCTCGAGCGCATGGCGCAGAAGCTGGACAGCCGGGGCGACGTCATCCCCAGCCCGCTCGACATGTGGCGGGCGAAGGCTGCCGGAGGGCTCCGGCGGCGTCCCGCCAGGAAGGCTGTGTCAAACGCCAAGAGGTATGTACCAGTAGAAGGGGAGATCGCCAGGACCTATAGACCACTTCGCCAGGAGGTTTGACCACCCTGGGCGCCGGATTGGCGACCATTGCTGCATCTTGGATGTAAGGAGCAGCGATGGCGTACAGGGAGGTGTCGAGAGTGGAGATAGCAGAAGTGGTGCGGCGCTGGCAGTCCGGCAACAGCCAGCGGCAGATAGCGACCGGTACGGGGCTGTCGAGGGCGACAGTCCGCAGGTACATCGTGGCGGCCATGGGAGCGGGTCTGACACGCGACGGTGCTGCTCCGAGTGAGGATCAGCTGAGTCGCCTGGCCGGGCTGAACCTGTGCACCCCTCGGAAGGTGGAGACGCCGACCGAGGATGTCCTCGCCCCCTGGGCGGACTAGGTCTACGAGTGGCTCACCGCCGACCGTCTGCAGGTGACCCGCATCCATGAGCTGCTTGCGGGCCGAGGCTGCCGGGTCTCGTACACGTCGTTGAGGCGGTTCATCCAGCGACGGGGCTGGCAGAGGCGAAGTCCGGCGACTGTCCGGATGGGAGAGAGCGCGCCCGGCGAGGTGGCGGAGATGGACTTCGGTCGTCTGGGTCTGATAGAGGACCCGGAGACGGGTCGCCGCCGTGCGGTCTGGGCGCTGATCGTCGTCCTGACCTACTCGCGGCACAGCTTCGTCTGGCCGACGTTCAGCCAGAAGCTCGTCGATGTGATCGAGGGGTTGGAGGCTGCTTGGGCCTTCTTCGAGGGCGTTCCCAAGTACCTGGTCATCGACAACTTCCCCGCAGCAGTGGCGGGTGTCGATCCGCTCCACCCCCGTCTCACGCGCGGCTTCCTGGAGTACTCCCAGCACCGGGGCTTCATCTCAGACCCGGCGCGGGTGCGCCATCCCCGGGACAAGCCCCGCGTGGAGCGTGGGGTGCCCTACGTGCGGGAGCGGTTCTTCAAGGGCGGGGAGTTCACCGGCCTCTCGGACATGAGGTCTGCTGCTAGGCGGTGGTGCCTAGAGGTGGCCGGACAGAGGATACACGGCACCACCCGCAAGCAGCCCCTGACCGTCTTCCGCCAGGAGGAGCGCCACACGCTCGGAGAGTGGGACGCAGAGCCCTACGAGATGACCGACTGGCGCACGGCCAAGGTGCATCCCGACCACCACATAGCCTGCCAGTACGCCCTCTACTCGGTGCCGTCTGCGACATGCCCGCCCGGGCAGAAGGTGGAGGTGCGGCTCGGCAGCAAGCTGGTGCGCATCTACCACCGGGGAAGACTGATCAAGGTCCACCCGCGCCAGGATCGCGGCGGCAGATCCACCGACCCCGACGACTACCCGGCAGAGCTGAGCGCCTACACCCTCAGAGCGCCGGAGCAAATCAAGCGCAGCGCGGCGTCACAGGGACCGGCCGTGGCAGCCTATGCCGAGCGTCTCTTCGACGGCCCGCTGCCATGGGCCAAGCTCAGGCAGGGACACAAGCTCATACGCCTGGGAGAACGCTACTCCCCTGAGCGTCTCGATGCCGCATGCCGGAGGGCTCTCTCCGTAGACCTGATCGACGTGCGCCGTCTCGAGCGCATACTCGTCGAGGCCCTGGAGCAGGAGTGATCAGCGACAATTACTTTTGCCGGTAGACGCTGACTATTCTTGCCGGTCGTGGGGGGAGACCATCTGGTACAGGAGGTACCGGATTGGTCACAGATCAGCAGGTAGTGCTACTGAGGCAGAAGCTAATGGAAGGCAAGGGACAACAAGCGGCGGCGGCGGCATCTGGTATGAGCGTGCGGACGGCGCGGACGTGGCAGCGAGGCAGGCTGCCGTCTGAGAGGAAGGGCAAGCGGAGGTGGCGAACCCGACCGGACCCGTTCGCCGGGGTGTGGGCCGAGGAGGTCGAGCCCCTTCTGCGGAGCGACGTTGAGGGAGCGCTGAAGGCGACGACTATTCTGGAGTGGCTCGACGAGCGGCATCCCGACCGGTTCAGTGTGTCGCAGCTGCGGACGCTACAGCGTCGTGTTCGTGACTGGCGAGCGCTGTCCGGGCCGGACCGAGAGGTGTTCTTCGAGCAGGAGCATCCGCCCGGTCGCGAGGCTCAGGTGGACTTCACTCACTGCGGCGAGCTCGGGGTGACGGTCGGCGGCGAGCCGTTCGGTCATCTGCTGTTCCACTTCGTGCTGAGCCATTCGGGATGGCGGTACGTGGACGTTGCCTACGGGGAGACGTTCGCGGCGCTGGTTAAGGGTATGCAGGGAGCGCTGTGGGAGTTGGGCGGTGTGCCGGAGGTGTTACGGACCGACAACCTGTCGGCAGCCACACACGAGTTGAAGGGGAGCGGAGGGCGCGCTCTGAACGAGCGGTATGCAGCGGTGCTGGCGCACTACGGGCTGCGGTCTACGAGGACGAACCCGAGGTCACCACACGAGAACGGCGTGGCCGAGCAGGGTCACCACCGGCTCAAGGGCGCGCTAGGCCAGGCGCTGATCCTGCGCGGCAGCCGGGACTTCCGGTCGGTGGAAGCGTACATCTCGTTCGTCCGGCAGGTGGCAGACAAGCGCAACAGGTTGGTCGGGGCGAAGCTGGAGCATGAGCGGCGCTGCCTTCGGCCGCTGCCGCCTGCGCCGGTGCCCGAGTACGTTACCTACCGGACGAAGGTGCGCAAATGGAGTACGGTCCGGGTAGCCAACCGCACGTACACGGTGCCGTCCCGGCTGATAGGTATGGAGGTGGAGGTCCGGCAGTACGCCGATCACCTGGAGGTCTACTACAAGGGCAGTCCGGTCGAGCGGATGGATCGAGTGCATGGCGCTGGGGAGGCTGGCATAGACTACCGCCACGTCATCGGCTCCCTGGTGCGCAAGCCCGGTGCGTTCGCGCGTTACCGGTACAGAGAGCAGATGTTCCCCACCGGGACCTTCCGCTTGGCATACGATGCCCTGCGGGAGTGGAGGGGCGAACGCGCCGACGTGGACTACGTACGCATCCTGCACCTGGCCGCCACGACCATGGAGTCGGAGGTGGACCGGGCCCTGGGGCTGCTGCTCGAGGCGGGCACGCCCTTCGACTACGCGGCGGTGCGGGAGCTGGCGGCCCCGGCCCCGCCACAGGTCCCTGAGCTGGCCTCGCCCAGGGTGGTGGACCTGAGGGTCTACGACCGTCTGCTTGCGGCGGGTGTGCGATGAGCATGGGCAGGGTCTCCTCGAACGGAGTGAAGGAACGGATCGGCCAGCTGTGCAGCGAGTTCAAGCTGCCCACGGTGGGAGCGGAGGCAGGCCCCCGGTTCACCGCAGCCGGTCACACGGACGCCCTCGTCACCCTTGTGGAGGTGTTGGAGCAGGAAGCCGAGGACCGCCGGCAGAGGCGCATCATCCGCATCAGACGAGCATCCAGACTGCCCGTCGGCAAGACGTGGGACACCTTCGAGCACGACAGGGTGCCGGTGGCGCTCAGACAGCAGCTCGGCGAGCTGGCCGATGGGAGCTTCGTCGAGAGAGGCGTCAATGTCCTGGCTTTCGGACTGCCCGGCACCGGCAAGACCCACGCCATGTGTGCCATAGGCCACCGGCTGGTTGAGTCGGGCAGATCGGTCCTGTTCACACCTGCCTACCGCCTGGTCCAGGACATGCTGGCGGCCAAACGAGACCTCGACCTGCCGCGCATGCTCCGCAAGCTCGACAACATCGACTTCCTGCTCATCGACGACCTCGGCTACCTACCCCAGGGAGCCGAGGAGTCCGAGGTCTTGTTCACCCTCATAGCCGAGCGGTACGAACGCCGCTCTCTGGGCATCACCTCCAACCTCGTCTTCTCACAGTGGGAGAAGGTCTTCGCCAACCCTATGGCCACTGCAGCTGCCATTGACAGGATCGTCCACCACTCGGCCATCTTGGAGTTCGACGTCCCCAGCTATCGGACCGGGGCAGCTCAGAAGCGTCTTCAACAGAAGGTCTACCGGCAAAAACAATAGACGCACACCGCGCGTTGCCTCAAGGAAAGTGTTACCGAAGCGGAGCTATTGCCTCACGGAGATGTCACCGAAATCACGTCGTTGCCTCATGATGGTGTTACCCAAACCACGGAGGCATGGATATGGTCGGAGAGATCACCACGGCGACAAGGATCGAGGTGCTCGGAGCCATACGCAGCCGGTACAGGGAGGCAGCGAAGAGAGACAAGAGCCGGATGCTTGATGAGTTCGTGGCCATTGCGGGCTGTCACAGGAAGCACGCCGTGAGGCTCCTGGCACAGTGTGAAGAGGGAGCAGACCGCGCTCTTCCCAGGGGCCGACGCATATACGACGAGGCTGTCAGACAGGCTCTGATCGTGGTGTGGGAAGCCTCGGACAGGATATGCGGCAAGAGACTCAAGGCGGCGTTGCCCAGCATGGTACGGTCACTGGAGAGACACGGGCATCTGGACATCGCCCCGCAGGTGCGAGAGCGGCTGTTCTCTGCGAGCGCTTCCACGATAGACCGGCTGCTGAGGCCGGTGAGGGACAAGGCGGGGAGCCGCAGGAGGCAAAAGAGGAAGAGCAAGGTGGGAAGCCAGATACCCGTTCGCACCTTCACCGACTGGAACGAACCGAGGCCGGGCTACCTCGAGATAGACCTGGTTGCTCACGGCGGAGGCGGCGTGTCGGGAGCCTTCATCCACAGCCTGGTGGTGACCGACGTCAGCTCAGGGTGGACAGAGGCGGTGCCGCTTCTGGCACGCGAGCAGTCACTGGTGGTGGAGGGACTCGAGGCCATCTCGCGTGTCTTCCCGGTGCCGATCCGCGGGATAGACTCCGACAACGACAGCGTGTTCATCAACGAAACCCTGGTGAGGTACTGTGCGGACATGGGCATAGAGTTCACCCGCTCTCGAGCGTACCGCAAGAACGACCAGGCGTGGATAGAGCAGAAGAACGGCTCGGTGATCCGCAGGTTCGTCGGACATGAACGCCACTCAGGAGCGGTCGCCGGTCAGGTGCTGGCCCACCTCTACGGGGCGATGCGGCTGTACGTGAATTACTTCCAGCCCTCGTTCCAGTTGCTGGCAAAGAGCCGGAACGGCAGCAGCGTGACGAAGCGCTACAGCAAGCCGGCCACACCCTGCGAGAGGCTGCTGGAGCGCGATGACGTGAGCGAGGAGACGAAGCGGATGTTGCGGAAGGGTCGATTGGAGCTGGACCCGGTGTCCCTGCTGCACAGCATAAGGGAGTCCCAGTCCGCGCTAGCAGCTGTCGGCTCTCCCAAGCCGGGGAGCAAATCGGATGCAGAGAGCCTGGAGAGCTTTCTTAACCGGCTGCCTGACCTGTGGAGACAGGGTGAGGTGCGTCCGACACACACACGGATGGCCAGGGGGCCTCGCACATGGCGGACCAGAGCGGACCCGTTCGAGGGGGCATGGTGCGAGATACTGAGCTGGCTTCAGGAGCAGCCGGACGCCACGGCCGCGGAACTGATGGACCGCTGATACGGCGCTACCCAGAACGTTACCGCAGGCGTCAGCTTCGGACGCTTCAGCGCAGGGTCAGACAGTGGCGCGGCGTGATGGCCAAACAGCTGGTGTATGCTTCAGCCGAAAACAGGGAGATCGATGAGGTGCGACTGGGTGATATCGGACCTGTGGGCGTCAATTGAAAACCGCCGAAAGTTCGGTAACATTCTCCGGTGAGGCAACAGGACCGGCAATAATAGTTGACGCCGCAGGAGGCCACGCAGCCGGAGCCTCCACCGATGCCCCCAGGTCGATTCGCCAGGCCGGGCGCCGTCTTCGCTCGTGCCAACGGCCGCACCGCTCAATCAGCACAAGGAGAACGCTCATGACCACCACGACTGAACTCACCCCGCTGCTCAAGCGCCTCACGGCCCGATCAGCTCGGCGCCGTGCTCAACACCCTGCCGGAGAGGGTCGCTCTCGCACGCAGGGAGCAGCTCGACTACGCATCCTTCCTGCAGATCATACTGACCGATGAGATCAACCGCAGAGACCACAGACGGCTCGAGCTCCGCCTCCAGAGGGCCGGCTTCGAGCAGACCTGCCGCCTCGAAGACTTCGACTGGTCCGCATCCATCACACTCGACCGACGACTCCTCGACGCCGCCTTCTCCCTCCAGTTCCTGGACCGCAACGAGCACGTCCTGCTCGTCGGACCGGTCGGCGTGGGCAAGAGCTTCATCGCTCAGGCCCTCGGATATGCTGCCGTCAGAGCCGGGCACTCCGTCCGCTTCGTACATGCCGACGACTTCTTCAGGGCCATGGCTCAGGCCAGGGTCGACCACTCCACGGACAAGACCTTCCGCTCCTTCCTCGCCCCGGACCTGCTCATCCTCGACGACCTCGGTCTCCACAGGATGACCCAACAGCAGTCCATAGACCTCTACGAGCTGGTCATCGCCAGGCATCGTACCGCCAGCTTCGTCATCACCTCCAACAGGGCTGTCGACGAGTGGCTCGGACTCTTCGACGACCCCATCCTCGGCAACAGCGCCCTCGACCGGCTCGCCAACGCCAGCTACCAGATCGTCATAGAAGGCGCCAGCTACCGCGAACGCTTGTCACCCCACAGGGCCCTGCTCGACCGAAAGGAGGTGGTTGACCCTCAAACCTAACGGTGATAATAGTCCATCTAACGGCCCACAGGGTGGCTCAATGACCCTGGCGACGAATGGCCCATAGACCCTGGCGATTGACAAGGCTGGCCCGCCCCAGCGCCCCGTCAATCCAGCCCACCTCTTGCGTTACGTCCAGATTCAGTTCACCATCGCGGTCTTGCAAAGGGTTGGAGTAAAGCCGAACGGTAGTCCCGTCTCCGGCTGCCGTATCGTGTCAGAGGCGCTGAAGCTTTCCGAAGGCAACGTGAGTCTTTCCGAACACAGAGTGAGGCGCATCTGGGACAGGCCTTTCCTGCCCGAGTTCCAGAAATATTCGGAGGCCATCGCCACACGCACCGGGCCATTCCATACCACTGAGGACTGAGCCTCACTCCGGCGACGCTCCCTCCCCTACCCCTCTCGGGGAGAGACCGCTCCCCCACAGCTCCCGGTCAACCATACCTCCCTCTGGTCATGGACTTTTATGAGACAGCGGGACCCCTGGCGGGGGCGATTACCCTCGTTTGTAGGGGCAACTCACGATACAACGTATCACTAATCCCCCTACTTAATGACCCACTCCTGGGCGGCGCACAGGTCTACGCTTCCTATGGGACGCCAAGGCGTCCCATATCAAAGCGAGGAGGTGATGACAATGCATGACAAACTACTGAGGCGTCGACAGGTTGAGGAAATAACGGGCATGAGCCGCTCGTCAATCTATCGGCTTATGCAGGACGGTCAGTTCCCGAGGCCCGTGAAGGTCAGCTGTGCTGCCGTCAGGTGGAGGGAGAGCAACATCGCGGGCTGGCTGGAGTCACGGCCCGAGGGGTGAATTTTGGCCCGCTCAACGCGGCCTGGACGTGGCCTCGATGACCGGAACCGGCGATTGGATTCCTACTGTCTCGGCTTCCCTCAAGTTTAGCCGGTCAGGTAGTCCGCCCACAGCTGCATCAGTGCGCGGCGGCGCTCGAATAGATCGGACCTCGCGTAGGCCTGCTCGGTCGAGTTGCCCAGGATATGGGCAAGCGCCGCCTCTGAGACAGCCCAGGGGGTGTCCGTCTGCTCCAAGGTCCAGTTCTTGAAGCTGCTGCGGAATCCGTGCACGGTCGCTCGTTCCGCCAGGCCCGCTGAACGGAGAATCTTCGTCAGCGTCATGTCGGACATCGACGAACCCGGCTTCAGCGGCGACGGGAAGACCAGGCCGGTTTCATCGCGCAGGGCGGATGCTTTGCCAAGCAGATCGAGTGCCTGCCCGCTCAGGGGTACCCGGTGCTCCATGCCTGCTTTCATCCGCTCGGACGGTATTCGCCATACCTGGCCCGCAACGTCGATCTCGTCCCAGGTGGCGCCCCTGGCCTCACCGGAGCGCGCCGCCGTGAGAACCAGGAACCGGAAGCACAGCTTTGCGGGTATTGAGGCTTGGGATGCTTCGACGGTCTCGAGCGCCGACCCGACTTCCTGATAGGGCAGCGACCTGAGGTGTGCTTTTACCTTCGGCATAGGGGGCAACGCGCCGTCGATGGCTTCTCCCGCAGGGTTGGTCTCCATGAAGCCATGCGCCATTGCCCACCGGAAGACGGTCCTCATCCGTTGACGCACCCGCCTCGCCGTCTCCGGCCGGGTCGTCCATATCGGGGTGAGGACTCGCAGCACGTCCCCGCGGTCTATCCGGTCCAGGGGTGTGTTGCTCAGCGTCGGCATGGCGTGACGCTCCAGAGTCTGCATCCAGCTTGCGATGTGACTGGCGTTGCGCCAGCGGGGTTTGTTCGCCTCGTGGACGGTACAGGCGGCTTCTCTGAAGGTCGGCATCGCTGGCGCGCGCTTTTCGGCCAGAGGATCGCGGCCCTCCGCTACAGCACCCCGGTGATCCGCCGCCTTCTCGCGAGCTCCAGCCAGGCTTACGGACGGAAATCCGCCCAGGCCGATATCGCGCCGCCGTCCGTCGATGGTGATGCGCAGGACCCATGACTTGCGTCCCGCCCTGCTGATGTATAGGTGCAGGCCACCGCCATCGGAGTATCGCCCCGGTTCCTTGAGGACCTTGACCCGCGTCGCCGATAGTGCCACAGAGGTCCCCTCCGTCACGAAAAGTTCCCACATATGTTACCACACTTGACGCGGGATACTGGGGGACACATGCGGCACGGATGGGACGCCTGTCAGCGTCGCTCAGCTACAATACAGGGGTCCTATGGGACAATACAGGACAGGGCCGGAATGGTTAGTGGTGGAGATAGGGGGACTCGAACCCCCAACCTCGGCATTGCGAACGCCGCGCTCTCCCAGTTGAGCTATATCCCCACGCTCGAGGCTCATGCCGATTATAGTTGACGGGCTGGGGGTGTCAATGCGCCGAGAGGGATGGGCGACGTGTTGGCGGGCAGATACGGAGTGATGTACACTTCCACTAGCAGCGAACCGCCGTTTCCGCCAGCTCGAGTTAGGAAGGGCACACCGATTTCAGCTCTCAGGCACCTCATCAGCACCCGTCAGGTCGACCGCCCCTGGCTTGAGGAAGACCTTTTCCCTCTGGTCGAGCAGCTCAGGTCCGACGGTGCCCCCAGTACGGCCCTCGCGGGACGCTCCCTCTACTGCCTCTTCTACGAACCGAGCTTCTTGACCCGCACCTCGTTCGAGCGCGCCATAGACCTGCTCGGGGGCTCCGCTCACCACACTGAGGACGCCTCTCAGTTCTTCCCAGTTAAGTCGCCGAACTTCATCGACAACATCATGAACATGCTCGCAAGTCTCCACATCGACATCGTGGTGCTGAGGAGCAGCGATCCGCAAATAGTCGAGCGGGCGGCCGAGGCGGACGCCCTACCGATTATCAACGGCGGCAGCGGCGACGACCACCCGACGCAGGCCATGACGGATATCAATACCATCGGGCTGGAACTGGGTGGGGTCGATGGCGTCACCGTGGCGGTTGTGGGACGGCCCGATCACCGGAACGTAAGCGCCCTGCTTCGCGGGCTCGCCCTCTTCCGAGGCGTGAAGGTCCTCGTCGTGCCGTTCAGCGGCCAAGCGGACCCGGATGTCGTCCTATACTGCCAGGAACGAGGCGTTCAGATCGAGGAGGCGGGGATCGATGCCGTGCGGGAGGCCGACGTCGTGTACCTCAACGGCCCCCGAACGCTCGCGCACGTCCAGTTCCTCCAGGCCCGCGGCGCCTTCAACCTGCGTATCGACAGCGACTTCATGGCGATGCTGAAGCCGCACTGCATCATACTCGATCCGATGCAACGCAGCGGGGACTTTCCCATAGAGGTGCAGGACCACAGGCTAGCCTACTACCGGCAGGCCGAGAACTCGCTCTATGTCCGCATGGCCCTACTGACCAAGATGCTTGGCCTGCCGAGCTAGCTTCCTTCGGCGTTCAGAAGAGGCTGCGCCCAGGGACCTTCACGCGCACCCTGTAGAGGGACGTCGAGGCGGTGATGAACAGGCTACGCAGGTCGTCGTCGCCCCAGATGAAGTTCGACACTGCCTCCGGCATGATGATCACGCCCAGACTCGTGGCGTCCGGAGCGAAACACTGGATGCCGCCGGGGCCTGTGGAGAAGAGGTTGCCCTGGCTGTCGATCTTCATACCATCGGCCACGCCCTCAAGCTCTCCTGTAAGCTCCGCCCAGACCCTGCCGTTCGAGACGCCGCCGTCCGCGTCGACGTCGTACACGCGGATCTGGTTCGTCATAGTGTCATTGACGAACAGCATCGTCTCGTCCAGGGAAAAGCACAGTCCGTTAGGCTGGTCAAAGTCCGATGCCAGGAGCGTCAGCTCCCCGCTATCTGGTTCGAGCCTATATAGTCCCCTGAAGTGGAGCTCCTGCTCGCGCGGCACGCCGTAGTACTCCATCCGCCCGAACGAGGGGTCGCTGAAGTAGATGGCGCCGTCACTCTTGACGATAAGGTCATTGGGGCTGTTCAGCTCCTTCCCCTCGTAATGCGTTGCGAGGACGGTGATGGACCCGTCGGACTCCGTGCGGGTCACGCGGCTGGTGGCGTGCTCGCATGTGACGAGCCGGCCCTGCAGATCGTAGTAGTTTCCGTTCGCCTTGTTGCTGGGCTGCCGGAAGGCCTCCACGCCCCCGCCGGGCGTCCACCTCCTCATGATGTCGCCAGGCATGTCGCTGAATATCAAGTGCTTCTCTACGTGGTTCCAGATCGGCCCCTCGGTGAACATGAACCCTGTGCCGAGCTGCTCGATCACGACATCCGAGCCCACCACGTCCCGGAACCGCTCGTCGCGAATCTCCACGTTCATCTGGCTCCTCCTTTGGTTCCCTTGGTGACGGCGATAATACCACGTAGCCCCACATACGCATAACCGGCGCACGAGGGGGTCGCCCTCTGCTACTCTAGTGGCGTCCAACAGCCTGATGGCCCACCGGCCCAGAAAGCCGAGGAGCCGCAGAGGAGGAAATCATGAACATCATTATGGCCGGGTGCGAGTTCGCAGGTAAGACGACCCTTGCAGACCTGATAGTGGAGTGGTGCGCGCACAACTTGGGAAGCAGCAGCCACTTCCACGACCACTTCACGATACCGTCGTCAGAGTTGACGGGCCAGGCTTCCGGGGAGTACAAGGCCGCCCACCCCCAGATCAAGGAGATGCTCCAGCGCTTCATGATCTCCTACCACGTCTCTGAGTCGTTCTACAGCAACGCCGACCATAACCTGATGGGCGCTCACATAGAGGAGGCGGTGTACGCGCCGCTCTACTACGGTTACGGCGGGAAGGACAGCGGGGCTCCCACCCGTAGTCCCGAAGGCCAGCGAACTGAGCTGGCGCGCCACTACGAGGAGGAGATCCTGGAGCGGGCGCCGGAGGTAGTACTCGTGCTGGTCGAAGCCTCACCCGAAGTCATCAGGGAGCGCATGAGGGCCAATGTCTTCCCAGACGCCGAGACAACTGCAGCGCAGCAGCGCTCAAAGCCCTTCGGAGAGCCCACTCGGGGCGTGGTCCGCGAGGAGGACGTCGCGCTGGTACTGGACAGGTTCCGGGAGGAGTTCGCCGCTTCGCTGATCAGGAACAAGATGGTGCTGGACACGACCTCCGCAACACCTCAGGAGACGCTGGCGGAGTTCGTGGAGAGGATGGTGCCGTTCTTCACTGGCGCCGACCGCGAACGAATGCGCTGTCAGGGCACTTGCTAGAGTATTACACAGAGGCTGCCAAAGACGCGGCAGAATCTTGAGCGACGGTTTGAACGGCAGGGCGATTCTCGCACAGGGGCTGGTACGTGACTTCGGCAAGGTCCGGGCGGTCGACGGCGTGGTCACGTCCCGTCAAGTGGTGTAAGAGTGCGTCATCCTGTTGATGTTGTTTAGGCGGCTGTCGCCTCCGCGAGGTCGGCCTCCGGAAGAGCTTCGTTGAAGGTCAGAATGGCGGGTGTGAGGTATCGACGGCCGACGGCCCATTCGTCGTGTTGCTCAGCCAGGACGGCGCCAACCAGGCGACGGACGGCTGGCCGGTTAGGGAAGATGCCCACCACATCGGTACGGCGCCGGATCTCCTTGTTGAGACGCTCCTGTGGGTTGTTGGACCAGAGCTTCTTCCAGTGGGGGACAGGGAAGCTGGAGAAGGCCAGGATGTCGGGTCCGGCCCCGTCCAGTAGAGAGGCGACCTGAGGGAAGCGGTCCTGGAGTTGATCGGTCACCCTGTCGAGTTGGGCGTGTACCTCATCGGGGGAGGGTTGCTGGTAGATGGTGCGGACCATGGTGGCCACCCAGGGCTGAGCACGCCTGGGGACCCGAGTGAGCAGGTTGGTCATGAAGTGGGTGCGGCACCGCTGCCAACTGGCTCCGCCGAAGACTGCGGCGATTGCGCCTCGGAGTCCCTGATGAGCGTCCGAGACCACCAGCTCCACCCCACTGAGGCCCCTGGCGGACAGCGAGCGTAGGAAGGCTAACCAGAAGGCGCCGTCTTCACTGGTGCCCACGTCCATCCCGATGATCTCCCGCTTGCCCTCGCCATTGACCGCCGTCGCCACCACGACGCTGACGTTGACGATCCTGCCGGCCTCCCTGACCTTCTGGGTCAGTGCGTCCAGCCACAGGTAGGGATATGGCCCGCCGTCCAGCGGTCGGCCCAAGAAGCCCTCCACCACCACGTCGAGCTCCTGGCAGATGCGCGACACCTGGCTCTTGGAGATACCCTCACACCCCAGGGCCTTGACCAGATCGTCCACCCGTCTCGTGGATACACCTTCCACGTAGGCCTGCTGGATCACAGCCAGCAGAGCTCGCTCGCTGCGACGCCGTGGCTCCAGCAGGCTCGGGAAGTAGCTCCCCTCTCTGAGCTTGGGAATGCGCAGGTCCATCGTTCCCACACGGGTATCCCACGCCCGGGACCGGTACCCGTTGCGCTGGGTCACCCGCTCAGGGCTGCGTTCTCCATACTCAGCACCGATCCTCCCAGACACCTCCGCATCCATGATCCCTTCTACCAGCACTCTCAGTGCCTCCCGTAGAAAGTCCACGTCACCGTCCATTCCCTCCTTGCGCAATAGCTCCAGCAGGTCCATCCTTTCCTTGACCACCGTTGTCCTCCTTTTCTCGAGCTTCGTGTTTGCCCGCTAAGGATGACGCGGTGGTCTCTCTTTCTCCAGACCCTCTCCCTCTTACACCACTTCCTGGGACTCTACTTCCACCCCCAAGGATTTCCTTTCGGAACCACTTGACCTAGGAGCCTGTCCGAGGATTCGTTCCTGGAGACGCAAAACGCCACGCAATAGCCTGTTTACAGCAATTTGGACTTTGTCGTGGAGTAATTAGCATCTTTACACTCCATTAATGACGCATATCGGTTAGAACATTGTTTCTCGGACAGACTCCTAGGGCTTCCCCCTAGTCGGAACCCGAACCCCTTTTTCGCAACGCCCTTAGATTAGTGGGAAAACTGTTTAGCTCAGAAGGAAAGGAGCGATATGCAATCCTTTCACCACATCCATCTCAAGAGCACGGAGCCCCACGAGACCGCCGCGTGGTATGTAGAGATGTTCGGAGCAAAGATCGTTAGGGACATGCAAACGATGGTGATCTTGGAGTTGCCAGGCTCGGGGCCCAAGTTAGGTATCTCGACGTCGACTCAAGGGGAGGTCCTTCCTCCTGGTTCGGCCGATCCTCATCTTGGCCTGGAGCATTTCGGCCTACAGACGGACGACCTCGATGGGCGGCTGGCCAAGGTCTTGAGTTGCTGGGACCTGCGCGGACTGTGGACAGCGAACGAATGGGAAAAGCTATAGGAGAGCCTGTGGAGAAGATCGCATTTGTCCCGCGCCCCGGACGATGTCCGCATCGAGCTGGTGCAGATACGATCGTAACAGCGGCCGACCTCCACGGATCGCTCAATTATATTCCGCACGCACATAGGTTCATTGCTGCCACGGACGCACCCCGTGCGGCTACGCGCTCGTGGCTCTTCGCCTGACCCCGACATCTAGTTCAATTAGGTTAACATACCGTCGCGCTTCCGGCGAACACTGATGTTGACGGTCTTGCCGCTTGGCGGCCCAGCCCCTTCGGGTCGAAGGAGTCCACCCCGGATGTCGCCTCTACTTAAACGCTTGGTGTGAATTGAAAAGCCGATAAGTTTAGAGGAAGGTATCTTAGCCCGTATTCCCGTTCGATGCCGCTCAGGTAGGTAACGTGGAACCCAACCCTGTGCGCCACCTCTTCTTGTGTTTACACCGGTGTGTAGTAGATAGGGCTTAACGTCCGAAAGACCACCATCTCTTCTTCTTAGAGCAAATTGTTCAAGAGACGCGCGGGCTGCTAACATGTTATGCCAACCCTAGGAGCGGAGGTCCGACGTCGTGGCTATAGACCAGAACCAGGTACGGCTGACAGGAGAGAACTCGTTTGTCCGGCTTGCTGAGGCCGAGGGGGCAGACCCCACGACGCAGCTCAGCCACTGGCGCATACACATCTCGCCGGTGGGACCCGGCCACGCCCTCTTCCTGAAAAGCGAGCTCACCGACAACGAGGTGAGGATCTACTCGGACAACATCGCCCTGGCGCGATGGCTCCAGGAGGACATAGAGGCATCAATGAGACCCGACTACACCGGCCTAACCATCCCGGTAGTAGAGGCGGAATTCTTCCAATCGGGGGACGCCAGGTCATTCTGGACCGAAAGCGCCGAATCTGAGACGGACCTCATCACACTCACCTGGTATGACTTCGAGGACCCCTTCGTGATGACGGTGCCCCCCAGTGAGAACCCGGGGCAACCCCACGGGATCTATACCGTGCTGGTCCCGGCCCGCAGGGCCCAGGTGACAATAAATGGAGAGGTATCCGCAGGTGGGCCAACTCCCATGGAGATAGGTGGTAAAGCCGCCACCAGTTGCTGTCTGGCCCTCTCCGAGACCTGGGTAATCCCGCCTTAGACCTGTGGGACGTTCGAGGCTCGCACGACAGGGCGACTGAGGTCCGTGGGAGCTCCCTTCGCGATGGGAAACATCGCTGACTGGTCTGACCGAGAGAGGCAACATCCACTCTAGTATCCGATCGGAAGAACTTGCGTCTCCCAGCCAACCCGGATCTACCTCAGACGCCGCAGTCGTGACACCGGCTCATTGCGAGCGATGTAGGCCGTCGCCTCGCCCTGATGAGGCGACATTCCATCGTGACCCCAATGAAGACTTGCTCATAGCTTTTCACTACACGTTGAACGCCAACGGCCACCGTATCGCAGCGACAACTTCGGCCGGCCCAGAGACGACTTCGTACACCTATGACTAACTCATGCGACTGAACACCATAACGTATCCGGACGGCAGGATAGCCGATTTTGACCACGATCAACTAGACTAGGCAATCGTACTCGAATGACTATGACAACAGATGGTGGCGTTCAGGTCACACGCCAAGTCCGCGAACATTTCTGGGGAAGGTACAATGTGGCTATGGGCCTACATGGCAGCCTCATCTGGGAGTACCATTACCATCCCTCGAAGCTGTGGCGCTTGCGGGAGCGGATTCAGTGTATACTCGATACGCACGATTTCGAGGCTGGGGGGGCCGCCAAACTGGTACTGGGGAATAAAGAAAAAGCGCGAGGAAATGATCCCTGATTGGAGTTATCGGCCCGACAACCATAGCCGTCTGGCTGGTCCGGTTCTCACGGAGATATACGACGGGAGCCCACAGTTCAATCGAGCACAGGCTGAAGTTGCCCGAGAAGTACCGGTATGAGCGCGAGCTGGGTCATCCTACCATCGGCCGGGGCGAAGGCCGTGTGATTGCCGACTTGCAAGGCCCCGGATGCATCCGGGGCCTTTTCTGAACGAGTTCTGCCCCCAACCGCAATTTCATCCTGAAGACCTGCTGGGACGGAGAGGAATCCCCATTGATTCTATGATTGGGTGCGACTCTGACGCGCCTTCAGGAGGACAGTAATGAAGCTGGGTCTTTTCATGATGCCTTTGCACCCGCCGGGAAGGGTCCACGCGGAGACGTACGAGGAAGACCTGGAGCTGATCGCATACGCCGACAAGCTCGGGTACGCTGAGGCGTGGATCGGTGAGCACTTCCTGCTCCCTTGGGAGAACATGCCCAGCCCGGACCTGTTCATCGCAAGAGCCCTGGGAGAGACGGATCAAATCACCTTCGGCACCGGGGTTGTCCTTTTGCACTTCCACAACCCGGTCCACGTGGCGCATCGCATCGCCATGCTGGACCATCTGGCCAGGGGCAGGCTTTATTTCGGGATCGGAGCTAGTGGGACTGCCAGCGACGAGGAGTTGTTCGGCATCGATACCAGTGTCGGAAGCCTGAGGGAAAGGATGAGGGAGTCGGTCGATCTGATCGTCAGGCTCTGGGAGGAAGGGCCCTTCGACTATCAAGGCAAGTTCTTCAACCTGAGGCGGCCGGAGGACCGGTCTTACATGCACGTGGACTTTCACATGCGGCCGTACCAGAAGCCTCATCCTCCGATCGCAGTCGCAGGGGCCAGCGCCCGTTCCGAGACCCTGGAGCTGGCGGGAGAGAAAGGCTGGTTGCCCTTAAGTGGCGGTCTGGTCCATTCGACCGTCCTGACCGAGAGCTGGGGATCGGTGAAGAGGGGCGCCGAGAGAACGGGCGCAAAGACATCAAGGGGCGACTGGCGAGTCTCCAGAGAGGTGCATGTGGCAGAAAAGTCCGACGAGGCCAGGGAGGACGCGCTCAACGGTCCTTTTGCCCGGGACTTCGTTGACTACCGATTAGCTTCGTACAGACGGGGACCCCGGGGGCTCGGCACCTTCAAGTTGGACCCGGAGATGCCAGACGAGGCCATTACACCGGAGTATATGCTGGAAAATTTCTGGATCGTCGGAGACCCCGACGAGTGCGCCGACAAGATCCGCAAGCTCTACAATGACTCGGGCGGGTTCGGAACGCTCCTGATCCAGACCACCGACTGGGGGAGAGACACTGGTAAAGCGCACCGTTCCTTGGAGCTGCTAGCCAAGGAAGTCCTCCCCGCGGTCCAGGACCTCACTCCCTGACGAAACCGCCTGAGGTTCCATCCGCGAACTGCGTGGCGCTGCCGTCCGCATTGATGCGGTATAGGCCGTCCGTGCCCGTGCCTCGGCGGCCGACATAGAGCAAGCCATCTATAGGGTTATAGTGTGCCGCCTGGTCGCCGGAAAAGTTAACTGTACGTGTCAGGCTCCAGTTCACCTCCACGATGTTGATGCCGGCCTGGGCAGCCATAGCAGATGGGGTGAGCCCCAGAAGTATTGCCAATATAGGGAAAAGGTACTGAATCGCATGGGTAAGTTACCCGCTGTTGATCCGTTCCAGCCGGCCATCATGCTAGCAGCCCGTCCGAGGATTATCTAACGGTGCTTGCGGGTCAGCGACAATGGATCGCGACAACTAATTTTGCCGGTTGCCCCGGCCGGCCCCCAGATAGCTTTGGGAATAGCGCCGTGCTCAACTACCTCGGCAAAGTTCCTGATGCGTTGGGCTGGCCCATCGACCCGTGCTTTCCTGTGCAGATTGACCCCAAAGCGGAACAGTTTGAGCAGGTTGTGGCCGGTGCAGATCAACGACCATTCGCCGTTCACCTTCTCCAGTCCCCGCAGCAGGAACTGCCGGAATCCCCGGCCCTGCTTGATCTGGCCGAATACCGGCTCCACAGTTTGCATCCGCAAAGCGTAGCGTTGCCGACCCCGCCTGGTCTGTAACTTCCGTCGCATCCGGTCCCTGGGAGACAGATGGCTGGGTATGCGACCTCGGGGCGCGGGTGGCACAACCCGGCCGTGGCGGGTCTGCTCCGGCGCGACGAACGGGTCCACGCCCAGAGCATAAAGCTCGTCGACTGCCTTTGCCGAGTAATAGCCAGCATCGGCGGATACTTCCCTGGGGACTGCACCGACGTTGTCGATGGTCTCCTCCATCATCGCCGCAGCCTGTTGCTTATCCGAAGTCTGGTTGGTGGCCCGCGCCGCCACGATCACCTGGTGAGCGCTGTCCACCACCGCCTGACAGTTGTACGCTTGCAGGAAGTCCTTTCCTCCAGGTGCGGGCATGATGCGTATCGGTGAAGACTCGGTATCGGTGAAGTTACGCTGGGCCTTGTCGTCGGGCACCCCCGGGTGCTTACCACCTTCGGCCTCGGCCTGTTCGCCAGCCGCCTGCGCCTCGGCTTCCAGCGCCGCCATGGCGTCCCGTATCTTCTCCAACCGACCCTCTCGAAAGGCCAACTCCTCCGGCAACTCATCTCCACGCTTGTCTTTGCCGTACCGCCTGGGGCCAACCGTGTTTCTCGGACGGGATGCTAGTGATACAAGCGCCAGGAACTGGCCGATGCCCAAGATCAGGATGATGCAGGAGAACGCGTCTGAGGTCCCACCTGGTGATGAACACTAACATCACGGTTGGGCTGAGCGGAGCAGGATCTGCGTTTCCTCGACCACGGGCACAGGCCCCATCGTCACAGGCCTAAAAGAAGGGTGTCCCTGATAACAACCCGGTATGGCTTGCCCTGAGGGGACACATTGCTATCTTAACGATAACGACCCGCTGCTAGACCGGTTCGAATTGTCTAGCTGACCCAATACATGCTTGATCTTCTGCTAGGGAGGATTCTCCGTGGCTGGACGCACTGACCCAGAAGGTCAGGGAGGCCGGCAGGATCGTCAACGTCAGCGTGGTGGTGGCAACGGCGGTCAATGGCGAGGGCAAGCGGGAGATCATTGGGATGGACGTGACCCAGCGCAACGGGTACCAGTGAAGACGGCGCCTTCTGGCTGGCCTTCCTACGCTCGCTGTCCGCCAGGGGCCTCAGCGGGGTCGAGCTGGTGGTCTCGGACGCTCATCAGGGACTCCGCGGCGCCATCGCCGCAGTCTTCGGCGGAGCCAGCTGGCAACGGTGCCGCACCCACTTCATGACCAACCTGCTCACTCGGGTACCCAGAAGAGTCCAACCATGGGTGGCCACCATGGTCCGCACCATCTACCAGCAACCCTCCCCCGATGAGGTACACGCCCAACTCGATAGGGTGACCGATCAACTCGGAGACCGGTTCCCTCAGGTGGCCTCTCTACTGGACGAGGCTGGACCCGATATCCTGGCCTTCTCCAGCTTCCCTGTCCCCCACTGGAAGAAGATCTGGTCCAACAACCCCCTGGAGCGCCTCAACAAGGAGATCAGACGTCGCACCGATGTCGTGGGCATCTTCCCTAACCGACCAGCCGTGCGTCGCCTGGTTGGCGCCGTCCTGGCTGAACAGCACGACGAATGGGCCGTCGCCCGTCGATACCTCACACCCACGGTTCTCACCTTCAATGAAGCTCTTGCAGAGGCCGAACCCGCAGAAGCGACTGCGGCTTAGACAACATCAGCAGGATGACGCACTCTTACACCACTTGACGGGACGTGACCCAATCAAAGACTATAGTCATTCAATCTTTGTCGAAAAGGCGCGCATTTGAAGGCCAAACGAAGGGTCGGTCTGATCTACTTGCCGGTGTTGGAGGGCGTCGATCGGCGCGGCGCGTTCTGGCTGGCGTCGATGTCGGTGATGCTTTTCATCCTGCTGCTCCCAATCAACAGCTATGTCGCGGCCCTGCCGCTCGTTCGGGAGGAGTGGGGCCTTACCAATACCGAGGCGGGCGCTCTATTCTCGGCCTCTCTGGTGGGCTACGCGGTCGCCGCGCTTTTCATTGTGCCTCTGACAGACCGGCTGGGGACCAAACACATTCTTCTAGGAGCAGCGGTCGTATCTGTGGTAACTCACCTTCTTTTTCCACTGGTGGCCAACGACCTGCCATCGGGACTACTCCTAAGAGCGGCTGCCGGGGCGGGATTCGCCGGCGCTTATGTTCCGGGATCGAGGATCATAGCCGAGCGCTTTGGAGGGCGCCGTCGCGGCGCGGCCATCGGTCTCTTTACTACGGCTCAGTACAGTGCTAACGGTGCGTCGTTGGCCATCACCGGCGCTATAATGGCCGCCCTCGAGTGGCGGGGAGTCTTACGTGATCGTGGCTCTGTTCTCGACGGCCGCCCTCCCCATGGCGTACCTGCTACTGAGGGCTTCCGATAAAAGGCCCGCGCACCGCTCGTCGGGGGCGCTCGATCTGGCTGTGCTCAAAAATCCGGCCATGCAGTATCTGACCCTGGGATACTCCATTCACGCGCTACAGCTTATGGCCGTTCGAGTCTGGTTGCCCGCTTTCTTGCTGGCCGTCCTGGTCGCTGGTGGCGCCGTGAGGGAGGAGGTCGTGTCTGTAGCAGCAACCTATGCCGGCCTGGCGCTGGCCGTGGGCTCGGTCGGTCCAGTCATGGGCGGTATCATCTCCGACGGGTTGGGTAGGGCGACGGCAGCCTCGGCCATATTGGCCCTCAGCGCGGCTTGCTCCTGGCTGATCGGCTGGACCGGTGACCTGCCGTTGGCGGTGATAGTCGCCATCGGAGTAGTCTACGGTTGGGCCACCGCCGCGGACTCGGCTATCTACCTCACCGGCATCACCGAGACGTCCAACCCGGCCCATCTGGGGTCTACCCTGGCCGTGCAGGCCTTCCTGGGACTGTCGGGGGGCGCGTTGGGCCCTATCGTTTTCGGCGGCGTGTTGGACCTGGCCGAGGAGACCTACCGGTGGGGGCTGGCCTTTTCGACGCTCGGCGCGATAGCTCTGGTCGCGATAGCCGGCCTCCAGAGGCTGCGCTACCTCTCCCGGACCACCATGCTGCAAAACTCGGACCTCGGGATAAAGCAAGGAGAGCAACATGGCAACGGTGACCGTTAGGAGCCTCGAGAACCTTCAGCAGGTCGTCGTAACCGACAGCTACGCGTTCATCGTCGACGAGCCTGAGGACGACGGAGACGACCTGGGGCCGAGCGCTTACGAACTGCTCTGGCCGCCCTGGGCACCTGAACGGCGATGACGATCCTCCTGTATTTGCGGAGGAAAGGGTGGCCGCTACGGTCGGTGAGCGTGGAGTGCAGCCACGAGCGCGTCGATCACGGGGACGGCAAGGAGAGGGGTCCCTCCAACGAAGTGATCCGCCAGCGTGTCGTTCTAGACGGCGACTTCACGGACGAGCGGAGAGACCGTGTCGCGCTTCGTTGTCCTGTTCACCGGACTCTCGAGTCCGGCGCAACTCAGCTCATCAATACTCCAATCCTAAGGATTAATGGCGGAGATTACAGATCCACAGAGATAGGCACTTCGTCCATGCCGAAATACTCGTGCTCGACTCGGTCGTCGTAGACCTTCACGATGCGCAGCCCAGAGGGGTCGTCGGCTACGGGAAAGCCAACCGCGCCGGAGATGACCATCAGCATGTCGCCATCGGCGCTGTAGTTGTTCCGGTGCCAGTGACCAACAAACACCCCCGACGTCTCGTGCTTCCGTAGCAGGTCAAGGATGATTTTCCGCCGCTCGCGGGGGATGATCACATTGCCGTCGTCGGGCTCGTCGGCGGATTTGCCGAACAGCGGATGGTGCATGAACACTATCGTGTGGTTGTTGTCGGGACTGTGGACGTCGAGATCTCTCCGCAGGAACTCGACCAGCGATTCCCATTCCTCCGGCACTTCGGACGGATCAAGGCAGACCGAGCTGTTCAGCACGACGAAGTGGCTTCCCCCGGCGTCGAACGAGTAGTTGTCGTGCCCGAACTTCGCGCGGTAGATACGCAGGCTTTCAGCCGTCGGCGTTGTGCCGACGTCGCAGTTGCCCGTGGTGAAGTAGATGGGAACGTTGCTAGCGAGCTGCCCGGTAATCCGCATCAGCTCGGCGTGCTGCTGATCGCTATCGGAGTCCTGCACGAGGTCGCCCGTCACGACGACGAACGCGGGCCTCAATCGGTTGGCCGCCGCGATGGCCCTTTCGTACAGTGCTGTCTCAGGGAAGGTACCGTCGCCTGGTGCCGCCCCACGCACTTCGAAGTATCCGAACTGCGGGTCGCTTAGCTGAATGAAGAAGAACGGTATTGTGCTACCCGACATTTCCCACCTCGATCTGTAGGTGCCGAAAGAACGCACGATGCATGACGATGATGACGGTACCGAGGCTGTGTAATATTTCCAATCATCTATCTAGAAGGGGGGAAGCGGATTCAGCCCGTGTCAACACTAGCGACAACTGGAGACCTGCGGGGTGCCCTTAAATCAATTGTCCCGGTCAGTGTAGTTGATCCGCCTCCACACTTGGCGCGCTTCCTCCAGTCGGGCCTCACTCGCCGGCAGGCTGGGAGCGCGCACCACCGCCGACTCGATAATGCCCTCCCATTTGAGTACGTTCTTGAATACGGACCATCCCATCATACCTGGACCACCTGGGAGATAATTCATGATCGGCAAGAGCGTGCCATAAAAGAGGTCGCGGGCCTCATCCCATTTCTTCTCGGTAGCAAGCTCATGCATCTTGACCTCTTCACGAGGCAATAGCGTGGCACATCCCGACGTAACGCCGTCGGCCCCCATCTGATAGCTGACCAGGCTCATCATATCGTGCCCACAGAGTACCGGGATATCCAGGAGTATCTTACCCTGTGTGACTTTTTCCTGTGCCCCGCTGATCTTCATTCCCACGATGTTCCCGATATCTTTGACCAGAGGCACAATGTCCTCTTCCACGGACAGCTCCTTTTGCACCCCCAGATCGTATACGACGACTGGAATGATGTCCGCGAGCCGCCGATAATACTCCATGACGTCGCCGTCCACGGGCCCCCTGGACATCACGAAATCGGCGCCTGCATCGCGGGAGAGCCGCCCGATAGTCAGACCCTCCTCGAATGTCAGGTCGATACATCCAAAGCCCACCGGAACGCGTCCAGCCACCTGGTCTACGACAACGTCCATTATCTTCGCGCGCTCGTCCATGCTCAGGTACATTACTTCCCCAACCCTGCCCATGCCGATCACACTTGCGACCCCTCCGTCGATGATATGATCGACCAGGCGGCGCATGCTTCTTTCGTCGAATTCTCCCGACTCGGTGAACGGGGTTACAGACAGGCAGTTGGCGCCATCGAGCATTCTCATTTGGATTCCTCTTCTTTTCAGGCGTGGCTATTATCGAACATCCTACACTAGTTTGAGCAGCCAATCTAGCCCGGTGGGTCTGGTAGCTACCTACGGCCCTCTTTCAGTACCTCGCTCCGCTCAATTGTGGTTCGACGGGCTCACCACGAACGGGAAACCGCACACCCGTTCGTCACTTCGACGGGCTCAGCACAGGCTCTGAGCCTGTCGAAGGACCCTCTGCCGTGACTTTGAAAAGGGCCCTGCCAGCGCAATTTCCGACATTGGCACGGAGTCCACTTTCGTGTATAATGGCACGGAATTTCTTAATGCCACCCGAGCCCTGTTTAGCTACAAAGACCAGTGGGGTGTTCCTCACGGAGTCGTCCGTATCTGGCGCCGCTATAAGATAAGGCCATCGAGACCGATCAGGCCGGGGTCCTAAATCCCCACCTGGACGGGGGTAAGTTACAAGAGGGTGTTCGGAATGCGTAGCGCGGCAGACCCTAGTGGTCCAACTCCCAGGAGGAGAATGATGAACGCACGGCTGACGAACTTGAGGCTTTTGCTGGCGATCGTTGCGGTTTTCGCTATGGCGGTCGCCGCGGCCTGTACTAAGGAAGTGATTAAGGAAGTAATGGTACCAGGCGAGACGATCATAGTGGAGAAGGAAGTCATTAAGGAAGTAAAGGTACCGGGCGAGACGATCGTCGTGGAGAAGGAGGTCATCAAGGAGGTCCCGGTTGAGAAAGTAGTGGTGGTGGAGAAGGAAGTGATTATGGAAGTCCGGGCCGCAGGGGCTGAGAAGGTTCTGACCGTCGGTACAGCCCAGGCCATTCCAAACTTCAACCCGTGGGTTGGGGGAGGCGGAGTCAGGTGGTCCATCCTCGACGCGGTAAAGTCCCGTCTGGCATATCCGAACCCGCACACCAAGACCTGGGAGCCGGACCTGGCGGAAAGATGGGACATCTCCCCTGATGCCACCTCGTATACTTTCTACCTGCGAAAGAACGCGCGCTGGCACGACGGCGCAGCGGTGACGGCCAACGACGTGTTGTTTACGAATATGGTCTACCTTAACCCGGACCTCACTGTCCGCCAGACCAAGTCCTACATGGGGATCAAGGGGGCCAAGGAGTTCAACGAGGGGAAGACCGACGAGATCTCGGGCATAACGATATTGGACGACCACACCATCAGGTTCGAACTGGAGGAGCCCTCGGCTATATTCTTCAGCCTGTGTTGTGAGAACCCTGACCGGACGATCGAGCCGGCGCATATCCTGGGCAACGTTCCTTACGCGGACCTGCCCGGGCAAAGCTTCTTCAGAGAAACGCTAACGAACTCAGGGCCCTTCAGATTCGTCAGGCTGGTGCCCGGCCAGTTGATCGAGCTCGAGGCCAACCCGGACTATTTCATGGGAAGGCCTAACATCGACCGCATAATCTACCGGCTGATCAAGACCACGCCCGCCCTCGAGGCGGCTATGCTGCGAGGGGACATCCAGCTTGGTTTCAATGTTCCCTCCTACGACAGCGAGACGTGGCTGAGCTTCATCGAGCACCCTGACTTCATCGTGGCCGGTGCGGAGGCCATATTCACTCAGGCCTACCTGTTCAATGACCGCAAGGACTTCCTCACGAAAGACCGGAGGATCCGTAAAGCGTTTATGCATGCCCTTGATCGGCAGAAATTAATCGATGTCTTCCGCGACGGCGACGGCCAGATCGCCAATACGGTGATGATACACCGGTGGTATCAGAAGCCCGAATGGAGGGACTTCTATCCATACGACCCAGCGAAAGCGAAGGCTCTGCTCAAGGAAGCCGGTTGGGACTCCGGCCGCACGATCACGGTCCTCACCGGCCCAACAAGGAGCGAAAGAGATAGAGGTCAGCTCGCTTCTGAGCAGCAGATGCTGGAGGCGGTGGGCATCAAGATCAAGTTTGAGGAGCTGGAACCGGCGGTATGGTCTGCCCGAGTCTATGGCCCCACGCACGACTACGAAGCGATACGCTCGGGCGGCTGGTCTGCATCCGGCGATCCTGCCACTCTCTACGACACTCACGTCGGTGGGAGGAACCCCTCGGGCTGGGCAACACCCGAACTTGATGCACTGGCCGCCAAAGGTGCGACCAGTCTTGACCGGGCGGAACGCATAATGATTTATCAGAACATCGCCGAGCAAATGATCGAAGATCTCCCGTGGGCAGTGGTGTTCCAAAGGGGAGAACGGTGGGCAATGAGCAAGAAGTTGATCATTCCCTTCTTCTCTGACCTGCCTGAGGCAACCAGCTTTGCAGATGTGCCGGTCGGCCAGACCTTTTCGGGGTCCCGAGACTGGACGAAGTTCCACGTCTGGGAGTGGGACATGAAGCAGTGATGAAGCCTTGATGGCGTAGCCACTCTTGGCCGGAGAGGTGCCCGAGGCACGGAAACCGGGTGATATTGGTAATCATGTTGGCGGCGAGCGCGGGACGAACCGCAGCTCACCGCCAACATGTTCTTAGCACGGGGTTGTTGGGGAGAAGGAGCGGCTTGTGGGTAAGTACATCTCACGACGTCTAGCCATCGCAATACCCATGATCGTGGCTATTTCCATGGTCACGTTCCTGTTTATCAACCTCGCGCCAGGCGACCCAATTGATGCCATGCTCGATCCTGAAGAACTATACGCAATGACAGAGAAACAGGTAGAGTCGCTACGGAGGCACTATGGGCTGGACAAGCCTCTGCCGGTGCGGTACGCTCTCTGGCTCGCTCAGGTCGTCCGGGGCAATTTCGGTTACTCGTACTATACCTATGACGCAGTGCTGCGTGAGATAGCCGTCCGCGTAATGCCGACGGTGGAGTTGACTTTGACCGCGCTGGCGCTGGGTACGGTCATCGGCGTGGCCTTCGGGGTAGTATCGGCGCTTCGGCAGTACAGCATTCTTGACTACGTACTGAGCGTCGCGTCGCTGTTCGGACTAGCGATCCCAACCTTTTTCTTTGCGCTGGTGGCGCTGTACCTGTTCGCTGTCGTGTTCCCGATTCTACCTGTCTTTGGCATGAGCACAACAGGGTTTTTCCCGCTCCACGATAACCTTTACCACCTGATCATGCCCGCGGGTGTGCTTTCGCTCGATCTGATGGCGTCGGTCACACGGTATACCCGCACGGCGATGCTGGAGGTACTGAACTCAGACTACGTTACCACCGCACGGGCCAAAGGGCTGTCTGAGCACGTGGTCATAGGAAGACACGCCTTCCGCAATGCGCTGCTGCCACTGATCACCATCACCACTTTGCGCCTGCCTTACCTGTTCGGTGGGGCCATTATCGTCGAGACCATGTTTTCCTGGCCAGGGATGGGCTTGCTGGCCGTCGATTCGATACATGCGCGAGACTACCCGGTGCTGATGGGGCTGACCTTCTTCGTGGCGGTGTTGGTGCTGTTCTCGAACCTGCTGGCCGACATTATGTACGCCTACGCCGATCCACGGATCCGTTACGGCTAGCTAGCTAGGGAGGAGACGATGTCAACGGCCAGTGGCGCGCGAGACATCCCCGCGCTGAAGGCTGTCCCACGCAGCACCAGGCGAACTACTGCCTGGGAGCGGTTCCGCCGCCATAGGCTGGCGGTCGCGGGCCTGGGCGTGCTGCTGGCATTCGGCATTCTGGCTGCTGCGGCCCCCTCGGTTTTGCCCCATGGCCCCAACGCCATCGATCTGGACCACGTCAAGGAGCCACCCAGCCTTTCCCACATCTTGGGTACCGACGTTGCCGGACGCGATGTCTTCGCCAGGATCGTGATCGCTGGGCGGGTCTCTATGAGCGTGGGCCTTGTCGCGGCCCTTATTGCCTCGGTGATCGGGACCATAATCGGCCTGGTCTCGGGCTACGCGGGCAGCTGGGTAGACGACGTTCTTCAGCGTTTCACCGAACTGGTGATGACCTTCCCCACGTTCTTTGCTGTAATCATACTCGTGGCGCTGCTCGGTCCGAGCGTCTTCAACATCATGCTCGTCATCGGCTTCATGGGCTGGACCGGGAAGGCCAGACTGGTCCGCGGTCAGGTGCTGTCGCTCCGGGAGATGGACTATGTCACTGCCGGGCGGGCAGTCGGAGCCAGCACCGGGCGCCTGCTTCTCGTCCACATTCTTCCCGGTGTCATGCCTTTTGTGGCCGTGGCAGCCACGTTGACGGTCGCCGGAGCGATCATAACCGAAGCGTCGCTCAGCTTCCTAGGGCTGGGCGTGCAGATTCCCACGGCCACCTGGGGAAACATGATGATGGGCGCTCAGTCGCTCACAGTACTAAGGAGTCAGCCCTGGCTCTGGATCCCCCCGGGACTGGCGATCGGGTCGACGGTCCTGGGCGTGAATTTCGTCGGTGACGGGCTACGAGACGCACTGGACCCTCGGGTCCGGATAGGTTGAGTTCCTGGGGTTCTTTGATGTCCTGAAATCCGGGGTTTGTTATAAGATGAGCGCCATGCGGTGTGAGATCCATGAATCACTGGGGGATGAATATGATCGAACTGGGTGACGTCAAGGGAGTGGACCTGCCCGTGCGTGAGGTGGATCGGGTACTCGTGGCCGGGGATACTGGCCGAAAGCCAGCCCTCCGTGGCTTCACCACGATGGTCGACCTGGGTGACGGCGAGTTCCTGGTGGGCTACAGTCTCGCAAGAGATCACCATGCTACTCCGCCCATGGGGTTTATGACGACAAGGTCTTTAGACGAGGGCAAGACCTGGGGCGAGTCTTTCGCCCTTGGCGCATTTCCGGGATACAACGTCACCGGATGCCTCGGACTCATGAGATGCCCGGACGGCAGCATCATGTGTAATCTGGCCAAGACCTACTACCCGGCGTGGCGCCAGTATCAGTCGGTGTCGCTGTCTGAGCCGCATGTTGTTGCAACCATGAGGCCGTTCGGCGAAGCTGGCCCTCGACGGTTCGATCACTTCGTCGTCCGGTCGTGGGATAAGGGGTACAACTGGACGCCTCTCGACTATCCCCTGGACCTATTTCCAATAGGTGAGTGGTCGACCCATGCCACCGGGAACAGCGGGCCATACGAGCTGAGCGATGGGCGGTGGATGTGGTCGGTCGAAGGGCTGATAAGAGACGACAATCGGCGGGTGGGCGGCGTTACATACTCCAGCGACAAGGGGTTCACCTGGTCTCCCGTCAAGCTGATCTTTGACCTGCCCTACGCTAGCGCCGGCGAACAGCGCATCATGAAGCTGGATGAGAGACGATTCTTGTCCTACACCCGCATGGACCCGCTGGTCAGAGGGGAGCGCTGGGAGTACGGCAGGAACGTGGTCCACTTCTCCCTCTCGGAGGACGAGGGAGAGACCTGGAGCGAGCCGTGGAAGGGAAATTTCGTGGGGTCAGGCTCTCCGGAGCTCCACCGGCTAAACGACGGCTCCTTCATAATCATCTATCGTGACATGGACCCGGACCGCCACGGCGTAAACGTCTCATACTCCCAGGACGAGGGCCGCACGTGGAGATTTGCTGGGCAGCTATGCGGCCCAGCGGTGGGTACCACAAGGCTTCCTGGCTATGAGTTGGGCTACCCCGTGTCCCTTCGAGTTTCCAGCGGGCAGATCTTTGTGGTCTATTACGGCCCGTGGCGCGACGGAAACGCCGACGTGGTCGGCGTCTATCTCGAAGATCTCAGCTAGTGCGCCCAAGGAGGGCCAATGTTACATCCTGACGCGTCGATCAAGTTCCTTGACGAAGTCGTAATTGCGGCCGAGAATAGGCCGCGCCACCGGGCCTTTCCCAATCTTGCTCTGCTTCAGAATGGTGACCTGCTAGTGGTCTACGGCGTGGCCACGGACCACCAGAGGAGCTCCAACGGAGTCCTCGTATCCGTGCCGGTCGTCGGACGACGGAAGGACCTTGGAGCACCCGCAACTGCTCTTCGGCCCACCCCAGGGCGCCACTATTCGACCGCCTACGGCATGATCCGGCTCAACGATGGGTGCCTTGCTAGCAGCTTGAGGAGGCCCATTGGCGTAACGCGCGCCTCGTGCTATCCGTCGGTGGGGTGGAGGGCGGAACGTGGATGATCTCCGCATGAAAGTCGGAAACGTCGAGATCGTCGCCCTCTCAGACATGAACATTTCCTACCCTATGCCTCTGGAGGAGCTCTGGTCGGAGGTCCCATCAGAAGATTGGGGCCCCTTCAGAGAGCGCTACCCTGATACCTTCGACGGCGGCCGGATGCGCCTCGAGATAGGCTGCTACCTGGTCCGGTCACAAGGTCGCACCATCCTCATCGACACCGGCTATGGCCCAGGCCCAATCGAGCACGTCGGTGGATTAAGAGGGAGGCTCATGGCCGATCTTGCCCAGTGGAACGTCGACCCTCAGCAGGTGGATACAGTCTTTCTGTCCCATCTCCACGCAGACCATATTGGCTGGAACATGGTCGATGACGGTGGGAGGATGGTCCCTACCTTTCCAAATGCTCGCTACGTCGCGCACAAGGACGACCTGGCCCACTTCCGCGAGCCGCACGTCAAGGCCGCGGGCCGCTTCCCCTACTTGGAGTGGTACGTGGAGCCTCTTGTCGATCTTGGCCTGTTCGACGCCATCACCGGTGATCTGGACCTTACCGGGGAGGTGAAGGCTGTACATACCCCCGGGCATACCCCGGGGCACATGAGCGTTGTGATTGCCTCCGGTAGCCAGCGGGCCATCATCGAGGGCGACGTTCTGGTCCATCCGGCACAGGTGACGGAGGAAGGGTGGAACTCCCACTTCGATGCGGATCATGAGCTCTCAACAAAGACCCGGAGCAAGCTACTGAACCAGGTCGAGGCCGACGGCGCCGCGGTAATCGCCTGCCATTTCCCTAAGCCCGGCTTCGGTCACGTTGTGCGCTACGAGGGGAAGCGCTACTGGCAGGTGGGGGTTCAGTCCGTTGAACGATAAGGTGCCTTCAAGGGAGCGAGTAGAGGTGAGGAATGACTAGCGCGCAGGCTCTGAGCATACTGGACGCCGTTGACAGAGAGGCCATGCTGAGCCTGGCACAGGACCTGGTCACGATACCCAGCTTCAAGACCGAGGAGACCGAGGTGGCCCGCTATCTGGACGGTTTTCTGGGGGAGCGGGGCTACGAGATGCAGATGCAGGAGGTGGAACCAGGCCGGTATCAGACCATCGCCATCCTGAGAGGGACCGGCGGCGGCAAGTCGCTGATGTTCAATGGCCACATCGATATCGATCCCCTGGCCCTGGGGTGGATACGCGATCCGTGGACACCCCGGATCGAAGGGGACCTCATCTACGGCGCAGGGATTCGCAACATGAAGGGCGGAGTGTCTTCCATGATAGAGGCCGCTGAGGCTATCCGGCGCTCTGGGGTCCGATTGAAGGGAGACCTGGTGTTGGCATGCGTGGTCGGTGAGCTTCAGGGAGGCGTGGGGACCAGCTACCTCTGCCAGCACGGCCCTCTGGCCGACATGGCGGTCGTGCCGGAACCCTTCGGAGCCGACAACATCCTCACTGTCCATGCCGGGGTGGTTGAGATGGCCATCCATACCATCGGCAACTCCAGGCACATCAGTCGGAAGGAGGAAGCGGTAGACGCGATAGACAAGATGTGCAAGGCCATCCCCGCCATCAACAGCGTGCGATTCAGGCACACCCCTCGGTCCGACCTGCCGGGTCTGCCGAGGATCAATGTGGGGACCATCATAGGCGGCCGGGGGCGAGACTACGACCTTCGCGGTCCAAGCTTCGTCTCCGACTTCTGCACCGTCCTGGTGGACGTGCGCTTTCTGCCGGGGATGACACCGCAATCGGTCAAGGAGGACATCGAGCGGGCCCTGGACCGGCTCAAGCGGGAGGATTCGGACTTCCGATACGAGATCGAGATGCCAGCCCCGCCCAAGTACAAGGTCTTCACCATGGTTATGGAGCCCTTTGACCTGCCCAAAGACGAGTACATCCTGGAGACAGTATTGCGCCAATACCACACGATTACCGGCAGGGAACCCGACGGCGTAGGAACGGTCCTGCCTGGCTCCTATAGTGGCGACGATACGTGCCACCTCTGGAAGGCGGGCGTCCCCTGCCTCCTCTATGGCCCTGGCGGCGGGTCCGAGTCAGGAACAATACCCGATGAGTATTCGCGCATCAGCGACATGTACCAGGTGGCCAGGGTCCTCGCTCTGACGGCCCTGGACGTGTGCAATCTTCCCGAGTAGTCAAGCCGCAGACGACCGCGAGGGTTTCGACAAAATCGCGACGGACCACGCCTCGGCCTGGTTGGGCTCCCGGCTCCAAACCACGCGTTCGGCATGTTGGAAGTAGGGCTGTCGAAAACTTCCTTTGGAAGCTCGAGTTCGAATTCTGCAGTTTGACTTGGCACGCGGGTTATCTCGCATTTGAAATCGGGGACACGTCAGTTTGTAGGCGCCACATTTCCCGCGAGTCGGATCGAAGGGGCTGGACAGGCACGCCAACGTTGAAACTCAACGTCCAGGGCATTCCACCTCGACAACAGATTCGAGAATTCTCTAAACTAGGGAGGTTTCGCCCCTGCTATGGCGCGGCGAGGAACACTGGCATTCCGCGTTTCAGCATCGCTATGCTCGTGTCCGGGCCGTGCAGAGGGGACTAACTGACGTGGGTGCGCCACGAAAGTTATGCTGACGGCGAGGCGTGATGTCCGGGCAAAAGGCCGTTTGGCCATTGGTGCAGGTTGCCCGTGTTTCAGCATGGCCTGGGAGTCCTGCGGTTGCATCATTGGTGACGCCCTGTCGGGGCGCTCCCGTTCAGTAGATTGTCCGCTGCTAGCGACTCCCTCCGGCCACACGCCTACTTTGGCTTAGGAGACGGGTCACGGTCCCGTCAAGTGGTGTAAGAGTGCGTCATCCTGCTGATGTTGTCTAAGAGGGTGTTTTCAGTCGCTTCTGCGGAGCTAAGCGTCGGAGCAAGAGCTTCGTTGAAGGATCAGAATGGCGGGTGTGAGGTATCGACGGGCGACGGCCCATTCGTCGTGCTGTTCAGTGTCGATGGCCAGCATAAGCGTCCTCCTTCCGGCAACCACAGCAAGAATCCGTTGAATGTGACATTGGTCAGAAAGCAGGGCAGGTCCTCAACAGTCCTTGCTGGCAGACCGGCATGACTGTGGAGCAGGCGGCCACGTTGATGGGAGTGAGCACACGCCACACCAGGCGTATCCTGGCGGCTTACAGGGAGCCAGCCGCACTCGCTCACGGTCATCGTGGACGCCGAGGCCAAGTGATTCGCTCTGAGGTCCAGGTGCTGCGCCTGCGTGGTCCAGCTACTCGGGAACCAATCACAGCTCACCTGAGCGGCTGGCTCAGGGAGCGCTTGAGGGCATCTCCAAGACCCGGTCGACACCACACTGCGGCGACGCTCTGAAGAGCCCACGTCCACCGTCGGCCGCCCCGGCTGTTCAGCCGGCAGCCCGGATGAGTGGCGCGGGAATCGTCCTATCAGGTTTATCGGATGAGCCACCACCGGTGGCTTCGCCCCAGACCATGGTCTCCCTTGGCTGCTGGCCGTGGGATGCACCACCATCGTGGTCAGCACGCCCTGGTATCTGCGAGCAGACGTGTGCTGATCGAGGGGCCTGATCTTCAGCGCCACGGCATCATCGCGCTCTACACCGAGGCACTCCGTCTTCAGAACGTCTTCACGCTCCGGTGCACCTATGACAGTTCAGTCGCTGCTATGGGAGCTAGGCATACAGATCGCCCTTCTCACCGCAGGCTAAGGGTAGAGTGGAGCGCACCGCGGACGTTCCAGGACAGGTTGGGACCGAGCTCAGACTCGCTGGTGCAACCACCATCGAGGAGGCCAACGCCTCGTTCCCACCGCTTCAACGCTCGCTTCGGGTCCGGCACGGCACCCTGTACTGCCTACCGCCCGTTGGGACCGGGAGCCAGGACACTGTCCTCTGCTCAGGCAGCCGCAGGTAGCCAGGGACAACACTGTGAGTACCGCTGCGAGGCTCCAATTGCTGCCAGGGACGGAGCGGCGCGCTGCGGGAAGCGGTAGTAGATGGAACAGGACGGCCATCTGGCTACGTTCCCGAGAGTCCCACTGTACGGAGGCCCCGGCCGTCCGGGTTTGGCTGGTGGGAAGCTTCGGCTCTTCCTCACACGGGCCACCCGCACTGGCGGTCGTCAACGGTCTGGGCAGGTCGCTGGGCGGCGGTACTCGACGCTGAGGTGGACGCCTCGATGCTGACGATCAACGGCGCCGTTAGAGTCCGCAAGGCACCTGCCATGCAGCACAGGAAGACTCCACTTCAGACGGCAAACACGCTGTCAGAAGGCCGCAGGGGGCTGTCGATTGAGGGGTTCGGTCGGCATCCTGCACACGGCGAAGCTTCATTGAAGGTGAGAACCTTGTGGCCCTCGTGTCCGGAGGTCCCATCGACCTGACGCGGGCAAGTGATGCGGCCAGTTGAAGGTGGACATATCGTCGTGCTGTTCAGCCAGGACGGCGCCAACCAGGCGACGCACGGCTGGTCGGTTAGGGAAGATGCCCACGACATCGGTGCGACGTCTGATCTCCTTGTTGAGGCGCTCCAGGGGGTTGTTGGACCAGATCTTCTTCCAGTGGGGGACAGGGAAGCTGGAGAAGGCCAGGATATCGGGTCCAGCCTCGTCCAGTAGAGAGGCCACCTGAGGGAACCGGTCTCCGAGTTGATCGGTCACCCTATCGAGTTGGGCGTGTACCTCATCGGGGGAGGGTTGCTGGTAGATGGTGCGGACCATGGTGGCCACCCATGGTTGGACTCTTCTGGGTACCCGAGTGAGCAGGTTGGTCATGAAGTGGGTGCGGCACCGTTGCCAGCTGGCTCCGCCGAAGACTGCGGCGATGGCGCCGCGGAGTCCCTGATGAGCGTCCGAGACCACCAGCTCGACCCCGCTGAGGCCCCTGGCGGACAGCGAGCGTAGGAAGGCCAGCCAGAAGGCGCCGTCTTCACTGGTACCCACGTCCATCCCAATGATCTCCCGCTTGCCCTCGCCATTGACCGCCGTTGCCACCACCACGCTGACGTTGACGATCCTGCCGGCCTCCCTGACCTTCTGGGTCAGTGCGTCCAGCCACAGGTAAGGGTAGGGTCCACCGTCCAGCGGACGGCCCAGGAAGCCATCCACCACCACGTCCAGCTCCTGACAGATGCGCGACACCTGGCTCTTGGAGATACCCTCACACCCCAGGGCCTTGACCAGGTCATCCACCCGCCTTGTGGATACCCCTTCCACGTAGGCCTGCTGAATGACCGCCAGCAGAGCTCGCTCGCTGCGACGCCGTGGCTCCAGCAGGCTCGGGAAGTAGCTCCCCTCTCGAAGCTTCGGGATGTGCAACTCCATCGTCCCTACCCGGGTATCCCACGCCCGGGACCGATACCCGTTGCGCTGGGTCACCCGCTCAGGGCTGCGTTCTCCATACTCAGCACCGATCCTCCCAGACACCTCCGCATCCATGATCCCCTCTACCAGCACTCCCAGAGCCTCCCGTAGGAAGTCCACGTCACCGTCCATTCCCCTCTTGCGCAATAGCTCCAGCAGGTCCATCCTTTCCTTGACCACCGTTGTCCTCCTTTCTCGAGCTTTCTTCTTTGCCCGCTAAGGATGACGCGGTGGTCTCTCTTTCTCCAGACCCTCTCCCTCTTACACCACTTCCTGGGACTCTACTCAAGGGGCTACATTGATCAGCTAAAACCTGGACACGTGGGGAGGCTCCGACCTACCGAAGGGGAGACGGTTCACGCCGTGCGAAGGCGGCTAGGTACAGCGGCGAGTCTGTGGGGAGACGGACTGATGATCAAGCAACTGGAGGACGAGGTATACTTCTGGATCCGATCTGACGGACACTCAAAGGGAAGATCTAGGAAACCACGGAAAACTGCTAACACGAATCCTCCCTAGCAGAAGATCAAAGCATGTTGATTGATGGATACAGCTAGACCGAATTCGAACCGGTGATCTAGCCGCTAGCCCTTCTGCTGGTCGTTATCGTTAAGATAGCAATGTGTCGGTTTCCCTCACAACCTCTGCCCCACCCCCAACCGGCATCGCTCCACAGTCCCTCACAGCTAAGCAATACCGGGTTGTTATCAGGGACTCGACGACCTTCTTTTAGGCTTATCTGTGACCATAATGATCCGATGGGGCGTTTTATTGAGGAGGCTGTGCCCGTGGTCGACACCAAGGAAACGCAGATTGTCCCGCTGTTCTCGGTCATTTGTACCCAGCGTGGAGAGGAGAGCTCGTAACCCACGCGCCCCGAGGGTGTCAGGATCTTGCTCTGCTGGGATTGCATGGTGAAGCTCAGGAATGTCGAGCCGGTACCTGAGTCTCACGGTAACTCCGCTCAGCCCAACCGTTCGCTGTCCCATGGTCATGGTAGTTAGTGTTCATCACCAGGTGGGACCTCAGACGCGTTCTCCTGCATCATCCTGATCTTGGGCACCCACTCGGCCAGTTCCTGGCGCTTGTATCACTAGCATCCCGTCCGAGAAACACGGTTGGCGAGTGTTTGGGGGTATGATGGGCCCAGTCCAGTAGCGGGGAGTCGTTGATGAGCAAGACCTACCTTCCCTACGAACCCGACCAGCAGTTGCTGTTGCCAGCGGCGTTGCAGGAGTGGCTGCCTGACGACCATCTGGCCTACTTCATATCCGACGTGGTGGACCAGTTGGACATGTCGGAGGTCACCGCTCGCTACGAGCGGGAACGGCGTGGCGGGCCGCCGTATCATCCACGGATGATGGTCAAGGTGTTGCTCTACGGCTACTGCGTCGGGGTGGCGTCCTCACGCCGCATCGCCCAGCGTCTCCACGAGGACATCGCCTTCAGGGTGTTGGCGGCGAACAACACACCGGACTTCCGGACCATCTCCGACTTTCGCAAGGATAATGTGGATGCGCTGTCGGGCCTGTTCGTACAGGTACTGGCGTTGTGCCAGCAGGCGGGGCTGGTGAAGCTGGGGCACGTGGCGCTGGACGGCACGAAGGTCAAGGCCAACGCATCGAAGCATAAGGCGATGAGTTACCAACGGATGAAGGAGAAGGCAGCGCAGTTGGCGGCGGAGGTAACGGAGTTGTTGCGACAGGCCCAGGCAGCGGATGATGAGGAAGACCGGCGGTACGGCAAAGACAAGCGTGGAGATGAGTTGCCGGAGGAGTTGGCCTTTCGAGAGGGTCGGTTGGAGAAGATACGGGACGCCATGGCGGCGCTGGAAGCCGAGGCGCAGGCGGCTGGCGAACAGGCCGAGGCCGAAGGTGGTAAGCACCCGGGGGTGCCCGACGACAAGGCCCAGCGTAACTTCACCGATACCGAGTCTCGCATCATGCCCGCACCTGGAGGAAAGGACTTCCTGCAAGCGTACAACTGTCAGGCGGTGGTGGACAGCGCTCACCAGGTGATCGTGGCGGCGCGGGCCACCAACCAGACTTCGGATAAGCAACAGGCTGCGGCGATGATGGAGGAGACCATCGACAACGTCGGTGCAGTCCCCAGGGAAGTATCCGCCGATGCTGGCTATTACTCGGCAAAGGCAGTCGACGAGCTTTATGCTCCGGGCGTGGACCCGTTCGTCGCGCCGGAGCAGACCCGCCACGGCCGGGTTGTTCCACCCGCGCCCCGAGGTCGCATACCCAGCCATCTGTCTCCCAGGGACCGGATGCGACGGAAGTTACAGACCAGGCGGGGTCGGCAACGCTACGCTTTGCGGATGCAAACTGTGGAGCCGGTATTCGGCCAGATCAAGCAGGGCCGGGGATTCCGGCAGTTCCTGCTGCGGGGACTGGAGAAGGTGAACGGCGAATGGTCGTTGATCTGCACCGGCCACAACCTGCTCAAACTGTTCCGCTTTGGGGTCAATCTGCACAGGAAAGCACGGGTCGATGGGCCAGCCCAACGCATCAGGAACTTTGCCGAGGTAGTTGAGCACGGCGCTATTCCCAAAGCTATCTGGGGGCCGGCCGGGGCAACCGGCAAAATTAGTTGTCGCGA